>JABSQZ010000009.1 GCA_013215505.1 Oceanospirillaceae bacterium
CGTACGGGGTTATCTTCGGCGATATAATCATCTAATATCTCGGGTAATAACAGGCATTGTGATCGATTAGCACCTTCAATAAAGCGTTTCATATCAACTCCCCAGAGAACTATCTGTTGGAGTATATCTTATAAGACGTTTTCACACAGTCTGGGCCGACAGCCGTCGAATGCCAATCAGCAAAGGTACCGTTGGATAACTTATAGGGGGGAGCGGGTTAAATCTCTACAGCCTCAAACAGCGGACACCGACGCCAAAAGATTCCTCATACACCCGCAGGTTAGATACTTTTTTTCGGGAATATACAGGGTGTTTTTCGCTTTAAAGGATCTGGAGTGTCGAACAAATCTTTTAGCTATTTCTTTAGAATATATACAGATTTAACATCCTCTAAAATACTTGTTGTCTATACAAAATAAAATACCACAACAGACATCAAATTAATTCTGCCCGACCCCACTGCTTTCAATATCTGTGTGGTTGAATGAAGCTATATCTGTTTTAGTCAATATATTCTGCTTCTTCCTGCAAATAATTAGGTATTACGATATTCCATCTCTTCAGCCCCGATTGACTCAATATCAAACGCCCGTGTTTTTGCCACTCTATTTTACGATTCAGAGAAGAGTCACCTTCCAAAATAGTGATAACCTGCCTCGCAGCCTGTGTTCCCATTGAGAAGCCATCTATAACATAACCACCAATAGCAGCATCTCTGCCTGCGGTTCCTTTCCAAAAACCAAACATTGGAACTTCTGATTGCCTATAGATCCACTTTATCACTGTCCGTGAATCAATATGCTGATTACGTTTATCTTTTAAGGCGTTTAAACCTCCTATAAAAAGCACATCTTTGTCGATTTGAGCCTGCTTTACTTTCGTTTGTATTTCTTCATAGCTATTCGATAAAAATATCTCTATATTCAAACCTAACATTTCTATATGATTATTACCTGCAAAGAAAAAGGGAGAGTCTCGATAAATTTTTGCAGTAGGAGAATTATCAAAAAGAACCAGTATGTTTTTCCATTCAGGGTTTATTTTCTTGACTAATAATAGATCACGTTTTAACAGGGGACGTTCTAAAACACCGCTTATGCCAAAAGGTACAATGCCATCAAAATAGTCTCTTGGATTACCATTGATACCTAAAAAAACCAGGGGAATCTCTCGGCTTAAAACAGCTTTACCCACTAATCGAAGCGCATTATCATCACCTAGCATTACAATATCAGGTTGCAAATCGTCAATTCTCGCGATGGCCTCCTCAGCGCGCTTTTGATGCTCTGATATAGAGAGGCGCTTTGTATCCATTTCGAAAAAATACAAACTGGCTCTACCTTCTAAGATGCTTTTAATTCCTTTGCTATAATTAGCATCCCAGTGGAACTCTTGGTGGTAACTCTCTATAATCAATACTTTTTTCTCTTTACTTTGTACCGCAGAAGATAGGAATATAATAGTAAAAATAGCAAGTGCCTTTAAGCTAAAGTTTGACAAATACATGTTAAATACCTCTCGTGAATATTGAACATAGAGTTATAAAGTAGCTGCTGGTTTTATGCCTTTCAATAGCCAAAATGCCTATTCGAAGATTAAAAATCATTTACCCCATCAACGAATCAATCGGTCAGAGAACTTACGAAGCGAGGTCAGGTCGAGCGCACACGACACATTTCGGCATCTTTAGTGTGGTCATTACTAAGTAAGCGGTCATTTTAAGCCCTCTTCTCATATGTTTCAAAGCCGTTAAGCTAGGGAAGCAGCGAACAAGTCCCAGACGCCCCTGGCGTACAGGATTGTTTGTGATTGAGGCAATGGCTACAGGCGGATTGGTTGCCCGGCGAAGCCATTAATAAAAAGCACGAACTATCCTGTACCCCCCCGCAGAGTGGATCTCTAAGCGGCCAACGCCTTTGTCAGAACGCTTGTAAAGGACTCGCCATTCACTTCGCATTCTTCCGCGGATTTGACCGCTTAGTTATCCACAGGGAACATCTGGGGACTGATTCGCTACTTCCCTAGTAGCCATTATCAAATAACGAGAAGTTCATAATGGCCAAGACCCAACGTACAACTGCCCAATGGCAAATCCTAATAGATCAACTCCCTGAAAGCGACCTAAACCACTAAAGCTTACTGTCAGCAGCACAAAATTTCATTGTCCTGCTTTTGCCAATGGCGCACCAAATTAACTAAGACCGACACGAGCTCAACTCCTTCAGAAGAGGGCGGGGCCCTGCGCCATAGGGTGACATTTCCATTTCTTGTTTAACGATCAAAGACAGCCCATTGATAGACTTTCTAAAATCAACGAAGTCACGATGTAAATAAATCTGCTGGAACTCACTCAAACTTTTCATGCTTGTAACTCACGTAAAACCTGAGCTATAAATTTTGTATTCGTAGTGTTACTACACTGAAAACTCACACCGTTACAGGTAAACGTGTAGGTTTCTGATTGAGATTATTCTGACGACAAAACTCAGCTGCTGTTAACCCACTGCTGAGCTGTTGCTCAACAATCGTTTTCCAATCTGCTAATGATTTACGGCTCATACGTTACTCCTTAATAAAAGAAATTAGTGTAGTGGGTGCTGTATTAGATTGGATAGTATGTGGCTGGTTAGGCGCTTACAAAGCAAATTATAAAAAAAGTTTTAGTTTCGCGGGTGTGAAAGAAAACCTTTGCCGTCGGTGTCCGCCTTGAAAAGTTGTAGGGATTTAGACGGCCCTTCCCATGCTCCGTTGATAAGCAACAAGCTGAGTCATATGCCTTGTTTTTAACTCTGAAGATCTGAGGGTGTATCAGATTGTAGTTAGCTTTATGGACGAGTTTTATTTTTTAATTTCGACCGCATAAAAATGTTTCTAGGTGGCAGTGTCCGGTTAGCCTATAAGCTGTAGAGATCTGATCCCCCCACTATACCTAGCTTAAAGGCTTGTATAGGGTAGCGCCTTCATAGCTGCCAAGAAGTTTCTGAGTAGCCGTTTCACTTCGCTTGTGTTGGTATGGCTAGTCGTTAGTAGAGTTGTATTAGCCTGGGGAAACGATCTATTATCTATGATAATTATAGGGAGGTAGGGGGGAGTCAAATCTCTAGAGCTTATGCAATTAGCGGACACTGCCCCTTAGAAACATTTTTATATGGACGGAGAATAAAAATGAAACTTGGCAATTCCACCAGCAATAACCCGTTAACTCCTCAGATCTGAAGAGTTAAATTAAGGATAGTCGGGCGATCCATCCCCTTAATTGCAGGCGGGGCCCCTGGCAGTATTCGTACCTCCACGGGCGTGAGAAACTCGCGGTTTGCGAGTAATTTTTGGGTTTCTAGGCTAGCCGCCACCAGTAGGGTTAACTATTTGTATTTAATCAACATAGCATTGGCTAGGCTGGCTAATCATATCGCGATAATTCTAATATCGTAGCCAGCGGCTATTTACGAGAAGAGTGCTACTTAATGATTCACGACATCCCCCTTGGAGGAGTTTATAAGTACTACCAAAAGCTTTTGCGTCCCTGGTTAAGTACCAGCTATATGCCTCTGGATATTTGTAATTCCTGCCATATTTAATACCCCCATAAAGCTGTATGAATACTCCCTTTTGGCTTTTGGTATTGAGCAAAAGTACTGCCGAAGCTTTTTGCCAAATACGCAAATCATTTCGGCAGCTTCGGCAGTACTATTTATATATACAACAACCAGTTAACCCTACTGCTGCTGACGACCCTAGAAACTCGAAAAACCCACGCAAACCGCGAGTTTCTCATGCCCGTGGAGCGGCTAGTATTGCCAGGGGCCCGCCAGTTCTCTGAGCAATAGAGACTTTAAGAATTGAGCTTCGAATACTATGATGGTGGCCAACGGCCATTAGCGGCCATTGACTAATTCATTAGACTCTAATATCTCAATTTCATATTTCTTAAAAAAACTCACTAAATTGATAGATCCAATTTGTGCTCGGTTATACGGATGCTGATGCCCACGTTACGCTGTTGGAAGCTAACAAGTTTTGGCATTAACCAGCGACTGGCAAAAGAGGGTAAAGTGGTGATAGTTAATAAATCCGGATGCGGATCATCACCAAGCATGGTAAATACTTCCTCGAAGGCACTAAATCCTTGCACTACGTAGGGCAGTAATTTTTTACCCTAGTCAGTTAATGCCACTTCGCGATTGAGCCGGGTAAACAACTTAACGTTTAAGCTATTCTCCAGAGATTTAATTTTCTGGCTGACCGTAGCCTGAGTGACAAAAAAATCTGTTCGGCGGACTGGCGAAAAACTTAAGGGCGGCGAGGCGGATGTGACACTCATTTCGGTTAATCATATCTTAAGTGAAAAAAGTTTTAATCGTTTGTCAGTATCAACTAAATCGGCGAAGATAGCCCTATCAAACACTAAAACTGTAGAAAACGGAGAATCAAGATGACTTCTATCAATGTTGACTTAAGATTAAATAACCTAACAGTGGCGTTTACTGAGACTCTACATGATTTTTTTAACAGCTTTAAGTTGAGCGAAATAAGCACAGTAAGCATCGCCAGTAATGAAAATGCTAAAGTTATAACTGACAGCGCTGATTACTATGCCAAGGCACCTAAGAGAGGTTCTGCTTCAATCAGTATTGATCGCGAATTAAAAGCACAAGGCAACGCGTGGTAGTGGTAAAAATCCTCGGAATACACCTCCGGGGTTTTCGTGTTTTTATGCGTTGCATAGTTCAGGACTGTAAAGTATTTCTGACGACTATTTATCCGCTCAAGGCTGTGCCACATTACTCACGCGTCACGCCACAACAACTTGCATACAGGGCTTCACTTAGAATAGTGAAGTTTAATCCAACCATCGCTAGCTAAATTCATTGTTTTGAAAACCCCCGCTATGTGTCAGATTTTGCCGTTACCCAGGCTTACTTGCAAGCGCTGAATCTTAGGTTAGCTATGGCGACTGTCGGCCATAAGCGGTCATTTTGTGATTTTCAGATAGGGCTATATGATCATCCTTTCGTATACTAGGACCATAGCGATGATAAAGTTTGTAATTTTGTTTTGTATCTCTTTGCTACTAGGTTGCAGTAATGATGGATCTAGTGCGAAATTAATTAGATCATATTTTATTAAGTTCAATTATTCTCAGTCTGACAGGGTCCTTCAGATGCTAGAGAATTTTGCATCAGTATCGAAGCTTACAGAAACTCCAATACCCTCGGATGCATTTTTTAGAGATACAGGAAAGGCAGGCAACGTTCAAAATTATACTGTTTTTCAAGTGTATTCAAAAAGCACTAACTCCGATAAATATATTGTTTTATCTTTTGATAATTCTAAATTATATTGTGGTTTAGATTTGTTGTTATATGTTACTGACAATGAAAAAAACAATGAAATTGTTCATGATTTTGATGCTCTTATTACTAAGTTAAGAGAATACACTAACGTTGAATTATACGACCCAATTCCAACGATAGAAGAAACTTCAGAACTTAGGAAAACCGTTCGATTTGGATATGCGAATAATGATGTGCATTGTACATAATCCATACCTATTAAAATGGTTCTACCCCGACACCCAGGCTGACTTGCAAGCAAAGAGTCTTCGGTTAGCGATGACGACTGTCGGCCAATTGCAGACATTCTTGGTTAAAATACATGAGTAGGAATTACTATTATAAAAATAGAGTTTTTCTTATTCCAGCGGCTTTAACAACAAACTATTGTGGTACTTCTCAATTTATAGAGACTATCTGTTAGATATTTCTTGGTAGAAGTCTATCAGTTGATCAGTTTTGTATTGTTATTCATCCACTGCTTTATGACTCCCATTGCCCTTGGAGGTAAGAAATGAAATTTAGGTATGTATTTACAGCTAGCCTGTATTTCTTTTTCTGTGGTTATAGCTACGCAGCAAGTTTGGTATTTGCAAAATCAGGTCCGCTCGATTATTCCGCTGATATTTCAGAAACTATACTTAAAGAAGCTTATGGCCGCTTAAATATTGATATATCAACTAGGGTATTGCAATCGCATGTAGCACTTGGGACAGCGAACTATGGAGCATTGGATGGAGATATTCATAGAATAATTGGAATAGAGAATAAGTACCCAAATCTAATCCGAGTACCTGTTTCAATAAATTCGATCGAAGGGATGATTTTTTCCAAAAAAGTAGGACTTAAAATCAATTCCTGGGATGACTTAAAGCCCTTTTCTATAGGATTAAGAATTGGAGCGAAGTTCGCTGAGGCAGGCACTCAAGGAATGGTTGTAACGCCTTTACAAACTAATGATCAGGTTTTCAAATTGCTTGATAAAGGGCGTATAGATGTAGTTGTTAGTACTCGAATCGAGGGTTTACTTACTTCCAAAAAACTCGGCTTTGCTAATATTTACCCAATAGAGCCTGCAATTGTTAATCTTAAGCTTTATCACTATGTTCATAAGAAGAACAAAGCGCTTATCCCTGAGTTAACACGTATTCTGAAAATAATGGAAAAAGAAGGACGAATACTTGAGATTAAAAAGACCGCCATATTAGAGTTACTCCGACAATAGCAAAGGTAGGCACGGTGTGTTTAATTTAGAATAGAGAGTTTCATCCAAGTGTCTCATAGAGATAATTCCTCGTATTAAAAATGTCTGCAATGTGTCAGGTTTTGCCGTTACCCAGGCTGAGTTGCAAGCGCTGAATCTTCGGCTAGCTATGACGACTGTCGGCCAAAAGGAGACATTTTTCTTAGTTGTATTTGCTTTGTGATCTTCCCTTGTCATTCATCAGCGATTAACGTCTAATAACTCTTTGAAGTCCCTATAATTATAGGGACTTACCACATACGCAATATTTTGCTGCTACCAGAACTAATATGATTAAATTCGCCAATCCGAAGAAGCTACGAATGGCATCCGGTAATGAAAGTCTTGAGTTAACTCAGGAAGGTACATGGGAATCATTTCCTCTTTTTGCTGAACAATATGTAGAGCAAATGGGCGCAAATGTAGGCTTTAGTACTCAATATGAAACTTGAACTCCTAGTGGGAAAAAGAGCCTCAGGTATTGCCAAGCCAAAAGATTACACTGATTGGGCTGAGTCTTTACTTTATGAAGATTTGGATTCTGAAAATATAGGTATTCTCGCGAGTATGGGGTTTGAGCGTGATTCAGATTCGGAAGAAATTGAAGCTTATTTTCAGAAAATACTTACAGATTTAAATTTAGTTCTGCCTACTGAAAAAGCTGCGTTAAGGAGTTATGCAAAAGTAATATGCGAACAAATTATTTCGGGAGATTTAGACCCGGATGACGGAGTTAGTATATTAGAATCTTTCTATCCAATGTCTGACTATGAAGCTATTTATGGTATTTGGGAGGATCTTAGCGGAGATTTGTGTTTGGTAAACGATAGTATGGGGTGTATTTTCAACAGTGGTCTAGCTCTTGAAAATAAAGAGGAATACGTCAAAGGAGTGGCAGTACAGTTTTTAGTTTTACTTGAAACGATTCTCCCAGATCGTTTTTTTCACTTTAGTGCTTGCTCAGACTGCGGGCACATTGGTGAAAGTGAATTTGAAGTTATGGATAAGCCATGGATGCCTGATAAGCTTTATAGATTCATTTATAAGCAAGGCCAAACTCAAAGAGTAATTTGTTCTAACTGTCGAAAACCTTTTCCACACCATATGAATGATTATGTAGGTAGAAAGAAATATCTTGATAAAAAGAGCTGAAATGAACCTTCAATCAGACTCCGAAAATATGTCAGAACTAATTTTTCCGCTGATAGACATGGGTTGCTAACGGCCAATTGCAGACGTTTTATAAAGCTGCATCAAACTCGTGCCTTAACGTTTAATAGCCTTTTGATGGCTCTACAGTCATAAGGTAGTAACTGTGTTGCTCTAAGAATGAGGTGTTTAGATAAATATGAAATTTGGAATTGCTATCGAAAGTGACGCAGATACTGAAAAAAGCATAGGCTTAGTTCTCTGGATTTCTCAAAGATTAGAGAAATTCTTTGAAACAAAAGACTATGGTGATGGAATAGGTCTTTATGTTATAGGGTTTATTTGTGTGCGGCCGGTTACTGGCTATGATGAGTGGTTTAAGCCAAGATCACCACGGTATGTGTTCAAAAACGGAACATACACATATGATGTAATGCTTACCCAAGAAAAAATCGAAGCATTCATAAATAGTAGTGAAAAAGAGGCTTTTGAAATCATATTTGAAACTTTAGTCGATTCTTTATCCTACTTAGACAAACGGCCAAAAAAGTTAACCAACTTTGATGTATCCAGGTTTAAATCAGATTTTATCGGTCATCTTCGAGAGCTAATCGAGAGTAACAGATTCAAAAGATATAGGTGAAACTGGTTCTTCATATTCATGTCATTAAGCCTCTAAAACGGCAACTATGAATTAGAACTAACCCACCACAGTTCAAAAAAAATTCAAGAATTATTTAGACGGCGTGAACATGAGTTTATTATCTTAAAATAAGATAAATTTAGGGGCGATAAATAATGAATTTCGTAAATATTATTACGTTATATTTAATTGTAATGAGCAGTTTATGTCACTCGAATGAAAAACCATTAGAATACGAATTTATACAGGCAGTACAAAGTAACAACTATCATGAAATTAAGTTGAAATTAAATAAAGGCATTAATATTAATAGCTTGTACTATGGGAGTACTCTTTTCCAACTATCACTACAAGAAAACTGCTCAGAACAACTAATGCAACTATTGATAAAAAATGGAGCCAACCCGAACTCAAGAGATATCGGTGGATTAACTCCGTTTATAACATCGTTTCAAACAGGCGATCTAGAGTGTGTTTTAAGGCTTGCCAAATTTGGTGGAGACGCAAAATTAAAAGATAAATATGGGGATGGAGCGGTTCTTTATGCTGTATTTTCTAAAAATATTGAGGTTGTAAAGGAAGCTATTAAATTAGGCGCCAGTATAGATGATGCTAATAGTAAAGGGACAACTCCGTTTATGGTGGCTGTTTTGTTGAACGAATACGATATAGCAAAATTACTACTTAAGAAAGGGGCTAGAAAATGCATATTTATTGGAAAAGAACTGTTTATTAACAAAAGCCGTTCGCCTTTAAGTAATGATATGTTATCTCTATTCAAGGGTTCTTGTGACATATGAGGCTATATTGAGGCTAATTGTTGTTTAAATTATCTAGGAATCTCTCTAGGCTCTAGATGCTGCCGTTTATGAATCATGGCCAGTACCTCAATAAGATTGTCTGGCTTGATCTCATACAGGATACGGTAGGAGTAGAGCCCTAGTTCACGCACCGTATCTTCAATCAGTTCCGCGACTATGCGTCCTTTGCGGGGTAGATCATCAAGGCCGAGAGTTTTATGTACCAGCGCTGTACACCTCTAAAACGTCCGCAATGTGTCATTTGCAGACATGGTCGGAGCTGATGAGTTAGTGTTGGACCTGTTCATTGCAACGGAGGTATCGGCCACCAACGAAGTAATTCAATTAAACCCACTGTTGATACCAGAACGGGAATTCCCGTTGTGAGCAATTATATGATTCGTGACATGTCACAGCTTTTAGTGCTACCGCAGAATGTTGCGGTAGCTTGTTCGACCCTTCCTAAAGCTGATGAATGACCTTGCATTGAATCCATAGTATTACAACATAGGTAGATCTTCGGAGTTAGAAATACCTTGCCCACATCATACTTCCAGCCAAACCAGAGTCCGAATTAGGACTCTGGAAGCTAAAAGCCAAGTTTCGCTATTATCTGAGCTACCGCAATATCCTTCGGTAGCACTAGCTTATGTATAAATTTTCCGTGACTGATAAAATTTAGACCTGTGTAAGGTGGGGGCCTTTTTGGGGGCCTTTAGTTATTGCGAAGGCGGTGTGTATAAGTTAAATCAAATAGTTACAAGGCTTATTCAAGTCCCTCCAGGCGTACCACTTCACAAGCAATACATTCCCAATATAACTCTATGTTTTTCTTCACAGACGACTACTCCATCCATCTTAGCTACTGGCGCAGAGAACGGGATTTTGCTGTGCGGATACCGCAGGAGGTACAATGTGGTCACAGTGGCAGCATTTTGCCAATTCAGTAGCGCATTCTAAGGGAGTGTTGTTTACCTGTAGCTGGCCTCAGACCTAATCACTTCAGCGCCTTCAAAAATATTAATCCTGAGAAAGTCCTCAACAACGTTTATTGGCGTTTAGCTGTTAGGACCTAGCATGATTTTGTTGTTTGGATTGGTGTCTAAGCTTAGTTCATACTTGGTCTTACATTGTTAACTATCAGGCCAAACCTAGCGGTACAATAAGTAAGGGCTGATAATGTATGGCACTACGCAAAAGTAGGTGCTAACTTCCGCTCATGGCCGAATCCAGTTGTTTGAATGCCAGAATAGATCGGATAAAAATTTAGCATTTTGTTTCTCTACATATTGAATAACTCGATAGTATAAAATGCCACAGTCAATAACTTTTACATCTTTGCGAATGCACTTACGCTAGTCTAGTCGAATCAACGTAATCTAAAGTGACCAATCAATACTTCAATTTTTTGTGCTTGATCTTGTAATTCAGATGCCTCTTCAATGCCTTTTTCTGCTTCTTCTAAAAATAGTACTGATACATCATTAATGGAATGAGTATTACGGTTTATCTCTTCCGTTACAAATGTTTGTTCTTCCGCTGCGGTAGCTATTTGTGTTGCCATATTGGATATATTCTTGATTGCAACATTGATGTCAGAAAAACTTTGCGCAGCCTTTTCAGCATCGGATACACTAGTACTTGCTAACTCATGGCATCCCCCCATGATTTGTACAGCTGACTGAGTACTTGTTTCTAGAACTGAAATCATTGCGGTTATTTCCTCAGTAGAGCTATGTGTACGTTGTGATAAAGTCCTTACTTCATCTGCCACTACTGCAAAGCCTCTTCCTTGATCGCCAGCTCTAGCTGCTTCTATGGCAGCATTTAAAGCCAATAGGTTGGTTTGCTCTGCAATGCCCTTGATTGTTTCAACAATGCTACTGATCTGCTGACCATTACGATCCAGTTCGGAAATGATTTCTGAAGCTTGTGATACATTCTGTGCAAGTTGAGTAATCGACCGTTGACAGGTATCAGCAAGTTTTCCACCCACTTCACTGGTTTGCACCGTTTCGTTAGATGCAAGTGCCGTTTGCTCCGCATTGCCAGCTATTTCTTGTGTCGAAGCCGCCATTTGAGTAACGGCTGCTGCGACTTGCCCCACTTCATTTTGCTGTGCACCTGCTTTGTTAGCGCGTATCTCAGCTGAACTGCTGGTATCACTGGCTTGTGTTGTTAAAGTATCTGTTACATGGTTTATTTGGGAAAATATTTCATGTAGTCGTGTTAAAAAATTATTGGTGCGCTCAACAAGTATTGAATCAGCACCTATATTTTCTATTCGTTTAGATAGGTCACCCTCAGCAGCTTTTTCAATAGCGCCTATTACAAGGTTGGATTCAACAAATTTTTTGTTACCCTCATAGATATAAAAGGTAGACACAATGAGAGCAAAAACAGCAAAAATCACATGATATGCCAAAGGTGCAATTAATCCCCACCCTGTTTGTTCTCCCCAAGAAAAAATGGTTATGGGTTGCCCCCATACTTCAACACCAATGCTCTGACAATAGGTAAAACTAAAGTGGTGAACAACAGTCAAACCTACAAAAATTAATAAAGGAACAATATCGCGATAGCGGATCAAGAGAGTAAATCCTAGGAAAAACAAAAAATGACCTTCACCCAAACCATTAGATTGTTGTACGGTTATTGCCAGTAAACCAGTAAGTGCCGTCGCCATAATTATTCTGCACATTGTCGTACCCGGCATAGTTGTGTAGGCAATAGTGCAAGTAATAGTCATTATAAATCCACCTACCATACCCAATACAAAGTAGCCGTGTTGAAGGGAGGTGACAGATGCAACAATAATAGAAAACATTACCACTGATATTAGCAATATCTTGTCAGCAAGTTTGAAGTCAGACTCAAATTTTTGTTTTAACTCCTGCGTCATATTTTTGTCATAATATACAAATAAGGTTTTGAACATTTTATGCTCCTGCTAAAAATATAATTAGCCGTTATTCCTAACAAAGTGTGCTGGGTAATAGAATTATTTACTAAAGTTTAATAGTTCATTTTTCAGCGTTTTTATTGAATAGCTGTTGGGGTTATAAATCTTAACTAAGCTCCAATCATTTGCTTTTCGCCGTAATAAATAAATTTTACCCAAATGCGATATTTGATCGTTTTGCTGATTTATATTTAGCCCAAATTTGGCAGAGATTTCAGGCAACTCTTCAACTGGAATGTGCAAGCCAACAAATGAAGAGTGAAACTGTTTAGCAAAATTAGATGCCTGAGTTGAATCGCTGTGCACGTCAATATCGACAAAAACAACTTGTGGCCAGTGCGAAGTGTTTTGTTGTGAATCAAATAGCTGCCTAAGTATCGCCAGTGTCGCAGGGCAGACATCACTACAACCGCGAAATCCAAAAAACACTAGTGCGTTCTTATTTCCGTCTTGATCCAAAAATGGAACATTTAGCTCTTTGTCTAGGGTCAATGGAACAAAGGGAATGGAAATAATAAAAACTAACATTACAATCCACAAACCTAGCCCTACGAGCCCTTTTGACTTTTTCCCATTGAGCATATTTACCCCTTAAATCACCAATACTTTGAGACTAGTCGATATGTAATATCTTTCAATTATTGGCGTTGGGATAGTTGAACGAATCTTTGATACAAAACAACAAGAAGCCTTATAAATATCGGCAAACAGCTATATTCTTTATGAGATAGTGTATCCAACTAATACAAAAATGCATGTACTAAAATTTACTAAAGATGATGAATTCGAAGGGTATCTCAATGTCAGTAACGCAGGACATGTTTGAAAATCCTTTGGTCTACGTAGAGAAACTGTTCAAGTGTTTAAAGGAAGGTGTGATTTGCCAGGCACCAGGTGATAAATTGTTCAGTTGTGCATGCAGGCCTATTTCAGAGGATAGTGTCTCGGTATTTTCGTAACTGACCTGCAAATCTAAACCGCCGTTTTCCGTGTAGTCATCTACTGATAAATGGCTGTATCTCAGGCTCGCTATTGGCTTAAAGGAAATATCAGAAAAGTTCATTTCATTGAGACCAACACTGACATCTAAACCAAACAAATCTCCCTTTGATTTACCAGTGATGCGTCCCTCGCTACTGATAGAGTTATCTCGCTCTAACTTATAATCCAGCATCGCTGCACTGACGTTAAACTGAGCGAACCAATTCTTTGCATCGACACTGCTATAGAGCGATAGCTGTGAGCTGGTGGTTGAAATCAATACTAAGCAGTTTAACTGCTCTACAGGAGCGCAAAGCAATAGCAGCTATGGATATGGTGATTGCTCTCAGTATTCAGTGATGTCTATGCTGACTCACAGCTAACCAAAGCGCCTGCAGTAAAGCTACTGGCTGGCAGCGAATTATTAATCCTGAAAGACGATGCTAAAGACTTGATCGACTATGCGGATACGCAGACTCTCGTCTCAATGCGACAGCAGTTAAATGACTATAACGAGTTTATGGCATCACAAGTTATTACACGGGATGATAGTCCTATGAGTATTACCGGAATGCGCCGTGTGTTTAACAATAGTAGCTGGTGGTGTGGTGGTAAGTATTATGGGGCATGGCAAAACTTACCTAAGGCTGTGCATAAGCAGCTTTCTATCAATGCTCATCCGGTTGTAGAGCGTCATTACTCTGGTTTTCACATGAACATGGCTTATGCGGATGCCACAGGAGATATCTACCAAGGGCTTTGTCCCTACGACTTTACTGGGGCGGATTCGAATACGACCTGTTCAGGCCGTTCTTTAAAGGCGCCACACTTAAAGCTATCAACTGTAAAACCCCTCAGGCCGCCATGGGGATAATAAATATGTCGATCCGTGATCTACCTGAAGATCAACGTAAGAGAGTGCTGGCAATGATCCAGAAAAAACACGCACCGATTGCTGCTGGTAATTTTTTGTCGTGATAATATTGATATAATTCAGCTACTTAAACGGCCTAAAAAGACCATGTGAGCCCCTTCAGGCGTACCACTTCACAAAATACACATTCCCAATATAACTCTATGTTTTTCTACGGAGACTACTACTCCATCCACCTGAGCTACAGGCGCAGAGAACGGGGTTTTGCCGTGCGGATACCGTAGGAGGCACAATGTGGTCACAGTGGTTGGTTTGAATTATCAGAACATATTTAACTATCCCAATTGGATTCTTAGTTCTGATAGAGTCAGGGGTTGATTATCGGGTCACCACTTCAGCAGTAGGTAGTAGGTGATCGTAAAAATATTTTTGTGTAAAACCATAGCTGATAATTATTATACTCCTAGCTGGTAAGGCTATTTCTTGTGTCAGCTAATTGAATCCTTAAATGGGAATAAATTTATAGAGAGATGTGCGTAAAGCCTCGTTTAAGCAAACAAGCCTTCGCTCGGTATTGATTGAGCAGCATCAATGTCTTGTAAAAGCTTCAGTAAACCTTCAGCGAGCAGGGTAGGTTCGTTTCTCTTCTTACTCATTTTGATGTTTCCCTCTATAGAGCTCATAAGATCACTTTTCTTGGTTTCGTCAAAATCACGACGAGTGTTGGCACTTAGATGCGATTGAAATTTCTCACCATGAGTCTCCAACATCAAAATATTTCGAAGATCAAAATCTCCACTTTTACCCAGCTTCGAGGCTAATTGGACATGATTTGTCATTAATACGAAGGCATGAACGGCTACTTTGTATTTTTCGCTGTATTCTAAAAGTTTAACTAGACAGACTTTATAATCTTGCTCTTCAAGAAAGCGCACTTGGCGGCTATTACCGCGTTGAATAATATGCTGAGGAATATCTGCTAAATTGAGCGCTTGATAAGCGAGGCATAAAACATAAACCTTTTTGTTATAGGTTATGGTGCTGATCATAAATCACTCAGACTTGATTATCAATTTACTCTGACCCCATTGATCAAGTCAGAGACCTGTTAGAAAGCAGAGTATCTACTTAAAATTGGATTAACGTTGGTACTGAATAATTACTGAGGTAACACCCTAAGGGCAGTAACCGATCAAACAATAGCGCGATTACAAAGCCTAAAATCAGATGGGAGACTGGTGCGTAGTTAATGATAGCCACCCTGTAAAGTTCAGGAGCCAATTACACTACTTAGATTAGTTAAAGAAATCGAAACTCGATTTTTGGATAAAAATGCCAGGGAACTGACATTGCGGCTTGACCGGGAATTTCTAATGCTTGAACCCACATTCCCTCAATTGGAGACTCCGTACCTTTTTGTGACTTAATGAACTAGTGCAAGCCACTTTTGTCAGAGAGACCATGACAACTAGCTCTTTTTTTGAACCTCGTATTAATTTGGTAAAAAATTATGAAAATGCTCTCTTTTATTTTATTCAGTTTCTGGTTCAATAATAGTGTGTTGGCGGCGCCTGCGAAAAATTTGGATTCTTATTGGCAACCCTTTTCCGCAACAGAGTCTATAGCGGTGAACCACCAACCTTGGCAGCAACTGTTGGATAACTACCTGAGCATAGATACGCAACTACAAACCTTTTTTGCCTATGCCAAAGTCACCGCTAAACACAGACAAGTATTAAGCAAGTACATCGCAAGCTTGTCTGCCCTAGACCCACTGGTATTAACCAGGGAGCAACAAAAAGCCTATTGGATTAATTTATATAATGCGGCGACGGTCAATTTAATACTAAAAAAGTACCCGGTTAAAAGTATCACAAAGTTGGGTAAAGGTTTTTTCTCTTTTGGCCCCTGGGACGATAAAATACTAAAGATTAATGATAGAAAACTGACACTAAACCATATAGAACACCGTGTTTTACGCCCTATTTATAATGACGAACGTATTCATTATGCGGTGAACTGCGCCTCTTACTCTTGTCCCAATCTCGCCACTCAAGTTTATACCAAGGAAAACACCCACATATTACTAGAGCAAGGCGCTAAGCAGTATATAAACCACTCCAGGGGTGTTTCTATCAACCGAGACAAACTCACTCTATCCTCTATCTTTGACTGGTACCGCGACGATTTTGGCCGCAATGAAGCAGAAGTGATTAAACACTTGCTAAAATATGCACAACCTAAGTTAAGTACCGCGCTTGTAGCCTACGCCCAACAGAAAAATCTGCGCATAAAGTACCAATACAATTGGCAATTAAATGAGCAGAAATAATCAAGTCAAGACCAGACACACTTATATTCAAACTGGCACAGGCTAAAGGTCGCCCTTTGGGTTCAGCAACGATAAATTTTCCGATTGATACTTCTCCAGTTCTCTAGACAGTTTTCACATTCCCAATATAACTCTATGTTTTTCTACGGAGACGACTACTCCATCCATCTTAGCTACAGGCGCAGAGAACGGGATTTTGCCGTGCGGATACCGCAGGAGGCACAATGTGTTCACAGGTACGATGCGTTAGTGAAAATAACCAACTTGGTTAGTGCATCTTAAATATTAGGTTGTATATTAGTCATGTGATTAACGGTATCCGTCAGCTTAGAGTTGAGTTAATACACTTGTGCTCTGGGAGAAAAAATTATTACCCCAAAAAGCTATGTTAAGCGTTTACGTATCACAACTAACAATTATTCAGAAAAAGCCAAAAATTAAAAAAATTGAAAATGGTAGGAAAAAAACCAATGAATTCAGATGTAATGGCTGACAATGCACAAGACTTCTCAATTTTTGATGAAGTAATTGATAGAAAAGGCACCAACTCCATCAAATGGGATTACGCCAGCAAGCTACTAACCGAAGATGAAACTGCAGCTAACCCTTTGCCTATGTGGGTCGCCGACACTGATTTCAAAGCACCAGCTGCGGTTATCTCAGCATTAACTGAGGCCGTTCAGCACGGCGTGTTCGGCTACAGTGGTGGCCCAACAGAAAGCTACACCCGAGCGATTACAGACTGGCAGGCAAAGCGTTTTGGCTGGGATGTATCACCTGACTGGCTGATGCAAACTTCCGGCATTATCACGACACTTAAAACCATCGTCCAGGCATTTTCTTCCGCGGGTGATTCGGTGCTGATTCAACCTCCTGTCTACGCCCATTTTCATGATGACATGCAACTTAACGGCCGCCACTTAGCCTACGCACCATTGGAATACACTGACTCTGGATACCGTTTTAACGAGGCGTCGTTTGAAGCTGCGATTGCGCCAGACACCAAAATATTTATTCTCAGCAACCCTCACAACCCAACCGGTAACGTATGGTCGGAAGAGGAGTTAAGGTCAATGGGAGAGATTTGCGCCAAGCACAATGTATTAGTAGTCAGTGATGAAATCCACCAAGATTTAATCATGAGTTTAGATAAAAAGCATATTCCCTTTGCCTCTTTGAGCGACAGTTTTGCGCAAAACAGCATTACTTGTACCGCACCGAGTAAAACTTTCAATTTGCCAGGGTTACAATGTGCCAATGTATTTATTCCCAATCGACGTATTCGCGAAGAGTTAACACGTCAATACGAAAGAAATTTATTCCCGTTTGTAAATATCATGGGCGCGGTCGCTGCACAAGCAGCTTACACTCACGGTGAAGTATGGTTAGAAGAAATGCTCAGCTATGTGCGCCAAAATCATCACAATTTCGCCAGCGGTATCCACCGTGAAACCACTAAAATCAAAGTGCTACCCACTGATTCTTTGTATCTAGCATGGATGGATTGTCGCGGTTTAAATATGGATGCAGAGACTTTAAACAAATTTATGCTGACTAAAGCCCGAGTATGGCTGGATAAAGGTCAAAAATTTGGCCTCGAAGGACATGGTTTTATGCGAGTGAATTTGGGCTGTAGCCGGTTCACGGTAGATGAGGCGATCCAAAGAATCACAACTGCTGTTGCTAGTTTATAAGCTTGACCTAAGCCCTACGGGGCTTTCATTGTCTTTGTTGGATCTATTATCAGCACATCTCGGGTAATATTCCTGTTCAGAGCCTCTGATAAGTCCCTAGTTTTGTAGACGTATTTTGGGTTCTCAAAGTAGCGTTTATCAGGCCCGTTAGAACGGCAGCAATGTGTCAAGTGCAGACCCTTTAGACCTGATCTCTATACCTTAATCTAGGTTGTTTTGTTGTAAAATTTTTCCCGTTAAATTACTCAAATCCCCATAGTATGGGACATTGTTGTTCTCAGAAGTGTTTCAATTTTCGAGTTCTCAAAGCAGTCGCATAATCTTGATCAGTGAACCTGATTAGTGCGGTGTGGTTTATGTTGTTGGCAGGGCCCGATCAGCAGCGGTCATTAAAAACATTTTGAACAGTAATCTGCTGAACCCGGTCTAAGTTATCTTTTGCAACTTAATGCTCTTTGTTAAGAGCGGCGAACCGATAAAAAAACACCAACAATCATAAGAGCTATTCCACACAAACGCTGGATTGAAAGAGAATAACGTGGTGCACCTAAAAGACCGAATTGATCTATGACGACCATGGAAATGAGTTGCCCTAACAAAACAAATGAAATGGCATTACCAACGCCGAACTTTGGAGCTACCCAGGTAATACTCAAAATATAAAATATAACAAACAGACCTCCACAATAAAAAAATAGAGGTATTGGCTTGTGAATGGGCATCGTAGGGATACCCTTTGATAACAGCAAATATATCGTGGAAACTAAACCTCCAACAATAAATAAAATGGTAGTGGCCAATGCAGGACTGTTCAGTTTAGTTCCTAAGCTACCATTTAAGGCCGCCATAACAGGGATTCCAACCCCAGCGATACTCATTAATAGTGCATAAAATATGGGTTGTTGAAAAAAACTCATTCCGATATGACCTTGCTGATGTTATGTTTATTAGAGGATGGGGGTTCAATGCTTGCTTAAAGGCTCAAAATTTGATGTTAACCGAGCGTTGATGTGAATCTCAAAACTGGATTTGACATGCAAGTTTTAGCACAGCATGCATGTCATTTAGGTTTTAAGGATTCACAGCATTAGAGGTATGCAATCTAAGACGCCACTAAAGCATCTTTAATATCTCATTAGCTACTCGTTTGCTTACGCAGCTGGGTAACTTGATCGAAGCCGATACCCCAGTTATCTGTATTGATTTCATCTATGACCACAAAAGTAGTGGCCGGATTTTTATCTAATACATCCACCATTAATTGAGTACAGCCTTTGATAATTGCTTTTTTTTGATCATTAGTGACACCTTCATCGGTAATCTTTACATTAATATACGGCATGATTTTATCCTTTTGGTTAAATGTTATAGGGCTAGTTTCGGTTTATTAGTCGGTTCATCAATAAGCTGCATCAAAGTTTTTTCAAAAAAATCTACTGAGTTGGAACCGGAAATAATCTCAGTTTCGTTAATGATAAAAGCGGGAATGCTGCGGATATCAAAAGCTTTATAGCGTGCAACTTTGTCATCTAACTGTTGGTTTAACTGCATTGACGTTAGTGCTGCTTTGGTTTCTTTGCGATCTAAGCCTATTTCTTCAGCAATATTTAATAATAGGGTTAAGTTACTAATGTCCTCACCGTCGTTAAAATAGCCGACAATTAAGCGTTCGTTCAACGTCGTTTGTTTATTGAAACGTTCCGCCCAATGCATTAGTAGATGCGCATTTCGGGTGTTGTAGTAAAATTTGCGTTTCGAGAAATCAATGCTGACGCCTGAATGGGCAGCAGTTGTCACCAAGGATTTTTGATAATCCATTAGTTTGCGCTCATCCCAGCCAAATTGACGGTGAAAGTAGCCGGCTATCGATTCGCCATTTTCACCCATATCTCGATTAAGCTCAAAAGGTAGGAAGCGAAAATCTACCTCAATGTTTAAATTAGCGATGGCCGTTTTAATGTTGTTGTAGCCAATTGGGCACCATGAGCAAACAATGTCGTGGACCATTTCAATCTTTAATATGTTTGTAGTTAATGTACTCATTATTGTTTAGCTCCTATATTGGTATACATTTTGGTTACGATTCGCCACTGACCCTGTTCTTTAAGAAGTCCCAGAAAGTCGACATAATTAAATTCAAATAATGGGCATTTAATTTTCGCCATAGCTTGGTCTTGCACTACATCGATGGACAATATTTCAAATGCAAAGGGCTTGTTTAGCGCGGCTGGTACCGGACGACTGGAAACGTCTGTTAACCACTGGTTTAATGAGCGTCGGGCACCGGGTGCTTTGAGCCATGCATCAGGGTGAAATTGCGCTGCTAACTTATCGACATCCCCGTGATGCAGACCATCGAAATAGTTTTGCAAAATAGCAGTGATGCTGCTGAAGTCACTTGTATCTTTGGGAATACTTTTCATGTTTACTCCTATTCGCCTGGTGTATAGCTGAGAAGGCATAGACAAAAATGTTTATGCCTTGCTGATAAGCTGTTAGTTGCTGGTATTTTTCTTGGATGACACTGCCTGCTCTGCTTCATCTGCCTTTTTAAAGCTGGACATGGCTTGCACGGCATCTAGCATTTGTGTCGTTTTTTCGCCAAAGACTATCTTGACCGGGAAATATGCCCCCCAACGAGAGTAAACAGTGAGCATTATATCTGCCGCTGAAGGGCTATCTCCGCCCAGGAAATTTTTGTTTTTTAACTGGTTTTCAACGACTTCCCACAACTGGTTAATACTTTCAGCTGCGCTATCTAAAATGTCTTGCTTTACTTTTTCATCGCTGACGTTTTGGCTCAAGAAAAATAATCTGCCGTAGGCGGGGTGCATAGTGGCATTGGCAAACATAATGTCTTCAATTGCTTTTTGACGCGGACCTTCTTCTCCAGGGAAAAGTGAGCTTTTATGCTTACTCAGAATATGCAGCATAATTGCAGCGCCTTCCGTTAGCGTTTGCTCGCCATCAACCAATGTCGGAACAGCACCTACTGGATTAATTTCTTTAAAGTTATCTAATTGTTGTACGTCAATAATTTTAACGTCTTGCTGTAACTCGTGTAGTACAACTTGAGTCGCTACAGAACAGGCGCCTTGTGAATAATAAAGTGTGTACATAATGTTCTCCTAAAAGATTAAATAACTTGAATTTGTAATCTCGCTGGTCAGTGATTTAAGCCTGCCTCAATGCGATGGAAGGATAATAAACTCTTAATTTGTTTTCATATATATGCATAATGTGCATATACTGTTTTCAAATTGAGAACAGTCATGGATGTGTCATTGGCCATGTAATAACGGAGCCAGGTTATATGAGAGTGATATTGAGGTTAAAAAGGCGAGTGAATGGATAAATTGCGGGCTATCCAGCTGTTTGTACGGCTGGCTGATTTAGGTAGTTTTACTCGGGTAGCTGAACAAGTGAATTCTTCCAAATCGATGATTAGTAAGGAAATCGGTCGGCTTGAGGCTGATTTAGGAGCGCGTTTATTGCACCGCTCTACCCGTAACGTACAACTTACCCATGTGGGTGAAGGTTACTTGCAGCGCGCCCGAGAAATATTATCAAAACTGGATGATGCAGATAGTTTTGTGCAAGATTTACAACAGAACCTTCGGGGCAAGCTTAAAATAAATGCGCCGATGGCACTTGGTATCACTGACTTGTCGTATTTATTTGCTGACTTTATGCGGGATAACCCTGAAATTGAGCTAGATATCCATTTAGGAGATGAGAGTGTCGATTTGGTAGAGCAAGGTTTTGATTTAGGCTTTAGAGCGTCAAGCAAACCTATAGATTCGAACTATGTGGGTAGGCCACTGACCCGATTTACCTATAGAGTGTGCGCATCACCAAGCTACCTTGAGAAGCACAGCGCAATAGCACTGCCCAGAGACCTTAAAGATCATAATTGTTTTATTTACAGCTACTTTCAAGGGAAAAATGTCTGGCCAATCGAAGATGGGGTCACAGTGTCTGGCAACTTACGAGTGAATAATACTATGTTCATGATGGAGTCGATTAAGCAAGGTTTGGGGCTAGGTTTTATCCCTGACTTTGTTTGTCAGCAGGCAATTGATGATGGTCAGGTCGTAGAAGTATTAGCAGACTCGAAAAAACCGATGTTAACTTTGTATGCGTTATACCCGGTACGATATTTCGTACCGACTAAATTAGTACAGTGCATTGAGTATTTGGAGCAATGGTTTGCCGATAAGAATAAGGCCTGATTTATATTAGTGGCATTATCTTTTGGCTTGAATTTGAAGGGGGTGGATTGAAATTACTTATTCGCCACAGTGCCGTGAAATTCTAAAAGTGGGCTATTAAAACTGTCACGACATCTTCTGAAAAAATCGCCCGCCAAGGCGCGCTTAATACAAGGCTGATATATTCCTATTTCAGCAGCTTCTGCTGTGTGTCAAGTCCGGCCATTGCCGGGGCTGATTAGTCAGTGTGGGATCTGTTCATCGCAGCGGCGGTATCGGCCATTAACGAAGTAATCCAATTAAACCCACTGTTGTACCAGAAAGGAAATTTTCTCTGGGAGCAATTATGTGATTCGTGATATGTCACTGCTTTTATTACTACCGCAGAATGTTGCGGTAGCTTGTTCGACCCTTCCTAAAGTTGATGAATGGCCTTGCATTGAATCCATAGTATTAAAACATAGGCAGATCTTCGGAATTAGGACTCTGGAAGCTATAAGCCAAGTCTTGCTATCATTAGAGCCACCGCAATATCCTTAGGTAGCACATAGCTTATGTATAAATCTTCAGCGGCTGATAAAATTTAGACCTGTGCAAGGTGGGGCCTTTAGTTATTGTGAAGGCGGTGTATATAAGTTAAATCAGACAGCTATAAGGCTTATTGAAGTCCCTCCAGGCGTACCAGTTTCACTTCCCAACACACCCTCATAGTTCTCCCAACCCTTGTAAATAAGGATTAAGACTGAATATTTAAAAGCGAATGTGCGAGCTTTGGTCGAACATCCCTTTAGAATCATCAAATGCCATTTTGGATTTAGAACGGCAGGTTATCGTGGATCGTCAAAGAATGAGAACAAACTGGCGCTCCTGTTTGCTTTGGTAAACATTGTCGGAGTGTGTCACTTGTTGAGCACTAGGATGAATCCGTCTACAAGGCTGGAAAGCACAAAAAACTGACTATTTTGGTAGCATATTGCCTTATTTTGGCAAGAAAAATGCGCTTTACAGCCAACGCTTGCAGAGAAGTTATAGATGGGAGCTCTGATAAATTAATCGCTGCTTACTTAGATCTAACCCCTTATAATCAGAACTAATATATATGAATGTCCAGTAGATTCACTGAGAGATTCGCACGTAAAATGGTAATATACATTCGTATATTTAAACTCCCTATCGGCTGTTGTATTAAACCGGCATCGGTATTTTCAAAGGAAATCTATTTATGGCGTTTAAGATGTCTAAGAGGTCGTTGTTCGCAATTTTATTGCGCTCCAAGTGGTGGTATAGCGTATTAATTGGTCTGTTCATTCTAGCGGCCAGTTTGCTTATTACAGATGCGAAGTACGTGATTCTCAGCATTAGCGTTACGCTGCCATTTTTTGGAATAGGAGGGTACGCGGCTTTTAAGCAGTTTCAGCAACCTTCAGAAAAACGCGTTTTGGAAGTTACTCAACAAGCGAAAAAAATGCCGGCTGGGGTCATCGCACAAAAAATAGCGGCTAACTATATAAACAATGGCTACGAGTCTAATGCGTTTAAAGGTAATGGCGCTGATTTGGAACTGATCCAGGGTAGTCGAAAATTACTGTTGTGCAGTAAACGATTTAAAGCGGCTAATACGGGGATAGAACCTTTGAAATTATTTGTTGCTGCGGGCGAAAAAACTGCAGCAACGGGGTATTTGTACGTGACCTTGGGTGAGATATCAGCTACTGCCCGCGATTATGCTGAAAAGAACCATATCGAATTCATTCAGGCTAACAGACTCGCGACGCTATTTGATGGCAAGGCGAAGATTGACTGAAAAAAGCATAAAGTCGCAGGGGCTCGCGGTCAGGTCTTTTATTAATGAAGGTCTTTAATCTTTTGTAGTATAAATGCACGCAGAGCCCAACGACGCAGCCGCCAGGTTCCTTGTAGTGCCGCAGGAGCAATTTACTCAATGGATAAGTGCAGCGACAGGGCGTCACGGAGCGCGAAGCTAGGGTTGCGACTGTATGGACGCAGAAGGTAGAACAACGCAGGGAGCAGTTGTCGAGATGGCCTATTTGTCCAAGTCTACACAGTCAGCAAAGTAGTCCTAAGCTTGCCTTTTCCCCTACTGCAATGGATTAAAAATGGGCAATACTATATGCACGAGAGCTATAGTTGGACTGCTATCTTAATGATGCCCACTATAGGCAGGTACTCTGATATAGGGTTTCAGCCTATTTAATAGTTTCTACAATTCGTAGAAACTTGTAGACGACACCGCGCTAGCTACACTGAACGGGCTCACAAAGAGAGTAGTAGCAATGCTAAAAGCCTACCGATTAAGACTATAGACGGCATCAACGCCAAGACTTTTTACGGCAAATCAGTCACAGTCTTTCTGAGGAAAATCAACACGGTGGTATAAGGTTGCAGGCGCCTTTAAGCTCTAGCTTGCCAGCTCATAATAAACATCATGTTCGGCCAAGTCCCTTAGTCGTATAAGAATGGGCCGTGTTAGTGTCAGTATTACGCAATAAATAGATGCGAAAACAATCATCTATAATGCGCCAAATCATCAAGGTTATGTTTAGTTTTACAATAAGGTAAATAGTCCGAGGTAGTTACCGATGAAGGGCCCCGTTTTCTTGCTGTGCTCAATGATTGCTTGCGGCTCTATTATCGCCGCCGAGCCAGTGGCAAAAGAGCAGTTAACTTGGGCTGTGGTTCACTGGCCACCAATAATGATACTTACAGGGAAAGATAAAGGGCTAGGTCGATATGATATCTACTTAAAACTATTTAAAAAACATATGCCTATGTACGAGCATAGCAGCAGAGAAATGAATTGGAAAAGGATGTGGTCGGGGATTAAAAAAGGCCACAAAATTTGTAACATCCTCGCCTTTAAAACCGCAGAGAGGGAGCTAACGACTGAGTTTTCCATCCCATCGTCTATTACCTTGCCAAATCGAATTATACTGAAAAAATCGAGTTTAGAATCGCTTGGTAGTCCAGCATCTATTTCTATCGTTGAACTGATGCACAACCCAACACTTTCGGGGGTGCTGCAAAGCGCCAGGTCTTACTCCCCGATTCTCGATCGACTTCTGGATAAACACGAGCTAGGCTCCAATATAAACAGGTCTTTAGTCGATGCTGAGCATTTAATTAAAATGTTAGTCAGAGGCAGATTTGATTACATGATCGAGTATCCTTACATCGCTAACTATTTGGCGAAAAAGCAGCCTCATCTGCAAGTTGAGCTCAGCAGTGTGAGAATAGAAGAGATGGAGGCTTTTTCGATTAGTTATTTAGCTTGCCCGAAAAATGCCTGGGGGAAAAAAGTAATTGCCGATTACAACCGTACTGTCAAAAAGCTAATACATAGTAGAAAGTACCAGAGTATTATGCAAACTTGGCATGACGATCCACTGGAGCTAAAAACTATAAAAGAGGGCTACCGACAGATGCTCAAATTACATCAATAGCGGCAGAGTAAATTTATTTATCTACAAATAAACCTTGGTCATTCCCCTGTGGGTATTTCTTTGATTAGTAGTTCCCACCACACTGATGTGGACCACCCGATTAGACGCGCTCGCAACGCTCTAGCGGAAGCTTGCGGTTCACCATGGTGATCCACCCTCCCCGTTGATAGGTGGTTAGGCGGTTGAAATCGCACCTGCATCTTAGCTCAAGTTATCGAAGCTGACCTGTCAGGTTTAATAAAAACAGGGTCTGGCTGATAATTGTCAGCGGCCGAATGCGTAACTTGCTCAGTAATCTGAATTTTATAACAAGTCAGGGTTACTTTAACTGCGCCCAAACTAAGACTCTGGTTGGAGTTATTAGGCTACCGCAACATTCAACGGCGGGTCTTAAATCAGTGGAATATTTCACATGATGAATAACAGTGGAGCAAAACTAAAGCTGACCGGCTTTGATTTGCCCTTAATCACAGTCATGGAAATCGATTCACTAAATGTGCGCAAATACGGCGTTGATTTCAATGCAATTGGGCTAAAGGCGCAAAGAGCGGGGTTTTGCTGTGCGAAAACTGCAGAAGATACAATGTGGTCACAGTGGGTAGCTCTTCCTTATTAAGTAACATATCTTTTCTCAACAATTGCACGGAACGTGCGACTGACAGGCACCAACTTTCCGCAGGATAGTTTTAGTCTCATACTTTGGCCTTCAACTAATACTTCCTGTACTGCTGAGTGTGCGACCCAATGTGAACGGTGCACTTGCATGCCTAGAAATATTGGTATCGAACGCACAGCATCTGAAAAGCGATGTAATACCATACGTGATTCTTCGGAGCTGATAATTTGAATGTAATGTTCTTGAGCTTCCATACAACATAGGTTGCCCTTAAGGCGAGGCTCCAAGGTATCAAAGAATGTGTCTGAGGAATGAGTATCTTTTGCTCCCAGCTGTGCAAGGTTTTGCGTTGTTTCATCTTGCGGGGCTTTATCATGAGTGTATTCACCTTGTTGTAGCAAAATACGAGGTAGAAAGATCAGAGCACAGAACAAGATATGATTATCGAGTAAAAAGAGTAACTCAAATGCAAATTCACGCGCCCTGGAAGTGGAGATGTCGGATGCCCCGTTAAGCCCTAATTCCGGTAGCCCAATGATTAAATCAAAAGCTGTTATCAGTAGTACAAACGGAATTAAGCTGCATAATATTGCCAGCCCAAATCGTAACCAAACGGATAGATATTTAGCGAAGTATTTTTCGAGTGCGATAAATACGGTAATAAACATCGCCAGTTCTATGAAAATCCGACATGTCCAGTACAGATAAGTGCTGAATACATTATAGCCTTGGTATTGAGTATCTTGATGCGCAGCTAAGAGCCAAGCTAGCAATAACGAAATAACCAACACGTAAATCTCTTCAGATCTCTGCTTAGTTAGTTTTAAACTTCTGTCACTCATGTAATACACTCATGCTTCTTGAACGTATAATTAAGACTATCTGTTTGAATATCCTAAAAAATAATACAGTAATTTAAGTTTGATCGCCACTTGAATAGCACCGGTGAAAAAGCCCCTATGGGGATGATTAAATACAATATTTTAGACGTATGATAAGCCTCTTTGAAACTGATTTTTATATTTCCCTTAAAAAATAAAGAGGTAGGATTATGAAATTTACAAACATAATTGTTTTAAGTTTATCTGTTGCTGCGCTGTCGCAACCTATTTACGCTGCAGAAGATCATTCCATGAGCTTTTTTGTCACTAGTGTAAGCCCAGGCAAAGGGGGTGACTTAGGGGGATTAGAAGGAGCTGATGCACATTGTCAAACGCTTGCACAAGTGGCAGGCGTCACCGGAAAAACTTGGCATGCTTATCTAAGTACACAGGAAAAAGGCAAACGTGGTATCTCAGCACGTGATCGCATTGGCAGTGGCCCATGGCACAATGCAAAAGGCGTGCTGATTGCTGCTGATTTAGATCAATTACATTTAATGCCCAATATCATTAAGACAACGGCGTTGGATGAAAATGGAGCATTGGTAAATGGCCGCGGCGATAAACCTAATCGTCATGATCTGTTAACGGGATCAATGTCTGATGGGACAGCTTATTTCCCGAGTGAAGAAGCAGACAATACTTGTAGTAATTGGACCAGTTCCACAACGGGAAGCGCAACAGTAGGTCATCACGATAGACACGGCGGCGGTAATACTTCTTGGAATGCCGCTCATAATTCCCGTGGCTGCTCAGCAGATGCGTTAACTAAAACCGGTGGTGCTGGTTTATTTATGTGTTTCGCTACTGACTGATCCAGGATTATATTTTCGTTTTGTTAGTGGGACTAGCTAAGTGAACAGCTGTCCCTTTTTATGATTTATTATTCGGCTGCATAGGCATGTTGATTAAAGCCAACCTACTTATATTTGAATAATCCAATAGTGTCTGATAACTGGCTAGATAATTTTGCTAAGGATTCGCTGTTACCGGCAATTTTTTCAGAACCTTTTGAGGTGAGTTCCACTTTATTGCGAATATCCAGAATATTTTGGTTAATATTTTCAACAGTATGGCTCTGCTGTTCACTGGCAGTGGCAATTTGGGTATTCATGCAGGTAATCGCATCGATTGATTCTCTTATTTGATCTAGGGAGGCAACGGCTTCACTGGTATTGTCGACACAATGAACGACTTTTTGTTGGCTTCTGTTCATGAAATCTACCGCAGTGGTCGCATTAGTTTGCAGATCACTGATCATATTTTGAATTTCCTGGGTGGCTGTTTGAGTGCGTTGAGCTAACATTCTGACTTCATCTGCAACCACCGAAAAACCACGCCCTTGTTCACCTGCGCGGGCAGCTTCTATGGCAGCATTAAGGGCTAATAAGTTTGTTTGGTCTGCAATACCCCTAATCACTTCTAAAACGGTCGCTATCGTATTGCTGCTATCGCCGACAGTTTGAATAGCCTTGGAGGCCAAATCGAGCTCATCGGACAAATGTTTGATGCTAAGTATCGCCTGGTTGCCAATTTCCTGCCCCTTAACTGCCAAGGCATCAGAATTGTATGCTGCCTTGGCAGCCTGATCGGCATTTTTTGAAATATCCAGTACTGTCGCCACCATTTCTTCAGTAGCCGTTGATACTTGTACTATGGCGGAATGTTGATTTCCGATCACTTGGTCTGTTTCATCTGCAGTACTGCTTAATTGGCTAGAAGATTTGGATATAGAATCAACAGATGAGCCAACTTCTAAAACTAGGCTTTGGATATTGTTTACAAATTTGTTAAATGCTGTCGCTAAATCAGCTAGCTCATCGTTTCCTTTCACCGGAATACGACTATTTAGATCGGCGTCACCTTCACTAATAGCCTTCATAGAATCCGATATAAATTTTAGAGGGTTAAATATTCCATAAATCGACAGTAAAATAATTGAGGCAATTAATGCACCAACCAATAGCTGCAATACAAATGAAACGGCCATCCAAAAACTTACAAGCTTGCTGATAGCGGATAAGTTTGCAGCAGTGCGATCATTTAACTCGTTAAAAAATGAACCTACAGGTGTCATTATTTTATTTATTTCAAGATGATAGTTTTGATCGAAGAGAATTCTTAAAGCAAATATTTTACTGGATTCGCCCTGTATCGGTTTAAAGGGACCGTCAACAATCACTCCATCACGAATTGTTTCCATTGCCTGCGTTTCTGTGGCGATCAGGTCGTTAGATAATTGGCTTGCTTGCTCTAAAAAGCTAAATTCCTTATCCGAAAAATTTAGTTCTAACATTATGTCCCTTTGTTTTTTTATTTCCCCGGGGTAAAGGTCTCTATTTAGGGTAGCCGGCCGTTTTTGATTGCCATTGCGCCATTTAACGATATCCCAATATGCGTCCCAATACTGCTGCTCTCCTGTGGCAACATAAGTACGGGACAGTTTGGTTAAATCCGCTGAGGTTTTACTAAACTCTTTGGCAATGACATAAGAGAGGTAGCGGTTTTTACTCGTGTCCCTTTGCTCTGAATTTAATGAATTTGAATAATTTCCGGTGAGTGTCGCGAGAATTGTCATCAATATAGCGACGGAAAATATTGAAATTAATTTTGACTTTATCGTCATGATAGCTGGCCTCCAAATTGCCATACTTAATATCGGAATTATTATCCTTTTCCATCGCTTTACTATAGTTCACTCCAACCATACGAGTATGGACATAACAAAAATATTAATCATTCCAGATTGTGATGTATAAAAATTTGCAGGGGGTAGCAGATATAAACCATTTACTGCAAATGGTTTATATTTGCATAAGTCGGTGAGCCAGTTCTTTAGGGAAGGTGTATGGAAGCAGCAGAAAAAGCGGCGAAGTGCGACATAGAGAACCCAGTGTACGACTGCGTATCATCGGTATGAAGGTTCACCCAACATTATTCTCCCCATAACCTCGGACTTGTCAGCCGTTGGCCTAGTATTCAAATAGACTTTAATCAGGCTGGTGAGTTGTATTGATTAAAGACTGCCATTTTTCTTAATACTATGGATGGTGAACTGGGGATAATCGCAGCTCTTGTCAATTGGATGCCGAAACGCTTTTAATCACCAATAGATTGAATAAACTAAAACGCTGTTCGGATAAATTAATTTGGGCTATGCTGTTAGTGAATGAATAGTAAATGACTGAAAGGTCAATGGTAATGAACAATAACGCTTGTTCATCGCTATTATTCCTATTGCAAATTTTAATACATTCTTATTTAGAACGACTACAATTCCTCATATGGCTGTTATTGTCTGAATTGAAAAGAGTTATATTCAGAATTAGTTAACGAAAACATTCAGTAATAATAATCGGTAGGATTACCAGAAATGAACAAACTGATTGAAATGGAGGTGTTTGTTCAGGTCGTCGACGCTGGCAACCTAGCGGCTGCGGCAAGAAGGCTGCGCCGTAATCCATCGTCGGTAAGCAAGATTATTAGTGCTCTTGAAGATCGACTGGGGGTACGTTTGCTGACTCGGACCACACGCAATATGATGTTGACCGATGCTGGCGGAGACTTTTTTCAGCATTGTAAAGCCATTCTCATCGATATTGACGAAGCAGAAGAAGCGGCGACTGCGCGCCATAGTGAACCACGCGGACGGCTGCGTGTCGTTGGTATGAATGCATGCTTACCTAACATCATCCTCCCGTTGATCTCAAGCTTCAATATTCGTTATCCTGGCATCCAAATAGATCTTAATCAGGCAGAGTATTTTCCGGACATGATCGCCGCTGACATGGATGTAGCATTGCGCATAGGTGAGGTTGCTTCAAAGGGGCTGGAATGCGTGAGGTTATCACCCAGCAGCCGCCTGATTTGTGCCTCGCCAGAGTATCTCGCTAACCATGGAAAACCCAAGTCACTCGCCAGTCTTGCAAATCACAATTGCATTGGATTTAGCACCAGTCCGCAATTCAACACTTGGGAGATCAGTCGAGGTAGACAAACCGAAAAGCATCAGGCTTCAGGAAATTTTCTGGCAAGTAATGCAGGATTAATTCGCCAGGCGGCGCTGTCTGGTTGGGGCATTTGCCAGCTTTCCGATTTTATCATTGGCCCCGACATTCAAGAGGGCCGGCTGGTGGTATTGTTCCCTGAACAGCTGGAAACAATCACCAATTATGTTTGTGCAATTTACCCCCGAAAAAAGAGGCCCCCGAAAAAAACGCTGGCCTTTGTAGACCATCTAAAAGAAGAATTATCAATGGACTAGTTTGGATGAGCACTGCAACAGAAAGTCTAACATTTTAATTCCTCTTCTCTTCAATAATGACCGCTTGTCTCCGGACCCACACACCTCATAAAACGTATGCACATGTTGAGATCATCAATGGTTTGCAGTTTGCAAAAATCAGCATGCTAGCCCTCTCGCTGGTCTCAAGCGTGTCGAGCTCAATGATGATCAGAATATCTGGAATATATTCTGTCTCGCCCATTCACTGATGCTTTTGCTATTATTCAAATCAGTGGCATTTAGCTAAACTTCTACGCCTTAACAGTCTCTGGTTTCCTAATGCAGTAGCATCAAGACCCTTGAAAGTGTATTAAACTGGATGTATTTTACAGCCTTCAGCTGCTACCAGTATGGAAGCCCCTTACCAAGCCCCTTGGATGCACCGTTAATCAAGGCACTTCTGTTTTTCTGATTATAATTTGTGCAAAGCCATGTAAATCCATAAATTTCCTGACATTATTTTTAGTTTCGGCAAAAAAATTTATGCCTCTTTTCAATTATTCATCTTTCAATTACCTCATTTATATACATAATAGGAATTTGGCATATTCCAGACTGATACGTATAAAAATTTACAGGGGATATTGGGTATGAACAAGCTACTTGAAATGGAGGTATTTGTTCAGGTCGTCGAGGCTGGCAGCCTAGCGGCTGCGGCCAGGAAACTGCGTCGCAACCCATCGTCTGTGAGCAAGTTCATTAGTACACTTGAAGATCGACTGGGGGTACGTTTACTGAATCGAACGACCCGCAATATGATGTTAACCAATGCAGGCGAAGACTTTTTTCAGCATTGTAATGCCATTCTCATCGACATTGACGAAGCAGAAGAAGAGGCGACAGCTCGCCATAAAGAACTACGTGGACGTCTACGTGTCGTTGGTATGGATGCATGTTCGCCCAACATTATACTCCCCTTAATCTCAGGCTTCGTCAGTCGTTACCCTGGCATCCAGATAGATCTTAATCAGGCTGAGTACGGACAGGATATATTCGATTCCGAGATGGATGTGGCATTGCGCATAGGTGAAATTACATCAAAGGGACTAGAATGCGTGAAATTGGTACCCAGTCGCCGGCTGATGTGCGCGTCGCCAGAATATCTCGCAACCCATGGTACTCCCCAGTCATTAGCCAACCTTGCCGATCACAATTGTATTGGAATTAGTGATAACCCCCAATTTAACACCTGGGAACACAGTCGCGATAAACAAACCGAAAAAACTCAGGCTTCAGGAAATTTAGTATCAAGTAATGCAGAATTAATTCGTCAGGCGGCATTGTCTGGTTGGGGAATATGCCAGCTTTCCAATTTCATCATCGGACCAGACATTCAAGAGGGCCGGCTGGTTGTACTGTTCCCTGAACAACTGCAAATAATTACCAATTATGTTTGCGCAATTTATCCCCGTAAAAAGAGAACCCCGAACAAAACGTTGGCCTTCGTCAAATATCTAAAAGAACAATTATCAATGGGCAAGATCGAATGACTGTCTTTAAAAAAGCTCCACAGTTTTAATTTACCTCTACAATATCCTTTTTTTGGCCGAGACTGTCATTGACCACACACAGATTTAACGCCAGCTAATCAGATCTGCTAAGGGCAGGACCTGTCGCAATCCAGGCAGAGGAAAAAAGGACTAGCTAGCAATAACCGGCTAGAGGTAAGCATGGGTCGCTCGGAAGGCGTGAAGGAAGTTGCCTGGTGTGATTTTTCATCTAGTTCTGCTTCGCTAATAGTCCGGAAAAATTCTGCTTTTTAGTACGGTTAGTTAGTAGAGGACAGAGCAACTCTTACTTTTAACAGCTTAACTCTACTAAGGTAAGGTCATCAAGTTTGGCTTTACTTCCTCTAAATACATCAGCATCGTCATGAATTGTTTGTATATTTTTGTTGTCGCTTAACATCTCACTAATGCTAGTAATTAGGCGTTTTTGACCAAACATTTCATTGCCGGGGTTGGTTGTTTCTATAATGCCATCTGAGTACGCGTATAACTTATCGTTAGCTTGGAAGGTAAGGGTTAACATATTAGCTAATTTGTCTTTGATAATCCCCAGGGCCGGTCGGGTCGACTTGATACTCTCTTTAAAAGTATCATTTCGAAAAAATAAAATCTCTTCCATGCCGCAATTCCATATTCTTATGGAATCGCGCTGAGGATTAACTTCTAGTAATATTACCGCAAGAAATAAACCTGTAGGCATCTTGCTACACATGTGTAGATTAATCTCATTGCCAATTTCAGCCATAGTCAAACCTTTGGAAGTCATCTTGTAAAAGGTATCTGAGGCAATTGGCCCACCTAATGCAGCAGTAAGACCATGACCGGTAAAATCTCCTAATAACACATGTTGTCTACCGTCGGGGCAATTTGCAGCCAATAAAATGTCACCCGAGGTTTTTTCTACTGGTGACTGTATAGAACGAAGAAAAGTATTTTCAAAGGGTGCTCCAGCGTTCATCCGAAGAATAATATCTTCAATAACGCCTCGCTCGATACTTAATACTTTATTGGTTTCATGTAATTCGTTTTGTAACTGCATAACACGTCTTCCGACTGAAATTCTTACTTGCAGTTCGTCTATATTAAAAGGTTTGACAATGTAGTCATTGGCACCTTTTTTCAGTCCTTCAATTATATCTTGTGTTTCATTGCGGGAGGTTAGCAAGATAATATAAGGTGGGTTATCTGGAAATTCAGCACGGATGCGCTGACAAAGCTCAATACCGCTCATGCGCGGCATCTCCCAGTCTATTACCATTAATTGTGGGGCATCATCACCCTGCATTAACTCCCAAGCAGCTTGACCGTCTTCTGCATAGGCTACATCGTAGCCCCACTTTGTGCATACAGTACGTAAAATCAGGCCTGAGGTCTTGTCATCTTCAGCAACCAGTAACTTCATGACAGTGCTTGTTTCATAGCAACTTTAAAGCTGTCGAAACCTTGATCAATGTTTTCCTGCATTGGGTAAAAATTACCTGCTTTGCTGGCTAGTTTCATTTGTGGGGCCCAAGCACTTAATGCGCTACTGCCAACATTAGATGCCGTATCGTTTACTTGATGCATAATGGCGGCGGCTGGTGCGAAACCCTGTTCTTTAATATGGCTCTAAGTCCATGTATTTATTCAACCAGTTCCCGGAAAATATTCTGTAACAGATTTTATCAGCTCAGAGTCGTTCATCAGTCTTTTGGCTATGTATCCATCATCAGGAAAGACAACCGCATCGTCCGCTATATGAGATGTTGTAATTTCAGCAATCCCTATCAATCAGCTACTGTCTTAGCGGATATCTGTTTTTGCCCTATTGGCAACCCTTTATCACCAGTCATGGCGTTAGCCGCCATAGCCATGATTGGAATAGCGTTGTTTAGTATTTTTTCTGTTTTAAGCGCATTTTTTCATTAGTTTTAAACCCATCAAACACGGGCATTTGGCAGTGATTAAACTATAGAGTTTTTCTATTCATGTATTAATAGACATAAAAGGAATTTTAATCGTGCGGAATTGGCAAGTAATCCTCACTTCCACTCAGTTTCAACATACTTGGCATTTTCATAATTTCACACGGGTGTATCTACAAAGTTACAGGAGGAAAACAAACATGAACAAGCTGGTTGAAATGGGGATATTTGTTCAGGTCAGTGAGCAGGGCCTCAATGGCAGCGAAGGGGCTGCTGCCTGGCATAATATTTTCATAGCCTTGCCTGCATGTCATCAGGTACATCAGCATGTTCCAGCGTTTTATGGGCACAAGTTGTGGTATCAATGCACTGTAAACGAAAATTGGCAATGCTGGTAAAGTCACAAGTTAGGCGTCCATTAAGCCACATGAGTTCAACTTTGCGCGGTATTTTACGTCCAAGTCGTCGACTCCAATGAATACAAAGATATAGTCAAATCTGTTGTATGGCCTAGCATCGGCCTGTCGGGATAGAACTCACTTAACTAAAGGCACAAAACTAGCCCTGATTAACTTTTCAGGGCAGTGAGAATCGCACGTTTGTATTGCAATACTCGTAGATTTCGGGCTCTGGTGGTGAAGAGGTTTAAGGCCACGAATAAGCAGTAGGCCAGGGGAATTACGGCGGTGATAAAGTGAGAGAGGTTCATCGCGACTAACACCAATGGGTAGCAAGAGATAACACTGCAGATGAAAAAGAACAGTGCAGAAAAGCTAAAGCTGACTGGCTGTGCTTTGCTCTTAGCCATAGTAGAAGAACGGACCGCGAACAGCATAAAAAAACAAATGGGCATGCCAACCCAAGGCAAAGTCTTGAAAATCGATTCGGTAAATGCAAGAAGGTAAGGCATTAATTGTAATGCCTTGGGCTCTAGTAGTGCGGTTTGTTGGGTCGCTGAACTTCTGATGGCGACAGCGTTTCCCGATAGCTACTGGTCAGTGATTATCATCAACTTTTCACCGGGAACGACTGGCATAATTGCTGGGTACAGTTGCAGTTGCTGAACAGGGTCATTAGTTGACGCGACTGCTACGACGTAAATAGAACCTGTTTTACCAACAGTTTCAATCGTGGCAACTACTTCAGTAACGCTGCTGGATAATTTAGGTGTGGGGACTGTTATAGACATAAAGCATCTTGTTTTAGCGGAGTTTTAAGATACCTTAGTTATCTTTTACAGGAAAGAGCAGCCAGAGGAAATTAACTGTTTGCTGATTTAGGCCAAGTCTTGTTTATTCACCCAGGCTTAATTTTGCAGTCAATATCTGACCTAGCAGCTAACGAATGTTGGCTACCTAAAAACAGCAGTATATTTTCAGCGACACACCGCCTCAATATCTAACACATGACTATTGTGTTAATTTAATCAATAACCCCACGACGTTATCACAGCGAATCTTTCGAACTAAATCCTGGTAGTTAACAAGAGGCTAAGGCTGGTCAGCTCTAAACTAAGACAATTAATAACATTATTTAACTCAGGCCTATGCAACATAAACAGCCACCAGGGGCATGGGGAATTCGCGGTTTACAACAGTTTTTCGATGTTTTAGAATCTGCGCTAACAGTCCCCTTAACGTGATGAATTAGCTAAGATCTTGGGCAAAAAACACCTTTGTCAGAGCTGCTGAATATTACTAAAGCGAACCCTAATAAAGTGCGAAGCTTCAGAGGTGTCTGGACACACTTGTATCAATGCAGTTAATCTTACTGTGCCGGAAGAAGCCTGGGTTCTTATGGAGAAAAACTGCCTGGTTTTGAGCTTGTACCGGGCCTTACTGTTAGGTAAGGCTTTTCAGCGCTCAATTGACGGGTTCAATACGGGTGAAATTATTTATGTCGATGCTTTATATAGATAATGTAAAGCATGCCCTTATAATTTATATCTTTAATTCCTGTGTATATGCTGGCGCTGATCAGGGCTTTCGGGAACATATGAACAAGTCCGGTACGCCTCTGGCGTTCAGAGCATTCTGAGATCTAGGCATCGACTACAGACATGCTGGTTGCCTGTCGAAAGTCGATATCAGCGTGGTCTGGATGCTCTGAATGCCCCTACGGGCGGGCTATAAAGCGGTCAGCTGCTTTGTTAGACAATTTGGAAAGGACTCGTCATTCCGCTGCATTGTCTGTCGCACATCTGACCGCTTTATAGCTCGCAGAGAAGGTACAGGATTTGTTCATATGTTCCTTAGCCTACAGCAACTAAAGAAAATAAACTTAATTAGAGAATTCTGATGACAGCCTATTCTATTTTAGATCTTTCGCCCATTGTTGAAGGTTCAACGGCCGCCGTTTCGTTGCAAAACTCTCTTACACTGGCTCAGCATGCAGAAAAAATCGGTTATACGCGCTATTGGGTAGCAGAGCATCACAACATGCCGGGAGTCGCCAGTGCTGCTACTTCGGTGGTGATTGGACATATTGCAGGGGGAACTAGCAGCATTCGGGTTGGAGCCGGAGGTGTCATGTTGCCTAATCATTCTCCATTAGTAATAGCGGAGCATTTTGGTACATTGGCAACGCTATACCCTAACAGAATTGATTTAGGCTTAGGTCGTGCTCCTGGTACCGATGGTGCTGCGGCAAGAGCTTTACGGCGTAGTTTGACTCACAGTGATCAATTTCCAGATGATATTATTGAATTACAACAGTATTTTCAAGAATATAAGCCGTCTTCTGGGTCTGTCCGTGCCGTGCCAGGAGAAGGCACAAAAGTACCGTTGTGGATACTTGGATCTAGTCTTTACGGCGCCCAGTTAGCGGCACATTTAGGTTTACCTTTTGCCTTTGCGTCGCATTTCGCCCCTGATGCGTTGGCCCAAGCCGCACAAATTTATCGTGAATATTTCCAACCTTCAGCTCAGTTGGCGGAACCGTATTTTATGTTTGCTGTAAATGTGTTCGCTGCGGATTCAGACGAAGAGGCGCAGTTTATTCGATCTTCCCATCAGCAAGGTTTTGCTAATTTGAGATCTGGTAGCCCCAGTTTGTTGCCGCACCCTGTCAATGATATTGAAGCGGTGTTAGGCAGTGCTACCCTTGCTAGTGTCAATCATTCGCTGCGGTGTGTCGCAAGCGGCGGGCCAGAAAAAGTTTATCGGGAACTGACTGAATTGATTCAAACCCATAGACCCAATGAAATCATAATTAATAGTCCGATACATAAACATGAAGCCCGGTTGCACTCATACAGCATTGCAGCTGAGGTGGTTAGGGATATCAATCAGGTATAAAAATAGGATTAGAAAAAACAAAACCTGACACGGACGGAGGATCAATAGGGTCAGAGTAAATTGATTTATAAAAATCAATTTTCCTCTCTGTCATGTTGATATTTTTCTGATTTATGGTCCCCGCCACGCTGATGTGGACTGCAGCGTCTATGAATTTGTTCTTCTATTTTCTGCTTAAAATTTGTGTCACCTAATACCCAAGATTTATTCGTAGCATCTCTGATTTCTTGTATTGTGTGTTTCGCCAACTGCTGGTCGAATAATTGAATATAGGCTTTTAACCGCTCTGGTTTTTGTGAAGCTAAAGCCATATACACACAATGGGGTGTGATTAATTCAATTTTCTTCCCAAGCGCATTACTTTGAAAACTTGACCAAGGATATCCAGTAACTAACTGAACTATTTTTGCCCGTACGGGATTTAACTCTATGTAGCGCATGACACTGAGAAAGTAGATATCAGACTGCACAAGCGTAGATTTGAAACGGCCCTCCCACAATGTGCCGCTACGTCTGTATTTTATATTGATATACCGCACATAATATCGACCAAGTGATTGCATCACTTGGCTAACACCAGAGGCTGTTGAAGGAGTCGCTAGTATATGGACATGATTTGTCATCAATACAAAGGCATGAACGGCCACTTTGTATTTTTCACTATATTCTAACAACTTAACTAGATAGACTTTATAATCTTGTTCTTCAAAAAAGCACACTTGACGGTTATTACCGCGTTGAATGATGTGCTGAGGAACATCTGCTAAATTGAGCCTGGGTAAGCGAGCCATAAGACATAAACCTTTTTAATATCGGCTATGCTGTTGATCATAAAACACCCAGAATTAATAATCAATTCACTCTGACCCCATTGATCTGTATCGAGCCTGGTAATGGCTATTTACAGGTTGTATTTTCTGTCGACAACAGCCAGTGTAGGCAGTGTTATATGTAGTGAATACACAGCTCAACTCTGCAGCTGGTGACTGCTCACCAAAAGCAGAAAATCTGGCGCTTTAGCGCGAGTTTTATATGCCCGCGTAGGCGCCAATATAGCCAGGGGCCTCACCAGTAATTAAGGGAATGAATGATACTAATGGACGGAAAATCCTGTTCAGATGTTTCATTTTTGGCCCCGTGTCTGGAAATGACTTTCTATTAAACTGCTTTTTTTACTGTAAACTCTAAGGTTTTAGCACTTTTCCTAGAATATGCACTGCTGTTCAAATCTGGCAGTCGTGAGAATCTAAAAATAACTTTTATTAGTTGGTCTAACTATGCAAGCAAAAACGATAATGCATCTGATTCAACAAAAGAACATTCGTCGTAAGTTTATCATCAGTGCATTTTTGCTTATTTGTATTTTCCTCTCGGAAAATTGGGTCGAATCGTTGGTTGAACACCGTTATCAACAAGATGAGAAAGTTGAAACATTACAGCGTTTGAGTGTTGTTAGAGCAAAACTTGAAACAATATTAAACAATAATTTATCTCTGCTTAAGGGAATGAGTATTGCTATTGCCTCAAACCCGAAATTGGATCAGGTTGCATTTGATAGATACGCCAGGGAGATACTGCGTACCGAGACCCTGCTGATTAATCTCGCAGGGGCGCCAGATATGGTAGTCAGTTTTGTCTATCCTCTTAAGGGGAATGAAAAAATTATTGGACTGGATTATTTTCGCAATATGTACCAGCGAGAAGAGGCGTTGAAGGTTAGAGATTCTCGCTCAGTGGTGATAGCGGGTCCCGTTGATTTAATTCAGGGGGGGCGTGCTTTTATAGGTCGGGCGCCAATATTCTATTTCGATGAAACTACCCAGAAAGAGCGATTTTGGGGAATACTTTCAGCACCAATGAAAATTGATAGAGTGCTCAGCGCAGCAGGTTTTTTAGAACTGGAGAAACAACAACCTATTGCGCTGCGCAAAAAAAGTACCGATAAACGTGCAAAAAAAATGATTTATGGTGCCAGCGAAGTTTTCAGCGAATCAGCAGTCATTACGGAGATATCCGTGGCTGGGGAAACGTGGGAGCTGGGCGCTATTATCCGGCTCAACCCAGAGAGGCTAACTGAAGTCACTCGTTATATTCGACTGGCATTTACACTGTTCGGCCTATTGATTGCCGTGATTGTTATTCTTACATGGCGCCGTAGTTACGAGCGTAATCGCCTAATAGAACAGTTAACTTATCGTGAGGGCATACTAGAGAGAGTAGGAAGCTTAGCGAGCGTTGGAGGTTGGGAGTACCACAGCTCTAAAGGCTTTACTTTTTTGTCGAATGAAATCTATAACCTAGTTGAATTACCAAAATCAGAAGGCTGCTTAACGCCGGTTAAATTACTGGCAATGGTCGACCAGAGTTATCATCAGGAGTTACGCGAAGGAATTGATTTATTGCTTAATGACGCACAGCAGATTGATTTGGAATTGCCTATTTTAGGTGCTCAGGGAACTGAGAAATGGATTCGAATTCAGGCACATATTCAAGGTGATATTCCGGCCGAACAAACCATACAAGGGGTAGTTCAGGATATATCGGAACGAATAGAAAACACCAAGATAATTCAGCATCAGGCGAACTATGATCCCCTGACTAAGCTGGCCAATCGAACACTTTTTGACGAGAAGCTGGAGTACACCGTAGCCAATGCAAAGCGCGGCCAGAAGATGTTCGGGCTTCTCTATATAGATTTAGATCGATTTAAATTGATCAACGATTCTCTGGGGCATTCGATCGGAGATAAGCTGCTGATTGAAGTCTCTACACGTTTGCTTCGTTGTATTCGTGAGTCCGATACCCTGTCTCGGCGCAGCGGTGACGAGTTCACCTTGATAGTGAATCAACTACATCACAAAAACTCTGTAGAATTAGTAGCCAAGAATATCTTACAAGAGTTAAAAGCAGCTTTTTATATCGACGGCAATCAGATTTATATTGGTGCCAGCATAGGGATCACGATTTTCCCCAGTGATGGTGATAGTGCCGGCGTACTAATAAAAAATGCGGACCAGGGAATGTACTCGGCAAAAAGCAAAGGGCGTAGCACGTTTTCGTATTTTACCTCTCAGATGCAAGTTTCCTCAGACCGTCGGCTTCGCCTACATATTGATATGATTGATGCTTTAGATAAAAATCTATTTGAAGTTTACTATCAGCCCATTATTAACCTGCAAAGTGGGGCTATTGTAGAATGCGAAGCTTTGATCAGATGGCAGCACCCTGATTTGGGGGCTATCCCCGCCCAGGAATTGATCACACTGGCGGAGGATGTCGGTTTGATCGGTAAACTGGGCAACTTTGTAATGTGTCAGGCGTTATCAGATATAAACGAACTCAATGATAAATACAATTCTGACATTGGGGTCGCTATTAATAAATCATATCGTGAGTTCATCTCAGCTAACGAGAAAGATCCGCAGTGGATAATGCAGTTAAAAAATGCCGGGAGGCGCACGCGAATTACCGTCGAAATCACAGAATCTCTGTTGATTGAGAACGATGAAATTTACCAGATGCTCGAACAATTGCGCAGTGCAGGTATTACCATATCGATCGATGATTTTGGTACTGGCTACTCTTCGCTTAGTTACCTACGACGCTTTCCTATTGACCAACTGAAAATTGATAGGTCTTTCGTCAAAGATATAGATACCGATAAAGACGACTTGGCACTCGTGGATATCATTTTAGCGATGGCGGATAACTTAGGCTTTAAAGTAGTGGCTGAAGGAGTGGAGAACGCAGCCCAACTTGCTTTGTTAAGCCAGCGAAACTGTGATTTCTGTCAGGGATACCATATTGCGAAGCCTATGCCAAAAGTAGAACTTGAGCGGTGGTTAGAAGGAGCTGTGTTTCCTCACTCCTAGATATTTAAAATCAATAGGAATCAATAGGGTCAGAGTAAATTGATTCATCCAAAAATAACTTTTTCCCTATCATGTTGATATTTTTATGATCCGCTCCACGCTGATAGGGACTGCAGCGTCTATGAATTTGTTCTTCTATTTTCTGCTTAAAATTAGTGTCACCTAATACCCAAGATTTATTTGTAGCATCTCTGATTTCTTGTATCTTGTGTTCCGTCAACTGCTGGTCGAATAACTGAATATAGGCTTCTAACCGTTCTGGTTTTTGTGAAGCTAAAGCCAAATACACACAATGGGGTGTGATTAATTTAATTTTCTTTCCAAGCGCATTACTTTGAAAACTTGACCAAGGATATCCAGTAACTAACTGAACTATTTTTGCCCGTACGGGATTTAACTCTATGTAGCGCATGACACTGAGAAAGTAGATATCAGACTGCACAAGCGTAGATTTGAAACGGCCCTCCCACAATGTGCCGCTACGTCTGTATTTTATATTGATATACCGCACATAATATCGACCAAGTGATTGCATCACTTGGCTAACACCAGAGGCTGTTGAAGGAGTCGCTAGTATATGGACATGATTTGTCATCAATACAAAGGCATGAAAGGCCACTTTGTATTATTCACTATATTCTAATAGCTTAACTAGATAGACTTTATAATCTTGCTCTTCAAGAAAGCACGCTTGACGGTTATTACCGCGTTGAATGATATGCTGAGGAACATCTGCTAAATTGAGCGCTTGGTAAGCGGGCCATAAGACATTAACTTTTTTGATACCGGCTAGTCTTTTGATCATAAAACACCCAGGTTTAATAATCAATTTACACTGACCCCATTGATCTGGTTTTCAATTACGGGCATTAATAGCCTAATAAGGGTGCTAATATTTTAGCGGCAGTATGGGCCGTTTTCTTTTTCCAGCGTGGGCTGTCAGGGTTGTTGTCCACATTTTCTTCCCATGAAAAAACACTTCTAATGGTTTTATACCCTAGCCAGCGAATCGGCTCTGGTTCCCAGCGTTTTAAGACAGAGTTAGGGCTTTGGTTAAATACCCATGGCATGGTGGTGAGATCGCTATCTTTCTGCAAAATCAAATCGGCGGTGGTTCGTGCCAGTAAATTAGATGCGCCGACACCGGCGCCACTGTAACCACCGGCCAGCGCTAAACCTGATTTCGGATCGTAAATGACATGAGGGCTGTAGCGCCGGGACATGCCCAAGGTACCAGACCAATTGTGGGTGATTTCAACTCCTTCTAAGGAGGGAAAGAAGTCCAACATGAATTTCATATGAAAAGCGTATTCATCTGGGCTGAGAGTATGTTGTTGACGGATTTTTGAATTAAATAAATAACTGCCACGAGCGCCAAAAATGAGCCGATTATCAGCGCTGCGGTGAGCATACGAATGTAAACGGCTACTGTCTCTAAAAGCCGGGCGTTTATCAAAACCAATTTCTTGCCATTGCTCTTCTGTTAAGGGTGTTGTTGCAACCAGATTGCTAATAATCGGAATAGTATGGTTTTTTAAATCACTGTTAATGCCACTCCAATAACCTTCTACCGCTGGCACAATAATATTGGCTTTAATCTGACCATTATCAGTCACCACTACCCGGTTATTAAAGGAATGTGCCTTAGTCTTTTCATAGATAGTGACACCAAGGGCTTCTACCGTATCGGATAATCCGCGAGCCAATTTGGCAGGGTTGATGGTGGCCACATGTTTGATAAAAATGCCACCGAGACAACCGCGCACATTAACATACTGTTTGGTTTCTGCTGCCGTTAAACGGTGATAATCGTCGTCGGTGTAACCCAAACCATGAAAGTACGAAAGAGAGTCATCAACACGTTTGAGTTGTTCTTGATAACGAGCGGCAGAATAAACCACGCCGCCGTGGTGTAAATCACAATCAATGTTTTCTCGCTGAGTAACGGTTTTAACTTCTTCAACAATACCGGTGACTTGCTGAATAACTTGCTGGCGCTGTTCTAAAGAAAGCCCGGCATACATTTGACTTTCACCTTCAATGGAGCCTTTTAGCCAACCACCATTGCGTCCAGAAGCACCAAAGCCCGCGATTTCTGATTCAATAATCGCAATGGATAAATCCGGTTTTTGTTGTTTTAAATAATAAGCTGTCCATAAACCGGTAAAACCCGCGCCAATAATGGCAACATCCACTTCAATGTCATCCGTTAATGAAGGGCGTGCTTGAATATTTTTATCTAAACTATCGAACCAAAAGCTAACGTCACTGTAGTTGTTCATGTATAGGGCCTAATAGATCTACTGTGCTGGTAAAGCCTGCTTGTGTAGTCTTAATCAATTTCGATAAGCGAGCCACTAAAAACAATCTATCGTTAGCTGCACAAAGTCATCATGCTGCATTTGGAAAAGCGCGTCATTGTCATCATCATCATTACGAAGAATTCAAACATCACTGCCGGCTTTCCAGTGGTCGCCAACGAATAGTAAGTATCTATAATACATAATTAAAAGGAGTTTTATAGAGAGACGCTCTGAAGTATTCAATGCAATTTTAGTTTGGCTGTTTTTCGAAACGTCATTCCCTGGTTATAGGCGGGTGATCATAGCTGTCGTATGTTGACTTTTGCAACGAGAATATCAGGTGTTAACGTCTAATTATTGATTATAGAAAGTGCTAGTGAAGTTTTTTAAATGAGCAACAGATGCAAACGCTGTGGTTTGACCAGGAGGTTTTAGCTTATTAATAAAGTAAGCAACAATCGGTGGAAGAGCTAACTGTTTTTGGAGTGTGGCAACGCAATGGGTACTGATTGAAAGCTATTACACAAAAGTATTTACCGGCTGAATTGTATATTTCAGTCACTTATATTTACGTTATGCTTAATCCAGGTATTTAATTTTTCGATTATACGGTTTTCGACTTTCATACTGCAAAGGATATAACGTTTGTTCCCTGCGGGGGTATCGGTGAAATGGATATATTTAAAATCGTTCTTTGACAACCCTACAGTCTCAATCATGCCGTCAGCTTCTTCCTCAGAGGCAAACATATAATCAGCTCTGGCTGCCATGATCATTTGTAACATATTTGCATTTTCAGTTGTTACGGTTTGGCGTTTAGGATTTAGTGTGTCGATCAGCGAATCTATAAACTTTCCGTAGGAGTATCCACTTTTCACCAATAGTTTTAGGTTTTGATTTGCAAAAAAGTTTTTGATTGATTTTAAACTGTTAGTTTTTCTATTATTGGCCAGTGCTATAGCTATCGTCGGTTTGTCTTGATATATAGCTCTGGTGTATTTTGCAAACACCTCCCTTTCAGGTTTTTTAAACCAGCCCACTAGGCAGTCTTTCCCCCTGTTTTGTTTGAGGATTTCCATCTGCCTTTTCGAGGGTGTTTTTACCCATAAATGTGGGATACCAGTATTTTGGAAAGCTCTGGTTGCCGGGGTAGCAGTTAAACCAACTGCGATGCCTGGCGCTACTGTTTCTAAATAGGGTGGCCGCTCGTTATAGTGAACGCGAAGCATTTCTTCAGCAGCACTTGAAAAAGTGAAACATTGAAGCACTGCTATTATTAAAAGGCTATGACCTAAATTTCGCTTCATTATTTTCTGTAATCTCGAAGGGCGGGTAATGGATTGCCAGTAAAGTTAATTCCCCGGCTATGGCAAGGGCGCAGAACAAAAAGAACAACCCAAGGCATAAGTATAAAAATGACTTTGATAGTCTAATGCACATGCGATATATCTCTTGGTATTTAAGGCGTGTAAAAAAACCTCTATGGTCTTAAAGCTATAGACCATTGGCAAGTAAAGCAATAAGGCTACTACCTATGCTGAACCAGGTTCGCTGATAGTAGTGTTTTTTACTAAATGGATAGGGTTATAGATCAGCGTTTTAATGGAGGGGGTAGGCAGAATTTTTTATTGTAGTGGTCATGGTTTTATTACCGATAATAAGCACAGCCTCTTCCAGGCTCGTCGCTGACAGTTTCTGCCTCATAGATTGTTCAGCTATCCTGCTAAGGTAACCAGAACCGTACCTGCAATGACTATAAAAGTGCCCAGTAGTTTTAGGCTACTGAGCGCCTCTTTAAGTAGCCAATAACCCAACAGTAAAGCAAACACTAAACTAAGTTGTCGCAGCGAGCCCACGTAGGCAGTATTTGCCTTTGATAACGCGTACAGAAATAATCCATAGCTAGCAGTATTGAGCACAGCCACCAGTGACATAGCTGGCCAGTGTTGAGTTAGCTGCTGGCGAATAGCATGTGCTTTGTATTTGACTAATACCAACACAGCGTAGCCTATGGCAACCAACAGTGTGTAGCTGTAGAAATATATAAAAGGGTGAACCTGAGCGATGGCTATTTTTGACCAAATGGTCTGCAGTGCAGAGATAAGTGCTACCGCTAGCGCCAGCACAATACCTTTAATTGACAGCTTAGCAGCGTGATTTGAAAGTGATCTCGCGCCGGTGAAACTGAGCAACACGACCCCAGTGGTAATTAGCATAAGTGCACTAAAGCCAATGGCATCTAATTGCTCGTTTAAAAAAAACCAGGCAAACAGCGGTAAAAATAAGGTACTAGAGCGCGATACGGGGTAGGCGATACTCATATCTAAATGAAGATAGGCCAGCGCTAAGCAGTAGTAGCTAAAAAACACCAATAAAGCGGCGATGACCACCAGGTATAGCTGATTTAAACTGAGTGGGTAATGTTGCTGAAAATACACAAATGGCAGTAGTAAAAGACTGGCTTCAAGTATTTTACTCAGTGCAATGAAGAGATTAGGTTGCTCGGCAGATTTTAATAGGAAATTCCAATAAGCATGTAAAAAACCCGAGATAAACATACTGACAATAACCAATGTTTCCACGCTGAACCCACAGTTTTAGTGACAAAATCAATTAGATTGAGAAAAGTTGCGTAAAAGGCGACTGTTTGACGGTAAGCTGCATGGCACTGATAAGGTCGCTAATTTGTGTTGGGCTGTGTGTCCGGTAAACATCGGTATAAATATTGTGACCCGAGGGGAAAAAGCGAATGCTCTCGCCGCGTTGTTGGTAGCGTTGCTGTTTATGCCTGCCAAATATATGGATATGCAGTTTAGCCGTTTGTGAAGCGTCTAAGCTCCAGTTTCCCATTTCTTGATAGTTAACTTTTTCCACCTTTAGCACGCTGTACATAGCTTTGGCGGCCAACATCGACGCCGCCATTAACTCAATGGCCTCCCGTTCGCTACAGTCAATACGGTCAGAGATATGCCTGCGCGGTTCCACCACTAAATGGCCCCCGTCAAGTTGGCAGTTAAGGGGTGTTTTAGGAAGACTTATACTAATCAGTTCGGTTGCGAAAAGCTCAATTGGTTGTTGCATATAGAAGTCCACAGAAAATGTAATATTCGGAATAGAAGTAAGTATGTGGATGATTTAAGTGTTGGTAAAACGATTTGTTTGCTACCATCGATTGAGTTTTTATCAACCGTAGACAGCTATGAAAAATATATCGCTCAACAGCATTAAAACCTTCGTGGTCGCCGCCCACTACTTAAGCTTTAAAAAGGCTGCTGAGCAATTGCATGTCACGCCGGGAGCAGTAAGCCGACAAATAAGAAGCTTAGAGCAGCAATTAGCTGCGCCGTTGTTTCGACGTCAGCATAGAGAAGTTCAGCTGACTCAAGCGGGTGTCGACTATCTAAAATGGGTAAAGCCGGCGCTAGCTGAAATAGACAGTGCTAACCAGCTGCTTATCAATCGATCAAAACAACGCAATTTAAAGATACAAACATCGCCCACTTTTGCCTTACATTGGTTGATTCCCCGCCTGGCAAGCTTTAAGCAGCAGTATCCAGAAATACAGATTGAAATTGCTACCTCCTCATATTCGATTGACCCGGATCCTGCTTTTAACTTGTATATAAGGCGTGATCCAGCACAGTTCTCTGGCTTGAAAAGCCGGCCATTTATGATTGAATATTGTTACCTTGTTTGTGCACGCAGTATTTTGCAAGGGAGCAGAAATTTATTGCAGCTTATGCAAACAGCCCCTTTAATTACCTACAAAACACGTCCTGGATTATGGCAGCACTGGTTTGATGAAGCTGGCTTAAGTTGCCCGCAAAAAGAGCAGGATATTAGCTTTGAAAATACCATATTTGCGATCCAAGCGGCGGTAGAAGGGCTAGGTGTTGCCTTGATACCGCAAGTGTTTTTAACTGATTTGCTGCACTCGAATGCCTTAGTGCTACCTTTTTCTATGCAGCCGATAGCGACAGGGCATTATCATGTGTTGACACAATCCGAACAGTTGAACCCCACTGAACAGCTGTTTTTAGATTGGCTGCAAAGAGAGGGGTTAAATGAATAATTCTTAGCTGAACAGACATGGATTATTCAATCAGGCAAAACAAAATCAGCTTTCGCTAGCGTAAAAACTGACATATTTCAGATAGTTGTTGACCCTCCCCAAAGAGGAGACTTTATTCTCCCTCTTCAGAAGAAATAGTGAGACTTTTAAATGTTCACAATTGGTGAGTTCTCTCGGATTACAACTATTACCGTAAAAGCGTTACGCCTATATCATGATAAAGGACTTTTACAGCCATCATTTATAGATCAAGACACTAATTATCGGTATTACGCTAAGAGGGATATAGAAATTGCCTCTGTTATTTCAGAGTTAAAAACGATGAAATTCAGCTTGTCCGAAATCAAGAATGCTTTATCGGAAATGACAGATGAAGCGGAGATGACGCAAGTGTTAGCGCAAAAGAAAACAAAAATTGAAAAGGAAATTGAAAGTCTCAATGCTATTTCTTCTGTTATTGATGTGATATTAACGAAAGAGAGAGAGGCTTTAAAAATGACTGTAGATACAGGCGATGTACAACGTAAGCAGCTGGCAGACATAGATGTCATATTACTTAAGTGGCAGGGTGAGTACAGTGAAACTGGTAAAGCCATGGGCAAATTATACAGGGCAGGTGGCAGGCATGCGGCAGGGCCTGCTTTCAACTTGTATTTTGATGCTGAGTTTAAAGAAGTCGCAACAGTCGAATCCTGTTTGCCGGTCAAGAAGAAGGTAAAAAGTAAATTGGCCTATAAATGTTTAAAAGGGGGAGACTTCTATACGCTAGTCCATATAGGTCCCTATGAAAAAATTGGCGCTAGTTATGCAAAGATATTCGCACACATAAAAAGCCAGGGGCATACCGCCAGTATTCCCAGTCGGGAAATTTATATAAAAGGGCCAGGGATGATATTCAAAGGTAATTCAGAAAAATATTTAACAGAGATTCAAATTCCTATTAGTGTTGATTAGGCTAGATGTGATTAAATTTACTCTCTTAAATGCGAACGATAAAGCGCTCTGCTGATCGCTTTTCCGTTCGCTGGTCGGGGTGTACAGAGTCCCCGATCTTGTTGTAACTGACAGGCAGACTTGCATGTCTGTAGGTGCGATGCCTATAGCTCCCATAGTCGCTAAGCCAGAGGCGTATCGCATTATCACCCATTTCTTAGGCTTTCAAAGCATCTGCCAGTTCAGTCATCAGCCACTGAATTTTGCTTTCATATTGACGGCGTCTTTCGCAAATCAAATACAAATCTTCTGCGACGGATGTCAGGTCAATGCTGGTGATACTGACTAAGTTGTCATCACTGCTATCAAGTAAATAATCCGGGACGATTCCTATGCCTAAACCTAGCTCTACGGCTTCAAGTTTAGCCAGGTTGCTGGAAACTGATTGGCTGTTAAGTAGCGTAATATCCAGGTCTGATTTTGCGAACAGTGTCTGAAACTCATTCTTCCCTCTGGCCTGCATAACCAGTTGGTGCTGGGATAATTGCTGCAAATTGACAGGCGTTCCCTGTTGTTCAAGGTAATTTACGCTGGCGACCATTCGCTTGGTGATGGTTTTCAGATAAATGCTATGAAAGCCCACATCAGGCGGCCCAGAGTTAGTGGCAATATCAATTTTATCTTCAAAAAAACGTTTCTTAGCGGCTGTTTCCTGAAGATGAATAGTCAGTTGCGGATAGCTGTTCTTTAACTTGGCTATGACCGGTAATAATAGCTTAGTGCCAATAGAGGCAGAGCTGGATAGGCTGATCTCGCCACTGGCTACTGAACCACTTTGGATAATCTGCAATTGCGCCGCCAGGCGGTCAAAGCTATAGGACGTTTCTCTGGCCAGAGCCTCGCCTTCTGAGGTTAATGCGAACTGATGTTTACTCTTTCTATTCAGCAGCTTAACACCGAGTATTTGCTCTAGCTTGCGGATCTGGATGCTGACGGTGGATTGAGAAATACATAACTGCTCAGCCGCTTTAGTAAAGCTGCCTGTTTCGGCCAGGGCATGGAAATACTTAAGCAAGGGCAGCAGTTTATTTATCATTATCTGTTTTCTCAATAAAGAACATTAGTTTTATATATTTTTAACACGACTCTCGTCTGGGTACAATCATCAGCATCATAAGTGATATCAAGAGAGCGATGATGAAACTGGATTCACGTTACAAATTACATCAAGCGATTAATGTTGGCACCCTCGGTGTCTTTGGGCCGGTGATGGTGTTGTTTTGTATGCACAAAGGCATGAACTTGTACCAGATTGGGCTTTTTTTTGCCGCTTACTTTGCTGCCATCACTTGCTTTGAATTACCCTCGGGAGCCTGGGCAGATAAATTTGGCAGGCTTAAAGTGTTTCATTGGGCTAAGCTGTTCGATTGTCTCAATTTTGTACTGCTGATTTGTTTTGATGCAGTTGAACTGATTATTCTGGCGTCTTTTATTGGTGGAATTGGTCGTGCATTGGGTTCTGGTGCATTAGAGGCCTGGTATGTTGAGTCGCTTAAGGCGCAGCGGCGCCACAGTGAAATCGGCCAACAACTCAGTTCTGCACACGCATGGTCAATGCTGGGTATGGCCATAGGAGCATTGCTGGGGGCAGGCTTAGTGCAGTTATTTGGCAATCAGCTGAACCCCGATAATCCCTATTTATTTACTTTAATGACGGTTCTCATCCTACATACTTTTATTTTATGCAGCATGGGCTATTTTTTTCAGGAGGGTGAAAGGTACGCAAGCAGCGATCAGGGAATTAACTCCGACTTGGCTAGGATAAGAGAAGCGCTGTTAATATGCTGCAGTGAAGCAAATTTGCGGATTGTACTATTAATGCAGCTATTATTTGGAGTGTTGCTGACAAGTAGTCAAACCTATTGGCAACCCAAGCTACAAACTATGCTAAAAGCCGACACTGAGATATTCATTTTTGGCTGGGTATCGGCGTTATTTTATGTTTGTGCAGCAATAGCCGCTAGCCTGGTAAAGAGGGTGTTGAGCAAGCTGGACAGTCAGCTAAATTCACTGTTATTTCTATTGTTTTCAATGTCTTCCTTAATCTTGATAGCTATGGCATTAAGCCAGTCTGTCGGCGGTTTTATCGGGTTCTATTGCGCTTTTGGTTTTTTCATATTCACTGTAAAACCGATACTTGCCACTATTATGCACCAACGAGTCTGCGATAGGTTTAGAGCTACCTCATTATCAGTGCTCTCTTTAACGTTTAATTTGGGTGGTTTGCTGCTGGGGTTGTTGTTTAGCCTGATTGCCGACAACTTAGGTATCGATGTACTTTGGTGCGTTATCGGCGGATTGAGTTCAATAACCTTATTGTTGCTCAAATACAGATATGCTGTGCTGATCCCCGTTAGCTTAAAATCAAAGCAAAGCTAATGGATGTCTCATTTATAATTTAAAGCAAAAAATCTGCGCGCGAATATGCACTTGTCGCAATGATCTCTTACCCATTTCTCAGTAGCTAGCGACAGACGGTGGCGATAAGATTAGTCGCTGTTGCAGTTAGCTGCAACCGCTAATCTGCTGCGTTGGTAAGAGATATGGAGAGTCGATTATTCCCGGAAATATTGGCTCTGGTGAGCGATTAGCCAGATCTTTGGCAGTGCGAAAAGCCAGACAAATTTCCGGCCAATAAAAATTGGTATTGACGTTAGTACGATATCGAACTATAGTAGTTCGAAATCGAACTAATTATGGAGATCGCTATCATGCAATCAAGCAGGAGAAAGTTTTTAACAATACTGGGCGGCGGAACTGTTTTAGCGGCAATCAGTGCAGGTACTTTCCTCTCAACTCGTACACCGCACCAAGCACTGGCACCTTGGGATATGGCTGGAAACTATACCGATGTGCGTAAATGGGCTCTGTCGTATGCCTTACTTGCGCCCAATCCGCACAATCGCCAGCCATGGCAGGTCGATTTATCGATAGCAGATCAAGTCACTATTTATCGTGATAAATCTAAAGACTTACCACACACAGACCCTTTTGAGCGGCAGCTGACTATAGGCATGGGCTGCTTTCTTGAGTTGCTGTCTATCGCGGCGACCAAGGCCAATCACAAAGTCTCCTTTGATCTCTTTCCCGAAGGTGAAGATGGCCCCATCGCAATTGCGACATTCAGCAAGGGCACGACAGTGGATCCACTGTTTGCCCATGTTATGGATCGCCGCTCCTGCAAAGAGCCGTTCCTGGACAAAGCCGTTCCAGTGGCGCTAGCCCAACAGCTATCAGGTTATGGCAACGTCATTACCGATGCCGATAAAGTCGCAACGATAAAGAAACTGAGCTGGAACGCCTGGATGGTGGAGGCCGAAACACCGCGCACCTGGAAAGAAAGCATTGATCTGATGCGTATCGGAAAAGCAGAAATTAATGCTAACCCCGACGGCATAGATCTGGGTGGCCCGTTGATGGCAACCCTGAAACTGGTGGGCATTATGAGCCGTGAATCTCAGCTCGACAAAGAATCCAGCGGCTATAAGGAAGGGGTGAAAATGTACCAGAATATGCTGAACGCAACCCCCGCCTACTGTACAATTACCAGCCCTTCCAGCTCGCGTGAAGATCAAATCGCAGCGGGAAGAAAATGGATTCGCCTGAATCTGATGACCACAGCACTGGGGCTTTCATTACACCCTATCAGTCAGGCGTTGCAGGAATATCCGGAAATGGCGGAACATTACACCCAGGCACATCAATTGCTGGCAGAGCCTGGCCACACAGTGCAAATGCTTGGCAGACTCGGCTTTGGTCCAACTATTGCGCGCACACCTAGGTGGCCGCTAGAGGCAAAAATAATTAATGGATAAACAAACGCTGCCTTTGTATTTCGAGTTGTTTACTGAAATTGGCATCATCCAACAACTCAGTCGTGCTCTTTTGGAAACACGGCTACCTCAAGGCTTTTTACAATCACACTTTTCAGTGTTAAATCATCTGATTCGGGTGCAGGATGGGCGCACTCCGCTGGAAATTGCCAGGGCTTTTCAGGTGCCAAAAACCACTATGACTCACACACTTTCTGGGCTGGAGAAGCACGGTCTTATTGAAATGCGGCCCAACCCGAAAGATGGGCGCAGTAAGTGTGTGTGGCTGACCGACCAAGGCAGGGAGTTCCGGCAAGCGTCGATTGAAAAGCTGGGTCTGGCGATGACAGACTTAGCGGAACATTTCGATCTGGATAAAATTGCTCAAATCCTGCCAACCCTGAAAGAGCTGCGTATCTATCTGGATGAGAATAGAGATAAGTGAGCAGCCGGAGTAAATAGTAGTGTTTTTATACTGACTTAATCTATTTTTCCAGCTGCTAAGTGGTCTAATTTATTGGCTAATTTGGCATAAAAATGACTTTTCTAACTTGCCTAATAAATGCAACCCAATCTCCTTTTATAGGGGCAATACCGGCAAAATACATGCTAGGGAGGATATACTTCGGCTTATAAGATATCTGCCGTTATAAATGCAAAAGTACAGACATAGACTTAAGTACCTTTCACCTCAAAGTACAGAAAGTCCATTTTATTGTTTTTATATGTTTCTACAGCTCTGCGTATTTCACTTGTAGCCACCTCTGTTATGGCTTTATTCCAGAACGCCTTGGCACCAAGGTTATCGGCAAGTATGCGTATCTGCCATTTTCCGGGGTGCGCCTGGACTGATAGCTTAAAAGCGCTCTGGCCAATGCCTTTACGCTTGAATTTTCTAAGCACAAAGAACTGGCCCATATCAAAGGTATTTGCTCGTTGAGGGTAAACTCGGATAAGTGAAAAGCCCGCGACCTCTTCGCCAACCATTATTAGATAGGCAAAGTGGTCAGGTTTATGCCAATAATCACTTAAACGGGTTACTGCATCCTCTACATTAAAAGTACCATTTGCATAGGGTGACCAGCCGGTAAATTCAGACATATCATAAATGTAATACTGGAAAAGGTTCTTAATATAGTCGAAGCTAGTTGCTGGGACCAAAGTGACTTGTATAGATTCCATATTGTTTTTGTCTGTTTTATTTTTTGAAATTAATGATCATTTCGCTATTCGACCAAGTGCGATATGAATTGTTGATAAAGGTCTAACAATTCTTTGGCTGAGAAACTACCTCTGGTATTTTTTCCTCACTATTATCATGTAGTAGTAGATGTTGGCAAATATAAAAATTGGGTGTTTTCAATGGCACTGGCTAAAAGGTCTTGGTAATCTTCAAACCAAGTCTGCTTTTTCAAATCCTCAGCCGTTGTAATTAATCCCTCTGAATAACCGCGCTGAAAATCATCTTTAACTGAATCCCTGGCAGCAAGGATTAAAAGCACTAAAGGGTGATCTGTAGTGAAATCTTCAGCTATAGCACCTTGTTCAAGCGATCCTCTTTCATAAGCATCTTGGAGGTGGGCGCGCTGCAAAGCGAATTCAATAGAACCGGCTTTTTCTTCGTTACTGACCCCCTCTAAAAACTGAATTCCCGCTTTGTACTTCTGCACATTGTCACCGAAATAAGGATCAACAAATTTACTCTGTTCGCTGCTCGGGCCACTATATAAGCCCATTGCCAGCCCCTGTTGCTGGCTCATCTTAGAGCGAGCTATGGCTTGTTCATCTGCCGTGAACAAGCCATCCTTATTACTCGAAACCGCATATAATGCGCGCCGATCAAGTTCACCAAGCAGAGAGTTTACATCTTCGGCTCTGGCATTTCCTAAGGAGAAGGGTTTTCCGATCGCATATAATCTCTGGTAATTTTTATCTAAACTAGTACGGGCATCCTCGGCAACTTGGCTAAAATCTTTGCCCGCAGAAAAACTTTCAAGAGAGGGATTTGCAACACCCGCGGCAATATTTGCCACTGAAAATCCCTCATAGGTCGGCATGAATTGTCGGTAATAATTTGTAGAGCTGGTGTTGTGTGGGTTCTTCGCCGCAATGTGTGCAGCATCTGAGATAGATACTTTGTTAATAGAAAGTTTGTCGGTTGTTTCAGCTACTGGCACCTTATTGCTTTTTGAGCGCTGCGTATCTTCAGTATTGTCGGTAGTAGAAGCTTGAGTCTGCGAGCGATATAAGTCGATGGCTGATGCCTGGGTTGATGAAATCATAAATTCTTCCTTAAATTTAGGGGCAGACCAATAGCTTCATTTTAACAGTCTGTTCTTGGCAAAACAGTTATCTCTGATAACTGGCTATACTGGTTAGTTATTATAGCTGGTTTAGTATATTTTTCATTATATTAATCATTAAGTTAGCATTGGAATAGAGCAGTGACCTGATCTGCTTTGATTGGCCACTGATCCTTGTAGGACGGTTGATTAAGGACCAAGGTACAGATAGAAAGCGTTTCTGATAGATAACAATTCCAATCAGTATTATGTACTACACTCTATTTAATTTACTCAATAGGGTTAATCAATATGCAATTGGCATCTCATGGAACATTCAAAATTTGGTGTCAGGGCAGCACTGTTTTTGCAGAGTTAAAAGGTAACTGGAATGAGGAGGCCGCGCTGGAGTTTGAAAAAGAGTTTATGCGTGCCGCTGCCAGCATGCCGGAGCAATGGGCGCACTTGGTCTACCTCAATGATTGGCAGATTTGCGTGCCGCAAATGATGGAAATTATCCAGCGGCTGGTCGCTTGGTGCATAGATAATGGGCTGGTCCGGGCTGCCAATATATACGATCCCTCAGATATGAAATCATCACTGATTAATAAAATGGTGGTACAGCAAGAGGGGACCTTTGTGCGGGCGGTTTTTGACAATGATGCAGATGCTGCGGCCTGGCTGACAGAGGAAGGTTTTGCCACTGCGATTAACAGCTGTAGCGTTGATATATAAAAAAACCACAGATTAGCTCAGCTGTGATACTCGAAAACTCCAGTATCTTCGATATATTTTCAAGCCAATATTTTAGGGTGTTTGACTAATGCTTTAAAGTTAAATGATAGAGCAATGAGAGCTCTGGATAAATTTTTCTATCAGCAGCTCTATGAATTTTTTATGGCCGCGATCTTTACACAGGTAGTGGCTGCATAGGTTTGTTAGGCCAGCGACAACATGCACTGCTTAGCGTTGTAAGCAAACAAAAGAAGGTGAGTTGCATTACAAAGATAGTGGAAAAGCATTGCTGCTAAGTTTGGGAATAGCAGCCGTAGTTGCTGAAGTGGAACCGGCAATAATAGTTGAACAGCAAGTTAATTTTTCTAATGGTTCTGGTGTATGTAATCCATGACCTTGTGCAAAATCAACTTTCATCCCATGTAAGATATTGGCTATTTCCTGTGTTTCGACATATTCCGCAATGGTTTCTAGGCCGAGAGTTGCCGCCATACTCACGATGGCTTGTACTAGCGCAGCGTCAGAGTCTTTGTAGCCTAAAATTTTAATCAAACCCCGTCTATTTTTAGATAATCCACATGCAGATCCCGTAAGTAGGAAAAAGATGAAAAACCACTGCCAAAATCATCCAGGGAGAACCTACAGCCAATGGCTTTTAAACTACGAATATACTCCTGAGCTGTATCTATGCTGCTCATCGCCGCTGATTCGGTAATTTCGAAAATGAGTTGTCTGGCTTACCTGATGCGGATATCAGCGCAATTAATTCCGGTATATAGGCCTTATCAGCTAAAGTATGTGCTGATAAATTGATAGAAAAATGTAAATCCTTATCCAGGTTGTAGCTCAGCAGAGTTTCAATGACCCAGCGATCAATTTTTGGCATCAAACCGAAGCGCTCTGCTGCAGGTAAAAATAATTCGGTAGGGATAATTTCGCCTTGTTGATTCAAGCCCCTGAGTAGTATTTCAATATGCCCGGTTGTGTTATCGGAATACAAAGGTATGATTTTTTGACCAAATAAACAAAAGTTACTATCAATAATCATGTTGGGGATTTTAGCTGCCCAATGCTCGTGGCGTCTCAATTCTACTAAGTCGGGGTCGGATTCTTCATAGACTGATACTTTGGCATTTCCTGGAATTTTAGCGATACGACAGACGGCATCAGCACGAGATATTAATTCAGTCGCTTGGAAATTTGCTTTGCCTAATACCAAACCTATAGATACCCTCAATTCCATGGGTTACCTCATCCATTCAAAGTGATGACCTGCAGTTGTTGGCTTGGATGTGGAAAAATTAGGTTAAATTCACCAGCGAATCGCTAATATCACAATGAAGTACATGCACTAAGATTTAACAATAGTTATTACTGGAGACACTATGCTCAAGGGAAGTAACATTTGTATCCGCACCATCAAAGAAGCGGATCTCGAAGTTCTGTTTGATTTGTTAAATGATATTGATAGCCAAGGTGAATTTCTCCCGGCCACTCTGACTTCTGAAAATAAATTGAGGTCTCAGTACGCTGAAAATGGTTTTATATCAGGTAGATCCGAACAGTATTTGATTACCAGTACAGAAGATGAAATTATTGGCTCTATCTGGTCATTCAAGTCGGTTCCCTATTTTGATGCGCTTGAGATTGGCTATCACATCTTTAAGGGCAAGCATCGAGGCAAGGGATATGCAACACAAGCGCTGGGGCTGTTCTGTGATTACATTTTTCAGAGCACACAAGTCAATCGATTAGAGCTGCGAATTGCCACAGAAAACAGCCCATCCGAGAAAATTGCTATCAGACAAGGTTTTAAGCTGGAGGGAACCCATAGAGAGGCTGCCTACTCAAAAGGTAAGCTTCACGACATGCATACTTATGCACTGTTACGCCGACAGTGGCAGGTAGGTTAAGCCCAGGCATTAATAATTACTAGCCCCCGGGCTAGTTGAGTTTGCATCAGGAAACAGTGAAAAACTCCTATACGCATCGGGATTATGAACCTAAATTTCCAACTTCCAACTTCCAACTTCCAATTCATTTCGCATCAAAGTTGATTTTGTTAGTAAACCACTGATTGATATAAGCCACCACTTTAGCTAACTGCGATTCCCCATCAGCAGATCGAAAAGAGTGCTCCAGACCTGGATATTTTTTGTATTCTATATTCACCTTTCCATCTTGTAGCAGTTGTTCGATCATTTTATCGGTATTTTCCACAGAGACGGCTTGATCGCTGTCGGCTTGTACAATGAGAAGAGAGGACTTTACCTCACTTAATATAGCTAACTGATCTAATTGCAGGGTACTGCGCCACCATATACTGCCATGGCCACTGATCACCATTTGCATCTCTGTATTGGCGGTTAGCTTCGCCGCCATTTCACTAAACCCAATAATTTGTGACTGTAGAGCAGGGGAATCTGGCTGACCGTATTTGATGCTATGGATAACGTCATCTTTAAACCAGCGTCCACCACCATTGAACGATACAGAAGCATCAATGAGCTGGGTACGTGATGCGACTATATTTGCGACTACAGCTCCTTCACTCCCGCCAATCATCAGCAATTTAGGGTAACTGTTGGCAGCTTCTAGTTTCTCTATTACCTGCAGGATATCGGAGGCACGCTGCTGCAAACTGTCCATTTGCAAATAGCTGGCAGGGCAGTCTACGCGCTCTTCATCTTTATTGTAGGGGAGGGCTGCTGTTATTCCATACTTCTCAATCAACAGCAGGTCTGCCTCAGGCCAGGCAAGTTTCAGCTGGGGTATAGTCGCATTATGTAACACACTGTTGCAGTCCGAACCTTGCACTATTAATAGAAGAACGTCAGCGGCAATTTTGGGAGAGTTGTTAGTGATGGAATAATCTATTGATGAGCCATCAGTTCGTTGTATCTGAAAATGAGTATTTTCACTCGATAGGGCTGGGTCAGAAAAACAAAAAACTATGCTGAAGACAAATTTGCAGCTGATTTTTTTCATTCTCAATTAATACCTTGTAGTGTTTTTGCTGAGTAACACTAAGACAGCATCAGCCTCTAGCAGTTCAAAAAATATGATTTTACATATATATTAAGCAAAGCATAAATGTCCTTGCCTGGCGGAGTAAAATGCCAGATTAAGTCTGGCTAATAGCGCTTAGGGTATTTGCCTAATTGCAACGCAACAGACGAGTTCTATAACAGAATCATATTTTTTTAAGCATAATGGAGTTCTTTTAGAAAATTTTAGCGACGACATCTTGGACTTTTCTCTTGTGAATAATAGGAAAAGGAGTTGATATGAATCTGGGGCAAAAATTGAGCACTGGTATAGTCTTTTTTTTAACAGCCAGTTTGCTCTACGCAAACAATGCGGTGACAGCCAGTGCCGCTGCCAAAGCGCTAAATTTAAAATGTCCTATCGTTTGTTATCAGAAAGAAAAAGTAATAATTTCAACCTTCAAAGAGTATCCGCTCAGTTTAACGGTGTCCGAAATTATGAAAGGTGCCTACCGTAAACTGGGAATAGAAGTAGACATTCGCTACCTCCCTGGCAAGCGTTCACTGCATTATTCCAACATTGGGCATGCTGATGGAGAATTGTTTCGTATTGCAGGTATGAGCAATATATTCCACAATCTAATACGGGTTCCTGTCGCTCTCATGGAACTGGAAACCATAGTCTATGCTAGGCGAAGCGATATAGTCATTGATGGATGGGATAGCCTAAAACCTTATAAAATTGGTTTTTTAAGGGGCTTCAAAAAAGCCGAAAAAAACACTCAAGGTATGCACGTTTATTTTGCAGAAAAGATGTCCTCATTATTTGATTTACTGGTAAATGGACGTGTTGACCTGGTGATAGAATCTCGTATCGGTGGCAAGAACTCACTGGACCCTGAGGCGCATGCTGTGATTATACCTCTCGAGCCGCCAATCGATAAGTTTGAGATTTTTCACTACCTGCATAGGGAAAATAAATCATTGCTACCAAGGTTGACCAAGGTACTACAACAGATGGAGGCATCCGGGGAGACTGAAAAAATCATAGATGGAATGATTGATCGTAATTTTCAGCCTTTAATGAAATAGTTGGAAGTTGGAAGCTGGAAGTTGGAAGTAGTAAGTAGTAAGTAGTGGCACAGTTAAACTCTGTCGAGTTGCTGTGCCTTAAGAAAGCTATATTACTCGCTATTGATAATGAACAGAGGCGTTAGAATCTGTCCGCTCTATAGGGGGTCAGATCTATTTTGGATTTTCTCGCCGCGACTAAATCAGCGATTAACTCCCCGGTCATTGGCCCCAACGTCATGCCTAAATGCTGGTGACCAAATGCATAAAATATATTCTTGTGTGCTGATTGACTGATAATAGGCAGTGAATCTGGCAGTGATGGTCTGCAACCCATCCAGCAAGATTGTTCGGTCATCTCAGCATCTGGTAGCATTCTTTTTACCTTGGGCAGTAACGCGCGGATTTTACGGTACTTTGCAGGTGCGTCCACTGCCGCTAACTCCACTTGGCTGGTTACCCTTAAACCGGTTTCCATAGGGCTGAGGACAAAACCTTGCTCGGCATGCACGATAGGCCGAGAGATAGCTTTGGTCACAGGCAGCATCATATGGTAACCGCGTTCAGTTTCCAGTGGTGCACTATAGTTTATACCTTTGGTTAATTTTGTTGACCAGGCTCCGGCGGTGACTACCAGGGTTCCCGGATAAATGACCTCGTCAGTAGTTTCAATAATTGCTTGTTGTTCTTGTACTTTTATATTGGTTACTTCTGCAACTTTGAACTCCCCACCATTAGCTACAAAATGCTCGGTCAGGCTTTGCAGCATGCGCTCTGGGTTGCTAATAAAATGGCAGTCTTGTTGATAGAAACCGTGTTGGAAAATACGCGCTAAATTGGGTTCTAAATCGTAAATTTCATCGAAATTTAAGGTTTGATAGGGGGTGCCGTGCTCGGTCATCAACTGACGGGAACTGGCATTAGCATTGAAGGCCTGAGACGTTTCAAACAGTCTCAACCATCCCACCGCTTTAAACATATCAACACTTTCAGTATTTGTTAACAATTTCTGCCAGCTGTTAGTCGCATGTTTGGTTAACGCGACTAAATGCAGCGCATTGCGCTGGTAGTTTTGCTCTCTACTTTGCCAGCTAAATCGAATTAGCCAGGGCAGCAGTTGTGGTAGATAAGTTGGTGATATGGATAGCGGACCGCCGGGTTTAAGCATTTTTAAAGCACTGCCGATTATCCCGGGAGTTGCGGTGGGTACGCAAGAGCCATTAACTATTGCTCCGGCATTGCCAAAAGAAGCACCTGCGCCTGGACCGATTTTATCGATTAAAACAACTTTGTGGCCGTCTCTTTGCAAGGCGATCGCACAGCAGATTCCGATAATTCCGGCACCTACTACGTAAATTTTTGCGTCCATACTGGCACTGTCATCCCATGTTGATAAATAACTGAAAGAAAAAGTAAAAATGGCAATATATCACTGCTGGATTATACAAGTAAGTAGCTTGGGAAGGTTTTCTTGGCAAAGTTCGTTAATACTTTTACTGGCGTGTTTTGCCGAATATTATATTTTTTTTCCGCTATTTTTAAAATTATATCAGGGCGAAAAAAGGACTGCTCTCAAATAGCTCCAGACAAGTAAAAATTAGCGAGTATTTAAAAGCATCCACTGCACAATTCAGTGGCGAGATATTTTCAGGGTTATCCCCTGGAATTTGTGTGGCTGTACTTAGCACGGCCCCGCTGCGCTGTGATCGAATAGCGGCGGCCCTGGATGACGGTATAGTATGGGTGAATTGCTCGCTTTCGAAATTTGTTCAGGCTCCTTGGAGGGCGAAAACGCAGTGGTATAGGCCGTGAACTTGGACCTTGAAACAGGAATCAGGAATCAGGAAACAGGAAACAAGAATCAGGAATCAGGAAACAGGAAACTGGAAACAGGAAAACTATTTGAGCAGCAAACAGATAACTCGCTATCACTGCGCGCAGCCCTAAGGTGGTATCAGCAGCGAGAGATAAAAAATTAGCGCTCAAAATGCACTCATTAGTTGAATCTGCTGTGCCTGGCTGACTTTCCTGTGCAGACTATTTATGGTCGCCCAATGTCAATAAATAGCTGCAAGAGAGAGTCACAATGGCAATCTATCAGTGCTCTATTGTACAAGTAAATTGCTAAGGTTTTCCTGGGAAAGGTTACCTATTATATTCAGTCTAATTGAGCTTCATGGCAACAGATGATCGAATGACCAGGTCGGGTTCGATCAGTAAGGTGCGCCCGGCTTTTCCTGGTTCTTTGATTCGTTCTATTAATGCCGTGACTGCCATGGTTGCCAGTGTGTCTTTGGGCTGATTAATGGTGGTTAACGGTGGGTTGAAGTGCGCCGAAAAAGAAATGTTATCGTAGCCAATGATAGAGAGTTGTTCAGGTATTTTAACCCCGGATTGTTGAGCTTCACTGATGGCGCCCAGTGCCATCATGTCATTGCTGATGAATACTGCACTAGGTTTATCTGCGAGGGCCAACATCTGCCGGATCGCGCTCTTGCCACCTTCACACTCAAAATTTGATTGGATAATCCACTGTGAATTTATCCGGTGACCCGCTTCTTGCATGGCTTTCTTGAATCCCTCAAAGCGCTGTATTGCCGGTAACTTTTTAGAGGGGCCACCAATGTAACCAATATCTGCATGGCCGCATTCGATCAAATGCTGGGTTGCCATGTAGCCGCCGAGAAATGAGTTGTCTTGAATGCGGTCGAGGTAATCATCGGTCGGACCCCAGTCCATGACCACCATCGGTAAATTTCGTTGTGCGGTCAAAGTCTTAAACAAATCATGGTCATATTCGGTACACATCACCAAGATTCCATCGATACGCTTTTGCACTAGCATTTTCAGATAGGAGTCGGTTTTTTCAGGATCCCCGTCGGTGTTACAGAGCACTAGATTGTATCCTGCTGCGTAACAGTTCTTTTCTACGGCTTTGATCAGCTCGGCGTAAAACGGGTTGAGAGTGGTAGTGACTAACATGCCTAAGCTTTTGGTGCTCTTCACTTTGAGGCTGCGTGCAACTGCGCTGGGTGCGTAATTCAGGTCTGCAACTGCGTCTAAAACCGATTTTTTGGCATCTTTAGAGACAAAGCGAGTAGCGTTTAATACATGAGAAACGGTTGTAGTTGAGACCTTTGCCTGTCTTGCCACATCTTTGATGGTAACCGACAATGTGTTCTGCTCCACTGTTAATTGATAGATTGATTTTCAAGGGCGGTAGTCACTGCTTACCGTCTTAAAACTGCAGCTTTTGCAACAAATTTGTCACCAATAAAACTATAGCGACCAGAGAAATATGCATTGCAGCCGCCATGTGTGCGTCTCGCAGCGAAGCTGCTAGCAATGCGCTATTAAACAATCTCAGGCAGTAGCTGCATCTACAATCTTTAGCTTAAAACCGACCCAGATTCTAGCATGACCTTGTTCACTGAACCAAACTGAACCAAACTGAACCAAACTGAACGGGAAGTTAAGCCGATGATTGACTGTCTGGTTCCCTTAGTCTGAAGCTAAAGTGGGCTCGCAACTTCGAGTTACGAGTCCGGTTGTTTATAACAGTTGTTAATTAGTTGATGACCTGTAGAGGAACGGGAACGTAAGCCGCTACTTTTTTGCCGTTTAGAGTATCGACTGCAGCTTGAACACCCAGTGCACCAATCAGAGCCGGTTGTTGACCAACAGTAGCCCCCATGTCACCGGCCTTGACCGCTGTAATACCTTCATCGGTACCGTCAAAACCAATAATCAGAACATTTTTACCAGCAGCTTTAATGGCCCTTAAAGCGCCCAGTGCCATCTCGTCATTCTGGGCGAACACGGCTGCCACATCAGGATGAGCTGTCAATAAATTTTCCATTACATTCAGCCCTTTAGCGCGATCGAAATCGGCAGGTTGGGTCGCTAACAATTCAAAGCTGTTAGCTGTAACTGCCTGCATAAAACCTTCGCCTCGCTCCTTTGCCGCGGATGTGCCGGCAATACCTTCCAATTGAATTATTTTAGCACCCTTGCCCAATTTGCCAGCAATGTAATCACCGGCCATTTTACCGCCAGCTACGTTATCTGATGCAATGTGAGAGACCACCTCTCCTCTGACCGCACCGCGATCCAAGGTTAATACAGGAATACCGGCGCGATTTGCGATTTTAATGGCATTACCCACAGCATCAGAGTTAGCTGGGTTAATTAAGATAGCGGCGACTTTTTTTATCACCAGATCTTCAATGTTTGATAATTCTTTAGCGGGGTCATTATTAGAATCTAAAACGACTAGCTCATAACCTAATTCGGCCGCTTTCTTTTCTGCGCCTTCTTTCATAGAGACGAAGAATGGGTTGTTTAGCGTGGAGACCACTAGAGCCAGTTTTCCGTCAGCTGCCTGAGCGCTAAAAGAAAAAGTTAAAGCGGCGACTGCGGCGATTGCCGATACAGCGGTAAATATTTTTTTCATCACGTTTATCCTTTTTGTTTTTTGTTATTTATTGCGATTGTCAACGATAACGGCCAACAAGATGACCGATGCTTTGGCAAGCATTTGGTAATAGGAAGATACATCTAGCAGGTTTAGCGCATTGTTAAGAAAACCAATAATCAATGCGCCAATCAGCGTGCCCATAATTCGGCCGCGTCCTCCCATCAGGCTGGTACCTCCCAATACCACCGCCGCGATTGCGTCTAGCTCATAACCTAAACCGGCAGTCGGTTGGGCAGAGGACAGTCGTGCGGTGATAATAATACTGGCGATTGCGGCGGTTAAACCGCAAAGTGAATAGACAATTATTTTAATCCGATTAACATTGATACCGGATAGTCGGGTAGCATCTTCATTGCCGCCCAGGGCATAGATATGCCGTCCGGTACGAGTGTGATTGAGTAGATACCAGCCGATAGCAAAGATAGACACCATAATCCAGACGGGTACAGGTACGCCGAGCAGGTAACCTGTACCCAACCAGCTGAACATATCCGCATTTTCGGTATAACCGGTTGAGATGGGACGGCCATCGGTGAAAACCATAGTTACGCCGCGCAGCGCAGTCATAGTCACCAGAGTGGCGATAAAGGGCTGCACTTTTCCCTGGGCGACAATTACGCCGCTCATTGCACCTAATACAAGGCCAGAAAACAGAGTGATAATAACTGCCAGAACCACGTTTACTTCCTGGGCAATAAGGCTGGCTGCAAAGGCGCCACTAAGAGCCAGAACTGCGCCAACACTCAAATCAATGCCCGCAGTAATAATTACCATGGTCATGCCCACCGCGATAATAGCGTTTACCGAGGTTTGTCTGAGTGTATTCAGCATGTTATCTACGCTGAAAAAATTTGGGCTGATGAACGACACAACGGCGATTAACAGCAATAGCGCAATCAGCGATTTCTCTTGAAAGAGCCAGGCTTTGCTAAACAGTTTGATCTCGGTGTCTTGATTCTGGGTGGCGATCTTTGTCGTCGCACTGTTCGTGGTCATGCTAGTTCCTCTGCTTTTTTGCCAACGGCGGCTGCCATCAATAATTCCTGATTGGCTTGTTCTCTGCTGAATTCACCACTTAGTTTACCCATGCACATCACGACAATGCGGTCACTCATGCCAAGAATCTCCGGCATGTCAGAAGAAACCAGGATTATGGCCATGCCATCACGTCTGAAGCGATTGATTAGTTGATAGATCTCCTGTCGTGCCCCGACATCTACTCCCCGGGTTGGCTCATCCAGGATCAATACTTTGGGTTGTTTCATCACGCCTTTAGCAATGGCAACTTTTTGTTGATTACCCCCGGATAAATTTTTGATTATCTGGTTTTGACCGGGGGTTTTAATACGAAATAGGTCAATAAATTTTTGCACTGCTTGCTTTTCTTTCCGGTGTTCAATGCGGCCGGAAGAAGTACAAAATTCCGCGAGACTGCTTAAACTCATATTTTCTTTTACCGACATGCTTAATACTAAACCATCGGCTTTCCGGTCTTCAGAAACGTAGGAAATCCCGGCCGTCAGGGCGTCCTTAGGGGAACGCAGATTGAGAGTCTGACCATTGAGTATCACTTCACCAGAGCGTATTTGTGCATCGCCATAAATTAATTTCATCAGCTCGGTTCGCCCCGCACCCATCAATCCGGAAAAGCCGAGAATCTCGCCACTTCTCAGGGAAAAGCTTGCATCTACAACACCGTTTCCACAAAGATTATTGACCTGCAGACAGACTTCACCCAGCTCTAAATCGACTTGCGGGAACTGATCGTCCAGTGAGCGGCCAACCATTTTTTCGATAATCAGATCTTCGGTTAAATCCGCGACCGGTGTTTGTTCAATAAATTCACCATCCCGAAAGATAGTGACGTCGTCGCAGATGCGAAAAATTTCTTTTAGCCGGTGAGAAATATAGACAATCCCCTGACCTTGCTCCCGAAGCTGCTGGATTACCTGAAATAAACTGTCCGTTTCTGTATCAGTTAGCGCGTCGGTAGGCTCATCCATAATGATTACCTTAGACTGGAAAGACAGCGCCTTGGCAATCTCCACCATTTGTTGCTCGCCGATACTTAAGTTGCCAAGTCGGGTGCGCGGGTGATGTTTTATATTTAAGCGTTGCAGCAGCTTTTCAACATCCGCATATAATTGCTGCCACTGTATTTTCCCGTAGCGGGTCGGCTCTCGGCCGAGGAAAATATTCTCGGCGATACTCAGTTCCTGAATCAGGTTAAGTTCCTGATGAATAATGCTGATGCCCTGATCCTGGGAATCTTTAGGGCCGCGAAATTGAACGGCTGTGCCCTGATATTCTATCAATCCGGCATCGGGTTGATAGATGCCTGTTAACACTTTCATCATGGTGGATTTTCCGGCGCCGTTCTCGCCCACTAATGCCATGACTTTTCCACAATAAACATTCAGGCTAGCGCGGTTTAAGGCTTTGACGCTGGGAAAGGATTTATCAATATCTTGGAGTTTCAAAATAGGCTGCATCAGAATAACACCTTAAAAAACCACGCCAGATTGCAAAATAATATTGGCGAAAGGGGTATATTCACCTGTTCGCACAATGGCCTGGCTGTTGCTTGTCTGAGCTTTAAGTTCACTATGACTGAGCAGAGAAATAGCTACAGGGTGATTCTGCTTATCAATAACAGCCATAAGTCGCTGATAGAATTGCGGACTCTGTGTTTCACATTCCTGGGCAATGATCACCGACTCAACCTGCAACTCACTAAATACTGCTTCAAGCACAGACAGCAGTGGCGGCAGGTTCTGGCTAATCGCCAAATCTATTCTGGGTGTGGATTTAGGAATAGGTAAACCAGCATCACAAATGGTCAACTCATCTAAGTGGCCCATTCGAGCAATGACAGCTGTTAATTCAGAGTTTATTAATCTCGATTTTTTCATCGGATCTCTTTTTTATTGTTTTGAAAACAAAATAGCAAACGGTTGCGCAATCGTTTGCTTAGTATGCATCGGGCTAAAAAAATGTCAATGATAGCGGCGCAATGAGTGTGCTGCAGACCTTGCTTAAGCTAATCGGTGAGCTATGATTTATTGAGTTTATCTTTTGGGTATAAGGACTGATAAAAACAATAAATTGTTATTATTTATAGGCTTATGTGAAGCTGCAGGCTGTTGTGCAAGGTTGGTGAAGTTTATAAAAAAAAGTAAAATTAATTTTAAAGGAGTGCAAAATATTTGTAACAATGGACAGAGGTTGGTTTTATTTAGGAGAATAAACATACAGTCGATTAAGAGCCGATTAATACTCGTCAAACATTAATCTATTTAACACATGATTTAGTGCGTTTGCTATATCTTTGGCCATTACTATTAATGATTGCACAGCTTTAATTTACTTCGCAGTAACAGCTGTCGCCACGCTCTGCTGGGTTATTTCAGCAAGCTGTATATTTAAACCCAAGCGATGCAGAAGGAACTAGCTAATATAGCAATAACCTCTGCATTATTCTTGTCGCTCACACTCGTTATTACTAAATCTGACAGTGCTTTAGTGCTTTAAATAGCTTTTATTATCCGTTATCACCCGGGCAATACAAGCGCGCATAGACAAGCTATTTTTGACAAAGACGATGCTCACTTCAATTCCATCGTCGATAACTATGGCATGTTTATGAGTAACTGCAGTGGCCTTAGAATAGCTGTTGATATGCAGCTCCCCCTTCTTATATCGATAAGCATTTTTGCTGTAGCCAGCGCTCATTAGACGCTCGGCAATGCCTGCGTCCAATACTTGTGATTGCGCTAACAAAGCCTTGCTGTACCTAGTGGCATCTTTATAACCAGTGGCAAGGTCAAAAAAGTAATGCACGGAATCTGCCATATTGTTGGGATCTCTGTAGTAAGCGTGATTGAACTTGCATATTTTGCTGCTAGTAGTCTGCTAAATCAAGAGCTTAAACTCTGTTGTCGATAATTACTGAGCAGTCGTTGTTTGCCTTCGCAGGTAGTAGCTAGGGTGATCTCTATCAAGACCGTTTACTTGGCAGTTACGCATTGGATAAATAGTTAGCGACTCCAGCCGATGATTATATAGTGGCGAGTGCCAGCGGGAAATTGTATCCTTGCGGGCAGAGATAATGATCAGGTATTTATCGGTTCCGGCAATGACTTTGACTGCATTACTAATGGCAGTGATAGCTCAGCTAACGACCTGCTCGATGGTAATGCGGGTATAGATTAGCTGTTTGCGGGGCGCGGTCGAAGGGATAGTTGTATCAATGGCATCAAGATGTCGGGCTGTGAATTGTAAATAAGCTCTCTTACTAAGACTATATTTTGCATCGTTCAGGTACAATGTGGTCTTTTTTTATATTCTAGAACAAAGATATATCTTTAAGACTGAATCAGCAGTAGCTCACGGATGTAACTGGCATCAGCGTATTTTGCCAGTAGTAGAACGATCATTAAGGATTGAAGATGTACCCAGCACATGGTCTGCACAAGATCGAACTGAAAGATAATATTTTGACTGTTGAAGCCAAGGGCCCATTCAACGATGAACAAGTGCAAAACTATCATGTACAACTGCTGAGTGCTTTAAGTGGTATCTGTGGCCAATGGGGGCAGTTAAACCTGTTGCATCAAGATTGTTTATTTACCCCGCAAGCGGAGCGGGCTATGTATCAGACTATTAAGCTTCGCAAGCAGCGCGGTATTTGTGCCATCGCCGTGGTGTTTATCAACCCGGGCCCGAATTCAATTACCGAGCAACAGCTCACCCGCATCTATCAGCACTTTAATATTGCCCACGCCTATTTTATTAATGAAAATGACGCCTTAATTTGGTTAAACACTCAATTAGCGATGCAGCAGGCGAATTAACTTCTCACTCTGTTGGTCGTGAGTACAACTTTCTATGCAAAGCTCTTGGATGAATCTATCGCCAGCGCAGATAAATTCAACCCTGGCAGATAGATATAAACCTTGCCAGACAACCCCTGCTAAATAACAGACAATGCAGTATCACGTCTCACAGTCGCAAAAGACTAGATGCTTCTTCTTTAGGCTGAAATGTAGTCTTATTTACTATTTTATAACAAACGTCTAGCCTTTAAAATTAAAGCAGTAGCGGCTTCGGATGTACTTGTTACTTACGTATTTGAGCAATTTCAAGAAGAGTAGTTGAGATGATGAATGATGTAGCACATGGTCTGCACAGGATCGAATTCAAAGATAAGATTTTGACTGTTGAAGCCAGGGGGCCTTTTAACGAGCAACAAGTACAGAATTATCAGGCCCAATTACAAGAAGTGTTAAGTAAGGTCAAAGGGCATTGGGGGCAGTTAACACTGTTGCATCAAGATTGTATATTTACTCCGCAAGCCGAGCGGGAAATGTACCACACTATCAAGTTACGTAAACAGCGTGGGGTGTGTGCCATAGCCGTAGTGTTTATCGATACAGCGCCAACCGGGCTTGTCGAACAACAGCTAACCCGTTTATATCAACAGTTTAATATTATGCACGCCTATTTTATCGATGCAGATGCCGCCTTAGTTTGGCTAGAAGCTCAAGTCGCTATATCTTCTCCCAATTCGCGCTAAATATCAGCATTAAGTCTTCTGCTATATTCTTTTCTAAGCTCTAATCATCTGTAATCTATAAGATTTATTGCTATTCTTGGCTGGCGGAGTGTCATTAGGTGAAAATCTTACAGATTAATAATGATTGCTAATTAGAATGATATTGATGTTGTGATTGTTAATATTGTAAAACGTGCTAAGTGATACTGACAGTGATCGCCAAGCTCCATACTGCAATTTTAAATGTTGCTGTAGCTAGAGAATAGGCTTTAAAGCCGACTGTAGGTTCCCAGAATGTTGTGAGATATCAAGTGAGAAAAACACCTTGGCTTTGCTGTATCCCGTTACTGGTCGCCTCCAGTTACTGCCCTGCTGAAATTATCAAAATAGCCACGATAGATTGGCCCCCGCAATTGATTCAAGGTCAACAGCAGCTCGGTTATATCGGGGATATTGTCGAGCATATATTTCAAGACGGTCCCTATACATTAGTGATTAAAACTTATCCCTGGTCGCGGGCTATAGCCTTAGTAAGAAGCGGCGAGGCGGATGCGCTGCTGGCCCCCGCTAAAGTTGAAGCGCCAGATTTACTCTACCCAGAGCAAGAGGTGGGCTTGCAGAGGATGTGTTTTGTGACTAAATCCGGCTCGAAATTTCAATATACAAATACCGAATCGCTGTTGGGAATGCATATCGGCTATGCTCAAGACACATCTGTTTCCCAAGAGCTAAATGCTTATATGGTAAAACATAAGCGGCAATTTCATGTCATACCTTACAACGGCAAGTATCTGGCTCGCAGTTTGGATAAGTTAGCTTTAGGGCGTTTAGATACCTTTCTATTTACCTATAACTCGACTATATATGAGTTGCAGAAACTGGGAAAAGCTAGCTACTTTCGTATGGCAGGCTGTGATTACAGTGCCAAAATTTACCTGGCATTTACCCCCAACCCGACATCGATTAGCAAAATTTCAGCTTTGGCAAAGTATTTTGACGAGAAGATGATACAACTGAAAAATAGTGATAAGTTGCAGGCAATCATGCATCGCTATGGCCTGCAAGACTGGCAACAATTTATTGATATTAAAGAGTAAAACTAAGCCAGAAGATAAATCAGTTAGCCTGTGCGGGTTAATTCTGTATCATGCCAGCCATGACTTATAGGAAAATACCGGAGAATAAATAAAATATGGATTTCACTGCTATTTTTAATGATGCTCTGGAAACTACCAGCCATTGGTTACCCGAGGGTTTTGTCGAGCAGCCAATCAACTACAGCTGGCCTTTTCTCAGTGCATTACTGGGCATGTTAGTTGGGGCACTGTTCGCAGCCCGATACTGCCGCAAGTTGGCCCAGCAATCTCATCAGGCTATGCAACAGCAAGTGCAGATCAGCGAGAAAAAAGCTCTCGACGGTTTTTTACAGGCACTGCAAGTCGAGTCAAAAATTGTCTTTGATAATTACGAAAATCGTATCGGCCTGGAAATTGAACAATTAAAAGAAGAAGACCCACTGTTGCGAAGTTACCCGCAAAACAGCGATTATTTTTCTGTGTACAACAGCAATACGGCTTTAATAGGACAAGTGCCAGACCCTGCTTTGCGCTTGCAAATCGTCAGAGCCAATACTTTATTTAAGACTATGTTAAGCAGCTTGCAAATCAATGCACAGCTGCACTGTGAGTACCTACGTTTGCAGGAAAAAGCTGAAGCTTCCCAGGCACCCATAGATGCCAGCATAGCGAACAAACAGTTAAAAGTGTTAAGAAAGCAGGGTGGACTACTGAAAAGAGAACACTTACTGACTAAAGTGCAAATACTGAAAATGTTATCACTGTTACAAGCTTATAGTCAGGTTAAATAAGGGTGAGTTTATCAGCTGTTAAAGATTCAACTAATTCTAAAAATTGAGCTTTAAGTCAATATTTATACAGCGCGATAACTGTTGGCGAGCTGCGCAGAACATCTGTACTCAAGCTTGAAAATACCCACCCAAGGGAAACTCTACTTGCCGCCCTTAGGTGTTGTCTTAAAGAATAATTTTGCTAATTTGCTCCATGTACTGGTGATCCACCCTCCGTATTAATTTGTGTTTCTGCATCATTGTTACTTTATAGAATAATTTTTCCAATTTGCTCCATGTACTGACGAACCATCCCCAGAAATTTACCGGCGTCGGCACCATTGATCACCCTGTGGTCGAAGGACAGGCACAGCGGTAATTTTTTACGCGGGATAAAGCTCTGACCATCCCAGACGGGCTTTGTTTCGGCACTGGCTACCCCTAAAATAGCCACTTCGGGCCCATTGATAATAGGGGTGAAGCCGGTACCGCCAATAGGGCCTAAACTAGAAATGCTAAAGCAACCGCCGCTCATATCCGCGGCGCTGAGTTTTCTGTTTTTGGCTCTGTCGGCTAAGTTATTAACTTGTTGCACTAACTCACTGATCGACATTTTATCGGCATCCCTGATCACAGGAACTAACAAACCAGCGGGTGTGTCTACTGCGATACCTATGTTGATGTACTGCTTGTAGATGATCTGCTGGCCGTCGGGGTGTATCGAGCAGTTAAACTGTGGAAATTTGCGCAATGCCTTGGCAATTATCATGATGATGAATGGCAATATGGTCGGCTTTTTCAGTAGTTGAAACTCCTCTGGCTTAAAGGAAGCACGAAACGCTTCCAGCTCAGTGATATCTACTTCATCGCTCAAGGTTACGTGCGGGATATTCAGCCAGCAGCGGGTCATATGCGCCGAAGTGGCTCTGGCCATCCCCGACATCTTCTTGGTTTCAATGTCACCAAATTGGCTGAAATCTATCTCATCAAAGGGGGCACTGGCAACTGCTGTGTTGCTTGGCACACTGAGCATTTGTTGTTTAACAAAGGCCTTAATGTCTTCTTTTAGAATTCTGCCGCGGTAGGTACTGCCAGTAACCCGGGATAAATCTACGGCCATTTCCCTGGCCAGTTTACGCGCTGCAGGCCCCGCTGATATGCTGCTATTTATACTTGCTACTGGCGTTGTTGTGGCAATGACTGTTTTTTGCTGAGGCGTTACTGATGTTTCGCTTGTCTCTGGCACTTCAGTGACTGGGACGGCCGCTGCAGTAACACGAGCTGCAATGCTTGTCTGTTCAGCCGTCACTGTGATTATTGCCAGCTGTTGCCCTTGGGAGACCTGGTCGCCAATCTGAACCAGCCATTTAGTCAGTATTCCGGCACTGCTGGTTGGGATATCCATGGCTGCTTTGTCGGACTCGACCAGCAGTAAAGCTTGGCCCTCACTGAGACTGTCGCCAATGGCTGCCGAGTACTCGACCACTTCACCGGCCCCCTCTGCATCTAAGCTAATGATTATTTCTCTGCTGCCCACGGCGTCGTTGCTCGCTGAATCGGCTACCTGCTGTACTGTTGCAACAGTACTCTCTTCAGGGGCGGCAATTTCAGCACGCTCAGCAGCTGCTTTAATAGTATCTTGCTGTGTCGAAGTCTGGGCGGCTGTGATCATGGCCAGTTCAGCTCCCTGGGATACATTGCTGCCAATCTCCACCAACCATTTGCTCACTACACCGCTGCGGGTGGCCGGGATGTCCATGCTGGCTTTGTCCGATTCCACTACCAGTAGAGAGTCTCCCTCATTAATGGTATCGCCGATGGCAACGGAGTATTCAATCACTTCTCCCTCGCCTTCTGCATCTAATTTTATGATTAATTCGCTACTCATGAATGGCTCCAAACACCACTAAACTGAATCGGTGGCATCTTAAAATCGGTTAAAAAATAGCCGCTAGCCGGATCCGCTGGCTAGCGGCTAAAAGGGTAAAAAGTTTTTCAGCTTAAAACAGCATCGGGTCGGCTTTTTCTGTCGGGATAGACAGTTCAGTACGGGCTTTTTCTAACTGCTGTTCTGATAACAGGCCCTGGCGGAATAAACGGGCCATAGCAGACCAGGCGATGTAGCGGGCATCCACTTCAAAGTGATCTCTTAAGGTCCCTCGGCTCTCGCTGAGGCCAAAGCCATCGGTGCCTAAACTGGTTAAGCCACCCGGGAACCAGGCGCTGATCGCATTGGGGAGAGACTTAAGGTAATCGCTGACCGCGACAAAAGCGCCGCTCTCGTCGGCTAGCAGTTGCTGGATATAGTTCAGCTGCGGTTGCTGCGGATTCAGCATATTGGCGCGTTCAGTCGCCTGCGCCTGGCGCAATAGTTGGTTGTAGCTAGTGACACTCCAAATATCGGTGCTGCAGCCGTATTGCTTTAAGATTTCAGCGGCAGCTAATACTTCTTGCATTAAGCTACCACTGCCCAACAAGTGCACTTTTAAACCTGCACAGCTATCTTTGCTGAAACGATACATGCCCTGTAAGATGCCCTGCTCGATACCTGCTGATTCAGGCATTGCTGGCATCGGGTAGTTTTGGTTGTAGAGAGTGATGTAGTAAAAGATTTTTTCGTCTCTCTGGTACATCCTCTGGATGCCGTCGCGAATGATGACCGCCAGTTCAAAGGCAAAAGCGGGGTCGTAGCTGTACATATTAGGCACAGTCGCCGCCACGGCGTGGGAATGTCCGTCCTGATGCTGTAGTCCCTCACCATTGAGAGTGGTGCGCCCGGCGGTGGCGCCGAGTAAAAAGCCCTTGGCCAGGTTGTCGGCACAGGCCCAGATCATGTCCCCGACCCGCTGGAAGCCAAAGATAGAATAGAAAATATAAAACGGAATAGTCGGTACCCCGTAGTTGGCATAGGCGGTACCCGCAGCCATAAAAGAGGCCATTGCGCCAGTTTCACAAATTCCTTCCTGCAGTAATTGGCCGTCTATTTTTTCTTTGTAGGGCAGCAGTGAACTGGAATCTACCGGGTTGTATTTTTGCCCGACACTCGAGTAAATACCAAATTGATTAAACAGCGACTCCATACCAAAAGTGCGGGCTTCGTCCGGCACTATAGGCACCACATATTTGCCAATTTTCTGGTCTTTAAGCAGGTTAGATAACATGCGCACAAACGCCATAGTGGTAGATTGCTCACGTTGAGTGCCTTCAATCGCCTGCTTGAAGAGGCTTAACTGCGGTGCTTTAATCTGCGGATAATCGACGCTGCGCGATGGCAGGTAGCCACCTAGCGCACTGCGTCTGGCGTGTAAGTATTTTAGCAGCGGGCTGTCCTTTGCCGGCTTGTACAGTTTGGCCTCACCGAGTTCAGCATCGCTCAGTGGAATGCCAAAGCGGCGACCGATTTCGATACGCTCTTGTACGGTAAATTGTTTTTTCTGATGGCTGGTATTCTGCCCTTCTGCAGAGGCACCTAAACCGTCTCCCTTTACTGTTTTCATCAGTATTACGGTAGGTTTACCGGTGCTTTTGAGCGCCTTGTCGAAGGCGGCAAAAATCTTGTCGCGGTCCTGTCCACCGCGGCGAATACAACGGATCTGTTCATCTGACAAGGTTTTCATCAGAGCTTCCAGTTTAGGGTCGCCCTCGGTCCAATGCTCCCTCACCGTTGGCCCATCGGAAACGGTATAGAACTGGTAGTCACCATCCACGGCCCGGTCCATACGCGCTTGCAATACGCCGTCGTGGTCGCGGGAAAACAGTTCATCCCACTCGCTGCCCCAAATGACTTTAATGACATTCCAGCCGGCACCGCGGTAACTACTTTCGAGCTCCTGGATAATCTTGCCATTGCCTCGCACTGGACCATCCAGACGCTGCAAATTGCAGTTGATCACCATCACTAAATTATCCAGGTTATCGCGGGTGGCCATGTTAACTGTGCCTAGTACTTCCGGCTCATCGGACTCGCCGTCACCGATAAAGCACCAGATTTTTCCGCCGTCCTTATTTTTTAAGCCACGGTTTTCCAAGTACTTCATAAAGCGCGCCTGATAGATAGCCGAGGGAGTGGACAGCCCCATAGAGGCGGTCGGCCCCTGCCAGAAATCGGGCATGCGGCGCGGGTGCGGGTATGAGCTCAAGCCGCCGCCCTCTTGTAACTCGCGTCGAAAATTAACCAGCTGCTCTTCACTCAGGCGTCCTTCAATATAAGCTCTGGCATACAATCCCGGTGCCGCGTGGGCTTGTACAAACAATTGATCACCGCCGTAGTCTGCAGTCTTGTTTTTGAAAATATGGTTGAAGCCGACTTCCAGCATAGTGGCGGCTGATTGGTAAGTGGCAATATGTCCGCCGACGCCAGTGCCCTGGTCGTTAGCTTTAAGCACTAAAGCCATAGCGTTCCAGCGAATGATATTTTCCAGTTCTGTCTCCAGTTCTGGGTTGTTTGGGTAGGCGGGTTGCTGGCTAATAGCAATAGTATTACGGTACGGCGTATTCAGGGTGGCCTCAGTTAAGTTGATGTTTTTACCCAGCAGATAGTTTTGCAAATTGCGCAGAATATCCAGAGCGCGGTTATCGCCCTGGGTATTTAAGATATCTTGCAGAGCATCGGTCCACTCTGAGTTTTCTAGCGCTATGTCTGCATCGGCAGAGGCATCATAGCCAGTGTTTAAGTTGTTCATTACAATTTCCAAAAGGTTTCAAAACTGACCCGGCAATACAGAGCAAAGCACTGCGGGTAAAGCTAAAAAAAACACTGCCAGGGCTCCCCAGATTAGGTTCTCGCTAGTACTGGGTTTGCCAGAGCACCCTTTGCAGGGTGTCAACGACAACCCGGGCACAGACAGTGGAGAAAACTAGATATTTTTGATCTAGAACATATTCAGCCGCGATCTGAATTTCAGGACGGCTGAAGTTGTTGCGAGGAAGGTCGATTCAGTCTCTTGAACTGCATAACAACTAGTGGCTGTGGATCACACAAATACCGGGCTTGAATGTATATTGTTGCCCGGTGCTAGTTAATATTGAAGTACTAAGGGTTTAACTTGTACTTCGGGTTCCTCTGCAAGGCACAGCACTCACTTCTCTAAAATGCTGCTGTTGTAGTTGGCGCTTGGCAATAAGTCTGTCCAGATTGGGCGGCGCTTATTGCTTATTCGCTATTTGTTGATGATTAGCTCGCCGTTGACCGCGGCGCCTTTCATGATCGTCATGGCGTTCGGACTCTGTTTAAGAGCGGTTTGCCGCAGTAGTTCAAACTGCTCATCAGTGCCATCGCCGCTGACCTGGATGCAGTATTGCAGCTCGGTAAAAGGAACAGACGCCTGCGGGTCGATGTCTAAAAAGCCCGCCAGATTTAATTCGCCGCGAACTGTCACTTGCAGTGATTCAAGCTGGATTTCCAGCACTGAAGCACCCACGGCAAAGCCGACTAAAATACAGGCACCGACACCCGATAACAGATACTCCTGCGGATTTGGCGCATGGTTGCAGCCGAGCAATTGTCTAGGCTCATCAATTTCCCAGCTGAAGTCACGGCTGATGGTATGTGGTCCAATGCTCATTGGCAGGGTTGTAACTTTGGAGCGGGTGCCGCTCTGCCAATCCAGCTGTACCCCATACTTGGCGATGCCCTCAGCGGCGTCTTCTCTAATCTCGTTAACAAATTCACTCAGTCCGGTAACAGAAATTCCGTTGCGCATTTGATTCTCCAGTTATTTTTTTGTGACAGAGCAACTCTGTCACTGAATTATTATTTACAGACAAGCCAGCGCTTGCTTAAAGTCGGCGATCAGATCTTGTGCGTCTTCAATGCCTACCGATAGGCGAATGCAGCCGGGGTTAATGCCCATCTGTGTGCGCTGTTTGGAAGTAAAACCGGCGTGTGAAGTGTTGTAAGGCAAACTGATTAATGACTCGACCCCACCTAAGCTAGTGGCTTGTTTAGGAATCTGCAGCTGGTCAAGCAATTTAAGTGCCGCGCTATCACCACCTTGTACTTCAAGGGCGATCATACCGCCGCCATTATTGAGTACTTTTTTAGCCAGCTGGTAATCCGGGTGTGAGTCCAGCAGTGGGTAGTAAACGAAGTTTATCAACGGGTGAGTGGCTAGATACTGTGCTAATTTGAGGGCTGACTGCTGGTGTGCGGCCATGCGGATAGACAAGGTTTTTAAACCGCGCTCAAACAGGAAGCAGGCGTGTGGATCCAGGCTGCCACCGTATGTTAGTAGCCGAGGCCAGATCATATCGACCAGCTTTCTGCTGCCCATCACCGCGCCAGCAATCACGTCCGAGTGACCATTTAAGTATTTAGAAGCGGAGTGAATAACCACATCGGCTCCCATCTCTACAATGCGGCAACTGATTGGGGTCAGAAAAGTACCATCGATGATTAAACGCAGCTGACGGCGCTTGGCTATTTCTGCCAGGCGTTTGATATCAACCAGCTTTAACAGTGGGTTGGTTAGCGCCTCAAAATATAAGATTTGTGTATTGGGCCTTATCGCCGCTTCAATAGCATCGTAGTCCCGTGGGTCAACGTAGCTGACGCTCATGTTAAAGGTCGGTAGCTCCTGGTTGAACAAGTTATAAGTGCCGCCGTACAATTCATTTGAGGAAACTATGTGTGCCCCCTTGTCTACGAGTGCTAACACGGTAGCGGTGATAGCGGCCATACCTGAACTAAAGACCAACGCCGATTCGGCACCTTCCAGGGCTGCTAGTTTAGTCTGTAGTGCCCACTGATTAGGGTTGCCGTAACGGGTGTAGATGAAGCGATCGCGGGCATAGCCCTCTTCCACTGAACGGTACTGCTCAGCACCTAGAATAAAAGTCGTGGTTTGATATATTGGCGTGCCTACAGCACCGGTAACTTCATCATCCATAGTGCCTGCATGTACTGCCCTGGTTGAGAACCCGGCTGCAGACCAGTCTTTATGAGATAGTGAGGGACCGGCATTGCGCTGGCGCTTTAAGTCTGAGGTCCAGCGAACATCACTGCCCAGAGCACTCTGGCCCAGGGAGTCGCCTTTGATATTGTTATTTTTGATGGTCATTAGTATTCCCTAATTAGAATTATTATCTAAGCAGATATTGCAAAGCTCGTGCCATGTTTTAAATATGCATAAAAAACAAATATTTAATTGAAAAACATGTTTTAAAATAGAACGGAGTGTAATAAAAAAGTGACAAGTGTTTTGCAAAATATACCGCTATAGAGCTATATCGGTCAGCCACAGAGGAATATCAACGACCATTCAAGCTACTTGCCTTGCTGTCATACTTTTATTACTATGTCATAAAAACATGACGAGTAAATACAATGCGCTTTGATATCCGGTCCATGGACCGAATGGGTATTACCCAGGAAATCCTTAAGGTCTTTACCCGGCAGAACTGGAATTTAATCAGTGTGGAAATGCATCTGCACCACACTTTTGTGCAGTTAGATCACCAGGTAAATTTGGCTGAATTAATGAAAGGGTTGCAGGGGATTGATGGCATTATTGAAGTGGTAGAAGTGGACTTGCTGCCGGGCGAGCGGCGCGCTCAGCACTTAGATGCGGTGTTATCTACACTGCAGGATCCGATCCTGGATATCGACAGTACCGGTCGAATACTACTGGCAAATAGTGCTGCTACTACTTTGCTGGGAAGAGCAAAAGACGAGCTACAAGGGTTATCCCTGACGGACTTTATCGACTGTCCGTTGCAATCACTACTTAGCGAGTACTCCACAAGTATCGATATCAGCTGCGCCGGCCAGTCTTTTCTGGCCCAAGTAACGCCGTTTTTTTCCTATAATGGCGATCGTAAATCAGTCACCGGAGCGGTGATATTATTACAGAGCCTGCGTCGTCTTGGCCAGCAAATTTCCGCAGTCAATCACAGTGGTAGCGAGAGCAGCCAATCGCTAATTGGCTCATCCATAGCAACGCAAAAGCTACTCGCGATTACCCAGAGATTTTCCAATTTAGATATGCCGGTACTGATTCAGGGCGAGACCGGCACCGGCAAAGAGTTGATCGCCCATATCCTACATGACAGCGGGGTCCGCGCCGGTGCTCCTTTTATGGCGATTAACTGCGCCGCAGTACCGGAAAATTTGCTGGAGAGTGAGTTGTTTGGCTACGCCCCTGGGGCTTTTTCCAGCGCCAGTAAAAGTGGTAAACCCGGTTTATTTGAACTGGCGGATGGAGGGTCGATTTTCCTGGATGAAATAGGCGAAATGTCTGCTTATCTGCAGGCAAAATTGCTGCGCTTTCTGCAGGATTTTAGCTTCAGACGCATCGGTGGCGCGAAAGAGATCACCGTAAACGTGCGTATTATCAGCGCTACTCACCGTGATTTGCAGAGCATGATGGAGAAAAAAATATTCCGTGAGGATCTGTACTACCGTCTTAATGTGCTCAACTTGCAAGTGCCACCGCTGCGCCAACGCCGGGCAGATATACCGGCCCTGACCAGGCACTTTATAACCAGAGCTGCCGAGCAGACTCGTCGTCAGGCGCCGCAGATATCGGCGGCGGCACTGGATAAATTGATGGCCCATCACTGGCCGGGAAACATCAGAGAATTACAAAATGTATTGTTTCGGACAGTGGCCATGTCCGATGGCGACATGTTAGAGCATCAGCACTTATCCACAGAATTGGCGCCTGCGGAAACTAGTGCCACTGCAGACATGGCGCAGCAATTTGCCAGGGTTGAAAACTGGCACAGTGCGCTGGGTCATTTTGAAAAGGAGCTGTTGAACACTTTGTATCCGCTGTATCCCTCCTCGCGCAAGCTGGCGCAGCGACTACAAGTATCGCATAACACTATTGCCTTAAAGTTAAAAAAACACGGTATTGGTATTGATTCCCAGGCAATCGATTCGCCAGTGAATAAATAGTTTCGATAGCACAAAATGACAAAACTCAATTTATCACCTTTGCATAATAGACACTTCTAAATAATAAATCAGCAGAGGTGCAACATGCAAAATACTATTGAGCAAGTTTGGAAAACATATTCATCAGCCTGGGGGTTGGAAACGCCTGAGCAAAAGCGTCAGCTGTTTGCAGAGTGTCTGAGCATAGATTGCAGTTATGCCGATCCCCATGTAAGCACTGTCGGCTGGGATGAACTGCTCGACTATATGCTGGATTTTCACCGGCAGATTCCCGGTGGCCATTTTCAGGTGACTAGCTTCGCTTCACACAATCAGCAGAGCATGGCAAGCTGGCGTCTGATAGACGCCCAGCAGCAAGAAGTGGACCAGGGAACTAGTTTTGGCAGATACGATACTGCAGGCAAACTCATTTCTATGACAGGTTTTTTTTAAAAGGCACTAATGTGAACTATTTAAACAGCGTGCAGCTTGGCATCGAATACATCGAGGCCAATTTGGATTTTGACATAGCAATTGCTACAGTGGCCGCAGAGGCGGGGATGAGCCAGTGGCATTTTCAGCGTATTTTCAAGGGGCTGACGAATGAAACGCTGAAAACCTATATTCGCTCCCGCCGCCTCGCCAACTCTCTGGATAAATTACTGACTGGCGATATGCGCATTATTGATATCGCCCTCAGCGCTGGCTTTGAATCGCAACAGAGTTTTAGCCGCGCCTTTAAAGACTCGTTTAAGCTCACACCTAATGCGTACCGCAAATTGGCAGATAAAAGTTTGTTCCTGAAAAAGCTACAGTTTAATAGCCAGTATTTAGCGCACCTCAGGCAAAATGTCTTGCTAACGCCACAAATTCAGCAGCAGAGTAGGATGCTGCTGGTCGGCTGCAGAACAGCTTTTTACAGTGTCGATTCAGAGAAAAATAATATAGCAGATAAGCTGCCGGGACTCTGGTCTGAGTTTATGGCGCGACTCTCTGAAGTCCCGCATTCAATAGCGGGTACTTGTTACGGCGTTGTCCAGCAAGTGGCAAATGACACTGATTTGCTGGAGTATTATGCGGCGATAGCTGTTAGTCACTTAGATGAAATGCCACCGGGCATGCACAGCATTGTGATCGATAAGTCACGCTATGCAATGTTTACCCACACAGGGGCGGCGAGCAAGCTGGATAATACCGTTAACTATGTGTATTCGAGCTGGCTGTTGGGATCGGGGGAGCTTCACAGTGGTGGCCCAGATCTGGAAGTTTACGGTGCGGATTATGATCCAGTGTCTGCAGATTCGGTGATCCAATATGCTATTCCACTGCAGCAGCCTCAACTTTAGCCTGCTAGCAGGTTTGGGCTGGATAACATTGGCTGGATCAGCAAAATATCTTTCTCTGGGATAAGCAGTTGAGTATTAAAGCCGAGCAGTTACTGCAAAAAAGCGCCATGGGCCGCTTTCAATTAGAGGCGGCGATCCAATCAGTGCACTGCAATCGTTTACTGGGCGGCAAAACTGACGGGTATGGGGTGATGCAACTCTAGAATGGACTGCTCTAGATAAGGCTAACAGTAGGAGCGGCAGAGGCGGTTGGCGCCGAGCAGGGGCTGCAGTGTTTAGAGCAGATAGATGAAAAATCACTGGCCGATTTTCAACCGGGGTTTGCCACTCGCGCCGCGCTTTTAGTGAAACTGCAGCGCTTGTGTGATGCACTACTGGCCAACGACAGGGCTATAGACTTGTGCAAATCGCCAATCCAAAAATGCAAAAATGCTACCTTAGTCAGCAGCGAGAATGGACAGAATCGAAGTTGCAAGATTCACGCGGTTAATTTCTGCAATACATAGACACTGCGATCAACATTTTGCCGGTTGTCTAATATCTTGATCACCCACCCGGCAGCGGCCAGATCATGGTTAATACTGCTGTTGAAAAGAGTGCTGCGAAAGCTCTGGTAATCACTCTCTGCAATGGGATAACAGTGCTGCACAAACTGGTGTAGTTGCCCCAGAGAGAACTGCCATTGTTGATGGGTGATGGCCCCTGGACAGAAATGCTGCAATTGCGAAATTAGCTGTTTATCCCCTTGTGCAAAGAGCATAAACAGCTGGGTGATGTGTCGTGCTTCTAACATCTAAGCGGTTCTTTATGCGCCGTTGTGGACAAATTTCTTCAAACTCAAACCGGACAGTACACCCATGATGATGAATAGGATTAGCATGCCAATGGCGGTCATCATATAGAACTGACTAGTGAGTTCAGTCAGTGCTTGTACAGCCACCGGATCAGTATTGGCAAAGCCGTGTTCAGTCGGCAGCGGTGCACCGATTAAGTGCGGAGCTGCAACAATTAATCCCCCAACGGCTTTCAGCAGCACTGAGCCATAATAGACAACAGCTATGCCCAGGGCGCTGGCAAGGGCGCAAAATAGCCACCAGATTTGTCGGCTCTCCAATTCTGCCGCATTGGTTCCAGGCACTTCTGGGTGTAGACCGAGCATCGCCGGTGCGACAAAGAAACAGAACATGGCCACTATTCCCCAGGCCGCGCCGCTCAGGGCGTTTAACTTAGGTTTTAGCGATTTTTGATTGTGCAGCGCCATCAGTGAAATCATGATCAGTGCCAGGGCGAAGGCGATAGTGATGTTAGAGCCCAAAGTAAATGCCATACGTGGCATGCCATCTTCAGGTCCCCAGGCTTCGCCGTGATCGTGAGAGTGACCATCGCTAGCTGTCGCAGCAGCGGGTTCTGCTACTTCGTAGACTTCAGCGGCATAGATTAATGGATTGACTTGTAATTGTTGAAACAGCCCGTAACAGAGGCCAGAGATTACGCCGACCATCAAAGCCGACAGAATAAGGTTGCGCAGAGTCATGTTAATGCCCTAAAAATTGTATTTTTGCATAATTTAAACGGCCGTATACCCTGTGCTGAATTACAGAGTGAAAATATGTTGGCTGTTTAATTTTTCAGTCTGGAACTGAAATTAATGGCAGGGGAAGGCGAAGGCATGACGGGCATCGTGTGCCGCGTTATGAATCACTTCCATAGGGGCAAAACCGACGAATAACACTAGTACTAAGCCTAGTGCCAGTGCCGCTAATATTTGCTTAGTATCTGAAACGGCTAGGCTAGGGGTTTGAGTTGCAACACTCGATTGAATATTTTGCATAAATTATCTCCAGTACACATCCCCGTGTACATAGGTAAAAAATAAGTTGTAAGTTGTTGGATCACGACGCTTTTGTGGCTGGTTCCGGGCTCTTGTTCTGTGCTCTAAAAAACTCTTTAGCAAAATCATACCGTTGCGGGGGCAGCGAAGGCTGAATCGATATACGATTGTCTCACTTCCCATTTAACCTCTATGGCATATTCAAGACGCTGAATTGTCATAAAACTAAACTTCTAAACAGACTAAGTCTAGCAAAGGGTGTCATTTTTACATCCCCTGGGCACCACTGCGCATAGAGTAGCAGAACTGAGGGGGCAGGTGAATGCGTAAATTGATAAAAAAACCAGCAATTTACCAACAACACGGCTGCGCAAATCCGCTCAGTTACCCGCCGCTAACTAAATCACAGAATGAGTGGCTGCAATGTTCTGTATGGGACTCACTGTTGATCGCAGCACAAGCTGAAAAATGCCCGTTTAAGCTAGAGCTGCATAAGGCTTTTCAATGCTACTGCGAGACCGATATCAGTTACTCTGAATCGACGCTGACAGCGCCGATTCAGGACAGTGCCAGCCAGGCACCCACTGCGATCATTAAGGTACCGGATATCCGGTTCAGTAACCTGACGTTGTGCTTGTTCATCAGTAAGTGCCGCAGTGCTTTACCGCCGCTGGCATAAATCATCATAGCAGTGAATTCAAGCACCATCACGATAGCGATCATCGCAGTTAGTTGTGGGGCCAAAGGTTGCTCGGCGACCACAAAAGAGGGCAGCAAAGTGATGAAAAATGCCCAGCCTTTAGGGTTGGCAATAGCAGTGATAAAGCCGTTTAACGCCAATTGCATGCCCGCCTGTGCAGCTGGTTTTTCGCTGTCAGTGAGTACCAACCTACCGCGGGAGCACCACATTTGATAGCCCAACCACGCCAGGTAAGCTCCACCGGCCAGTTTTAAAAATATAAAAGCTTCGGGCAATTCCAGCATCAGTGTCGCCACGCCAAGCGCCGCGGCCGAGGCGACAATTGCCACCCCCAGTAATTCCCCGCACATCATGTACATGGCTTTGCGCACCCCTATCGACATTCCCAGTGTCAGGGCGAGTAACATGCACATTCCAGGAGTAATAGAGACCAGGAAAAAAGTGGGGATAAACAGCAACATAGTAGTATAAGACATAGTGAAAATTCTTCAGTGTTTAAGTGAGAAAAGCAGTGGCGATTGGTCTGTTTTGCAGTAGGGGGCGATCACATCGCTCTTAATTGCGCAAAAGAGGGAAAGCTTTGTTGGTCTTCGCGCTGCAACCAGTTGCTTCGCGGATACTTAGCGGCGCCTTCAATGACATGCAAAGTGTAAGCGTGGCGGGTTTTCGTCGAACGATTTGCATGTGAAAAGTGCGGAAAGCGGCCGTTGAAGAAAATCAGTGATCCGGCGCTAACTTGTAGTGGCACAAAATCATTCTCGTTGTAGTGATTGTCAGCCAAAAGAGTAAACTCTACCCCAATGCCATCGTCACGACGCTTCATGATCTTTTCCAGCGGGGTGTTATGGCCTCCCGGCATTCCCCACAGGCAGCCATTTTCCAGGGTGGCATCTTCCAGGGCAAACCAGAAGCCGACACAGCTCATTGGCTCTGTATAGAGGAAAGTGGAATCCTGGTGGATGTTAACTTCACCGCCGATGCGCGGCTGCTTAAAAATATACATACTCTGCAGTAATCTTGGATCGACAAAGCCCAGCTGCTGGCAGATCTGCTCTAATTTACGGTCAGTGCTAAAGTGCCGAAATACCCCATCTTGCTGATGCATGGCGTGTCCGAGCTTATTAATAGCCAGACTTTTGTCGACGAGGATTTCTCCTGATGTGCTAACCGCCTCCTGTTCAAAAAAGCAGCGAATTTTATCGCCAGAGCTTAAAAAGTAATCGTCGGCATTACGCTGTTGTTCGCTAGTGCTGAAAATACTGATATCACTGGGCGAAAAATCTTCCACTATTTGCCCAGCCCGCGCTTGTAATTGCTGGCACTGCTGCAAAGTTTTAAAATTTTCAATCACGCAATAGCCATTTTCACGATAATTATTAAGCTGGGTGCTGTCTAGCATTCGCTCTCCTGAGGTCCATTGCCTGGCGCCGATATTGTTGAAAAATTGTTAAAGTTATTATTCGATCACAGTAATAGAACAGTACGCGGGGCGAGTCAATTAGCTGGCTTAAATATTGTTGGTCGGTAGCGCTAGGAAATATTCTGCCTAACTGACTACTATGGTGTTACGGCCTGCTCTCTTGGCAGATAACAGCGCCTGATCGGCGCGGAAAATGAGACTCTCGGGTTTATCTTCAGTATTCTTTTGCGAGATTCCGATGCTCAATTCGATGTTGATTTGCCGCTGCTCAATATTGAAACTGGTGGTCGCTAACTGCTGTTGTACTTTGCGGCCAAAACTCTTTGCGTCTAAGCTACAGCAATTGGGCATTAAAATTAAAAATTCTTCACCACCCCAGCGGCATAATACGTCAGATTCTCGGGTTAAACCGCGAATTAATTGCGCCACTGCCACCAAAACTTTGTCACCAAAAGGGTGACCGTATTGGTCATTAATGGCTTTAAAGTTGTCTATGTCTAATACCGCAACACAGAGTTGATAGTTATGTCTGCTGGATAACTTAAACAGTTGTTCTAGCACCGGCTCGAGCATTTGTCGGTTATTCAGTCCAGTCAGCTTGTCGGTTACGGCCATCTTTTCTAGCTGCTGCTGGTAGCCACTTAATGTGCGCCAACTGAAAGTCAGCACTGCAGCGGTAATTACCATTGAGATCAGTAAATTTATTAACAGAGAGTTGAAAATACTGCCCTGCAGATATTCATCTGTCTGTCGGACGATTAGATACCAATCGAATTCTTCGATATAGCGACTGTCGATGAATATTTCATTGGAGTCTTGCTGGTAGCTGAAAGAGGTGCTGTCAGTATTGATAATTTTGCCCTTGATAGCGGGGTCAATGATGCCATTACCGAACACAGCATCTTTGCCAAACTCTGAACTATGTAAAGTTAGCGCTGCTTTTTTGTCGATAAAAAACACTTCTCTGTGGTACTTATACTGGTAGTCTTCGATTAGCTGCTGGACTGCCGATAGCGCCAAACCGACCCCGGTTATTCCCAGCAAATCACCTTTTGCGTCCAATACTTTGTAATTGATGAAAACGGTGAGTTGGCTTGGGTTCGAAGGATCAAAATCAATATTGATCTCATGGCTGTCAGCCATACTCGCAGCCCGGAAATACCATTTATCCAGTTCATTGTGCGGTGAAATAGTCTTCAATATGCCGCTGGAATGATAGTAAGTGAGGGTGGCGTCGGAAATGAAGAAACTGGTGACGGTCTGATAGCTCTGCTGGATTTTCTGCAGATAGCGCCGAATTGTATCCGGATTTTTCTCCCCCGCTACTATCCAATCTCTGAGGAAAGTGTCGTTGGCCATAACCGAAGAAATGACGATAGGTTTCAACAGATCTCGCTGAATTTCCGAATAAATGTTATCGCCGATCAGCGGCAGTGTATCAGTGGTAATTTGCTTAGATAAAGAGTCCCTGGCGACAAAGTAGCCGACCAGGTTGGTGGCAATAAAGCCCAGCGATAATATACAGCACAGTAGCAGCAGAAACTTTGATTTGTGAGGGAGCATGCAAATAAGTCCTGTCGCTTCTCTGCGGGCCATAAAACCCTAATAGGTGCACTAAATAACGCAGTGGGATGATCAGTCCGGCCAATATTGAACCGGACTGCCGCGACCCAGTATTATTTAAATGTATTACTCAATTCTTTGATAATCAGAGTTTTATTATGCACATCGTCACCGTTTTGCTTAACAATTTCCGCCAGTTGAGCGTTGTTTTGAGCAATGTTATCGATGTCTTGCAAGCTGCTGGTAAATTGGTTGGCAACCGCTTGCTGCTGTTCTGTTGCGGAGCTAATCTGCAAGGTCATTGAGCTGACCTGACTCATCAGTTCAGTAATATTATCGACGCTGCTTCTGGTCAGGGCACTCTCCTGATTGCAATCTTGGGCCTGAATCTGACTCTGATTCATCAGTTCGCTGAAATTGCCTAAGACTTCCTGCAGTTGCAGGATGGATTCCTGGATGTTCCCCGCCGCACTTTGGGTGCGTTTTGATAAATTTCTCACCTCATCGGCCACAACTGCAAAACCCCGCCCTTGCTCGCCTGCACGGGCAGCTTCAATGGCGGCGTTTAGGGCCAGTAGGTTAGTCTGTGAGGCAATGCCATTGATTTCTTCCATGGTATTGCTGATTTTGTTGGCATTTTCTATCATGCCCTGGGCGGTTTGTGAGGCGGAACCGACATTAGTGGCCAAAGTGGAGATCTTTTGCTGGGTAGTTTGAATCACCGCAATGGCTTTCTTACATTCAGCGTAGACATTTTCTACTTTTTCATGGGTATCAACCGTATTGCTATTCACGGCAGTGATGCTTTGGTTGAATTCTGAGAGCGACAGTAGCAGATCAGACAAGTGCATTTTTTCCTGCTCAACGCCCTGCAGAGATTGACCAGCTGAGTGCTCTAGCTCTGAGGAAATGGTGGCTAATTGCCTGCCGATATCGCCCCCTCTGCCCAGTACTGTAGTGATTCTCGCCTGTAATAATTCACTCTGATATTGCACGATTGCGGTCAATCCCTTACCGCTGATAATAAACCTGGAAGGACTGTCAATTTCTTTGGCCAAGCTTTTGGCATATTTGGGGAATCTGATCAGTTCCTCTGAGAAAACGAAAAAGATTGAGGCGATAAAAGACAATTGAATGCCAATATTGATCACAGTGGAGTCAGTATAAAACTGGGCGGCAATCGAACTTATTAGTAGCAGTGCACTCAGGGTATATTTTAATTTACTGTTGGTGTGAAAATCAGTGATCTTCTTGCCATTATTGATATTATTGTAGAGCGCATCGGCGGCTTTTTTTTGCGCTTGAGAGGGCCTAACTCTGACAGATTGATAACCGATGACGGCATTGTTCTCGTAGAGAGGAGTGACGTAGGCATCAACCCAATAATAATCACCATTTTTACAGCGGTTTTTGACCAGTCCGCGCCAGGGAAGATCTTGTTTCAGTTTGCTCCATAAATCTGCAAACGCCGCTTTAGGCATCGAAGGATGTCTGACAATGCTGTGGTTTTGGCCAATTAGCTCTTCATGGGTATAACCCGCTATTTCACAGAACTCATCATTGGCGTAGAGTATCTTTCCCTGCAGGTCGGTAATAGAAACTAACTGTTGATCGCTGGAAAATTCTCTTTCTCTAGCATCAGAATTTTTTATCATCGAATTGTTACCTTTGTGGGAAGTTGAAATAATACATTTTGCAACTGCTATACCGGTGCAAAAATAGCACAATATGGCCACTAGTAATGTATTGCGCCGAAACATTATTTAAATCAATAGCATTGTTAATCATTGCAATACTACTGCAGTAGCGGCTGATTGCCGAAGTAAATATAGACATTTATTGATGGCTGTCAGAAAACGAAACAAATCATTACAGGCTCGATCAACTTACGCGACTAAACGCAGGTTTTTTAAGCTTACATTCAGCTTCAAGACCTAAAATCACTTGTCTGCTAAATAAGTCGGCAATTAAATAATTTCTGGAGAGTTACATGCAAAATTTATCAGCTAAAACTGTAGTCGTCATAGGTGGAACTTCAGGCATAGGTCTGGCTTTGGTCAAAGCCGCTGCTGAGATGGGGGCGACAGTTTACGCTGCGGGCAGAACCCAAAAAAACTTGGACAATGCTCGGGCACAATGCCCTGCAGAGGTCAACTTTCGTCTCGCGGATACCCATGACGAAGCCAGCCTTAGCGCCTTATTTGCTGAAGTGGGAGAGATAGATCATTTAGTATCAGCGGCCACCGGTGCCGATCGTACTATCGCCCCTTTTATGCAGCAGACTGAACAGCAGTTTGCTGCCGCCTTCCAGAAATTTTGGGGTTATACTCATGTAGTGCGTACCGGTGAGCCGCATGTTAAAGCGGACGGATCTATTACTTTGGTCAGTGGCAGCCCGGCGCGCAAGTATAAAGTTGGCATGTCTTCGTTAAGTTGCACCGGCGGTGCTGTGGAAGCTTTTGTTCGGGCGCTGTCTATCGAAATAGCCCCTAAGCGTATCAATGCCGTATCTCCGGGGTTGATAGATACGGCTATGTGGGATGCTTTTGGCGATGAAAAACAACAGAAATTAGCGCAGATGACCGCACATATTCCGCTACAGCGCGCCGGTAAAGCCGAGGAAGTAGCCAATGGGATTATCTTTGCCATGACCACCAATTATGCGACAGGTACCGTCATTGATGTCGAGGGTGGAGCACTGCTCTCCTAGCTGCTAAATCTTTGGTAACTTGTTCACAGGCTGGCCATGGGTGCAGTCTGTGATCAATCAAATCATGTCTGTGAAAATCCACAGCATTATCTGCATTATCTGCATTAACTGTATGGATTTCCTGATTTTATTGAGCTTGCAGCCCTGTAAGCGATAAAATATTCTGAATTTATATGAATTGTATTGCCATTTGGGGAAGCTTTCGAATAACATAGTTAACACAAATCAGTCTCACTTAGATTATTAGCTATGAAACCCCCAAATCTCTCCTGCCTCGGCATTTTATTCCTCTGTCTGTGCGCTTCCAATTTGTCAGCTGCCAGCAAAATTGACGATGTTAAAAGTGAACTGCTAGCGTCGCATTCCCAGAGCGCTGCTGTACAGCAGCAGATTGACCAGCTACATCAGTCAGCGGGTGAAGCTGAACATCAATACCGAACTCTGATGCTGCAACTAGACTCAGTTAACGCCTATAACCAGCAGCTGCAGCAGCGTATGGCGCTACAACAGCAATCTCTGTCAGATATTGCTAAGCAGTTAGTATCAGTCACTGAGGTTGACCGTGAAATCATACCTCTGATGCTGAAAATGCAGCAGAGTTTAGCGAATTTTGTGGCTGCAGATCTGCCTTTTTTAAGGTCTCAACGCAATAGTGATTTAGCTCAGCTAGAACGTGACTTGAAAAATGTGCTATTGCCGGTCAGTGATAAATATCAGAACTTGCTGCAAGCTTTTCTCAGAGAGGAGAAGTACAGCCATGTCATGCACAGCTATCAGGCTCAGTTGCAGGTCCAGGGAGGTAATATGCAGGTAAATTACCTGCAGCTTGGGCGGATGGCACTCTATTATCAGAGTTTAGAGGGGGGAGAATCGGCTCTCTGGTCGCAGCGAAATAACACTTGGTTGTCTCTAGACAGTGCCGCTAATAAAGAACTCAGCCAAGCTATCAAGATGGCCGGTGGCCAAGCTGTCACTAGGCTACTTAATTTCACCTTGCCTGAGGTGCTGGCACAGTGAAGATAAATATGAACATAATCATTGGCTTACTGTTTGGCTTTGTTTGTAGTGCAGCGGTGCATGCTGGCAGCGACATTGAACTTTTGTTACAGCGTGTGCAAAAAAACATAGCAGCGCAACAACAGCACGAAAACAGCAGGTTAAGCTATTTTAGAGAGCACCAATTACAGAGAGCAGAATTGTTGACTCAGGCGCAGAGTGAGCTGGAAGCTGCAAAGGCACAGCAGCAACAATTGTTAACACAGTTCAACTTAGCCCAAGGGCGTGTTTCTGATCAAAGCGCACAACTGTTGCAACGCAGTGGCGACTTGCAATTGGTTTTTTCTCTGGCGCGAAAATACGCCGCTGATTTCTCTGCAGCCCTAGGTAGCTCTCTGACCAGTGGTCAGTTTTCAGATCGGCGGAGCAAATTGGCTTTTGCCAGTGAAGCGGCTGTACCGCAGCTTCGTGACCTGCAGAATTTATGGTTTTTACTGTTGCAAGAGCTGACAGCAAATGCGCGAAATCAACGATTTTCCAGCTCGGTAATCAATAGCCAGGGACGGGTAGAAGAGGCAGAAATTATGCGCCTGGGGGCTTTAGTGGCCTTTAACCAGCAGGGGCAATATTTGAATTTTAATGCGCAGAGCAAAATGTTGCAGGTATTGCCTGGGCAAAGTGCAAATTTAGTTTCCCAGGCTCAGCAGTTCTTCAGCGGAGCGAGCAATAGCATTAAGGTCGATCCGCAAAAAGGCGAGCTGCTGTTACAGCTCAGTCAAATCCCCAGTCTTGAGCAGCGCTTACATCAGGGAGGCACTGTCGGCTATATCATTATGGCTTTAGGAGCGGTGGGTCTGCTGATTGGCAGTTGGCGGCTGATATATATGTGCTGGGTAAATCTGTTGATTAACAGGCAGCTAAAATCAGCGCGTGCCAGTGACAAAAATGCACTGGGGCGTGTGTTGCTGGCAGTCGCTGGGGCCACTAATGTTCAGCGTGCAGAGCTGTTGATAGATGAGTCAATTTTAAGGGAGCTACCGGCACTGCAGCGCGCTCACAGTACCGTAAAGTTACTGGCGGCGGTCGCTCCGCTGTTGGGCCTGTTGGGAACAGTCACCGGCATGATAGAAACTTTTCAGAGTATCACTTTAGTGGGCACCAGCGATCCAAAACTGATGGCGGGTGGGATCTCTCAGGCGTTGATAACAACAGTGATGGGGCTATGCGTGGCGATTCCCTTACTCTTCTGTCACAGCTATATCAGTGGCCAGAGCAAAGCGATATTGCAGAGGATTCAGCAGCAGAGCTTATTGCTGCTAAGTGACTATTTTGTCGAGCCAAAAACAGTGTCTGAGGGAGCTAATGCGGCAGTGTAACCAAAGGTGCAACAGTAAGCACAAGCAGTAAAGCGGGTACCGCAGCGGTTGATGACTCTCTGAAACTGGAGGGCCCGGCCCTTGCCTGAAGTGTTATCTGCACTGCTGAATCTCAGTTTGTTGGAGCAGTTGCTGAATAGCGGCGGGCCGGTCATGCAGGTATTGCTGCTGGTCGCGTTTGTACTCTGGAGCCTGCTGCTAGGTCGCTTGTGGTACAAATTTGTGGAGTTTCCCGGTGCTTTGGCGCGCTGCCGGAAAGCGCAAAATCAACCCAGTTTTTCCATCGCGGCGGCGCAACTGCATTTGGCTTTACAGCAGAGTATGGGTCTGATTAAAACGACCATCGGTGTCTGTCCGTTACTGGGACTGGTGGGGACTGTGCTGGGGATGATCGAGATATTTGATGTAATTGCCTACAGCGGCGTTAGCAACGCAAAATTGATGGCCTCTGGTGTCGCCAGGGCCATCCTACCCACCATGGCGGGCATGGTTTTAGCTATCAGCGGAATGTTGCTGTTTACTTATATTCAGCGCTGGGTCATGCATCAGCGCCGATTACTGTCGAGATTGTCTTTAGCCTGGGCGCAGAAAATTCATGAGATCTAGATTGAACTTAGATGTCGCTGAGGAAGAGGCGGCAATTGACATGACACCGATGCTGGATGTGGTGTTTATCATGCTGATATTTTTTATTGTATCTACAACTTTTGTCCGCGATCAGGGGGTGGAGATAAACCGGCCCACCGCCGGTACTGCAAAAGTACAGAAGACACAGGGCATTATCATTGCTATTGACAACCAAGGTAAGTCCTGGATAGCAGGGCAAGCTATTGCTCTGGCGCAGCTGAAGGAGCATTTGGCGGTTAAGCTGGCGCAAGACAGGGCCAGTTCAGTGTTGATCAAGGCGGACACCACTACCAGTACCGGGGACTTGATAGCGGTGTTGGATTTAGTCAGGTCGCTGGGGGTTGAATCTGTGGCCGTGGCGACTGTGCAGCCCTGATGCGATTATTGGTGGTAACCCCGATAGCTTTAGCCGTCATCTGGCTACTGTTTATGTTAATGCTGCACTTGGCTGGGTTGGCTGAAGCCAGGCAGTCGCCGCAATTGCTAGCAACACCGTCAAGTTTTGATTTGAGCGCTATTTCTTTTGATCGACCTCAAGCGACTGAGCCCGTTGAGTTACCAGAGCCTGTCGAGCTGCCTGAAGAAATGCCGCTAGTGGAGCCAGCACCCGCAGTCGGTTTAGAGATTCAAGCCGAATTGCCTGAACCTGTTGCAGTGGTGCTGGACGTTCCTGAAATAGTCCCAGTTGAAGTACAAGTAGCGCTGCAAATCGAGTTGCCGGAGTTTGATTTTCAGCAGATAGCGATCGCGACAGTGCCAGTAAAAAAAATTATTAAAAAGTTAGTGAAAAAACCACCGCGTAAAAACCTGCCGGCGGCCAAAAAACCGCCTAAAAATCCTTCCGCACAGCTGAGAAAAAAGTACTGCGAACGAATCCGGTCGGTTCTACAGCTAGCACCAGTAAAGAGGCTAAACCAGCCATTGCCAGTAGCAGTGCGCGGCAAAGTGCCAGCATTGCCGATTTAATCGCGCAGCGCAGTCATGCTGCCGCTATCAGTAAGACTGAGCCGAAATACCCGCGAAGGGCCCGCAGAAGAGGTGTGGAAGGAGTAGTGACAGTGTCATTTTTGGTGGCGAAATCGGGAAAAGTACAAACTGATTCTGTGCGCATAATTAGCGCTAAGCCGCTGAAAATATTCAACCAGGCAGTTGTCACAGCAGTGCTCAACTGGCGCTTTGCGCCCGTGCTAAAGTCCTTTAGAACTACCCAGCGGGTAGTGTTTAATTTGCATAAATAATATGAGAACAAAACCTGTCGCGTTGCAAAAGCTATTGTTGCTGATTTGGGCGGTAACGCTGTGCACCGCTGTCGCCGGTCAAGGTGGCGACCTAAAGCTGAACCGGTCTGAGCATCAACAACTGAACAACATTCAGCGACAACTGCAGGCGGGGAATCAGCAGCAAGGATTACACAAGTTGCTTGCTTTTGTAGAAGGGCAGCCCTCAGCCTACGCCAGGGCTTTGAGTCAGCAGCTGCTCGGGGGCGTTTATCAGCAGCAGCGGCGCTTAGAATCAGCTTTTCTTTCCTATCGACAGAGTTATGAATTTAAATACTGGCCAGAAAAAACGCGCTCTGCGCTGCTGGTTAAAATGTACAAGCTCAAATACGCACTAAAAGATTGGCAGAGCAGTATCGATTGGCTATTGCTGTGGCAGCAAAGCAACCGCGCCAGCGCCCTAGATTATATGCTGCTGGCAAATAGTTATGTGCATTTGCAGCGGCCAGTCGCGGCTAAAAAGGCGCTGCTGCAGGCACTGGCGATCAATAGCGCAGCGCCGCTGGCGTGGCGGCAAATGCTGTTGCAGCTTGAGCAGCAGCTACAACATCATCAGCATCAGCAGACACTATTAAAGCAGCTGCTGCTAGAGTACCCGCAGACTCAGAGCTACTGGCTGCTGCTAGCCAAGAATTATCAGAGTCAGCAGCGTAGTCAAGACGCGACAGCGACATTGCACAGTGCCTTTATTGGCCAGGCCTTAACTAGCCCGGCAGCTATCCATTGGTTGGCGGCGAGTTTACGCGATCAGGGAAGTCCGATGTCGGCTGTTACTGTTATTAAACAGGCATTAGAGCGAGGATTGCTCAATGACCTGGACAGAGCGAAAAGCTTTATCGCCAGTGCCTCTCTTGTCGCTAAAGAGTCTGCAACTAATCCCGTTGCGCCTGACTAAGCTGAAAAAGCATCAGTTCAACTAAAAAGAACTTGAATCCAAGATGAATTAATGATTAAATACAAATCATTATCATTTAGATTGGCAATAAAAATGTCTACTCAGAGCTCTACTGTCATCAGCGCAGAACAATTTGTTTCTACAGAAAAATTAATGCAAGGTAAAAACGAGTTGGTTATTTTACACAGCGATCAACGTTATCTGTTACGCATTACCCGCAATGGAAAATTAATCTTAACTAAGTGATTAAAAAAATCACTGCCGATTTAATCTTCTTTCATTAGATTCTGCTGGAACACCATGAATTTCACTCGCCTGCTGTTCGCAGTACCGGCGGAGAGATTAGCGGCGTAAATAGCAAGCAAAGTTCCCCTTTGCCCAAGCCAGCCACCTGATGGCAGCCAGTTAGTGCAATTTGCAGAGTTCATCTGCACATACTATGTTTGCGTGTGTCGCAGGAGAGCTGCTGGCGGCGGAACCTAATTAACTGACCAACAGGTTGTTACCCATGAAACGTGTTCTACCCTTGCTAAGTGGAGTGCTAATCCTAGCGAACTCTGCTTCTCTGTATGCTGCCACCAACCCAGAGACTATGCAATGAGCCCGGGTATTCTGTCAAATTTGGCATACTAGTACTCTGGGAAATCGTTATCTGCTATTGGATGAGCCGACTTCGGCGCTGGATTTAGCTCACCAACACCAGACTTTGCAGATCGCCCGCAAGCTGGCGAAAAATGGCGTCGGGGTACTGGCGATCTTGCACGATCTGAATCTGGCAGCGCAATACGCCGATAAAATTTTGCTGCTCGGAGCAGGTGAAGTTGTGGCGCAAGGAGCGGTAAACGAGATCTTAACAGCAGAGAGAATAGGCGATTTATACGCCATCGAAGTTGCAGTTATGCCCCATCCCAAACATCGGCACCCACTAGTAGTGACTTGTTAGTGAACACTGCTAGTGGCGGGTTTATGGCAGTCTGACTGACTGCCATTATACCTGATAGCTCAGTTCCCGACCTCAACGGGTAATTCCCCAGCAATCAAGTCAAGACCTTGGCGATTGACTGCTGCCATAGCTGCTGATGGCTTTGACGCTGCGCATCATCCCAATTTGGCTTGAACTTTGCCTGGCACTGCCAGCGCTCGGTGATGTCTTGTAAGGAACTAAAGATACCAGCCTGCAGCCCCGCCAGATAAGCGGCACCGAGTGCGGTAGTTTCAACCAGCGTCGGACGCTGTACCTCTACGTCCAGCAAGTCGGTTAAGAACTGCAACATCCAGTCATTGTTGGCCATGCCGCCATCAACTCGCAAAGTCTGCAGGTGGATGTTTTCCTCTTCGATGGCTGCCACTAAATCTTTGGTTTGATAACAAACCGCTTTCAGCGCCGCAGCGACTATTTCGGCAATGCCACTGTCTCTGGTAAGTCCGAGAATTGCCGCGCGAGCGTTAGGGTCCCAGTGCGGGGCGCCCAATCCGGTGAAGGCCGGCACCATCACCACTTTGCTGTCAGCATTGGCAGATCGAGCCAGCTGTTCTACCTCACTGGCATCGGCGATAATTTTAATCCCGTCTCTGAGCCATTGGATGGCGGCCCCGGCGATAAATATACTGCCTTCCAGGGCGTAATTTACCTGACCATTGAGACGATAGGCGACGGTGGTTAAGAGTCGGTGTTGTGACTTTACCGCCACTGTTCCGGTATTGATGATCAGGAAACAGCCGGTGCCGTAAGTGCTTTTAGCCATCCCCTCCTGAAAACAAGCTTGACCAATCAGCGCCGCTTGCTGGTCTCCGGCGATGCCACCTATGGGGATGCTGGAGCCAAAAAGCTGTGCATCTGTGCTGCCAAAATCAGCGGAGCAATCTAATACTTCAGGTAACATCTGTTTTGGAATAGCAAAAAGTTCCAGCAGCTGCGTATCCCACTCCTGGCTGTGGATATTAAACAACATAGTACGCGAGGCATTCGTGGCATCGGTGCGATGGCTTTTACCGGCAGTTAAGTGCCAGAGTAAATAGCAATCGACGGTGCCGAACAATAGCTCCCCGGCCTCGGCTCGCGCTCTTGCACCGGGAACGTTTTGCAGTATCCAGCGCAATTTGGTGGCAGAAAAATATGCATCAATTAACAGACCGGTCTTAGCTGTTATCAATTCTGCATAGCCTTTTTCAGTCAATTCAGAGCAGTATTCGTGGGTGCGACGGTCCTGCCAGACAATGGCGTTATAGACAGGCTCGCCGGTGTTTTTATCCCAGACAATGGTGGTCTCGCGCTGATTGGTGATGCCTATTGTGGCTATGTTTTCCCCGCTGAGGCCGGAGTGTTGCAATACTTCTTTGCAGCTGGCGACGACAGTCTGCAAAATGTCTTGCGGACGATGTTCCACCCAGCCATCACTGGGGAAAAGCTGTTCAAATTCTTGTTGAGCAGAGCTGACTAACTGGCCGTTGGAGTCAAAAATAATGGCTCTGGAGCTGGTAGTGCCTTGATCAATAGAAAGAATATATGTTTTCATTATTATCTCGCCTTGCTATTAATAGTGTTGGGCAATAATCTAGCTTATATAAACGAACATGCGAACCATTGCGCAGAGAAAATAGCGGACCTAGTCGCATGTTCCACAGTTAACTACCTGATAGGAAAGTTATGACCAGCCAACAGAGACAAAGCAGAATTTTAGACTTGATCAATGAAAAAGGCTTTATCAGTATTGACGAGCTGGTCGGGCTGTTTCAAGTGACACCGCAGACGATTCGCCGAGATTTAAATCAAATGGCTGATGCCAGCAAAATCCGTCGCCATCACGGCGGCGCTGAAAGAGAATCTAGCACAGAGAATGAAGATTATCAAAGTCGAAAAATCAATCATTTAGCTGCAAAAAAGAAGATGGCACTACAAGTTGCCAGCATGGTGCCAAACGGCGCTTCACTGTTCATCAATATAGGTACTTCAACTGAAATGGTCGCCAGGGCTCTATTGCAGCACAGTGGATTGCGGATAGTGACCAACAATATTCATGTTGCCTCGATCCTCTCGGCCAATGAAGATTTTCAGGTGATTATCGCCGCCGGTGAAGTCAGGCACAGCGATGGTGGTATTGTCGGCGAGGCAACTTGTGATTTTATCGGCCAGTTTAATATGGACATCGGCATTATTGGTATTAGCGGCATAGGTGCCGACGGCGCTTTATTAGACTACGACTTTCGGGAAGTTAAAGTGGCCCAGGCGATTATTGAAAATTCAACTAAAGTGATTTTAGCGGCAGACCACTCTAAATTCGGTCGCAGTGCCATGGTCAAACAGGGCAACCTCAGCCAGGTAGATGCCCTGGTCACAGACAAAGCGCTACCCGCTGATGTGCAACAAATAGTTACCGAGCAACAGATAGACGTTTTTATCTGCGATTGAGACGATGTTTAATTTTTAGAATCATATATTATACAAGGAAAAGTAGGCTTGCGCCGCTATTGGCGAATCGCTATTTTCAGTAAGATTTTTGCAGTAGTGAGTGGCATTGTACAACTAGCAGACAGCAGTACTGACAGTCCTTTGTGGAATGCCTCTAATTAGGAGTTAAAAGTGGTAAGTGACAATGATTTACAAGAGCAAGACATCCTGTTTGCCCGGCACTCTATTTATTCGAAGAACCGGGATGTCGAATATTATGAGCTGTTATTCCGTAATGCTGATAATGCCTTCTGCCCTAGTATTGATGATCAGAGCGCAACTTTTGAAGTAATCGCCAATAATTACGCCAATGTGATTCAAAATGGGGTGGAAAAAATAGTCCCCTGTTTTATAAAAGTGACTGATGATTTGCTGCTCAGTGATAAACTGCCAGAATTACCCAAGGGCCGCTTTGTCTTGGAAATTCTCGGTCGCTCCCATATCACCCCGGAATTAATAATCAAACTCAAAGAGTTAGGTAAGAATGGGATTCGCCTGGCACTGGCAGATTATGATCCTCGAGAGCGGCGTTTTGATGTGCTGTTGAATATAGTACACATCCTTAAGCTTGATATCCGCCGTTTGGGCATGGATAACATCCCGGCTTTGATTGCTAAATTACGTCCCTTTCACTTGGAGTTACTGGCTGATAAAGTGGAATCAAAGGAACAGTATTTAGAATGCGTGAAAATGGGGTTCTCGCTCTACCAAGGTTTTTTTCTCAGCGAACCTGCTACTGTCAAAGGTAAGAAAATCCATGCCAACAAAATGGTGTTGCTGCAACTTTTAGCTGAGATTGATCGGCTAGGATCAGATGCCCGGAGCATGGAAGAGATTGCCCTCAACGACCCGGCACTTACCTTTAAAATACTTAAAGTTGTCAACTCTGCCGCTTTTAGTACCCCTAAAAAAATACTCTCGCTCTCGCACGCTATTAGTTTGTTGGGGATGGCGCAGATCAAACGCTGGATCATTATTTTCATGACCGCAGGGGATGATAAAGTCCCGGCGGATCTACTGGCCAACATGTTAGTGAGAGGCCGCATGTGTGAATTGCTTTCAGAAATGTCTGGAGAAGAGGACCCGATCAGTTTCTTTATGGTCGGGCTGCTGTCACAGCTGGACGCGCTACTGAATATTGAAATGAACGAGTTACTGGAGCAAATGCCTTTGACTCATGACATCACCCAGGCCATTCTAGCTCACGAGGGTAAAATGGGCGAAATATTAAGTGACGTAAAATATTACCAACTGGGGGATTTTGACGCGGTGCAAGGGGGCCTGGGCAATGCCATTTATCAAGTGGCATATCGACACAGTATTAAATGGGCTGATCAGGTAATGAAAGCGATCTGAAATTAATTGATTGGCGGTTGCCGCCGCTCATTTTGAGTGGCGTAGCGGACTTGGTGGCATCTTTTCGAAACAATTATTTTACTGTGACTTAGCTAAATAATTTAAGATTTCCAAGAAAAACTGTAGACTAGTTCGCATTTACAAGCGACTAAGTGTGATGAGGAACTCCTAAGGTGATTGATTGAGCACTGCTAAGACAGGCAACAGAGAGGACGTTGGTAAAAAACTCAGGAGAGTAGCACTTAAATTTCTGTTACAGATTTGGTTGAGCATTGTTGTCTTAGTGATAGTAGTGTCTGAGTTACTGTGGCTGCCTGCCAGCTTAGAGTCGACCTTGAGTGAACGCATCAATCAATTTCAATATGTATTGCAACTCTCCAGCCGTTTAGCGGCCGCCCAAAAAACCGATCTGGACCGGGAAACCTTACTGCGGCAATTGAACCTTCAGGCACAGTCCCAAGGTTGGCAAGAGATAGTCTATTCGCTGGAGGTGCAATTGCGCCAGCAGGCAAAGAAAAAGCACGACATGCAATTGCTACTACAGCGTATGCCGGGCTCCGATAAAGCTTATGGGCTCTGGTTTAACTCAGATAAAATCATCCTTGAACAAGCGACTACTTACCGCTTATTTGAGTTGATTATAATCATCCTTGTGACCGGTATTTTGTTTATTATCTGGTTGCGACGCTCGGCATTTGTCGACACATTAGAGCAATTTACCTTGGCTGCCCGCTCTCTGGCAAAAGGTGACTTCTCTAATCCTTTCCCAAAAGTACATCGTCAATCAGTGCTGTTGGAACTGATTAACACCTTTGAAGTGACCCGAAAATCACTGGCGAAAATGCGCCGTGAACTGCTGGCGCAAATAGAGGCGAAAAAGCTCGGTGAACAGCGCTTACAAGAATCTCATAATGTCGCTAATTTAGGTTGCTGGGAGTGGAAACCTTCCACCGATCAAGTATGGTTTTCGGACAGTTTACGGGCGATTCTATGCCTGGGAAAAAATACCACCTGTTCAGGTATTGAAGATTTGGTAAGACAAGTGCACTCCGCAGACAAAAAGCAATTGATGTCGCGCTTAAAATCTAAACTGCGAGTCAATGAGGTAATCTCAATTGATTTTCGCATCTCTAACGATGGCATGATCAAACATGTGCACCTGATGGCCAGTGTGCGTCAGCAAAAAGATGGTTCACTGCGCCTGATCGGTACTTGTCAGGACATTTCCGATCGAAAAGACATAGAGGCATCGCTGCAAAAGCTGTCTAGCGCTATTACTTCTAGCGGCTCGGGCGTGATGATCACCGATGTCATTGGCACCGTTGAATATATCAACCCTAAATTCACAGAGACCACTGGCTTTGAATTGTCCGAGTTAGAGGGCAGTGCTTCAGTGATGCTGTCCAGGGATTGTCTGCCAGAGGAAAATTATGAGGTGATGTGGCGAGACATCTTGGCGGGTAAAAGCTGGCGTGGCGATTTGGAAAATATCCGTAAGGATGGCAGCTCTTATTGGTCCATTGTCTCTATCTCACCGATTAACAATGAATACGGTGAACTTACTCATTTTGTGATTGTTAGTGAAGACGTCTCTAAGCTGAAAGATGCGCACGCTAAAATGGAAAAACTGGCACTCTACGATGAGCTTACTGGTTTGCCAAACCGGCGGTTGTTCTTCCGTGAACTTACCCGCTTATTCGAAGAAGATGTGATGAAGTCTCCAGCGGTGGTGATGTTGTTAGATCTGGACAATTTTAAAACCATCAATGACACTCAGGGGCACCCGGCTGGGGATAAACTGCTGATAGAGGTGGCAGCGCGGCTGCAGCAAGATCTGCCGGAAGATGGCATGGCTGCGCGCTTGGGAGGCGACGAATTCGCCGTGTTAATAAACCCGGTTAAAAATGCCAAACAAGTCGACAGACTGGCTCAGCGGGTCCTGGAAACTATCGCCAAACCTTATATTATCAATGACAATGAAATTCATATCAGTACCAGTATAGGTCTGGCCTGGCTGCCGAAGGACGGCAACATGCCGGATACTATTCTCAAGCACGCCGATTTGGCTATGTATCAGGCCAAGGAGATGGGGCGCAATCAATACCGTCAATTTACCGAGCAGTTACACGACCAATTACAGCGCTATATTCGCTTCTCCAGAGAGATGCCTGAAGCTTTAGCTAATGGTGATTTCACACTTTGCTTCCAGCCAAAAATGGATTTATTGGCACAAAAAGTGATTGGGGTTGAGGCATTGATTCGCTGGCAGCACCCGGAACTTGGACCAATCTCACCCTTGGATTTTATTTCCATTGCCGAAGATACCGGCTTTATCGTGCCGTTGGGCGGCTGGGTATTCCAGGAGGCCTGTAGAAATCTGCGGCAGCTGCGTGACTTAGGTCATGCCGATGTTTCCTGTGCTATCAATATTTCGCTGCGCCAGTTCCGTGATCCTGGATTGTTGGCCATGATAGAAAAATCGATGTTAGATAACGCTATAGAACCGCAACACTTGGAAGTGGAAATTACAGAGTCACTGTTGATGGAAGATGTAGATAAAGCTATTGTCACTTTGATAGAGATACGACGGTTGGGTATCAGCGTAGCCATCGATGATTTTGGCACCGGCTACTCGTCGTTTAGCTACCTGAAAACACTGCCTATAAACGTATTAAAAGTTGATCGATGTTTTATTAAAGATATACCGCAAAGCAAAGAAGACATGAAGATTACTTCTGCTATTATTTCTATGGCACATAGCTTAAATTTAAAAGTAGTGGCCGAGGGCATAGAGACTGATCAACAGCGGCAGTTTTTACTCGAGCAAAACTGTGACATTGGCCAGGGGTATTTATTTGGCAAACCTATGCAACTGCAAGAGCTGGCAGAACTTCTGGATAGAGAGCGAGAGCCAGTTTAATGGGTTTAAAACTTAGGGTTATGTGCACAAGTTTGCTGCTTCTGGGTAGATTTGCAGCGAAGATACAGGGCTTATTCGCCTGTTGCTAAGCACTACTGCTTGTGTAAGACATCCATTTTTCCAGTATTTGAAGGCAAAGTAATGGCCGAATTTGCAGTGTTACAGCAATTAGTCAATAGTATTGGCCAGGTATTATTAGGTAAAGATAATCAGGTCAGACTGGCTCTGTCCTGTATTTTAGCCGATGGACATTTGTTGATTGAAGATTTACCGGGTATGGGTAAAACGACTTTAGCCCATGCCCTGGCCAGTGTTTTGGGCTTGAGTTACAACAGGGTACAATTTACCAGTGATCTGCTGCCTGCCGATCTGCTAGGCGTCTCTATTTTTAACCGCCAGCAGTCCAGTTTCGAATTCCATCACGGCCCGATTTTTACTCAGTTACTGTTAGCGGACGAGATTAATCGTACCACCCCCAAGACCCAGAGCGCCCTGCTAGAGGCCATGGAAGAGCGCCAGGTAAGTATCGAGGGCAGTACCAGAGAATTACCTCAACCTTTTTTTGTGATAGCCACGCAGAACCCCTCTCATCACAGTGGAACATTCCCGTTACCCGAATCACAACTCGATCGCTTTCTGATGCGTATTGAGTTGGGGTTTCCCTCGCAAAAAGCAGAGCGGCAGATGTTACAAGGTTTAGACTCACGAAAAAAAATGCTGCAATTAAAGCCGCTGCTCAGTCTTGAACAGTTGCAGAAAATGCAACAGCAAGCCCGGCAAGTTTCGGTCACTGAGCATTTACTTGACTACCTGCAGCGACTGATTCAATTTAGTCGGGAAAACCCGGCCTTTCAATACGGGGTATCCCCCCGGGGTTCGCTGGCACTGTTGAGCGCCGCTAAAGCTTGGGCGCTGTTACATGATCGAGATTTCCTGCTGCCTGAAGATGTGCAGCATGTGTTCCCATCGGTGATAGGGCATAGATTGAGCTCAACTCAGAGCAGTCAAAGCGGCGATGCCCTGGCGGAGTTTATCCTGGCGGAAGTAGAGGTACTTTACAGTTAGACAGCATGCCAATAAGTCCTGTATCTGCTGCTTTTTTTCGTATTATCGATTAATTTTCAAGGTTGCTGGGCCGGGGAGGCCAAGGTGAGATCAAACCTAAAAAAATGGCTAGCAGGCTATTACCAATTTTGGTTGAATAACAGATTGCCCGCGCAAAAACAACAGCGGCTGCAACAGAAAAATTTGTTTATCTTTCCCTCGCTGTTAGGGGCCTGTTATTTAGTTTTAATCACTATTTTCTGGTTGTTGGGAACTAACTACGCCAACAATTTGATATTGGGGCTCTGTTATTTACTGATCAGTATTTTTTTGCTCAGTATCTTTCACACATACTTAAACTTACATGGGCTTCATCTAGCCGTCGGCAATAGCAAACCTGTGTATGCCGGCGAGCTAGCGCAGATCGAATTGTATGTTATGCGTCGCCTTAAACGCCAGTACAACAGTATTAGCATCGGCTGGGGTAGCTCCCTCAGCCAGGTCATCGACTGGCAGGGAGAGGATAAAGTGCTGGTTAAGTTACCGGTACGGGTGTTACAGCGCGGCCTGTTTCAGCCCCCCAGAGTCAGTCTCAAAAGTTACTATCCCCTGGGATTGATGCGTTGTTGGTGCCATCTGGCGATTGACACAACCGTACTGGTCTATCCGAGTCCGGTTAAATTTGACAATACCCATAGCAGCTCGTCCGCTGGGGAGCTACAGGAAGGTAATTTGTCCAGTCAGATAATCAGTGGCCAGCAGCAAGAGTTTCAAGAGCTGCAACTGTATCGCAATGGAGAACCACTAACGCAGGTGGCCTGGAAACAATTTGCCCGTAGCGGGGTGCTATATAAAAAACACTTCACCGATTATGCCAGTGATAGCAGCGCTTTAAATTGGCACAATTACCCCGGAGTAGAGCCGGAGATGCGCTTGCAATACCTGTGTTATGAAGCCCTGGAATTTGCCGCCCAGCAGCGATCATTCAGTTTACAATTACCCGGTGTTGAAATCGCGGCAGCGGACACTAAGTCACATTTAAATGCAGTGTTATCGGCATTGGCACTGTTTCAGATCAATCCAGACCTTTCATCGACGGGGCAATATTGATGGCCGCTGTGGTGGGCAAATTAGCAACCATAAGTATCGGCTGGTTAATGCTTGGCTACTGCGCGGCACTGTTGCCACTGTTTGCCTACCTGCCTTTTTGGATGCTGGCGTTGGCGGGACTGACGCTCGGTTGGCAGTTACAAATATACCGAAATAAAATCAGTGCACCGGGAAAATTAGTAAAATTTCTGCTGGTTGTCGGCAGTGTTGCTCTGCTCTTCTACAGTTCCGGAAATCTGTTATCACTGCGTGGGTTTGTCGGGCTGTTGTGTTTAGCTTTTTGTCTTAAGTTATTAGAATTACAGGTAAAAAGAGATCTGTACCTGATGGTCTTTTTAGGCTGTTTTGTCAGTGCTTGCCAACTGCTCTTTAGCAGCAGTATGTCAGCTTTTGTCTACGTATTAATCTGTATTTTGATTTTTCATGGCTGCTTATATAGCGCACAGCTGCAACCGCAACATGGCGTTGACGAGCGGCAGGCAAAGGGGGGGGCAGGTGCTAAATTCCGCTTCAGTAGCAGTCACTGGGAAATTGTCAAAAGCGTATTAACGATGTTTCTGCAAGGGTTGCCGATTGCCATCGTACTGTTTATCGTTATGCCCAGAGTTGGCAGTTTATGGCAAGTACCGATTAATTCCGATGTGGCTAAAAGCGGTGTGTCCGATAGTTTGTCGGTAGGGGATATAAGCCGTCTGAATCAGGATAATTCCCCGGCAATGCGGGTGACCTTTGACGACAACATTAAACCTGACAATTCGAAACTTTACTGGCGTGGGATAGTGCTGGCAGATTTTGATGGAAAAACCTGGCGCCGCGCAGAGAAAATTAGTACCACAGCTCTGTCGGCAACTCAGCGCAGTCAACTCTATCAATTCGACAGAGCCACACCGGCGCAGACTTATAGCTATCAAATTATGTTAGAGGCCAGTGGCCAAAACTGGTTGTATGCGCTAAGCACTGCTCAAGTTGATAACCCGCAGATAAAACAGTGGCAAGATTATAGCTTGACCCGCAAGACCCTGTTGAACAGCCGTTTTCAATATCAAGTGCGCTCGCACATAGGTTATAAAGCTGACCCTGAGCCCTTGTCTGAGGCTCAGTTACGACTTTACACTGCCCTGCCCAGCAACAGTAATCCACGCACTCGTGCTCTGGCGCAACAATTAGCCAGTCAATACACAGATACAGGGCGATTGATTGATGCTTTGCTGCAAATGTTTCAGAGCGAGTTTAGCTACACTTTAGAACCTGGGAAGCTTACGGTAGAAAACCCCATCGATGATTTTCTGTTTAGTGCCAAACGCGGATACTGTGAACACTTTGCCAGTAGCACTGCATTTGTACTCAGAGCTGCTGGTGTTCCCGCCAGAATTGCCACCGGTTATCAGGGTGGACAGTGGAGTAGTGATGAGAGCTATCTACTGGTCACTCAAGCGGCGGCCCATGCGTGGGTTGAAGTGTGGCTTGATAGCAGGGGCTGGGTCAGGTTAGATCCCACCACTGCAGTTGCACCGCAGAGAATTGCACAGGGGGCAGACAGCTACTTAGCTCAGTTACAATCGGCAACAGGTTTAAGTTCTCGCTTTAATCAGTGGGGTTTGCTTAGGGAGATGAGGCTGCGGCTGGATAGTATCAACTATCAGTGGCACCGCTGGGTATTGGGATATGATAATCAGCTGCAGTTCAATTTGGTAAAACAGTTGCTCGGAGGAGTTGACAGCTGGAGGATTTCGCTATTATTTTTACTGGCCGGTGCTATCGCTATTTCCCCGTTCGCTTTAATCAAGTTATGGCGCTCGCGGCTATCTTTTACCGATAACAACCTGAGGAGCGTTGCCAAACTAGAGAAAAAGCTGCTGAAGTTTGGATTAAGCAGGGCCAGAGGCGAAACATTAGCGAATTTTTTACAGCGCTCGGCCAGCCAAACCCCAGAAAATAGACAAGCATTAAAACAACTGTCGGCGGCTTTTAATACCCTGTTGTACGATCCCAGACACGACTCTGATAAGCTTGTCAGGGAGCGTATACAACATTTGTTAAAAGAGCTTAAGTACTAGAGAGCAAGCCTCTGTCTGCAGTGCATTTTCCTGGGGCAGACCGGCTAGTACAGCCTCAACCTGGCTGTTTGTCAGTAGCTGACCCGGCTGGTACCGCCCTGCTCTAAGATTCTGACTCTGTCGTTGACCGAGAAAAAACTGCCTTGATTAACTTGTTGGACTATAGAAACAGTCCCTCCTGTATCCAGCTTAACAGTAATTTCTTGCCCCTGTTTTCGGGTGGCGCTCTCCTCAATTTTTTGCCCGATCACCGCACCTGCTACAGCACCTAGTGCGGTGGCCAGATCCCGGCCACTACCGCCGCCAATTTTGTTACCTAGGACACCGCCAACTGCCGCGCCGCCGACTGTGCCTACTATGCCGCGCTGACGGCCATCAATAATTACCGCTCGGGCCGAGGTCACCACTCCATAGCTTACCGTCTGAGCCTTTCTGGCTTCCTGAGCTGAATAATTATCTCCGGTTAAATTACTGGCACAGCCACTTAGAAAAATGAATACGCCGAAAAAGATATAGAGTTTATTAACAAATTTCATAAATCACCTCTTGGATGTTCCACAACCTCTTAGTTTAAGATTATAGACCTTGTGAAACAGCATTTATTGATGAATTTCAGCTCTTATGTATAAGTAGGCAGGTACTCATTCTGCTGTAACTGCTTTTTTACAGTCAAAGCCATGATTAATATAGCATGCCAGGGAACAAGTTATTCTCTGCCATGCCCTCTAAGAAAAATATCTAAATTCTAGTTAAAGTTCAGACATCCATGGATATTTGTCTCTCAAATATTTGAATAACGGCAAACTGAGTTGCAATCTTTTCCCGCAAATGTTTATTTTTTCAATGACTCTGCAAGTAATCATGAAACAACAGCATAAGCCCAATATCTTCTCTGCAGGATCTGTCGCGATCAGATGTACCTGGGGGACCAAGTACCATGACTTTCGGGTCTTAGCCTGCCACTCAAGCGACAGGGCGCTGCTAACGCTCTTTACTTACATCCGGGTAGGCAGAGCAAGAGTGCCTGGCAGTGGTGGCAAACTTGTTGCAATGCACACTCGGGGAAGGCAGTAAGTTATGGCTGTTGATGAGTAATGCTCGTTCTGCGAATCATTTGATAATGGTTTTGGAGTACCCTGGATAAGGAGAAAGCAATGTCATTGGCTAAAGTTTTTACCCGTGCACAGTTAGGTGTTTGCGCGCCTCTGGTTGAAGTGGAAGTACATCTTTGCGGTGGTCTACCGGCTTTTCAATTGGTGGGGTTGCCTGAAGCGGCGGTAAGAGAATCGAAAGAACGGGTTCGCAGCGCCTTAATCAACTTAGGTTTTGATTTTCCGCAGCGGCGAATTACAGTCAATCTGGCCCCGGCGGATTTGCCTAAGGAGGGCGGCCGCTACGATTTGGCAATAGCCGTCGGGATATTGGCGGCTTCTAAGCAAGTCCCCGATGACTTACTGTCGGAGTGGGAATTTATTGGTGAACTGGCTCTCTCTGGTGAACTGCGTCGAGTGACTGGGGTGTTGCCGGTGGCCGTTGGCTGTCAGGCAAATCGACGCAAACTCTGTCTGCCAAAATACAATCAAGACGAGGCGCTGTTAATTAGAGCACTAGAAATAGCTCCCGCAGAAAATCTATTACAAGTTTGTCATTTGTTGTCCGGACAACTGCCTTTATTTACTCCCGCTGTTGCGACGAATGACATTCGGGAACATTTATCCCGCTTGGACCTGGCGGATGTGAAGGGGCAATTTCAAGCCAAGAGAGCGCTGGAGATTGCCGCGGCCGGTGGCCATCATATATTAATGAGCGGCAGCCCGGGCAGCGGCAAAAGCATGCTGGCGGCCAGACTGGCTGGGTTATTACCTGAATTAACTGAGGCAGAACGCATAGAATCAGCGGCGGTGTATTCAGTTGCAGGGATTGAAACTAGCGCTATTTGCGCGGGGATCAGACCTTTTCGCTCCCCCCATCACACCGCTTCGGCAGTTTCTTTAGTTGGAGGTGGGAGCTATCCACAGCCCGGTGAGATATCCCTGGCACACAATGGGGTGTTGTTCTTAGATGAAGTGGTAGAGTTCCCGAGAAAAGTACTGGAAGTGCTGAGAGAGCCATTGGAAGCTGGCAGTATTCATATATCCAGAGCGGCACAAAAAATTGCTTTTCCCGCCCGTTTCCAGTTGGTGGCGGCAATGAATCCGTGCCCTTGCGGTTATGCTCTAGATGTCAGTGGTCGCTGCCGCTGTAGCCCGGATCAGGTTAAACGCTATCAAGCTAAAATGTCCGGCCCGCTATTAGATCGCATTGATTTACATATCCAGGTAAATCCAGTGCCGGCTGAAGATTTGTTGAGCATTGCAAAAATGACTAGCGGGGAGCATTCAGCGCAAGTCGCTAAAAGAGTGAGCTTGAGCGCACAATTACAGATTGACCGGCAGAGCTGCCGCAACGCTCTCCTGGAGGGAAAACAGTTACAGCAAGTGTGCTTCTTGGACAGCCAGTTGCGAGAGCTGTTAGTGAACGCAGCGACTAAGCTGCAGCTGTCGGCGCGCGCTTGTACCCGAGTGCTAAAAGTGAGCCGCTCTATCGCTGATTTGGAACAGCAGCGACAAATTCAACGCAGGCATCTGTTGGAAGCGCTAAGTTATCGTCGACAGGAACTGGCGAGCTACTGATCTTACCTAAGCTTGGTCATCGTCTTTTTTTAACAGGTCTTCGGCTTTGGCATGGGTCCATTTTCCCTCGGCCTTATCGATATACTGGAAGTATTCGTTAGTGAAACTCCCTTGAACACAAGTGTAACGATAAAACCTGGAGTTGGGATTAAGCGGCCGTAACACTCTGTCAAAAGCCGTAGGGCCGGTTAAATCATAGACAGAGGTGTGTTCTTTTTTGTCAATATTATCCAGGATAACTTGGATAACTTGATCGATAATAAGGTTTTGCGGGCAACTGGCAATAAAGTAGTTGGTGTAGCGATCCCCTTTGATGCGCACGTAAAGATCTTGGTCATCATCGCCAATTACCAGCGAGGCGGGCCAGACAAAATGCGCGTCAATGTCCATGTAGATGCCTCCGTACTTCTTCAGCGTTAGTAACCGCCATAAATCTGCCTGGGATGCACCTACAGTTAGCTGTTGATAGTGGTCGTTTATTGTTCCCGGAAAATTTTCAGCAATAAAATCCGCCCTGTCCTGGGTGGTCAAAAATCGATATTCATAACTTAAGGACATCAACCGGTTGAACAGAAAATTCAGGTAGACCGGCAAGGTTGCTTTGTCGGTGAAGTTAGTTTGCCAGATGATTCGAGGAATTTTTTTATTTTTTCGCGATGGCCATATTGGGTCTTGTTGTCTGGGGATGGTAAAGCGCTTGTCAGGCCAGAAATAGTGAAATATGTAACTCAGGCCTTTGGTAATATGACCCAATAATTTACTGAATCGATTGCATAATAGAATTAATATGTTCATAAAAAATGGCAGTTCCAAGGTAGGGGGGCATGTTGACAGGTCCGTTGCACCTAAGGCGTACAGAGCATAGTTAACAAGCTATGCAGCGGATTATATATGTTAGAGCGACAATCACCAACCATTAGGCAAGATTCTAATCACTAAGCTGCGGGTTTGAGCGCTCTGGATAGCGAATAGTTTTGAGAAACTGGCAAACTGTTGTTTTAAGATTTTAGCTCAGACAATTATATTCGGCCCCGGGCTTGTGGCATAATGCGCGGATATTTTATACAGGGGCTACTTCTGCCAACCCCTCTCAGCGATGCGGTAATATTAAAGTCCAATGAGTCAGTTAAACCCCAGACAACGTGATGCGGTCAATTACATTAGTGGCCCTATGCTAGTACTAGCCGGTGCCGGTTCGGGAAAAACCAGTGTGATTACCCGAAAAATAGCTTATTTAGTGAAAAGCTGTGGCATAGAAGCGCGCCACATTGCGGCTCTGACCTTTACCAATAAATCGGCCAGGGAAATGAAAGAGCGAGTGATGGGCTTGCTGCAAGATGGCAAAGGCCGTGGATTAACCGTTTCTACCTTTCATAATTTAGGCATGAACATCATCCGTAAAGAGCACAAGACGCTGAAATTAAAATCGACGTTTTCGATTTTTGATGACTCTGATAGCCGCTCTTTAATTAAAGACTTGCTGCTCAATAATGATGAAGATTCCGACAGTGTGGATATGGTGCGCAACAAAATATCCTATTGGAAAAATGAGATGATTGAACCGCAGCAGGCACTGCTGCAAGCTGATGGTCCCGATGATGTCTTGGCTGCGAGAGCGTATGAACTGTATCAAACCACCTTGCAGGCATACAATGCGGTGGATTTCGATGATCTGATTTGGACCCCGGTGAAGCTCTTTAGTGAGCATCCACAGATCCTGGAAAAGTGGCAAAATAAAATTCGCTACTTGCTGGTGGACGAATATCAAGATACCAATATGAGCCAATATAAGTTGGTCAAACAAATCGTCGGTAGCCGCGGTGCCCTGACAGTGGTGGGTGATGATGATCAATCTATCTATTCCTGGCGGGGTGCGCGCCCGGAAAATTTGGCGCTGCTGCAACAAGATTACCCGAGCCTGAAACTGGTTAAATTAGAGCAAAACTACCGTTCTACCCGGTTAATTCTCAACGCCGCCAACACCGTCATCGCCAATAATCCACATGAATTTACCAAGACATTATGGTCGGATATGGCGCCGGGCGATCCTATCAGAGTTATCCACACTCGCAATGAAGATGCCGAGTGTGAACGGGTAGCCACGGAAATCTTAGACCGACATCTGCGCAACAGATTAGATTTTAAAGATTTTGCGGTGCTCTACCGGGGCAATCATCAGGCGCGGTTACTGGAGTTGAAATTACAGGCGTACCAAGTGCCCTATAAATTATCGGGGGGCACTTCGTTTTTTGCCCGCGCCGAAATTAAAGACCTGATGTGTTATCTGAAAGTATTGATCAATACCGATGATGACAATGCATTTTTGCGGGTAATTAACTTGCCGAGGCGGGAAATAGGCCCCTCTACCCTGAAAAAATTAGGTGAGTATGCATCCCTGCGTGAAATAAGCATGTTTGATGCTTGCAACGAGTTGGGGTTAGAGCAAGTGATGAAACCGGCGCAGGTAGAAAAGCTGCGCCGCTTCACTACTTGGCTGAGTGCAAAATACCAACAGTGTGTGCAGGGAGATCCGATTCAGGCTATCCGCGAGTTAATCTTTGATATCGATTACGAGGGCTGGGTGCATCAAAACTGTTCCAGTGATGCAGTGGCTGAAAAAAGAATGCAAAATGTCTATTTTCTGGTGGATTCGATTCGCAATACCATGGAGCGGTTACAGGAAGAAGATCCCGAGGCGGGGGTTGAGGAGGCAATCAACAGGCTGATATTAATAGATTTAATGGACAGGCAAGAACAGGAAGAAGACGAGAATAAAGTGCAGTTGATGACTTTACACGCCTCTAAGGGATTAGAGTTCCCGCATGTGTTTTTGATCGGCATGGAAGAGGAGATACTACCCCATCGAAACAGCATCGAAAACGGCGACATCGAAGAGGAACGGCGTTTAATGTACGTGGGGATAACCCGCGCCAAAGTGACTTTGACTATTACCCTGGCCAGAGCGCGTAAACAGTTTGGTGAAGTAAGGGATTGCATCCCCAGTCGTTTTTTGGATGAGCTACCCGCCGATGATTTGTTAGTGGAAGGCAACGGCGAGAAAAATCCAGAGGTGAACAAAGCCAGAGGTAAAGCGACCTTAAATAGTCTACGCAGTATGTTTGATGATTTATGAGCACAGGAATATGCAAATGTCTGCTATTTTCTATCCACAGCAGCAGTCAGCTGTTGAGCTGTGGATAGAAAATTACTGTTGTTGAGATAAAAAATACCTGGCCATGTACAGTCCGGCGATTGCTCTGCCCTCGGTAAATTCAGGATTTAATACTAAATTATCCAGGTCAGACAGCGGCCATTTAACCACTTCCAGAGGCTCAGGTTCGTCCCCCTCTAAACGACAGGGGTAGAGGTCTCTGGCAATTATTGTCTGTAGCTTGTGGCCCATATAATTAGGCGCGGTGGTCATCTCTTTAAGAAAATCTAATTGCCTGGCACCAAAACCAATTTCTTCTTTTAGCTCTCTGTCCGCCGCTTCATAGATAGTTTCACCGGGGTCTACAGCCCCCTTTGGCAAGGTTAGCGTGTAATCGTCAATCCCGCCGGCGTATTCTCGTACCAGCAGTAAGTTGCCATCACTGTCTATTGGCACCATCATCACAGCGCCGTTGCCCCTGCTGGCCAAGCGCTCATAAGTGCGCTGCTCGCCGTTGCTAAAGCGCAGTGCCAGCTCTTCAACCAGGAATAAGCGACTCTTGGCAGCTTGTTTTATCTTCAAAATTTCCGGTTTACAGGGCATACTTGTCTCTCTCCCAACAGCAAAATAGGTAATTTAACGTGTCGCAAGCCCAGCCTTTAACTTGGTCAGAAATAGATACCGTTTTGCTGGACATGGACGGTACGCTACTAGATCTACACTATGACAGCCACTTCTGGTTACAACATCTTCCCGTAAGGTACGCGCAAATTCATCAATTAGATATAGATTTTTCTCGGCAGTTTTTGGATCGGCAGCTGCGGCTAAATCGAGGCACTATTAACTGGTACTGCGTGGATTATTGGAGTGCTAAGTTAAACGTCGATATAGCAGCGTTGAGGGCTGAAGTCGTATCCAAGGTCGCCTTTCGGCCCTTTGCCCAGGAGTTTTTGCAGGCGTTGCAAAGCTCTGCAAAAAAAGTGGTATTAGTCACTAATGACCATCGTTCAGGGTTGCAAATGAAGCTGTCTCGTTTAGGTTTTGGCAAATATTTAGATGCCATTGTGGTCTCCCATGATTTTTCGCTGGCCAAGGAGCAACCTGGTTTTTGGCAGCGCATGCAGGCGATCGAACCTTTTGATCCGAGCAGAGCATTATTTATTGATGACACAGTAGCAGTGCTGGCTGAGGCAGAGCAATACGGGATTGCTCAACTGCGCTATATTGCACAACCTGACAGTAAAATTAACAGAGAGCCAAATCAGCGTTTTACCGCGGTTGAGTGCTTTTCTCAATACGCTAAACAGCTACAGTGCGGTCAGTGACAGAAGAAAGGGACAGGTTTAATGAAAGATGATAACAGCAATAAAATTCGTTTAGATAAATGGCTGTGGGCGGCCCGCTTTTTTAAAACCAGGGCGCTGGCTAAAAAAGCGCTGGAAGGCGGCAAAGTGCAGTACGATGGGCAACGCAGCAAAAGTAGTAAAATGGTCGAGGTGGGCGCGATAGTCAAAGTACGCCTCGGTTGGGACGAGCGCATTGTAGAAATACTGACGCTTTCAGATCAGCGCCGAGGTGCCCCGCAAGCTGCTTTGCTCTATCGCGAGACCGAGCAGAGCATAAAGAAACGCGAGTATGAAGCAGAGCAGCGTAAAATTCTTAAAATTTCTCAGATAACGCCAGCGGGGAAGCCGGATAAACGCGATCGCAGGCGTATCGTCCAAAGCAAAGATCTGCTACTGGGCGAATAGCGGATAAAGTGCAGAACAGAGCTTGAATATAAACGGCAGATTTGTGTTAAAATTCCGCCTGCCACTCTGAGCAGCGCGCTGCAACAGAGTGTTTTAGCATCGACAATGATTACCGGGTTGTGAAATAGATAGATGAGTAACACAGATCAAGTTCAGCGTATTTTATTCGATAATGTAGATGTCCGAGGTGTAGTAACAGCTTTACAGAGCTCCTTTCAAGAGGTGATGGCAGGGCACAGTTATCCCCCAGTTATCGAAAATATTTTGGGGGAAATGTTGGCTGCAGTGACCATATTGAGCACTAATTTGAAGTTCAATGGCAAACTGATTCTGCAGGCGAAAGGACAGGGCAGTGTCTCGACTTTGATGGCTGAGTGCAATCATCGCAATGAGTGCCGTGCATTCGCCCAGTTTGATGAGGGAATCCCAGGGCAGCTGAGCTTTAAGGAAATGTTGGATAAAGGGCACTTAGTCTTGACTATAGAGCCTGACGTCGGCAGACGCTATCAAGGATATGTACCTTTAGAGCAGGAGAGTTTAGCGCTCTGTCTGGAAGAGTATTTCCAGCGATCAGAACAATTAGCGACAAAATTCATTTTAGCTTGTGATGGGCAAAAAGCGCGCGGCATCATGTTGCAGGTACTGCCGGCGATGCAAAGTGGCACTGATGACTGGCAGCGCTTAGCACTGCTGACCCAGACATTGTCAGCGGCTGAGTTATTAGCACTGGATAACGAAACGTTACTCTACCGGTTGTTTCACGAAGAACAGTGCCGCCTGTTTACCCCTGAGCAGATAGAGTTTAAGTGCCAGTGCTCTCGGCAGCGCAGTGAAAAAGCATTAACATTGCTGGATGCTGCAGAGCTGCGAGAAATTATTGAGGAGCGTGGCAGCATAGATATGGGTTGTCAGATCTGTAATAGTAACTACAGTTTTGACGCTGTAGATGTAGAGGCGATTTGCAGGGACAAAGAAGCTAGAAAGAGTGGACAAGTTCAATAATTAGAGACTGTTATCTGAATTTCACAGCACAATTTATAACACTAAGGCAATTTAATTAATCGACCGTGCCAGCATTATTGGCACGCAGTTGACAGTAAATTGTCTACAATAAAAGTTAGAATTGTCTGTTGAACTTAGGTTGTTCCGGCTAATAGCGGATAAAATTCAACAGATAGTACATTAGCTATATTACCCATAGAAAAAAATGCGTTTATTTGTGATAATGCGCGCCATAAATTCACGCGCAGACGTGAAAAATATAATACTAAAATTAATTTTTCGCTTACAGGTGGAGTTTGGCTAACAGCCAAAGGATTTAGCAATGACCAACAAAACAGATACGGTACATTTCAATTTAAGCCGTGCCAAATTAGTCCAGCAGGCAATTCTCAGAGGAGAGGCCGAGCTGGCTAACACAGGCGCATTAGTTGTAAATACAGGTGCACGCACAGGACGATCTCCACTCGATCGTTTTATCGTTGACGAGCCTAGCACATCGGATCTTATCGACTGGGGTGGTGTAAACCGTCGCTTCGATGCCGATAAATTTGATGCCCTGTGGGATCGAGTGGAGAGCTATCTGGGTGCCAGAGAACACTTTGTCTCTACTGTGCATGTTGGATCTGATATTAATCACTATCTCGCGGTAAAAATGTCGACTGAGACAGCCTGGCAAAATCTGTTTGGCCAGAACTTATTTATCCTTCCAGAAGAGTACAACCCTAAAGCTAAAGAAGAGTGGCAGATCATTAATGCCGCGAACTTTGAGTGTGTTCCAGAGAGAGATGGCACCCATAGTGATGGCTGCGTCATTCTCAACTTCGCCAAGCGCAAAGTATTACTGGCTGGCATGCGCTATGCCGGAGAAATGAAAAAAGCGATGTTCTCCGTGCAGAACTTCCTGCTGCCAGAAAAAGATGTGCTGCCTATGCACTGCTCTGCCAACGTCGGCGAAGCAGGTGATACTACTTTATTTTTTGGACTGTCCGGAACCGGTAAAACCACCTTGTCAGCTGATCCGGCCCGCTACCTGATCGGCGATGACGAACACGGTTGGGGTAAAGGGGTGGTCTTCAATTTAGAGGGCGGCTGTTACGCTAAGACCATCAATTTGTCACAAAAGAATGAGCCAATAATTTGGGACGCGATTCGCTTTGGCGCTATCGTTGAAAACGTGGTCCTGGATGAGAGTAAAGTTGCCGATTACGACGACACTAGCCGCACTGAAAATGGTCGCTGTGCCTACCCTCTGGAACACGTAGAAAAACGTACTGAAAATAATTTGGGTGGCGAGCCCAAAGCGATTATTTTCCTTACCTGTGATTTAACCGGGGTGCTACCACCGGTATCTGTACTGTCCCATGAAGCGGCTGCCTACCACTTTCTATCCGGTTATACCGCTTTAGTTGGCTCCACAGAAATGGGCTCTGGAGGAGGCATTAAGTCTACTTTCTCTACTTGTTTTGGAGCGCCTTTCTTCCCACGCGCCGCCAGCGTTTACGCCGATTTACTAATAAAGCGGGTTGAAGAGTTTGACTCGCAAGTGTATTTAGTCAATACAGGCTGGACCGGTGGATCTTACGGAACAGGCTCTCGCTTTGATATACCTACGACCAGAGCCATTATCGCCGCTATCCAAAGTGGTGCCTTAGTGGGTGCTCCAACAGTGCATCTGGACGGCCTTAACTTAGATGTGCCACTGGAAGTTCCAGGGGTAGATAGCGGCTTGTTACAGCCGAGAAACACTTGGGCGGATAAAGCTGCTTACGATACTGAAGCTGCCGCTTTAATAGAAAAGTTCACTAAAAACTTTACTAAATTTTCTGCTGTGTCAGAGAAAATCATTGCTGCTGGTCCTGAACTTAAGTAACAACAGATGCTCAAAACATAACAGCATAGCGCTGCTAGGGAAGATGCGCATAAGACCAGTATCTTCTCTGCGGGTATAAAGCGATTAGAGGTGGTTAGGTAACGCTGTGGAATGACTTTTACGTTCCCAGCCTGCCTAACAAGCAGCTGATCGTTGTATGGCATGCCCTCTGGGTACGGATGCCAAGATCTGACAACGCACTGTGAGCCAGATGTGCATCGCACTCATTGGCAACTGCCCGATATTTAATAGCGCGCTATTTTGCTCAAGGTTGTATAGGCACTTCAAGCAAATAGCTGCAAAATCAGAGCTTCCAGGTTGAATTTTTCGGATTGTACTCCATATAGCTATATATGAAGATTATCTATGACTTCGGGCTGTTAGAGCAAATCGCTATAAGCCGATTGTCTAGCTAGTTGCAGTCGTCAGTATTTAGGAGAAAGTAAATGAGCCAACATATAATTACAGTTACCGATGCGTCTTTTGAAAAGCAGGTATTACAAGCCGATGGTGCAGTACTTGTTGACTATTGGGCCGAGTGGTGTGGTCCCTGCAAAATGATTGCTCCGGTACTGGAAGAAATCGCTAAGGACTACGCAGGTAAAGGTTTGACCGTTTGCAAACTGAATATTGATGAGAACAGTGAAACACCACCAAAATTTGGTATCCGCGGCATCCCAACGCTGATGTTATTTAAAGGCGGGAACTTAGAGGCAACCAAAGTGGGTGCGCTCTCCAAGTCACAATTAGCGGCTTTTGTTGACGCAAACTTATAAAAAAAATTGGGTAGAGGCAAAATATATTGCTTTCTACCTTTTTTTTACTGGACAGTTAACGATCAACCTTCTATATTTAACTGGAATTTGCCACTGGGGTTTGCCCTAGAGCAGAGCAAAATCTCCACTTAGAACAAAATTCAACATTTTCCACGCCATCATAGTTATTACTAAACTATTTAATTATTCTAAATCTTCGCCCTAAAGGGCCATCACTTCAAATTATATGAATCTTACCCAATTAAAAACAAAAAGTGTTCACGAACTAATCGACACAGCCAACGAAATGGGCCTAGAAAATTTAGGCCGTTCACGTAAACAAGACGTTATTTTTGCAATTTTAAAGAAACATGCAAAAAGCGGTGAAGATATTTATGGCGATGGTGTGCTAGAAATACTTCAGGATGGTTACGGTTTTTTACGTTCTGCCGATGCCTCTTACTTGGCGGGTCCAGATGATATCTATGTCTCCCCCAGCCAAATCCGCCGTTTTAACTTGCGCACTGGTGATACAGTCGCTGGTAAAATCCGACCGCCGAAGGACAGCGAACGCTACTTCGCGCTGCTGAAAGTTAATGAAATTAACTACGATCGACCGGACAATGCCAAAAACAAGATTTTGTTTGAGAACTTAACACCGCTGTTTGCTCAGGACCGTCTGGTGCTGGAAATTGGCAACGGCAGTACCGAAGATCTCTCGGCCCGCGTAATCGATTTGGTGGCCCCTATAGGCAAAGGTCAGCGCGGCTTAGTAGTCTCACCGCCAAAGGCAGGTAAGACGCTGATGTTGCAAAACATGGCCAACAGTATCAGCCGTAATAACCCCGAGTGCCACTTAATCGTATTACTGATTGATGAGCGTCCAGAGGAAGTCACAGAAATGCAGCGCACCGTGCGCGGCGAAGTGGTTGCCTCTACGTTCGATGAGCCACCTGCCCGTCACGTACAAGTTGCAGAAATGGTGATCGAAAAGGCTAAACGCCTGGCTGAGCACAAAAAAGATGTAGTTATCTTACTCGACTCTATCACTCGTCTGGCCAGAGCCTACAATACCGTAATCCCTTCATCGGGCAAGGTATTGACCGGTGGTGTCGATGCTCACGCTCTGGAGCGCCCGAAGCGCTTCTTTGGTGCGGCACGTAATATCGAAGAAGGTGGCAGCTTGACTATTATTGCCACAGCTCTGATAGATACCGGCTCTAAAATGGACGAAGTTATCTTCGAAGAATTTAAGGGTACAGGTAACTCGGAAATTCATTTAGATCGTAAAATCGCTGAAAAGCGTGTCTATCCGGCAATCAATATTCGCCGTTCAGGTACCCGACGTGAAGATCTGTTGACCTCAGAGGAAGAGCTGCAGCGGATGTGGATCTTGCGTAAATTACTGGATCCGATGGAAGATACTGCGGCAACAGAATTCGTCATTGATAAGTTAAAAGATTTTAAGACCAATGAAGAGTTCTTCCAGTCGATGCGCCGTAAATAAATCTAAACTTGAGCTGCGCTGATTTTCGCCAGCTGAAGTAGTTAAACACTGAAAGGGTGGGCGTGAGTCCACTCTTTTTTTTTGCATTTAATCTGGCTGTGCTGCGGTAAAAAAGTACCGCAGACCCGCGCTGATATTTGAGGCAGTTGATGACAAAATTTAAGTACAAAGACCTGCGTGATTTTATAGCGCTGCTAGAAGAGCGCGGTCAACTGGTCAGGGTCAAGCAAGAGATAGACCCCTACTTAGAGATGACAGAGATCAGTGACAGAACACTGAAGGCGGGTGGTCCGGCGCTTTTGTTTGAAAACCCCAAGGGCTACAGTTACCCGGTATTAACTAATTTGTTTGGTACAGTGGAGCGGGTGGCGCTGGGAATGGGCCAGCAGGAAGTCAGTGCGCTTCGAGAAGTGGGAAAAGTATTGGCAATGCTCAAGGAACCTGAGCCGCCCAAGGGTATGCGTGATGCCTGGCAAAAATTACCTGTTTATAAACAAGTGCTAAACATGGGACCGAAAGTGGTTAAAAAGGCCCCCTGCCAGCAGTTTGTGATTAAAGGAGACCAGGTCGACTTAAACATTTTGCCGATTCAAACTTGTTGGCCGGGTGATGCAGGCCCCTTAGTGACCTGGCCGCTAGTGATAACCCGCGGACCGGAAAAAGAGCGGCAGAATTTAGGTATCTATCGACAGCAGTTAATAGGTAAAAATAAGTTGATTATGCGCTGGCTGTCACATCGTGGCGGCGCACTGGATTTCCAGGATTGGAAAAAAGCTCATCCGGGGGAGCCATTTCCGATCGCTGTAGCGCTGGGAGCAGACCCCGCGACGATTTTAGGGGCGGTTACTCCAGTGCCAGATACGCTGTCAGAGTACGCTTTTGCCGGGTTATTACGCGGTGATAAGACTGAAGTAGTTAAGTGTATTGGCAGCGATTTGCAAGTGCCCGCCAGCGCTGAATTTATTCTCGAGGGTTATATCTACCCGGATGAGATGGCAGATGAAGGTCCTTTTGGTGACCATACCGGCTACTACAACGAGGTAGATCAATTTCCAGTCTTTACTGTAGAGACAATCACCCACAGAGAAAATCCTATTTATCACAGTACTTATACCGGCAGGCCGCCGGATGAGCCGGCGATTTTAGGCGTGGCACTGAATGAAGTCTTTGTGCCTATACTGCAAAAGCAGTTTCCGGAAATAGTTGATTTTTATCTGCCACCTGAAGGGTGTTCCTATCGGATGGCTGTGGTCACCATTAAGAAACAGTATCCGGGCCATGCAAAGCGCATTATGATGGGTGTCTGGTCGTTCTTACGGCAGTTTATGTACACTAAATTTGTGATTGTCTGCGATGACGATATTAATGCCAGGGATTGGGAAGATGTGATCTGGGCGATCACTACCCGAATGGATCCGTCGCGGGATACGGTGATGATAGAGAATACTCCGATTGACTATCTGGACTTTGCCTCACCTGTGTCAGGGTTGGGATCAAAGATGGGGTTGGATGCGACCAATAAGTGGCCGGGAGAAACCACCCGGGAATGGGGAGAGCCGATTGTTATGGATACGCAAGTAAAAGCGCATATTGATGCTATTTGGCAAGATTTAGGGATTGATAATCAAGCGCTTGCAAAATAATATTATAGTCTATAGTTAAAGTGAGTAGTTTCATACTGAGGATGCCAGCCGCTTAAGTGGCGAATATTAAACCTGGTCCCGGCAATGCTAACTTATCCAGTGCCGGAGATGATATCAGCTTGTTAACGCATCCGGAAAAAGTAATACTCTGGCCTGGATTTATAGACCAGAGAAATGCACAGAGCACAAGTTAAACGGGCTGCGATGCTCAGGAGATTTATAGTGAAAAAGCTAAATTGTAGAATTGAGAGTGTCGAGAAATTAAACCACGACGTCTATCAAGTTAAGTTGTTGATGCCTGAGTCTGACAGCCAAAGTGTGAAATATTATGCGGGGCAATATTTAGATTTATTTTTAGCTGACGGTACTAGCGCCTCGTTTTCCATTGGATCGGCTCCGGAAGCCGGAGCGCATTTAGAGTTGCATATTAGGCATAATCCCAACAGTGACGTCTCTAATGCCCTGATTGAACACTTGTTAGCCAAAGCTGAAATAGAGATAGAGTTAGCCAAAGGTGAAGCCTACATCCAGGCGCAGCAATTAAGTACAGACAATACTGTTATCCTGGCGGCGGCCAGCACCGGCTTCTCCCAGGTCAAAAGCGTAGTCGAGCACTTGCTGGCGCAGAATGTTCCCAACCAAATTCATATTTACTGGGGGGTGAGAGTCGCCAGTGATCTGTATTGGAGCCTACTGCCGGAACAGTGGGCTGAACAGCATGCCAATGTTACTTTTCATCCGGTGATTAGTGATCCAACAGAAGCTTGTGAGTGGGCGGGTCGGGTGGATTTGTTACCGGCGGCAATACTGCATGATTTTAGCGATTTTAATGCGGTAAAAATGTTGGCCAGCGGCTCACCGGATATGGTATATGCACTGTTGGATGCCTGTGAGAGCAAGGGCATGCAAGAATCACAACTGTTATCTGACGTACTTGCCTACGCCCCTAGAAGTCGTAAATAAAAGCATTTTGCACAAATAAGCCCGGCACTGACCGGGCTTTTGTATGTTGGCGCGGTGGGTTTTACAAGCTGTAGACCAAGTTGCCAGCCAGTAACGTGTGAGTTACCCGACCTTTAAGCTGTGAGCCAAGCAGTGGAGTATTTTTTCCAGCGGAGAGCAAGCTATCTTGATCTACCAGCCAGCTACGGTTCTGATCAAATATAGTGACGCTTGCGTCGGCGCCAACAGTCAGTGATCCGGCTGCTATATTGAGAATCTTTGCCGGGGCAGAGGTTAGCTTTTCAATCAGCTGCGGTAAGTTGATCAGGCCTTGCTCAACCAGTTGTAAACCTAGCGGTAACAAAGTTTCAAGACCTGAGATACCCGCTTCTGTGGCGGCGAAAGGCGCGTGTTTGGCCGCTTCTTCATGAGGTTGGTGGTCTGAGCATATTGCCTGTATATCACCAGTAACCAGCGCGTTCAGTAATCCAGCCCGGTCCAATTGGCTGCGCAGCGGAGGCTGCATGTGGAACATACTATTGAAGCCTTTGGCATTTTCATCGGTGAAGAAAAAATGCTGGATGGCGACATCGGCAGTGACCGGCAGGCCCTTGCTGCGCGCTTGAGCTATCATGCTGATTGAGCGCTCACAGCTAAGTTGGCCAAAGTGGGCTCGCACCCCAGACTGCTCGATCAATATTAAACTGCGGGCCACTTCGATAGTTTCCGCAGCTTCGGGGATACCGGCCAGACCCATATTGGTGGAAGTGCTGCCCTCATGTAAAACCCCGTTGGCCACTAAGCTGTTGTCCTGGGGGTTGAAGATGACTAAAAAATCATGGGTAGCTGCATATTCCAAACAGCGCAGTAGCGCCAGGCTGTTGCTAATAGTAGCCCGGGCGTTGGAGAAGGCGATACAACCTGAGTTAGCCAGAGCAGACATAGGTGCCAATTGCTGCCCTTTTAACCCTAAGCTGAGAGCGCCTACAGGCAGTACTTTAGCTTTGCCGCAAGCTTTAGCGTGGTCTTGAATTAACTCGGCCACAGCGGTACTGTCGATCACAGGTTTGCTCGTGGGTGGGCAGACCACTGTAGTGATGCCGGCGCTGGCGGCAGCTTTAGTTTCACTGGCAATGGTGGCTTTGTGAGTGTAACCGGGCTCGCGTAAATGCACACTGAGGTCGATCAGTCCCGGGCAGACAATTTGGCCGCTGGCATCAATAAGGGTTGCTGTTGCCTCATCAAACTCAGCCGGTGCCGTGCCGATAGCAGCGACTACACCCAGATCCAAATATAAGTCAGTGATAGTATCCAGGTTGTTGGCTGGGTCTATTACGCGGCCATTTGCTATTCTAATCATAGAGACTACCTTTGCACTGGAGAATTTGAATTGTTTAATTGACCGCTAATGGCCATCGACATCACCGCCATGCGCACCGCGATGCCATTGGTCACTTGTTGTAGAATTGTGGACTGGGGGCCATCGGCGACCGCTGATTCAATTTCAACTCCGCGGTTGATGGGCCCTGGGTGCATGACGATGGCATCAGGTTTGGCCAGTTTCAGCTTTTCAGTGTCTAAACCATAAAGTTTAAAAAATTCTGACTCACTGGGCAGCAGCGCACTGTTCATACGCTCCTTTTGCAGCCGCAGCATACCGACCACATCGCAGTCTTTAATGCCCTGCCGCATGTCGGTGTAAACTTTAACGCCCATAAATTCGATGTCTTTAGGTATCAAGGTTTTAGGTGCTATGACGCGAATTTCCGCGACCCCTAATGTGCGCAGGGCGTGAATTTGTGATCGGGCTACTCTGGAGTGCAAAATGTCTCCGACAATAGCCACTACCAGACCGGAAAAGTCTCCCTTACAGCGTTTAATCGTCAACATGTCTAACATCGCCTGAGTGGGGTGGGCGTGGCGGCCGTCCCCGGCATTGATTACCGCGATGTTTGGTGTTACTTGGTTGGCAATGAAATGCGCGGCACCACTGTCCGGATGGCGAACCACGAACATGTCTGCGTGCATGGCCTCTAAGGTCATCAAGGTATCTTTTAAAGATTCGCCCTTGGAAGTGGAAGAGCTGCTGATGTTTAAATTGAGTACATCGGCAGAGAGGCGTTTTGCCGCCAGTTCAAAGGTACTTGAAGTGCGCGTACTGGGCTCAAAAAATAAATTAACGATTGTTTTGCCGCGTAGCAGAGGTACTTTTTTAACTTGCTGAGAACTCATGTCGAGAAATGAGTTAGCGGTATCTAATATTTCGTTCAACAGCGTTGCGGGCAGATCTTCAGTGGTTAAAAAGTGCTTTAACTGGCCGTTACCGTTGAGCTGTGAGCTGTTATGGTCTATGGATTCGATCATTGCTTACTCCGAGCCCGGTCGCTGGCTGATTTCCAGTGCCAGGGGTTCTGGGCCGATTAATTTAATATGCTGATCAGTCTTTAAGCGTAAACTGCTGCCGATAATATCGGCGCTGATCGGTAACTCTCTGCATCCCAAATCTAACAGTGCTACTAGCGTAACTGAGGCTGGCCGGCCGTAGTCAAACAGTTCATTGAGTGCGGCGCGTATGGTGCGGCCGGTTTTAATCACGTCATCCACTAAGATGATATGCCGCTCCTGAGTTGAGCTGGGCAGCTTTGATGGCTGAACTTTGGGATCCAGACCAATACGGGTGAAATCATCCCGATAAAATGAGATATCTAAAGTGCCCAGAGGCTCGCTAATGTCCAGATTCTGATGCAATTGTTCGGCGATCCAGATTCCGCCGGAGCGGATGCCAATAAACAGAGGGTCGCTAATGTCTTTATCAGTCAGTAATTTTCGCAGTGATTCGGTCATCTGCAATAGTAAAAAATCGACGTTATGATTGCTCGAGGGCATAGTAATCTTCCAAACGGCTATGGCTAGGGATTCTGATATCGCTGTTAAACCAACTTTGTAATATCAACGCGGCGGCGATACCGTCAACGGATTCTTTGCGGAAATTGCTGCCTCCGCCACGGGAGTAATGTATCTCCTTGGCTTCGGCGGTGGACAAGCGCTCATCGATGATAAAACAGGGGAGTTGATAGCGGTCTTGAATTTTGTTGGCAAAGCGTCTGGCGCGGCGCGACATTTCGCTGATGCTGTTATCCATATTAATAGGGATGCCGACCACTAAAATATCCGGGCACCACTCTTCTATTAATGCATCTAATTGCTGCCAATTCGGGGTGCCGTCTCTGGCGTTGACGGGTGTCAATTCGGTGGTTGATAGACTGAGACTCTGTCCGCTGGCTACACCTATGCGCTTGGTGCCAAAGTCAAAGCCTAGCACTTGCTGTGATTTATCTGTCATGGAATATTAGTATCTGTCAGCTGTAGGTTGTTGTAGCTGCGCCTGAAAATGCCGCGTTTTATGCCTTGCCGCTGTGGCTGGTTAAACGCTCCAGACTTACACCTAGCGAAGAGGCGGCGGCCTGCATTTTATCGCCAGCAGCTACGCTGAAGATTATATCTAAATTTACCGGGCAATTTAACCACAGATTATCAATAATTTCACTCTCCAGCTCCCCTGGCCCCCAGCCTATATAGCCCAGGGCTACCAGAGATTGCTTGGGCCCAAGTCCCACGGCCATTGCCTCTAAAATATCCACCGAAGAGGTCAAACTCAAGCTGTCACTGACACGGTAACTGGATAGCCAATCATCGCTTTGTTTAAAAGGGTGCAAAATAAAGCCGCGGTCATTTTGTACATCGCCACCGTGATAGACCGTTTGCTGGTGGATGTTGGAGTCGCAGTGGATGTGTAAGTGTTGCAACATGGTGTATAAATCCATGTCGTACTCTTGATTAATAATGATCCCCATGGAGCCGTATTCGCCCTGATGGCAAATATAGATGACTGAATTAGGGTATTTGTGTTGACCCAGCATTGGCATCGAGATTAAAAAGTTATTTTTTAAGCTGCTGCTTTGATTGTTCATCCCGTCCTACTAAAAATTGCCATGTTTTATCCAGTAGTGGCCGCTAAATATATTAAACCATACACTAGGTTTAGTATATCAGTGTGGTTTTCTCAAATTCTATCGTGCGAATTATCTCCAATATGTCGGTACTTTTACGCATTTGCGCAGAAAAAGGCTGAAAGGGGGCGGCAAGTCGAATTATGTTAACCGCGCCATGATCGAGTATCTGTCTGCCGGAGGATTGCAAAATTTCGATTGAATTAACATTGCCGTCAGCGCGCATGGCCACTAGCAGTCGCACTCTGCCGTATATTTTTTGCTCATCTGCAGCTTTCGGGTAGTGAATATTGCCAATGGTGACTATGCGCCTACGCCAGTTTTCCAGGTAGGCGGCATCTTGGTGCGACTTGGTCGACATGCTGGAGATAACTCGCTTGCGGGGGGCTTTAGCCATGGCCTGGCGGCGGGTGTTTATCTGTGTTTTTAAGGCCTGGATCTGCTGGTCAATAGTGTTTTCGGGGCTGTTTTCTGCAATGGCTTCAACGGAGGGGTTGAACTGCTTAAGGAAAGTTTGGTGGTCCGCCCGGCTGCTAACCAGAACATCGAAATTTGCCGTGCTCTTGCGCCGTTGTGGGTCCGCGGTAACGTCGACATCCAGGGGTTCAAAGGATTCACTGACAGTTGCCTGAGCACTCGATTGTTGCTGTGCTCGCTTGTCGCCAAGCTGTTGCATTGAGATACGCTCGCTGGATAGCTGTTGTTTGTGCTTGGCATCGCCGCTGCCAAGTTGATCAATCTGGGCAAAATAGTCTGCATTTTCAATGCTATTATCCGCCTGATATTGCGCCAGTGTAACTTCTATGCTCTCAGCTTTAACGCTAGTGCCAGCCCAGCTAAAACCAATCGCTAAAATTGCCAGTGCGTGAATGGCGATGGCGATAAATACGCTATAGCTGAAGCGGGCTTGGGAGTTTATATTATCCATGGGTATCGGTATTAAGTCCCGCCTTCACTATAGGTTGATCAGTCCCTGTTACTTAAGCATTTTTTTTCAATCGCAGCAATTAAATCTGCGCCAATATCTAAACCATATTGATCATTTAGTTCGCGAATACAAGTGGGGCTAGTCACATTGATTTCCGTCAGGTAGTCACCTATCACATCCAGACCGACAAATAATAACCCCTGCTCTTTGAGTGTGGGGCCTATCTGCGCGCATATCCAGCGATCGCGTTCAGTTAATTCGCGGCCCTCGGCGCGCCCACCTACCGCTAAATTACCGCGGGTTTCACCGTTAGTGGGGATGCGTGCTAAAGCGTAATCGACAGGTTCACCATCGATCATCAAGATGCGTTTATCCCCGTCACTGATTTCTGGGATGAATTTTTGCGCCATGATCATTTCACTGTTGTACTTAGTGACAGTTTCTAAGATTACTCCGAGATTGACCCCGTCACTCTGTACCCGAAAAATTGAGGTTCCGCCCATACCATCCAGAGGTTTGAAGATTACATCCCGATGTTTAGCGTGAAAGGCTTTAAGTTGAGCCGTGTCTCTGCTGACCAATACTTCAGGGCAGCACTGGGGGAACTGGGTGGCAAATAATTTCTCATTACAGTCACGCAATTTCTGCGGCGGATTCACTACTAAAGTTCCCTGGCGCTCAGCCATCTCTAGAATGTGAGTGCTGTACATAAACTCATTGTCAAACGGCGGGTCTTTGCGCATCAGGATAATATCCAGGCTGGCAAGTTCCAGGTTTTGATAGGCTTCGCGTTGATACCACTGTTGCGGGTCCCTGGCGACAGTTAACGGGGCCATCTGTGCCATGGCGACACCATTATCGATATATAAGTGCTGCTGCTCCATATACCAAATGTCCCAACCTTTATCTTGAGCTGCCCACAACATAGCCAGAGAGCTATCTTTTTTGTAGTTAATGTTTTCAATAGGGTCCATGACAATGCCGATTTTTAATGTCATTTTTAATCCTCAGTCGCGCTTAATATGGATGGTAGGTGTGGCTGCAACCTATATGGGGCCAGTGAAAGCTTTAAACAAGCGCCGGGGGGCAGCAGTAGCATTGCCGTTAATTTAAATCACCCCAGAGGTATTGCAATATAGCTTGCGCAGCGATGGGCGCAGTTTCAGTGCGCATTACTCTGGGGCCGAAGGCAACCGGGTGAAAACCCGCCGCTATAGCAGCGGCAACTTCAGCTTCACTGAGACCGCCCTCGGGGCCGACCAACAGCGCTACTGAGCCGGGAGGGGAATATTCATCTAAGCTTTTTTCGCTGTGGTGGTGCAGTACTAATTTGATATCGGCGCTGCAATTGTCCAGCCACTGCTGCAGAGAGCAAGGTGTATGAATAACCGGTAGTTCAGTGCGAAGTGATTGCTCACACGCGCTGATCGCAAGTTGTTGCCAGTGTTGTTGGCGTTTGTTTAATCTATCTGCTTTAAGTTTTACCTCAGTGCGCTCGCTGATCAGTGGCGTCATGCTGGTCATGCCCAACTCAGTAGACTTTTGCACCGCGTAATCCATGCGCTCGCCGCGGGAGATTGACTGGCCGATAAATACTTTAAGTCGACTGCTGCGCGCAGGGCTAATGCTGGCACTGATGTTGACACTGACCGAACGTTTTGCCACTTCTAGTAGTTGTCCCTGGTATTCATTGCCGTCGCCATTAAACAAGCGAATAGCCTCACCACTTTTCATTCTCAGTACACGGGCGACGTGCTGCACGGCGCTGTCATCTAAGTTAAGGGTAGTATTGACGGTGATTGGGCAGTCTTGATAGAAACGCGGAACTCGCATAAAAATAACCTTTACCTGAATCGGTGAGTTGTATGCGCCGCATTGCAGTCACTGATTCAGGTTATAAAAAGAGCAATAAATATTATTTAAGTTAATCGAAGGAAAATTATAAGCCGGCATCGGCTCTGAGGGCGTCAACTTTGTCAGTGCGCTCCCAGCTAAAGGCGGTGAAAGTATCATCCCCTACTGTCATCTCCACGCTCTGGCGACCAAAGTGACCATAAGCTGCAGTAGCGAGGTACATAGGGTGCAACAAATCCAGCATACGGGTGATCGCATGCGGGCGAAGGTCAAAGTGCTGGCCTATGAGTCCGATTATTTTATCGTCACTGACCTTACCGGTGCCGAAGGTGTTGATCGACATAGAAGTAGGTTCTGCGACCCCTATGGCGTATGAAATTTGAATTTCACAGCGATCAGCCAGACCTGCTGCAACAATGTTTTTTGCCACGTAGCGACCTGCGTAAGCGGCCGAGCGATCTACTTTTGAGGGGTCCTTACCTGAAAATGCGCCACCGCCATGTCTGGCCATGCCACCGTAAGTGTCGACGATGATCTTGCGACCTGTTAAGCCACAATCGCCCACTGGCCCGCCAATCACGAAGTTCCCAGTTGGGTTGATATGGAACTTAGTATCAGCAGTGAGCCAGCTCTCTGGTAATACATGTTTGACAATCAGTTCCATTACCGCCTCCTGCAAATCGCTGTGCGAAATGTCTGGGTCGTGTTGGGTGGAAAGTACCACGGCATCTACTGCGCAGGGCTTTCCATCTTTGTATCTGAAAGTGACTTGAGATTTTGCGTCCGGGCGCAGCCAGGGCAGTAGACCGGACTTGCGTGCTTCGGCTTGACGCTGCATCAGACGGTGGGCGTAAGTGATAGGTGCGGGCATCAATACATCAGTTTCGTTGGAGGCATAGCCAAACATTAAGCCCTGGTCGCCGGCTCCCTGTTGTTCAGATGCCGAGCGATCCACTCCCTGGGCAATGTCTGGGGACTGCTTGCCGATGATGTTGATGATACCGCAAGTATTGCCGTCAAAACCCACATCGGAGGATGTGTAGCCGATATCGTTGATCACTGTGCGCACAATATCTTCAAGATCGACCCAGGCATTGGTGGTGATTTCACCAGAGACTATAGCGACACCAGTCTTGACCATAGTTTCACAGGCGACCCGCGCGTATTTGTCTTTGGCGATAATAGCATCCAGAACAGCATCGGAAATTTGGTCGGCTATTTTATCAGGATGGCCTTCGGAGACAGATTCTGAAGTAAAAAGATTGTATTCGCTCATGCTATTAAACCTATGAATGATATCTGCGCTGCAGAAAAATTGGGTCAGTTGAACTTAGGCGGTGTGCTTACCAGAAATTATGACGCACATTTTATATCTCTGCATAAATATTTACAGGAATAACTGGTCCTTTTTAATGAAAAATACCGTTTTTAAAATGAATATTACTCACTTTGGCGTTTATTTGCGATTTGCCGTTGAAGCTGAGGGCAATCTGCGAGAAAATTGGCGGCTTAAATTTTGACTAATAAAATTGGGGTTTCCCTCAGGAGTTAATGAATGTCTGCTCGCAGAGAACTGGCAAACGCAATTCGCGCACTAAGCATGGATGCAGTACAAAAGGCTAAATCAGGTCACCCGGGAGCGCCTATGGGTATGGCTGATATTGCCGAGGTTTTATGGAACGATTTCATCAAACATAATCCTAGCAACCCATCTTGGTATGACCGCGATCGCTTTGTGCTTTCCAACGGCCATGGTTCTATGCTGATCTATAGCTTGTTACACCTCAGCGGCTATGATGTTTCCATAGAAGACATTAAACAATTCCGCCAGTTGGATGCTAAAACTGCCGGACACCCTGAGTACGGTTACTGCCCCGGTGTAGAAACGACCACAGGTCCACTGGGCCAAGGTCTGAGTAACGCAGTGGGTTTCGCCCTCGCGGAGAAAACCCTGGCGGCACAGTTCAACCGTGAAGGGCACGACATAGTAGATCACTACACATATACCTTTATGGGCGATGGCTGCCTGATGGAAGGTATCTCCCACGAGGTTTGCTCCCTGGCCGGCACTTTGGGGCTGGGAAAACTGATCGGTTTCTGGGATGACAACGGCATCTCTATCGACGGTCAAGTGGAAGGCTGGTTTACCGACGATACGGTAAAGCGTTTTCAGGCTTACGGTTGGCAGGTCATCGCCGATGTCGATGGTCACAACTCCGATGAAATTCGCGCCGCTATTGAAGCCGCTCAGGCGAATACTACTCAGCCCACTCTTATCTGCTGTAAAACAGTGATTGGCTTTGGCTCTCCGAATAAAGAGGGTACTGCTGGCTGTCACGGTGCGGCTCTAGGTGATGAAGAAATTGCGCTCACCCGTGAACGCCTTGGCTGGGCACATGCCCCGTTTGAAATTCCCGAGGATATCTATGCCGATTGGAACGCCAGCGCAGCCGGATCTGTAGCAGAAAACGACTGGAACCAGCAGTTGGCTAACTACCGTGAAGCTTTCCCTGAATTAGCGGATGAATTACTGCGTCGCTTGGCCGGTGATCTACCTGCAGATTTCTCTGCTAACGCCGATGCCTGGATTGCCGAGTTGTCTGAGAAAGGTGAAACTATCGCCTCGCGTAAGGCTTCGCAAAATGCCCTTAACAGTTACGGTCCGTCACTGCCTGAGTTTATCGGTGGGTCGGCGGATCTGGCTGGATCGAACTTGACTAAGTGGTCTGGTGCAAAAGTTATTGACTCCAACGACGCCTCGGGTAACTACATCAATTATGGTGTGCGCGAATTTGGTATGTCAGCGATCATGAACGGTCTGGCGCTACACGGCGGCTTTATTCCCTACGGCGCGACTTTCTTAGTCTTCATGGAATACGCCAGAAACGCCTTGAGAATGGCTGCTCTGATGAAAATCCAGGCTATTCATGTATATACGCATGACTCTATTGGTCTGGGCGAAGATGGTCCGACTCACCAACCTATTGAGCAAGTGGCCAACTTGCGTCACACGCCGAACATGAGCACTTGGCGCCCATGCGATGCAGTTGAGTCTGCAGTCGCCTGGAAATTGGCAGTTGAACGCAAAGACGGACCTACGGCGCTGATTTTCTCTCGTCAGAACTTAGCGCATCAGGTGCGCACATCTGTCCAGGTCAGTGATATTGCCAGAGGTGGTTATGTGTTAACGGACAGCGACAGCGCTCCAGAGTTAATTCTTATTGCCACCGGCTCTGAAGTCGATCTGGCGGTACAAGCTGCAGCGGTGATGCGCGCTAAAGGCAAAAGTGTCAGAGTAGTTTCTATGCCTAGCACTGATTTGTTTGATGCTCAAGATGCCGCTTATCGCGAGTCGGTACTACCGGCAGCCGTGTCAGCTCGGGTGGCAGTGGAAGCGCTACAGGCGGATTACTGGTATAAATATGTGGGTCTCAATGGTGCAATTGTCGGCATGACCAGCTTCGGCGAGTCGGCCCCGGCAGACCAATTGTTTAAGCATTTTGGCTTCACAGTGGAAAATGTGGTGGCTAAAGCTGAGGCGCTACTTTAAACGCCAGCGCTACTTTAAGCTGATGAACATGCGTATAAGCACGTAGTAAGCCAGAGGCGTACCGGACTTGTTCGTATCTTCTCATTCCAGCCCCCTGTTGATTAACGTTGACCGGGGGCTTTTGCTTAAGTGTTTTATCGACAAAACTTATAAACTTGTTTTAGGTTGAATGTGTATGAGTTATCGCGTTGCTATTAACGGTTATGGCCGTATTGGCCAGTCTGTATTACGGGCTATCTATGAGAGATCACTACAACACCAACTAGTAGTAGTGGCGATCAATGAGCTTTCCGATATAGACACTGTCACTTATCTCACCCGTTACGATACTATTCACGGTAAGTTCCCCTTTTCAGTGGAACAAATTGATGGCCAGCTGTGTATCGACGGCGATCAGATTCAAGTATTGAATGTGCAAGCCCCTAGTCAACTGCCCTGGGCAGAATTGGCAATCGACTTAGTGCTTGAATGTACTGGGTCTTTCAATCAGCGCGAAGTTGCCCAGCAGCATTTAGATGCTGGTGCGCAAAAATTACTTTTTTCTCACCCGGCGCTGGCCGATGTCGATGCCACTATTGTCTATGGTTACAACCATCACCAGCTCAATTCGCAGATGAGTATCGTCTCAGCGGCATCTTGCACTACTAACTGTATTATTCCGGTACTGGATCTATTGCATCGTCACTATAATATTCAGGCGGCAGTGACTACCACTATCCACTCGGCTATGAACGATCAGCCGATCGCCGACAGCTATCATAAAAACGATCTGCGCTTAACACGCGGGGCAATGAGCTCAATCGTTCCGGTGGATACAGGTTTAGCTAAAGGCATTGACAGAATTTTGCCGGAGCTGGCGGGGTTGTTTCAATGCCTGCATATTCGAGTGCCAACCATCAATGTTTCTATGATGGATATCAGTTTGACATTGGCTGAACAAGTCACAGTGGAATCTGTCAATGACTTGTTACAGTTGGCCGCTAAAACTGACTATCAAGGCTTAGTTGGCTTTACCAACGAGCCCCATGCCTCGGTAGATTTTAATCACGATGACAGGTCCTGCATTGTCGATGCCACTCAGACCAGAGTGAGTAGAGGGCATCTGTTAAAATTAGTTTGCTGGTTTGATAATGAGTGGGGGTTTGCCAACCGCATGCTGGATGTCGCCGACCATTGGCTTAAAGCTAAATGACCGTTATGCACTATGCAATGCCACTGCATAGTTACAAAATTAATCAATGATTAGGATATTGTTATGAGACTTTTAAAGATGTCTGAGCTGGATTTAGCCGGCAAGCGAGTATTGATCAGAGAAGATCTCAACGTGCCGGTAAAGGCGGGGAAAGTCACCTCTGATGCACGGATCCGAGCTTGTCTGACGACCATAGAAATGGCGCTCAACAGCGGTGCTAAAGTAATATTGATGTCGCACTTAGGGCGTCCGACTGAAGGTGTGTACGATGAGCAGTATTCACTGGCACCAGTGGCTGTACATTTAAGTGGTTTGTTGCAGCGTCCAGTGCCGCTAGTTAAAGATTGGTTAAATACTGATATTGAATTAAACGACGGTGAGCTTGTGCTGCTGGAAAACGTGCGTTTTAACCTCGGTGAGAAGAGCGATGATGAAAGCTTAGCCAGAAAAATGGCTGCACTCTGTGATGTTTATGTAATGGATGCCTTTGGCACTGCGCATCGCGCCCAGGCTTCTACTCATGGTGTGGCAAAATTTGCCGCTGTTGCCTGTGCTGGCCCGCTGCTGGCCGGCGAGCTGCAAGCTCTGGGTCAGGCCTTAGATAAACCCCAATCACCTATGGTCGCTATAGTGGGAGGCTCTAAAGTCTCGACTAAGTTGGCAGTGTTAAATGCACTGAGTAGTAAGGTGGATCGCCTGATAGTCGGCGGGGGTATCGCCAATACTTTTCTGGCAGCCGCAGGTTTTCCGGTGGGTAAGTCACTGTGTGAGCATGACCTTATTCCACTGGCTAAAGAGTTGATGGCAAAAACTGAAATACCATTGCCCACAGATGTTGTAGTGGCGACTGAGTTTTCTGAGACTGCCACTGCGACAGTTAAAGCGGTGGCTGATGTGGCAGCCGATGAGATGATTCTGGATATCGGCCCCGAATCAGCCAAAGCGCTAGCGCTGCTGTTAGAAGACGCCAAAACTATCATTTGGAACGGTCCGGTAGGAGTGTTTGAATTTGAGCAATTTGCCGGCGGTACCAAGGCAATTGCCATGGCGATTGCCAGCAACCAGGGCTTTTCGATTGCCGGTGGTGGCGATACCTTAGCCGCGGTAGATAAGTACGATATAGAAGCGCAAGTTTCTTATATTTCTACTGGCGGTGGTGCTTTTCTGGAGTTCGTCGAAGGCAAAGTACTGCCTGCGGTCGCTATGCTGCAAAGTCGTGCATAACTAAAAAGCGCTATTGGCCAGAACAAAAAAGAGCGCCACTGGCGCTCTTTTTTTGTTACAGGTCTATCTAAACAGGCTGTCGCCCACTTGATCTATCATTAATTTCGATTTGCGCAACATCTCCTGAGCGCACTCATCTTTAGTCCCCAGTACATCTGCACGGATAAAGGTATGAGTCTGTTGCTCTTTTTCGATAGTGCCATTGACCCGGAACTGGCTGCCATCGGGCATTGGCGCGGGAGTAATAGTAAATCCCTTATACTCTTCGCTGTCCATGACACTGGGGGCTGCGGGAGTAGTGTCAGTGCTAAACATAGATTTTAAGGATGAAAATAAGCTCATGTCGGTTCTCGTCGCTAAATTTAAAAGGGGCTTAGTTTGCGCGGTTTAGGCGCAATGATCAAGAAGCAAAGACTGATCAATGAATGGACGCACATTTTTCGCTACGTTAAGATGCTGCGCAATGATAATGACATTAACTGTACAGGGAGCTTTATATGTTGTGGGTTAAAGTGTTTCATATACTGGCGATGACCAGTTGGATGGCCGGTGTTTTTTATCTACCGCGGATATTTGTGCATTTTGTGGAGGGTTCTAATGCCGGTGAAGATGTCAGGCGCCTGCAGATTATGGGCGAAAAGTTGTATCGCTTTATCTCAATTATGGCAGCCTTTACCGTCCTTTTAGGCCTGTGGTTGTGGTTGGGGTACGGTTTCAGTGGTGGCTGGCTGCACGCCAAGCTGCTGTTTGTCGGGTTGCTGCTAGGTTATCACATTAACTGTGGTCGTTTAGTCAGGCAAATGCAGGCGGGGGCATTGCTCAGATCCAGCCGCTACTATCGACTGTACAACGAGTTGCCGCTGTTTATCTTTGTGCCTATCTTGATTTTGGTGGTGGTTAAGCCTTTTTAGTGGCCGCTATTTTAGCTTCTATTAAGTCAAGCCTGGCACATAGGCGCTCACTGTCCTGGCTGAGGTCGTCAATATCTGCGACAAAACCTTGCACTTCTGCCCTGGGAGGTAACAGTTGGATTTCCTCCTGCAAGTACTCGCTGAAATTTAGCTGCACAGAGTGGCTGGTTATCTGCAGTTGTCTGTTGCCGGCGCTGAAAAAGTTAGCCAGTTGCCGGGCAATTAAATCACCGGTGACAGCGGCAGTTAATTCCTGCCAGTCTATCTGCGCGCCACTGATTATTCTCTGCAATTTACCTGCTTGTCGGGTATCACCCGATATCAGTACGCCGTTGCCAAACAACTCTGTGGCTTTGTCTTCGGCCAGTAGCAACTGGCTAAAATCTCTTAAAGTACCGCTAAAACTGGCATCTGCCTGAGCTTCAAATTGCTGCTGCAGCTGGATGCCAGCATCGTAGGGAAGCAGGTAAAAGTGCACCGGGGCGTCACTGATCTTGAACTCAAACACACAGCCGTTGAGTCTGCCCAGTGCCTGGCAAGTTACTTCATCGGTTTGCAGAAGCTTGTTTATGGTGCTCTCGAGCATCAATATGGCAGCAGTTTGCAGCATTGTTGTGGATCCTCTAAGGCTTAATACCTGTGTGCAGTGCCACGACTCCACCGGTCATATTTTGATATTTACAATTGACCAGATCCGCGTCTATCATCATTGACTTTAAGGTCTCCTGATCTGGATGCATGCGAATCGACTCCGCCAAATACTGATAGCTATCAGCATCCCCGGCTATCAGCTGACCCAGCTTAGGTAAAATGTTGAACGAATAAAAGTCGTAGACAGTTGAGAGCATTGGGTTATCGGTTTTGGAAAACTCCAGTACCATGAGTTTGCCACCTGGCTTTAATACCCTCTGCATCGAGCGCAACGCCGCATCTTTATCGGTGACATTGCGCAGGCCAAAGGCAATGGTAATTATGTCGAAGTGATTATCCGGAAATGGCAGGCACTCGGCGTTTGCCTGGACAAAATTGATATTGGCGATGGCACCTTTGTCGGTGAGTTTATCGCGACCTACCTTGAGCATTGAATCATTAATATCGGCGAGAGTGACACGGCCGCCGGGACCGACAATCCGCGAGAAGCGCAAGGTTAAATCACCGGTACCTCCGGCGATATCGAGAATTTTCATCCCGGCGCGGGCGCCGCTCTGTTCAATAGTCAGCTTCTTCCAGATTCGGTGCACACCCGCTGACATCAGATCGTTCATAACGTCATATTTAGCGGCTACTGAGTGAAATACATCGGCAACGTGTTTTACTTTATCGCTCTTAGGTACTTCTTTATAACCGAAATCAGTAGTGTCTTTGTCTGCTTGGCTCATAGTCTTTTTCGCTTGTATTAGATTGCGACAATTGTAGCGTTGATAGCAGTAGATAGGAATCTGTTTTGCCGGTAGTTATAAAGTTTCAAGCAGATGGGCAGTGGATCTGAGAATGCTGTCACAGGCCAGGCTATAAAGTTGCAGCCGGAGATGAACTAACACCTCAGTGGAATATAGATTAACTTTTTAACGGCGAGTGGGTTTGCAGCTTTGCCTTACACAATAGCGCAGTTTAACCTAGACCAATCAGTCCGGAGTCGCGACTCTGGCCGGCGTCTTTAAGCTTTTGCAAATAGCGCTGCCAGTACAGATCGTGATTCTGGCATAATTCATGTAAATAATCCCAAGTGAACAAGCCGCTATCATGGCCATCATCAAAGCTGATTTTTAAAGCGTAGTTGCCGCAGATTTCAATATTGCTGATACCGACAAATTTTTTCTTAACTTGCAGAGTCTCTTGGCCGATGCCGTGGCCGCGAACTTCTGCAGAGGGAGAGTGTACTCTGAGGTATTCGGCGCGCAGCTCAAACTGACCGTCGGCAAAAGTCAGCTCTAAGCTCTTGGACTTCTTGTGCAGTTTAATCGCCGTCGGGGTAGTGTGCATATTGAGTATCCGCAATATTTAAAGTCTTAAGGCGAAAAGCTGAAAAACAATGAGTTTGTCAGCTTTCAGTCTGGCAGAGTATTATAAAATGTAATGACTCAAATCTTCATCCTGGCTAAGCTCGGCCAAGTGCTGATTGACATAGTCAGTATCGACGACAACTTTTTCACCCGATCTGTCGGATGCATAAAAAGACAGTTCTTCCAGTAAACGCTCCATCATTGTATGTAGTCTCCTGGCTCCGATGTTCTCGGTTTGCTCGTTGACCTGGAAGGCCAATTCAGCGATCCGTGCTATGCCTTGATCGGTGAAGCTGATATTGACGTTTTCAGTTTGTAGCAGAGCGGTGTATTGATCTATTAATGAGGCTTTTGGCTCTGATAAGATGCGACGGAAATCATCGGCGGTCAGAGCGTTGAGCTCAACTCTGATGGGTAATCTGCCCTGCAATTCAGGGATCAGGTCAGAGGGTTTGGCCAAGTGGAAAGCGCCGGAGGCGATAAATAAAATATGATCGGTTTTTATCATGCCGTATTTAGTGCTCAGAGTGCAGCCTTCAATCAGCGGTAACAGATCGCGCTGTACTCCCTCTCGTGACACATCACCACCAGAGCCGCCAGCATCTGCACGTTTGCAGACTTTATCTATCTCATCGAGAAAGACGATGCCATTTTGCTCTACTGCGTAAATAGCTTTCTGCTTAATGTCTTCCTCTTTAACCAGTTTAGAGGCCTCTTCGTCAATCAGCGCTTTGTAGGCCTCTTTAACCGTCAGGCGCTGGCTGGTTTTCTTTTGGCTGCCCATGCTGGAAAACATGTTTTGCAGCTGACTGGTCATCTCTTCCATTCCCGGTGGAGCCATAATCTCAACGCCGATCGGCGCTTGTGACAGTTCTATTTCAATCTCTTTGTCATCCAGGTCACCCTCGCGTAATTTCTTGCGAAATATCTGCCGGGTGGCATTAGAAGTTTTTGATTCGCTATCGGTATTGTTAAAGTTGGCGTCGCGCGCCGGAGTCAGCAATATGTCTAAGATGCGCTCTTCGGCTAAGTCCTCGGCGCGGAACTGGACTTTTTTGGTTTCCTGCTCGCGCACCATCTTGATCGCCATATCAATTAAATCGCGAATGATGGTTTCTACATCGCGACCAACATAGCCGACTTCGGTAAACTTAGTTGCCTCAATTTTAATAAAGGGCGCGTTGGCCAGTTTCGCCAGGCGCCTGGCGATCTCAGTTTTACCGACACCGGTAGGGCCAATCATCAAAATGTTTTTCGGTGAGACTTCAGTGCGCAGTTCTTCATCTAACTGCATCCGTCGCCAGCGATTGCGCAGTGCAATGGCCACTGCTCTCTTGGCGGCGTCCTGACCAATGATATGGCGGTCCAGTTCGTGAACGATCTCACGGGGTGTCATGTCGGACATCTATTGCTCCTGAGTGCTGTGAACGGAATTTAGTGTTTCAATGACTTGATTGTGGTTGGTGAAAACACAAATGTCAGCGGCAATATGCAAACTTTTCTCGACGATGCTCTTGGCGTCCAGATCAGTATTCTTGACCAGTGCCATGGCAGCGGCGTGGGCAAAGTTACCCCCTGAGCCAATAGCGATAACGCCGTGTTCCGGTTCTATAACATCACCGCTGCCAGAGAGTAAATAGGTTTTATCTTTGTTGGCGACCAACATCAGTGCCTCGAGGCGACGCAATACTTTATCGCTGCGCCACTCTCTGGCCAAGTGGATGACGGCATTGACAATGTTGCCTTGATGTTTGTCCAGCTGTTGCTCAAATAGATCGCGTAAGGTGATGGCGTCTGCGGTCGATCCGGCAAATCCAGTGATGACTTGATGTTTTGCCAGGACATTTACTTTTTTGGCGCTGCCTTTCATTACCGTATTGCCAAGGGAAACTTGGCCGTCGCCACCAACGGCAACACAATCGCCACGGCGGACAGAAACTATAGTGGTCATCTATTTATTACCTTAAATACTTGGATAGATAGACTATGGTTCCTTATTTCATAAATTCAAGAGACTGTAGTGGGATTTGTAGCTGTGCAATAGATGATTGTGCTCGCCGCGAAACGACAGCATTGATTGGGGCGCTGTTTGTACAATGTTGCCGGGGCGCTATCCGCAGTATCTTTGCCGCTTAACCCGATCTATATGGCACCTTAGTGCAGTTGTACTTGCATGGGGCTGATGTTAAGTCTGTTGAGTTTGGCACCCGCCGCTCTAAGTTGCGCAAAAGTGATGAAAGGCCCTGTTCTGACCCGGTACCAAGTGCCATTGTCGGAAGTGATCTTGCCTACTTTGACGTTGGGTAAGTTGTTCAACAGCAGCATAGCTTTCATCCGCTGAGCATCTTTTTGCTGGCGAAATGAGCCTGTTTGTAACAAAGTTTTATATTGTAACTTGGCGGTTTTTGGCGTGGATTTATACGCTTCGATATTCTCTGTGGCAACGTTTTCTGTGGCCAGTATTTTATAAAATTGGTAGGGCTCTTTTTGCTGGGCGAGGGTGGATTTTTCCGTGACTGGCACTTTGCTGACGGCAGCTTTAGCCGTTTTCGAATGGATGATTTGCTTGGCTGCAGTGCCGCTAACTGTGACCGATTGGTTAGTGTTAGGTTCTGCTATAGTAGAATTGTCGCTGTTGTCCATGATAATGGCGGAAATGCCAGATTCGCGGATCGCTCTAGGGTCTACCTGGCTGAGCTGGATAAGTAAAAAACTGATGGCGGAAATAGCCATAAAGCTGGCGACGATCCACTTCCAGGGGCTGCGTCGCGCCGGTAGCTCTGCGGCAGTCTTGCTAGCAGTATTGTCGTTGCCCATCTTTGGGGCCTTAGGCATGGCTTTTTTGCGGGTTGCGTGATTGGTATTGCGCCTCTTTGGCGCAAAATCTTTTCTGGAAGCCATTGTGTTGTGTTGTATCCGCCTGAATGTGTTCTTAGAATTGAAAATAGCGCGATATTATCTCTTGTTGTCGCTGCTATATAAAGTTTTTAACTGAAAAAAACGACATCTGCGTTGTTGCACTGGCAGTCGCATTACTAAAACATATCGTAGGGGTCGACATCAATAGACCATCTAACCTTGTTTGCCAGCGGATGGTGTTCTAACTGAAGACAGAATTGACTTAAAAATTGCTGCAGCAAAGGCCTTTTACCGCTCTGGATCACTAAATGAGAACGAAATACTCCCGCTTTTTTCTCCATAGGTGCGGGAAAGGGGCCGAAACTGATAATCTTATCAAAGCCAGTTGTTAGTTTGGCTAGCTGCAAAAAAGCTTCAGCTCTGCCGGGGTTGCTGGCCTCGGCGCGAATGATTGAAATATGACTGAAAGGAGGCTGACCGGAAGTGGCGCGGTTGCGCAGTTCATCTGCAGCAAAGCTTTGGTAGCCACTGTGTACTAACGTTTGCAGTAGTGGGTGTTCCGGGTGATGAGTCTGAATCACTACTTTGCCGAGTATTTTTTCTCTACCCGCTCGGCCTGAAACTTGGGTGATGAGCTGAGCTGTTCGCTCCATGCCGCGAAAGTCAGTACTAAACAAACCGCTATCGGCATCCAAAATGGCCACTAGCGACACTTTGGCAAAATGGTGGCCTTTAGCCAGCATTTGTGTTCCCAACAAGATACCGGGATCGCCTTTGTTAATTTCAGCGATAATTTCCTGCATGGCATTTCTGCGACTAGTACTGTCTCTGTCTATGCGCCAGACCGGCAAATTTGGGAATAGGCTGATTAAAGTCTGTTCCGCCCTCTCTGTGCCAGTACCTTGCGCTGTTAGTTCAGTGGAGCCGCAATCAAGGCAATTTCTGGGTACCGGTTTTTGGCTGCCGCAGTGGTGGCAGTGCAAGTGCGGAGGCTTTTGATGCAGTGTCAGTCTGGCATCGCAACGTCTGCAGGGAGCAATCCAGCCGCAATTGTGGCAGCTTAAGCTAGGGGCAAAGCCGCGTCGGTTTAAGAAAATCAATACTTGAGTGCGGTCATCTAAATGTTGTCGTATCTGCTCAATCAGCGCTGCAGATAATCCGGCTTGCAGCTCGCAGCCTTTTATATCAAGCAGTTCGACCACTGGCGGCTTGGCGTTTCCGGCGCGCTGCATAATGGTCAGATAGCTGTAGCGATTGAGCTTGGCATTTTGCAGTGATTCCAGAGAGGGAGTGGCGCTCCCTAGAATAAGCGCCACGTTTTCGCCGTGAGCGCGAACTACTGCTAAGTCTCTGGCGCTGTATCTATAGCCTTCCTGCTGTTTGAAAGATTGGTCGTGTTCCTCGTCAATAATGATAATGCCAGGGCGCGCAAGAGGGGTGAAAATAGCTGATCTGGTGCCAATGACAATTTGTGCATCTCCATCTCGGGCCTGTAACCAAGCTTTGAAGCGTTGTTTGTCACTCATGTTGGAATGCATATAGACGACACAGACATTAAAACGCGCCTTAAAGCGTGAGACGGTTTGCGGAGTAAGACCTATCTCAGGCACTAATACTAATGCCTGTTTGCCCTCTTTAAGTACTTTTTCAATGACTTGTAAATACACTTCAGTTTTGCCGGAACCGGTAATGCCGTCCAGCAGAAATGTCCGGTAGCCCCGCTGCTGATTTATTTGTTCAACGGCGATTGCCTGTTCAGGGTTTAAGCTTTTACCGGGTTCGCGTAATGGCTCGCTATGCTGCCGGCTAAGATGTGGGCGGTGCCGCTGTAATATAAGCCCTTTTTCGAGCAGTATTTTGACTGAGCTGTTAGAACCTAGTTCTGCTTTTAAAGCATCTTTGCTGATGCCATCGGGGTGCAGTTTGATTAACTCTAATGTTGCCTGTTGCCGCTTGGCTCTGGCACTTAAAGTCTCTTGCGCGTCGGGGTTGGCATGCAGTAAGTATTCATGCAGCCGCTCGCAGGGTTCTCCTTTGCGTAAATGAATTGGCAGTGATTGCAGCAGTGCATCACCGGTAGGGTGCTGGTAATACTGAGCGGCCCAGAGTGCCAGCTCAAAGATGAATTTTGGCTGCGGCGGGGTTTTATCGATAATTTTTAAGATAGGTTTAAGCTTGTTAGTTGCAACCTGACTCTGTTCTGCAACTTCCACCAGTATAGCCACAAGCTGCCGGTTGCCAAAGGGAACCAGTAGTCTGATACCTGGAATAAAGTCAGTATCTTGCTCTGTTTCTGGGACTAAATAGTCGAACAGTCTGCGCAGAGGAGAGGGAATAGCGACACGTAAAAAGGCCATTGGCTACCAAATAACAAGAATTTAGGCTGCTATTCTATGGTTTTTTTCCTGGGCAATATAGCATTGCCCAGGAAAAAATCACCATCGTGGCAAAATGAGTATTAGCCGACAGTAAATTCCTGGGCAGGATAGTCAATCAATATTGAATTTACTTGCCTAGTACAGATAAGCTCCGTATAATGCGCGCCTGGCTCAATTGGAGTCTAATTTTAACCCTAGTGCGGTGCTTGGCAGCAGATCAAGTGGCGGCGCAGAACCTGAAAGGTTTCTCCCATGAAAAATGATATCCATCCTAAGTACGAAGAGATTGCAGTTAACTGTTCTTGTGGTAATACCATGCAAACTCGTTCTACATTGTGCAAAGACTTACACGTAGACGTATGCAGTCAGTGTCACCCGTTCTATACCGGTAAGCAGAAAGATGCTACTTCAGGTGGTCGTATCGATCGCTTCAACAAGCGTTTCGCGACAATTCCTGCTCGCAAGTAATCTTCATATCGTTGAAAAAAGCGCTTGTTACTGTCAGCAGTTAAGCGCTTTTTTTATGCCTGCAGTATGCCCACCAGTCTCATTTCTAAGTTATTTTTCTCCCGCAATCAAAAAATCCTGTCTATCTAAGTCGATTTGCACATCTCTTTGAAATTATTAGCCTGCGCATAAACTGTCTATGAATGATATAGAGCAGTTAGCTGGCTTAAATTGATTAGAGTCAGCAAGGCTATCAATGGCCCCATCTTAAATCAGCGGCTAATCAGGTTGATGTGTTTAATTTACTGACCGGTTTAGTTTGCTTCACTATTTCCGCCTGTAGTTTGTTATTTGGACATATCCGACCATCATTAAATTATCAAAAGAGACCTGATGCACTGCATAGAAAATTTATCAATCAGGGGAGCAAAGTCTGGTGTGCAGGTGTGACTAATTTAACAGATAAAGGTTTAACGGTGGTATTTGAGATTGGGGCGGCTTAAAGGTGTGATGCTCAACTTAGGTCAAGGAAGTTGTTTTACGATTTGAAATTATTGTCAGATTTGATGGCGTTAACAAATAAGACATAGTATGAGTCCATGCCGTAATTGTTGGTGTAGTGCTTTAATGGATCGGTTTTCTAAAGGCTTAAACAGCGAATGGGTACCAGCCAGGTGATTGCTCTTTGTCTGAAGCAAAAGATACCGGCTTGAATAAAAAATTTGATAATTGGGAATTTAGAGAGTTTTATTGACAATTACACCAATAATAACTTAACTAATATATGTAAAAAACACATAGATAGGAACGTCAGGCATCTCAAATAGTATTTATGACTTTTGCTAAAAACACTTAACATAAAGCTCGATTGGAGCTTCACTAAACAAGAAGATACCATCGAGTAAAGTTCTGCAAACCTCACTGGAGTGCAGAAAAAACGCTATTAACTCTAATTTGTGACTATTCTATAGATCTAGAGGTTTCTAAGGTTGTCTGCCCTCAGGCTTTTCTATAGAATCGCAAGCTCGTGTTAATTTTTTAAATGGAACAACACCTATGTCTGAAGATCTGAATAAAGCTGCCCTTGAATATCATGAGTTTCCTCGTCCAGGTAAAGTCTGCATGGAGCTGACTAAGCCCGCTGAAACGGCGCGAGATCTGTCATTAGCATATAGCCCGGGTGTTGCCGAGCCCTGTCGCGAAATTGCCAAAGATCCTGAAAATGCCTACCGCTATACCGGCAAAGGTAACTTAGTTGCAGTTATCACTGACGGTACTGCTGTTTTAGGGTTAGGTAATCTTGGCCCGTTGGCATCTAAGCCAGTAATGGAAGGCAAGTCGCTGTTGTTCAAAAGATTTGCCGGGATTAACTCTATTGATTTAGAAGTTGATTCAGAGAGCCCGCAGGCATTCATTGATACTGTTGCCCGTATTGCCGATACTTTTGGTGGCATCAACTTAGAAGATATTAAAGCACCTGAGTGTTTTGAAATAGAGCGCGCCCTGATTGAGCGCTGTAGTATTCCGGTTTTCCACGATGATCAACACGGTACTGCGATAGTCACTGCCGCAGGTATGGTCAATGCATTGGAGATCGCAGGGAAAAATCTTGAAACAGCCATTATCGTTACTTTAGGTGCCGGTGCTGCAGCAGTAGCTTGTATGAAGCTGTTGATTAATATGGGTGCTAAAGTAGAGAATATTTATATGTTAGATCGCAAGGGAGTGATTCACTCTGGTCGCGATGATCTGACAACTGAGAAGGCAATTTTTGCCACTGAAACGGATAAGCGCACTTTAGACGATGTCATTGACGGAGCGGACGTGTTTGTCGGATTGTCGGGCCCGAACCTGCTGGCTGCTGATCAATTGGCGAAAATGGCCGCTAAGCCGATTATCTTTGCCTGTGCCAACCCAGATCCCGAGATTAAGCCTGAATTAGCGCACGCCACTCGCGATGATGTAATTATGGCAACTGGCCGTTCAGACTACCCTAACCAAGTGAACAACGTACTGGGCTTTCCGTTTATTTTCCGCGGGGCTTTAGATGTTCGTGCATCAGTGATCAATGAGCAGATGAAAGAGGCCGCAGTACGGGCTTTGGCGTCACTGGCTAAAGAGGAAGTACCGGCGGATGTGCTCAGTGCATACAACTTAGAGTCGCTCTCTTTTGGTCCTGAATATATTATTCCAAAACCAACTGATGAGCGCCTGTTGGGCAGGTTGTCACTGGCAGTTGCACAAGCGGCGATAGATTCTGGTGTGGCGCGTCTGCCGATGCCGGATAACTACCCGTTAAAGACGCTAGCTGACTGTTAATTAGCCTTATTAAAAAAGCCCGGTTAGCCGGGCTTTTTTTTGTCTGTCTGTTGCTGCCGGTATAGCTGGCGGCGATAAATAATAGAGACGCTGCAACGATTTTTCAGCATTCCAGGAGGTTGCTGCGCTCTGGCCAGAAAGCCGCTCAGCTGTGTGCTGAGCATGCAGTGGACTAAGAGTTATTCCACTGCAGCGCATGGCTGTTTATAGGCAGCACGGGGCTTATGTGCAAGTACCTTAATTGAACAGGTCATCTGTGGTTGTGTCATTTATTTCTGCACTCTGTACCGCCAGCCTGCGAGCATCTTCAGATTTTATGATTTCGCTGACAGTCGCTCCCTCGGCTTTCTTAGAGCGCAGGCCTGTTTTGGCATTGACGATTACATCTACTAGCCCTTCAGGGCGTTTAAGCGGTGCCTCGTCTCGACCTGCCAGCGTTTCTTTCATGAAATCTATCCAGATTGGCAGTGCTGCCGTGCCCCCAAATTCACGTTTTCCCAATGGCGCCGGAATATCGTATCCGACCCAAGCTGTGGCCACTATTTCGCTGTTAAATCCGGTGAACCAGGCGTCGCGCTGTTGGTTGGTGGTGCCTGTTTTACCCGCCAGATCAGAGCGTTGTAATACTTTGGCTCTGGTCGCTGTACCGCGGCGGATAACATCTTTTAGAATGCTGTAAATGACATAGCCGTCTCTGGCGTCGATCACCCTCACAGCTTCCAGGTAGTCGTTACTCTCTAAATCGCTTGTAGTAGGGGCCGCTGTCCTGGGCTTGGCTTGAAAAATGGTGACGCCTTTTTGGTTTTCTATTCTGTCAATAAAGAAAGTGTCGATCCGATAGCCGCCGTTGGCGAAAGGGCCGTAACCAGCGATCAGATCTACTGGCGTGAGATCGGCGGCACCGAGGGACAATGATAAGTTTTGCGGCAGTTTTTTTCGGTCGAAACCAAATCTGACTAAATAGTCCAACGCGTTGTCGATGCCAATAGCGCGCAGCAAGCGTATCGACACTAAATTGCGCGATTTATATAGACCTACCCGCAGTCGGGTGGGCCCGTAAAATTTTCGAGACGAGTTCTCCGGACGCCAGTTGGCTTCTAAAGTGTCACCCTGCAGAACTATAGGTGCATCGTTAATGGTAGTTGCAGCGGTATAACCTGCCTCTAGTGCAGCGCCGTAGATGAAGGGCTTTAAATTGGAGCCCGGTTGTCTGATGGCTTGGGTGGCTCGATTGAATTTGTTGTGAGTGAAGCTAAAACCACCGACTAATGATAAAAGTGCACCATTGTTGGGGTTCATCGCTACCATTGCGCCTTGCACCTTAGGGATTTGACTGAGACTCCAGTACTGGCTTTCGCTCGGCTCTTTTAAGTCGAGTTCGCGTTTGATACGTACTAAATCACCGAGCTGTACAATATCCGCAGCCCGTTTAGGTTTTGGGCCAATGCTATTGACGTTGATAAATTTTTGCGCCCAGGCGAGCCCCCGCCATGGGATGATCACAGGCTCGCCGTTTTTGCGCAGCACGGTAACTTGTTGCTTCTCTATCCCTGTCACCAGCGCCGGCTCGATGTCTGCGTGGGTGGTCTCGGCCCTGAGCAATTTGAGTCGCTGTTGGCGATCTAATTCTACTATATCCAACTGTTTTTCCGGACCGCGGTAGCCGTGACGTTTTACGTAGGCAAGTAAACCATTTTGTACCGCTTTGTTGGCGGATACTTGCATGCTGCTGTCGAGCGTTGTGATTACCGTATAACCGTCGGTATAAAGCTTGTCCCCATGCTGGGAATACAATTTTTTACGTACCATTTCCGCGACGTAAGGGGCGTATAGCTCTATATCCGCAGTGTGATAAGAAGCGCTTACCGGTTGTTTGATGGCCTGGTCGTGTTCCACTTGGCTGATGTAGTTCAAAAGCAGCATTCTGCCGATAATCCAGTTGCGGCGCACTATCGCCCTATCAGGGTTAGTTATAGGGTTAAAAGCAGAGGGGGCTTTGGGCAATCCTGCAATCATCGCCAGTTGTGCCAGGGAGATGTCGCGGATATCTTTGCCGTAATAGACAAAAGATGCCGCCTGGATACCATAGGAGCGATGACCTAGATAAATTTTGTTGATGTAGAGTTCAAAAATTTCTTCTTTAGTGAGTGTGTTTTCAATATTGAGCGCCAGTAATATTTCGCTGAATTTTCGGGAGAAGGATTTTTCCCGGGTCAGGAAAAAGTTTTTAGCCACTTGCATGGTGATGGTGGAACCCCCTCCTTGCTTTTTACCGGTAGTGGCTAATTGCACAACTGCTCGGGCCAGGCCCTTAATGTCTACTCCGTGGTGTTCAAAGTAGCGAGAATCTTCCGCCGCTTGGAGTGCCTTGACAAATTTGTCTGGAACATGTTGAAAGCTTATTGGGGTTCTACGTTTCTCGCCGAATTCAGCAATCAGCTTGTGGTCTTTGGAAAATACTTTTAAGGGAGTTTGAAAATGCACTTGTCGAAGGGACTCAACATCCGGAAGTGTCGGTGAAAAATACAGATAGAGGCCAACCATGCTGACAGTGCCTAGAATTATGCCTAATACCGTCATTGAGAGGATAAATTGGAATAGCAATTTTATAGCGCGCATGTGGTTCCTGTATGGCAAAAATTAAAAAGGGCTATTATATAGATTGCTTAGGGAACATGCTAATAAGTCAGCTGACTTCTCTGTATCCTTATAGGGGTATACAGAGAGCTCTGATCTAGCCGTTATCAACTTCCAACTTCCAACTTCCAACTTCCAACTTCCAACTTCCGTCAGCCTGTATGGTAATGTGCTATTGCTTATTAATAGCCGGAAGCTTTGCAGCAAAGGTAATACTGGCTCAGGGCTACTGAGGAGTGGCAGTGAATATTCGCAGGCTAGTTAGATGCGCAAACAGTCTCGTGTTATCAAAAGATTACAAATGCCGGTAATCGGCGTCAATGCTGGGTGATTGTTGAGCGATTGCATATAAAAAGCTTTTAGTGAACCTACTATTAATGTTTTAATGCCTGTGGAAGTTTTTACAAATTTTATTGAAAGCCCTAATAAATATTGAGCATAGATGCTTAATTAATATAAAAATAAACTACACTTAGACTAAATTGTCTAGTAACGAAGGGATAGATTAGTTGTTTGGTCTTTTTAATAAAAAAACATCGACTTGGTTAGGGGTAGATATAGGGTCATCGGCAGTAAAACTGGTTGCCCTCAGTCGCTCTAAACGGACATTGTCTTTAGACTCATACGCAATTGTGGGCTTGCCTGCATCCGCGATTGTCGACGGACATCTCCAAGAATTAGCTGTAGTTGCTGAAGCCATCGAAAAAGGCGTGAAAATTTGCGGCTCTAAACTAAATCATGCCATCACTGCGGTACCGTCCTCTGCTGTCATTATTAAACAGCTAGACCTGTCTAATGCCTTTTCAGACGCAGAATTAGAAGATCAAATTAAAATTGAGGCCGACCAGTTTATTCCCTACCCGCTCGATGAAGTGGCTATTGATTTTGAAGTTAGAGGAACCCACCCAACCAATCCAGACCTGAACAGTATTTTACTGGTAGCTTGTCGCAATAATGATGTAATGCAACGCGAGGAGGCAGTGAATTCCGCAGGTTTAAAGTGTGAGGTGGTAGATGTCGAGACTTTTGCTATAGAGCGCTTGTTAACTTATGTCAGCAGAGACCACTTAAATACTGGCGACCTGATAGCCTCCATCGATGTAGGTGCCTCTACTATGACTCTTAATGTGTTGCATGAAGGTGATATCATATACAACCGGGAGCAGGGGTTTGGCAGTAATGAACTCACTAATGCTATTCATGTGCAATGTGGTATGTCGGTGGAAGAGGTTGAGCAATCATTCAGGCTCAACGAAATTAGCGTCGAAATAGAAGCGATGCTGATTGAGCCTTTCAGAGACACTGTGGCGCAACAAATATCCAGAGCACTGCAGTTTTACTACTCCTCTAATGTGCAAAATCAGTTGTCAAAAATCTATTTAAGCGGTGGCTGCTCGTCGATCAAAGGTCTTGTCGAAGTATTGGAGGAAGAAGTGGGGATTCCCGTTGAGCTAACTAACCCATTCCTAAATATGGATGTCCATCCTAAAATCAACCGAGAGCGACTCAATAAAGATGCTCCAGTGCTGGTGAAAGCTTGTGGCTTGGCATTAAGGTTTTTTGACCAATAGGTAAGTTATGGTAAGAATCAATTTAAGATCATGGCGCGAAGAGCGTGATGAAGCATTGCAAAAAACGTTCTTTACCAGTCTGTTTATCACAGTGATTCTGGCCGCTACGGTAGTGTTCGCCGCTGGAGAGTACTACAACGAGCAAATCCAGCGCCAGGCAGCCAGATCTTCCTTTCTAACCACCGAGATTAACCAGCTGAAAACTAAGCTTAAAGAGATAGAAAATTTAAAAAAACTCAAGGAAAAACGCTTAGCCAGATTGCAGACAATTAAGAAATTACAGGGGGATCGGCCGCTGATCGTCCGTTATTTCGATGAGCTGGTGAGAGTGTTGCCCGATGAGTTGCATTACACTTCCCTGAGAAGAAGCGGTGATGTATTAAACATTGATGGTTTGGCTAACAGAAACCAGAATGTGTCGACACTGATGCGCAACTTAAATGGATCGCCCTGGTTTGGTGAGCCCAACCTGACCACAGTAGGAGCCCGAGAGCTGAATCGTAGCTTTAACCTTAATGTGCAGTTATCTAAGGGGGCCAAAATTGATTGATAAGATTAAAAACTCCTTCAAAGGTTTCGATGTTAACAATCTTGACTTTTCGGCTTCAGGCAGTTGGCCTGCTGGGGTTAAGGTTATCTGTTACATACTGGTATTTTGCGTAGTGTTAGTACTGGGGGCGCATTACTATATCAGTGATAAAGAACAGGTGCTCAGCACTGAAATTCGACGGGAACAACAGTTAAAAAAACAATTTGCTACCGAGTCTAATAAAGTGGCAAATCTTGCTGGTTTACGCAAACAGATGGCGGACGTTGAGGAGCAGTTTAAAGAGATTAGGCGGCAATTGCCCACAGAGAAAGAAGTGCCTGGGCTATTGGAAGATATCACCAATATAGGTATCGAATCCGGATTGACGATTAATAGCATTGCGCTGCAGGCTGAGCGCAAGGAGAGATACTACATCGAATTGCCGATTCAGATATCGGCACAGGGGACCTATCATCAAGTGGGCAGTTTTGTCAGTGGCATTGCAGCAATTAAAAGAATTGTCACTTTGCATGATTATAGTTTGACGCCGACATCCGAGGGAATGCTGTCTATATCCATTACCGCAAAAACATATCGGAATGACGATGATTAGAGTGCTGAAGATAAAGAACCTGATGGCTGTCGCTATTCTTTGCGGTTCTGTATCAGGCTGTGTCTGGGTCGAAGATGCTGCAGATTTACAACAGTATATCGCTCAGGTGCAGGGGCGGGATTCCAAGCCGATTAAGCCATTGCCAGAGTTTGCGGCCTATGAAGCTTTTGTCTATGAGGGGGCGACCTTGCGTAATCCTTTCCTGGAACTAGTAAAATATATCCCCGATGATAGCAGTGATGATCTGCCTGCTCAGATTGACTTGGGCAATGCGGCTGCTCCCAGTAATGAGCGTTTAAAGGCCTACCTGGAAAGCTTTGCAGTTAAAGAGTTGACCATGGTCGGTACTATCGCTAAAAGTGCCGGTAATATCTGGGCCCTGATTGTCGACAGCAATGGCGAAATTCACCGAGTGGCTGTGGGTGATTATGTGGGTTTAGATCATGGCAAAGTCCTGAAAGTTGATAGCCAGAAATTAAAATTACTAGAAATAATATCTAACGGTAGGGGGGGCTGGATTACTCGGCCTCGCAGTATCGAACTCGTTGAGTCAAAGGATCCATAGGAATATTTATATGTTAAGGGCAATTATTATCTTGTCAAAAAAGGTTGCGATGCTCGGACGCTGTAGCAGAGCTTGTTTAATGTTATTACTTGCTATGATGCTCAGTAATCACGCCTTGGCAGCGGATATTTTACTGTTAAAATTTGCTGTTAAGCAAGTTGCTCCGGGGCAGTTAGAATTGAAAATGCAGTTTGATGCACCGCCGCCTATCCCCACCGCCTTTGTACTTAAATCGCCGGATCGGGTGCTGATAGACTTGTGGGGGGTCGAGAATGGTACCGGTGAAAAAACTTTTCCCATTAATCAGCAATCATTGCGCTCCCTTGAACTAGTACAAGTGAAGGGCCGGCTCAGGGTCGTAGCTAATTTAAACCGACTAACTAATTACAGCACTTATGCTCAAGGTAATGCGCTGTTTATTCAGTTGGATGAAAACGAAGTCATAGCCGATCGAGAAGACAGTGTCGCGAATTCCCAAACCACAGCAACTGTTCCAATTCCCGCCGAAGTAGCAGTGGTAAAAAAGATGCCGACTATTACCGGTGATCCATTACCGGAGCGTACACGTGTACAGGGCATTGACTTCGAGAGGGCGGAAAACGGCATAGGTCGGGTGAAAATTAAGTTGTCTAATGATAGGGCGGGCATCGAAGTGTTCGAAGAGGGGCACAATGTATTGATTAATTTAACTGGGGCAGTGCTGTCAGATCAGTTAAATAAGCGTTTAGACGTACAAGATTTTTCCACCCCAGTGATGTTTATTGATGCCTTCTCCCAGGGGCAGAATAGCGGAATTTTAATCAAGCCAGATGCAAAGCCGTACAAGTTTAAATCTTATCAGGTCGGGCGGGAGTTGATCGTTGATATCTGGCCGAAAAAAAGGGCAACTGCCAGTGCTGCCAGGGCGGAAAAAAGTGCCAAGCAACGTTTTACCGGAGAGAAAATAGACCTTAACTTTCAGAATGTCAGTATTCGCTCGGTGCTGCAAATCATTGCCGAAGTCGCACAGAAAAACTTAGTGGTCGACGACAGTGTCTCAGGTAACATTACTTTGAGGTTGTTAAATGTACCTTGGGACCAGGCCCTTGACTTAGTACTGAAAACTCGAGGCCTAGATAAGAGACTGGTCGGTAATGTGTTGCTAATTGCCCCGGCCGCTAAACTGGCTGAGCGGGAGCGAATAGAGCTGGAGGGCATCAAACAAATTGAGGATTTGTCACCGATTGAAACTGAGTTTATCCAGATAAACTATAGAAAATCGTCGGAGATGAAAGCGCGTCTTGAAGAGGCGAGTTTAATTACCGAGCGCGGTTTTGTCTTAGCTGATGATGCAACTAATGTATTAATGGTTAGAGAGACGGCTAAGCAATTAGAAGTAATAGCTAATACCTTAGAAAAGTTTGATGTAGCGGTCGCGCAAATTATGATTGAAGCCAAGTTGGTGACCGCCAGTAACGATATCAGTGAAGACTTGGGGGTGCGCTGGGGAGTAGGTTATAACGATGGTCGCTATGTGGTGGGTGGCGGTGGCAGTGGCACTATCGGCTTACCGGGTGACACTGGAGCGATTACATCTCCTCTTACAATCGATTTGGGAGTAAGTGCTCAGTCGGCAATCAGGTTGGGCTACATCAGTGGCAATGGACTGCAGTTAAGCACTGAAATTTCGGCATTACATACCACCGGTAAAGCGGAGATAATTTCCCAGCCGAAAATCATCACCACCAACGGCAAGCCCGCTAAAATTGAGTCGGGGCAAGAGTTACCTTATGTGGTGGTTCAAGACGGTACTCCCACTATCGCATTTAAAAATGTAGTGTTATCACTGGAAGTCGTTCCGCAGATAACCCCGGGAGATCAAATATCTCTGGAGCTGAAGCTCACACAAGACTCAATAGGGGCCGTGCTCCCCAATGGTGAAGTCAGTATCAATAAAAATTTCTTAGAAACTTCTGTGATTGTCAAGGATGGTGATACTATTGTGCTTGGTGGTGTCTATAAAAATGAAACAACTAATTCAATTTCCAAGACCCCGTTCTTAGGAGATTTACCATTGATAGGTGCGCTCTTTCGCAAAACACAGAAGAAAGAGTTGAAAAATGAACTGCTTATATTTATTACACCTAAATTAATTAGAAAAACTCTGAGCGCAAATTAAGGTAAATATTGAAAATATTCCTCGTAGGTCCAATGGGAGCAGGTAAAAGCACTATAGGGCTGCTTCTCTCCAAAGAATTAAATTCACCTTTCTACGATATAGATAAAGTCATTGAAGAGCGAGCTGGTGCCAACATCCCCTGGATTTTTGATATTGAAGGGGAACAGGGGTTCAGGTTACGTGAAGAGCAGACTATCGAAGAAATAACCCAAATTACCCCGGCGATTGTAGCCACAGGTGGCGGTGCTGTGATCAGCGCTGTAAATAGAGCCAACTTAAGTTCTCGGGGAATGGTTATCTACTTAAAAACCACAGTAGAGCAACAGTTAGAGCGTACTGCTAAAGATAAAAACCGACCCTTATTACAAGCCGACTCCCCTCGCAAAGTGTTGACCGCGCTGATGTCTCAGCGAGAGCCGCTGTATAATCAAATAAGTGACATAACGATTTTCACTGATAAGAGACACCCGCGGGCTGTCGCCGCAGAAATTTTAAAAAAACTGCAGCAATAACAAAATTTTAACAGTTGATTTGTCTGTTTTGTCGGCAGTAATCGCCGCAGTGACTAGCAAGTTTTCACCCAGTTGAGCAATGTTATAGCAGTCGGTATTGCAACTGACAGTGTTATTGAACTGTCGATGTCTGGTTAACTTCTAAGCATGCTAACGCAATAATTGCTGTATTGCTCTTGTCGGCATGAACAAAACTTAAATAGCTGTATTCTGAATTGCATATATTTAATTTTATCGCCTCTCGATTTACTAAAGAGCTGTTCAAGCTGCTACTTTTGTTAGTAAAATTGCTGCTTGTCTAAACGTCACAAAACATATCATCGAATAGAAAATTAGATAATCGCCTCTTATTTATACAAATACTAAAAGATTGGCGAATATCTATAACTGGAGAGCTATAGTGCATTCTTTAACCGTCGAACTTGGCGAGAGATCTTACCCTATTTTTATCGGTAGCAATATTCTTCCAGATATTAATTTGTCTGAGTATATTGTAGGTCGTCAAGTGCTGATAGTGAGCAACGAAACTATAGCACCACTGTATATGGATCAACTGGATGCGCAGCTTGAGAGCTTTTGCGTTGACCATATCATTTTGCCAGATGGTGAACAGTATAAGAATTTAGAACAAATAAATTCGATCTTCGACCAGTTGTTAACTTGCAGGCATAATAGAACCACTACATTAATAGCCCTCGGCGGGGGCGTGGTAGGCGATATGACAGGTTTTGCTGCGGCCTGTTACCAGCGAGGGGTCAATTTTATCCAAATCCCCACTACTATATTGGCTCAAGTTGACTCATCGGTCGGTGGCAAAACGGGGGTTAATCACCCTCTGGGAAAAAATATGATAGGGGCTTTTTATCAGCCTAATCTGGTGATTGCCGATATTGCGTATTTTCAGAGCTTGCCAGCACGACAAGTTGCAGCGGGAATCGCTGAAATTATTAAGTATGGTTTTATATACGACGCCGATTTTTTTGCCTGGCTAGAGCAAAATATCTCTGCCTTAATGGCTAAAGATCCACAGGCTTTGAGTTATGCTGTTTTTCGCTCCTGCCAGATAAAGGCGGAAGTGGTCGCGAAAGACGAGAAGGAGATGGGTATCAGGGCCTGGTTGAATTTCGGACATACCTTTGGTCACGCTATCGAAACTCACCAGGGCTACGGTACTTGGTTGCATGGAGAAGCCGTCGCGATAGGCATGATGATGGCTGTGGATTTGTCCTGTCGTCTTGGCTGGATAGATGAACTATTGCTACAGCGAGCGAAAAATCTGTTACTGGCTGCTCAATTGCCTATCTTTGCACCTGAAGATATGACAATCGATGATTTTTTGAACTTGATGAGTGTCGATAAAAAAGTGCTGGATGGTAATATCAGATTAGTGCTGTTAAAGAGCTTGGGGGAAGCGACAGTAACCGCTGATTTTGATCGCGGTGCGCTTGAAGAAACATTATCTATGGGCAAACAATTGGCCCAGCTATGAGTAATTACCTTAGGGGAAAAGTGTAAGGATGTCAGATAATCTATATTTTGAGCCGCCCTCGAGATTGCAGTTAGTCGATAAGCTGGCACATTTGTTACGCTTTTCTAATACTTTCTTGGTGCTGGCGGGGCCAAGTGGTTCAGGAGTCAGCACTGTCGTCGAGCAGTTGCATCATCAAGTCGTAGAAGATGATGTTTATATCTTGTCGCTGGATTTAAAGGCCACCACTAGTCTGGATGCGTTGCTTGGCATGCTCAATGGTGCATTAGATGAGCTAGTTAAGCCGCAGTCAAACGATCTGGCTAAAGATAAACTATCGCTGCTGCAACAGAAAATAGAAACACTGGCAGATTTACAGCGCAAGCTGTTGGTGTCTATAGATAACGCCGATCATCTGTCAGAGCAAGCGACCCAGAGCCTGGCTAATTTACTGGCCGCCAATCAGGGAGAAATTGCGGTCATTATTGCCGGCTCGCAAGAGTTGGTCGCTAAAGCTTCCAAACTGGTATTAAGTGAAAATCTTGCCGGTAATCTGCACACTGAAATCCTCAGTCCTTTTAACCGGACAGAAGCCGAAGAGTTTATTCAATTACGTTTTGTACGGGGCAATGATTTCAGTGCTAAACAACTGTCAGACATCTATCTGAATTCAGAGGGCTATCCGGGGCGAATTACTCAGATGACCTCACAAATGATCCAAACCGGCAAGATTAAACTCAATCCTAAAAGTACTTTGCTGCCGATGCCGCATATTATTGGTATCGCTGTACTGATAACGGCGATTACCGCCGTCTCCTCCTGGCAGTATTTTGCAGATGATTCTCTATTAGATGACACTGAGCAACAGGCGAATCGCAATACTAAGGAGTTAACTTTAGAGATAGTTGCCCAGGACGGTGAAAGCGCCTCAGCTAATGATCTGAGCGCTAGCCAGGCTGACACTGCCAGTGAATTAAATCGCGAAATTGAACTGCTTTCTGTACGGATAAAAGCTCAGAAGACTCTGCTTGAACAGAGTGCTAAAGATTCAGCTTTGTCCCAGTCCGTCCCGGTCAATTCTACCGCTGTCGATCTGCTGGATAGCCCTGTTTTAACTGAGTTGACAGCAGTGCTTGAGGCGCAGCCAGAAACCGTTGAAAGAACATTGAATTTACCGAGTATAGCGGTAGATAACACTGACAATAAAGCGTCTGATCTTGAAGTTGAAAGCGTTACAAAAGCTGTTCTTGGCAGTGTTGGAGATGAACTTCAAGTTGTTGAAGAAATAGTAAAAGATGTTAAAGATAAAGCCTTGGAAGAAGTGCTGGAAGTGAGCCAAAAATCTCCAGCTAAAGTGATAAAAGCCGCTGTTGTGCAGGCTGAGAAAGGTGCAACAAAAGTCAGTACTACCACACTAAAGTTGTCACCGTCAGTCGTCAAACCGGCTGTGGTTAAAACTGTTGGCCAGCAGTTATTGGAGTTAACAGCGGAGCTGAAAGCGAATATTGACCCACAGTTATTGAATCGACCGCCGCTGTCGCAATCTAAAATTCAAGCGGGTGTGTTGATCACTGAAAGCAGCATAGTTAAAAGCTCAAGTGCAGATAATACTGTCGACAGCCAGCTTGGAAAGCCTAAATCCACTGCTGCTAAAAATATCCTGGTAGAAGAAATTTTAGTCAGTGATAGAAAACCTAAAGCTGATTTGGTTGTGCGGCAGGCAACTGCTAAACCTGTAGCCGTCAACAGAGCTAAAGGTACAAAAGCCAGTGCCTTGTTGAATGAGGATCTGATTAGTAGCTGGCCAGCGAGTGGCTACACATTACAGTTACTGGGCGCCAGGTCCGAGGCCAGTGTGGTCAATTTCTTGCAGAAGATGCCAGGCTCAGAACAGATGTATTACTACCAGACAAAATTAAAAAATCGTCCATGGAATGTCATTATCTACGGACAGTTTTCCACTAGATCCGCAGCTAAGTCAGCTATTGTAAAGCTTCCAGCAAAGTTACGTAAACTCAAACCTTGGATTAAGAGCATTTCCAGCGTGCAAAGCGCCATAAAAAAGTAATGTAAAACATTATTTTTATAGTTAAATCTTATAAAAACGGCAAATATCTCGCTAAAATTTGTCGTTTGTTGGCCAAATACTTGCTTGCAAATTGTTCAAGCCCTCATAGGTGTGTACACTGACCCTCCCCTTTTGACCGAACTTGTTTGGTCTATAATAAAATAATAATGCGATAAGGGGTTGATTCTTATGAACTTATTGAGTGTAGTTGATTTATGAGTATAGGTCTTTATCGCGCGGATGAATTCAAGGATAACTGCGGTTTTGGGTTAATGGCCCACCTTGAAGGACGCGCAAGTCATGAACTGTTAGAAAAAGCCATAGAAGCACTAGTTTGCATGACCCATCGCGGTGGTATTGCCGCCGATGGTAAAACCGGTGATGGATGTGGCCTGTTGTTACAAATGCCAGATACTTTCCTGCGAGCAGTCGTCAGAGAGGAGTTTGCCATTAACTTGGGGAAGAAATACGCCGTCGGCATGGTGTTTCTATCCTCTAATCCAAGTAAAGCTAAAATCGCCCGTGAGGTGATGAACAGAGAGTTAGCCGCGCAAAATTTGCAGGTTGTGGCATGGCGGGTAGTGCCTACCGATGATGCCTGCCTCGGTCCTATCGCCAAAGAGCATGAGCCGCAAATTGAGCAGGTCTTCGTTGAAACGAACCAGCTTGACGATCAGCTATTTGCGGTAGATCTGTTTAAGGCCAGACGCAAGACAGAGATAGCGTTAGAGCATGACTCTGAATTTTATATCTGTACTTTATCCGACAAAGTTATTTCCTATAAAGGCTTAACGATGCCTGTGGACATCAATAGCTATTTTAAGGATTTAGCCGACCCGAGATTAAAGACCGCTGTCTGTACTTATCATCAGCGTTTTTCTACTAATACTGCCCCGCGCTGGCCACTGGCTCAGCCTTTCAGACTGTTAGCGCACAATGGCGAGATCAATACCATTGAAGGTAATCGCAGTTGGGCCAAGGCGCGGGCGAAAAAATTTGCTACGCCGTTAATTGAAAACCTGGATGAGCTGCAGCCGATTGTTAACAGCAGTGGCTCAGATTCATCCTCTATGGATAATATGCTGGAATTCCTGCTCACCGGAGGAATGGACTTATATCGTGCTGTGCGAACAATCATTCCACCGGCCTGGCAGAATGTCGAGACCATGGATACTAGCTTAAGAGCTTTCTATGAGTATAACTCTATGCACATGGAACCCTGGGACGGTCCTGCCGGAATGGTCATCACAGATGGTCGCTATGCCGTCTGTATGCTAGATCGAAACGGCTTGCGCCCCTCGCGATGGGTGATCACCAAGCAGGGATATATCTGCACGGCGTCAGAAATCGGAGTGTTTGATTACGCTCCAGAAGATATCGTCGCTCAGGGCCGGGTTGGGCCGGGACAGATACTAGCCGTAGATACCGCCACTGGTGAGATTTTGCACACCGCGGATGTCGATAATAAACTCAAAGTGCAAAAGCCCTACAAAAAGTGGTTGCGCGATAATGCACTGCGTATTGAGCAGACCTTTAACTTTACCGAAGAATCACAGTCTTTTCGTAAGATGTCGGTCGATGAAGTTAAAACCCACATGAAAATGTTCCAGATCACTTACGAGGAACGCGATCAAATCATTCGCCCGCTTGGTGAAACCGCTATGGAAGCGATAGGTTCCATGGGTGATGACAAGCCTATGGCGGTTTTGTCGACGAAAGAGCGCTCTATCTACGACTATTTCAGACAGCAGTTTGCGCAAGTGACTAACCCGCCGATAGATCCACTGCGCGAAGCGGTGGTGATGTCTCTGGAGACATGTATCGGCGCCGAGCTGAATTTGTTTGAAGAAACTCCTGAGCACGCACGGCGTATTATTTTAACTAATCCAGTGCTATCAGCCAGTAAGTTTCGCCGTCTGCGCGATAATCAATACCAAGGTTTCAGTGTCGCGACGGTTGATTTGAACTATGACCCGCAACATTTCTCACTGCAGCAAGCACTAGTCGCCGCTGTGGATCAAGCGGAAGCAGCAGTGCGCAGCGGCAAAGTCATTATTATCTTATCAGATGCGATGCTGCAATCCGGCTGTATTCCAATTCCCGCCGCTATGGCAACCGGTGCTGTGCACCAGAGATTGGTGAATACCGGTCTGCGCTGCGACTCCAATATAGTGGTAGAGACAGGCACAGTCAGAGACTCACATCAGTTTGCGGTGTTGTTTGGTTTTGGCGCCACCGCTGTTTACCCTTACCTGGTCTACCGGGTGTTGAGGGATTTGTGTAACAGCAAAGAGATTCAGCTGGAGCCATTAGCAAGTCAAGAAAACTACCGCAAAGGCATTAATAAAGGCCTGATGAAAATCTTGTCGAAGATGGGTATTTCCACCATTGCCTCCTATCGCGGAGCACAGTTGTTCGAGGCGATAGGGCTAAGCAGTGAAATCATCGATCTGTGTTTTAGCGGAGTGAGCAGTCGCATTCAAGGTGCCAGGTTCGAAGATTTTGAAATAGATCAAAAAACCTTGGCTAAAGAAGCCTGGTTAGCGCGCAAGCCGATACGTCCAGGTGGCTTGTTAAAATACAAGTTCGATGGTGAATATCACGCCTACAACCCTGATGTAGTCACGACTATCCATCAGGCGGTGAAGACTGGCGACAGTAAAATATATCAAAAGTACGCCGATCTGGTGAACAACCGCTCAGTGGCGACACTGCGCGATATGTTAAAGCTCAGTGATACTCAACAGCCGGTAGATCTGGCTGAAGTGGAACCGGTAGAGAATATTTTTAAACGCTTTGACTCTGCGGCTATGTCCCTTGGGGCACTATCACCTGAAGCTCATGAGGCACTGGCAACCGCTATGAATGAGTTGGGTGGACGTTCCAACTCAGGTGAGGGCGGTGAAGATCCGGCGCGTCACGGCACCATCAGGCGCTCTAAAATCAAGCAGATAGCTTCGGGGCGCTTTGGTGTTACGCCCGAGTACTTGATCAATGCAGACGTGATGCAGATCAAAGTCGCCCAGGGTGCTAAGCCGGGCGAGGGCGGGCAGCTTCCCGGTGCTAAAGTCAACAAATTGATTGCCAGGTTAAGATTTTCCGTACCTGGTGTCACTTTGATCTCTCCGCCACCGCATCACGATATCTATTCAATTGAGGATTTGGCACAGCTGATCTTCGATTTGAAACAGATCAACCCGCAGGGGCTAGTCTCCGTTAAATTGGTTTCCAGACCGGGTGTGGGCACTATTGCCTGTGGCGTCGCTAAAGCCTACGCAGATTTAATCACTATTTCTGGCTACGACGGCGGAACGGCGGCGTCGCCGATGACCTCGATTCATCACGCGGGTTCCCCCTGGGAACTTGGTCTGTCCGATGCACATCAGTCACTGCGCGGTAACCAGTTGCGCGGCCGTATCCGGCTGCAAACCGATGGTGGTCTTAAGACCGGCCTAGATGTGATTAAAGGCGCAATACTCGGCGCGGAAAGTTTTGGTTTTGGCACTATGCCGATGGTGGCATTGGGGTGTAAGTTCCTGCGTATTTGCCACTTGAATAATTGCGCTACCGGTGTTGCCACGCAAAACGAAGAGTTGCGAGAGGAGTTCTTTCACGGCACCGTCGCAATGGTGAAAAATTTCTTCACCTTTGTCGCTGAAGAAACCAGGCAGTGGATGGCCTATTTAGGAGTGCGCTCGCTGGAGGAGTTGGTTGGGCGTGTCGATCTGCTAGAGGCGATTGAAGGCAATACCCGCAGGCAGAAGAATTTAGATCTAAGCCCTATTATCAGTGACGGTGGGGTGAGTCCGGATATGCCGCACACTTGTCAGGTTGAGCGCAATGATCCCTACGATGCAGGCGGCTTAAACAACAAGATGCAGGAAGTGGCGACAGCAGCCATAGAAGCTAAATCCGGTGGGGAGTGGCAATTTGCCATTACTAACTGCGATCGCTCGGTAGGTGCTCGCACATCGGGAGTGATTGCGCGTAACCACGGCGACCGGGGAATGGATGATGCACCGATCAGCTTCAGATTTATCGGTCATGCCGGGCAATCCTTTGGCGTTTGGAATGCCGGTGGGCAGGATATGTACCTGGAAGGCGATGCCAACGACTATGTCGGTAAGGGAATGGCCGGCGGCAAAATAGTCATCCGCACTTTTAGAAACGCCGACATGATCTCAACGGCGATTATCGGTAATACTTGTCTGTATGGGGCCACGGGCGGTAAATTGTTAGTCGCCGGCAGAACCGGTGAGAGATTTGCTGTGCGTAACTCTGGGGTTCACGCCGTGATAGAAGGTGCCGGGGATCACTGCTGTGAGTACATGACCGGTGGTCTGGTGGTCGTGTTAGGACCTACAGGTTATAACTTCGGAGCGGGTATGACCGGTGGTTTCGCCTATGTCTACGATGCCGATAAATCGTTTATCGACAAGTACAACAATGAACTCGTTGAAATACAGAGAATACACACTGAAGTAATGGAAGAGTACAAAAACCATTTGCGCAGTGTGATTAAAGAATTCGCTGAGGAAACAGGCAGTGAGTTGGGTAACGATATGTATGTAAACTTAGATGATTACCTACGTCATTTCTGGTTAGTTAAGCCTAAGGCCGCGAGTCTGACCAAATTGCTCAACAATATTCGAGTGCGGCCTGAGTAATATCAGGCTTTGCCTGGAGGCGTGCGCGCCTCTGCTATCAGCGAATTAAAGAGAGCAGCTGGATAACAGCTGCTCCCGAGAGGTAACAAATATGTCAACGCGACTAAATAATGATTTCCTGTTTTTGGATTTGTCCCGTAAAGGGCCGATTAAAATAGAGGCAGAACAGCGCAAAGAGCGCTTTGCCGAGATCTACGAGCCTTTCAAACCTGCTCGTGCCGCTAAGCAATCACACCGCTGTCTGGATTGTGGTAACCCCTATTGCTCATGGAAGTGTCCGGTGCACAACCATATACCGGATTGGCTTAAGCTGGTCTCTGAGGGCAATATCATCGAGGCGGTAGAACTGTCCCACCAAACCAACTCACTGCCAGAAGTTTGTGGCCGGGTCTGTCCGCAGGATAGGCTCTGTGAAGGAGCCTGCACCTTAAACGATGGCTTTGGTGCCGTCACTATAGGCTCGGTAGAAAAGTATATTACCGATACTGCCATCGCCATGGGCTGGCAGCCAAACCTGGACAATGTCATCAAAACTGATAAAAGAGTAGCAGTGATTGGCGCTGGTCCCGCCGGTCTCGCCTGTGCTGATGTGTTAATACGCAACGGCGTCTCTCCGATAGTCTTTGACAGTCATCCACAAATAGGTGGTCTACTCACTTTTGGCATCCCCGAGTTTAAATTGGAAAAATCGGTGATGCAGCGCCGTCGGGAAATGTTCGAAAAGATGGGTATTGAATTCAGGCTCAATACCCACGTAGGCACTGATGTACAGATAGCTGATCTGGTTGAAGAGTACGATGCGGTATTCCTCGCCATGGGCACTTACACTTATATGAAAGGCGGCTTTCCCGGTGAGCAGTTAGAGGGGGTGCACGAAGCTCTGCCCTATCTGATCTCCAATGCTAATCACCACTTAGGTTACGAAAAAGCTCCCGCTGATTTCATCGATTTACAGGGAAAAAAGGTCATAGTGCTAGGGGGTGGTGACACCGCCATGGATTGTAACCGCACGGCGATTCGCCAGGGCGCCGAGTCGGTGATCTGTGCCTACCGCCGGGATCGCGCCAATATGCCGGGCTCTAAGAGCGAAGTCGTCAACGCCAAGGAAGAGGGAGTGCAGTTTAAGTTTAACCGCCAACCGGTTGAAGTGATGGGTGAGAACGGTAAAGTCACTGGCCTGAAAGTAGTGCGCACACAAATGGGCGAGCCCGATGAAAATGGTCGGCAGCGCGCTGAAGTTGTGCCTGATTCAGAGCAGATCATTGCCGCTGATGTGATCCTGGTCGCCTTTGGCTTTAGGCCCAGTCCGGCCCCCTGGATGAGTGATATGGGTATCAATCTGGAAGACGATGGTCGGGTTATCGCGCTGGAGCGTGGTGATTTTTCTTTCCAGACTTCCAATCCAAAAGTGTTCGCCGGCGGCGATATGGTGCGCGGCTCAGATTTGGTAGTCACGGCTATTGCCGAGGGCCGCAAAGCCGCTGAAGGTATTCTGGATTATATGGAGGTGTGACCTCTGGTAGCGGGGATGAAACTAGTCTCGGCTGCAACTTTTTTATCTTCTAAGACAGGGCTAGTATGTTAGCCCTGTGGTATTTTCGACTAATTTCTACCTCTGCCAATCTCTCCCCCGGGCTGTAATTACCTTTGAGTTGTGACTGTGTGAGCAGCCATTGGGCTGTACTGTACAGATGAAAATACTCTGCGAAATGCAGAATAACTCCGCTAGCTTTCTGCAGGGCATAAAATATTTAGTTGGCTGTTGGGCAGCGTATCACTAAGCATTTATCTTCCCTGCGATATTCATCTTGCCAGCAGTACCTGTGTAGTTGGCGTTGCCACTGACAGCGAAGCCAAAAATGGACAGTAGATTGCATGCCTAAGCTGTGTCGAACTGGTTCACCTGTTCTTAAGTAATCGTCTGACAGATAACAATTAACTGCGCATTTTTACGAATAAATCGGTAGAATACCGCCATTATCCTGGACTCATTAGTGGCTCGTTAATCGTTAGCCAACTACTTCACTGGGAACAATTTTGCTAAATTATTCGGGTAAATAACTAATGTCAGAATTAAAAAATGATCGCTTTTTACGCGCTCTGTTACGTGAACCGGTAGATGTAACCCCTGTGTGGATGATGCGCCAAGCGGGCCGCTATCTTCCTGAGTACAAGGCAACCAGAGCACTGGCAGGAGATTTTTTAAGCTTGTGTAAAAATCGCGAATTGGCCTGTGAGGTGACACTGCAGCCGCTGGAGCGTTTTGATTTAGATGCTGCAATCCTTTTTTCTGATATTTTGACCATTCCGGATGCAATGGATTTAGGTTTGTATTTCGCCGAGGGCGAAGGGCCGAAATTCAGAAAAGTGCTGCGCACAGCAGCTGATGTTGATGCCTTGTGCGTCCCAAACGCGGCTACAGATTTAGACTATGTGATGAACGCAGTAACAGAAATCCGCAGTGCCCTTTCAGGTCGTGTACCCCTGATTGGCTTTTCAGGTAGCCCCTGGACCTTGGCGACTTACATGGTGGAGGGCGGATCATCTAAAGATTTTCGGCACGTGAAAAAAATGATGTACGCCAGCCCTGAAGTCATGCACCAGCTGTTAGACAAACTGGCTGTTTCGGTGATTGATTACCTTAATCAGCAAATATTGGCAGGCGCTCAGGCGGTGCAGATATTTGATACTTGGGGTGGTGTATTAAGTGGCGAAATGTACCGGGAGTTTTCGCTGCAATACATGCAGAAGATAGTGGCAGGATTGATTCGCGAGGCGGATGGCCGCAAGGTCCCGGTTATCTTATTTACCAAAAACGGCGGTCAATGGTTAGAGCAAATGGCTGCCACCGGTGCCGATGCACTGGGTCTGGATTGGACCACTGAGCTTGGTGATGCCAGAGCCAGAGTGGGTCAGCAAGTGGCACTGCAGGGTAATATGGATCCCTCGGTACTCTACGCTTCCCCGGAGCGAATCAGATCTGAAGTGCAAAACTTATTGCGTAGTTACGGTTCCGGAACAGGCCATATCTTTAACTTGGGACACGGCATTCATCAGTTCGCTGATCCAGAGCATGCTAAGGTCTTTGTCGATGCAGTTCATGAGTTCAGTGCGCAATATCATTAAATAACATTCGGGGGCAAATGGAATTAGCCCGACCTTCTATAAGATCGATTTATCCAAGGCCATAGAATGAAAAAATTATCTAAATTATTCGACAAAAACCGCGCTTGGGCGGCTAAAGTAGCCCAACAGAATCCACATATGCTGGCACAGCAAGTAGCCCAGCAGAACCCGGAGTATTTATGGATAGGTTGTTCCGATAGCAGGGTGTCGGCAGACCAGATAATCGATGTCAAACCTGGGGATGTATTTGTCCATCGCAACGTATCCAACCTGGTGATACATACCGATATGAACTGCCTGTCAGTGCTTGAGTATGCCGTGCACAGCTTGAAGGTTAAGCATATCCTGGTCGTCGGTCACTACGGTTGCGGAGGGGTAAAAGCGGCGATTGATGGGGTGTCACACGGTTTCATTGATAACTGGCTCTGTCACATCCGCGATATAAAGCGCAAGCACTGGCGACTTTTGGGCGACTGTGAAGATCAGGCTACAGAATTAGATTTACTTTGTGAAATCAATGCACTGGAACAGGCCTACAATGTTTGCAATACCACTATAGTGCGCAAGGCCTGGGCGATAGGGCAAGGGTTATGTGTGCATGCCTGGGTCTATAATATGGGCACTGGCTTATTGCAAGATCTCAGCTTTACCATCGATGGCCCGGAAGCTGTAGAAGAGCATCTGGAGAATGCGATTCAAAAGCTGGCACAGCGTTAGCTAACTGAGTTTTTCTGAATACTATTTGTATTACTGGTAGCAGGAGCAAGTTATGATCTTGCTACATTCCTCACTTTTCGAATGATGTAGTTGCCACCTGCAGTGCAGTGTGATTGTATGCATTTTTGCATGTCTTTTCAAACCAATAATATTTCATTGTAGTCGCCGTAATAACTAACCACCTTTTAACTGATTTTTCTTTTAAAGTTTGTTATTAGAGGTGGGTTTTATGGGTAGGTTTAATATCTAATACATTGTCAGTATTAAGGGGTGTTTCGTTTTCAACGAGTTACTTTTTTGCTCCTGCAAAAGTGTAAGCAAAAAAGCACGCCCAAGATTGCCTCCGCAGTTCATTCACATCCATGTGATCACTGCATTTGTAAATCCCTTTACATCAGGCTCCTCCGCTTTGGGTTAAATGACTGGCCGCACATCAGCGCCATCTCGATAATTGCTCCATGCATTGTTCTACCTCCCGCATCCATGCGGTCGCAGGCGCATTCACTCTTCGCATCATCCTGATGCTCCGCTTCAGTAATTTACCCCAAAGCTCCGGCGGCAATCCAAGGGATTAGGGAGTTTCGTCGCTGATCCCGGTTAACCCTGTAGGTTTGTATTTTTTGGCTTGAATCTTGGATATTTAGGTGGGCTAACTAATTCGTCTATAGTCTGCTATTAAACTCCCAACTCCCAACTCCCAACTCCCAACTCCCAACTCCCAACTCCCAACTCCCAACTCACGCCATATCAGCTCAAGGCTGCATTCCTCACAGCTGATTTCTTTTTTTCCCGCCGTGCTGATTTTCCCCGCGAATTGATGGTATATTCGTGCCGAGAATTGGCGAATAGGTTGGAATAATGGCAAAAGTTAAAACTGCATATGTCTGTGGTGATTGTGGTGCAGATTATCCTAAGTGGCAGGGACAGTGCTCCGCCTGTAAAGAGTGGAATACTGTCACTGAGCTCAGGCTGGGGGCCGTAGAGGCGCAAGCTAGGCCTAGATATGACGGCTATGTAGGCAAAACAACAGACAGAGTCATTAATCTGGCTGCGGTCGATCTGTCCGAAATGCCGCGTTTAAGCAGTGGCAGTGCCGAGTTAGATAGGGTATTAGGTGGCGGTCTGGTGCCTGGCTCAGCGATTTTGATAGGGGGGCACCCGGGCGCGGGAAAAAGCACTTTGTTGCTGCAAGTGATGTCTTCTATGGCAGACGCTGTGCCGGCACTCTATGTCACTGGTGAAGAGTCGCTGCAGCAAGTGGCGATGCGTGCCAATCGGCTGAAATTGCAGCCAAAACAGCTAAATATGCTATCGGAAACAAGTGTTGAAGCTATCTGTCAGGCCGCTAAACAGCTGAAGCCAAAAGTGATAGTGATAGACTCAATCCAGGTAATGCATATGTCCGAGGTGGCTTCGGCGCCGGGGTCGGTATCCCAAGTACGAGAATCTGCAGCAGAGCTTACCCGCTTCGCCAAACAGACCGGTACAATCTTGTTTTTAGTCGGTCACGTGACTAAGGACGGGTCTCTGGCCGGCCCCAAAGTACTGGAGCACATCATTGATTGCTCGCTGCAGTTGGAGGGCTCGGCAGACAGTCGTTTCCGCACTTTGCGCAGCCACAAAAATCGCTTCGGTGCGGTGAATGAGCTGGGTGTGTTTGCCATGCTCGAGACCGGCCTTAAAGAGGTTAAAAATCCCAGTTCGATTTTCCTCAGTCGCGGTGAACAACCCAGCCCTGGAAGTGTAGTAATGGTAGTTTGGGAGGGGACCAGGCCGCTGCTGGTGGAGATTCAGGCGCTGGTCGATGAATCGCATATGAGTAACCCACGTAGGATAACGGTAGGGCTGGACAGTAACAGGCTGGCGATGCTACTGGCGGTGCTGCATCGCCACGGTGGTTTGCACATGGGTGATCAGGATGTATTTGTGAATGTGGTAGGCGGGGTAAAAGTGCTGGAAACCAGTGCTGACTTGGCCTTGTTACTGGCAGTCGTTTCCAGTTTTAAAAACCAAGTGTTGGACCAGGATTTAATGGTCATAGGTGAGGTTGGTTTGTCTGGTGAAATACGACCTGTTCCCAACGGCCAGGAGCGCATCAGAGAAGCGGTCAAACACGGTTTTAAGCGCGCGATAGTACCCAGGGGAAATGTGCCTAAAGGGGGCGTTCCCGGTATGCAAATTATCGGGGTGCAAAAGCTAACCGATGCACTGGATGCTATTTAATTGCAGTCTCTTTAAGCACTGCTAGCGGCGGCTGCAGGTTATGATTTAACTGAACCCTGCGCCAATTGGTGCAGTTCTCTTTCGATTAACTTGGCATCCCCCAAATTTAGCTCCAGTAGCCGCCGCAAGTGTCCGGTGCTTTCTAAGTCTATATTTTCGAGTTGGAAGTGCAGCAAGTCTTGCTCGCGCTTAACCAGTACAGCCAGTATATCTATTTTGGTATCAACACCTAATAGTTCTATTGAAATGCTGGCGTTTTGCCCTTGGCTGATGCCGATAGCCGCCGATGCTTGAATTAAAGCGCCGGTTAAGCAGATATCAACCAGCTCGGCCTGGTAGGTAACTCGGTTAAAATCTATAGTGCAGCGCCCGTCAAATTCAATTCTAGAATAATGGCGACGCTCTTGGTCTTTAGCAATCAAAATAAACTCCTTTAAAAAATAATCCTGTATTAACTTGTCCATAAGTTCAGATTAAATTTAGCCTTGTATTGACTATATCACTAATTTTAATTTTTGCACTAAAGCTGTGCTGGCAATACAGAAAATACTAAACGCTCAAATCATTTGACAATGAAAATTGCGGTGATGGTGCTGCGAGTGGGAGTAGTGAGAAGAGTTCTGAGAGATAGCAGCGCTCTTTGCTGAGCGCTGCTGCATGGCTGTAGTTAACCTATTCGCTTGTACTTGATTCGCTTAGGCTGGTGATCTTTGCCATGACGCTTCTTATAGTCTTCCGCGTATTCAGTGTAGTTACCCTCGAAGAAGTTAACTTTGGATTCGCCTTCATAGGCAATCATGTGGGTGCAAATTCTATCCAGGAACCAGCGATCGTGTGAGATAACCACCGCACAGCCAGGGAAGGCCAATAATGCCTCTTCCAGCGCGCGTAATGTCTCTATGTCTAAATCGTTGGTGGGCTCATCGAGTAACAGTACATTGCCGCCACTTTTGATCAGCTTGGCTAAATGTAAACGGTTGCGCTCACCACCGGACAAGTCGCCAACACGTTTTTGCTGATCAGAGCCCTTAAAGTTGAAGCGACCACAGTAGGCGCGCGAAGGAGTGGTATAGTTACCTATAGTAATCACATCCTGGCCGTCAGACAGCTCTTCCCAAACAGTTTTTTCATCGTTTAGGTTGCGACTCTGATCGACGTAAGACAGCTGTACTGAATCGCCTAAAATGATCTCGCCGCCGTCGAGTTTTTCTTCGCCGATGATCATTTTAAATAAGGTAGATTTACCGGCGCCGTTACCACCGATAATGCCAACGATAGCGCCCTGTGGGATAGTGATATTAAGATCTTCAAACAGCAGCTTGTCGCCGAAAGACTTGCTGGCGTTACGGATCTCTATCACTTGAGTACCCAGACGAGGCCCCGGTGGGATATACAGGTCTTGAGTTTCGTTGCGTTTTTGGAACTCTTTAGAGCTCATTTCGGCGAATTGACGCAAACGTGCCTTGGATTTAGCCTGACGACCTTTCTGGCCCTGTTTGACCCACTCTAGCTCAGAGGCAACCGCCTTGTTGTGTGCGGCTTCTGACTTAGCTTCCTGGGCCAGGCGCTGGTCTTTTTGCTCTAGCCATGAAGAGTAGTTACCCTCGTAGGGAATGCCCTGGCCACGGTCGAGTTCCAGTATCCAGCCAGCGGCGTTATCCAGGAAGTATCTATCGTGAGTGATAGCCACTACGGTACCTGGGTACTCTTTCAGGAAGCGTTCAATCCAGGCGACAGACTCTGCGTCCAAGTGGTTGGTAGGTTCATCCAAAAGCAGCATGTCGGGCTTTTCCAGCAGTAGCCGGCACAGCGCAACCCGGCGTCGCTCACCCCCTGACAAATGCTTAACTTCGGCGTCCCAGGGTGGCAGGCGCATCGCATCGGCGGCGCGCTCCAGCATGATCTGCAAATTGTGGCCATCTTTAGCTTCAATTAAATTCTCGAACCGCGCCTGCTTTTTGGCCAGTTCATCAAAATCCGCATCGGGCTCCGCGTAGGCAGCATACACAGCATCCAGGCCAGCCAGCGCCTCTTTAACATCGGCTACCGACTCTTCAATGATTTCTTTGACTGTCTTGGTTTCATCCAGCTGCGGCTCTTGTGGTAGATAGCCAACTTTGATGCCGGGCATAGGTTGAGCTTCGCCGATAATATCAGTATCTAACCCTGCCATGATGCGCAATAAGGTAGATTTACCAGAGCCGTTAAGGCCCAATACGCCGATTTTGGCGCCGGGGAAAAACGACAGTGAGATGTCTTTTAGAATCTGCCGCTTCGGTGGCACAATTTTGCCCACTCGATTCATGCTGTATACGTATTGAGCCATTTTTTTTCAGCCTAAAGTTGTTAGTTAGGTTTAAGCCTGAGGGCTAAAACGCTGTTCTAAATAATTAATAATGTCTTTGGACTCGTACATCCAGGTGATGCTGCCGTCCTGCTCTTCAATGCGCAGGCAGGGAGTTTTAATACGTCCACCGTGCTCTTCAAGTTCAGAGCGGAACTGTAAGTTTTTCTTGGCGTCACGGGTTTCAATGTCCAGTGATAAGCGTTTCATAGAGCGGCGAACTTTGACGCAAAAAGGGCAGGCCAGAAATTGGTATAGAGATAGCTTAGAAGTTTCGCCATTGATTTGATGCTGCTCATCACTGCTCCTGGATAAGCCCTTTGGAGTGGTTAAAAAATCAATGGTGAGAATAATGCGGCCCAACAGCCAGCGAATAACTTTCATCTTTTTTCCTGTAATAGAGGGGCATGTGAACAGATTGGCCAGTTTGCACCGAGCAGTTTGGCTTGTTCGCATGTTCCCAAGTGGTCTGCGCAATGCAATAAACCACTGAGATTAAATACTGGCGGCCATTTTAGCGTAAATAGTCAAGTGGATATATCTTTTCGTCAAGTGTTTCTCTGCCAATAGCCTAAAGTAGCCTTATCGACGTAGCGACTAATATTCTAAATAGCTGTTTAGTCGTACGACTTGAATAGTCTTAATTAACCTTTTATCTGACTTATAACAGCACCAGTGTAACAAGCCTTTGAAAAGTGTCAAAAAGCGACTTATTCTGTCGAGATTAGTGTTAAGTCACGTCATCTACTGGGTATAATATGCAGCCTGAATATTGCTCGGCTTAATAGCTGTCAAATTTAAGTTTGTTTTACTCTTAATATTAAGCACTGAGCGCAGTGCAGATTCACTAGGGGATCGCTATGTTTAGCAAAGATATGTCAATTGAAGATTATGATAAAGATTTATGGGCAGCAATGTGTTCTGAAGAACAACGTCAAGAGGAACATATTGAGCTGATTGCATCTGAAAACTACACTAGTCCTAGAGTAATGCAGGCACAAGGTTCTGGCTTAACCAATAAATATGCTGAGGGTTACCCGGGCAAGCGTTACTACGGAGGCTGTGAATACGTAGATATTGTTGAGCAGTTGGCGATCGATCGCGCCAATCAATTATTTGGTACTAGCTATGCCAACGTACAACCGCACTCTGGTTCACAGGCCAACGCGGCTGTATACATGGCGCTGTGTAAGCCGGGTGATACTGTATTGGGCATGAGTCTGGCACACGGTGGTCACTTAACTCACGGTGCTAAAGTGTCTTTCTCCGGACGCATTTACAATGCTATCCAGTATGGCCTGCATCCTGAAACTGGCGAAATAGACTACGACGATGTTGAGCGTTTAGCCGTAGAGCACAAGCCAAAAATGATTGTGGCGGGTTTCTCCGCTTACTCACAAATTGTCGACTGGAAGCGTTTCAGAGAAATTGCCGATAAAGTGGGTGCCTACCTTTTTGTCGACATGGCGCACGTGGCCGGTCTAGTGGCGGCGGGTGTTTACCCGAGCCCGGTAGAATTTGCTGACGTAGTGACTACAACCACTCACAAAACCTTGGGTGGGCCACGCGGTGGTTTGATCTTGTCCAACAACGCCGATGAAGATTTAGTTAAAAAGCTTAACTTCGCGGTATTTCCAGAGTCGCAGGGCGGCCCGTTAATGCACGTGATTGCCGCTAAAGCAGTATGCTTTAAAGAGGCGATGGAACCTAGCTACACTGACTACCAAAAGCAAGTAGTCGTAAATGCTAAGAAAATGGCGGAAGTGTTTATCGAGCGCGGCATTAATATCGTTTCCGGTGGCACCGAAAACCATTTATTCCTGGTCGATCTGATCGGTAAAGACTATTCAGGTAAAGATGCTGACGCCGCTCTGGGTCGCGCTAATATCACCGTTAACAAGAACTCCGTTCCCAATGATCCGCGCTCTCCTTTTGTAACTTCTGGTTTGCGTATTGGTTCTCCGGCTATTACCCGTCGCGGTTTTAAAGAGCAAGATGTTGCACAGTTGACTCACTGGGTCTGTGACGTATTAGATAACATGGGCAACGATGCTGTGATTGAACGTGTTAAACAGCAAGTGATCGAAATTTGTAGCCGCTTGCCTGTTTATAAGTAAGTTTCTAGTTGATTAAAAAAGCGCTCTGATGAGCGCTTTTTTTTGTCAGTTTTTCCACATTTGACATAGTTAGTGTCGCCAGGGTAGATAAATCGATTGAGCAATTGACTGGTAAGGCTGGCTATAGCTTTGCAATTGCTAATGCAGGTGCAATAACTCCTTAGTGTTTTATTCTAAAAATATCAGTTTTAATAACTAAATCACGCATATTCCTCATCGTTGATAATAAATTCTAGACATTACAGTTTTGTGAAATTATCATGCCAGCGCATTTTTGCAGGCCTGATTTGAGCAGGTCAAAAACCTTTGGAAAAAATCATGAAAAAAATAAAATTATTAATTGCCAGCATAATGATGGCATTTACCAGCAGCGTTTTTGCTGAGACACAAACTAGCGCTTTTGCTAGTGGCGTCGCAGCCTTTAGTAAATCTGTTGACGGCTTCTTTAATGAATACACTGGCGGCTTTGTCAGTGGTGTGTTTTACAGTGTGCCGGTTGGCGATGCAGCATTCCCATTAATCGTAGCTTGGCTGTTAGTGGCTGCAATCATATTCACTTTCTACTTCGGCTTTATCCAGTTCAGACGCTCCAGACTGGCTGTAGATATCGTTCGTGGTAAATACTCAGACCCAAAAGAAAAGCAAGAGGGCGAAGTCTCTCATTTTCAGGCTCTGACTACTGCGCTATCCGGCACTGTAGGTCTAGGTAATATCGCCGGTGTTGGCGCGGCGCTCGCCATAGGCGGACCAGGTGCAACTTTTTGGATGATCTTGTGTGGCCTTCTGGGGATGGCCTCTAAATTTTGTGAGTGTACCTTAGGTGTTAAATACCGCACTATCTTGCCATCGGGCGCTGTATCAGGTGGTCCAATGTATTATCTGCGTGACGGCCTGGCGGAATTGGGTTTTGCCGGTTTAGGTAAAGTGTTAGCAATAGGTTTTGCACTAATGTGCATCCTGGGCTCCTTTGGTGGCGGCAATATGTTTCAGGCCAACCAGGCGCACGCTATGTTAACTTATGCATTTGATGTGCCTGCTGAATACGGCATCTTTACCGGTTTGGTACTGGCAGGCTTAGTCTTCGCGGTTATTGTTGGCGGTATGCCCTCCATTGCTGCGGTGACTGAAAAAGTTGTACCTTGGATGGCTGTGCTCTACGTGGGTATGGCCGTTATCGTCATTGGTGCAAACATCGATCAGGTCGGCGCCGCCGTTGCTGCTATATTCGAAGGTGCCTTTACAGGTGCTGGCGTTGTCGGGGGCTTTATCGGTGCCTTGATTCAGGGCTTGAAGCGAGCGACTTTCTCTAACGAGGCCGGTATAGGTTCTGCCGCTATTGCTCACTCAGCGGTTAAGACTAAAGAGCCAGTGACTGAAGGTCTGGTTTCTCTGTTAGAGCCATTCATTGATACTGTTATTATCTGTACTATGACTGCATTAGTTATCACTATTGCCGGGTTAAACACCGCTCCATACGGTCAGGGTATAGGCTTAACAGGTGTTACTCTAACAGCGGCTTCATTCACTGAAACAGCTGATATCTTCAAGTACCTGTTAGCATTAGCCGTTATTTTGTTCGCTTTTTCTACTATGATCTCCTGGTCGTACTATGGATTAAAAGCTTGGACTTACCTGTTTGGTGAGAGCAGCCGTGCTGAGTTGTTCTTCAAGCTGTTGTTCTGCTTCTTCGTTGTGGTTGGCGCAACTATTCAGTTTGGTGCGGTTATCGACTTCTCCGACGCGGCGATCTTCGCGATGTCTATCTTCAATATTATCGGTCTGTATTTCTTGATGCCTGTGGTTAAGCGTGAGCTAAACTTGTTCATGGCTAAAATTGAATCGGGTGAAATTAAGAAGTTCGAAGATAACCTAGCGGGAACCCCAGTTGCTAATAAATAATAGCGCTAAAGCTTAACTTTACTGCGCACTGATGAGAAAATTAAAAACCCGCAACAGCGGGTTTTTTTATCTCTGGTAAGTGCTCTAGTCACCGCTATTTCTTAGTGGCTTCGCCTGCCGCGGGCAGTGGTGGAATTTCTACCCTCTTAGATCTAACTGAGGTACAATGTCGCGCTGTATTGGCCTATTATTAATAGGGCCGCAGTATTGATTTTATAAATATACTCTATCTAGCTGAAATATATAACAATACGCTCTTTTTGACAGGATATCATAATGCATTGTCCCTATTGCACCGCAGTAGACACTAAAGTTGTCGATTCTCGATTGGTCGCTGAAGGGCAACAAGTTCGTCGTCGTCGCGAATGTACCTCTTGTCATGAACGTTATACTACCTATGAAACAGCCGAGCTATTAATGCCCCGGTTACTTAAATCTGATGGCTCCACCCAACCTTTCGATGAGCAAAAACTACGCGCTGGCATCCAACGAGCACTGGAAAAAAGACCTGTGGGCGTAGAGGAAATCGAGGCACTTGTGAATCGCATAAAACAACAGATCCGCTCTTCCGGAGACCGCGAGGTACCGGCTAGGCTGTTGGGTGAAGGGGTGATGTCAGAATTGCGTAAATTAGATCAAGTTGCTTTTGTCAGATTTGCTTCAGTGTATCGAAGCTTTGAAGATATCAGTGAGTTTAAGGCCGAAATCGATAAGCTAACCGCTCATCCAGAAAGTGACAGCTATTCAGATTAGTATGGATAAATTCAACGCAGTAGATAGCCGATATATGGCGCTGGCGATACAGCAGGCTGAACGTGGAAAATACACCACCCGACCCAATCCAAATGTCGGTTGTGTGATCGTTAAAGACGGGAAACAGTTGGCCAGCGGATTTCACATGCGGGCCGGTCTTGGCCACGCCGAAGTTAACGCCCTGGTAAACCTAGAGCAGAACTACACAGCCGAGCGCGCAGCCCAACTGCTCTGCGGTGCAACTGTGTATGTGACATTAGAGCCATGCAGCCATCAGGGGCGAACCGGATCTTGCGCCAAGGCGCTTATCGCCGCTGGAATTGGCCGGGTTGTCTGCGCTATGGGCGACCCCAACCCACTAGTGGCGGGCGCAGGTTTCAAACTGCTGCGAGAGGCCGGAATAGAAGTTTCAGTGGGATTGTTGGCTGAGCAGGCGCAGGCGCTAAACTTGGGGTTTTGCCAGCGTATGGCGGTTAAAATGCCCTGGGTTAATATAAAATTGGCGATGAGCCTGGATGGTCGTACTGGTATGCAAAGCGGTGAGTCACAGTGGATTACCGGATCCCCAGCTAGGTCTGACGTGCAGCGGTTACGGGCCAGAAGTTGCGCGATCATCACCGGCATTGGCTCTATCGAACAGGATGATTCTTCGCTGACAGTCAGGCCTGAGGAACTGGGTTTGGCAGCGACTGATTACGATCTGGCATTGATCGCCCAACAACAGCCATTGAGAGTAGTGGTAGACTCGCAAAATCGCTTGTCGATGGATGCTAAAATATTGCGCCAGAGCGGTCGCACTCTAAGAGTGATCGCTGTGCCGCTGCCGGCGCAAGGCAGTGGAGATGTGATATCACTGCCTGCAGCTAACGGCCAAGTTGATTTGCGAGCATTGCTTAACTATTTAGCAGTGCAGGAGCATTGCAATACTGTATTAGTAGAAGCGGGAGCTACCCTGGCGGGGAACTTTGTCAGTAGTGGCTTGTTTGATCAGCTGATTGTATATATGGCGCCGACTATTTTGGGTTCGTCTGCCAGGCCCTTATTGGCACTAGAGATGGATAAAATGAATCAACAGCAGCGGCTCGAACTGACAGAGCAAAGGTTTATCGGTGACGATATCCGCTTGTCTTATCAAAAAGTAAAAAAACAGCAACTGCAACGGGCGGAAAAGAGCTAAATGTTTACAGGTATTATCGAAGCTGTTGGTCAGATAGCAGCAGTGCAAATGCAGCAGGGTGACATGCAGTTGTATATCCGTACTGGGGAGTTGGATTTAGCAGATGTGGCGATAGGCGACAGCATTGCCACTAACGGCGTCTGTTTGACCGTTATCAACCTACCCGGAGATGGCTTCTGGGCAGATGTCTCCAGAGAGACTATAATTCATACCCGTTTTGAGTCTTTACAAATTGGTGAAAGAGTCAATCTGGAAAAAGCATTACTGCCGAGCACCCGCATGGGCGGTCACATAGTCACAGGGCATGTAGATGCCATAGGTGAAATCGTTGCGAAAAGCCAAGACGCACGCTCGATTAAATACACCGTTCGCGCAGCCGGCAGCATTGCCCACTATATCGCCACTAAAGGGTCGATTACCGTCGATGGTGTCAGCTTAACGGTAAACTCGGTGGCTGGAGATGTTTTTAGTCTAAACATAGTGCCACATACCGCCGCGCAGACCTTGATGGTCGATTATCAAGTGGGCACAAAAGTACATTTGGAAGTGGATATAATCGCCAGATATATGGAGCGCTTATTGACCGCAGGCACCAGAGAGGCTACCGCCTCAAGTGATCAATCTTCAGGTTTAAACCTGGCCAAGTTGGCCGAGTTTGGTTTTTTAAAATAAAATATCCACTATTTTTTTCAAGATAGTCATAACTGAGTAGAGCGTCATGGAGCTAAATAGCCCAGAAGAGATAATTGAAGATATTCGTCAAGGTAAAATGGTTATTTTGATGGATGACGAAGACCGCGAGAACGAAGGTGATTTAGTGATCGCCGCGGAAATGGTGCGTGCCGAAGACATTAACTTCATGGCAACCCATGCGCGCGGTCTGATCTGTCTTACTCTGACCAGAGATCGCTGTGAACAGTTGCAGTTGCCGCTGATGGTGCAGAGCAACGGTGCCGCCTTCGAAACTAATTTTACCTTATCGATAGAGGCCGCTGAAGGCGTCACTACCGGTATCTCGGCGGCGGACCGGGCGCAGACTATCCGCGTCGCTGTGCGCACTAATGCGGTTGCCGAAGACATTGTGCAACCCGGACACATTTTCCCGCTGATGGCACAGCCAGGTGGTGTATTGCGCAGGGCCGGGCACACTGAAGCGGGCTGTGACCTGGCGCGTCTGGCGGGCATGACTCCGGCGTCGGCGATAGTAGAAATTATGAATGATGACGGATCTATGGCCCGTCGTCCGGATCTGGAAAAGTTTGCGCAAAAGCATCAGTTGAAAATAGGCACGATCGCCGATCTGATTCACTACCGCACGACTAACGAGCACACTATCGAGCGCACTAGTGAGGCTGTAGTGAATACGGCCCACGGCGATTTTAATTGCATCAGCTACGCAGATTCTATCCAGAATGTGACTCACTTAGCGTTTGTTAAAGGTGATATCAATGCCGCGGACCCCACTTTAGTCAGAGTGCATATGCGCGGTGATGAGTTGCGCGATATGGTAGGTGTGGGTGGTGACGGGCACTGGAGCGTCGAGAAGGCTCTGGCCAAAGTGGCCACAGAGGAAAACGGCGTAGTACTGCTGCTGGACAATGGTCAGCGGGAAGACTTTGCGGTGGCACTGGAACGTCTTACCGCCAAGCAGACCTGCCGCCCGGCACCGGCAAATTACAGTTCATCAGGTGCTTATCTTACCGTTGGCACTGGCTCGCAGATTCTCAGAGATTTGGGTGTCGGCAAGATGAAATTAATGAGTTCTCCAATCAAATTTAATGCTATTTCCGGTTTTGATCTGGAAATTAGCGAATACATTACTTGCGAATAAGGGTTATTAAATGTCAGTTGAAATTATTGAAGGAGACTTTGTCTCAGGTGGCGGTAAGTACACAATCGTTGTCGGCCGTTTTAATGCGTTTGTGGTTGAAAGCTTACTTGAAGGTGCTCTGGATACGCTAAAGCGTCACGGTATCAGAGACTCTGACGTACGAGTTGTACGTGTGCCTGGTGCATTTGAAATTCCGTTGGTAGTGCAAAAAGTAGCAGCGCAGAAGCGTGACGATGCGATCATCGCGTTGGGTGCGGTTATTCGCGGTGGTACACCGCATTTTGAATACGTCTCCGGCGAGAGTTCCAAAGGTGTCGCTCAAGTGGCGATGGATTACAATATCCCGGTGGCAAACGGTATTTTAACAGTTAACAGTATCGAGCAAGCTATAGAGCGCTCTGGTACTAAAGCAGGGAATAAAGGGGCAGAAGCCGCTTTATCCGCAATTGAAATGGTTAGCGTACTACGCAACCTCGAGGCTTAATCAGTGACACAAGATACAAATCCAAGCAAGAGTAAAGGCAAGAGCAAAAAAGCATCTAAAACTGAGATGCGTCGCTCTGCGCGTAAATTTGCCGTACAGGCTATCTATTCTTGGCAAATGGCGGGGCAGCCGATCAACGAGATAGAGGCGCAATTTAGAGTTGATAATGATATGTCACAGACAGACGTAGCGTTATTCAGTGAAATCCTCCGTGGTGTCGCCAGCAAAAGTGCCGAATTGGATGAGGCCTATGCGCCTTTTCTCGATCGCGCTTTAGATGACCTTGATCCTATTGAGAGGGCGGTCATGCGCATCGGCAGTTTCGAGCTGCTGCATCGCATTGAAGTACCTTATCGCGTAGTAATCAATGAGAGCGTTGATTTGGCGAAAGTATTTGGCGCCACCGACAGCCATAGATACGTCAATGGTATCTTGGATAAGTTGGCCCAGCGAGTGCGTATGGTCGAGATCAGAGCTCGCCATGAGGCGAATAAAAAATAGCCGGACATGGATGAATTTTCGCTGATTGAAAGGTTCTTTAGTCAGCCCAATGCCAGTGCTGTGCAAGCTAATAGTGCGCTGCAGCAAGGTATAGGTGATGATTGTGCAGTGCTGCGGGTGCCGCAGGGAAAAGAGCTGGTTTTCTCTCTGGACACCCTAGTAGCGGGAGTGCACTTCCGGCCTGACGCCGATCCGGGGGAAATTGCCTGGCGCTTACTTGGAGCCGCAGTCAGTGATTTAGCGGCCATGGGCGCCGAGCCGAATTGCTTTACTCTGGCATTGACGATACCGCAATTAACTGAAAAGTGGCTGCAGAAATTTAGTCAGCAGTTATCCCTCGCCGCCGCTAAATATCAAATCACTTTGGCGGGGGGAGACACCACTAAGGGACCGCTGACTTTAAGTGTGCAAGTGCAGGGCTTTGTCGAACAGGGACAGGCGCTGTTGCGCAGTGGTGCAGCAGAAGGTGATCTGATTTGCGTTACCGGCAGTTTAGGTGATTCCCGGGCGGGGCTGGAGTTGCTGGATGTAGAGAGAGCTAATGAAGCGCAGCGTTATTTGTTGCAGCGCTATTATCGTCCTGTGCCGAGGATTGCCACAGGTTTGCTACTGCGAAATTATGCCTCGGCTTGCATTGATATATCAGATGGGCTGTTAGCGGATCTGAATCATATCTTGCAGCGCTCGGGAGTGGGGGCCAAACTCAGCGCTGACTCCATCCCGATGACCGATGCAATGCAACAAGTAGCAGTAGCTAACGCCCTGCAGTGGGCGTTGAGCGGAGGAGAAGATTTTGAACTCTGTTTTACGGTACCTGCCATTAAATGGCCCGCTCTGCAACAGCAGTTACAGCAACATCAAGTAGCGATCAGTACTATTGGTGTGATTACTGCTGTGAAAGAATTACAGATCTTTCGCGATGGCCAGTGGCACACTATTGCGGCCTCTGGTTATAACCATTTTAGCAACGACTAAAGAGAATCCCGGTGAAGTTTGATTACAGAGCTAAACTCCCTGAAAAATTACAGAATCCTATCCACGCTCTGGCGTTTGGTTTTGGCAGTGGCCTGGCAAAAAAAGCCCCGGGCACGTTTGGCACCTTGGCTGCAGTGCCAATTTTTTTGCTGCTGTCACTGTTGCCACTGTGGGCGTATTTAATCGTTGTTGTGGCCGCTTGTACTTACGGTGTGCACTTGTGCGGAAAAACCGCAGACGATATGAAAGTGCACGACGATCCGAGCATTGTCTGGGACGAGTTTGCCGGTTTTTGGATTACCATGATCGCTATCCCAGTCAGCTTTACTACTGTGGTCATAGGTTTTGCGTTGTTCAGGTTTTTCGATATTTTAAAGCCCTGGCCAATAGACTGGATTGACAGAAATGTCAGTGGTGGTCTGGGTATAATGTTAGATGACATAGTCGCCGGATTAATGGCCTTAGGTTGTCTGCATTTAATTCACTACTTTTTGTTGTAAATCCGAGAATTGCTCCCACATATAGAACAACGAAGTTATAGCTTAGAGGTACCTAGTGTCGGTTAAAGATAAAACAGAAAAAGCAGCGGTTCGCTATATCGCCGAGTCTAAATTGCCTATGCCAATGGGTACTTTTGATATGGTGGGCTTCGAAGAAATTGATTCAGGTAAAGAGCACATCGCCTTGGTATTTGGAGATGTCAGTGGTGACGAGCCGGTTCTGGCACGTATCCACTCTGAGTGTCTTACCGGCGATGCGCTGTTCAGCTTGCGCTGCGACTGCGGCTTTCAGTTGCAAGAAGCACTGACTCGTATCGCCAAAGAGGGGCGTGGTATCTTGTTGTACTTGCGTCAGGAGGGGCGTGGTATAGGTCTGTTAAATAAGATAAAGGCTTATAACTTGCAAGATCAAGGGGCAGATACGGTACAGGCCAACGAAGATTTAGGTTTTGATGCCGACATGCGTGAATACAGTATGTGCCTGCCAATGCTGGAACATTTCTCTATCAAGAAATTGCGGCTGATGACCAATAATCCGCGCAAGGTTGCCGCGATGGAAGAGTTTGGAGTGCAGGTGAGCGCCAGGGAGCCGATTCAGGTGGGCGAAAATAGTCACAATAAGGCTTATCTGGCGACTAAGGCAGGTAAATTGGGGCACATGTTTGATAAGTAGCAGTTGCCCTGAATTGTTTGATTTGCTTGTTGTCAGTTAATTTTTTAGTTTTATCAGAACTGAAATTTAACTGACTTGCTACTAAAATTTACCTGCTGCTACCCTTTTGACCAAGGCGTTAATGTAAGTTGTTAGCCGCTGTGGTTATTTTGGCTATGACCCGTTGCTTTCTATACTGCTGTGGGGAAGTAACCGAAAAGATCCTCCCTCAAAGATAGTCTCCTCAGTTCTTTCACATCCATGTGATTACTGCATTTTAAAATCCCCTTACCTAAGCTAACTGTGCTTTGTGCTAAACCACTGATCGTAAGAGCGCTGCTGTAAAGAAGCTGTCTGAGTCTAAGATAAATAACTCGCCGATCCATTTACTCCCGCTAAAACCTGCTGGGGTTGTTAACTGTATTGCTTTGCAGGGTAGGGGGTGCGCTGCAGAGATTTTGGCTGCGGATTGCGCTGGCTCAGCCAAACGCTGAAAAAGACGATGGCAGCGCCGCCAATCTGTAGTGGTGACAAGCTTTGCTCCAGTACCACCCAGCCCAAAAACACTGCTGTGACCGGACTTAAGAAACCCAGCGGAGCAATGGCATTCGGCGATAGCTTAGCTAAACCGCGGAACCAAAGTAGGTAAGTAAAGCCTGCGCCTATTAGACCTAAGTAGGCAAAACCGAGGATGTTTTCGCCGCTTAAAGCGGGCAGTGCCGGTTCCAGAATCAGTGCAGCTGGCAGTAATAAAATTCCCCCCGCTACTAGTTGCCAGGCGGTGAACGTCAGCGGAGTAACGGATTGCCCTCGTTTTTCACTGAGCCATTTTTTACTCAGTACTGTGCCACAGCCCATAGACACAGCCCCGGCCAGTCCCGCTAGTAAACCAATTTTATCCAGTGTCGCATCGGCTGTCAGTAGCAGCAGAGCCACTCCTAACATGCCGACGATGGCGGCAGCAATCGAATAACTGCGTATCGGTGCGCCTAGAAAGCCCCGAGCGAGAAAAATCACCAGCAGTGGTTGGATCGCACCTATAGTGGCGGCTACCCCGCCGGGCAGGCGATAGGCGGAGACAAACAGCAGCCACCAAAAAATAGCAAAGTTAAGCGCTCCCAGTACTAGAATTTTTAACCACCAGTTAGCGCCGGGCAACTGACGGCAGAGTATCAGCAGTAACAAGCCTGCAGGCAGTGCCCGAAGCATCGCCAAGGTTAATGGATAGCCTTGAGGCAAATATTCTGTAGTGACCAGATAGCTGCTGCCCCAAATAATTGGCGCTAATGCAGTGGATAGTAATAGTGATCTGTTAGACATAATGGTGGCTCTCATGTGGAATCAAGTATCTTGACGTCAAGATAACAGGGTTTGTCTTGATGTCAAGATAGTTTCTGGTATTATGTTTGTTATGGATAAAATAGATAAGATAATTAAACAGTGGAATACTGAGCGCCCCGATTTGGATGTCAGTGCTATGCAACTGATTGGTCGGATTAAAAGAATCAACGAGCACTTAGGTAAGGGGATGGGTAAAACCTTTGCCGAGCATGGCCTAAACTTCGCCAGCTTTGACGTGCTGGCCACCTTGCGGCGCAGTGGGCCACCACATGCACTATCACCGAATGAATTACTCGGGACTATGATGATTACTTCCGGGACTATGACCAACCGTGTTGATCAGTTAGTTAAGGCCGGGCTGGTAAATCGTATCCCCAACCCCAACGATGGGCGGGGATTCATTGTCTCTTTAACTGAGGCAGGCTTTAGCTTGGTTGATAAGGCGGTGACCGCGCATGTGTCGACGCAAACGACATTAACTTCCGGGCTGTCGGCTGAAGATCAACAGCAATTGAATAGCTTGTTAAGCAAGTTTTTAAGTGGCTTTGAGGAATAAAGACAAGTAGCAAGTAGCAAGTCGTAAGTAGAGGATGGGAGTAGATGGGACAGCCGGTATTAACTTCTGAAAGATTAACGTTGCGGTCTTTTTCGCTTACTGATGCAGCGGATGTGCAGCAGTTGGCTGGGAATCCACAAGTTTCGCAGAGCACCTTAAATATTCCCTATCCTTATACTTTAGCAATGGCTAAAGACTGGATCGAGGCCCATGCAGATCTTTGGCGGCAAAAATCTGCAGTGATATTTGCAATCATTGAAAACGACACGCAGAAGTTAATAGGCACAGTCGCTCTGGTGGAGATTTCTGGCTGTGAGGCAGAATTAGGCTATTGGATTGGTCAACCTTATTGGGGGCAGGGTCACTGTACTGAAGCTGTAAAGCTGTTAATGAAGTACGCGGTGGCTGAGTTGGCAGTTAATTGTATGTACGCAGAGCATCTGCAGACTAACCCCGCCTCGGGCAAAGTAATGCGAAAAAATGCGATGAGCTATAGTGGGAGTATTAAAAAGAAAAACAGGGCAGGGGTTATGACTGTGCTGGAAACGTACCAGCGAAAGTTCAGTTAATGGGTATCAGCTAAGACTTGAAAAGATATGGCCAGATGTTCAATCCGATCTACCCTTGGATTCAAAAAACTGAATTTTACGGGGGTTTAGCAGTTTAAAATCAGAGAGTTAGATGTTTATCATCGCAGCTGTTTCGAGCGCTGATGCCTTGTGGAGGGTGATTTTTACCTGCACTAATTGTTGCTTTGCAGTCAATGCCCCTAAGCCCCTTTAAGAGTGAGTGTCTGCAGTCTTGCTACAACCATAAAGGGCCAATACTAAAATGGCCACTGCAAGATACACTATACTTTTATAACCCCTGTATCTTGCTTTGATCTGAGTTAAGTTTTTCTTAGTATTAATTAGATCGCCGACTGTCAAATCGATACCAGTAGTAACCCGGCTAACATTATGCACACTCCCTGCATCCGCGGCAGGGAAACCTTTTCCCGTAGCCATAACACACCCAAAGCAATGCCTATTGGTATACTTAGCTGTCGCAGCGCCACCACGTAACTGACCTCTTCGACCATAGACATACCAATCAGGACAAATAAATAGGTGCTCACTGAAAAAAATCCGGCAGTCAGGATTGCCGCTATGTTATCTGGCCACTGAAAAGCTTCTCTGAAACCAAATTTAAGTACCGGTAACATACATAAAGCAACACTGCCTGCTTGTAATATCACAAAACTGCTACCTGCTTCGAAAGCGCTCAAGTTACTATCACGCATAATCTTCAGCGCTGCGCTGTCTGTCAGGGAATAGCCTGCAGTAGCCGCTGCCGCTAGCAGTGCCCATGCCACTGCGGGGGTAAAATAGACCCGAAGATTCAAATCTCGCCACTTACTTAAAGGCAGTACTAAGGCACCGGTCGCTATCATAGCTATGGCAATAATATGCTTACCAGATAAGCTACTTTCTCCGTAGATCAATAGAATAAAGACCGGAACGATCAACACCGGTAAAGCCCTGGCCAATGGATAAATCAATGACAGTTCGGCACTCTGATAAGCTTTAGCCAGACCGGTTAAATACAGACACTGGAATATTCCTGAGACTAATAACAACCACCAGAATGCCTCAGGCAGTTTTATCACTTGCTGCCAATTAATAATCAGCAAAGGGCAAAACATCAAGGTCCCAGCGGCCAGTGCCCAGACATAAAATGACACACCAGTCGCGGAGCGTTTACCTATAGAATTCCACAGCGCATGCATAAACGCCGAAATGACAATCAGTAGCATGGGTTGCCAGCTCAAGGCCACATACCTGTGGTGTTGCTAAAGCTCTCAAAAGCAATATCGGCATCTAATTGCCAGGCTTCATGGGTAAGTTGGCCACTTGAGTGACGCCTGTCACAGCAAGGACAATTATCCCCTAACCCCGAAGGGTGGCAACGCTGGCTTGTATAGTCGATAGGATCATTCATATTATGAGTCTCTTGCAGTTTTTCTGCTCTGTCTGAATCAGATAAAGGAACATGCAAACCGGTACTGTATCCCGACTGATAAATACAGGACATATTTGCATTTCCGAGGAGGTGCAGTCAGCAGATAATTTATTGATAGGCTCTGCAGCGCATCTGTGGTGTGGATATACTAAAAAAATAATTGATTTATTAACAGGCAAGTATCAGATAAAATATGGACTTTTATGATGTGAAGAGAAGTATTATGTGCATCACAACGCTTGAGGTTTAATATAATTCGCCGCTATGGACTGCGCATCGCCAGGCATTGGAACTATCCACCGTATAGGCGCCTTTTTAACTGTATGATTCATAACTGCAGTGGATACGCAGATGTTCAGCTGGAAAATCGCAGGGCTGGTAGCTTTAGCGGATAGTGTCTGCAGAAATCAGCATAGAACACCGATAATTATATTATATGAACTGGCTTAGATCTTTTCTGGATGGGCCAGGTCTGATAAGTAGCTAATTACTTAGACGCGTATATTGTTCTGAAAATACCTTTGACCAGAGTCTTGGAAATGTCCGCTGTGTTTCAAGGCCCGGTAACTAGCAGGTAAAATAGTGTAGGATATACATTGATAGCCCTACCCATTGCAGGGTGGGCTCTGAGCTAATATTTTAAACAGTCAGATCAAGTAGCAGTTACTACCGTTAGCCTCTGTGGAGAAGGATTTTCCTCTCCAGGCAAACAATAAGTTGCGGCACAGTTATGATCCTAACTCTACTTAAAATCCCTGCAGCTTCCTCTCCACTGCCTGCGCTATTCCCTGCTCATCCAGGCCACAGATCTTCAATTGCTGCTCACGGGTACCGTGAGGTATGAGTGTGTCAGGGATGCCTAAATGGGTGAATGTGACAAGCTTATCAGCGAGAAACTGACTGACTGCTGAGCCAGCCCCCGCCGCTATGGCGTGATCTTCTAAAGTGAAAAAGTGCTGGTGGTCAACTGCCAGTTCCGTCAGCAGGGCCTCATCTAAAGGTTTTACGAAGCGCATATCGACCAAGGTTAAATCGTAATCTTCAGCGACATAACTAGCATCTTGCAGCAATGGACCAAAGTTAAGTAGAGCCATTTTGCTGTTGCCACGGCGCAATACTTTAGCTTGGCCTATCTCTATGCAGTCGCTGTTTTTATCCACAGCTTCACAGCTGCCAAAGCCGCGTGGATATCTAATAGCTACAGGTCCCGGGCACTCGCTGGCGCTGTTTAGTGCCAGCCACAGTTCCTGTTCATCACTGGGGGTCATAATCACAGTGTTGGGGATGCAGCGCAGCGCTGCTATGTCATAGCATCCGGCGTGGGTGGCGCCATCTTGGCCAACTAATCCGGCCCTGTCTACCGCTAAGATAACTGGCAGATTCTGAATAGCAATATCGTGAATATACTGATCGTAACCGCGCTGTAAGAAGGTCGAGTAGATTGCCACTACCGGTTTTATCTCTGCACAGGCAAGGCCGGCAGCGAAGGTCAGGGCGTGTTGCTCGGCGATGGCGACGTCAAAAAATCGCTGTGGAAATTCTCTGGCAAACTCCACCAGGTCAGAACCTTCTTTCATCGCTGGGGTAATAGCCACAAGCTTAGGGTCAAATGCGGCTCGCTGTACCATCCACTGACCAAAAATGTTGGCGAAAGTTTTGCGCTTTGCCTGTACAGTCACCGGCAGTTCATCTACTTGGTCATCGGCTAAGGGCTCTATTTTGGTGATTGCATGGTAGCCCACGGGATCAGATTCGGCGGGATAAAATCCTTTGCCTTTGGTGGTGATGATGTGCAGGAACTGTGGACCCGACTTGGCTAATATTGTCTCTAATGCCGGAATTAAACTGTTCAGGTCATGACCGTCAATGGGGCCGGTGTAGTCAAATGCCAGTGCTTCGAAGAGTGCCGCATTGGCCTCTGTGGCAATTTTAGTTTTTAGTTGGCTGGCTAAATAGTTGGCCAGTCCCCCTTCATTAGCGGAGATCGACATGTCATTGTCGTTGAGTATCACCAGCAAGTTGGCATCTACGTGTGAGGCGTGATTTAAGGCTTCAAAGGCCATACCTGCAGTCAGGGCACCATCACCTATTACCGCGACACTGCGATGGGGTAACTGGTTTAATCTGTCGGCGATACACATACCCAGTGCCGCACTGATAGAAGTGCTTGAATGCCCGGTACCGAAATCGTCGTACTGGCTCTCATTGCGGTCCGGAAAGGGGTGTAAACCGCGCAATTGACGAATACTTAACATGGCGCGCTTGCGCCCGGTGAGGATTTTATGCGGGTAACTCTGATGTCCCACATCCCAAATCAGATGATCCCTGGGAGTATCTAACAGATAGTGCAGGGCGATGGTTAGTTCAACCACTCCCAGGCCACCGCCGAAATGCCCGCCGGTCTGTCCGACAGTGTAAAGCAAGAAGGCGCGCAATTGCTCGGCGAGCTCAGGCAGTTGTGACTGTTTTAATGTTTTTAGCTCACTAGGGTTGTCAATCAAATCTAGTAGCGGCGTGTCGGGCTGGGTGTGGGGGATTTTGCTGTGCATTAGTGGTTTCGTTCTACTATGTATTTGGCGAGTTCTCGCAGCGCTGCTCCACGCTGGCCCAGGCATTCAGTGGCGTCCAGAGCCTGGTGGTACAGTTGCTGTAATTTCATTCGGGCGCCATCTAGCCCCAGTAACGCTGGATATGTAGGCTTGTTGGCTGCTATATCTGAACCTTGTGGTTTACCCAGTGTGGCGGTGTCTGCTGTGATATCTAAAATGTCGTCCTGCACTTGAAAAGCCAGGCCGATGGCATTGCCATAATCGAGTAGCGACTGTCTACTTAGCTCACTGATTTCTCTATTGGCGCTCAATATACCCAGTTGAATAGCAGCGGTGATCAGTGCGCCGGTCTTACAGCGGTGCATGTTTTCTAATTGCTCTAAGCTCAGCGGCTGATCTACATGCGCTAGATCAAATGCCTGGCCGGCAACCATGCCCATATCGCCACTGGCAGTCGCCAATACGCTGATCATCTGTAACTGCTGATGCGGGGCTAAATCGTTTTGTTGGCTACTGAGCCATTGAAAGGCGATGCACTGCAGTGCATCGCCAGCGAGGATAGCAGTGGCCTGATCGAATTGTACGTGGCAAGTGGCTTTGCCGCGGCGCAAGTCATCATCGTCCATAGCGGGCAAGTCATCGTGAACCAGCGAGTAGCTGTGTACCGCTTCAATGGCGCAGGCGGCGGCATCGGCATCGGTCAACTGCCCCTCAAGTGCACTATTGACCAGGTACACTAACGCTGGTCGGATGCGTTTTCCACCATTAAATAGGCTGTAGCACATAGCCTGTTGCAGAGAGCTCTGAATAGACTGATGTTGCAGTCGCTGTTGCAGTTGTTCAGTCACTCTGCGTTGGTAGCTGGCTAATTGTTGCTCTAACGACACTGATTATTTCTCACTGGTAAAAGCACTGCTGATTAATTCGCCATTTTTCTCGGTCAGAATTTGCACTTTTTGCTCAGCTTCATCCAGCATCTGCTGGCATTCTCTGGTCAGCTTTACCCCCGCTTCGAAGGCACTTAAAGATTCATCTAAGCTTAAATCTCCATGCTCCATTTTATTGACTAAGCTCTCTAAATCAGACAGAGATTGCTCAAAAGAAGCCGCTTTTTTCTTAGTGGTCATTTTTTTACCTGTAGCAATAAGCCGCTACTTGCAGCTATATTTAAAGATTTAATCTCAATGCTAAACTATGCAGCTGTTGCTGAACAGGCTATATTTACTCTGTTTACCACACTAAAGCTCAATAACTGACTATATCTGCCGACATAACATTAAGTTAGCGAAATAATAGTTAAAATATCTTTTGCTTTCAACCTATCAGTGCCGTTGTGCAGGTATAATCAACAGAGCTAAATATTGCACAAATAGATTTTTTTTATATGTTTTTTAAAGAGTTGTAAGCTGTTCCTGCTCTGATGATAACATTTGGCTTGAGGATAGAGCTCAAAGGTAGCTAGATTAGAGTTGCACTCACTATGGAAATGCTCTCAACTTTCTAGTCCCTTTAGTTATTGAAAATTTTTTAATGACTAAGAATGGATAACGGCCGTAAGTTGGCTGTTCTTGGTATTTCTCACTTTGGCTAGCGCGCAAAGTGAAACATTACATTAGTTATACAGCGTGAACTGTAGTTTATTAGGAGATACATGTGGATATAGCCACGATCGTAGGTTTGTTAGGTGCTTTTGGTATAGTGGTAGCAGCCATGGCATCCGGGGGCGACGTAGGGGTCTTTGTCAACACGCCTTCCCTATTGATTGTAATGGGTGGGGCAACTTTTGTTGTACTGATTAAATTCACTCTGGCGCAATTTCTCGGAATAGGCAAAATAATCAGCAAAGCTTTTATGTTTAAGTCGGTGAAAGTCGAAGACATCATTGCTGAGACTGTCGATATGGCCGATGCCGCACGCAAAGGTGGGCTACTCTCCCTGGAAGATAAAAAAGTCAGCACGGAGTTTATGAACCGAGGCGTCCAGTTGTTGGTGGATGGTCACGATCCCGATGTGGTTAAAGCTCTGCTCAATAAAGAAAAGAATTTAATGACCGAAAGGCACTCCGCCGCTATTAATATATTTAAAGCGATAGGTGATGTTGGGCCGGCGATGGGCATGATCGGAACTTTGGTAGGGCTAGTGCAAATGCTCTCCAACATGAGTGACCCTAAATCGATTGGACCGGCGATGGCGGTGGCTTTGTTGACCACTCTTTACGGGTCTATGTTAGCCACTATGTTTGCCCTGCCTATTGCCGATAAATTAGAGATACGCCGAGATGAAGAAGAGCTAAATCAGATGTTGATTATCGACGGTCTGTTGGCGATTCAGGCGGGTCAAAACCCCAGAGTTATTGAACAGATGTTACGCAACTATCTACCTGAGAAGAAACGTCCGGCGGATGAGGATTAAATCTCATGAGTGACGAAGAAGAAAAATGTCCCGTCTGTATCCCAGGTCTCCCGGCCTGGCTGGCAACCTTTGGCGACTTAATGGCGCTATTGATGTGTTTCTTTGTACTGCTGCTATCTTTCTCAGAGATGGATGTACTTAAATTTAAACAGTTAGCGGGATCGATGCGCGAAGCTTTTGGGGTGCAAAATCTGATAAAAGTGGAAGACGTCCCCAAGGGAACTTCTATTATCGCCCAGGAGTTTAGCCCGGGCAGACCAGAACCTACGCCGTTAAATGAAGTGCGGCAGATGACTATCAACAACGACATGAATACCTTAGATATTCGCGCTGAGAGTGGTGAGTCCGATATTCTGGAAAGCTTGCAAGGCGAAGCCGAGCGGCAAAAAGAGCAAGAGGAACAAGAGCAGGCGAAAGATAAGGCGATCCAATTTGCCGCAGTGCTCAGCCGTGAGATAGATGAAGGCAGCATAGAAATTGAAACCGACGGTAAAAAAATCATTATCAGAGTGCAAGATAAAGGATCTTTTACCCCGGGATCGGCGACCTTGAAGGATGAATACATTCCGGTAATCGCCAAAATACGGGATCTACTGCTGAACATTCATGGCAAAATTAGTATTGAAGGCCACACCGATAACATACCTGCGGATGGAAAAATTTTTACCTCTAACTGGGATTTGTCGGCGGCGCGTGCACTGGCGGTTGCCAATGAAATATTTGCCGATGTGCGCATCAAACAGAAACGCTTCGTGATTGTCGGACGCGCCAATACTCGCCCGATAGTGCCTAACAACACCGCGGCCAATCGAGCCATAAATCGCCGGGTAGAAATTATCATTGAACGCGGCAGAGATGACGAGAGTATCGATCGTATTAAAGTCAAAGAAGCCACTGAAACAGAGCCTGATTCACTGAGCAGTGAAGAGATTTTCTAAGCTTTAAATTGCATAAAGCATATTCGAGCTAATGTTTAATCCGGCGGCACTAATCGGCAGCTATTGAAATCGCCGGGTAGAAATTATCATTGAACGCGGCAGAGATGACGAGAGTATCGATCGTATTAAAGTCAAAGAAGCCACTGAAACAGAGCCTGATTCACTGAGCAGTGAAGAGATTTTCTAAGTTCTAAAACTGAAAAAAAGTGCACCTGAAAAGGTGCTTTTTTTTGTCTTTAAAACGCTCGCAGCTTTTTGTTCTCGGGTCTCTAGCTGCGCTAAATGCTAAGGCCGCAGCGGCTGAAATTTAATCAAAAGTCTATGTGGCTATAGGCTATAATACGTTGCTGCTGTCTGTGGCTAATGCTTGCCGCAAACTTATCAACAGCCTTGCCGGTATACAGTTTAGTGTACAAGAACGCTTAAGTAATTTTCCTCTGTCCTGCCAAGTAGATGATTTCGTTTTAGGGTGAAACGAAATTTATAAGGGAGCTCTGATGCTAGAGGTAGATCAACAGCATATTAAAGTGATTCACTACTACCACAAAATAGGTTTTTACGCCTTGCTGGTGGCCGCTGGTTTACATGCAATATTTATCTTTATGTTCAAGTATTTTGCAATTACCACATTGGCTTGGGTAAACCTGTTTAGTGTCTTGCTGTACTGGTATTGTTTAGTATTATTCCCCAAGGCTAAGAAAAATTTAGATTTTCGGTTAATTGGCTGGTTGGTTTATACCGAGCTGATAGTCCACGGAGTCGTCGCCTGTTATTATCTGGGGCTGGAAAGTGGCTTCCAATACTATGTGTTTTTATTAGCGATATTCCCCTTTTTAAATTATCGGCACTCGCTGGAAATTCGCACAGTCAAAGTGGTTTTTCTGGTGGTGGTCTGTCTGTTACTCGACTACTGGTTACACAAAATTGTACCCCTAGTGGCCATTGATCCTACTTATTTGAATTTGATGAGGCTTTTTAATCTATCCGTGTTTTTAATTGTCACTAGCATTGTCTCTTATTTCTTCGCCCAGGCGAGCAAATCTTACCAGCGCAGTCTCTATATTATGGCCACAATTGATCAATTAACCGGGCTGCATAATCGAAGGTATCTGATCGAAGCGGCAGATCGGGAAATTGCAGAACAGCAGCGAAACGGCAGGCAAGTTTCGCTATTGATATTGGATATAGACTATTTCAAAAGAGTTAACGATAAGTACGGCCATAACACGGGTGATGAAGTTTTAAAGTGCATGGCCGATGTGTTGCGCACATATTCGCGTCAGTCTTCGGTGGTTGCGCGCTGGGGAGGGGAAGAGTTTTTGATTTTATTACCAAACACCGACGCTGCAACTATGGGTTTGATCGCCGAACGGATTCGAAAAAAAATAGCTAAAAGTCAGATACTCTACAACAATAATTCAATATCCATCACGGTCACTATTGGCGGTGCCTCACTGCACCCCGGTGAGAGGTTTGCCCAGCTTTTAACCAGGGCAGATGATGCGCTTTATCAGGGCAAGGATCGGGGACGGGATTGTTATGTGTTGTCTCAAGAGCAGACTTTAGCTGACGCTAAGCCACACAGACTGACGGATAAAAATTGATCTTTTTGGCAGTTTATTGTTTCGTTTTGCAGCTGATTGTTGCTGACATCAACTGTTGATAAGCAGGCTTTAAATTGTCCCAGTACAGATTCAAATCGGGGCTGTTAACGCTATTGGTCGACAGCGATAAGCGCTGCGCTGCAATAAGTGCAACAGCATTTTTAGCTTCCGTTAAAATGTCTGACTCGCTGGAATAGAGGCAGTTATCGGCAAATAGTTCCGGGTATACTAAGCGCTTGGGCAGTGCCGGCAAGCAGTTTTGTGTCACGGCTTCCAGTACCGCTAACCCCTGGAATTCATGGACTGCTGTGGATAAGAAAATATCTGCACTGTGCAGCCAGGCCCGATACTGTGCAGTGCTTTGCGCATAGCCAAATTGATCGAGTCGATGCGCGAATTGCTGTTGTAGCTGCTCAAATTCAATCGGTACCTGCCTGAATTTCTGCCCCATAATACAGAGCCGGTAGTCAATATTAGTGCGTTCTAACTGTCGTACTATCGCCAGTAATCGCTCCGGTCCCTTATCGTATTCCCATCTGGCGGCCCAGACGATTAACAGCGGTCTGCTCTCAATGCTTTGCGCTTGGTATTTATGCCAGGCTATCTGAGGCAGTGTCTCGCTGGTGCCGTTTTTATGCCGAGTGAGGGGTACTGGCAGTACTTGAGATTTCGCCGTCAAAAGTGCCTCTATGTTGGCGGGAACTTGATCGGGTAACTTTTTAAGTAATGCACTGGCACCGGCGATGAAAGTATCAAAATTGTATTGGCTATTGAAGGCCAGCTGATCGGCAGCCAGTGCGGTATAAATGTTAAGAATTTGGGGTTCGACATTTTTCCTGGCTCTGTCGGTCGCCGGATAGTCAAATTGGTTCTCATGAAAATACACTAAGGTTGGAATATTACCCAGTGATGGAATAAAACCACGCAGCGACGAGAGATCAGTCATTGAAGTGGCAATCACTAAGTCATACTGCGCTGTTAACTTATCAACCTGTTCACCGAAGGCCCAAGTTAAGCTGTTGCCGCGAATTCGCCAGGAAAAATAGCGCCCGGGCAAGCTAAGCACCGTCCACTGATGCTCAGGGAAGTTCGCCACTAATCCTTTTCGCCAATATTGATGGCTATCTGCATCATAGGCGCTGAGTAATAAAATCTTCAATCTAGCATTTCCAGGATTCATTAAAACTATTGACTGGCTGGGAAGGTTTTGTGAGCTTGCTCCAACTTCCAACTTCCAACTTCCAACTTCCAACTTCCAACTTTTAACTTTTAACTCTTACCCGCCTCAAACGCCAACTTGCGCTTGGTCTTTTTAGTGGGGGCAAAGCTCATAGGGTCATCCGGCCAGGGGTGTCTGGGGTAGCGGCCCTTCATCTCCTTTTTTACCTCCTGATAACTAGTGTTCCAGAAGTTACCGATATCTTGGGTGATCTGCAGAGGTTTACCTGCGGGAGATAATAAGTGCAACTGCAGAGCAAAACCACAGTTATTCCCCTGCCCGGCGATCGCCGGGGTCTGGGTACAGCCAAACATCTCCTGTAACTTAACGGCTAATATCGGTGGTGACTGGCTGTAATCTATCTGGATTTTAGACCCTGACGGTACTTGGTAGCTTACAGGTGCCTGTTGCTCGAGTTGTTGGGGCAGTGGCCAGGGTAGTAAGTTGTGCAGAATATTCTGCAAGGGTAGTTTTTTTAACTGCGACAGTTGACTGAAATTATTGACAAATTGGTCACTCAGAAATGGGCCTAGCCACTGCTCTAAGCCGACAGTTAACTGCTGCTGCGACAGGTCCGGCCAGGTTTCACTGTGGCTGTTGTTATGCAAAAAATTAACTCGGTCACAAAACTGCTGTAGCTGCCTGTTCCAGGGCAGTAGCTGTAGCCCGCGCCTGGCAATCAGCTGTAGTATTAACGCACGCTTCTGGTTGAGGTCCACTGCATTACTTTGGCCGCGCTCAAGTATCAGTTGACCCAGGCAGTAGTGCTGCTCCGCGCGAATCCGCTCGGATTTTTCATCCCAGCTTAATGACTGCTGCACTGAGGTTAAAGATTTTAATGCCAGGCTAAACATCTTTGGCTGTAGCGGACTGGCGAGCTGTATTTGATCAGTTTGCATTCCCTCTCTGCCACCGCAGTGGGCCACGGCCAAATAGGGTTGCTGTTGCAGATAATCTGCAGCGCTAAGCTTGGCGGCACGACCATTGGCGAGTTTATATTCACTGCTATTGCTATCTCGTCGCTGGGCTATACGCTCCGGCCAAGCGGTTGCCACCAGTAGTGCAATTTTGTCTTGCTCGCTGAGCTCGCTTAGGTCCGACCGGTCTGTCGCTGAGGCCTCATCGCTGTGCAGCAACTTCTGGTAAGTTATACTGAGCTGGCGAATATGTTGCCACTGATAGCTGTTGTGTTTGCCAGGCTCCTTTAGCGCTTGGAGGCGCAGGCTGATATCTGCCTGGCGAGTCTGCAGTGGATCATTTTCTGCCAGTAGCGCGGCTAAATTACAGCCGAGTTCTGTCATCCCCAGAGCTTGGGCGTTCAGGCATAAGTGTGCCAATCTCGGCGGCATCGGCAGCAGGCAAATTTTTTCCCCCAGCGGCGTAAGGGTTGTATTATCACTGGCAGCTATCGCTCCCAGCTTTATCAACAAGTCAGTCGCCTGTTGGATTTGTCCGCGACGCGGTGGGTTTAGCCATTGCAAATCGTCAACATTATCATTGCCCCAGAGTAATAAATTTAGCAGCAGATGGCAGAGATCTGCACTGAGTATCTCCGGGGTTTCAAAGGGAGCCAGGCTCTGCTGTTGCTCTTTAGTCCAGAGTCGATAACAGACCCCGGGGGCGGTACGTCCGGCTCGGCCTGCGCGCTGTATGCTAGAAGCCTGGGAAATTTTTTGCGTGCTCAAGTGGCTGGTGCCGGTTTTTCCATCAAAGTGCGCCCTTCGGCACAAACCGCTGTCTATAACAGTAGTGATACCGTCAATAGTGATACTGGTCTCGGCGATGTTAGTGGCTAATACTATTTTTCGTCGGTCTTTAGCAACGGGGTCGATCGCCTGTTGCTGCTCTTTGAGCGGCAGATTTCCATACAGTGGGGTAATGTCGATACACTGTTGTTGCAGCTCCAGAGACTGTTGCAGTAGTTCTCTGACTTTGTGTATTTCTCTCTGCCCCGCAAGAAATACTAACAAGCTGCCGCTCTGTTCGCGCAGTGCCTGGCCGATCAGACTGACAATTCTGTTTTCAAGTCGTGGCTGTTGTTGATTGGGCCGAGTCGTGAGACTGCTATAGAGGATATCGACCGGAAAAGACCGCCCTGCACTTTTGATAACAGGGGCATTGTTAAGTAGCTTGGCGATGGCATCACCATTGAGTGTGGCAGACATCAATAGTAATTTTAGTGGTTGCTCATCCCTAAAAAGTGCCCGGCCCTCAAGCACTAAGGCTAAATTGAGGTCGTTGTTTAAACTGCGCTCATGGAACTCATCAAAGATGATTAACCCGACCCCCTCCAGACTGGGGTCTCGTTGCAGCATGCGAGTTAATATACCCTCAGTGATCACCTCCAGCTGGGTCGCTGCGCTGATTTTGCTCTGCATGCGCATGCGGTAGCCGACGCGCTGACCGACGCTCTGGCCGATATTGTGACTCAGGCGCAAGGCCGCGGACTTGGCGGCAATGCGTCGGGGCTCCAACAGTAATATTTTTTGACCTTGCAGCCAAGGTTGATCGAGTAGCGCCAGTGGCACTGCAGTGGTTTTACCGGCACCCGGAGGGGCTTCCAGTACCACTGCATCGGTTTCTGCTAAGGCGCGTATGAGCTCGGGGATAACGACTGTTATCGGCAGCTCAGTCATACAGTGTGGGTCGTCAGTTGCGGCATTTTTCGAATACCATCAATATCTATTTCATAGTAGTCAACGTAGTCGGCGTGTACCCGCTTGTTGGCCGACAAGATGATGATAGTAGTCTCAGGTAAAAGCTTTTTTACTCCCGCCAGTAAACTCTTAATTTCAGTAACACTCCTGTTGGAGAGAGCGTTGTGCATAATAATGATGTCCGGACGCTTAATCAGTGAGCGCAACAACTGAATATTTTGTTTGCCTCCCAGTGGCATTCGCTCTCCGCGAATCCCCACTTGCGACAGGCCTATGACGATCAGTACTAGTGCCTCGGCTTGGTTTTCTATCAGCGCCTGTTCGACAATATCAACCAATTTTTGGTGTTTGTCATAGTTGTTAGGGTCGACTTCAAAACCCCACAGTAAGTTTTCCATCAAATTCAGGCGGTGGTTCATGCGGCCTTTGCGCAGCGGTTCAAAGTGCTCAGAGAACATACTGATTGGCGATGAGATTAATTGTTTGCGCAGGGCCAACAGCTGTGATTTTAAATCCTCATCTATCCAGTCATCACCGAGCATGCTGACTTTGAGTCCCAGTGCCATTCCCAGTAAAAACTCACAACTCGGTAAGTGTTCCGGCCGCCCTATACATAAGCTGAGCTGGTCGCGAACGCATTCAACATCATAAAAGCGGTAGTTATTATTCAGCTGATCATTCGGGCCCAATTCCTCCAGTTGATGGATGATGTGGTAGGCCAGTTTTTCACCGATATCGCGTAGGGTTTTGTAGAGGTTAGCTTTTTGTAACAGCTGGACAAACTGTGGGTTATCACTGATTTTCTGAATAGTCTCTTGCTGTTGATGACTGTCCATCAGACCAAAGGCGATATTCTCGATGACGCTGAGGCGATCACTGTAGCCCGAGATATCAAATCTCTCGATTAATTCGCTGGCTTCTAATCCCCTTAAATTGGTAAATAGATTTTCTTTAGTTAAAGAAAATTTATCGTGCATGATGGGGGCGATCGCCAGCGGATCGATATAGTCTTTCAGACCAAATTCAAACACCATGCGTCTCGCACCAATGGCTGACATTAAGTCTTGTAGCCACAGGGATAAGCCAGTCCAGTTTTCTACCCCAGCCATACCGAAGTCAGTCCAAACTTCATCGATACTTTCAATGCTATTACCGGATGCATCTGATTCATCAATAGCCAACAGCTGTTCAGAGTTGAGCAGTGATAAATTTCGCTGTGGCGGCAGGCGCCGTAATCCGTAATTAATGTTCTGTAAAATAGTCCCCTCAACCATGAAAGGTTCAGGGCCTATATAGGCAATCTTTTTAGTCAAATCTTCACTGGCCAGCTGGGTGATTTTTTTGCGTCCAAGGTAAATCTCGCCGGCTGCGATAGGTTCTATATTGACAATATTCATCGCCAACTTGCGCAGCAGTAATTCGCTGTCACTGCAAATGTTCACATGGCTGCCAGGTGCTATTTTTAAGTTAATGTTTTGACTGACAAAATCCCCGCGCTCGTTTTTGATGTAGAGGCTTTTAAAGCGCAAACCCGTAGAAAAATCAGGGATGTTATCATCGTCTCTGGCAACTACATTAAATAATCCACTGGGGTTAAAGTGCTCTTGAATGTATTCATAGCGCACCTTGGAATCCTGGTATTGCTGGTAGTAAGTCAGCAGTTCTTTCCAGGGAGAGACCAGATCTTTATAGGCCGCCAGCGCCGCCACTAGAGCGCCGATACTCAACTGACCTTTAATCACCAAGATGCCGCCGACCGCATAAAATAAAATCGGCGGTAACTGATTCAGGAAATTGTTGATGAATTTCATGAAGAATTTTTGTTTAAAAATATCGAAGCGGATTTTGAACAAACGGCCTAAAGTGTGGGAGAACTGAGCCAGGTGGTATCTCTGCGTACCGTGCAGCTTAATATCTCTATGTCCGTCTACAACTTCGCCGATCTGACCGGAGAAGTGTCTGATTACCGTTACCCGTTGTTTTTTTAACTCATTGAGTTTTTTCTGCATTTTCGGGATGATGTAAGCTTGCAACGGAATCATCGAAATAGAGACTAAGCCTAAAACTGGGTCTTGCACAAACATAAATATCAAGATGGTCAACATAGTACCGCCTTGAAACAGCGGCTGAGCTAAGCTATCACCGATAAACCCGGCCAGAGGTTCAGTCTCTGAGGTGATAGTAGAGATGATTTCTCCCTGAGAAGTTCGCTGGAATTGTGCGGGTGGAAAACGCATGACTTGATTAATTAACTGGTAGCGCAATCTGCGTACCATGCGCTCGCCGATGATTCCTTTAAAGGTATTAATGCGCATTTTGAAGGCGCCGTTGATTAACACAATCACCAATAGCATAGCGCAGAGCAGGAGCAGGAAATCGACCGGATCGAATTGCATGCCGAACAGTTCGCGATCGCCCTCACCGGATATCGCCTCATTGATGATTGTCTTCGGCAGTTCCAGGGCAAAATATAACAGTGGAAAGATAAACAGCGTAAGCAGTAGTACCTTCACTTGTTCTCTGCCGCTGTAGCGGTAGATAAATTTCTTTAGGTTTGATTCCATGTCACTAGGCACCCGCACGCGGCTATGTCGATAAAATTATGAGAACTAAAACAGTAAATATACGCCCTGTGAGGCCGAAAGTAAGTAAGCGGCATACCAATAAAGCAACATTCTCTAATAAAGCAGAGAGCCGCAGCGGCTATTCGCATATTTCCTCTTCGAGACTCCTGGAGCACAAGAACAGCAGCAAGCTTTTACAAAAAATTACAGATAGCTATGGGCCCCGTTCGGATGCTGCCAATCGAGCAGAGAACATGATGATTTTATTATTCTGGGGCTGTGCAGTGTTTTACTGGGTTTATTATGGGTACAGTCTGCAATAATTCAATTGCAAAGTGACAAAAAGAAACTATAGATTCAGATGGGTGATCAAGTTTATTTGCCCCGGTGGTATAATGGCGGCCGGGGCAGTGTGTTCCTTACTCAGCGTCATCGCTGTGGTAAATAATACGATTTTGCTCGGCATAAGCGACGTTAAAAGCGCCCTGCTGGAATTTTTTTAGTCCTAAACCTTCAATGCTGACATCGAGCGGGTTGCGTTTAATCAGCTCTTTAATCGTCGTAGTGGTTAGCAGTGATACAGGTAAGTCTAGCAACTGCAGAGCTGCTTCTAATTTGAAGCTGGTGGCACTGCCAGCAAATTTACCTTTTTGCATGCGCTCAGTGATTACAATCTGCTCAATTTTATAATCTTCTATGAGTTTGCTAAAGGTAAATTGAAAACCACGAATAGCTTCAGTCGCACTTGCTTGCGAGACACTGATCTGTCGAAGACGACAATCCGGGACATTAAAAGCGCCCCTCTCATACTCTAATAGGCAGATAATAGCTTCTGCCCCTTTTAATTCAACGCCACAAATTCGCATATAAATTGCCTTTAAGGTTAGGGAAGGTGCGAGCAGTTCCGGTGCACTTTTACGGGGCGGCTATCTGTTTTGCCAGCGCAGCAGGACGAGATAACCTGCACAGATAATAGGGAGTGACTCGTCATTGGGCCGCGCAAGCTGCTGTATCTAGACCGCATTATAGCCCGTTCAGAGCAGTTGGGACTTAATCGCATATTCCTCAGTGTAAGAATGTCGGCCATTGTATAGAGAAAGCCTGGCACAGACAAACTTGACGTCGGCAATTTGCCGCACAGCTCAGGCATGTGCAGACTTAGTTTCGATCAGTGGCTGCAAGCCATCGATATTTAATTGGTAGTATTGAACTTGCTCTGCGGTCACTATCTTTTTGTTGGAAAACATAATGATGCTAGTGTCGGGTAATATTTTTTTAATCCCCGCTATCATGCTCTGCAGCTCGGCGTCAGTTTTGTCGGGCAGCGCGTTATGCATCAATAATATTTTTGGCCTTTTCATCAGCGCCCGCACTAATTGAATATTATGTTTTGCCTGCTGTGGCAGTCGCTCTCCGCGAATGCCTACTTGTGAAAGTGAAATGACGATCAAGACCAGGGCTTCTGCCTCATTTTTAATCAGCGCGCGCTCTACAATATCGACCAGCTTTTGGTGCTTTTGCTGGTTGTGCGGTGATATTTCAAAGCCCCAGAGTAGATTTTCCATGACACTGAGGCGTCGATTCATGCTCTCTTTACTTAGGGCTTCAAAGTGGTTGGCTAGAATACTGATAGGTGCTGCAGCTAAACTTTTACGGGCATCTAACAGCTGTTGTTTTAATTCACTGCCTAACCAGTCAGTGCCTTGTGCGCTGACTCTTAACCCAAGTGCCATCGCCAGCAAAAACTCGCAGCTCGGTAGATGCTCCGGTCGGCCAATACAATTAGACAGTTGCATACGCACGGTATCTACATCGTAAAAATGGTATTTATTATCCAACTGATCTGTGGGTCCGCTCTCCTCTATTTGGTGAATAATGGTATAGGCGAGTTTTTCGCCAATATCACGCAGTGCTTTATAGACATTGGCCCGCTGCAAAAAAGTAGTGAACTGCGGATCATTGCAAATAGTTTGTAAACTACTGTGCTCGTTGGGGCTGTCGATCATCGCAAATGTAATATTTTCGATCACACTCAGATGATCGTTGTAACAATTAATATCAAATCTCTCTATCAATTCGCTGGCCTCAATGCCACGCAAACTGGTGAATAAGTTTTCTTTGGTGAGCGAGAATTTATCGTGAATAGTTGGCTCAATAGCCAGGGGATTTATGTAATCCTTGAGGCCAAACTCAAACACCATACGCCTGGAGCCGATGGCGGACATAATGTCTTGCAGCCACAGTGATAGTTCTTTCCAGCCATCAACCCCGGCCAGAGAAAAATCGGTCCAGACTTCGTGGATACCGTCGGTACTATTTCCCGAGGCCCGCGATTCTTCAATAGCCAGAAGCTGCCCGGAGGTTAAATTAGCATAATTATATTTAGGGGGTAACAAACGCAAGCCGTAGTTGATATTTTGCAATATAGTGCCTTCTACAAAAAATGGATCTGGGCCAATATAGGCAATATTTTTGCTGATATCTTCGCTGGCGATCTGCGCAATACTCTGCTGGCCAATGGCGATTTCTCCCGCAGCTATCGGCTCTAACCCGACGATATTCATCACCAGTCGGCGCAACATCAGCTCACTGTCGCTGCAGATGTTGATCTGACTGCCGGGGGGGACAGTTAAATTAATGTTCTGGCTGATGAAATCACCTCGTTCGTTTTTCAAAAAGAGATTGTTGAACTGTAGCCCGGCACTGAAATCGGCATGATTATGTGCTGTTTTGGCGGTGGGAATGATCAGGCCGGTAGGGGCAAAATTCTCCTGAATATATTCATAGCGCACTTTGCAATCTTGAAACTGCTGGTAGTAGATCAGCAATTCTTTCCAGGGAGAGACCAAGTCTTTATAGGCGGCCAGCGAAGCCACTAAGGCACCGATGCTCAACTCCCCCCTAATCACTAAAATACCGCCCAGGGCGTAGAACAGAATCGGTGGCAGCTGATTTAAGAAATTGTTAATAAACTTCATCAAAAATTTTTGTTTAAAAATGTCTAAACGTACTTTAAACAGACGCCCTAAGGTGTGGGAAAACTGGGCTAAATGAAACCTCTGGGTACCGTTTAGCTTAACGTCTCGCTGGCCATCGACCAGTTCGCCAATTTGACCGGAAAAACGACGGATGACTTTTACCCGATGTTTCTTTAGAGAGTTCAGTTTGCGCTGCATTCTGGGAATTATGTAGGCTTGCAGTGGAATCATTGAGATAGACACTAGCCCTAACAGCGGATCTTGCATAAACATAAAAATTAAGATGGTCAACATAGTGCCGCCCTGGAATAGCGGTTGGGCCAGGCTATCGCCGATGAAGCCCGCCAGGGGCTCAGTTTCAGCGGTGATGATAGAGATAATTTCGCCTTGAGAAGTACGCTGAAACTGGGCGGGGGGGAAATGCATCACTCGGGACACTAACTGATAACGCAAGCGCCGGACCATGCGCTCGCCAATCACTCCCTTGTAGGTATTGATACGCATTTTAAAAGCGCCATTAATCAACACTGTCGCCAACAGCATGGCACAGAGAATCAACAGGCAGTCGATCGGATCCATCGGTATGCCCATGACATTGCTATTTTCTTGCGCTGAAATAGCATCATTGATGATGATTTTAGGCAGTTCGAGTGAAAAGTATAACAGTGGGAAAACGACTAATGTTAGCAACAATACTTTAACTTGTTCTATGCCACTGTATTTCAGTATGAATTTTATCAGTTTAACTTCCATGCCTGATTTATCCTCGGTGTTGTGGCCAAGTATCAAGATTTAATATACGCGTTGATTTTAGTGCAAAGCAATGGCCAGTGAGTTAATTAGGAGTTTGGATTAGCCTCTGTCAGAGGGCTTGTTGGCTGTCGTTAAATAAGTGTCACGAGTAAAGTTTTTTGTTAGGGGATTTGTTAATATTTAGCCCATCGGGTTCACAGCTAAAGCTGTACCAGGCTAAGAGGTTGAATTGCAAAATCGACACATCAATATAGAGTATTTTAAAACCGCATACGGAGAGTTGATCTTAGGTAGCTATCGGGGTCAATTGTGTCTCTGTGACTGGCGTTATCGGAAAATGCGCACTGCCATAGACAAGCGTATTACCGAGCGACTGGATGCGAGTTACCGGCTGCAAGAGGATCCGGTAATAGTGCAGACTATCAGTCAGCTTGAGCAGTATTTTTCCGGTCACAGGCAAAAATTCGACTTGCCACTGCTACTGTCGGGAACAGAGTTTCAGCAGCGCGTCTGGCAGCAGTTAATGCAGCTGTCCTATGGGGTAACTTCGAGTTATCTGGAGCTGTCAGAAGCGCTGGGCAACGCCAAAGCGATACGGGCAGTGGCCACTGCCAACGGTGCCAATGCCATTTCTATCATAGTGCCTTGTCATCGCATTATAGGCAGTGACGGCAAGCTGGTGGGCTACGCGGGGGGCTTAGATGTGAAGAAAAAGCTACTGCAGTTAGAAGCCTGCACTGCAGGTACCGATACGATGACACAATCTATGGAGTTGTTCTAAAGGAGGCGGGAGCAAGCTACTGCTTGCTTTCATCATCCCCAGAGTTGCTTTTTTCAGCGTCTTTAAGCTGTTGTGCTGCTACCGCGTCCAGCTTGGCAAAGTGCTGTTTCAAGAGGTGGTTGGTAGGCATGTCGATAAACTGAGTCGCTTCGGGAACGGTTTTATAGGCCGTTTTCATCTCCTGGGCAGTCAACGGGCGGATGCCATTTTCCGCTAGCCGGCCGCCGCAGACGTAATCTATGACAATAGTGAAATCGCCAATATTAATTTGCGAGGCATTATACTGGCGCACGACAATAGCCCCGCTGCCTTTCATACCTTCAAACAGTGCCATTTTTATCAGGCCAATATCTGTCTCTAAGCCCACTTTTTCCTGATCGTCTAAATAGCGCAGTAAAGTACCGTCGGCTTTAACGCCAAAGTGATAGTGATCATCGGCGCAGGTGATGTTGATACGTTTGTCACCTTCCAGATACTCGGCGAGGTCAACTAAGTAGGCAAAGGCTTGATCGATTACAGACATAGGCGATAACGGTCTCTTCAGTTTTCTATTGTAAACTCATATTGTTAGTTGCAAACAGTACTCGCAACTAAGTAATTGTAGTACGCCTGTGACAGTAATTAAAGTGGTCTTTATAGCTATTTATCAAGCTGCTTGAGCTTTTCCGCCCTGGCGACTAATAGCAGTCCCAGTAGCGCGGCACAAATAAAGCCGATCGCCAGCGGGATAGTGGTCTGATTGTAAAGTCGCCCGCAAATGGCGGAGAATACGACCGCCACTAAACTGGAGGTAGAGGCGACAATAGAAGCGCCCAGACCGGCAATTTTTCCCAGTGTTTCCATGGCCATGGCAGTTAAATTACCAAACAAAATGCCAATGCAGCAAAAGCATAAGAAGCTGATAAGCATAAACCAGAGCAGTGGTGGGTGGCCGCTGTAAATAACTCCGACCAATAGCAGTAAAGAGCTAAAACCGGCCAGTGCCATCAGGGCACTGATAGAGAGCTTATACATCCCGTATTTCATCACCAGCTTGCCATTGAGGAAAGAGGAGACCCCGACCCCCGAGGCGAGAATAGCAAAGTACAGCGGAAATTGATCGGTGATCTGAAATACATCCTGGAAGATAGCCTGCGCCATACCTATGTATAACAGCAGCGCGCCAAATAAAATTCCGGCTGTTACCGCATAGGCCATCACTACAGGCTCTAATAAAATGCTTTTCGAAGCTTTGGAAACCGCCTTTAGAGAGAAGGGGATGCGACGATCCACGGTCAGTGTTTCCGCCTGACGAATTGTGAACCACAGACCGACAATAATAGTCATCACCAGGAACACCACAAAAATTGCTCGCCAGCTGGCAAAAGTGATAATCAGCTGCCCCAGCGCCGGGGCCAGCATCGGTACTAAAATAAAAAACATCATGATAAATGACATTATCCGCGCCATCGCGGCACCGGTATACTGATCCCGGATCAGTGCTCTGGAGGCTATTTTCGGTCCGGAGACACCAAATCCCTGAATTAAGCGACCGACCAGCATCCACTCGAATGACTGCGCGGTCATCGAGATAATACTCCCCAGGCAGAAAATCAGCATGCCCAATAAGATGGCATATTTCCTGCCTTTGGTATCCGAGAGCGGCCCAAACAGTAATTCGCCAAAGACCATGCCAAACACTAAGGCGCTGATAATCAGTTGCGTATCATTGCTATCGCTTAAGCTAAAACTTTCCCCAATAGCTGGAAATGCCGGTAACATTGCATCGATAGACAGTGCTGTCAGTGAAGTGATCAAGGCAAATAGGCTGATAAACTCAACAGTGCCCATGGGTACCCGGTTAGATTTTTCAGAAATACGCTGTATTAAGTTCATAGTGTCGATAACAAATTATTAGTGGTATTAAAAGTATAGATAACAACGGCCGGCGTTGTCACAGGCAATAGCATCAGAGCGCAAACAGCTAAGCAGAAAAATTACGACTAATTATTTTTGTTATGAGAGTAATCTGGGTGTTACTTGCATCTAAAACACTGTGGATTTACGATCTGAACTTGTTGCTGGCGCATTGTATTGCAAAATTATAGACGGCAAAACATTAAAACTAGGGGCAACCAGCGAGAGTGTTCGCAAATTCCAGCACAGCATAGTATTACATCCGCAGTGCTGAGAACAGCCGCTGGCAAGATAATTTTGGCTTTATTTTAATCTGTTACGGCGCCTGCTGACCTCTGCGCCAGTAAGCCATAAAGCTGATCAGCTTTTTATTAATTTGCTTAGTCGTTAACAACAGGCGCCTGGACTCTTCCATTATAACCCCATCGACAGCAAAGGTTTTGGCTCTACCTGGATGCAAAGCAGGGCAGATGATCGCTATATAGTTTGCCTCTAGCCTTTTATCGGAGTTGTTCTGATATCCACTAGAGTAAACTTATGTAAAGTTATTGGTGTTAACTTATTTTAAGTCACATAATTAATCGCATAACCAGTACCCGTCATCTGAGGCCACTTATGTCTAATTTAGATTCTTATTTGTCTCCCTCGAGAAAGTTTCGGACACTTGGTCGTTTCTCTGCCCTCATATCTCTTACTTTGGCTGCTCTGCTGCTAATGCTAGCTGCTAAGAGCTGGGCTCTGAGTACAGAACAGAGTAAACATCTATTGTTGCGGGGTGGTTTTGGTGCACAGCCAGAGTTACTGCAGCAGATCTCTAAATTGAATAAAAGCCAGGCGGTGAATTATCTGTTGCAGCAGCAGCACGATTCAGCCGCTGTGCCTAATTGCGTAAAGAATAAGCTGCTAGACAAAAAAGCGCGCCGCAAGATGAGCGTTGATCAACGCAAGGTTTTCTCGAAATCGCTGCGCCAATGTAGTCGTGAGTTTCGCAGTTGGTATCTGCAGCAATTAATTAATGATGGGGCGGTGCTGGCCAATCAAATGGGCTTGTTCTGGCACAATCATTTCACCAGCTCTCTGCGTAAAGTGAAAGCAACGCAGTTGATGTACGGGCAACATCTAAGTATTGAAAAAAATGCTTTAGGTAGTTTTTCACAGTTGCTAAAAGCCATGGTTAACGATCCTGCTATGTTGGTGTATTTAGATAACGTCAACAATAGTAAAGCTAAACCTAACGAGAACTTAGGCCGGGAGTTATTGGAATTATTCACTTTGGGCGAGGGCAACTATAACGAGGCGGATGTATTATCAGCGGCTAAAGCCCTGACCGGGCTCGGGCTCAACAGTAACTACCAGAGCCAGGTGCGCTCGCGATTGCACGACAGCAGTGCCAAGACGATTTTTTCAGATACCACTATCCGCAGTGCCGATGATTTAGTCGCGGCGCTGTTGGCGCATCCGCAAACCTCACTACATATCACCAGGGCAATCTGGAAGCACTTCATCAGTGCAGTGGATGAAGATCAAGTTGTGCAGTTAGCTGCAGTTTTTGCCAGGGATTGGGATATTAAACAGCTGGTGCGTGCCGTCTTGAACTCAGAGCAGTTCTGGCATGATTCTGGCAAAATGATCAAATCTCCGGTAGAGCTAGTAGTGGGAAGTGTCAGGACCTTTAAAGGGTTGGATATTCCCCCTAGGAGGTTGATGAAAATGCTTAAAGAAATGGGCCAGCTGTTGTTTGATCCCCCCAATGTAAAGGGCTGGCCCAAGGGCAGAGACTGGCTAGATGCGAATAAGTTTTTGGTGCGCGCGAATTTAATGGATCAGCTGGCGCGGGCAATAAGCAGCAATATGGCAGTGATGGGAGCTCCTTATTGCACCCTTGAAAAAATGGCCAGTTTAGTGGCCATTTCGATGCCCGGCGCCGAGCAGGGTATGCAGGCTGACAATAATATGGCTGGCAACTGTCAGCAGCAGTTGACACAACTAGTCACAGACCCCATCTGGCAGCTGAAGTAGGAGTATATAGTATGAAGCGTAGAAGTTTTTTACACTTAGGCGCTGCCGGCGCGTTTTCACTGGCTCTCCCTAACATCGCCATGGGTAAGAATAGCGACACTCCGGTACTGATATTAATAGAACTAAACGGCGGCAATGACAGCCACAATACTGTATTGGACCTCAATCAGTTGAGTCTCTATAAAAAATTGCGACCGCAGCTGGGACTGGCGGGCGATGAGCGTGTACAGCTGGATAAAAACTTTGCCCTGCACCGTAGTTTAAAAGGCTTTGTCGAGCCCTGGCAACAGGGGGAACTGGCATTAGTGCATGGTTTAGGTTATGCAAATGCCAATAAATCACATTTCAGATCCATAGAAATCTGGGATATGGCCTCGGCCTCGGATCAGTACCTGTCAGCGGGGTGGCTGGCCAATGTACTGCCAAAGTTAAGTCCGAGCGCTATAGATGCAATGGTCTTTGGTCGCAACGCGGTCGCTTTTTCTGGGGGCAACACTCAGCATATTCAGCTGAAAAACTTAAAGGCGTTTTTTAATCAATCAAAGAGAATAAAAGCGGATAACCGTCGCAGTGATAACAGTGCACTCAGTTATTTGTTGGGGCTGAAACAGAATATTTCCGACTCCAAAGAGCTGATGATGCAGGGGCTGTCTCGTAACATTAAGCTTAAAACTAAGTTTCCCAAAAGTATCTTTGGTCAACAGATGGCAGACGTGGCAAAAGTGATTCGCATGGATCTGCAAATACCTGCCTTTAAGGTCGCTATCGGTAGTTTTGATACCCACAAAGGACAAAAAAATGTACATCGCCGGTTGCTGCAGCAAGTAGCGGATGGGATGCTGGCACTGCGCTCTGAATTGCAAACCTCTGGGCACTGGCCAAACGTATTGATGATGACCTATTCTGAATTTGGTCGGCGCGCGGCACAAAACGGGTCAGGGGGTTGTGATCACGGTACGGCCGCCAGCCATTTCTTGATGGGTGGCAGAGTAAAAGGTGGTCACTACGGCGATTATCCTGCTTTTGACGACTTGCAAAACCGGGATGTGATTTACAATGTAGATTTCCGCTCCATGTATCAAAGTGTAGTGCAGCAGTGGTGGCAGCAGCCGGGCTTCGAGCTGGCAAGTGGCTTGGAGTCACTGGATATCATCCATCGGGCATAAAGCTGGATGCAGTTCCTGTATATTTTCGGCCATAGCCACTAGAGTTATAGTCTTCGGGTTCAATAATTTATACTTATCTGTAAATCAGGAGTGATATGACTATTAAACAATGTTTCAAAGCCTTGAGCGCCGGTGTTTTATTCACTCTGATTGCCGCTGCCCCAGTCTATGCACAAACAACCATCCAGGCGGAAGTTTGGGCAGATAATTGGTTTGCCTTGTATCGGGGAGAGACTCTGATAAAGGAAGATTCCGTTTCTATCACTACCGAGCGTTCGTTCAATGCAGAATCATTTACATTTACAGTTAATTTACCGGCACAGATAAATGTCATTGTTAAAGATTTCAAACAAAATGATACAGGTTTGGAGTATATCGGTACGCGCAGACAACAGATGGGTGACGGGGGCTTCATTGCTCAATTCACCGATAAATCCACTGGAAAAGTGCTGGCTGTCACTAACCGTCAGTGGAAATGTACTGCCATCCACATTGCACCTCTGAACAAAAGTTGCGCAAAATCAACTTCTCCGCAAACAAGCTGTAAAACTAAACGTATAGCAGCAGAAAAACATTGGCAATCCGCCGGATTTAACGACAGCCACTGGCCGTCAGCAGTCGAATATTCAGAGCGAGTAGTGAGACCTAAAGGTGGATACGACCGAATCCGTTGGACACAGAGCGCGAAACTAATCTGGACCAAAGACTTAGAAGCGGACAACACGTTACTGTGTCGGGTGACTATTAAATCGGCTTGACCAATAAATATTTCTGGTTCAAATTTTCCTAAGCTCAGGGACTTGCTGATGAACACTGTATACCTGCTTTGCTGGCTTTAGTCTTAATATCTCTACCAGTGAATGCTGCCAAATGTTTAACACTAACCAGCACTGTTATGGAAGAGACAGGCACCTTGGCGATGCAATCTTCCTCTGATGGAGTTGTGATTTCAGCACCGATTACATGGCAAAATCCAAGAATTCGCATTTCTAGACGATTTGCTATAACTGGCACTAATCAATTTTTATTATTTGAACTTCCAACTTCCAACTTCCAACTTCCAACTTCCAACTTCCAACTTCCAACTTCCAACTTCCAACTTCCAACTTCAAACTTCCAACTTCCAACTTCCAACTTCCAACTTCCAACTTCCAACTTTCGACTTCGAATACCCTTATGTTAAAGTAAGTAATTTGCACTGCTACGGAGAACCTATAGTGATTCAGGGAATAGAACAGATAAATGCCCTGGCGAAAGCGGCCGGTACTAAGATTCTCGATATATATAATTCTGATTTTTCTGTCACTTACAAAGGTGATGAAAGCCCGCTGACCCAGGCGGATTTGCTGGCACATGAAGTGATCTGTGGTGGTTTGCAGTTGCTGGCGCCGGACATCCCGGTTTTGTCTGAGGAGTCGACTGAGCAGCAGATTCAAAATAGGTTGTGTTGGTCGCGCTACTGGCTGGTGGATCCTCTAGATGGGACTAAAGAGTTTGTCAGTCGCAACGGTGAATTTACTGTCAATATTGCCTTGATAGATAACGGTGTGCCAATTTTTGGGGTGGTGTATGCGCCGGTGTTGGACCTTATCTACTGGGGCAGTGATGCCGGTGCCTTTAAGCAGCAAGGTAGCGCTGCCCCGCAGCAGGTCTTTGTCGCGCAAACTCCTGCTCTGGTCGATAAATGGCGAGTTGTAGCCAGCCGATCACATCTAAACTCTGCGACTAAACAGTATTTAACGCAATTTGCCCAGACCGAGGTGCAAAATATGGGCAGCTCATTAAAATTTTGTCTGGTGGCGGAGGGCGCTGCTGATATTTACCCGCGGATGGCACCGACTAGCGAGTGGGATAGCGCTGCCGCTCAGGCGGTTGTAGAAGCTGCAGGAGGCTGTGTTTTAGAGTATCCAAATTTGCAGCCATTACGTTATAATCGCCGTAACAGCTTGTTAAATCCGAATTTTATTGTCTGTGCCGAAACTCCATTAATCTGGACTTAACAATAAATTGCTATCTTCGAGCCAGCAATATATATTGCCCCGGCTGATTATCTACAACTTCTAGTTCTGATTGAGAGACCATAGATGCAAAGAATTACCGGCTATTTACGCGCCTTAAGCAACGGCACTTCGGGGATCGGTTGCCAACTATGAAAATTAATTCTCTGCTATCAATATTTATATTGCTTGGATTTAGCGTTTTATCTCACAGTGCCTATGCTTTTCGCTGTTCCATCTTTGAAGGAGAAAACGCTAGCATCCCCTCTTTTAAAGTTGAGATAGCCGAACTAAGAAATATGCAGAAAAGCGGTCGTCATGTGAAGCTGTTAGTCCCCAGAAATGGACCGGTACAAGAATTTGATCTGGATGTATTTCTAAAAGGTGCAAACACTGATGCAACAGTGCTTAAAAAGCTAAAGTTAGTGGCCGGCGCCACTGTGGTATATATCGATTTGTATCCAGTGGAAGAACGTTATGAAATTCGCATGGGCAAGCTGAGTCAAAATCTTGCCCAAGTTATTACCCCAACCGTCTATGCCAATTTTACTTATAACGAACAGCACAACGAAGTTTATGATTTGCAAAGTAATTTAGCGGTATTTTGCAATTAGAAAAGAAAGTAAACTAAGTAGCGAGTAGCAAGTCGTAAGTCGTAAGTCGTAAGTCGTAAGTCGTAAGTCAGTTCAAGCCAATCAGTGGCCTGCGCATCTTAGTAAATCCTCTGAGTTACATCACTGCCCCAATCTGCCAGGGGACAAATTCACTGTCGCCGTATCCCAGCGCTTCGCTTTTTGATTGATCGCCTGAAGCGATGGCGATGATGTAATCTAAAATCTGCAGCGCTTTCTGGTCGATAGTTACATTTGCGTCGACGATATCACCACAGTTTATATCCATATCTTCCTTCTGATGCCGGTACATTTCACTGTTGGTAGCCAGTTTGATTGAGGGGACTGGCTTAAAGCCAAAGGCGGATCCCCGACCGGTAGTAAAGCAGACAATATTGGCACCGGAGGCAACTTGACCTGTGACTGAGCAAGGGTCAAACCCTGGACTGTCCATGAAAACAAAACCTTTTTTGTCTATGGGCTCAGCGTACAGATAAAAATCTTGTAGCGGAGTACTACCACCTTTGGCCACGGCCCCCAGCGATTTTTCAAGGATAGTGGTTAATCCGCCAGCGATATTGCCCGGTGATGGGTTGTTATTCATATTACCGCCGTTTTTATGTGTATAATCACGCCACCAATCGATCCGGTCTATGACTTTTTGTCCGACGCTCTCACTGACGGCGCGCCGGGTGAGTAAATGTTCTGCGCCAAAAATTTCCGGTGTTTCCGACAAAACAGCTGTTCCTCCGCTGGCTATCAGCAGGTCAGCAGCTCTGCCCAGCGCCGGATTGGCAGTAATCCCAGAGTAGCCATCTGAACCTCCGCACTGTAGTGCCAGAGTGAGTTCGCTAATGGGTATTTCCTCACGCTGCAGGGCATTGGCATTTTTTAGCATTGCTGTGACTGCTGCCACTCCGGCCTTAATGGTTTTAGATGTGCCACCGGTTTGTTGTATGGTCATATGTTGCAGCAGCGGATTGCTGTCCTCTTCACTGAGCAAGTGTTTTAGCTGCATGACTTCACAACCTAACCCCACTAATAAGATAGCGCCAAAATTAGGGTGGTTAATGTAGCCACTGATGGCGCGTTGCAGATTGTCATAACCTTCGCCACTATTCGCCATGCCACAGCCAGTGCCGTGATGTATGGGAACGATGCCATCGATGTTAGAGTAATCATTCAAGATCCCCGACTGGTTAATCTGCTCGGCGATAAACCGCACTACTGTGGCCGAGCAGTTTACTGAGGCAATCAATCCAATATAGTTTCGGGTGCCCGCTTTACCGTTTGGGCGGCGGTAGCCTTTGAATGTACGGCGCTGCTCAGCAGCTAACATAGTGACAGGTTCTGCCGCAGAGCTAAAAGCGTAATCCTTGTCAAATTCCCCCATGCCGCAATTGTGTACGTGTACATGATCACCGGCAATTATATCGATCGTGGCAAAGCCAATGATTTGATTATACTTATAGATAGGCTGGCCACTTTTGATGGCAGATAGGGCTATCTTGTGACCTTTGGGGATGCTGCTGCGGATCGCCAGCTTTTGTTCTGCAACCAGTACTTCTCCTAATTCTAAGGGCCGAAGTGCCACCACAACATTATCGCTGTGGTGCAGTCTTAACGTACTGGAATCCATTACTTGCTACCTCTTACTGGTCGGGTTTAATACTTGGCATCTGCGTCATATAGCATTTATATTTTTATCATTGTTCCATAAGTATCAGTTTTTACTGAGTATTCATCCATGATCTGTGGTTTGAAACTGTAGCCCATTCAGTTAAAAAGCTTCCAATAACAAACGGCAATTTTTATAATTGGTTATAAAATACCCTTGACTAATTATATTCTAGCATACTAACATGTTAGTTCAATACGCGGAAAACAAATATATGCCATTGGATTTTTTACAGAAGGTTAGCTTTGATCGGACCCGGCCATTAACGGCACAAGTTTATGAAACTTTGCTGAATGCAATCGTTGACCAGGACTTGCCACCGGGAAGTTCGATTCATAAGGAAGCTGTAGGCAAGGCGTTAGGTGTATCCAGAACGCCGGTCAGTGAGGCCATTGCCAAGTTGACCGAAGACCGTTTAGTCGAAGTGTTTCCACAGCGCGGTACCTATGTCACTAAAATTCGCATGAGTGATGTGCAGGAGAGTGCTTTTATTCGCCAGGCACTGGAAGTGGCTATCGCCAGGCAAGTTGCCGAACATCATACTCAGACAATGGTAGATGTACTGACCAGGAATCTTCGCTACCAAAAAGTATGTATCGAAGATCAGGATTTGAAGGCTTTTTATCAGTTAGATGAAGAGTTTCATCAGTTGCTATGTGAATTTACCGGCTACAGTCGGTTAAAAAGGGTGATAGAGGGGGCCTATGCGCAACTAGCTCGGGTGCGAAAGTTGCAACTTGCCTCCCCCGGCAGGCCAGAGGATACCCATGCAGAGCATCAAGCTATATTGACCGCTATTCGCAACGGTGACGGAGATGCTGCTGCGAAAGCAATGACAGAGCACGTAAGTAAGGTTGTGGCACTGGTAGATAACATCTATCAGCAGCAACCTGAATTGTTTGCAGAAGATTAACCTCGAGTGAGAGCATAGTGATGCAGTATGTACTAGTGACTAAGTTTCGGGGTGTATTGATTGGGAGACACTGAATAAATCCCGTAGATGTTGCGCGGTATTTATTCTAAGGCTCCTCTAATAAAAATAATATAGGAGGCTGTAAAGCCATGAAATTTTTCAATCTCAACCAGCGTCGTCCCCTGAGTAAACTATTGACGGCTATAACGGCAGCGACAGCAGTGACACTGGCAGCTGGAGCCAGCACCGCCATCGCCAAAAAATTTGATGGTGTGACCGTCAATGTGATGACTTTCACTGGGCCGCAGATTGCAGAGCCATTGCAACGTCATGCTCCGGCCTTTAAAGAGCTAACCGGTGCGACCATAAACATTATTACCGTTCCCTACTCAGACCTCTATTCTAAACTGTTAACTGATTTTGTCACAGGCACTAACAGTGTCGACGCGGCAGTATTTGCCCCTCAGTGGCTGGTGGATTACGCTGATCCAGGTTACCTGGAAGATCTCTCCTCTAGAGTGGCTAAAGATACCGCTTTAGATGCCCAGGACATCAGTCCGTTTTTCCGATCTTTCTCTACCCAGTATCAAGGTAAGACCTATCTGCTAACCTTGGACGGTGACTTCCACATGATCTACTACCGTACCGACGTGCTGAAAGCGGCTGGCCTCAAGCCACCAAAGACCTGGGACGAGTATTTGGCCGTGGCAAAAGCAGTGCACGGTAAAGACATGAATGGCGATGGCAAAGCGGATTACGGCTCTTGTATTTCCAAGAAACGCAACGCTCAAGCCTATTGGTCAATTATGTCAATTGCCGGTGGTTACTTGCAGGGGCAGGGAACTGGGCAAGGCGCTTTCTTTGATACTAAAGATATGAAGCCTCTGGTGAATAACGATGCCTTTGCAGCGGCTTTAACTATTTATAAGGATACCGGTAAGTATGCCCCGGCTGATGAAATTAACTTAGACGTTGGTGATACCCGTGGTCTGTTTACATCTGGTCGCTGTGCACTGACACTCGATTGGGGTGATATAGGTACTCTGGCGATAGACCCTGCCAGTTCAAAAGTAGTAGATAAGGTCGGTGCGTCAATGCTTCCGGGCTCTACTAAAATATTGGATCGTGCCACTGGCAAGCTAGAGACTTGTACTACTAAGACCTGCCCATACGCTGTAGATGGCATTAACCGCGCACCCTATGCCGCTTTCGGTGGATGGTCCGGTGGTGTTAATGCCACAGCCGATGAGCAAGTTAAGAATGCTGCATATGATTATTTCTCTTATGTCAGTCAGCCTGCGCAATCCAATGCAGATGTGACTAAAGGTATCACGGGATTCAACCCTTACCGCCTCTCGCAGTTTAATGACATGGATAAGTGGTTGGCGGCGGGCATGAGCAAAGGAGCTGCCCAGAACTATTTAGGCGCGATTAAAGACAGCTTGAGCAGTCCTAACATGTTGTTAGACCTGCGCATTCCAAAAAATCAAAACTATCAAGGCGTTGTGTTAGACACAGCCATTGCGCGTTTTTTAGCCGGTGAAATTAATGTCAACCAGACCATGGAAACCATTGAAGAAGGCTGGAATGAGTTGAATGAAGACTTAGGTGTAGAAGATCAATTGAGACTCTACAAAGCGACACTAGGTCAGTAACAATACTGCTGCTTAGGGAGGCTCTGATTAAGTCGCTTAACTCCTGTGTACATTAGGAGAGTGCATGACTTGTTCAGAGGATCCTTAAGCTTTAGTTAATGGCTTAAGTGGTGTGGCAACACTTTGATGTGTTTTTTATTAACAGCCCTGTTGAATATAGTGAGAAAAGTATCACTCACTCAATACAGTCGATAACCCAGGGGTTTCTACTGCGGGTTTTGATCTTATCTAAGTGCAATCTGGACACTTTGGATAATGTCTAACTGATGTCTCAAGGTGTTCTGATGCAGACTCACAAGATGAATGTAAAACGTAAGCGCAGTTTTGGCGAGATGCTGGATCAGGCCTCTCCAAAGCTATTGATCTTGCCTACGGTATTAATTATTTTATTTTTGGCGATCTATCCACTGTTACTCTCCGCCTATTTAGCGCTGTCACGGTTTAAATTGGTCCGCGGTGGTTTCGAGTTAAAATTTGTCGGCTTTCGCAATTTTAAAAAACTATTATTTGGCTCCCAGGAGTATCATTTCCTCGGTACTGTGGGTGAGATTTTGCTCTGGGAATGGCTGCTGATCGTCATAGTAATAGCCGCATTGTGTCGCTGGATGTTCCGCTATTTGCGCTCTGCAAAGGTGACTGTGGTTGGCACACTCGGGAGAAGCGTTACCTTAGTCGTATTTAGTGCATTGACAGTGTTAGCGTTTGCGGTACTCAATGGTACAGGCTACCCGGGTTCGTTAATGATCACGCTGTTTTATGTGTTTGCCGGGGTGTCGATTCAATTTGTAATTGCCCTGGGATTAGCGCTGCTCTGCGCGCAGAATATTCGCGGAAAAAACTTTTTCCGCATGGTGTTTTTTATCCCTATCATGGTGACTCCTGTCGGTATTGCCTACGCATTTAGAATGCTGATGGATATGTCACAGGGACCTTTTTCACCACTGTGGACACTGTTCGGTTTAGGAGAGTTTTCCTGGGCAGCCGATGCCTCAATGGCACGTTGGGTGGTATTGATAGGCGATTCATGGCAGTGGATTCCCTTCCTGTTTATGGTGTTGTTTGCCGCCATTGAGAGTCAGTCAAAAGATCAAGTAGAAGCCGCGCAACTAGACGGTGCCGGTGCATGGCGAATTTTTAAAGACATCACTTTCCCAGCGATAGCGCCAGTGGCAGCTACCGCGGTGCTGATTCGTTTAATAGAAGCTTTCAAAATAATTGATTTACCCAATATATTGACTAATGGCGGGCCGGGTATCGCCACTGAATCTATGACCCTGCACTCTTTTATTGCCTGGCGCACTCAGGATTTAGGCGGCTCAGCGGCGGTAGGTTATTCACTGTTGTTTATAGCGGTGGTGGTCTGTGTGTCATTCTTTAATTTCATCGGTCAGAAAACCCAGCCGAAAGGAGCCTGATATGTCCGTAAAGCCAAAGAGCCTCTGGCAAAAAATGTGGGAGCCTAAAGACCTGCAATCCATGGCCCCCGCCACTAAAGTGCTCAGCTACAGTATTCTGTTGTTCTGGACGTTTATTGTCTTGTTCCCGCTGTACTGGTTGTTTGTCACTTCATTCAAATTGCCCATTCAAGTGTCCGACGGCCCCTACTACATCCCCTTTATTGACTTTGAACCTTCGCTACACGCCTGGGAATATATCTTTATCGATCTGGGGCGAGATACCTTACGTCCCTATATGAATTCAATCATTATCGCCTCTTCCAGTACTGTGCTGGCGGTGTTTATTGGCTCTATGGCGGCCTATGCACTCACCCGCATCGAATACAAGCCTAAAGTCGGCAGCATTGTCGGCTTCATTGTTATCTTGGGTTTAGTGGTGTATCTGACGGTGGTGGTGAAGATGCAATGGCAATTGACGCTGAGCATAGGCTTTGCCCTCTTCGTATCCTTTGTTTTTGCCTTTAGCCGGTATTTTAAACGTTCACTGGGCAATAACGACATATTGTTTTGGATTATATCGCAACGCATTATGCCACCTGTAGTGTCAGTGTTACCTATCTATATCATGTTTCAACAACTGGGATTGCTGGATACACATTTTGCCCTGATAGTGACCTATATGGCAGTCAATCTGCCCATTGCCGTATGGTTGATGCGCGATTTTTTTGCCCGTATCCCGGTCGAACTTGAGGAGAGCGCGATGCTCGATGGCGCCTCGCGAATGCGGGTGTTTCTCACTATCTATATGCCACTGGCAAAACCTGGTCTGGCGGCCACCACTATGTTAATTCTGATTCTGTCATGGAATGAATATTTACTGGCGCTGTTTTTATCCACTGCAGACGCCCAGACCATGCCGTTGATGGTCGCTGCACAAAACGCCACCCGCGGGCCACAGTGGTGGTATATGTCAGTATTGATAGTAGTAATGATAGTGCCAGTGCTGATCGCTGCGGGTTTCATCGGCAAGATGATTTCTAAAGGCCAGTTAAGCGGTGCAGTTAAGGGCTAAACAAGCAGCCCAAATGATTAAAGCGACAAGGGAAGGATAAGAAAATGAGCGTTGCGCTAAAAGCTATTCGTAAAAGTTACGGAAACATTGAAGTGGTTAAAGGGGTTGACCTGGAAATTGAAGATGGACAATTTTTGGTTTTGTTAGGTCCCTCTGGCTGTGGTAAAACCACCTTACTGCGCATGATTGCAGGCCTGGAAACAGTGACCGAAGGTCAAGTATATATCGGTGCTGAAGATGTCACCCAAGTGCTGCCAAAGTACCGTGACATTGCCATGGTATTCCAAAGTTACGCTTTGTATCCGCACATGAGCGTTGCAGAAAACATAGGTTACCCACTGCTGCTACGTAAAGTGACCAAAGATAAACGCGCTGCGGCGGTACTCGATGCGGCAAAGGTAGTGCATTTAGAGGACTACCTCGATCGCTACCCCAGGCAGCTATCAGGTGGCCAGCGGCAGCGCGTGGCGCTGGCGAGAGCCATGGTGCGTCGCCCCAAATTATTTTTAATGGATGAGCCACTGTCAAACCTAGATGCTCAGTTGCGCAGCCAAATGCGTGCCGAGCTCAAGCACTTGCAAAAGGAGTTGGCCGTGACAACTGTGTATGTGACTCACGATCAAATCGAGGCTATGACCTTGGCCGACAAAGTGGCGGTGATCAACAACGGGGTTGTGCAGCAACTCGATACGCCGCGCAACATCTATAACAATCCTGCAAACTTGTTTGTTGCCGGTTTTGTCGGTTCACCGCAGATGAATTTTATTCGCGGGCAGGTCAAAGCTGGGGGCTTTAGCAGTGAGTGCAGTGCTGTGCAATGCCCCGGTATTGAGGACAACCAGGCGTCGGTTCTGGGAGTTAGGCCCGAAGATCTGCAGATAGTAGAAGATGCTAGCGCTGAGATTAACGCACGTATCTACTCCATAGAGCTGACAGGCGATGAGACCATAGTGACTTGCTCAATTGAGGATAGAAGCCCTGGCTCCCAGGTAGTGGTGCGTATGGATGCCGATTACGAGCAAAAGGTTGGGGCGCAAGTGGCTATTAAAATAACCGGTGAGCGGGTATATTTCTTCGATGCAGAGTCTGGTCAACGATTAGACAGTGAGCCCCATACGGCACGGGCACTGAGGTGAAAAAAAATCTATTTAAAACCTTAAAAGGTCGGGAAATAGCCTTTACCCAATTGGGATTTGGCGCAGCGCCTCTTGGTAACTTGTATCGCGCACGCAGCGACGCTCAAGCACAGCAGGCATTAGAAGCTGGCTGGAACGGAGGTGTGCGCTATTTCGATACCGCGCCCCAGTATGGTCACGGTCTCAGTGAAATGCGCCTGGGCAGTTTCTTTTCCCAGCTCCCCAGAAATGAATACATAGTCTCCAGCAAAGTAGGCAGGCTGCTGCAGCCTTGTGCCCCCGGGGAAAGTAATTCAGGGGCTTTTGTCGATGTGCCTGACAATGCCATTGTCTATGATTACTCCTACGATGGGGTGATGCGCTCCTATGCACAAAGTTTGCAGCGCCTGGGGTTAGAGCGCATTGATATTCTGTATATTCACGATGTTGATGCTTTTACCCACGGATCTCGCGAGGCCTCTGATCGGCGTATTGACGAGGTCATGGAGGGAGGCTATCGGGCCCTTTGTGAACTGCGCGACAACGGGGATATCGATGCCATTGGGGTAGGTGTCAACGAGTGGCAGGTCTGTGAAACTATGGCGCGCTTAGGTGACTTCGACCTGTTTTTGTTGGCGGGGCGCTATACCTTATTAGAACAGGAGTCGTTGGATTCACTGCTGCCGCTGTGCCAGCGGCAGGGCAGTGGCATAATTTTGGGCGGACCTTATAACAGTGGCATCTTAGCCACAGGTGCTATTCCCACGGCTAAGTATAACTATGCTCCCGCCTCTGCTGAAATCCTGCAGCGGGTCAGGAAAATAGAACAACTGTGCCTGGCGCAAGGTGTTTCGCTGATCCAGGCGGCACTGAATTTCCCCCTCGGCCATCCCGCAGTCGTCTCAGTGATACCCGGTGGACAGAGCAGCTCTGAAGTGCTGAGTAACTTAGATACTTTTCAAGTGCCCATTCCAAAACAACTGTGGGCGGATTTAAAAGAACAGGGGCTGTTGCGCATGGATGCACCTACCCCTTAACCATACTGTAGGTTATGGATTGACAGGAAAATAACATGTTAAAAAATATTGCACCTCTATTGTCGGCAGATTTGCTCTATCACTTAAGGGCGATGGGGCACGGTGATGAAATGGTGATAGTCGACGCACACTTTCCCGCCGCCAGTATGGCGCAGAGGCACATAGCCCTGCCCGGTAATGATGCGACCACATTGCTCGATGCAGTGCTCTCAGTACTGCCCCTGGATCAGTATGTCAGCTGCCCCGCCCATAGAATGCAAGTTGTAGATCACCCGGAACAACAGCCGCAAGTTTGCCGCGAGTTCTCCCAGCTGTTGAACCGTCATGAAGGGCGGGAGATTGCCTTAGAGCAAATTGAACGCTTTGCTTTTTATGAGAGAGTAAAACAGGCCTATTTGGTGGTCAGTAGCAGTGAAATGCGCTTATACGGCAATATCATATTAAAAAAAGGGGTGCTCGAGGGTGCGAGTTGACGCCCATCAGCACTATTGGCAACTGAGTCGTGGTGACTATAGCTGGCTAACCCCCCAACTCACGGAACTCTATCGTGATTATTTGCCTGGGGACCTGGCAGAAGATCTGGCAGCCAGCAATATTGAACAGACTATTGTGGTGCAAGCGGCACCGACTGTGGCCGAGTCTGTCTATCTACTCGAACTGGCTGCCGCGCAAACAAGTATTGGCGGTGTTGTTGGCTGGGTTGATCTGAGCGCAGTTGATGCAGTCGGGCAAATACAGTGGCTCTGTGACTATGCAGACCAGAGCAGCAGAGTAAAGGTGCAGGCTAGCACAGAGGATTCTGCACTTGATCCGCAGCTGAGAATGTTAAAAGGGTTGCGGCCGATGCTCCAGGATATTAGCGATGACAACTGGATGTTACAGCCTCAGTTGCAACCGGCACTGACATTTATGGCGCAACAAAAGCTCTGTTTCGATGCCTTGGTTCTGCCCCGACATTTAGTCAATTTAAAACAGTTTATTAAACAAAATGGCGACTTGTCAGTGGTCATAGATCACGGTGCTAAACCGAATATCGGCAGTGCCGAATTTACCCGTTGGGCTGAGGATATCAGTGCCATAGCTATCGATGGTAAGACCTACTGCAAACTATCAGGGTTAGTGACGCAAGCTGGGGATGATTGGTCTCTGGTCTGTATTAAACCTTATGTCGATCATTTGCTAGCTTGCTTTGGTCCCTATCGTTTGCTTTGGGGCAGTGATTGGCCAGTGCTAAATTTAGCCGCGGATTACCGGCGTTGGTGCGAGCTGACAGATAGCTTATTAAGGGTTTTAAATGAAGCGGAGCGCGCTGCAGTGCTTGGTTTAAATGCCGTAAGATTTTACCGATTGTAGTTAGTGCGCATACCAAAAGATTATCTGTTGTAGGCTATCCCATTGGCTTGGTCTGCATACTAGTGAGTATATTAATGTATTTTGAAGGGGATTGATTTTGAGTAGATTAACCGGAAAAACTTGTGTGATTACCGCCGCCGGTCAAGGTATTGGCAGAGCTACGGCTATACAGTATGCCGCTGAAGGAGCACGTGTTATCGCCACTGATATCAACGAGCAAGCGCTGTCGGGCTTGCAAGGTATCGAAACTGCCGTTTTGGATGTGACTGATAGTCAGGCGATTAAAGAATTTGCTGCAACCACTGGCGACATAGACGTGTTGTTTAATTGTGCAGGTATTGTACACGCAGGGGATATTCTAAATTGTCCCCAGGAAGATTTAGATTTTGCCCTGGAGCTAAATGTTAAATCCATGTATCACATGATTCGCGCTTTTTTACCCGGGATGCTGACTGCCGGTGGCGGTTCAATCATTAACATGGCATCAGTAGCCTCCAGTGTAATGGGCGTGCCAAATCGTTTTTCCTATACCTTGAGCAAAGCGGCAGTGATCGGATTGACCAAAGCGGTAGCGGCCGACTACATCTCTCAGGGGATACGCTGTAATGCCATATGTCCTGGGACTGTCGATAGTCCATCGCTGCATCAGCGGCTGCGAGATACCGGTGATTATGAGAGCGCAATGGCCGCCTTTGTTGCCAGGCAGCCTATGGGGCGTATTGGTCAGGCTGATGAAATAGCGGCATTAGCCACTTACTTAGCAGGCAATGAAAGTGCCTATACCACCGGGCAGGTACATGTTATTGACGGTGGCATGGCTTTATAGCCGCAGTTGCTGTACAAGTTAGCAGCTGCAATTTAGAAGTTTATCTATTTTAGGATGTTTTATGAAATTATTACGTTTTGGCGAAAAGGGCAGCGAAAAGCCCGGGTTATTGGATGATCAAGGTAATATCCGCGATTTATCTGCGCATATTTCCGATTTGTCAGCAGAGAATTTAGCGGATGAAGTGCTCGCTAAGTTAGCGGCAATAGAGGTTGGTGATCTGCCGATAGTGGCGGCGGGGACGCGACTGGGTCCCTGTGTCGCCAACGTAGGTAAATTTATTTGTATCGGTCTCAACTACTCCGATCACGCGGCAGAGGCGGGCATGCAAGTACCGCCTGAACCCGTGGTCTTTTTTAAGGCCACTTCGGCCATCACTGGACCCAATGATCAGGTAGAAATTCCCCGCCATTCCAAGGCCACAGACTGGGAAGTGGAGCTGGGGGTAGTTATCGGCAGAGAAGCTAAGTATATAAACGAGAGTGAGGCGTTGGACTATGTTGCCGGCTACTGTGTGATCAATGATCTGTCAGAGCGGGAGTTTCAGCTAGAGCGTGCGGGTCAGTGGGTAAAAGGCAAGTCATGCGACACCTTTGGTCCTATCGGCCCCTGGTTAGTGACCCGTGATGAAATTGCGGACCCACAGGCACTGGCGATGTATCTCGAAGTCAATGGCAAGCGCTATCAGGACGGTAATACCAGTACTATGGTCTACGGTGTCGCCCATGTAGTGGCTTATCTGTCACAGTTCATGAGTCTACAACCTGGCGATATTATCTCTACCGGCACCCCCCCAGGTGTAGGCATGGGACAAAAGCCATCCGTCTACCTGAAAGCCGGTGACAGCATGCAGCTGGGCATCACAGGTTTAGGCCAACAGACTCAACAAGTAGTCGACTGTGATTAACAGCAGGTGAAAGGGAAGTAATGAGTAGGAAGTAGTGAGTCGTTAGTATTTATACTTCCAACTTCCAACTTCCAACTTCCAACTTCCAACTTCCAACTTCCAACTTCCAACTTCCAACTTCCAACTTCCAACTGTAATCATCCTTTCAAATTCACCGTAACTTCCTGCATTTTTCCCTTGCTGAATGCCTGCCAGTGTTTGTCTATATCACTCATTTCCTCGCGTATCCACTGGTGAAAATTGATGATCTTCTGGTATTGGAAATGACTTTCCGGTGCGACTAAATAGTAAGAGTAACCGGACTGGAAATACAGTGATAGTGGGCAGATCAGCTGGCCATTTTTTAGCAGCTCATAAATCAAGCTGAACCTTAGCAGCGACATTCCCTGTTTGCACAACAGCGGCTCTATCAACATAGTTGAATCGCCAACGTGTAGCTTAGAAGGTTTAGTGTTTAGCGGGATGCCGGCCTTTTTCATAAAAGGGCGCCAGGCCTGTTCTATGTCCACTCCTTCATCCGTCAGCAGTGGGATCTCAGTCAATTGCGGCGCTATTTCTTTGTTTGGGTCTATCAAATCCGGGTGACAAACTGGCAGTAAGTAATCGTGGTGTAACAAGTGTGACTCGTATCCCGGGTAGTTACCTAAACCGTATCTGATCGCCAGATCCAGTTTGCCATCACTAAAAGACTCGACTTGTAATGAGGGAGATATACGGATACTGATGCCCTCGTTGCGCTCCTGGAAGTTAACCAGTTTGGGCATTAACCAGCGACTGGCGAATGAGGGCAAAGTAGTGATAGTTAATAAATCCGGATGCGGGTCATCACCGAGCATCGCAAACCCTTCCTCAAAGGCGCTAAAACCTTGTACTACATAGGGCAGTAATTTTTTCCCCTGCTCAGTTAATACCACTTCACGATTAAGTCGGGTAAATAATTTAACGTTTAAACTATTCTCCAGTGATTTAATTTGCTGGCTGACCGCGGCCTGAGTGACAAAAAGCTGTTCGGCGGCCAGTTTAAAACTCATAGCTTCGGCGGCCTGGCGAAAAAACTTGAGGGCGGTGAGGGGGATATGACGTTTCATTTCGGTTAACCATATCTTAAGTGAAGAAAGTTTTAATCGTTTGTCAGTATCAGCTAAATGGACGAAAATAGCTACATCAAACACGAAAACTGTAAAAAACGGAGAATCATGATGACTTATATCAATGTTGACTTAAGAATAAATAACCTAACTGCGGCGTTCAATGAGACTCTGCAGAATTTATTCAACAGTTTCAAATTGGCTGACAAAAAAACTGCAATCAGCCACAGCGAAGAAAATACAAAAACTATCACTGACAGCGCTGATTACTATGCCAAGGCCCCAAAGAGAGGCTCTGCATTAGTCAGCATTGATCGAGAACTAAAAGCGCAAGGTAACGCGTGGTAGTCGTAAAAAACCCCGGCACTAACCGCCGGGGTTTTTAGTCATTATTTAGTCTGCTACAGCTGTCAGAACAGTAAAGTACTTCTTCCAACTTCCAACTTCCAACTTCCAACTTTATTTCGCCCCTAACTCCACCGCTAGCCCCTGCATTGTTCCGTCACTAAATTCATGCCAGTGTTTGTCTATGTCGCTCATCTCCTCGCGTATCCACTGGTGGAAATTAATGATTTTCTGGTATTGAAAATGACTTTCCGGAGCGACTAAATAGTAGGAGAAGCGCGATTGAAAATAGAACGGCAGTGGGCAGATAAGCTGACCGTTTTTCAGCAGCTCATAAATCAGACTGTACCTTAGCAGTGACATTCCCTGTTTACACAACAGTGGCTCGATCAACATGGTTGAATCGCCAACGTGTAGTTTAGAGGGCTTAGTATTAAGCGGGATACCGACTTTCTGCATAAAAGGGCGCCAGGCCTTATCTATATCCACCCCTTCATCCGTGAGCAGTGGAATATCTGCCAATTGCGGCGCTATCTCTTTAGTTGTGTCAATCATATCCGGGTGACAGACCGGCAGTATGTAGTCGCGGTGTAATAAGTGTGTCTCGTAGCCGGGGTAGTTACCTAAACCGTATCTAATCGCCAAATCCAGTTTGCCATCGCTAAAAGACTCGACCTGTAATGAGGGGGAAATATGGATGCTGATGCCATTGTTGCGCTCTTGGAAATTAATCAGTTTGGGCATTAACCAGCGACTGGCGAAGGAAGGCAGAGTAGTGATGGTCAATAAGTCCGGATTAGGGTCATCTCCAAGCATTGCAAATCCTTCTTCAAAGGCGTTAAAACCTTGTACTACGTAAGGCAGTAACTTTTTCCCCTGTTCAGTTAAGACTACCTCGCGATTGAGCCGGATAAATAACTTAACGTTTAAACTATTCTCCAGCGATTTGATCTGCTGGCTGACGGCAGCCTGAGTGACAAAAAGCTGTTCGGCGGCCAGTTTAAAGCTCAGGGATTCAGCGGCCTGGCGGAAGAATTTGAGAGCGGTGAGGGGGATATGACGTTTCATTTCGATTAACTATATCTTAAGTGACGGAAGTTTTAATAGTTTGTCAGTATCAGTTAAATGAACGAAAATAGCTACATCAAACAGCAAAACTGCAAAAAACGGAGAATCATGATGACTTATATCAATGTTGACTTAAGAATAAATAACCTAACTGCGGCGTTCAATGAGACTCTGCAGAATTTATTCAACAGTTTCAAATTGGCTGACAAAAAAACTGCAATCAGCCACAGCGAAGAAAATACAAAAACTATCACTGACAGCGCTGATTACTATGCCAAGGCCCCAAAGAGAGGCTCTGCATTAGTCAGCATTGATCGAGAACTAAAAGCGCAAGGTAACGCGTGGTAGTAGTAAAAATCCCCGGCATTAACCCCGGGGATTTTGAGTTTTTCTGCACAACTATAATATTTTAAAGTCCACTTCCACTTCCACTTCCACTTCCAACTTCCAACTTCCAACTTCCAACTTCCAACTTCCAACTGCCTCTCCCCCATAACCTCCAATCTGATAGCCAGTTCTGCTAGTATGCCAACTACCTACAAATTGGATAATGTTATGGACTACAAGCAAGCAACCCAATATTGCCTATCTAAGCCTGAAGCAACATTAGACTATCCCTTTGACGCAACTGTGCCAGTGTTTAAGGTGAAGGGTAAAATGTTTGGGCTTCTAGGTCAGTGCGGAGAAACGGGCAAAGAGTTGGGCCCAGAGAATGCAGGCTACTATTTTCTGAATCTAAAATGTGACCCTGAAGAGTCATTTATGATTAGGGATATTTTCCCGGAAGTACTCCCCGCATATCATATGTCAAAGAAACATTGGATCAGTATTGTGCTTAAGGAATCTATGCCTGAGAGTGAAATAATTAGATTAATAGATAGGTCTTATGGGATGGTAGTTAAGAAGTTGAAGAAGGCTGAGAGGGTGCAGCTAGAATTAATTCACCCCCCTGAATCCCTCTATAGATAGCATGGCTACAAGTTATTAGTCATTATTTTTATATGCTGTCCGTAGATAATAGCGTCTATGCATTTGATCACCAAGTTGAGCCGCAGTAAAGATATCTCTGATCATTCTTGCCTGATGCGGGTCGCAATATAATTTTATATTAGTGGTTTGCGATGCTGGTTCAGGCTCAACCCCTATTCCTAAAGTAGCAGGCAATTTTGCTTGCCTTTAAACACCGCCATTTCGGCCCCAAAGGGAATTTATCGGCGCTTCTGCTCGACTCAATAAATAGCTGCGCGCCTGCTGGCTGTCCATTGTTCTCTCTCTAATATCGTCACATTTCGCTTTTAAAGTTTCAGGGTTAAATTTAATACTGTCTAGTTTAGCAAACCGGTTGGCTTGGCGATGTTGGATGATTTATCTTGAAATATCGATTCAGTTTGGTCGTAGTTTTTTTGTTGAAAAATTATCAAAAACAGTTCGAATCAGCTGCAAGTTTAAGATTTTCACCGCGAATTTTATTGAAAAATAGCAATAATAAAAAAACATAAAATACACTACCTATTAGATTTTAATTTGGTTTTTATGCTGTATTTGTATAGTTGACAGCTAAAATAATCAGTAACATGAGTTTTTATGGGGTAAAGTTCTGTTTGTGGCTGATTGGATGTTTTAAGTTACAATTCAGTATCTATCGGCCATAGAGCAAAAGCAGCTGCAAAAGTACTGAAGTAGAACGTTGATAAAACACCGATAAAAAGTTGATGTTTGATTATTGTAGTGATATTTTTGCCGAAGATTAAACAAGTACAAACCGACACTAAAAAACTAATTATACAGTTGGAGCCCTCCGATGATTAAAAAGACATTCTGCGCTGCCGCACTTATCAGCAGCTTAATAGCTACTTCTGCCTTCGCAGCAAAATGGCATATGCCGACGCCTTACGGCGATGCAAACTTACCGACAAAAATTGCTCACGCTTTCGCTAAAGAAATCAATGAAGGGACTGCCGGTGATTTAGATATCACAGTGCACTCAGGTGCCTCTTTGATTAAACATCCGGAAATTCCGCGCGCAGTAAAGACCGGTCAGGTACAGATGGGCGAAATCTTCCTCGGCATCATGGGTAATACTCACCCAGTCTTTAAGCACGACAACATTCCATTTTTAGCTTCTACTTATGAAGATGCTGAAAAATTATGGGCAGCAGCTAAGCCGGAAGTTTCCAAGCAACTGGCAAAAGAGGGCATGAAGCTTCTCTACGTTGTTGCATGGCCAGCACAAAGCCTTTACACCAAAGCACCAGTCAACACCTTGGCTGACCTTAAAGGTTTAAAAATGCGCGCTTACAGCCCATCGACTTCAAGAGTGGCTGTGTTGATGGGAACGACTCCTACAACAGTTCAAGTTCCGGAAATTCCTCAGGCATTTAGCACAGGCATTGTCGAGGCGATGATCACTTCTCCCTCTACTGGTGTTAACGGTCAGGCTTGGGATTACATCACAGATTACACAGACGTGAAGGCCTGGATTCCAAAAAACGTAGTAGTCGTTAACGCAAAAGCGTTTAAGCGTTTGGATGAAAAATCACAGAAAGTGATCATGACCGCTGCCGCCAACGCTGAGAAAAAGGGTTGGGAAGGTGTGCGTGCACAAGCGAAGAAAGATACCCAAACTCTGCTAGATAATGGCATTAAGGTAGTACAGCCATCAGCAGAATTACTGCAAGAGCTAAGTGCAATTGGCAAGGTAATGGTTAAAGAGTGGCAGGAAGAGTCTGGCGCTGAAATAGATACTATTTTAACTAATTACAGCAAGTAATAAGCTGGGAAGACGCTAGTTAAAGCTAGCGTTTTCCTCAGAGCGCCAACAAGAGCGCATATATGAGCCCATGCCCAGGAAAAGTAGAGTGTATTTTCCCAGTGTGGGCTCATTTGTTTTAGGACCATAACCATGAATTCCATCCGCGATAAGCTCTACCTGACCTCAGGCTATTTAGCCGGCCTGTGCATCATTTTGATTACCCTTATTATCGTCGCCCAAATTGTCGGTCGTCTGCTCGGTTTTATAGTGCCCTCCGCCGAGGATTTTTCCGGCTACTCGCTGGCCGCGGCCACTTTTTTTGGCTTAGCTTATACCTTCCGCGAAGGGGGACATATCAGAGTCAGTTTAGCGATTAGCAGGTTACCGAAAAAAGTTCGCCACTATCAAGAAATTGTTATTTTGTTTGTCGCTTTAGTGATGAGCAGCTACATGGCTTATTACTGTTGTTATATGGTTTGGGAATCCTATGTGTTTGAAGAAGTTTCCTATGGTTATATCCCGGTGCCTATCTGGATACCGCAAACGCCTGTGGCTATCGGCATGTTTGCTTTAACTCTGGCGGTGTTAGATGCCCTAGTGGCGAAATTGCGCGGCAAAACACCGGGCTACATACAACATGAAGATGACTTAAACTTGGAGGAGATCTAATGGAAGCGGGTCTGTTATCTATCATCTTAGTTATTTGCATGGTGCTAATGTTGGCCTGCGGTCTGTGGGTGGCGTTGGCGCTGGTGGGTGTGGGTGTAATTGGCATGCTACTGGCTGGCAACGAGCAAATAGGTTTGCTATTTGCCACTTCTACCTGGGGCTCGACTACTAGTTGGTCACTCACGGCGCTGCCACTGTTTATCTGGATGGGTGAAGTGCTGTTTCGCACCCGTTTATCAGAAGACCTGTTCAAGGGGTTGTCGCCCTGGCTAAATGCACTGCCGGGTCAGTTGTTGCATGTCAACGTGCTCAGCTGCGGTATTTTCGCTGCGGTCTCCGGATCATCTGCAGCCACTGCTGCCACTATTGGTCGCATGACATTGCCCGAGCTTAAGGCGCGCGGCTACAGTGAAAAAATGGCCATAGGCACACTGGCGGGTTCCGGCACTTTGGGCTTGTTAATTCCCCCTTCAATCATCTTGATTGTCTACGGTGTCGCCGCAGAAGTATCAATAGGACGGTTGTTTATCGCCGGTGCTCTTCCCGGATTGTTACTGATCAGCTTATTCATGGGCTACACTATAATCTGGGCCAAGTTCAATCCCGACAGTTTGCCTAAGCGCGATGCACAAAAAATTCCGCTAAGAGAAAAACTTAAGTCACTGAAGCAGCTGATGCCGATTGTCGGTTTAATTGGTTTTGTATTGGGATCAATCTACGGCGGCTTAACTACACCTACAGAAGCGGCTGCACTAGGGGTAGTGGGATCTTTATTCCTGGCGGCTGTAACCGGGTCGCTGGATATGGAAAGTTTCAAATCCAGCTTGTTAGGTGCGGTAAAAAGCTCCTGTATGATCGGCCTGATACTCGTGGGTGCACATTTTTTAACTGTCTCTATGGGCTTCTTGGGCATCCCCAGAGCGCTGGCGGAAAACATCAGCCAGATGGGATTGTCGCCTTTTGAATTGTTGGTTTATTTGACGGCGTTATTTGTCATATTAGGCTGTTTTTTGGATGGTATTTCTGTGGTAGTGCTGACCACTGCAATTGTGTTACCTATGGTGCAGCAAGCGGGAATCGATTTGCTATGGTTTGGTATCTACATTGTGTTAGTGGTGGAAATGTCACAGATTACGCCGCCAGTAGGCTTTAATCTGTTTGTCATACAAGCTTTAACCGGCAAGGACATCCTGTATGTGGCGCGCGCGGCGTTCCCATTCTTTTTGTTGATACTGGTGGCCATTCTATTGATCTCGCAGTTCCCAGAAATAGTCACTTACCTTCCAACATCAATGAACCAAAGGTAAATTATGTCCAACAGACCTATACTGTCTTCGGCGCATTTGGCATCGGAAAACGGCACTTCGCTGAGCGAGTTTGAATTTGCCCTGACCATTGCCAATAACGCTTTTAGTCGCTGGATGCTGCACTGTGCAAAAGCCAGCGGGGTGGCGGATATGGCGCCACTGGATGTATTGATTGTGCATCACATAAATCACCGGGAGCGCGCTAAAACGCTCTCGGAAATTTGCTTTATGCTGAACATGGAAGATACCCATACCGTTAACTACTCACTGAAAAAGCTGCTGAAAAAAGGCTTAATTGAAGGGGAGAAAAAGGGTAAGGAAGTACTCTATAAAACCAGCCGCGAAGGGCGTAAGTTTTGTGTTAACTACAGGAAAATTCGCGAGGATTGTCTGGTAGAATCACTGCAAAACTTAAGCTTGAGCCCGGAGGAACTGGCATCTTTTGCCGGTAAAATGCGCTCTCTGGCTGGGCTTTACGACCAGGCATCCAGAGAAGTCGCCTCACTGTAAGCTGTTAACTGTCGGCCCGGTACTCAGTTGCCTGGGCCATAGTTTTGCATTGGCTGCTGATACTGGGTTGCATCGCTGTTTTGCTCGGAGTAAATAGCGGTTTTTATCAGTGAGCTTTTGGCGGTGATCAAGTGCTTTTCCAAGCTGATGGTTGCGCCTCTGAAATCCTTGAGTAGCATTTTTGCCATGATATCGATATGTTCATCGATAGCGACTCTGTTACGTTGCTTTTCGTCGCTTTTATCCCATTGATAGTGATAGTGAAAGACAAAGCTGATGATCTCGTAGAACTGGCTGATAAATTGGTTGGGGTGCGACTCTTGCAACAAGGTATGAAAGCGTTGATCTAGCTTAGAAAATTCCTGAAAACGTTCGTCCAGATGGTTTTTTAAGGCTTTGTGGTCCGCCAGTAACAGCTCTAGTTGTTGCCAGTAAATGCTGTCATCCGCCAAGGTCATAAAGCGAGCCATGGAGTGCATCTCGAATAAGTGTCTCACTTCAAAGAGTTGATCGACAAAGGTCTGATCAAAGGTTTTCATTTGCCATTGTGAGCGCGGTTTTTTTTCGATTAACCCAAAACGTGAAAAGCGAATCAAGAATTCCCTGACAGCCACTGTATTGCAATTGGACTGGCGGGCGAGCTCAAGTTCGGAAAATTTGTCTCCAGGTTTTATCTGGCCAGAGAGTATCGCCGCCAAAAAATGCTGCTCAACTTGCTGCTCTTTCGGTGGGCCCAGCCCCTGCAGGTCAAAATACATTTCCCGGCTGGGGATCTCAAGCACGGTTCGCTGTGTGCCTTGCTTTTTAATGACCTCTAATTGCTCTAGCTGATCAAAGGCTTTGCGCACTGTAGAGCGGCTTACCTGTAGCTTTTTTGCAATAATAGAATCACTTTTTAAGGTCTCGCCTACCGATATATTACGCTCGATATCGTCCAGTAATTGATTAACTGTTCTCTTAAATAAATCATTCTGGCGACTCATCACTTCCCCCTAATTTCGGTTGTTCGAACTGTAACATATTGTTAAATGATATAAAACTGAATATTTCTATGTTTAATAATAAAAAACAATATCCTGCTGTATTTTATAGACTTGTTTTACTCAGCTTCTGCTGCTTTTAATCGTAGATCTCCTGATAGTCAGCCGTTTCTTATGCCTTCAATAGCAATAAATTATCAGGGTTGGGCAGGTCTTTAAGCCCCTTTGTTTTATCTTGCGTAGTAGTTCGTGAACCAACGTGCAACCTTTTATTTATAAGGGAAAATTTTTATAATTATTATCACAACAACCAAGGCATAGGAGGGGTTTTGGCAATGCTTCAATGAGTTTATTGTCTTATTCTCATAAGTAAAAATCACAGGGGGGCGAAAAATATATCTGAAAACAATTGACATGATGAGTGTAAATGTTTTTAATTAATAAAAAACAAGTATAACAAAAACCAATAAGTTTCTTTTGCAGTGCTATGGGGAAACTGGTGGAGATAAGAAATGAAACATGTAGTAGCTGCAAAAAAGATTTTGCAGGCACGCGGTCTCAGTAAACACTACGGTGGTGTGGTTGCCTTAGATTCGGTCGATCTGGACTTGAGAGAAGGCGAGGTTCTGGCCATTGTCGGTGACAATGGTGCCGGTAAATCAACCTTGGTTAAAGCGCTGACGGGGGCGATCGTCAAAACCTCGGGTAGCGTATTGATCGACGGTCGGGAAACCCGTATTGATAACCCGGCGGACGCCAAAGCCGCCGGAATGGAAACGGTTTATCAAGACCTCGCGTTAGTGAATGAAATATCCATCACAAAAAATATGTTTCTCGGTCGAGAGATTATTAAAGACACTCTGATTGGTCGGCTGTTTGGGGTGCTCGATTTTCCGAAAATGGATGCAAAAATTCGAGACTTATTCGAAAAATTAGATATTCGTATTACAGATATTTACCGTGACGCCGAGGCCTTCTCCGGCGGCCAGCGTCAGGCGGTTGCACTTTCCAAAACAGTGATGTTTGGCAAGCGGATCGCCATTCTGGATGAGCCGACTGCGGCCCTTGGGGTACGTGAAAGTAAGATGGCGATGGATCTGGTTAGCTCTTTAAAAGATCATGGACTCTCGGTAATCATGATCACCCACAACATGCAACATGTGCTCAATTATTGTGATCGGGTAGTGGTAATGCGTCTGGGCAAGGTGGCAGCCGTTTGTGATGTAGCAGAGGTTGACGGGGATACGCTGGTCGGTCTGATCACTGGCGCTATAGAAAAAAGGCAGGGTAGATAATGATTAATCAAAAAAGTTCTGAATTCGTTTCTGTGCCGCAGGCAAAGACCAATGGCTGGCAGATACTGCGCTATCAATTTATGCAGATCTGGCAAGTGCTGGCGGCCCTGATACTCATATATGCGGTGTTTTTTGTACTTTCCCCTGCTTTTCGCAATATAGATACACTGCTGTCAATTTTTTCCCAGGCAGCCATTCTGGCCATTTTGGCCTGTGGCACCACCGTGGTTTTGATCTCTGGAGGATTAGACTTATCAGTCGGGTCAATTTTTGCGGTTGTCGGTGTGGTTGTAGGTGTTCTGATCAAGGACTATCAGTTGGCATACCCAGTAGCAATAATCGGTGCGCTGGTCGCGGGGACTTGTTTGGGAGCGTTAAATGGTGTCATCCAAGTGGTCACAAAAGTGCCCGCATTTATTGTCACACTGGGTGGATTAACGGCCTACAAAGGCTTGGCTGAACTGCTCGGTAGCGGCAAAGATTTATCGCGATTTCCGGAGGGGTTTCAGATGCTGGGATCCGGCTATTTCGCACCTATCTGTATTATGTTTGGCGCGGCACTACTGACCGGCTTATTTTTGACTAAGACTCGCCTGGGTAATCATGCCTTCGCAATAGGTGGCAACGAAGAAGTTGCGCGTTTATCTGGCGTCAAAGTGGCGCGCAGCAGGATTTATTACTACATGATTGGCGGTATGTTTGCCGCAACGGCCGCCATACTGGAAGTATCGAAACTGAATTTTGCACAGAGTTCACGCGGGGTCAGCTATGAGCTTTTTGCTATCGCTGCCGTTGTTATCGGTGGAACCAGTTTGTTTGGTGGACGCGGCGGAGTCGGTAAAACGATTATTGGTATGCTGATCATGCAGACCATCATCGTCGGCTTAGCCTATCTGGGTGTAGGTACCTCGTTTCAGCGCATCGCTATTGGCGCAATCATCATATTAGCGGTTTATTGGGATGTTTGGCGGCGCCAGGCAAGATAAAAAAATTCGCCGCGGAGCCTCTTGCTCTGTGGTACAAAACGCCCAGTTGGGTAAATTTCAAGTGACTAAGGATAAAAATAATGAAACTGACAACGAGCAAAGCACTTAAAGGGATCGTTGCCGCAGCGGCAATGACAGCGACCATGATTTCCACAGTGGCCTATGCAGACGGTATTCGCATTGCCTATACCGGTTATTCTACTGATCAGCCTTTTTGGGTGGGTGTTGGCGAAGCTGCCAAGAATAAAGCCGCTGAATTAGGGGTGGAGTTCATTGACCTTACTGCAACCCAGGCGGACGCGGCAGCGCAAAAAGATGCCGTGGATCGGGCGATCAATATGGGTGTAGATGGGATCATTATCGGATCTGTGGACAACCGCGCTTTTGGTGCATCGCTGGATATGGCAGCCAAAAAAGGCATTCCTGTTGTGACCGTCGATACCGGTATCGATCACGAGCATGTGGGTAGTCTGGTACAAACTGACAATCTTGCTGCAGCGAGTGTTGCCGGGGACTATATTGTCAGTCAAGTAACAGAGGGATCAGTGTTGATCCTGGGCGGTTCGGCGGGGCACCAGACGGGTAATGCACGACGCGACGGTGTCAAAAACGCTGCTGAAGCAGCCGGACTTGAAGTGATTTTTGTTATTTGTGATTGGGCAGAAGCTTGTGGTTACGAAACGACAATCAATCGTCTGCAATCAAACCCGAGCATCAAGGCGATTTTTGCCGCATCTGATCCGATGGCTCTGGCTGCCGTATCTGCGGCTAAAGAGTTAGGCCGTTTAGATGATGTGGTTATCGTCGGTTTTGATGGCAACCCAGGTAATCTTGAATCCATTGCGGCAGGCGAGCAGAGTGCTGACATTAAACAGGATAACACCACTATGGGTGCTATGAGTGTCGCTAATTTGATTGGTTTGATCAAAGGCGAGAAAGTTGCCGCATTCACTCCGATTGACGGCATCCTGATCACTGCTGAAAATGTGAACGAATACCGTTAATCATCTCCTGCGGTCGCCGTTAAAAAGGCGGCCGCGTTTTAATTACTCTCTTGCATAGTGCACCCAATAAACATGCAAAAGCATAAAAAACCAGGGGCTTAAGTTAAAATTGCCGGTGCATTGCGGCAACCCTCTCACATTTATTGATCTCTAGGCCGACTCAAAAGCGTATGTCCGCAGCTGTAAAAAATCTGCCTGCCAAAAATAGCAGGGCTCGGATATTCCTTTTTACCCGTCAGTCGTAGTGATTAACCATAAAGATCTAAAGGTTATAGCATGATGAAGTCGGTGGTTTGCAGCGAGCCAGGTTCGCTGTTGGTGCAAGATGTGGCGCGTCCAGTAGATAAGCCAGGTCAGGTAATAGTAAAAATTAAGCGTATCGGTATCTGCGGTACAGATATACATGCTTTCAGTGGTAACCAGCCATTTTTCCAGTATCCGCGGGTGCTGGGTCACGAGCTTTCAGGTGAAATAGAATCTGTAGGTGAAGGAGTGGAGCTGAGCCCGGGGCAAGATGTTTATATTATCCCCTATATGTCTTGTGGTGATTGCATCGCCTGCCGCAGAGGCAAAACTAATTGCTGCACAGATATTCAAGTGCTGGGTGTGCATGTGGATGGTGGCATGTGTGAGTATTTGCAGGTGCCAGAAGAGTACGTGATAACTACTGTGGGAATGGATTTAGATCAGTTGGCGGTAGTGGAGTGCCTGGCGATTGGTGCCCACGCGGTGCGCCGCGCTAAGTTGTCTTTGGGGTCTACCGTGTTAGTAGTAGGTGCGGGGCCAATAGGTATGGGTATATTGCAATTCGCCAAAGTGGCAGGTGCCAAAGTATGGGTCATGGATATGAATGCAGAGCGCCTGAACTTCTGTAGAGATGAGCTTGGAGCCGACCAAATTATTCAGGCGGGTCCGGATGCCCGTGGGCAGATTGAAGCTCTGACCGGTGGCGATTTCATCGATACAGTGTTTGATGCGACTGGTAATCCCAAGGCCATGGAAGCGGGCTTCCAGCTAGTGGCTCACGGCGGCAGTTACGTATTGGTCAGTGTCGTCAAGGGTGATATCAGCTTCGCAGATCCCGAATTTCACAAGCGTGAAATGACCTTGATGGGCAGTCGCAACGCCACCAGAGCTGATTTTCAACAGGTAGTGAAATGCTTGGAAAACGGATCGGTCAAGGTAAATGCGATGATCACCCACAAGGGTAAGTTACTTGACTTGCCAGAACTGTTGCCGAGTTGGTGTAAGGCTGAAAGCGGCGTGATTAAAGCAGTAGTGGAGGTTTGAGATGAACCCGTCAGTGACTGTGGATACAGACCAAGCGTTGATTATGCAGTTTGGTACCAGTCGTTTTTTACAGGCGCACGTCGATTATTTTGTCAGTCACTCGCTGGCGCAGGGAAAGTCGGATGCATCGGTACTGGTCGTGCAGAGCTCGGATAGTCCCGCGGGGAGTTCCAGGGTGGCAGCTATGAATAGCTGCACTAGCTACCCGGTGCGAATTCAAGGCATAAAAGACGCTGCAGTGATAGAGACACAAGAGCAGATCAGTTCGATTTGCGGTGCCCTGCAGGCGAATACAGATTGGCCGAAAATAGTCGAAATTTTTTGTAAGCAGGTGACCCATGTGGTCTCCAATACGGCTGATCAAGGTTATCTATTACACGACAGCGATAGTCTTGACTCGTTTGTGCCGAAAAGTTTTCCGGCAAAATTATTGCTGTTGCTCGAGGCCAGATATAGGCATAACGCTGAGCCTGTGACTATCATGCCCTGCGAGTTGGTCGCTAATAATGGCGCGGTATTAAAAGCGTTGGTGTTGTCGCTGGCCGTGGATTGGCAGCTCAATAAAGAATTTATGCACTGGTTGACAGATGGCTGTCTGTGGGTGAATTCACTGGTGGATAGGATAGTTTCAGAGTCGATTGAACCTTTGGGTGCGGTGGCCGAGCCCTACGCCCTCTGGGCGATAGAGAGACAGGATGGACTGGTTTTACCCTGCCAGCACCCGGCGATTCGACTGGTTGATGATTTGCTGCCTCTGGAAACTTTAAAGTTGTCTGTGCTGAATTTATCGCACAGTTTTATGGTTGATCTGTGGCAGCAGCAAGATAATAGCCCAGTGCAGACGGTAGTGCAGGCGATGCAAGACCCCTATCTGCGCGGACAGTTGGATCAAGTACTGCACGACGAAGTGCTGCCGGTGTTGCAGGCAATGCAACTGGGAGAAGATATTGAGGCCTACGTGGCGAGTGTTATCGAACGTTTCCTGAACCCTTTCCTGGCGCACAAGCTTGTGGATATTGCACAAAACCATCAGTCTAAAGTCGAGCGTCGGATCTTGCCTTTAGTTCAACAGGCCGGGCAGTTACTGCCGGAATTAGCGATGCCTAAATTGCGCCAGTGTTTGGCGCGCAACGGTTTGCTAGAAGGATTGTAAGATGAGCACAAAGCACAGCATAGCGCTGCAAATACACCCGGACGACGACCTTATCGTGGCGCTTGTTGATATTGGTGCTGGCCAGCAGGTCAGCCTGGGGGGCAAAAATTACCCGATAATAGAGCCGATCAGGGCTAAGCATAAGTTTGCCGGTCGCGATTTTTCCAGGGGCGAGCTGCTGACTCAGTACGGGATAACAGTCGGTGAAGCGCTCTGTGACATTCCCGCCGGTACTGCGATTAAAGTAGAAAATGTACGCCATAGTGCGCAGAGTTATCAAGCCAACAGCATCGAATATCAGTGGCAGGCACCGGATGTCAGCGCGTTGCAGCAGCGCAGTTTTCAGGGATTTCGCCGCAGTGATGGCCAAGTGGGTACCGCAAATTACTGGTTGGTGGTGCCGCTGGTATTTTGTCAGAACCGCAACATAGAAATGATGCGCAGTGCGCTGCAGGACGCTTTAGGTTACAGCAGCGAAGCGCACTACATAGATTATGCGCGCAATCTGGTCAGAGCTTATCAGCCAGATGCCGCCCCTGTGCCAGCTGTTAGTCAGGGCACCGCCAGGAAAGTATTCCCCAACGTCGACGGGGTCAAATTTATCACTCATAGCGCAGGTTGTGGCGGCACCAGAGACGATGCCCTGGCACTGTGTAAGTTGTTAGCCGGCTATATACATCACCCCAACGTGGCGGGTGCGACTATCTTGAGTCTGGGCTGTCAAAACGCGCAGATCTCCCTGCTACAGCAGGAGTTGTCGAAGCTGGATCCCCAGCAGAATACCCCGGTGCTCTGGTTCGAACAGCAGCAATATGGTCAGGAACGACCGATGCTCGAGGACGCTATCGACCAGACCTTGCAGGGACTTGCAGTGGCCAATTTGTGCCAGCGCGAAGCGGTTCCCCTATCGCATCTACGCATCGGGGTAGAGTGTGGAGGATCCGACGGTTTCTCCGGGCTCTCCGCCAATCCGTTGATAGGTCGGGTGGCAGACAAGACTGTTGCCCTGGGCGGTAGCGCAATTTTAGGTGAATTTCCCGAGCTCTGCGGGGTTGAGCAAAATATCCTCGATCGCTGTAAGAACAATGCGCTGCGCAGCAAATTCACGGATTTAATGCAAGGCTACCAGCGTCACGCGCTGGCAGTCGGGGCCAGTTTTGATATGAACCCCTCCCCCGGCAATATCCGCGACGGCCTGATAACAGATGCGATGAAGTCGGCGGGCGCCGCACTCAAAGGCGGCAGCGCACCGGTCAGTGACGTGCTCGACTACACCCAAGTGCTAACTCAGAACGGCTTGAACTTGCTCTGTACCCCGGGCAACGACGTGGAATCGACCACGGCGCTGGCAGCCACCGGCGCCAACCTGATATTATTTTCTACCGGTTTGGGGACCCCGACGGGTAACCCTATAGTGCCAGTGTTAAAAATTTCCAGTAACAGCACCATCGCCGTTCGTATGCCTGACATCATCGATTTCGATGCCGGGCCTATTATCAGCGGTGAAGATGGCTTAGATACACTGGCTGATCAGTTGATGGAACTTTGTATCGAGACCGCATCCGGCGACAGCATCTGCAAGGCGCAGCAACTAGGGCAAGATGATTTCATACCCTGGAAGCGGGGAGTATCGCTTTAATGTACGAGCATCTGGCCAAGCTTGAAGGCGGGGATATTATTGATCCCAATGGTCTTTGAAATGCCTTTAATCTAAAGATTGAGCGCTTTTATGTACCAGTAAAGGAATTGAAATGCAGCAATATGCACTGACATTAGATTTAAAAGATGATCCGCAATTGATTGTTGAGTATGAAAAATACCACAAACAGGTATGGCCAGAAGTGCTGGCGGCAATCCGCCATGTCGGTATTCAGGAGATGAAAATCTTCCGCACCGGTAATCGGATGTTTATGTTGATCCAGACTAGCGATGACTACGATCCACAGCGGGCGGCAGAGTATTTCCAGAGTGATGCCAAGTCACAACAGTGGGAAAAATTAATGGATAAGTTCCAGCAGCGCTTAGTCGGGGCTCCCGCAGACATTAAGTGGGTGCCAATGGACTGTTGTTTTCAGTTGTCCGGCCAATAATTATTCAAGGAGTTCGGCATGCGTATCGATGCCCACCAACATTTTTGGCAGTACAACAGTACAGAATACGACTGGATAAATGAGCAGATGTCACTGTTGCGTCGCGACTTTCTGCCGGCAGATCTACAGCCGTTACTGCTGGAAAATGATATCAGTGGCTGCGTCGCCGTGCAGGCGCGCCAATCCCTGGAAGAGACCCACTGGTTGTTGTCACTGGCCCAACAGCACCAACAGATTCTAGGAGTAGTCGGCTGGATTGACCTGAGTAGTGAACAACTTCCAAGTCAGTTGGATTCCCTGCAGGGCAATCCCTGGTTGAAAGGCTTCCGCCACGTACTACAGGGGGAGGCTGAACTAAATTTTATGCTACAACCCGCCTTTATTCGCGGCATTGAATGCCTGGCGGAGCGAGGATACAGCTACGATATTCTGGTCCATGCCGGGCAATTACCGCAGGTCTGCGAGCTAGTGAAAAAACTGCCAAAAATGCAGCTGGTAATAGATCACATCGCCAAGCCAGATATCGCTGAGAGGCATTGGCAGGACTGGGCGGAGCATATGCTTGAGCTGGGTCAGCATCAACACCTTTACTGTAAGGTTTCGGGTCTGGTGACAGAGGCCAACTGGCAGAGTTGGAATGCAGCCGATATCGAACCTTATCTGGCCCATGTGCTGCAAGCATTTGGAGCAAAGCGACTGATGTTCGGCTCGGACTGGCCGGTCTGCCAGGTGGCGGCCAGCTACAGTGAAAGTCTGGCACTGGTGGAGCAATTTATCACTAGGAAGTGCCCTGAACAGTTAGCGGCGGTAATGGGTGGCAATGCTGCTGAATTTTATGCACTGAACTCCTAGTGCTGCTGGATATTGTAGTCAGTACAGCTAAACCTGATGCAAGTTGGCAGTGGCAGTACGACTGGCTTATTTTAAGAGAAATAATATGCAATATAACAAATTAGGCAATACCGACCTCGAACTGTCCCGGCTGGGATATGGGGCTTCACCACTGGGCAGTGTCTTTGCGCAGGTAGATCAGTCGATTGGGATTCGCACCGTACACAGCGCCCTGGATTGGGGAATCAACTATATCGACTGCTCTCCCTACTACGGTTTAACAAAAGCCGAAACTGTACTGGGCAAAGCACTAAAAGGTATCCCGCGGGATCGCTATATACTCTCCAGTAAAGCCGGACGCTACGGGCCTGAACAGGCGGATTTCGATATGTCGCCAGCGCGCATCCGCGCCAGTTTAGACGAGAGCTTGCAGCGTTTAGGGGTCGATGAGTTAGATATATTTTTGCTGCACGATATCGAATTTGTCGATCTTGAGTATGTGTTGGCTGAGTCCTTGCCCTGCCTGGAGGCTTTAAAGAAAGAGGGGCGGATTCGCTATTTCGGAGTCACTGGTTATCCTTTGCAAAGCTTACAAAAAATAGTGCAGAACTATCAGCTGGACTGTGTGTTGAGTTACTGTCGCTATGCGCTGCACGATACTTCACTGCTGTCTATTACAGAGCTGTTGCAGCAGCATGGGGTGGGCATTATTAATGCCTCTCCTACTGCCATGGGGTTGTTGACGAAACGCGGTGCACCAGACTGGCATCCGGCAGAGCGGGCTTTAATCGATTGCTGTCGCCGGGCACAACAGCTGTGCAGTGAGCGGGGCATTAATATTACCCAAGTGGCGATGCAGTTCGCCGTGAGTCACCAGGCTATCTGCTCCACTTTAGTCGGCACCGCCAGTCCAGATAATTTGCGTAACAATCTAGACTGGATTGAGCAGCCTCTCGATCATGGGCTAGTCGATGAGATCCGTGAAATATTTAGCGATTGTGCTCACAGCGTCTGGCCATCGGGACTCGCTGAAAACAGCGATTCATAAGTAACTAGCTGACGCGGCCTGCAGGAAGTTTTTGTAGCTCTGCGGGCTTGCTTGTATTAAGCAGCCTTTTTGCCGGTTGCAGTCTCATTGATCCGCTAGCTTTACAGCACTTTTAGACGGGAACAAAAGCGAACCTGTCAGTATTTATTGAGGTATCTATGTCGTTATTGATGATTGCCGCGGCCACAGCGCAAGGCTGTGATTGCCTAGCCCTGGGTGAGGTAATGCTGAGGTTGGACCCGGGTTTCAACAGAACTCGTCAGACAGATAGTTTTAAGGTCTGGGAGGGTGGTGGTGAATACAATGTGGTGCAGGGGCTGAGTAGTTGCTTCGAGCATAATAGCGGCATAATCACCGCCTTGGTTGACAACGAGGTAGGGCAGTTGATCGCCAGTATGATCAGAAGATCCGGGGTGGACAGCCGTTGGATTCACTGGCAGGATTTTGATGGTTTGGGCCGACAGGCGCGCAATGGCCTGTATTTTATGGAGCGCGGCTTTGGTGAGCGCGGGGCGAAAGCGGTAATGGACCGGGGCCATACAGCCATTTCTCAGTTAACAGAGGCAGACATAGACTGGCGGGCACTGTTTGCACAAAGTAAGCCGCGCTGGTTTCATGTCGGCGGAGTAATGGCCGGGCTGAGCGAGAAGTCCCCGGCAGTTGTCGCCGCGGCCATGCGAGCTGCGAGAGATTCAGGGGCTATCGTCTCTTATGATCTTAACTATCGCGAGTCGCTGTGGATTGATCGCGGTGGCCGCGCTGGGGCAGCAGAGTGTGATGAACAGTTGCTGCCTTTAGCAGATGTACTCTTTGGCGTGGATAAACTGGCTAAGAGGGTCGATAGCTTAGACATTGAAGTCTTTTCCGAGGCGCTCAGAGCAATGCAGCAGCGCTATCCAAATTTAATACACTTAGTAACGACCATGCGCATAGTCTGTGATGCCTCACATAATGACTGGGGTGGACTGTGTTTGGCCCAAGGTGAAATCAGCGTAGCTAAAGCGCATTACAAACTGCCTATCTTCGATAGAGTAGGGGGTGGAGATGCCTTCGCTGCCGGATACATTCACGGCATGCTCAGCGGCAAGTCGCAGCAGCAGAGTATAGATATTGCAGTAGCCCATGGCGCGCTAGTGATGAGTACCGCAGGCGATAACTCTATGTTCAGTAAAGAGGAAGTGTTTGCTTACGCCGCTGGGGGAGATGCGAGTGTCAGTCGTTAAAGAAAAAAATCCTGATACAGCTTATACCTTGATTTAGTGCGGATCTGAATTATTGCGAGCTGACACCTTTTGCCGGTAAATAGCTCACTGGCCGGACCCTAGGAGCATGCATCCAGAGAAGTCGCTTCGCTGTATTGATATTGAAGTAGCTTGGCGACTGTTTTTGGATAACTCAAGCTGCCTGTGAATTCACCTCTAGGCCAGGCTGTTTATGTGCCAAGTAAGAGGCCAATAAACAGCCGATTCCACACAACAGTATTATCGCAGCTAAGCTATTTAAACTGGCGATTTGCAGCTGACTGATCAGCATGATGATGACAAAACCGGCACTGAATCTACTGCAGCCAGCCAGTGCAGCGGCCTTTCCCGCCTGCTGGCCAAAGCGCTGTAATAAACTTCCCATAGTGATCGAGAGCACTACCACTACCGCCATAGAAACCAGCCCCATGGCCACACAGAATAACAGCACTTGTGCTCTGACTAACTTATTTGGCGCGACTAAAAAGTGGCTGATAGGCGTAATTAAAAACATAAAGGCACTGGCGCCTATGATCAGGTTGTAGGCAATTTTTAATACTTTTTGGCTGCTGATCAGGTTTAAAGCAAAAGATAAAAGGGTATTGCCTAAAATCATGCAGCCGGCATTAATGGCAAAAAAGATTGAAAACTGATATTGGCTCAAACCCCATTGCTGCATCAGGATTATTGGTGAGCTACCTATGTAGGCGAACAGTGCGATAAAAGCGCAGCAGTTGGCGAATAGGTAGGGAAAAAATTGCCGGTCAGTGAGCATTTTCCAGTAACTTAATCTCGCTGAGTTAGGTTGAGCGGATAAGTTATTGGGGTTAGTTTCTTCCAGGGCAAAGAGTATCCAGATGAACAGCAGGGCTGCGAAACCCGCCAGAAAATAAAAAATACTCTGCCAGCCAAAAGCATCATTAAGTGCAGCTCCCAGCAGAGGTGCCAGCATGGGTGCAATACCAATAGCTGCAGATATTAATGCCAGTGTTTTGCTGAGTTCTACACCTGAGTAACAATCGCGACAGATAGCGTAGCAGCTAACCACACCGGCACAGGCGCCCAATCCCAATAAAAATCGGCCCAACATTAAACTTTGTACACTGTTTGCCTGAGCGCAAAACTGCGCTGCAGCACCGAACAAGGCAATACCAAACAACAGCGTGGTGCGTCGCCCATAGCGGTCAGATAAAGGGCCGTAAATCAGTTGCCCTAAGGCAAAAGTGGCAAAAAACAGTGCCAGGGTGATCTGCACTTGTTGCATGTGTGTTGCCAGAGCATTGGCTATGTCGCCCATGGCGGGCAGGTAAATATCAGTCGCCAGCGCCGCAAGACAACCCATAGAAACCAACATCATCACTAATTGTATTCGCTTCATTAATCTCTCCTCAGTTTCAGAGCAGCTTAATCAAGTTGTTATTAGAAATATAATTGATATTATCTTCCATAACTATAAGCAAAATTTATGGATGGATGATTTGAGTATTTCAATCGAATTAATGCGCAATTTTTCTGAAGTTGCCCGTTGCGGCAGTATTTCTCAGGCGGCAGAACAAGTGGGTTTGACCCAGCCAGCGCTGAGCTCATCGATAAAAAAATTAGAACACCAACTAAAAACTGAGCTATTTCACCGCTCAAAAAAAGGTGTGTTATTGACCCGATCCGGGCAGATTTTTTTACAGCGCAGCTCAGGCATACTGCGGGACTGGCAGAAGCTGACGGACGACATTGCAGAAGATAATAATCAGCTTAGTGGCCTGTATAGCTTAGGCATACATTCAACTCTGGCCTCTGTGACTTTAGATAAGTTTCTGCCCGGTATCATGCATGAAAACTCAGAACTGACCTTTAGTTTACTGCACAGCAGCTCAAAAGATATTATGCACAAGGTGCTAAATTTGCAGTTGGATTTTGGCATCGTCTGTAACCAGAGTGCTCACCCGCAGATCATCAGTATTCCCCTGTTTAGCGATCAGGTTATGTTTTATCAGCCCAAGCGCAAAGGGCAGTCAACTGCGCGGCCGGGGGGGCACAATATTTTGCTTTACAATGAGCAGATGTTTCAATGTGAAGTATTAGTGCAGCAAGCCAGTGCCCAACAGCTGTTGCCCCACTGTAGGGAATTACACCTGGAGGAATTAAGCGTGATTGCCTCACTGGTTGCAGCGGGCATGGGCTACGGGATTTTGCCTAAGCTGTTAGTGGATGGCTACTACTCCCAGTCGATCGAAGAAGTGCCAAATACTCCTGTCTATACCGATAACTTTTGCCTGATTATGCGCCGCAAAACACAGCCGTCGGCGGCTGCTTTGTACATAAAAGAATATATCAGCAAAACTTTTAGAGGCTGGGAAAAAGGCAGAGAGATAGGGTTGGGGTTGGCAAGAAGTTCAGTGTTAATTAGAGATGCAGATCCTGGTTGGCAATCACTAGGGGCTCAGTTATGTGCCTCTTTAAAAGCCATACCACTAGTGGTCGATGCCCAGCATATTGGCAGTACTGCAGTACCTGATCTAGTGGCTAAACCTATTCTGGATATCGCATTGGCGGTTGAGGATTTTAGCTTATTGCAAGACTTAAAATCATCACTGGCCGAATTGGGGCTCATCTACAGAGGGCTAATGCCGGGACGCAGTGATCACTTGCTGGTAATAGAAGCAGCTGCCAATGTGCGTACTGCACATGTTCACTTAGTCATTCACGGCGGGAAAAGTTGGTGTGACTATTTAGCTTTCAGAGATAAATTATTGGCCAGTGCGCAGCTCAAAGAGGAGTATCGGCAACTGAAATTGACACTGGCATTGCAGCACAGTGATGATCGTGAGCGATACACTTTATTGAAGAGCGATTTTATTCAGGCGGTTTTACAATCACCCGTCTGACGCGCAGCCCCTGTAGATAACTGTTGTTATCTGCAGGGGCTGCAACGACCTGAACAATTGAGACCTTTTACTGAGTCTGTTGTTCTCTGGCAATCACATGCAGCCGACTATCGATTTCTTCTCGATCTATTCAAAGCTTTGCACATGCCGTTTGCCGTTATGCCTGTTGTTCTCTGGCTATAATACGCAGCCGACTATCTATTTCTCCCCGGTCAATGTAGTAACCACGTAAATGCCGGTTACCGCTACTGGGGTCAAAGGACTTGCGACCGTGCAGTACTCTGCGATTATCAAATATCATCATTTCACCCGCCTGCAGTTTAAGTTGCAGAGGGTATTGAGGGCGGCGCACCCGGCTGATTAACTCACGATAGGCAGAATAATATTCCAGCCCATTAGCCGCGATAAAATCGGGGCCTGCTGCCAGGTGGGCATTAAAAATGAAGCTGTTGATCTGCTGATCTTCATCCAGGCCGATGATCTTGTGCCGAAAGCGAATATCGACGTTATTATCGTGAAAGCGAAAAGGCATGCTCTGGCTACTGAGCAAATTAAACTGCGTCGCTGCATGCTCTCGCATATCTTCGGCAATCGCAAAGCCATCTGCGAGGATCGATTCGCCCCCTTGAGCTTCGTTGGCGATGCAGTGCAAAAACTGATATCCCGGAGGGAGTTCCTGATTCGGTAAGTCGGTATGTAAGGGTAAACTGACACTGGTGTAAGCTAAGTTATTTGGCTCGGGCTTGTTGATCACCTCGAACATCACGCCAAAGTTACTCTCGCGTTTAAAGCCGATCGAATCACCGAGTTGTTCTCCACAGATATCGCTGTCTAAAGCTGTGACAATAACAAGTCCATAGCGTTTTAAGTCTTTGAGCATAGCGGCCATAGCCAATGGCTGCTGCATTTGCTTAGCTGGGTGTCTGGGTGGGGTGAAATCGCCTTGCCAGCTTTGATAATCGACGGTGGCCGGATCTTGCAAAGCGCAGTGTTGTCGGTAGTCGAACAGTAATTGCTGCGAAAATATCGAGCCCTGTGCCTCTTCAGGCCATTGTAATTCTATGCCTAGTGCGGTCAGTCGCACCTCAGTAGGTTGAATAGCAAAATCGACGCTGGTCAGGTCAAAGATGCGCTCTTTGGTCTGTGGATGAAACCCCAGTGGGTCTATGTCGCGCAGCCAGATAAAAGGGTAATCGGAAATGCTCTGATCACTCCAGTGCAGTGTAAGCATGTCACTGGAAACAGAGATGGAAAGTATATTCATAACAAAGGTACTCACTAGTATGCATGTTTAGTAACAGAGCGTGCATCAGCGGCACGCTGATGATTGCCATTTCCGCTTTATCCGGAAACGCAGCTCTACGACAGGGCAGTTAGAGCCCGCGGCAAGATTCAGGGATTATGCACCTGATTCTTATGCAGTATTGATGAAAAAACAAAAGCCAGCGCTTAGCTGTCTCTGGGGGAGGTGAGAGGAGGCGGCCACCAATCCTGGCGCTTAATGTATGTAGGTTGTCTATGCATATAATGGTTATCTGGCTGTCATTAAGCTTGATGTGAGCGAATAAAAGTTCAATAAAAACGATTAAGTTAAGTAGCTGGCGCAAAAGTCGGAGCCACTTAATTATCGTTTCTGGATTGTCTTACCTAATCATCAAAGCTACCTTATTCTTAAAAAATCGCAATGACCAATAGCAGTGAATAGCGGCCAATAAACGACATATGATCTTTAAAATATTAGAATTAGCTTAAAGGTAACGGTTTAGGATAACTATCCCCTAGTCTGATAAACAGGCGGACAGGGGAAGGCAGCACAGTCTAGAGCTGTGTCAGTTCGAAATAGTAGTGCGGTGCCAGCGTCATGCCTTTGCATCAGCAAAGTTTATTACGCTGTGAAGATGGAAAAAATTAAACACTAATGATTTTCAGCGACGGTTATTTGTTATTATCCTGAACTTGATAATGGTTTAGCACGCAGGCGGACAAAGCCGTTAGATTGTTTATAACCTCAAATAATTACATGGCGGCGAACACAATGACTACAGAATTTTCTTACACTACCAAGTTTAAATTAGATAAAACCCATTTAGCGGAGTGTTTCGACCAATCGGTGGTGGTTGATAAATCTATCATGGCCTACAAGCGAGGCATTACCACTTTAGTGTTCGGCATGGTGTTGCTGTATATGCAAGTCACCGTCGATTACATTTCCTGGTTTGTCATCAGCTTAGGTGTTCTGGAACTCTTCAGCACATACTACCGCAAGAGCTGGTGGTTGTTGCGGCAGATGATTGGCAAGTCCAGCAACAGTGAAGTCACCCTGATTATTGATCAGCAGGGGGTAACTACTGAGTCAGTGCACGTCAATACAGTACTACAATGGCAAAAAATTAACGCCGTAGAGAAAACTGAATTGGGGGTGATACTGCGCCACAGCGATGGGGTCAACTATCTCTCTAATAGCTATTTATCAGCTGAGGCCATTGATTTTATCTTCAGCCAAAAAGTAGCTCAGTGACGAGGCTTGATAGATTTTACCTCTCCTCCACCAAAAAATGGTAACAGCATAGCCACTCAGAATTTCATAGCTGATTGCCAGTATAAAACCGCTAGCTGCTATGCAAGCTAGCCCCTGTTACTGGCTATTAAGCTGTTTTTCTCTAATACCTGCTCCAAGACTCTCTGCGCTGCGGGGGCGCAGAGTGCAATATTATCCAGTCCTATCCACATGGCGATTTCTATCTCTGAATTGGTTTGTATCTCACCCTGAAAGTCTGCAGTGAAACAGTGCATGTTGACCAGCGTATTATCTAACCCATAGGCTAACTCTTGAATAGTGACTAAATGTTTTATCGACTCGCTCGATAAAGTCACACTCAGTTCTTCGAGAATCTCCCGTTGCAGGGCTGACTCATTAGATTCTTTGTGGTTGAGTTTGCCCCCGGGGATAAAGAATTTATCCTTACCTCTGGTTTTTACACAGAGAACTTCGTCATTTTGTTGGTAAACCCAAGCTACGCTGGAAATTTCATGCATATGTGTGCTTATCCTAATATCTATTCAGAGTCATTTTCGAAAGCATAATTTTATAGCCAATGCCCTTTTGATAAAAGGGTCATCGCGTTTACTTCACTAAGTGCCGGAGGTGATCCCATCCCAGGCTGCCATAGCGCAGTCTGCCACTTTTAGCAGAGTTTTAGCAGTGGCACCATCTCGTGCCTGTATTGACATGCCCTGCTGAACCGCCATATAGAAAGTGGCGATTTCCAACCAGTTCGGCCCCTCTGCCAGCTCGCCATCACTAACCGCTTGGAGCAACCGCGATTGTACTGTTGTGATACATTGAGCCCGGCGCTGTTGCAGTGCCTGACGAATAGTTTCATTTCCAGCTTGGACATGTAGTGCCCCCAGTACGATCAGACAACCTCGGGGTTTATTGGGCTGGGTAAATTCTTCAGCACTGGTCTTCAGCATGGCCTTAATGGCCGACTGCGCTGTCGTCTGTGTGGCCATTGCCGCCCAGATACGTCCACCTTCAGTGGCACTATAGAGATCAACAGCTTCATGAAACAACTTTTCCTTGCTGCCAAAGGCCGCGTAAATACTGGGAGAATTGATCTTCATTGCGCTGACCAGATCCGGCATGGAAGTGCAATCATACCCTTGTGCCCAGAATACTTGCATTGCCCGCTGCAGGGTATCACTGCGGTCAAAATTTCTCGGTCGGCCTCGTTTTGTCATCGCTGTACCTTTTTGTAATGATCGATACAAAAATATCTTGATCAATTTAGTGATGTTCATTATATTATGTGTCGATCGTTACATAAATAGGAAATTGATATGAATAGTTTAAAAGGCAAAGTGGCATTGGTAACTGGCGGCAGCAGAGGTATGGGAGCGGCTATCGCCAGACGTTTAGCCGCTGAAGGCGCAGATGTTGTACTGACCTACAACAGCTCCGCAGATAAGGCGTATGCCGTCGTTGCTGAAATTGTAAAAATGGGCCGCAAAAGTATGGCGATAGCTGCGGATAGCTCTGATTGCAGTGCAATTCAGGGTGCTGTGCAGAGCACTGTAGCTGAGTTCGGGCAACTGGATATTCTGATTAACAATGCCGGTATCTTTGTCGCTAAACCTATTGATGAGCTGACTCTGGACGATTTTGAACAGTCGATAGCTGTCAATGTGCGGGCTGTATTTGTCGCCTCTCAGGCGGCAGCGGTACATATGGGTGAAGGAGCGCGGATTATTACCATCGGCAGTAATTTGGCTGAGCAGGTGCCGATGCAGGGGCTGAGTCTATACAGTCTCAGTAAGTCGGCTCTCACAGGTTTTACTAAAGGATTGGCTCGTGATCTTGGGCCCAGGGGGATTACAGTCAACATCGTCCATCCCGGTCCGACCGACACTGATATGAACCCCGCCAATGGAGAATACGCAGATGTGCTGCGCGGCCTTATGGCGATTCCGCGTTTTGGTGACCCGGAAGATATAGCAGGTTTTGTCTCCTGGCTCGCCAGTGCCGAGAGTCGTTTTATCACAGGTACGGGGCTGACCATAGATGGTGGTACTAATGCCTAAGTGTTGATTAAAACGCTTGCCGGGCGCGGCCCAAAGCCCGCGTCTTTTTTCAGCAGACAATCTTACTTGTGGTTTAATAAAAATGAATACTAATGTCGGGGACTCGACCGCTGCGCAAGACTCAACTGCAAATACTCTAGCTATCAGCCTGCTCGCTTTCACAATGTTCGTGATAGTGACATCTGAATTCACTGTCGTGGGGCTGTTGCCGGTAATGGCTACAGATCTGAATGTGGGGCTCTCAGGCGCCGGTTGGTTTATCAGTTGTTTTGCGCTCGGTGCATCTCTGCTCGGTCCCCCTGTCACTATGCTAGTAGCACGTTACCAAAGCGTTAAATTTCTGGTTGCCGGGTCGGTTTTTTTCGCCGCGGGAAATCTGCTGATTGCAATAACGCCAAGCTTTTATACAGTTATTGTCACCCGTGTATTACAGGGGGCATTGCTGCCAGCAATGATTAGTATCGCAGCGCTAGAAGCCACTCGATTGGCCGGTGTTGGACGAGAGGGCTGGGCAATCTCCCGGGTTAACTTAGGCGTGGCAGCCACCACAATTGTCGGGGTTCCTTTGAGCACCTTTGTGGCAGATAAGCTGGGCTGGTCAATGAGCTTTGCCGGGCTGGCACTGCTGGGGCTAATCTGTGCAGTTGCAATCGCTCTGTGGTTTGTAGATGAGGGGGGTGCAGGGACAAAACAATCATCGAGGCTACCCGCTGTGTCACTATTGTGGCAGCCGCGCTTCTTACTGCAACTGTTGCTGTCATCTGTTCTGTTTGCCAGCATGTTCAGTGGCTACAGCTATATAGCAGCGTTGCTGGCAGCTGCAACCAATATCAATGGGCCGATGCTCGGCTGGGCGCTGATGGGTTTTGGTATTGCTGGAGTGTTGGGAAACTGGCTTTGCGGGCAGGTTGCTGAGCGTGATCCACTTGCGCTAACCGCGTGGGTCTCGTTGGCTCTGGCGATCGCTATGGCAGCCTTTAGCAGTGCAGCAAGCAGCTTGATTGGACTGATTTTAGTGCTCGGACTGTGGGGTTGCGCGCATTTGGCGGCATTTGTGGTCAGTCAAATCCGGGTCATGCAAGCGGGCCGGGGAGCGCCCGCTTTTGCTTTAGCGCTGAATATATCCGCCTGCAACTTGGGTATTGGCATAGGTGCAACTATAGGGGGGATGAGTGTCGACAGCTATGGCGTTGAGGCTGCTAGCTATACGGGTTCAGTTCTGGCAACAGTTGCATTTCTTATCGCTGTACTGATGATTAGATATGGGTCAGCAATAAGGCGGCTGGAGTAGTAAGTAGCGAGTGGTGAGGACGAAATATAATCCGCAGAAGGCTGAGGCGGAAAAAACTGTCTGGAAGGCTTCCGCATCCCTGCTCACGCCCCTTACCTACGTCCTGTAGGCAACAGTTTTTCACAGCGCAGCTGGCCGAAGGCTGAATACATGGATGTTATGTTCAGGACGAACAGTATGAGGCGGTGGCATGGCAGAAATTTGTTCCAGACAACTTCTAAGTACCTACTTCCTTGTAGGCAATGCCAAAGAGCCAATTCATGCATCGAGCCGGTTTGATTGCGCCCACATCCTATTTCGAACAGACACAAAAAAGCCCAGTCGTTAAACTAGGCTTATTTGAAAGATGGTGCCCGGAGGCGGAATCGAACCACCGACACGAGGATTTTCAATCCTCTGCTCTACCGACTGAGCTATCCGGGCAATCTTTGTCTCCCCGCTGTGAGGAGGCGCGTATTAAACCTTTATCTCGCAGATGTGTCAACAAACAATTAACGATTTTTAATAATTAGTTAATAGGCCCGAAAATGTTGTTGAATAATCGTACAGAGACTATTTTTTCTCTGGAACGTAGCCTTCAACTTTAGCGTATTCGGTGCTTTGCAGGAACTTTTCCATCTCTTCAAGCAGTAGTGCTCTGCTGCTTGGGTCCATCATATTTAAGTGTTTTTCGTTGATTAACATGGTCTGGTGGTTAGTCCATTCTATCCAGGCTTTTTTCGAGACCGTCTGGTAAATTTCCAGCCCTTTTGGACCTGGGTAAGGGGGGCGGTCAAGGCCTTCAAGTGGTTGTTTGTACTTAATACAGTTAACAGTGCGCATAATAATACCTAATACATTTCTAACAGTTTTTTAACCGGTGCGGCCAATCCTATATTGGCAGGTCGGGCTAGGTTATACCAGAGTGTCGGCAGGGCTTCCATGATTTGTTGGCTCTGTTCTTGCAGCTGTACTTTGACCGGGGTGATATCTAAGTGGAAGTGGCTAAAAGTGTGGCGCATCGGCTCTAGGTAGACGGCACTGTTCAGATCTATATGCAAGTTCAGCTCGGTGGCACTGTCGCGTAAATCGGCTATCTGCGGCAGGCTCCAGAGGCCGCCCCAAAGACCGCTAGGAGGACGCTGATAAAGCAATTTTTCCGCGTCCATATTTTCAATCAATAACATCAGGGTCTGACGAATCGGCAAGGTCTTTTTGGGCTTGGAATAGGGGAAGTCTTTAACTTTGTCCTGGGCTTTCGCCGAGCATCCACTGGTGATAGGGCAGATCTCGCATTTTGGTTTGCTGCGGGTGCAAAGTGTCGCACCCATATCCATCATTGCCTGAGTATATTGAGCGGATTTAGAGTGCGGGGTATTGCGCTCGGCATGCTCCCAAAGCTGTTTGGCGATAGCGCTTTTTCCGGACCAGCCCTCGACTGCATAAAAACGTGCCAGTACTCTTTTCACGTTGCCATCTAAAATAGCGGCGCGTCTGCCGCTGGAAATAGACAGCACCGCCCCGGCGGTCGATCTGCCGATGCCACTGAGCTGCTCCAGCTCGGTAACGGACAGCGGAAATACTCCCTGATATTGATCTACTACTTGGCGGGCGGCTTTGTGTAGATTGCGGGCGCGGGCATAATAACCCAACCCGGTCCATAAGTGCAGTACCGCATCCAGATCGGCTGCCGCCAGGCTAAATACATCGGGGAACTGCTCGATAAAGCGCTGGTAGTAGGGGATAACCGTCGCCACTTGGGTCTGCTGTAACATGATTTCAGAGATCCAGGTGTGGTAGGCGGTTTTCCGTTGCTGCCAGGGTAAGTCATGGCGACCGTGTAGGTCGTGCCAGGCCAGCACCGCACCGCTAAATTGCTCGGCACTATAAGTTTCAACGCTCAATTAAAACAGTCCCTTAAGTAAGCCTTTCAGTTTGTCTTGCACTTGCTCTTCCACCTTCTGTTTGACCTCTTGGGTTTTCTGTTTCACCGAAGTGCCGAGTTTTTTCTGCAACTTCGCTTTGAGGGCTTTTTTAGCAATATCTTTCACTACGCTCAAGTCGGGTTTGCACAGTTTCATCGGCTCATCGCTGAAGTTACCCTTACAGTCGATGGGCCATTCGATGCCCTGAATGGCATTGTTTACCGAGCAGCTTTTCTTGAATAAATTATCTTGAATTTTCAGACCGATACGGTAATTCAATGATTGTGCCGGTAAATTCACTGTGCCTTTACCTGTCGCATTAATGGCATCTAAGTCGGCTGCAAAATCATTGTTGCTGACCACACCATTTTTTAAATTAAGCTGACCTTTAATGCTGGCGAAAGGCGTAGATTTATCAATCGCCACGGTCTTGCTGGCAACCCCGCCCAACGATGCTACTTTGTTGATGGTCTCACACATTTCCTGAGCCGCATCTATGCCTTTAACGACTCCATCGGCCAAAGTAAATTGTACTTTGCCGTTGAGGCTGTTAATGATGCTGTGTATTGACTGGCCGCGAGCGGTTAAATTGCTGCTGCTGAGTAGAGTACCGGTCAGCGCATCGGTAGCGGCGAAATCAACCAGTACCGGGCCGAGCTGTAGCTTGTTGATGTTGTTGTCGATGGCGATTGCCAGAGTTTCTTTACGCGCATCTAAGCGGATATTGTTGCTAATGCTGCCGCCATAAACCTGTAAATTAAGCTTAGAAATCTTCACTAAACCACCGTTGGCGTCCACCTTTAGATCCAACTTGGCAACGTTAGTTTTTTGGTAAGTGATGCTATCAAAGAGCAATTGGCCTTTAAGCTTCAAGTCGCGCAGCGGTTGCAGCTCAATGATGATGTCTTTGGAGTAAGCAGCGGCTTTGGCGGAACTGCTGGTCGCATTATCTGCTGCAGAGCTAGCTGTAGTCGCAGCGTCTTTCGCCGGTTTGGGCAGGTAGCGATTCAGGTCAATAGCATCACCTTTTAGATTAAAGCCGATAAGGCCACTGGCTAGCTGGTAACTGGCGCTACCGGCAATCTTAGTATCATCTAAGCGCAGCTGTAACGCAGAGAGATTAAGTTGTTGCAGTGAACCACTTAACTTTGTACTAAAGGCCACTTTGCGCAAGCTGGCGTCGTCACTGGTATTAATGGCCGGCAACTGCATTTCTTTAAGCAGCGCTTTAAGATCAAATGCTGCAATCGCGAGATTTCCGCTGAGTTGATCGAGCTGCTCACCGCTGACTTGCAACTTACCAGTCGCCAGCATGCCTGCGCTGGCAACAGCCAAATTGTCTATGCTAATCGTGTTAGCGGCCATGTCTGCATCTATATCGGCATTAAACTTAAACTGATAGTTTTTGTCACTGCTGAGGTTGATCTCACTGGCTAAATCACGGATTTGGTAACGCTGTGCGCTGGGATCAATAATGAAATTAGCATTGAAATCGACTTTACTGCTCAGTTGCTTTTTACCTTGTTTAACCAGATCGACGATAAAATTTAACTGGGCGTTAAAGGCTTGGCCTAAAACAACCCGGTCAGTGTTTAGGTTCAGGTCACTAATGGTGGTAATCTCGCCAGTCACTGTATCGCTGTAAGTGACTTTGGCATTGATGATAGCGATCTTATCGATTTCTAAACTGCGCTTAGTGGCAGTCTGATCGTCTGCAGTAGTACTTTCAGTGTCGCTAGGGGCTGCACTGGCGTCAGCGCTAGCTTTGGCCTGCCAATTGTTACCCTCGGCAGTTTTGATCAGATTTAACTCTAATCCTTCGACAGTGACCGCTTTCATCTTGATATCACCGGATAGCAGTGGCATCACCATCACTGAGACTTGGGCGCTCTGCAGCGAGGCCAAAGCCTGCTGTCCCGGGTAGGCGACTTTGATCGAGGCGATTTCCAGCCCTAACCAGGGGAATACTGACCAGCCTATATCACCTTCTATCTGTAACTCGATAGCGGCATTATCCAGCGCTGCTTTCTCGATGTCTTCTCTATAGTCATTGGGGTCGACAAACAATCCTAATAAAGTGCCGCCGGCTACCGCCAGTACTAGCACTATCAGTATCAAAGTGGCTAAAATTTTAATTAGTTTCTTCATGCTTCCTAGTCCTTAGGTTGTCTGTCGAATTTTTAAAACGCTATTGTGCCACGAGTGCCTAGAAATTGCGCGCTGAACAGCGCTTGCTTAATATAAAAAAACGCCCTTAAGCGGGGGTAATCAGTCAAATTTTAATCTCTAATTGGCTGTCACCTCGGCTTGCTTGTATATATACTTGAGCCGCATAATTACTCTAACTTAAACCGTGTAACAGAAGGGAAGGCCAGCATGTCTGAGCGCAAGGCGACAATCAACAGAGAGACCAATGAAACTCAAATTACAGTGACTATTAATTTAGACGGCACGGGTAAATTCCAGGCCGATACTGGAGTTCCATTTCTTGAGCATATGATGGATCAAATTGCCCGCCACGGTTTAATAGATATGGAAATTGATGCCAACGGTGATGTTTATATCGATGATCACCATACAGTAGAAGACATCGGTATTACCTTGGGGCAGGCTTTTAAAGAAGCGGTCGGCGATAAGACCGGAATCGTTCGCTACGGGCACGCCTATGTGCCTTTAGACGAGGCATTGTCACGGGTGGTTATCGACTTTTCGGGACGTCCCGGGCTGAACTTTAACTGCGAATTTACCCGCGGCAGCATCGGCAGCTTAGATACGCAATTGTTTTGGGAGTTCTTCCAAGGGTTTGTCAACCACGCCGGAGTTACTCTGCACATAGATAACCTCAAAGGTTTCAACGCTCACCACCAGGCTGAGACTATCTTTAAAGCTTTTGGCCGCGCACTTCGCATGGCGCTGACAGTGGATAGCAGGGCACCAGATTTAATGCCTTCGACTAAGGGAAGTTTATAGTCATGAGTACAGTAGCCGTTATTGACTACGGTATGGGTAACTTGCACTCAGTCGCTAAAGCGCTAGAACATGTACAGCCCAATGTTGAAGTGCGGGTAACCAGTGATCCTGCGATTATAGCCGACAGCGATAGAGTGATACTGCCAGGCGTAGGCGCGATTCGCGATTGCGTGGCGCAGATGTTAGCTCAGGGAGTCGACCAGGAAGTGGCTGATACCTTAGCCAGTGGTAAACCATTCTTAGGTATCTGTGTCGGTTATCAAGCGCTGATGCAATTCTCTGAGGAAAATCAAGGCACTCAATGTCTGGGGGTCTATCCCGGTCAGGTGAAGCAATTTGCCGATGCCATGACTGAAGATGGTGAGCGCTTAAAAGTGCCGCATATGGGCTGGAACAAAGTCTCGCAAACCATAGATCACCCACTGTGGCAGGGCATTGCCGACAACAGCCGCTTCTACTTTGTACACAGCTATTATGTTGCTGCAGAAAACCCTGCTCAAGTTGCCGGACGCTGCCGTTACGGAGTAGATTTTGATGTAGCTCTGAGCGAAAAAAATAGCTTCTGTGTGCAGTTTCATCCAGAAAAAAGCCACACAGCAGGTTTGCAACTACTGACTAACTTTCTGCACTGGGATGGCAAGCTCTAGTTGCACTAACACTGAGTTCGGAGCAAAACAGTCCGGGCTATTTATCCTCATTCAGTAACAAGCGAAAAAATCATGGCATTAGCAAAACGCATTATTCCCTGTCTCGACGTTGAAAATGGCCGAGTGGTTAAAGGTGTGCAATTTTTAGATATTCGCGATGCGGGTGACCCGGTCGAAGTAGCCAAGCGCTACAACGAACAGGGCGCCGATGAAATCACTTTTCTCGATATTACCGCCACCCATGAGGGGCGCGATACTATGGTGCATACCGTAGAGAAAATGGCCTCGCAAGTGTTTATCCCACTGACGGTAGGTGGCGGCATTCGCAGCTGCGATGACATCCGCACTATGCTTAATGCCGGTGCCGATAAAGTCTCTATTAACAGCGCCGCTATTACCAACCCTGAATTTGTTCGCCAGGCATCCGAGCGCTTCGGCTCGCAGTGCATCGTTGTGGCGATAGATGCAAAAAAAGTGTCGGCGCCGGGCGAGACCAATCGCTGGGAGATTTTCACCCACGGTGGCCGCAAACCTACGGGCATCGATGCGGTCGCCTGGGCAGTTAAAATGGCCGAGTACGGTGCCGGTGAAATTCTGCTGACCTCGATGGATCAGGACGGAGTGAAAAACGGCTACGATCTGGGAGTGACCAAAGCTATTGCCGATGCGGTGAATATCCCGATTATTGCCTCTGGTGGGGTGGGTAACTTGCAGCACTTGGTCGACGGAGTCAAACTCGGGGGTGCCGATGCGGTATTAGCGGCCTCAATTTTCCACTTCGGTGAATACACAGTGCCACAGGCCAAGCAGTTTATGCGCGAGCAGGGAATTGAAGTTCGCCTCTAGCCCGCTAAAAAAGAGCAGAAAACCACAACCCGTTGGTTTTCTGCTTCGTTTCTAAATGTTTTATCAATATTTGCGGATATTCCGCACTACGCTCTACAAAAAATCAATATAAAGCCTTATCTCAGTAAACTGCGCGGATTTTCCTTGTTGTAGCCCTCTATAATTTAGTTACTAAATCTTTATTGCCGTCAATTATCAACAGCGTTGTTCGCGCGCTTTGGTTGTGCATAAGACAAACTACATTACTCACCCAAGAGAGCTGCTATGTTGAATATCCCAGGTACACTAAGCCATTATAAAAATCCGCTGGCGGACTCCGCTCTACAATACGGCGATGCCAATAAAGAACTGTTGTCGGTAGCTAAAGCTCAACCGGTGATCGCCAGTATCAGCCAGTGGCCGGGTTATCAAGAGACCGCGCTGCACGGCTTTAGCGATCTGGCAAAGGCCATCAATGTAGCGCAAGTCTATTACAAAGATGAAGGGCAGCGCTTTGGTTTAAAAAGTTTTAAGGCCTTAGGCGGCGCCTACGCAGTGGCGCGACAACTGCAAGGGCTGATAGCGGCATCCGGACATCAAGAACCTAGTATCGAACAGCTGCTGGCGGGTGAGTTTCGAGAGCAACTGCGCGATATAGTTGTAAGCTGTGCTACTGATGGTAACCACGGTCGCTCGGTAGCCTGGGGGGCACAAATGTTTGGCTGTGGCTGTGTGATCTATATTCACCGCGATGTATCAGAAGGACGTAAACAGGCGATGCAGGCTTTTGCAGCAGAAGTGATCCGCATCGACGGCAACTACGATGAGTCAGTGCGCCTGGCCGATAGCGAGGCCAAGCGGCTGCAGCGAATTATCGTCTCTGATACCAGCTATGCGGGTTATATGGAGATCCCCAAGGATGTCACTTTAGGCTACACCGCGATGTTGGCAGAGATTGTCAGTCAACTTCAAGGAGAGATCCCCAGCCATATCTTTATTCAGGGTGGGGTCGGCGGAGTCGCCTCTGCAGTCTGCGGTTATTTCTGGGACTTGTGGGGCGAGCGGCGCCCCAGGCTGATAGTAGTAGAACCAGAGCAGGCCAATTGTCTGCAGTTAAGTGCCAAAGCGGGTAAGCCAGTGGCGGTGACGGGTGAGCTGCAAACCTTAATGGCCGGTCTGGCCTGTGGTGAAGTATCGCTCTTAGCGTGGCAGATACTGGCAGATGGCGTCGATGACTTTATGACCCTCAGTGAGCAGAGCGTTGCCCCGACCATGAAGCTATTGGCACAGGGCTTTGGCCAAGATGCTAAGGTAGAAGCGGGTGAATCTGCAGTGCCGGGTCTGGCTGCTGCTATACTTGCAGCAGAGAGTAGTGAATACCGAGAAAAACTGGGTCTAACCGAGCAGAGCCGGGTGTTAGTGATTGGCACTGAGGGGGCAACCGATCCAGTCTTGTATCAACAGCTAATTAGTAGCTAAGGGATAAGGGGAAGTGATGCATAGTTTTGATGCTTATAAACAACGGCCATTGGAATTCATTGAGCAAGCTGATACTAATGGCTGGTCGGTGAAAATCTACGGCATCAGCGCGCAATCACTGCCTCTGGCCGCAGAGCTAGTGACGGGTGCCCGGCAGCTGTTATCGCAGCTTCCTCAACCCGCTAGCACGACGAGCCGTTACGGGGTAGGCTTTTTAATTATCCACCAGGGTGCCATGCGTAATTGGTTTCTGCTGGATTGGTGGGAAGATCAAGACATTTTGCATCACTTACTTTTTTCATCCCCGCTGGATAAGCCGACCGCCATCACCGCCGAACCCGATAAATCACTGTTTGCCTGTGTGCACGAACTAAAAGTCATCAACTTTGAAAGTCAGGCCTGGACTGAAACGGTACTGTGCGAGGGCGGGGAATCTGGCTTTGAAAAGTATATGAAAATGACAAAGTCGTGAGTAACGAGTCGCAAGTCGTGAGTAAAATCACTTCCGACTTCCGACTTCCGACTTCCGACTTCCGACTTCCGACTTCCGACTTCCGACTTCCGACTTCCGTCTTCCGGTGTTTTTCAAGGTAGTTGGCACTCTTTTCTTAAATTTTACGCTGTCTCTCGTGCTTGTTGATCG
>JABSQZ010000010.1 GCA_013215505.1 Oceanospirillaceae bacterium
ACACTTGCTACCTAATGCAGCTTGAATATTTGATCGTCATGTAAAGTGGCTATAAATCCAGATACTTTTGATGCGAGACGAAGCAACTTGCTAGCTCGTCCGGCTCAGCTCTTTATAAGCCCAGCGAAGGTCGTAGGTTCAAATCCTGCCCCCGCTACCCATTAATGCACGGCTCTAACTCCTTACTTTCCTCCCCAAAGTTTTATCTTATTTCAAAAACGCACAACTTCTTATTACACTTGCTACCTAATGCAGCTTGAATATTTGATCGTCATGTAAAGTGGCTATAAATCCAGATACTTTTGATGCGAGGCGAAGCAACTTGGTAGCTCCTAGGGCTCAGCTCTTTATAAGCCCAGCGAAGGTCGTAGGTTCAAATCCTGCCCCCGCCCCCTGCTACCAATTACCCAACCTTTGGCAATACCAGCACAAACTTTTCTGCAACAGCAATTTGAATTGCTGACTTGGATGTTATCTGCTGCCAATCTAGTTTCACTACTACTCCTCAGAGGATTGTCTCGCTCAATGCTATACACGCCCAGCTAAGATCAGATTGAAATTTATCACCGACCATAAAAAGTCTTACGTGCAGATGCCGAAAGTGCAATACCAGGCTTGTTATTAAAAGCCAGTACAGCCAGCATCCGGGTTGTTTTGCCAATTGTCGGGGTGACGCAGTGGATTGCATTTTTGCCCCTGAACAACACTAAATCCCCTGGCTCAATAGCAAGTTTACTTGGCTCTATGGCTCCTGAGACAACTTTAGCTGCGCTCTCGAAATTCATCTCTCCTCTCTCTGCGTCTCGTACTCCCCTCACGTAGTGGAACTCACCACCGCCCTCAGGTTTTTGAATCAACAAGGTAGTCGCAAACGAAGAATTATCAAAATGCCAGCCCAGCTCTTGGCCCTCACTGGCATAATGTAAGTTGATAGAAGAGCATTCGTCAGCATAGGGATACAGCTCAACTTCTTCTAATACTGACTTCAGGTAACTGCGAAAAATTTCACTGTCGTACAAAATGCGTAGAATTGAACTACTACCAATTTGATCATCAGTGAGACAGCCCTTGGTAGAAACCACTAACTTATTTCTTATATGCTGTAGTGGATACTCTAGATCCGCATCGCTAATATAGATATTATGTTTTTGCGCTGTGTAGTAAGCGTACTGTTTCTTCGCCTCCCCTTCATCGCAAAGACTTTTTAAAGCTTGCTCAGTCAAAAATTTTTCGAGCACAACAGCTCCGTCTTTTTTCAAACTCTCACGACACTGCTGCCGAAATGCATTTTCGCTAATGGGGTGGGACTGTAAATCGACAATATGATTAAGTTGAACAATCTTATCCACTAAAAGTTTCCTATTGTTATTAAATAAATGGACTGGCTTCGGCTAACATTTATATCCAGCCAGCTCCCAGCGTCAACAATTTTCTGGCTAACTATTCATTTCCTTTATCTCAAATCTCACCACTTACCACTTACTACTTACTACTTACTACTTACTACTTACCACTTACGTTGTGCTAAGCTCCGTAACAAACATACAGTGGAGTGGATGTTATGGCCGGAGGATGGTCCAGGGACGGCGCAGTACAGGAGCAGATAGATGCCAGTGTCGAAGATGCAGTACAGCGAGCCCGCAGTCAATTAAATCAAGGCACTAGTTTATCTGAATGCGAAGCATGCGATGCTTCGATTCCTCTCGCCAGGCAGCGGGCTGTTGCAGGTGTTCGTCTGTGCATTTCCTGTCAGAACCACCAGGATCAACAGCAAAAAGCGCATCCAGGATTTAACCGATCTGCCAGTAAAGACAGTCAGTTACGCTAAGGGACATGTGATCAAGTCCGGTACGCCTCTGGCATTCAGAGCATTCCGAGATCCAGGCATCTACTACAGGGATGCTGGTTGCCTGTCGAAAGTCGATAACAACGAGATCGGGGTGCTCTGAACGCCCCTACGGGTGGGCTATAAAGCGGTCATCTGCTTTGCCTACACGGACGTAGGTAAGGAGCGATAGCAGGACGCGGTAGCATTGTTAGACAATTTGGAAAGGGCCTGTCATTGTGCTGCATTGTCTGCCGCACATCTGACCGCTTTATAGCCCGCAGAGAAGATACAGGATTTGATCACATGTCCCTATTGAACATCCAGCTTATTATATGAACAGTATTATTATGGATTCTTGGCGGGTAACAACTGCTGCCAATGAAACTTTTTTAGTGATCCCCGATGGCTGCAGAGATCTGATTTTAAAAATTCTTCCAGATCAAAAGCCGTACTGGTTTATCAGTCCGCTGCAATCACAGACTAACTATCTCTTTAGCCAAGCGGGTGTTTACTCTGGGGGCTCCAGATTGCAACCAGGGACAGTAATCGATGAGCACGCCCTAATGCCTGCTCTCAACCATCAACAGCATCATGAGGCCGATTTAGCCGCACTCATAGCACAGTGTTGCCATCGACCCGCCGCGGTCAGCGAGATACTACAAGCCCTGGCCAACGAAGGTAACACTGTCACTAAAGCAGCTGCTCAGTTAGGTGTACATCCGAGAACCCTACAGCGAAAGCTGTTAAAGCTTACCGGTACTTCTCCCAATTTCTGGCTGATGTTAGCCAGGGCCAGAAAAGCGGCTCGCATGCTAAGCCAGCCACTGCCCCTCTGCGAGATTGCCTACTTGAACGGCTTTTCCGATCAGTCACATATGACCAGGGAATTTTTACGCTGGTTTAATATTACCCCGGCAAAACTTAAGCCCGAATCGGCACAGTACCAGCAGTTACAACAATTGGGCTATTGCTGATCTTGGGGGCAAACCTATAGAGCAACAACAGATGATAACTACGCCATAACAGGGCTACATATCTCGACTAAGTTGCCGTCGAGGTCTGCTACATAGGCAACCTTCTGCCCCCAGGGCATCAGTTCAGTATGCTGTAGTAAGTTAGCACCCGCCTGTAGCGCAACATCCACCGCCGCTGCTACATCCTCTGTCTCAAAGGCTATTTCAAAGCAGGGCAGCTCGATATCCGCCGCTGCAGCATTTTTACCTGACCCTCTGATTAACGTTAGCGAGGAAAAAGACAGTGTAGTTGCCCCTGTTTGCAACTCACCGTAATCATTAGCTGCATGTAACATTTTTAATTGTAATGAAAAAGCCCGTTGATAAAAATCTAAGCTTTTTGGCACATCTTCAACGTATAAAATTGTATATTTGAACTGCATTTTTGAACCTCTGGGTTATTTATCCTAGCTTTTAATTATTTAGTGTAATAAACCCGTTACCAACGCTATTGAATATATGCGACAGTGGTAAAAAATTAATGATGTTGTCAGTTAAACTTGTCACAGACTTACAATCTCACGACTTACGACTTACGACTTACTACTAATCACCAAGGATAGCCATGCTCTGGGCAGCACTTATTTTAGTCACTTTTTTCGCCGCCACTGTGCAATCGGCATTAGGCTTTGGCTTTGGCTTAATTGCGGTCGCTACTTTTTTGATCTTGCTAAATTCAGCTGACGCAGTGCAATTGGTCATAATTCTGACCTTCATCATGTCGGCAGCCCAATACCCAAGTTTGAAATCGGCAACCTATTATCCACTGCTGAAAATGCTTGCGCTAAGCGCCCTACTGGGATTTCCAATCGGTATTTGGCTGTATCAAAGTATTGATTTGAGTCTGCTAAAACAGAGCATAGGTGTATTACTGATTGCACTGGCGGCACATAGCTTTTACCGTCTTAACAAAACTGCAGGCACAGCACCTAAACCCACTAGAGAGTGTTTAACTGTCACCGACAGACACTGGATCAGACCCATAGGTTTACTGGCTGGAATTATGGCAACTAGCCTGGCAATGCCTGGCCCGATAGTGATGCTATATTTAAATAGCACAGCGCTGCAAAAAAACCAGATACGCGCGATTATGTCCGGCTTTTTTATATTCTCATATTTGGGAGCCCTGATCTTTCAGCTGCTACTGGTCGGCATCAGCACCGACACTTGGCTAACGGCATTTTTGCTGCTACCTGCAGCGCTACTGGGCACAGTTGCAGGACATTATTTATCCGGACGCATTGCGCAACATTTTTTTCGCAAATTAGTGCTGGCAATCTTATTGCTAACCGGGATTTTTATTTTAATTAATCAATAATTATTCAATCATTTGCTTGGAGTAAACATGTTTACCGATAAATTTGCCAAGGCTGAATTAGCGCATACACCCACCCCTTTAGAGCACTTAAAGAACCTGAGTAAAAAACTCAACGGGCCAAAGCTTTGGATAAAACGCGATGATTGCACTGGCTTGGCGATGGGCGGTAATAAAGCCAGACAACTTGAATATTATCTCGGTCATGCCATCCAGCAAGGTGCTGATACAATTTTAACCACAGGCGCCGTCCAGTCCAACCACGTACGCATGACCATCGCCGCAGCGCGCAAGTTAAATTTAGATGTGGAAGTTTTATTAGAACAGCGAGTGTCGGGCAGAAAAGTACAATACTATCAGTCCGGCAATCCATTTTTAATGCAACTGATGGGTGCAAAGATTCACCACCATCCAGAGGGAGAAGACGAAGAGGGAGCAGATACGGTACTCTTTTCAATTGCCCAGCGGTTGCGAGCAGAGGGGAAAAAACCTTATGTAATCCCACTCTCTGAAAATTACCTTCCCTACGGCAGCTTAGGCTATGTAGATTGTGCCGTAGAGCTACTGCAACAGTGCAAGAAGCAATCTTTTAAAGCAGATGCCGTGATCCTGGCCACTGGAAGCGCCGCCACCCACGCCGGTTTGCTGACAGGCTTTAGGGCCATGGGATACGATACCCCGGTACTAGGTTTTTGTGTTCGCAGAGACAAAAACGCACAGGCGCAGCGGGTGTTGAAAAAGTCCTTACAAGTTGCCGACATGATTGGCTTTAGCGGACTGATTGATCCATCCGATGTCTGGGTAGACGACAATATGCTCTACCCGGGCTACGGGCAGCTCAACCCGCCACTGATTGAGGCTATTGATCTGCTCGCTCAGTGCGAGGGAATATTGTTAGATCCCACTTACACTGGCAAGGCGATGGCTGGCATGCTTGACCTAATCGAACGCAAGCATTTTAGTCGCGGACAAAACATTATCTTCTTGCACACCGGCGGGGCACCCGCGTTGTTTGGTTATCCAGAAATTTTGGATGAACAAACCTAACAGGCATTTAACCCGTTCGGTTAACCTTTAGATGTATAGAGCATCCAGATATCTAGGCATGGGGTGAGTGCGATAACTAAGAGATTGGAATGCTGCTTTCCCCTAATCCTAATTATCTACGGTTGCGCGGGTGATTCTTAGCCGTTCGTTCATTGCCACGCTTATAATTACCGGTGAGGCGCGCCATCACTTGTTGCTGGTCCGCGAAACTCATAAATTGCAGATCATCGGCAAACTCACGCGCTCTGTCGCCGCGTAAGCTAGTGGCTTTCTTGCCCCGGTGATAAATTTCATACTCGCCGTTTTTTTCCCGATAAGTAAAATTCAAGTCTTCATTACCGCTCATATTTTTCCGCCCAATTATATTACAGGTCATTTTTAGCAACTGGATAAGGGGATAGCTGTGCATAAAACAGTCATTAAGTTCAACCTAAAAACCACGGCGCTGTCTGTAATACATTATTGATAAACAGCAGTCAAAATCAGCTCAATATACTCCCCTACGACGTAAAATTATCGAAACAAGCTGATTGCATATGAGCAGGGTGTATCAAACTTAAACCTTGCCTGCTTAGTTTGTATTAAGGTTGAACCCCAGCGGGCGAAATACTGTTGCGATGACTGTCTGTCTACCACTCACCTGGCAACAACAGCCGCAGCTAATCGCTGAGCTGCCAATCACTGCTCAACGCAGCCATTTGCACTTTATCTAAAAACCTTCCCCCTCTGAAACCGGCATCACGCAGTACCCCCTCATGCTGGTAACCTGATTTTTCATAGGCCTTAATCGCAGCGAAGTTTTCACTAAATGCAGTTAATTCTATTCTATGCAATCCCAGTGTATTAAAACCATAGTGAGTAATCGCTCGAGTAATTTCTGTCGCTAAGCCGCGCCCCCAATATTCAACATCACCAATAAGAATAAAATACTCGCCGCTACGGCTGAGCTGACTAATAGAAGTTATACCGGCATAACCGAGTAACTTATTAGTTTGCGCACAACAAACAGCCAGTTCAAAACTGCTTTTTCCCTGATTAATTCCCCGCAACCACTGTTCAATATCCGCTAAAGATTGTGGATAGGCAAAAGTCGATAAACTGTATTTAGTCACTTGTGGGCTACCGAACCACTGATAAAAGTCACTCGCATCGCTGACACAAAGCGGCCGAAAAGTTAATCTTTCAGTTTTAATCAACATCCTAATCCCTGATTTAGCATTAAACTACCTCTGCCTATAATTTGTAGTGCTTTAACCAGTCACTCTATATTAAAGTCTGCCGGATACTGGCTGCGCCTGTGCAATATTGTATTTCTGCGAAAGCCCCATTAATCAAGGTCAAGTTAGGGGGCTTATGACCTATATCAACATTGTAGAGAATTGGAAAATCACAATCCGCTAGGACCGACCTTAGCGCTTGCGAGTAACTCAGCCCGGCGCTATCAATTATGTCTGCAGTGCTGCGTCCTATGAGCATTCCATTTAAGTGCTTAAACACTCCCCGGAAACGCAAATTTAATAACGCGCGGATTAAACCGCAAGGCGCCATCTCTGCATTTTCAAAATACAAAATGACACCTTTATCGGCGAAACGTCGTTCTAGCAGATGAAAGTCCAGGTAAATACTACCAAACAAGTGAAACAAGGTATCCAGGCAACCCCCTATCAGCCTACCGCTAAAGTTAACCGCAGCAGTTTCTGATCTCATAGAGAGCCATTGGGTTGTTTCGGTCAAGTTTAAGCAACTGTCCGGATCATCGGCGAAATCAGGAAAATCTAGCTGGTATTTGTCCGACGATTGCTGGCTAAAGCTAGACCCTGTCGCCGTACCCAGATGCTTTAAAGTATTCGCCGTCAACGGATCGCTCTGCCTGCTATTGAGGTCTATAAAATTAGCACAGTGAGCACTGGCCCAACCACAGCGTGCTGTCAGCACCGCTGACAAGGTACTGACATCGGAAAAGCCAAAAATCCACTTTGCCCTGGCACGACTAATTTTTTCATAATCCAATAGTGGTAATACTGCCATCGCCAACTCTCCACCCCAGGGTGGTGCTATAGCCCCGATAGAGTCATCCAACAGATAACCCATCAACTCTTGGGCACGCAGCTCTTTACTGGCGCTGACATGTAACTGATTCTCTCTCAGGCAGCTTCCCTCAATTATTTTATAACCCTTGGCCCTGAAGTCCTTAATCACTAAATCCAGGCGCGGATGCAGCGCCTCTGGAACCCCCGAGGAAAATGCACTCAGGGCGATGCTACTTCCAGGTAATAGCGGCTCTGGATATATCATATAGCTCCCTGAATGATTATATCTATATTTAAGTTACTGAATATATAGGCAAATATACAGACTATCGGTTCCGACAGATACAAAAAAGCCCGCGTCAGCGGGCTTTTTAATTGGAGCTTGTAGAAAAAAGCTAATCCTCAGAGGCAGCTTTTTTCTCATTTTCATAGATTAGGATAGGCTTATTAGTGCCTTCTATGACTCCTTGATCTATTACAACTTTGGTGACGTTTTCAATTGAGGGTAACTCATACATGATATCTAGTAATGAGCCCTCCAAGATAGAACGCAAGCCACGAGCACCGGTTTTACGATCCAGGGCATGACTGGCAATAGCAACCAAGGCCTCTTCTCTGAAATCGATTTCAGCGCCTTCTAACTCAAACAGCTTGCCATATTGACGAACTAAACTGTTTTTTGGCTCTGTAAGAATCTGAATTAACGCATCCTGATCTAACTCTTCAAGTGTCGCAATCATTGGCAGACGACCGACAAACTCAGGAATCAAACCAAATTTAACCAGGTCTTCAGATTCAATTTGACGCAGAGTCTCAGAAAGAGAACGAGCATTATCTTTGCTTTTAACCACGGCGTTAAAACCAATCGAGCCCTTTTCAGATCTATCGCTGATTATTTTTTCCAGCCCGGAAAACGCTCCGCCACAGATAAATAATATGTTAGAGGTATCTACCTGCAAAAACTCTTGTTGAGGATGCTTGCGCCCACCTTGAGGTGGAATAGAGGCCACTGTGCCTTCAATTAACTTCAACAGCGCTTGCTGCACACCTTCGCCAGATACATCGCGAGTGATTGATGGATTGTCAGATTTACGGGAAATTTTATCAATTTCATCGATATACACTATACCGCGCTCTGCACGTTCGACGTCGTAATCACATTTTTGCAATAATTTTTGCACTATGTTTTCAACGTCTTCGCCCACATAGCCAGCCTCAGTCAAGGTAGTGGCATCTGCGATAGTAAAAGGTACATTCAACATCCGCGCCAATGTTTGTGCCAGCAGCGTTTTACCGCTACCCGTTGGCCCTATTAGCAGTATGTTACTTTTACTTAGCTCAACGGAATCGTCGTCTTTATCTTTACTGCTCTCCTGAAAACGCAAGCGTTTATAATGGTTATAAACAGCGACCGACAATACCTTTTTAGCTTGCTCTTGGCCTATTACGTAATCGTCTAACTTAGTGCGAATCTCTTGGGGAGTAGGCAATTGATCAGACTCAACAGGAGCCTCTTCAGCGTTACTGATCTCCTCGCGAATGATGTCATTACACAAGTCGACACATTCGTCGCAGATGAAAACTGAAGGCCCAGCGATCAACTTTTTAACTTCATCTTGATTTTTGCCACAAAAAGAGCAGATTAATTTGCCGCCCTTGCCTTTATCGTCGATGTTATCACTCATTCGACTTCCTCATTTACAGTGCTTTATCTATATCTGAATGACCACTGGACACAACAGCTGCTGGCCCAGATACTCTCAATGAAGACTTTAGCATAAAAATATTGCTCAAAACCTTCAGAAAAAATCTCTATTTCTCAGTATAGCTCAAATTCAAGGCACTTAAGCTATACCTTTATAATCATTTTACTTGATTGTTGGACGCTGTTCGATGACCTCATCAACCAAACCGTATTCAGCGGCTTCTTTAGCGTTCATGAAATTATCACGATCCGTATCCCGCTTGATGATTTCAATGTCCTGACCGGTATGTTTGGCCATCAGATTATTCAACTTCTCTCTGATAGACAAAATTTCTTTGGTATGTATCTCGATATCAGATGCCTGTCCCTGATAACCGCCCAGTGGCTGGTGAATCATGACTCTGGCGTTTGGCAGCGCGAAGCGTTTTCCCTCGGCACCTGCGGTTAGCAAAAAAGCCCCCATACTTGCGGCTTGACCCAGGCAAATGGTACTTATGTCCGGCTTTATAAACTGCATAGTATCGTAGATAGACATCCCCGCTGTCACAGATCCACCCGGTGAGTTGATATACAAATGGATATCTTTATCGGGATTCTCTGCTTCTAAAAACAACATTTGGGCAACAATTAAATTCGCCATATGGTCTTCTACCTGACCGACCAAAAATATAACGCGCTCTTTCAGTAAACGGGAATAGATATCATATGAGCGCTCTCCTCTGGCGGTCTGCTCTACCACCATAGGTACAAGAGCTGCACTAGGATCTAAACTAGGACTACCTTGATAAATACCTGACATGTAAATTCTCCTTCAGCGGATAAAACAAAAAAACGATAGCCAGTTCACACTTACTATCGTTTTTTAAAATGACTAAACAGCACAAAATGTGTGCATGTGTTTACTCTTCGTTAGCTTCGTCTTCTGCTTGAGGCTGAGCTGCAGGCTTAATAGCCTCTTCATAGCTAACAGCTGTTTCATTAACTTTAGCAGAACTTAGTAAATGATCAATTACTTGATCTTCAATAACTAAGCTTTTAACTTGATTGAGCATGTCATCGTTGCTGTAGTAATGATCAACAACTTCTTTAGGGTCTTGATAAGTCTGAGCCATCTCTTCGATAGTACTGCGAACACGCTCATCATCAGCCTTAATTTCGTTGCTCTTGATCACTTCCTGGACCAGCAAACCAACAGAGACACGACGCTTCGCCTGATCGGTAAACATCTCTTTTGGCAACATATTGAAATCTAGGTTAGCACCTTGACCGCCATACTGCTGTACAGCCTGTTTGCGTAAGTTGTCAATTTCGCCATCGACAAGCGCAGTAGGTACTGCAATTGCATTTAGCTCTACTAACTTAGCAAAAACTTGATCTTTAAGTTTACCTTTAAGAGACTGACTCATCTCACGGCTCATGTTCTTCTCAACGTCAGTTTTGAAGCTTTCTAGATCCGCAGAATCCATACCGAACTTCTTGAAAAACTCTTCGTTTAGTTCAGGTAGCGTAGGCTCGGAGATAGTCTTAGCTGTCGCCTTAAATACCGCTTCTTTACCTTTAAGGTTTTCAGCTTGGTAGTCATCTGGGAAAGTAACTTTAATATCAAATTCTTTCGCGATTTTTTTACCGATCACTGCATCTTCAAAACCAGGAATCATAGAGTTTGATCCGAGGATCAGATCAACGCCTTCGCCTTTTCCGCCTTCAAAAGCTTCATCGCCGATGAAACCTTCAAAGTCCAATACCACTTTATCGCCATCTTTAGCAGCGCGCTTTACTTCAGACCATTCAGTCTGCTGCTTACGCAGTGTTTCAACCATCTGATCAACATCTGCTGCAGAAATTTCTGACGTCTCTTTAGCAATTTCTACGTCAGAGAAATCAGCCAGATCAATTTCCGGGTAAACTTCAAAAGTAGCAATGAATTCTACATCTTTGCCCGCTTCATCAGTTTTCATTTCAATGCTTGGGCCACCAGCTGGGATCAATTTTTCCTGCTGCACTGCCTCGTAGAAGCTCTGCTGTAGAATTTCGCCAACAACATCTTGACGAATACCTGCGCCGTAACGCTTCTGCACAACTTTAAGAGGCACTTTACCTGGGCGAAAGCCATCGATGCGCACAGTTCTAGCTGTTTGTTGTACTTGTTTTACAACATCGTTATCAATACGATCCGCCGGGATAGTAATGGTCATTTGACGCTCTAAGGCGGATTTCGTTTCAACTGAAACTTGCATGGAATTCCTCACAAATAAATACTTAGTGTTCATTCTAAACCCATTAAATCCACTGTTTGGACTGGGTTTAGATGCAAAGTGCCTGGCTACAGGTAACTAGCATTTAGCTAGGCTATTTAACTGCATAGACAAAATTATAAAGGCGGGAATTTTCCGCCACTTGGAAGAAATAGTCAAGAAATAACATAGAGTTTATAGAGGACTATTTTTTCATTTAATATTCGTTAACAGATAATGGGGACAAATAACAAAAAACAAAGAGGTAAATGCTAATTATTTAGCAATTGAGTTCATTAGTAGAAAAAATCAGGGAATTTATAAATGAGGAATGGGGTGAACGACGGGGTTTGAACCCGCGACCGCCGGAATCACAATCCGGAGCTCTACCAACTGAGCTACGCTCACCACAAAATGATATATAAATGGTGCGGGAAGAGAGACTCGAACTCTCACACCTTACGGCACCAGAACCTAAATCTGGCGTGTCTACCAATTCCACCACTCCCGCGTGGTCTATCTTTTATCTGTGCTAAGTGCCCTTTACTGACAGCCGTCAGGAATTGGGGTGAACGACGGGGTTTGAACCCGCGACCGCCGGAATCACAATCCGGAGCTCTACCAACTGAGCTACGCTCACCATTACACCATCACGTAAGTTCTGGTACGCCCACCAGGGCTCGAACCTGGAACCTACGCCTTAGAAGGGCGTTGCTCTATCCAATTGAGCTATGGGCGCTTAACTTACCCCTCTGTGTAATTTTTCAAGCTTAAAATTGATCCGCTACAAGAGAGGTGCGTATCCTAATCGCGCCTCTCTCTATCGTCAAGTATGTTTTAGATAAAACTATAAATAATTCTAATTCTACCCACAACACCGGTAAGATTGAAAAAAACTGTCTATATAATCAACAATATTTTGCCACTATCTGCTAGCACTAGTCCGCTGCAAAGAGTTTAATGACAACGCGCTATTTACCGGCTGAACTACTAATTCTTAATAGCTTTCGCTAGACTAACGCCTCTTCTTCAGATCACAGTACAACTATATATAAGTAATATGAGCAAACTCACCCTCAGACCCTACCAGCGCGACGCCGTTCGGGCGACAGTAGAACATTTCAAAACGCATGACAGTGCGGCAGTCATCGTCCTGCCCACTGGTGCAGGTAAAAGCCTGGTCATAGCAGAACTCGCCGCCATCGCCAATTATAAAGTGTTAGTGTTAGCCCACGTCAAAGAACTGGTCGAGCAAAACCAACAAAAATTTCAGCTCTACGGACTCAAGTCTAGTATTTTTTCAGCGGGACTCAAACAAAAAGACAGCAGCGCCAAAGTTGTCTTTGCCAGCGTTCAGTCTGCTGTGCGCAATCTTCAGTATTTCCAACAGCAATTCAGCTTAGTAATTATTGATGAATGCCATCGTATTAATGATGATAACGACAGCCAGTACGGAAAAATTATCCACACACTACAGCGACAAAACAGCCAACTAAAAATACTTGGACTGACCGCCACTCCCTACCGCCTGGGATCCGGTTGGATCTACCAGTATCACTATCACGGCTTTGCCCGCGCTGATAGTTTGCGGCCTTTTTTGCACTGTATCTATGAACTTCCGCTGAGTTATATGATTAAGCACAATTTTTTAACCCCTCCGCTGCTCTACGATGCCACGATTGCCGAGTATGACTTCTCGCAGCTGCCCGGTTATCAGAGCGCCAGTTACAGTAGCGGCGAACTTAATCAGCTGTTAGTCAAACATCAAAGAGTCACCCAATCCATTATCGAACAAGTGATCGAACTGTCGCAACAGCGCCAGGGAGTAATGATTTTTGCCGCCACAGTCAAACACGCCGAAGAAGTTCTCAGCTACCTGCCCAGTGATCAGAGTGCATTAATCATCGGCGATACCGAGCAGCGTGAAAGAGATAGACTGATTCAGGCGTTCAAACTCAAGCAGATTAAGTTCCTGGTTAATGTCTCAGTATTAACCACCGGTTTTGATGCCCCGCACGTCGATGTAATAGCATTATTGCGTCCGACCCAATCAGTCAGTTTGTTCCAGCAGATTGTCGGCCGGGGGCTGCGCTTAGCCCCACAGAAACAGAACTGTCTGATTTTGGATTACACTGGCAGTCAATTTAATATCTTTCACCCGGAAGTGGGAGATGTTAAACCGGATTCAGACAGTCAACCAGTACAAGTATTTTGCCCGCAATGTAATTTCGCCAATATTTTTTGGGGCAAGTGTGATCAGCAAGGTGAAATAATTGAACACTTTGGTCGCCGCTGCCAGGGCCTCAACAGTGATACAGATTCACAGTCAGACATGTTTAGCGCTGACATAAACACTGTGGCAGGTGACCCGCGCTGCCAGTTCAGGTTCCGCTTTAAGAGCTGCCCGAATTGCAACGCAGAAAATGATATTGCGGCTCGAGACTGCCGAATCTGTCAGCATGCCCTGGTAGACCCGGATGACCAGTTAAAAAAAGCACTGCAGCTCAGGGATGCCAAAGTTATTCGCTGTGCTGGTATTAGCTTAGAGGACAACAAAGGCAAGCTAAAAATAACTTATCACGACGAACAAGGTGAAACCTTAACCGAGCATTTCAACATTACCAGCAAGGCTCAACGCGCCGTGTTCAACAACGTATTTTCCCGACGCCTGCCAGTGCAATTTCAACATCAATACCCCAGTGATCTGCAACAGATATTAAAGATCGCGGACGCCTACCCGAGTCCAGATTTTGTGATTGCCCGCAAGAGCGGCCATTTTTGGCGGGTGGTAGAAAGAATCTTTGACTATCAGGGAAACTATCGCAGAGCTAACCAATTGTGAGCTGTGTATTATTCAATGATTTCCCGCCCAATGTAGACCCGTTCAAAGCAGCATATTGGCCGACCAGGGGATTGCCGATCGGGGCCTAGAATTGCTACTCTTGTCTGGCTATTTTAGCTGCACTGCAGATCATATTAAGGAGCAATATTTCACTATGGAGCCATCCAACCGAGAGCGAGTCTGGCAGGTCATACATTCGATCCCCGCGGGTAAAGTGTCTACTTATGGAAAAGTTGCCGCTATGGCGGGTCTTCCCAACCTCGCCAGGGCAGTTGGGCGCTACTTATCAGAATTACCTGAGGGCAGCAAGATTCCCTGGCACCGGGTAATCAACTCGCAGGGAAAAATATCTTTTGCCGTGGGAACTGAACGCTTTTTAACACAAAAAGAAAAACTGCAGGGTGAAGATATAAATTTTTCCAATAACAGAGTCGATTTAAAAACCTATCTGTGGCAAGGTGAGTAAACTCTGATCGGCTAGTCACTATTGAAACAGCCAGGACAGTTGCTAACAGCCATAAATGGACTTGATAACCAAAAACTAAATTGACTCGTAAATACTTTCTATGAACAATCGCATCTTACAGCAAGAAAACTTGCAGCTAAAAAAGACTTTGCAGATCGCTGTCAAAGAGGCACAACGCAATGAGGAAATCCTCAAGCGCTTCATGGACATAGAGGTACAGATGCTCGCCTGTGGCAAACTGTCTCAGCTGATCAATTTATTACTGGTCGATTTCAAAAATATTTTCAAACTGAGCGTTGTCACTATCTATCTGCACAACAAAGACGAACTGGCCGAATCATTGTTACAAGAGGTAGACCCCGCTCTAAAAAAACACTTACACATTGTTCAAGATTTGCAGTTTATCAGCGAGATATTTCCCACTAATACAATACGTGCCGGCGAGCTAAACCGGCAACTGCGCAAACAGCTGTTCCCTGACAATCCTTTCATTTTAAGCTCTGTGCTATTGCCACTGATCAATAAAAACCGGCTGATTGGCAGTTTGCATTTAGGAGCAAGAGAACTAAACCGCTATCACAGTGACTACCGATACGACTATTTAGAGCGTTTAGCTGCCCTGCTAGCTGTGTGCATCGAAAACTGCATCATTCAGGAAAATCTGGCCTATTTAAGCAGCACTGACACACTGACTAAGCTCTATAATCGGCACAGTTTTGATCTGGAAATAGACAAGGCACTGCAGCGAGCAAGCAGACGGCAACAACCTCTGAGTTTATTATTTTTGGATATTGACCACTTTAAGCAAGTCAATGACAACTACGGTCACTCTGGGGGTGACGCTATTCTCAAAGCCTTTGCTAAGATCCTGAAAAACCAGATTAGAAACACTGACTTTCTAGCCCGTTTTGGTGGCGAGGAATTTGCCATTTTACTCCCCGAATGTGAACCGGAGCAAGCGGCGCAAATTTCCAATAACCTGCGCGCTGTCGTCGCGGAACACTTTTTTGATACCGGCACAGTCAAAGATATTAAGGTAACCACGTCCATTGGCGTCAGCAGTTATCTACCTGGGCACACTGACATTCAAAGCTTTTCAGAGCTGGCAAGCATTTTACTGCAAACCTCTGATCAGGCACTTTATCAAGCAAAATTCGGCGGTAGAAATAAAGTCGTTTATAAGGCTATTCCCCTGCCAACCCGCCAGGCCAGTTGCCGCTAAATCATTAGCTAACAGCCATCCCATGATCCAAATTGTCTACAGCCCTGGCGCTTCAGCTTCCCTTCCTGCTAGATCTATCCAGTTGCAGCGAGTAATACCCTCCGACAACCCGGGTGCATGTTGTCAGCCAACATATTGCACTGAAAAACAGCGCTATGTTTAAAAAATATTGCGGGAACAGGCAACAACATAACAGCAATACAATTGTTTCAGTTCCCTCCGCCAGGCCACCCAGGTAATAAAACCCTTTATTTGGATAGGTCATACTTTTGATTGCCCGTCGCTCCGCCATAATCGCAAAGGCCAGGAAACTACTGCCTGTGCCCATAAAGGAAAACAGCAGCAGCGCTGCTACCAGCGCATTTTCAGCCGGTTGAGCCAGCGCAAAGCCAAACACTACCGCCGAGTAAAAAATAAAGTCCAGTACTATATCTAAAAAACCGCCAGCGTCAGTGCTCTCAGATTCCCGGGCGATAGCACCATCAATGCCATCGCAGAGCCGATTAAACATAATGATGACTGCGGCCAGCAAATAATATTCTAATGCCAGTGCCGGGATCACTAAAAGACCAATGATAAAACCACTGATAGTCACTTGGTTAGCCGTTACCCCAAGCGCATCCAGTTTTCTGGCAACCCACTGCAGCGGGGGAGAAATGACCTTTAAGCTCCAGCGATCTAGCATGAGCAACAGCCGGCATTGACTCTGGAAAACTTCATCTATTAATCCCTTTTTAAGATTTGCATTTGCGCTTCTGATAACGCATAAAACTGATCATTTGGACAATCTTGCCGATCGTGACTGACCAGTATCGCAGGTATATTCATTGCGGCAATCTGCGCAAAGACAAATTGCCGAAAATCTTGCCGTAGCGCCTGATCTAAACGTGAAAAAGGTTCATCTAATAACAGCAATTTGGGCCTGGCCAACAAGCTTCGTAACAAGCTAACCCTGGCTCTCTGCCCCCCTGATAATGTTGCGACATCACGCTTTTCAAAACCCGCCAGACCGGCACTCTCCAGAGCCTGCCCAACCTTATGCATACGCTCTTGGCTAACACCTCTGGGCAGGGCAAACAACAGATTCCCAGCGACATCTAAATGCGGGAACAACAAATCATCCTGGTACTGGATAGCAACTCCACGGCGCTCCATCGACAAACCATTGAGTTGCTGATTTCGTAAAACGATATTACCACTGAGCTCAAATTCATCGCCGCTGCTCCCCGCTATCGCTGCTAACAAGCTAGACTTACCACAGCCACTTGGGCCCATTACCACCAAAAGCTCTCCCGCCGTTAACTGTATAGAGATTTCAGGAAAAACAGCAACTCCAGCGAGTCGCAACTGTAATTTTTGTAATTGAAAAACAACAGGTTTTATCTTTGTCAAAGTTATAGACCCTTACGCTGGCGGAAAAACAGTTGTGGAATAGCAATGGCGGCACCAAAGACCAGCAGTGGCAGCCAGAATTGCCAGAGGGCAAAACTGGCGCTGATTCTATCATCCCCGCCACTGGCAAGCGCTACTGTCTCTGTAGTAATAGTATTAATCCGCCCCCCTGCAACATACAAAGTGGGTAAATACTGAGAGACGCTGACGGAAAAACTAATCGCAAAGCTGAAAGCGATAGGTTTAAACAACATAGAAATTTTTATCATCCAAAAACTTTTCCATCTGGATTGACTCAATATAATCGCCTGCTGTAAATAACGGTTATCAAATTTCAGAAACACTTCCGCCAAGGTCAAATAACAATAAGGTAATACAAAAATTAAATGCGCCCAAACCAAACTAGCCAATTGACCATCCAGTCCCAAGCTGACCAGCAGTACTTGGATGCCAAATAAAAATGACACTTGCGGTACCAACATAGGCAGGTAGATCAGCCATAGCAACAACTGTGAGCTACGCAGCTTAGAAGACCCGACAGAGCGATTGCATTGACTTTGCCAGTGCAGTAATGCGATCACTATAGCGACTGCAATCAGCGCACTGATAAAACCAACCAACGCCGTGTTGAACAGAGCCTCTGGGAGTTGCTGCCAACTCTTTTGCCAATACTTTAGCGACCATTTACTGGGTAGCGCCAGCGGAAAACGCCACTGCTGTGTAAGGGACCAGATTAACAACACCAGCAGCGCCAGCAAGGTACTGATCCAAATAGCCACTACAGTAAATTTTGCCATCACTCTTTGTCCAGATGCGGCATAACTTTGCCCTGTGCGCATCGGCCCCGCCACCAACCAATCTTTAAAGACTATCGACAACAGCTTCTCAAAGGCAAATATAACCGCCAGTAAGAAAATGACCAATAGCAGTAATAAACTCGCACCCGCCGCACCGAGCAACCTAAAATCAGTATTGGCATCGCTGTACCATTGATTGATTAACACCGCGAAAGTTGGTGGAGCTGTTGGCCCCAAAATTATGCTTAAATCCACCACTGACAGCGAGTACGACAGCACCGCGTACAACGGCAAACGCAACTGGGGGTACATCTGCACAAAGACCAATTTCAACCAGGCCTGGCTTCTGGAGTAACCCAGAGAAGCTGCCACATGCAATGTTTTAGTGACATCAAAGCTGCCTATCGCCGCCACAGACATCAGCAAAAAGAAGGGTATTTCCTTTAACACTAATACTAAGGTTAAGCTCAGTGCGTAGCTATCATTGATAATTAACCAATCGGGCGGAACATCAAAGCCACTAATTCCCGGAGAAAGCAGTCGCATTATCCAGCCACTTGGAGAGATCAGAAAGGCAAAACCTATGGCAAAGGCGAGATGCGGTACTGCCAGTAACAGTGCAATAGAACGTTTAATCCACGACCAACTTCTACTACTGTAGAGTTGCATACACAGCCACTGACTTATGACGAAAGCAGCAGCAGTAGCCAACAGCGCTGAACTCAGGGTCGCCTGAATGCTGCTGTAACTACTGGGGTGAGAAAGTACCGCCAGCAGCGGGGCCATGGTCACTTGCCTGGCGCCAATACTCGGCAGATAGCCCAGAGCAGGCAACCAAGTACCCAGCAAGCCGGTTAAAATAGGCAAGATAAATAAGCCACCGGCGCACATCGATACTAAGATAAACTTATACTTAGTCGCTGTCATTTGGCTAGCTCAAAGTTGAGTAACACTGACACTGCAATAATAGGCACAACCACACTGCAGCTCGGCTACTTGGCGTAGCGGCTCAGCCACTCTTGTTCCAGGGCTGCGACCCAGGATGCATGTGGCTCTAATAACACAGCCCCCAATTGCTCTGTGGTGAGTGTCGCCTGGCCCAGTGGCAATTCAGAGAAACTCTGACGCTGCGCCTGTGTCAACTTGTGCATTGCCAGTACCGTCGGATCTCCCCATATTTGCGGAGATGCTTTGCGTACTTGTGCCGCAGGAGACATCAGAAAGTTAGCGAATACTTTTGCTCCCTCTTTTGCTGTAGCGTTAAAGGGAATGGCGACAAAGTGAGTATTCCCCAGTGTACCTTGTGAGTGCACATAGGTTTTAATACTCTCAGGCAACTCATCATTGGCAATCGCATTGCTGGCATCATTAGGGTTAAATGATAGAGAGATAAATAATTCTCCATTATTCAGTAAATTTTTCATTTGCCCGGCACTGCTTGGAAAACTTCTCCCAGAGCGCCACATCAGCGGATGCAGCTGATCCAAGTATGCCCATAGAGGCGCAGTCACCCTTGAAAAGTCCGCTGTGACTACTGGCTTACTCAACAAGCTTTTATCTGCTATTAACTCAATCAGTGCCTGTTTAATAAAACTGGTACCGTGAAAGCTTGGCGGTGCCGGGTAGCTGAATCTGCCTCTATGACCCTGCAGGGTGCTCAGCAGGCTCTGCATATCCTGGGGATGATTATTTATATGCGCAGTGTCATACATAAAAACCAGTTGCGCCATTCCCCATGGCGCTTCTAAATTATCCACGGCAGTCGTAAAATCATACAAGGTACTGGGTTTATTCTCGGTATCTACTAACAGATAATTTGGCAGCTGCTGGGTATATGGCTGGGCTAATAGCGCATTATCTTTCATCGATTTAAAGTTTTCGCCATTGATCCAAACTAAATCAATACTGCCAGAGGATGTTCTCCCGGCGCTCTTTTCAGCCAACAACCTGCTGACTACATTACCAGTATCAGTGACTTTTACCTGCTTAACCGTCACCCCGTATTGGCTCTTAACTTGCTTCGCTGCCCAGCGAATGTACTCATTGATAGTTTCAGAGCCACCCCAGGCATTAAAATATACAGTCTGTCCTTTAGCGCTGGCCAAGGTCTGCTGCCAGGCGGGGCTTTCAGCGATTGTTGCTGGGGTTTGTGCGGGGGCTGAATGAGCAGTACTTGCCGCGAATAAGCTAACAGTGATTAACAGCTGTCCGATGCCTTTAAACGTGGCAGAGAAGCTAGATTTTTTAAGTGTAATAGACATTTTTCAGCGCACCTTAATGATCCAGTTGAGGAATTGACAACTGTGACCGCAAAAACCGTCAATAGTTACAAAAACATCTAATGCTTCAACTTGTTAACTTCTGCGCTCGCCGATCCAGTGGATAGTTATAATACAGTGGAATGTAATAGCAGCGCAGAGTATGCACTGGGCCTGTACAGAACAACCCTTAAGCGATGTCTTGTAACTCAACAGTGACCAGCGGAGTGTAGACTGAGCCACGCTCACCCAATTTACTTTGAAATAACACTACAGCATCCGCTAAACTGTACAAATCGATTTTCGGCCACTGCTCTGGGGTGACAAAACTATGGCCCTGGGCCAGCCTGCCAAGGGTAATGTGGGGCTTAAAGCCATGCTGATCAATGTCTAAACCGGCATTTTCTGCGATACTCAACACCAGCGAGTGCAAGTCCGCCAACTCGGGACTAGTGGATGTTTTTGCCACCAACAGCGTCCAGTCAGACGCCGAACGATAGGACTCTATCTCCTCTAAGTGAATGTTCAATGAGACTTTTTCAGGCAACAATAACTTGGATGCAGCGGCAATTTCATCCACTTTATTTATCGCTATATCACCGAGAAAACACAAGGTTAAATGGTAGTTGTCGGAATCCACCCACTGCACTTCTACTTTTTTGTCGTAGAGGGCTAAACTGTCTGCATAGCTGGCCAATTGCCGGGCGATAGGATTGCGCAGCCGCAGGGCAAAAAAAGTTCTGATAAAAGGGCCATCTACTAAACTATCGATCAAACTCTACTCCCTGTATCCGCTAACCCAGCTACCTAAAAGGTAGCATAGAGTGGCAACTTACCAACGCCCACTGGCTGCCCGTCAATCCTTGGTGCTGCAATTAAGCGGTGCCATTTACTGTAATTGTAATTGAATTTTGTTAACCCTGCCCTTAAGGCGCTGGATCTCTTTATTCACTTGCGCCCTGCTACCGTCTATGGCTTTTATCGCCTGCTCGGTCTTAGCCAGTCTTGCAGTGACAGCAACATCCAGCTTGGGTGCGGATTTTTTGGCCAACACTGCGACTTTATTGGTCAGTGATTTTAAAGACTTATGGGTATTACTGCGATATTGCTCAAGAGAGCTATCGAGGGCAGCTGTGTCTTTTTTCATCTCGGCCAGATCGGCTGTAATGCTGCTACTGCTACTGCTGATCTCACCACTCAAACCTTTTATATCCGCGATCACTCCCTGTTGCACTGAGTCCGCCTTAGTTTGCTTAATTTCCAGATTGGTTAAACCAGTGCGCAGACCAGCAATCTCTGTCAGCCGCTCTTCGAGTCCTGAAAGTGCGGTCTTTTGCTGGTCAGTCATAAAACCCATCTCTTCCTGAGCGTCTTCCTGAGCATGTTTTATTTTTAACTCGATTTTTCCAATTTCGCTATTAAACGCCACTAACTGCTGTTGCTGCTGAGCATTAGCACCTTTTATTAGCTCGGCAAATTTCTTCTGATATTCGTTGTACTGCACATCCATCAGCTGCTTTTGCTCACTGACCAGTTTTCTTTGCTCATCCAGGCGCTGCTGCAAGGTCTGCCCTGATTTTTTCGCCTGGGCCAGAGAATCAGCCAACAGCTGTTCTAAATCAGCAATGCGCGCCTCGGTGGCCGCAGCCATTAGCTCACGCTGCTCCTGATCCTGCTTGAAGTCGTAACCCCAGTAACCAAATGCCCCTACAGCGACCAGTAACAGCAGCGTTAAAAGACTGTGAATCCAGCCCGAGCCACTCTTACCTTCATACTGCTTGCGGGCGAGTTCCTGTTGCTTTTCTACGATATTATTTTCTGTATCATCTTGATTAGCGGAACCAAAGTAAGGCACATCAACTGGTAAATCATCTCTTTCTGGCATATCCCGCCCTTCAATGTAAAAACAGCAACCCTAACAGCTTTATTTGACTAAAAAAAGCCCTGAGCCACCCTATTAAAAGCTATTTAAGCTTTGCAAAAAATTAACCAGTACTCTGTTCCCAAAACCTTTTTTACCAGTCTGGGGTAAAAGCTCTCTATAACTGGGCAATGATTATGGCCCTCTTAGGCGCCGGGTGCCCCTCCAACGTCTTTGACTTATCTTGCGGATCCAGAAAATCAGTCAGTGAATGAAAATCCATCCAAGGTGTGGCACGCTGCTCATCCAGCGTTGTCTGAGCTACATCTACTATTCGCACATTCTTAAAGCCACACTTTCGCAGCCACGATGCCAGCGCCGGGGCTGAAGGTAAAAACCATATATTGCGCATTTGTGCGTAGCGACCTTGAGGGACTAGTACAGTTTGCTCATCCCCATCGATGACAATGGTTTCCAGAACTAACTCCCCACCGGGCTTTAACAGTGCTTTTAATTCCAACAGATGATCGATTGGCGATTTGCGGTGGTACAGTACTCCCATCGAAAATACGCTATCTACCCCTTCGGACTCTGCTAATTTAGGCATATCTTCAATGCCTAAAGGCAATAAGTGTACCGGCAGTTGCTCACCCAAATATTTTTTGATCACCCCAAATTGCGCCAAAAATTTCTGCGTCGGATCTATTCCCAATACCGCTTTGGCTCCCTCTCCCAACATCCGCCAGCAGTGGTAGCCATTGCCACAACCTACATCAATAATAGTGCGATCTTGCAGTGGGCTGATATGCGTTAGCAACCTATCCCACTTCCAGTTTGAGCGCCACTCGGTGTCTATATGAATGCCGTACAGAGAAAAAGGACCTTTGCGCCAGGGTGACAACGTTTTTAGCTGCGCTATAAAATCGGCTATTTGCTCTGCTGTTAACTGCTGCGCTAGTTCTTGTTCAGTTCCCACCCTGACATCGCTCTTCAACTCCAGCTCGGCACTATGCAACTGTGGCAAATCTGCCATTAACTGCTGCCACTGCTGAAGGTATCCGTGGGTAAAACCGAGCATTTTTTTCTCTACAGCTCGCGGCCAAAATTCGGCGCAGGCGGCAAGATCGGTATCACTAAAATCTTCGATAAGTTTTTTATAATTAATCATATAAGCTATTTAACAGCAAAAATTGAAACAAAATTATACTGCTGAAACCAGCAGCTACTACGACTAAAACCCAACTCGCTGAGACGACTGATGTGGTGCTCTAAGGTATCGGGCACTAACACGTTTTCTAACAGGCTGCGCTTTTGGCTAATCTCCAATTCGCTATAACCATTCTCTCTTTTATATTGATGGTGCAAATCAGACATCAAACTATTATCACGCTCATCTGCAAAACACACTTTCTCGGATAGCAGCAATAACCCACCAGGTAACATGCCCTGATAAATTTTCTGCAGCAGCGCCTTACGCTCCTGGGGTGCAATAAACTGTAAGGTGAAATTCAGCACCACCATAGAGGCATTTTCAATCGGGAACTTTAGAATGTCTCCGCTGTGCAACTCTATTTGGGTACTGTGTTTAAAATTCTCGATATGATGGCGGCATCTGTCTAGCATTGCCTGAGAGTTGTCGACGCCAATGATCTTTACATTCGCTGCACTGATTCCCGTGCTCATCGCCAAACTAGAGGCACCTAATGAGCAACCCAAATCGTAACAATGACTATTATCACTGACGAATTTCTCGGCGAATTTTGCCGTATTCTTTAATATTTCAGCGTAGCCTGGCACCGAGCGCTGAATCATGTCTGGAAAGACTTCAGCTACTTGGTCATCAAAACTAAAAGCTAGCTTGTTAGTTTGGCTGGCGTATATGTTATCTGTTTTGTTTGTCATTAATTTACTATTTTATCTATGGCTGATCGAATAATTGCTGATTTTACTGGCAATCAAGCTTCTGAACAAGGGCAGCGACCACTGTAACACTCAGTCAGTAGCTAATTTCGACACTGCAGTCACCAGCAACTCCTCTGAGACCCCTGCAGAGAAGTGTGAGGCAGAGGAAAAAAGCTTAAATTTTATCCAATAACTTCTTTCTTAAGCAAACAACATAAGCTTAAAATTAGTTATTGGGATATACTTTGCCGCTCATTATCTGAGCGCTAATTTTTGCTGAGTGACCTCGGTATAAATCGCGACTTTATTTTAGTTTGCCTAACTTTCAAGTCACTTTCCAGCATTGCAGCACAGCCAAGCCAACTGGCAATCTGCAACCCTAACTGGCGCCACCTAACGCATCAACAAGCAGCAGTAACAGCAGGACAACATTATGAAACAGCCTTTTCGTATTCAAAGTAAGTTTGAGCCAGCCGGAGATCAGCCCGCGGCGATTGAATCTTTAATTAAAGGCATCAAATCCGGATTACTCTCCCAGACACTCCTGGGAGTAACAGGATCCGGTAAAACATTTACTGTCGCCAAAGTCATCGCAGACATTCAACGCCCTACCATAGTGATGGTCCATAACAAGACTTTGGCCGCGCAACTGTATGGAGAGTTTAGAGAGTTTTTCCCCGACAATGCAGTCGAGTATTTTGTCTCTTACTATGACTACTACCAGCCTGAAGCTTATGTAGCCTCCTCTGATACTTTTATTGAAAAAGACGCCTCGGTAAACGAGCACATTGAGCAGATGCGCCTGTCTGCAACTAAGGCACTGCTAGAGCGTAAAGATTGTATCATTGTGGCAACGGTGTCAGCCATCTATGGTCTCGGCGATCCCGAGTCCTATCTTTCGATGATGCTGCACGTGTCTCGTGGTGACATTCTCGATCAGCGCGCTATTATCAGACGCTTAGCCGAGCTGCAATACACCCGCAACGATGTCGAACTGCACCGGGCCAACTATAGAGTGCGCGGTGATGTGATCGACATCTATCCGGCCGAGTCAGAAAAAGAGGCGGTACGCATCGAGCTGTTTGACGATGTTGTGGAAAACTTGAGCTGGTTTGATCCGCTCACTGGAGAAGTATTACGCAAAGTCCCGCGTATTACCGTCTATCCGAAATCTCACTATGTCACCCCAAAAGAGAAATTGATGGAGGCGGTAGAGAAGATCAAAGTGGAATTGGATCAGCGACTGGAGTTTTTGAAATCCGAAAATAGACTGGTCGAATTGCAGCGCTTAGAGCAGAGAACCAATTACGATTTAGAGATGATTCGCGAATTGGGTTACTGTTCTGGCATCGAAAACTACTCTCGATATTTATCCAACCGGCAACCGGGGGAAGCCCCCCCTACTCTCTTTGATTATCTACCGGATGACGCCTTAGTTATTATTGATGAGTCTCATGTCACTATTCCGCAGATTGGCGCCATGTATAAAGGAGACAGATCACGCAAAGAGAACTTAGTTAACTTTGGCTTCCGTCTCCCCTCTGCATTGGATAATCGACCCATGCGCTTTGATGAGTGGGAGAAAATTGTCCCGCAGATGATCTTTGTATCCGCTACACCGAGCAAATATGAAGCAGCTAATGCCGGGCAAATAGTCGAACAAGTCGTCAGACCCACAGGATTATTAGACCCGATCATAGAAATCCGACCCGCCAGCACTCAGGTAGATGATCTAGTCGGCGAGATCAATAAAATGGCCTCTCAGGAGCTGCGTACTGTGGTCACAGTACTGACTAAACGTATGGCGGAAGACTTAACCGAATACCTGGCTGATCACGGGATAAGAGTTCGTTACTTACACTCGGATATAGACACGGTAGAGCGCGTAGAAATTATTCGCGATTTGCGCTTAGGGGAATTTGATGCCCTGGTTGGCATCAACTTACTGCGCGAGGGTATAGATATGCCCGAGGTGGGCCTGGTCACCATTCTAGACGCCGACAAAGAAGGCTTTTTGCGTTCGGAAACTTCGATGATCCAAACCATAGGTCGTGCAGCACGAAACATTAATGGCCGGGCGATTCTTTATGCCGATAAGATAACAGGTTCTATGCAGCGCGCCATCGATGAAACAAACAGGCGCCGAGAAAAACAACTTGCCCACAACCTAGAGCACGGTATAGAACCTGTGGGAATCATAAAATCAGTGGCTGATATTATGGAGGGCGCCGCTACCATTCCCGGACGCAAAGCTGCCAAGCATATTAAACGAGTTCTGGATCAAACTAACGGACAGCCAACGGATGCCAGTCTATTATCCTCTAAAGAATTATCTAAGGCACTGGCAGAACTGGAGAACAACATGTATCAGGCGGCTAAAGACTTAGAGTTCGAATTGGCTGGGCATTACCGAGATCAATTGGAGACCCTAAAACATTCTGCCCTACTGACATAAAGTGAGGCACTGAACGGAATTAAAGTTGCAACTAAATGTTGCAGCTTTGAGGCGCTGTAGGAGGGGGAACTTAAGGTTGTCGTATAGAGCAGTAGAATACTGTCAAAGTTTAAATCTGTAGCAAAACAATGCAGATCGCCAGTCGTTGCTGGCGATTAAATAGTATGTAACTCGGGGAAGCTTGCTGCATGGTGGGTGATCCACTCAGCGGCGGCGCAGTCTATGGTCAATTCCCGGCCCTCAGTACTGCTCACTTGCTGGCGGTATTGTTCTATGTGACATACTTGCTCGATCATTCTAACCGAAAAAGCTGTATCCGGGCAGTCAAACACTACACCGGTTTGAAACCCTATCCCGTCGGCTACCGGCTCACAGCTACAGATGTATCCCTTGGCAAAAAAAGCCGGGCTCTGCACATTAATTTCAACTTCGACACAGCTATTAATCGGATAGCTAGTGACGGTATGAATATAAACACCGGTACTGGCGGCTACCTGAATCGTTGGCAATGGGAACTGGCTATCACTGATCACCATTTTCACCGGGACTGCACTTGGATGACGAATAAAGCTTTGTACTGGCATCTTGCTTTCACCTAGATTTTTCTAATAAGGCTTATATATAGTTTAGCGACTAGAACAAAAATAAATTGAGCATTTTTAATACTATTCGCCAATGAGATAACGCTAAATTGGGTATTAAAATATGTACATTAAATACACGATTATTATATTAACCCAAAATAAACAAAATATTCTAGTATCGTACTCATTATCATCATAAACGCTAGTTGCGTCTAGTCATAATCACTATATATTAGCGACTAACTTTTAAGGCGACAACACAGCTACTTAGAGCCCTGCCCGGACATTAGCGGATAGTTTGAGTAAAACTCAGCCCCTCTACTACATATGCTGTCAGATTTAATATCTAACACTAAATGTGCTTTACTGCCGTCTAGTCACTGTAGTCTATGCTGCTTCTAATAATTTATCCTCCCTTTTAATTAAACGACCGTTTGCATTACCCATCGACTCTTTTTTAAGTCGAGTGATTATGTTTGTCAATATTTACTCTCCAATATGGCATCTGTGATATTTAAATAGCATACCGCCACATTCAACAGTATTTGGGTTCCGGCATATTTCTATGGCTGTTTATTTAGAACCGGGAATAGGCAAATAATTGCGCACTGACTCAGGCATTCAAAACACTCGAAAACTGCTTGTGCTGGTTTAAGGTGTTTTAAGCAGTATCATGATTTTGTAACAGAACAGTCTTCACTGAGCCCCAGATCGCTCTCGCAGGGAAGTGCTCGCTGCAGGCAAATGCAGCCCATGCAAACACTTTGAATTTCTAACGCATCCGAAAATGCCAATAATAGGGCAGCGATGCCGTGGCAGAGGATAATAGGCTGGAATTTATTTAGCGAACTGTTAGCAGACTAATTCGCCATTGAGACGATGATTAGACGTCACTGTCGTGCACCACTTTCATACACAAAATAATCAGTAGATCACCGCAGACTTAACTTCTGCAAAGCCATTATAGCTCAGGCCCCAATCTAGCCCTGCTCCAAGTTCAAGCTATTTGCTGCATATGCAACGCCAAGGGGCTTGAAACAGATACTGCCGTTGTTACTTCGCAGCACAATAAATTTCAACACAACCCCCCCATAGAATGTATTTTTAGATTGCTTGAAATATTATATTGAAATGATATTCATGCAGACTAACTTAAAGTCAGCGATAAAAATAAGCCGCTGTATAGCGGCTTAAATTGAAACTAAGTTAATTGACTAACACTAAAAGACCACACGCTTCCATTTAGTCTTGTCTGAGACAGGCCCCATATTGTAACCATCCGGAGCGCCTTTGGGCCCCTCCATAGTGACTACAATTTCACAATTCAGCAACCTCTCAGCCCAGCTCGGTTCAAAGGGAATAATCTTTGTTCCGCTGGCCGGCAGGAAGCCGAGCGACATTGGCTCGTGCCCCTCCTCCATCAACCAGAGTTCATAATAAGTATTCTCAGGCATAGCTACCGGGTACTTTGACTCAATCACCAATTGACGCTTTTGCATTGAAGTATTGATCACCCAACCCGGCTCTTGCTGCGCATTAACAATCAGTGGCACCCAGGCATTTTGAGCCACATTAGCGGGTTGCGGCCACTGTAAAAATAAGCCTACTGATAACATCAGAGCCAGCGAAAATCCCGCCAGCGATTGCCAGGACCAAATACTGGCACTGGTTACTTTAGTGCGGCGGTTGATCGTCTTCCAGACACTGGCCGGTGGTGCCACTGGAGTAAGACTGGTATTCATAACATCCAGATGCTCACGCCATTGCTCAACTTCTAATTGTAAGTCATGGCTGACAGCCAGCAACGCTTCGACTCTGGCTTTTTCACTCGGGCTCAAACAACCTAAAGCGTACTCAGCAGCCGCTTGATTGCGCTGATCAATGTCACTTAAATCGAATTCATGCATTTTCGCAACCTCTCTAACCCTCGTCGGATCCAGGTTTTAACGGTTCCCAGGGAAGTCCCGGTGCGATCCGATAAAGCCTGGTGGGTTAAACCTTCAAAGAAGGCCATTTCTAAATATAATTTTTGCTGTTCCGGTAACTCAGCCAGGCACAGATGCATCGCGGCGCTGTCTTGAGACAGCGCCACATGCTGCTCCTGAGTTGGCGCATCATCCGCTATAAACTCTAACGCATCATCTGTAACATGCTGATCGCTATGCTTATTTTTCCTAAGAATATCTAGCGCCTGATTCCGGGTAATAGTATTTAACCAAGTTTGAGCTTTTGCTTTAGAGGCATCGTATTTATCTGCGTTATTCCACACTTTATAAAATACTTGCTGCAAACAATCCTCAGAGAGCGCCCTGTCTTTTAATATACGCAGTGCCACACTAAATAGATTCGCCGAACATAAATCATATAGCTGTTTTAATGCTTTATGTCTTCCGTCGGCACAATCAAGCAAACACTGCTGCAGTTGCGCCTGTTTATCTGTGTTATTGCCACTCAAAAATGACATAAAATAAGGTAATCCTATCAACAAAAATTAATACGTAAAAAGGATCTACACAGTAATATAAAAGGCCAAATGAATAAAGTGATAGCCGATAAATTCCGAACTATTAATAAGTTACTACCGATCAACAGGCAACTTTTGCCTACCCGGCTGCTTGTTTTTGCTACAGGGCATCTTATAGGCAGAATACCAAGGGATAATCAACGTGAAAAATACGCCCGTAAATAGTTATCTACTGAGAGCTTACCTGGCCCCCACAACACACTGACTAATAGCATCATGCCCCACAACTGGTGATCATAAAAACCATTGCCCCAAATAACCGGATAGGAAATGACCGCCACGATATTAAACAGAAACAATGCCAGTGACGTTGCACGGGTAAAAATCCCCAACAGCAACAGCGGCGGCAGCAGTAATTCAGCAGCAGTCCCCAAATAAGCCGCGACCTCAAAGTGCAGAAATGGCACTTGGTACTCTTCCTCAAACATGTATAAAGTAGTGTCCCAACTGGCAAATTTAAGCTGTCCCGCTTTAAAAAAGGCCATCGCCGGCACGATACGCACAGCTAAAAGAACCATAGGCGCCAGCCACTTCAAACAGAGGTTTACAGCGTAATCATAGCGGTTTAATAATTTTTCGATCATCATTCATCTCCTGCGGTAAAACCATTGATCACGGCATTGCCAATAAAATGATTTAAATGTAGTTGAAAATCAGCTGTGTCAGCGAGCTGTTCCAGGGAAATCCCTGTCGATATTGTTGACAAGAATTTATATTGTGACGCACTCAGAGGGTAAAACACTGCTGCTTCAGTAACGCTGGGTTGCAATATTAGATATTCAGCTAAATCCATATCTATCCCCTCCAAACAATCCTTTTTCACTCCCTGCCAGATAGATAGCAGTGGATAGTCAGAGGCGAGCAGTAAAGTTTCAGCAGGCATTTGAAAGCGAATCTGCAACTGTTGTTGTTCAGTCAGCTGCTCGAGTTCAACAAAGGGAAAGCTCGCAATTTCAGTCACACCTTTAGCGCGATCAAACCCCCAGTCCAATGCCGCTATTCCCGCTAGATAGGGAAGACTTCGGGTCTGTTCGATGCTGTCAATAAACTCTGAAAAATCGGCTCCATACAGCTCGATATTGGCGTTAGCTAACGGCTGTCCAATAATGAAAGCTTTAGCCAGCTGTGCAAAAAACTCCTCCCCAACCAGAGCATTCACACTGGGAAAACAGCCCTTTAAGTAGTCCGTTAAACTAACATAAAAATTATTTCGATACAGGCTCATCAACTGCTCAACCGGCAGCGGACCCGTGATGTTTAGCGCCGACAGATCCACCGGTTGGTGCAGTAAATGCTGACAGAACTTAGTTTGTAATTCTGCTAATTTCAACCTATCTGCTCCTTGCTAACAACTGCCTGCTGTTGCTTGGCTAACTCTGCCTGGGATAACAATTCCTCTAAGGCGGGAATATCAGTATCCCATTCGATCAGTGCTGGCGCGTTACAGCTTCGTCGAAAATCACGAAACAGCTGCCAGACGGGTTCTGATACTCTGCTACCGTGGGTATCGATTAATATCTGACCATTTTCTAACTGCCTGCGGGTAAAACCTGCCAGATGGATTTCTTGAACAGCATCTACTTCTATCTGTTGCAAATACTCTTTGGCGTCTAAGCCAAGATTGATACTATTTACATAGATATTGTTTAGATCCAATAATAAGCCACACTGACAGCGACGCTGAATTTCATTGAGAAACTCCCACTCATGCATACTGCTATCACTAAAAGCTAAATAGGTGGTTGGGTTTTCTACCAGTAGCGCCCTGCCAAGAAAATCCTGAACCTGATTGAGTCGATCACAGAAGATATCTAAACTCTCCTGGGTGTAAGGCACAGGCAATAAATCATTAAAATATCGGGAGTTATTCGAACTCCAACTCAAATGTTCAGAGATAAGCGCTGGTTGATAGCAGTCGATTAACGCTTTCATTTGCTGCAGGTGTTTTTTGTTCAGCGGATCAGTGGAGCCCAGGGACAGACCTATACCGTGAAAGCTCAAAGGGTAGTGTACTGCCAGTTGATCTAACACTCGGCGCTGAGCGCTGGGTTCAGTAAAGAAATTTTCGCTGTGCACTTCCAGCCAATCGATCTGCGGTCGCTGCTCTACTATTTGCTGGTGATGCGGCGATCTTAGCCCAATACCTATTGCATGCTCCGCTATTGAGCGACTATCAGATAAATCTATATTAGCGTTAGCTTGAAGCATGAGAATGAGCTGCCGTTAATTGAAAGTGAAACATTGCCTAACCAGAATGCGGACAAATTAGCTGCGCCTGTAATTTACAGAACAGGGCGAGGCCTAAGACTAGCTTCACACTTTACAATTTTTTAAACCTTAAAGTGTAAAGCTATAAAACCAAAGCAACTGAAAAATCATATCCTGCTTGGTCTAAGCCTTTAAGCATCTCAAAAAGAGATTATGCTTTAGGCTTTAGGCTACCACCGGCTAGCTTTTCGCAAAGTCCTTTGGCAATAGCGACAAAAGCATCTCCTTGATTGTCAACTTTCGAAGTACCGGCACAAGAGCTGTTGGCAGTCGCACAGTCATTCTGACCGGCTGCAGCTACGCCGTAGCATCTCTCTTTACTACCCGCCATTGCCGGAGAGGAAATCATTGTTGCACCCATTGCGATAATACCTGTAATCGCTGTTGCAGCGACTAAGTTTGTCTTTGACATAATCAAGTTCCTATAATTTTACAGTTATTTGGGCAGTTTTGGATAACGCACCCGCTTGGTTTTGATCAGATTGATAAGTGAATAAACTGCACTTAGCTACCTGCTCCTTAACTTATACGCTAGCTTAAATATTATAGATTCAATTAATTGCGTTTTTAAAAAATATTGCTACCCCAGAGAATAAATTTATCCTCCATTTTCAAAGTAGTAGACTTATACCTCTGCTGTTGCCTTGATAGCCGCAGATATGGCTAGCGCACCTCTATTTTGCATATGTAAGTGATGGTTGCCGGCGAAGGTCTTTGTTTGCAGGTTTTTTAACTGCGTGATATACAGCTGCCACTGTTCGCTGTGCAGCCCGTCTTCGGCTAAGAAAAGAGTGACTTTTGCCTCTACGGCACGCAAAAAACTCAGTATTTGCTCTGTACACATTCTATTGATGGAGGGAAGCAATAGAGCGGGATCACTACTCCAGATGAACTCATGCTGCTGTGACAGACTGCCGCGCTCTACAAGCAATTGTGCCGCCTGACGTGACACCGGAAACCTGGCATTCATGCGCGCCTGCACTAAAGCGTGCACACTCGGGTAGCGCTTTGATGTTTTAGCGGCAATACGCCCTCGTTTACGTATGGCCGTTGCCATCAGCGCAGGCAATTGCTCCGTATCATAATGCAGCGGTGCGATCCCCTCTATCAAATAGAGGTTTTTAACGTTAGCGGGGAAACACCCTGCAAACAACATAGCAATACTGGCGCCCATTGAATGACCGATAACATCAGCGCTGGGTAAGTTTAATGCCTGCATTGCCAGGTAAACCTCAGTGACATTGTCCCAAATATAATAGGGGGTGGTAGTTGATCGATGCGCTGATTTACCATGACCCATAAAATCCAGGGCGATCAGATAGCGCTCGGGCAATTGCTCGGCCAGCAAGCTGAAGCTGGCAGCATTATCTAACCAGCCGTGCAGTGCTAACATTGGCGGCCATCGACTGTCACCATAAGCGACCCCGGACATTTTTATGCCATTGATATCCAGAGTGAATTCTTTTTTTCTGTTCAATGTATTAACCATTTATCATACAATTGAGCCCTGTAAACCCAGCTCATTAATTGGACGCCAATATTTATGTATAAAGCGCAGCAACGTCTAGCATTATTATTTACATTATTGATTTCAAGCGTTTTTATTTTAACACCTTTCTATTCACAAAATAGCCCAGGTGGCGAAGGGCTGAACATTCCCTACAATAGCTTAGTATGGTTAGCGGCAGTTGTAGTCATTTGTGCGGCCAGTTTTCAATTACTACTAAAAACAACATTAATCCTACCTCGATACTGGTTGGCGATAGCAGCGCTACCCATAGGTTTAATATTCAGCGGTTTTATCGTAGAGACCGTTTTGCCTACCCAATGGCTATTTCGCATCGGCTATGTACTGGGCGGTTTTTTATTTTTTATTGCCCTGTTTCAGTTTGAACTGAAAAGACGACACATAGAGAACATCCTCTATGGCGTCTGTTTAGCAGCGACAGTGCATAGCTTGATTGCCTTTACCCAGACAATGGGCTGGCACTTCAGCTTAATACCGCGCACCGCTTCCAACGCTCCCATCAGCATCTTTCAACAAGTTAACGTGCATGCCAGCTACTTGATAACGGGTTTTTTACTGGCCGTTTATCTCGCCAGTTGCCCTTCGATCAGGGGCCGCCACTGGGCATTTAAATTGCTATTGATCGGCACCGTTCTCTGCACTATAGCGATGCTCTTAAATATCAGTTCAAGAGCCTCTCTGGTTGCTTTTGCCCTGGCAACACCCCTACTGATCATTGCCAGATTTCGGGCTTTTCAGCTTCAGCAGCGCTTCAGCTTAATGTTAATCACAGCCTTTATCTGCGGTTTGCTGGCCGGCAGTATTCAGTTTGGTGGCATAGCAAAATACGAAAGCAAAATAGATAATCAGCGGGTGCATGCCAGAACCTATATATACGACCTCTCCTGGCAGCTTGTTAAACAAAAACCACTGTTTGGTCATGGCCTGGGCAGTTTCAAACAAGTGTTTCAAGAGGCTAAAATCGATTATCCGGATAGCGATAAGCTGGGACCTGCTCCCTACACCCACCCACATAATGAGCTGTTATTTTGGTTGATTGAAAGTGGTTTGATCTCACTGCTGGGGATAATCATTGCCCTGGCCTCCACCCTTTTAGCAATGTTCAAACTGGGCTGGCGCAGAGGCCTGAGCTATTTTGCACTGCTGTTTCCTATCAGTTTTCACAGCCAGGTTGAACTTCCGTTTTATCACTCATCAGCACTGTGGTTTTTATGGCTATTTTTTCTATTCATGGTGCATACTCACACTGGCAGCAACCGTCAGGTGCTGCTCTCGGCTGCGGCAGATAAACTACTCAAGTTAATCAGCACTGTGTGCTGTATAGGTTTAATCACATTTTTGCTGCACAGTTTGATTTCTCTGTCGGGGGTGGTGCACTTCATGCAGGGTGGAAAAGTGCAATACAGCTACATAAAAACTGCTGCCAACAACCTCTACTACCAGGAACTAGCGCACAACATCAGTTTTACCAGAGGCCTGTATATAGACATAGCCCTGGGGGAGAAAAAGCGTACAGCGAATTATATACACTGGGCAGAGGCCAACCTGGTAAACAACCCAATCCCCTCCACTATCAACAACCTGGCTTTAGCATACGTATATACAGAACAATCCGAGTTGGCATTAGCTTTGATGCTAAAAGCCATTGAGATGTACCCAGCTACCCCGGCGGTAATTCAGCGTCATCAAGAGATTCAACTGGGATTAAAAATAGTCGATTTTAAGAGCGATATACAGACTGCCGCTGACCGCAACCCGGTCCGGGCCAAGCCATAACATAAGAGTAAATTGAGCCGGGAGTGACCGGCTCCGGGTAGTGCAGGTTGCCCTGTTCGAGAAAACTGATTAAGCTGCCAATCAGAGGCTGATGGGTCACTATCAACAAGTGATCGCACCAGTGCTTTTCGATTGCAGCCAGCGCTTCCTCTACCGAGTTTTCTGGGGTTAAATTATCATCGCACTCTATCTCAACACCCCTAATGCCCAGGGCAATCAGTTGTGCGGTTTGACGGGTGCGTAAATAGGGACTGCAGATAATTTTCTGCAGCGGGCTGAATAATTGTCGCTGATTCTCGGCCAGTAAAGTCAGTTGCGATCTACCGGCAGTCGTCAGCTCCCGCTGTGCATCTGTGGAAGCAGCCCAACCCGCCTCTGCGTGGCGCATTAAATGAAAGATATCCACCTCCTTGGAAAGTTACGCTGCTTCGGATAAAACCAACACTAGCGCGGTAATACAAACTCTACGTCGGAACTTTGTTCACTGAGCATCATGCTCTTAGCTACTTCACTGGGGGCAGCCCCCTGATACACTACCTGGTATAAACCTTGTAACAGTGGCATATAGACATCTAGCTGCTGACATTTATCTCTGACGATACGCAAGGTATTGACACCCTCTGCCACTTGGCCCAGTTCAGCGACCGCCTCGTCCAAGCTCTGCCCCGAACCCAGTGCAAAGCCCACTCTATAGTTGCGACTCAGGGGAGACATACAAGTAGCCACCAGATCACCGACTCCAGCCAGACCTAGGAAAGTCATAGGATTTGCCCCCATACTCACAGCGAAGCGGCTCATTTCAGCCAGCGCCCGGGTCAATAACATACTGCGGGTATTTTCCCCCATGCCCATAGCCGCACTTAAGCCGGAGGCTATTGCGTATATATTTTTTAACACCCCACCTAGCTCCACCCCATAAATATCATCGCTGGCGTAGACGCGAAAATATGCCTGGTGCAAAAGTTTCTGCACTGATTCTCGCAGCTGCGGATCGGTACTGGCAATAACAGTCGCGGTTAATTGTCTCTGGGCGAGTTCTTTAGCGAAGTTGGGACCACTAATGGCCCCGACGCTGGCCAGAGGTAACTCCTCAGCAGCAATTTGACTCATCATCTTGAAGCTGTGATTTTCAATACCTTTAGTGGTACTGATAACCTTTATTTTCTCTGGCAGATAAGGCGCAGCTAATTTTAACACCTCTCGAAAGTGCGCACTGGGAATGGAGACGAACAGCAGTTCAATATCTTCCAATGCCGCGGCTAAATCCGTGTGAGCGGTTAGCGTCGGGGCCAAGATATAACCGGGTAGGTAGCGGCTATTTTCACGGCGACTGGTTATTTCTGCCGCCGCCTTGGCACTGCGCATCCACTGGCGTACATCATGGCCTTTCTCAGCCATAATATTGGCGATAACCGTACCAAAACTACCCCCACCCAAAACTGCGATTTTATACATTTTTTCACTCATCATTCATAACCCATCGCAATTTCATTTTCTATCACTGTTGGTAAATTTCAGCTTGACTGAGCGGCCAGCGAATTGAACTTACACGTCCCGCAGTAATGCTGGATCAGGGTGGATACAGTTGAGTTTAACCCCTGTTTCCTCTTCGATTTCAGGAATCATAAACGAATCATCTTCACAGGCAAAACAAATAGAGACACCTGTACTACCCGCCCTGCCGGTACGACCGATACGGTGTACATAATCATCTGCATCTTCAGGTAAATGATAGTTGACTACGTGACTGACGCCCTCGATATGAATACCACGACCCGCCACATCAGTGGCCACCATTACTTGAATTTTTCCTGATTTGAAATCTTCGAGCGTTTTAACCCTCTTGTGCTGGGGTATTTCACCGGACATTAAAGCGGCCTTAACGCCATCTCTTTTTAGCTTTTCTGCCAGCTCACGGGTTTGATGACGGCGGTTACAAAAAACAATCACTCTTTCAATTTTGTTCTGCACTATATAGTTGCGCAACAACTTATACTTGTCTTTTTTCTCAACTAAAAACACCTGCTGATCAATGGTATCAACGGTTTTTGTGTCGGATTCTATTTCCACAGTAATTGGCTCGTCAGTCCACTGACTAGCTAAATTCATTACTTCATCGGTAAAAGTAGCACTGTAAAGTAACGTTTGACGCTCTTCACCTTTACGCGGTGTATTGCGAATGATAGTGCGCACATCCGGGATGAAACCCATGCTCAACATACGGTCTGCTTCGTCTAATACTAAGATTTCAACGTTGGACAAATCCACCTCTTTGGAACGCACAAAATCAATCAGCCGGCCTGGAGTAGCAACGATAATATCCACCGCTTGTGCTGCTAGCTCTCTGCGCTGCTTAGTGTAGTCCATACCACCAACCATGGAGATAATATGCAGCCCAGTATATTTACACAGCTGTTCAGCATCTGAAGCTATCTGCAGGGCCAACTCACGGGTGGGGGCAATAATTAACGACCTCGGCTCAGCCAGCTTACGCTTATGCGTGTAGGGAAAGTCGAGCAAATCAGTGATGATTCCCACCAAAAAGGCAGCCGTTTTGCCGGTACCTGTCTGCGCCTTGCCGATGATATCGCGACCTTTTAGCGCGTGCTCGATAGTTGCCGCCTGGATAGGGGTGCAGTATTCAAACCCCAGATCAGCGATACCATGCATGAGTTCGTCAGGAAGCGAAAAATCGTGAAAGCGCTGTTTATCAGCCACTTTCTCCACGGCGAAATCAGCGGGTTTCCAAGGGGTATTATTAGTTGTTGTAGTATTCACGGTTATTAATATCTCTTCATAAATGTTTCCGAAACAGCCAACTTTATTAGCGACTCTCGGGTAAGCTACTGCCTGGCAGTAGTGTTAATGTTCTATTTGCCGACGAAATGGTGGAAGCGCATCTAGCAGTTGCCGCCCATAGCGTCTGGTGACCACACGTCGATCCAATAATATTACTTTTCCAGTATCGGATTCGGAGCGCAACAAACGCCCCACTGCTTGAGTCAAACGCATAGAAGCAGCGGGAACGGTCCATTGCATAAATGCGTTTCCGCCGGAATTTTCTATCCATTCGGACATAGTGGCATCCACCGGATCATCGGGGACACCAAAAGGTAGTTTGGTGATAATAACCTGGGTCAAATAATCTCCAGGCAAGTCGACTCCCTCCGAAAAAGAAGCCAAACCAAAAATAATGCTGCGCTTTGCATCGTCAATTCGTTGCCGATGGCGGCGTAATATTTCGTTTTTGCTCAAGTCCCCTTGAGCCAATACATCTTCACGTATCTTTACTGTCAGCGCCTCCAACACCGCATTCATTTGCTTCCAGGAACTAAACAGTACTAGTACTGCCGTGGCATCCTCTAGCTGTGCATTCAAATAGCTGATCACAGCTTCGGTATGCTCCTGAGGTTTACTTGGGTCAACTTTCATCGCCGGGATCACCAAGCTGGCGGCATTAGCGTAGTCAAAGGGGCTAGGTAACTGGGCACATAAGGTATCAGCGGGTAAACCTAAATCACTGATGGTACGGTTAAAACTTCCCAGTGCAGTCATAGTAGCTGATGTCAGCACTGCAGCAAAACAATTGTCCCATAAATGCTCTTTTAATGTATCAGCGGCAGAGACCGGGCAACTGCGACATTCAAAGTCTGTCCCCTCTAAAGTGTCCAAAATATTAATCCAACGCGCAATCGGTGTCTGCTTAGGGTCATCGACACTGGCATAACTTTGACTGAGCCAGTACATTGCCTGACCTCGCGACCAGATAACGCCCAACACAGGATACCAGCGTTCAGCGAGATCGCGGTCAATCTCTGCAACGGACCCATCTAATGCCTCTTTTAAAACATCGACAATTTGTTCAGCTTTAAGGGCAAATTTTTCAGCAGCTGCTGCCACAGCGGCAGCTTGCACTCGCAGACCATCCGGCACCAGGCCATTGGCAAAACGCATCCGGTCTCGATCGGGGCTCTGACTGGTAAATAGCGTTCGTGTCTGTAGCAGCCATTGCTCAAGCGCCGCTTCGAGATCTCGTCGTGGTAGCTCCATACGCTCTACATATTGCAGGATGGTCGGATGCTGATTGGTTTCGTCTATCAGTTGATCCAATTGTCGAGCACTGCTTTTAAGCCATTTAAGAGTCCCCTTGAGGCGCATACTATAGGCGAAGTGGCCAGTCGCTTTATCACCCAAGTGATGCGCCTCATCGAAAACATAGATAGTATTTCCAGGATCTGGGAGTATCGCACCACCGCCAAGCGCCAAATCAGCTAATACCAAATCGTGATTGGCGACTATGATATCAGCTTTGTCCAACGCGTCTCTGGCCTTATAAAAAGGACATACATTAAAGTGATCGCAATGTCGATTGGTGCAGCGAGTATGATCACTCGTGAGCGGCCTCCACAGCGACTCTTCGATTTCCGAGGTCAATGAGTCGCGGTCCCCATCCCATTCACCGGAGGTGTAAGAAGACATCATAGAACGGTAATATGAAACCGTCTGCTCATCAATTTTTAGAATTTGCTCATCTTCATACAAAGGCATCTGTCCCAGATCGTCCTGCGACTCCAGAAATTTCTGCGCTTGCAGCACACAAAAGTACCGACCACGTCCCTTAGCTAAAATATAATTACAGGACCAATCAGTGATTTTGTTCAGCTCGGGCAGATCTTTGTTGATCAATTGTTCTTGCAGGGCAACAGTCGCAGTAGAAAGCACCAGTTTACAGCCCTGCTCTTTGGCAATCGGTACCGCACTTAGCAGATAGGCCATAGTTTTACCTGTGCCTGTACCCGCCTCTATCATACAGAGGTGCTGCTGACTTGTTCGCTCGTTGTTATGATCTGTTTCTATTGACCCTAAAGTCCTAGCGACATGGGCAATCATTTGCTTTTGACCAAAACGAGGTTTTAAGTTTCGCTGTTCAAGAAATTGGCGATAACTTGATTGAATCAGTTTTTTTAAAGAATTACTTAACAATATCTATTGTCCAAGATCAAATTAGATTGAATGACTGTGACTACTTTAACAAAACTCTCTATGACTAGCGCAGCGACAAAGACGAAGCGATGCAAATCATAACAAAACACTGGATATATAGACAGAAAAAAAGCTTTACACAACAACAATACTGTATATAATCCAAGTACTGTATAAATAAACAGATAACGGATGAGATATCATGCAAAATGTTGCCAAATTAACCAAACGCCAAACCGACGTTTTTAATTGCATTAGAGAGCATATAGACACCACAGGCTACCCGCCTACCCGTGCTGACATAGCCCGTAGCTTAGGTTTCAAATCTACCAATGCCGCTGAAGAACACCTAAAGGCTCTGGCCAAAAAAGGTGCTATTGAAATCATCCCCGGCACCTCTCGCGGTATTCGCATTCCAATGCTTGAACAGCAAGAATTGGGACTACCTATCGTCGGTAGAGTAGCCGCTGGCTCACCGATACTGGCAGAAGAGCACATCGAGGAACACTGCACTATCTCGGCAAACTTTTTCAATCCAAGTGCCAATTATCTACTGCGCGTGCAGGGCACGAGCATGAAAGATATCGGCATTATGGACGGCGATTTGCTGGCAGTACATCAATGCCAGGAAGCCCGTGACGGCCAGATTGTTGTCGCCCGAATCGACGATGAAGTCACCGTCAAACGATACAAGCGCGAGGGCAACATTGTCTATCTGTTTGCTGAAAACAAAGAATTCGCGCCTATTGTTATCAATTTAGAAGAACAGGAACTGGCCATCGAAGGATTAGGCGTAGGGGTAATACGTCAGGGAGGCGAGCCGTGATCACCTACATAAAACCAGATAGGAGCAAAAAACCCACTGCTGATGGCAGATCATTACCCGCGGCACTGGATAAACACTTAGTTGTGCAGAGAAAAAGCCAGGCGGAGAAATCTTTTGCGGTAAGCAACAACGGTTTGCTGGGAAAAATCACCGAAATCATAACCAGCGATGAACAGGCTGCAAACTTAACAATGCTGCTGCCGTTACTGGCCACTTTGAGCAAGGACGATCGCTGGTTTGCCTGGGTATCACCACCAAAAAATCTGCCGAAATCACTTTTGGCCGAGGCGGGGATCGCGCTGGATAAAATTATGCTGCTGTATCCAGATGAACAGAATTCAGCATTAAACCTCGCTAAGAAAGCATTGAGTGCCGGCACATGTCACGCGGTGATCAGCTGGAGCGGTGTACTTTCAGAGCACGAGCTGGCCAACCTTGAGCACTCTGCCAAGCTCGGAGCAAGCCACGGAATAGTTATCAGACGCAGAACAAAATAACAAACTCCTGCAGATAACTAACCGATAAATTATTGGTGATAGATACCGCTAACTAAAGCATGATTAAGACAAAAAAACTCTTAATACGCTCAGCTAAACAGCACTGCCAAATCTATTGCAGACGATCATAGTTAATCCTGATGCAAACGCCAGCCTATAATTTGGCTGTAATAATCATCGGTTGCTTCTGATTGAACCCAAGGATCCGCCGCAACTTTAACAGCTATATTGCTGTTCAGTGCAGCGTTTGTGTTTTAGATTCTAATTTTGCCGACTGTATCTGGCCCGCTTCAGATAGATATTCTATCCCCGCTATTAACATTTTGCTAGCAAGATCAATTTGCATTCCCTGCAACTTTTCTTTGAATTCTTCACATATATTAATGGTTAACAGGGGCATTTCGTCACCCGCCTTGCGCACTACAAACTCATCTGTTGCTAATTGCACTATTTCTAAAGCTGTTACATTGGAATCTTTCATAATTACCGTTTGGCTAAATTGTTTGCTGCTGGGGATGCAATAATTACCACTCTTGCATTAATTCACGATATTGCTGTATCAGAGCGTTTAGTTGCTGGTAGCCGTTTTGATATTGAACATCGCCATTGGGTTCTGTGACATCCGAGAATTGAATCAGCTTATCTAAGCCGGCCTGTCCTTGGGCAACAGCAGCGCTGGCGACTGAAAGCGGCCAACAACTCTGGTAACTGCGCAACATCGCACTCAACCAACTGACTGACTCCTGCTCCAACTCAGCCAACATCGAACACTGCTGACAGACAATATCTTTTTTTTCCAGACATCTTTCTAGCTGCTCAAAGGACTCCAAGCCGTTAGCACTGACATGGTAATCTGTGGCGATTTCTTGCAAGAATGCAACATACGCCAACTTGAAGTGAAAACTTAACGCTTGTGTATAGGCTCGCTGCAGAGGTCTATGACCACTGTCAGCCGACACTTGCTGCAACTGCTGCAAGTGTAGCTTCATCGACAATAATTTTTCATTGGTTGTCGCTATTTTTGCTGTGTTCAAACTAGCTTGCCCGCAAGATTAAGTTTTCGCTTTTTTGCTTTTTGTCACTGCTTTCTTTACTTTAGCCTTAGGTTCGGCCTTTTTTACTTTGGGCTTAGGTATCTCTTCTATCCATTTGCCACCGTCGTAAAACGCTTTCCAACCGGTAGCTTTGGCATCTACCTCAGACATCACATATTGCTCTTTGGTCTTTCTAGAATAGCGAATAATAGCGTCATTGCCTAAATTATCTTTGCGCGGGGCACTAAATAAGAAAGTGTATTTAGGATCTATTTCCGACTGATGCGCTAGCAACTCAAAAACTTTAGGTGCCCTGGTTTCTCTGTTGCGAGGGAATTTACTGGCCGCTAAAAACAGACCGGCCGCGCCATCGCGAAGAATATATGTATCTTCTACCTTTTCACATTCAAGCTCAGGCATGGCAACCGGGTCCATCTTTGGTGGTGCCGCTTCCCCGTTGCGCAACAGCTTGCGGGTATTTTTGCAGTCATCGTTAGTACAGCCAAAAAACTTACCAAAGCGTCCGGTCTTTAATTGCATTTCACTTGAGCACTTATCGCACTCAAGTGAAGGTCCTTCGTAGCCTTTAATCCGGTATTCACCGTGTTCCACTTCAAAGCCAGAGCAATCCGGGTTATTGCCGCATACATGCAATTTGCGAGCAGTGTCTATTAGATAACTGTCCATGGCACTGTCACAAATTTTACAGCGATGTTTGTTGAGCAGAATGCGCGACTCTTCCTCATCGTCCCCATCGACACTGACCACTTCATCACCAGAAGTCAGGTTCAGGGTTTCTTTACAACGCTCTTTAGGGGGCAATGCATAACCAGAACAGCCTAAAAACACACCGGTAGTGCCGGTGCGAATCATCATTGGTCGCTCACAGCTACTGCAGGAAATATCGGTAAGGGTCGGCTCGTTTGGACGCATACCATTTTCGCCTGAAGCTATCTTTAGCTTCTCGGTAAATTCCTGGTAAAACTCATCCAGCAGCGCCTTCCACTCCTTACTGCCTTTAGCGACATCATCCAGGGCACTTTCCATTCTTGCGGTGAAACTATAATCCATTAGATCAGCGAAATTTTCGCTGAGCCGCTCAATGACAATATCACCCATTTTACAGGCGTAAAATCGCTTATTTTGAATTTCTACATAACCACGATCTTGAATAGTAGAAATAATAGAGGCATAAGTTGAAGGTCTGCCTATGCCCTTTTTCTCCAGTTCTTTAACTAAACTAGCTTCAGTAAAACGCGCGGTAGGTTTGGTAAAGTGCTGCTTGGGCTCCAGCGAAAGCAAATCCAGTATTTCTCCCGCTTTAACGTCCGGCAAAATAATATCTTCATCTTTGCCGCTCATTACTCGGGTATAGCCATCAAAACGCAAGATCCGACCTTTAGTCGTCAACTCAAACTCATCGGCTGAAACGGTGATTCTGGAGCTGGTATAAAGTGCTGGCATCATCTGACAAGCGAGGAAACGCCTCCTGATCAGTTCATACAAACGCTCGGCATCTCGCTCCATGCCAACCAGTTTAGTTGCCTCTATATTGACATCGGAAGGCCGAATGGCCTCGTGGGCCTCCTGGGCACCCTCCTTACTCGAGTAACTTTTCGGCTCTTCTGGCACGTACTTACTGCCAAAATTTTCTACAATATATTCACGACAAGCGGCAACAGCATCTGTACTTAAGAAGGTCGAATCGGTACGCATATAAGTTATATAACCCGCTTCGTATAGACGCTGGGCCATCATCATGGTCTTTTTGACCCCAAAACCTAAGCGGGTACTTGCAGATTGTTGTAGCGTTGAGGTAATAAATGGGGCCGAGGCCTTACTGCTGGTTTTCCGATCTTCTCGATTGACAACTTTAAATTCTGCTGTTTCTAAAAGCTGCTGATGGCTTAAAGCATCTGCCTGATTATTTGGGCGGTAGTTTGTGTCTTGGTATTTACTGACCTGCAGGGTAAGTTCACCCTCCCCTGCAGAGTTTGCTGTAGCACTCATCTCCCAGAATTCTTCGGGTATAAATGCGCGAATTTCTTTTTCTCTGTCGACCACCAGTTTAACCGCCACTGACTGAACTCGCCCAGCGGAGAGACCACGTGCCACTTTTTCCCAAAGTAGCGGTGATAACATGTAACCTACTACCCGATCAAGAAAACGTCGCGCCTGCTGCGCATTAACGTGATTTATATCCAGGACTGTCGGCGCATCAAAGGCACCTTGTATGGCCTTCTTGGTGATCTCATTAAATACCACCCGCCTGTATCTGCCATCGTCTCCGCCTATGGTTTCACGCAAGTGCCAGGCGATTGCCTCTCCCTCTCTATCCAAATCGGTCGCGAGGTAGATAGTGTCTGCATCTTTGGCTAAGCGCTTTAATTCTTCGACTACTTTCTCTTTACCTGGAAGTATCTGGTACTGTGCCTGCCATTGATTATCAGGATCGATGCCCATTCTGGCAATAAGCTGAGTTTTAGCTTTTTTTGCCTGGTAGACGGCCTTAGTTTCAGGAGACATTTTGCGGGTAAGCGCTGCCTGCTTTGCTCTGGCCTTAGGGTCTGATTTTGATGCACTGCCGCTAGTGGGCAGATCCCTGATGTGACCCACACTTGATTTGACTATGTATTGGCTGCCAAGATACTTATTGATAGTTTTGGCTTTTGCCGGGGACTCCACGATAACGAGCGACTTTCCCATTGAATTCTTTTTCCCACTGTAGATAAGGCGATAACTTGGGTGCATATATAAGTGCTAATAACGCCCCGGTCAAGCTAGACTATAAAAATAATCAAAAAACTGCTACTTTTGGCCATATAACACCCCAGAACAGACATTGAACAATTAATCTTGAATACTTCCCTTATTCTAATAACTTCTATTATAATCAAATTTTATTTCTAGCTATACTACCTGATCAAAGGTTAATACTAGGCTCAACAAATCGGATACTATGTTAATAGAAAACGTTGTTTATATCATAGCCATTGTCTGCATTGGTGTCATGGCTATTGCCCTCAACTACTTCATCACTAATAGAGAGCGGGACAGTAGCAACAAGTATGAGCGTCTTAACTGGCTCAATGAGCAGGCTACTCGCACCTTGGAGGCAATGAAAGCGCTAAAAGAATCCAATTGCAAACCGGAGATCATTGACCGGTTAAACCAACATGTCACTTTGCAGATTGAGGAAATAAGTACTTTGGCCCCCGATTCAGACATCATGAACCGGATTAACCAGAAAAAAGAAGTGACTGACAATACCATGAATTCTGCCAGGCACTTAAGTAATGACAGAGAACTAAAGCGCATTCAGATATATATTACCTACACGGAAAGACTGATCAGGCAGATGGTTAGAAACCGCAGTATTAACATGAAGCTCGGCAAAAGCTACATGAGCGAATTGTATTGGTTAAACATCAGAAACGTCGTAGATGCCCATCGCACTCAGGCGGACAGAGTGATGGAAAATGATGACAAACTCACCGCCCTGTCGCACCTTAAACACGCTAAGGCCGTGATCTTCAGAGCCCAAGTTTCTCAAGCTCTGAAACAAGATCGGCTTACCGATATCCAGAAGAAAATTGACTTGATTGAACCTAAGAAAGCTTCCTACTTAAGCGCAGATGACGAAGATGATCTGAATAATTTTTACTGACAAATCTCAATTGTATTTATGATTTTTCTTCAATCATAAATACAATTATAAAGCCTCCCTACTACTGTATCTGTATAACTTAACAAAGATCAAAGTAGTGCAGGAAACGTCTAAATAGAGCATTTGCTGCACTTGCTTAGAAAACATAGAAGAGCCCTTCAAGCATAAAGAAAACCCTTGAAAGCCCCGGAATGTATGACTGCAAAATTTTAAACAGCGACTAATTCCTAAATTTAAATTTTTTGCTGAATCATCGCTTTGAGCTGCTGCTCAATCAGTAACATATCTTTCTCCTCACGCTCATTCCAAAACGCAGAGACATGTATTGGTGTGGACTCCAGGGCCTGAACTCCCTCAGGGACGGCTGCTATGATCTCATTAACGATCGCCAGCTGCTGCTCATTCATCGTCCTCTCTCCAATTGCCCACCCCCAACCAGGCAACAAACCTTTACAGGCATTGGTTTCACATCTGGCAATGCGCCAGCTATTCCAATTGCGATGCTGCTGCTGATCTATTTTTCCTCGCAGTAGTCGATACACTACGGTAGACAATGTACGTGGCTCAACCAGACCTTTTTCTCTGGGGTATACTAACTTAACCAGCTGAACCTGAAACCCCAGGCGCTTTGCATCCATCCGCAACGAAGCTAAAAACTTGTCCCTCTTCGTTGGCATCACCCACATTACAGAACCAATCAAAGACAGGACAACAAAACCAATAATAAGAAAATTCATATAGTTAGACTCAAGTAAAAAAGTTGTTAGTAGATTATTTAGGCAACTATGTTAAGCTTAAATAACTTCCACAGATAGTAAGGTAAATTTTTATGATAGTTTATCCTAGAATCTTATTAGCAGTAGACCTCTCGGACGAATCCGACCAACTGATCAAAAAAACGTGCAATATAGCTGCTAATAACAATGCCGAATTAACGGTTATTCACGTCATCGAACCTTTAAGCTTTGCCTACGGTGGAGATGTTCCAATGGATCTATCGACGACCCAGGATCAGCTATCGGAACATGCGACCAAAAACCTAGCCAACTTCTGTCAAAAACTCGACTACCCTGTGGCAGAAAAGCTGGTAATTACCGGGCACACAGAATCTGAAATTCATCGTATCGCCACCGAAAAATCATGTGACTTAATTGTGGTAGGAAGCCACGGCAGACACGGCTTAGCACTGCTACTTGGCTCCACTGCTAATGGCGTATTGCACGGAGCCCCCTGCGATGTATTGGCTATCAGAGTCTTTTCGGAGTAAAAATACATTGGTCACTGCTAACTGCAAGGCCAGCTGACCCTTTTATGCCACTTGACAGTCAAGTGGCATTCTATGGATAAAGCTAGACATCCAATTCCAGCCATCTCTCCATCAAGGCTTCAACCTCAGTTTCTGCTGCCGCCAGTTTTTCCACAGTTGCAGTCACATTAGAGTGCTCTGATTGGTAAAAATCATCTGCTGCCATTTTCTGTTGCAGCGTTTCTACTACAGCTTCCGCCTTCTCTAGCAAGAGCGGCAGTTGATCCAGTTCATGCTGTAACTTATAGCTTAATTTTTTCTTGGCTGCAGCGGGTGTTTTCAGCGGAGTCAATTTTTCACCGGACAGTTTGCTATTTTTGCCATTGCCTTTAGTTTGCTGTTGTGGCCGCTGTCTAAGCCAATCCTGGTATCCTCCGACATAGGGGGATACCACACCCTCACCTTCAAACACTAAGGTACTAGTCACCACATTATCCAAGAAAGCGCGATCGTGACTTACCAATAGCACCGTGCCTTTAAACTCCAGCAAGATCTCTTCCAACAGCTCTAAGGTTTCTACGTCTAAATCGTTGGTGGGCTCATCCATCACTAGCACGTTGGCGGGCAAACTGAACAATTTAGCCAGCAACACTCTGTTACACTCACCACCTGAAAGCGCTTTGACTGGCGTTCTGGCACGTTCCGGAGCAAACAAAAAGTCATTTAAATAGCTGATGACATGGCGGTTTCTTCCATTTATCTCAATCATTTCACGGCCGCCAGCGATATTATCTACCACAGATTTTTCCGGTTCCAACTGCCCTCTGAGCTGGTCAAAATAGGCCACTTCAATTTTGGTACCGAAAGTAATTTTTCCACTGTCAGGCTGACTCTCACCTAAAATCAGTTTCAACAAGCTACTTTTTCCGGCTCCATTAGGACCAATAAGGCCGATGCGATCACCCCGCTGTACAGTCAGATCAAAATTCTTAATCACCGACTTATCGGCATAACTCAAGCTCACGTCTTCCAGGCAAGCGACCAACTTTCCGGATTTAGCCGCCTCTTCGAAACTAAAATTAGCCTTGCCCTGCCGATCCAGACGACTAGACCTTTCATTACGCAGACTTTGCAATGCTCTGACCCGTCCCTCGTTGCGGGTACGGCGCGCTTTAATCCCCTGCCTGATCCACACTTCTTCCTCAGCCAGGCGCTTATCAAAGAGTGCATTGTTGCGTGCCTCTTGCTCTAGCAATGTTTCCTTTTGCTGCACATAGCTTTCGTAGTTACCGGTAAATGAAGTCAAGACACCGCGATCTAACTCGATAATACGGGTCGCCAACGCATTCACCATTGATCTATCGTGCGAGACAAACAGCAATCCGCCCTTAAAATCCAACAACTGTTTTTCCAGCCATTCGATAGTACTGATATCAAGGTGGTTAGTGGGCTCATCTAACAACAACAACTGCGGCTCAGTGACCAGAGCTGCTCCCAGGGCCGCTCTTCTGCGCCAGCCACCGGAAAGAGAACTCATTAGCGCTTCTCCGTTGAGCTTCAGACGTGTCAGAACACGTTCGACTTTTTGCTCTAACATCCAGCCATCAACGGCCTCTAGCTGATGCTGTAACTTTTCTAATTGCTTTAAGCTTTTAGCATCCGTATTATTGACCAGCAGATCATATTCTTTGCGCAGACTCACCGCCTCTGCAAGCCCCTCTGCCACGACATCCCATACCTTGCGCTCATCTGCAACGGGCAGGATTTGATTTAATACCGATATTTTACAGCCCGGGTCCACCCAAACTTCCCCACCATCGAGGTGCACTTCACCGGTAACTACTTTCATTAGCGTTGATTTTCCCGCACCATTTAAGCCGACTAAACCGACTCGTTCGCCGGGATCGATGATAAAATCTACTTTTTCTAGCAGGGGTCTTGAACCAAAAGCGACACTGGCTTTTTCCAATCTAATAATGGGCATGTAATTTCTCGAAAATGCGACAAGGGGCGAGTACCAATGAGCAGCTTAGCTTAGCCGATTTTCTCTATCTGCTAACTTGCAACTTCAACACTAATCTCGACATTGCAAAGCAATTAAACTAGTTAAAATCTGACGGCGCATTCTACCTTAAGCGCCGATAATATTCAGCGCAAATAAGCAAAAAGTGCCTATTTAAGTTACCACTGAAGGATCCTTATACGCAGCCTGACCACACCAAGCACAACTCTAATCCAAAGCTGAGTCTAAATTATCCGTTGCGCAGCTGCCGGCTTTTCGCTACTGTCTAGTGCAAACCGTTGATCTGCAATCTCAAACCTTTCTAACTTTACGCCTAAGCGCTTGCTATTAATCAACAAAAAAGGATAGCTCAACTTGAAACGTAATACTTTATGTCTTTCTGCCCTTATTGCCACAGTTACCAGTTTCGCTTTTTTTCCACTATCTGCCAACGCCAATAGCCACCTAGACAACCAACAGCTAAGAGACCTGTACCTTAAAGCCAACCAAGCCTTCAATACTAAAAACATCAAACTTGCCGACAAACTAACCTTGCAACTAAAAGATTACAGTTTGTACCCCTATTTAAGATTACGGCAAATTCAACGCGACATAGGTTTTATCAAGCAGAGTCAAATAAACCAGTACCTGAAAGACTATGCAAACACCCCTATGGCCAAGAGGGCCCAGGCAAGCTACCTGAGCAAGCTAGTAAGAGCTAAACAGTGGGGTTCTTATCTTAACAATTACCAACGACTGCCCTTGCGCAGCGCCCATTACACTTGTTACCAGCTACAGGCTAAGATCAACACGGGTTCTGGCAAAAAAATCTCAGCGCAGATCGCCAAACTATGGAATGTTGGAAATTCGCAACCTAAAACCTGCGACCCGGTATTTAGCTACTGGATCAAGCAGGGGAATCCCACTTCCAAAATTGCCTATCAACGCAGCTGGAAAGCGATTAGCAATAAGAATTACAAAATTGCCAGATTTGCACAAAAATATGTCAAGAGTAAATCACTGAACCATTCATTGAATCTATTTTGGAAAGTGCAAAAGAATGTTGCACTGATCGCCAACCCTAAAACACTCTCCAGCAAAACTTCACACGGCGCTGATATAGCAGCTTACGCGATCCGCAAACTGGCGGTAAAGAAACCTGAACTGGCCTTAAAAACCTGGCTCAGAGATAGAACCCGCTTCAACTTCAGTGCCGAGCAACGCAAGTATTTAAATGTCTACTTTGGCAATAAATTTGCCAAGAGCACATATTACGACCCGGCTGCTCCCGGGATATTGCAAAAACTTGATCCTCTGTATAAATACGATGACATCAGCGAGTGGAAAATACGTCTGGCACTGATAAAACAAGACTGGAAACAAGTCATCGGCTTAATTGGCAACTCACCGCAGTCCATTCAATCTAAAAATCGCTGGATATACTGGCTGGAGACTGCCAAACAAAGAGCCAACCCGGCTGGCTATAGCGCCCAATATGACCCGATTATTGCCGAGCGTGATTTCTACAGTTTTGTTGCCGCAGAGCTAAAGGGTAGCCCCTTCAGACTGAATCACAAAAAAACCAATATCAGCTCTGAACTGCTTAACAAACTTAACAAACTCAGTGCGGTAGCGCGTATGCGCGAGCTTGTCAAAACAGGAGATACCGCTAGTGCCTACCAGGAGTGGCGTGTTTTTAAAGAGTCGTTAAATAAGCAACAAACTCTGGCAATGGGTTACTTAGTCAGCAATTGGGGCTGGCACATTCAGGGAATAAGAATCGCCGCCAAACTTAAAGCCTGGAACGAGCTGAGTATACGCTTTCCGCGCTCGCAAAACGCGTTATTCGCTGAGTTGGGGGCAGCTAAAGGCATTGGCAACACTTGGCCGGTAGCCATCGCCAGACAGGAGAGCGCCTACAACCAGTACGCCCGCTCTCCGGCCGGTGCCCGGGGCTTTATGCAGTTAATGCCCGCCACCGCAAAAATGACCGCAAAAAAATTCGCTATCCCCTACCGGGGCAAAGATGACCTTTACGACCCACGCACCAATATTTCGCTGGGCACTGCCTATCTGGGTGAAATGATGAAAAAATTTAATAATCAGGCGCACTCTACCGCAGCTTACAATGCCGGACCCCACCGCGTAGAGCTCTGGTTAAAATCTCGCGGCAAGTTGCCTCTGGATATCTGGATTGAAACAATCCCCTTTGACGAGACCCGACACTACGTACAAAATGTTCTGACCTATAGTGCCATCTACGATTTATTGGCGGGGCGAAAAGCCACGATGTTCACCGCCAAAGACCGGGCGCTACTGACTTTAAATCGCAGCTGAAAACAGGGACAGCAATGATAGATATTGGCGCCAACTTAACCCACAAACGCTTTGCTAAAGATCTCGATCAGATACTGCAGCGATCGAGACAGAGCGGGGTAGAGAAAATCATTGTTACTGGTACCGACCTGGAAAGCAGCACACAGGCGCTGGCGCTTTGCGAGCTGCATTCAGGACTATACGCCACTGTTGGAGTACACCCTCATGACGCCTGCAGTTTAGATCAAGCAGCGCTAGAGAGTTTGCAAAAGCTACTAGCGCACCCCAAAGCCGTTGCAGTAGGCGAGACCGGATTGGATTTTAATCGTAACTTTTCCACCCCGTCGCAGCAAATTTGGGCTTTTGAGCGGCAGATAGACATCGCTATCAGCACCCAGAAAGCCCTTTTTTTACACGAGAGGGACGCGTTTGAGCAACAATATATAATGCTAAAAAAATCTCGCGATAGCATTTGTGGGGCCGTTGTGCACTGCTTTACCGGCAGCGCGGATGCACTACAGAAGTACCTTGAACTGGATCTTTATATTGGCATTACCGGCTGGATATGCGACGAGCGACGCGGCACAGAACTACAATCACTGGTAAAGACAATCCCCGATGACCGACTACTGATAGAGACAGACGCTCCCTACCTCACTCCCAGAACTCTAACCGGAAAGAAACGAAAAAATAAAAACGAACCTGCAAATTTAGGGCATATCGCCGAGCAAATTGGAAAGTTCAGAGGACAGAGTAGCGAACAGATTATCGCTATCAGCACAGCCAATGCGAAGCGTTTATTCAGGCTTTAAAATTCAGCACCTTTTAAGCCAGCCATTAGCCTCAACGGCTGATAAACTCATCGACCATCGGCGCATCAAACGGCCAGCTGAGTTCAGCTTTGGTTTTCTCGTTCAGTAACACTGGGATGCGCACACCGTATCTTGCCAACAGCAGGTCATCTTCGGCAACATCCGCAACTGCAACGCTATGCAATTGACTATCTAACTGTGAGACCAGGATATCTTCGGCAAGCTCACACAAATGGCAGTGCTCGGTACTAAACAAAGTAAAATTTTTCATAGCAGTATTTATCTTTTTTTATTCGGTATTCAACAAAAAATCAGCATTGAGTCACAAATAGTCGCAACCGGAGCTCACTATAACACTGACCGCTGAAAGATAAAATATTGCCGGGATTTAGACTTATGCAGTTCTTCAACTAAAATATACAAGATGCTAATAAGTCCGGTATCTTTTCTGCGCCCAAAAAGCAATCATAGCAGCCGAGTTTAACAGCGCAACAATTAACACACTATAGCTGCCCATCAGGGCAAGGGGAGCGTCATCTTCAGATTAGCAACTTCTAGAGGCTTAACTTTTAAAACTGCAACAGCAACTTGCAGAGCACTACGACTCTATAACAATCAGTTTCCAGCTGACCACCCTAGGCTCAAATGATAAATTTAGACAGAACAAGGTAATTGCTCTACAGCAAATGCTAACAGCAAAGAACCAAAAAGATAAACTGCGGTCTTAACCTCAACATAAGTTCGACTGTCAGTGCAAAGCTTATAGGCCAAACTGACAAAGAGAGCCACCATTTCCACTAACCAGCCATCTAAGGCTGCAGCAGGGTAGCTCTGATTAAAACTAAGCTGAATTATCAAAAAGCAAGAAAACTCATAATTATCAGCTTATTGTAACAAAATATGTTAAATTTTAATTACTGACTATTATATCCGATGACAATTTTGCAACAACAGAGAGCAATTGCGTTAAACCCTATTATTTAGCTGCCAAAGATCGACTATGCCGGAGTATCGGGCAACTCCACTGTTACTACAACTGCCAGTAACAGCTAAATAATCATAGACAGGAAAATGTAGTGTACAACAGCACCCCAATACAAAAAGGTAGCCCAGGGCTCAGCTTGAAATACAGCCTGTTATTACTATTGCTTATCCTTCTTCCGACTCTCTTTATTCCGCTGTTTGTGAAGAGCGAACCCGGGGTAAATTTAAGCGCAGCCTACATCAAGCAAATGGGAAAAAAATATGGTCGTCGGGCCGAGTTAAGACTAAACAGATGGCAGCAACTGATTAGGAAACTGCAGGGCGAAAACGAGCAGACAAAACTGCGAAAAGTGAATGATTTCTTCAACAAAGTCAGATTTTTAGATGATATTGTACATTGGAAGAAAAATGACTACTGGGCAACTCCGGTTGAATTTCTAGTCACCAACGGCGGCGACTGCGAAGATTTCACCATCGCCAAGTACTACACCTTGAAAGCACTGGGAGTGGATATGTCAAAAATGAGTATCGCCTATGTTAAAGCGCTGGATTACAACCAGGCACACATGGTATTAACGTACTACTCGAGCCCAAGAGCCGAACCGCTCATTCTTGACAACCTAATACCCCAGATAAAAAAGGCTTCTAAACGCAAAGATTTATTGCACGTCTACAGCTTCAACGGTGATAATTTATGGATCTCGAAAAAAGGGCGTCGTGCCAATCTAGTCGGCAGCGCAGACAGACTCGGCCCCTGGGTCCAGCTTAAGAAGAGACTAAAAACTCAATAACACAATTTGTATTAGAATTTCAGGAGATCAGCATGTCTTTGTTAAACCAAATAATAGCCGCGGTGTTTGCCGTGCTGATTGGTTTGGTGTCCGGCACAATCTACATCATGTCAGACAGTTCAAAATCTATGTTAACGAGTCAGTTGCAGTCACACAGTAAAGATACCGCTACCAATTTAGGGATGCATATGGCTCCCTACATAGCAGAGGGAGATTCGGCAGCGATCGAAACGATAGTCAATGCCATATTTGACAGCGGTTATTACGAGAAAATTCAGGTCACCAATTTCGACGATGAAGACTTATTTACCGCCCTGCGCTCCCCGGAAATATCCGATGAAGTTCCCAGGTGGTTTATTAAGCTGATCGCCTTCGATACCCCAAATTTCAAACGACCCGTCACTTACTCTTGGGCTAAAGTAGGCTATGTCGAAGTTAAGACCCGCGCCGGATACGCCTATGAAGAACTGTGGAAAGGCACACAGACAACCCTAATTTGGTTTATATCACTGTCACTGATTAGTGTTCTGTTCATTAGTACACTGCTGAGAATAATACTCAAACCACTAAAATCCATCGAGGCTCAGGCGATAGCCCTGAGCAACAAAGAGTACATAGAAGAGACCAAAATCCCTAAGACCAAAGAATTACGCAGCGTCGTTATCACTATGAATAGCATGATCGCACGAGTGCGGACCATGTTTAACGAACAGAGCAACAACATCGAAGAGCTTCGTCGCACTGCCTATCTGGATGAATTGACAGGCCTGGCCAATAGTCGCTCAACCAATGCTCAGCTAAGCGACAAGCTGGACAATAGAGATGATGAAGGCCCCTGTGCATTATATTATGTACATATTGCCGACTTGACCACACTGAATGAAAAACTTGGTCAGGAAAATGCTAACAACTTGATTAAGCAACTGGCGGAAAAACTCAATGCTTTAGGTGATACCCATACCGGAGCCATAGTCGGAAGATTATCCGGCTCAGATATGATACTACTGATTGAGCAACCTGACAGCGACACAGTGACGCGTGAAGTCAACAGCCTGCTCGACGCCTACGCAATCACATTTAACTTCTTTAACCCAGGCTCTGCTATCGAGAACCCGGTACATATAGCCGCAATTTTAGCCAACGAGGATGTGAGTGCCGCGCAGTTACTCTCCACCGCTAGGGTAGCAATCGACGAGGCTATCGCAAACAGACAAGCCAGCACTTTCAAAACCCTCTTTGACAACGCCTCCGAAACCACCTCTGCTGACTGGAGCACCTACGTTGCAGATGTGGTTAACAGCAAGAAGATCTTTTTCCAATATCAGACAGTGATTGATAGCACAGAGACCAAAGTGCTACAAAAAGAACTTCTGGTAAGAATATTAAACCAGGCAGGCGAACTCTGTACTGCGGCAAAATTCATCCGTATAGTACAGCAGCTGGGCTTAATCGAAGCATTGGATAAAGCGGCACTAGAACAAGCCGTCAGCTATCTGCACAGTCATAGTGATAGCGAACCATTGGCTATTAACATTAGCCTGCAAAGCCTCGAAGATGGTAATTTTGATCAGTGGCTGATGCATACTATTGCCGACAAAGCTATTCAGGGCAGACTCAATATAGAGATCAACGAATCTTCAGTGCTTAACAATGTAACCCGCATTGCCAGTTTCAGACAATTTCTGACCAAGAACGGCATAGGCTTTGGCGTGGATAACTTCGGAGTGCACCCAAGCGGCTTCAGCTACCTATACCAAGTACATCCTGATTACATAAAAATTGACGGCTCTCTCTGCCAGCAAATAACGACTAGCGCAGAGGATAGATTCTTCATGGGCAGCTTAGTGACTGTCGCCAAGAGCCTGAGCATCCCAAGCTATGCAGAGCGTGTCGAGCAACCAGAGCAGATAGAACAATTAAGACTACTAGGTATAGCGGCGACTCAAGGGTTTATCCATGGAAAACCAGAAAATCTAAATGACCTGTGAACAAATTCAGGGCTAGGCTAACTAGCCCTGAATAGAATCAGATTGAACAACACGCTCCCAGCAGAGCCCCCCAGGAACAACAGACAGCTATTGTTAGCTACTGCTAGAGCATTTCACAGCTGTGGTAAAACATACAAAGGGATGGATTAAAACAGGCAATCACTGTCCAACATACTCACTGCAGGTGATCTGCAATGAGTGAGGAGTAAAGATAGATATTACAAGCAGCGAGCTAGAAACTGTCGCTATCATCTGCAAAAAACCCTAAGGGCTTAATATTGAGAAAATCAGCGTGACTGTGCACACTGATTTTAAGCAACAGAGACACGACATAAATAGCTAAGAGAACAAATGCTCTGCTAGGGTCTTTGCCGTGGTCGTGGCTATCAGCCTTTTTTGGTTAACAGCATTTCCAGTTTACTAGCCATTCGCTGGCCTTTTTCTTGATCTCTTTTTTCTTTTTCCTGGCGGCGTTGATTTTCTCTACGGCGCTGATGAAACTCTTTGAGCTGGGTTTTTGCATATTCAGCTTCGCTCTCTGAAACTTTCCCGGCACTGCTGCCAGTGAGATCAATGCGGTCGGCATCTTGCTTCATCGCACGAAAGTAATTGGGAGCACGAACATAAGAGGCAAGCGCACGTTTGATCTTGTTCTTTGCCACTTTGTCATCGGCAATAAGATCATCCTGAATACCGATTTTTAAAGGGCGAATATTGGTGCGGCTAAATGTTTCGGGGTAAGTTTCAATTAACAAAGCTAAAGCGGCCTGATTTCCCGCTCTATTTTTTGCTTTGTTTTTGCTTGGAGCCACTTTTTCCGACTCGCTTTTTTCTGTCTTAGTCACTTCTTGTATCACAACAAAACTCTCGAGATTTACTTTATTTACTTAGGGAACTAGTTAATTGGAGCAACATAATCCGCACATGTGATAGCTCAATAGCTATATGTTGTCTGACAGGGTAGCATCAAAAATTCCAACCACAATAGCTATATTAATAAAATTAACATTAGATCTACAAAATATTCGTTTTACACTGACTCAGTTTGACCTTTACGGATCATATATCTAAAAACCCCGTCCTTTTCTGCATGACTAATAAGTTCATGTCCGAGAAAAGTACAAAATTTCGGGATATCTCTGACTGTTGATGGATCACTTGCCTTTACTAACAAAGTTTCTCCAACTGCCATATCACGAATTTGACTGTGTAGCATCATCACTGGTTCAGGACAATACAAGCCTTGAGTATCCAGTATATTGTCTACTTCTGAATCAAACATATATAACCTTTTAAACTGATATACCGCGCCGTCTATAAAACGCTTTTACTTCCGGCGGCGCTATTGTCGCAAATTTTTTATTGAAGCGATAGGCAATCTAAAAATATTAGTTAAATGACAAATCAACACAACTGACAGCAACAACTGAAGCTAGAGTGCAATATTGTACCCATCGACAGCATGCTTTATCGTTTTTGTCACTGATTGCAAGTGCTGAAGCTGGGTATACCCCGAGCGAACCCTGGGCTGTAAATCGTGGTCACCATCTACCAGCCAATGCAATTTCACATTCGAAGACAGAGGATAAGCTAAGACTTCCAAACTATTCCCAAGCTTATCCCTCTCCCCTTGAAAGATGTATATTTTTGTCTCAATCTGCCGCAGATGCTCTATCCGCAAAACTGCCGGTTTCTTTATCGAGTGAAACGGATAGCCGTAGACAAAGACTGCCGTTGCAGCTAAGCGCTCAGCAACCAACGTGGCCACTCTCCCGCCCATCGATTTACCCGCCAGATAAAGAGGGCATGCATTTTCGTCAAACATCTTAGGGTAGCGATTCTTTAGCTGATTAACTACCGCGATAAAACACTCCTCTAATACCGGCATTTTATCCGGTAATCGACGCTTTCCAGTTATTCGCCTAGCGGCCATATAGGGAAATTCAAAACGCACCACCTTTAAATCGCAGGCCGACAACTGTTCACTCAGCTGCTGCATAAAGGGATGATCCATTGCCATCCCCGCACCGTGGGCCAAAATTAACAGCCCTTTTTTACCGCTACCAGACACTAACAAATTCATTTTCTATTTCCTGTATATTGCTAAAATCCGGTCCATGTGTAATTGCTAATTCCACCTATACTCTATAAACCACAAAAGCTGTTTGCTTAAATTTTAAACGTCTCAGCTCAGGATTTGAGCAAATTAACCAGCAAATACCTGACATGAAGCACTTTTTTCTCGATTATATCCATATTTATTGAATAGTTGGCTGAATGCCATTGAAAAATTAAGGGTATTCCAAGATAATTAGCCACAATAATAACCTCTAAAATAACGCTTATTGATGAGAACCTTACATGAGCACTGTAACTGAACATCCACAATACGATTATAACGTGGTGCGCCAGTTTTCAATTATGACTGTAGTTTGGGGAATTGTCGGCATGTCCGTCGGCCTCCTGATAGCAGCACAATTGGTCTGGCCACAATTAAATTTTGACACAGCTTGGCTTAGTTTTGGCCGATTGCGCCCCCTACATACCAATGCGGTAATCTTTGCATTTGGTGGTAGCGCACTTTTCGCCACATCCTACTATATAGTTCAGCGAACTTGTCAGACAACACTCTTTGGTGGCTGGCTAGTACCTTTCACTTTTTGGGGCTGGCAGGCAATCATTGTCCTCGCTGTTATTACCCTGCCTATGGGTTTGACCTCTACTAAAGAGTACGCCGAATTAGAGTGGCCAATTGATATTTTACTGGCCCTGGTTTGGGTCAGTTATCTGATTGTCTTCGTAGGTACAGTGCACAAGCGAAAAACATCTCACATCTATGTCGGCAACTGGTTCTTTATGGCCTTCATCATTGTTGTACTGGTACTACATATAGTAAACAGTGCGGCAGTGCCAATCTCGATGTGGAAGTCATACTCAGTTTACCCGGGTGCTATCGATGCCATGGTACAGTGGTGGTATGGACACAATGCCGTTGGCTTCTTCCTGACCGCAGGCTTTTTGGGCATGATGTACTACTTCGTTCCCAAGCAATCAGGTCGACCAATTTACTCTTACCGCCTCTCAATCGTGCATTTTTGGGCGCTGATCGCCACTTACATCTGGGCCGGCGGACACCACCTACACTACACCGCCCTTCCTGACTGGACTCAATCCGTGGCCATGGTTATGTCTCTTATATTACTGGCTCCCTCTTGGGGCGGCATGATCAACGGCATGATGACCTTATCTGGTGCCTGGCATAAATTGCGGACCGACCCTATCTTACGTTTTCTAGTGGTCTCACTGTCTTTCTATGGCATGTCGACCTTTGAAGGCCCGATGATGGCAATCAAAACAGTGAATGCGCTATCGCACTTTACTGATTGGACTATAGGTCACGTGCATGCCGGTGCTCTTGGCTGGGTGGCGATGATCTCGATTGGTGCAACTTATCACATGGTGCCTAAAGTATTTGGCAAAGGTCAAATGTGGAGCACTAACCTGATTAATATTCACTTCTGGCTGGCAACAGCAGGTACGGTACTCTATATCTGTGCGATGTGGGTAAACGGTATTTTGCAGGGACTGATGTGGCGTGCGGTGAACGCCGACGGTACTCTCGCCTACAGTTTCGTTGATGCACTTCAAGCGAGCCACCCTGGATACTTCGTCCGCTGGATGGGAGGTTGCCTGTGGGTTGCTGGCATGTTGATCATGGCATATAACGTATGGCGCACTGTACGCAGCGAAAAGCTCGCTGCAGAACAAAACACTGATACTAAAGCCCAAACTGCTTAAGGAGCCAACACTATGCTAAAACACGATACGATCGAAAAACATGTTGGCTTAATGGCGCTGCTAATCATTTTGGTGATCAGCGGTGGCGGTTTAGCTGAAATCGTCCCTTTATTTTTCCAGGTCTCTACTACTAAGCCTATCGAGGGCTTGAAGCCATACACTGCACTGGAAATGGAAGGTCGCGACATATATATCCGCGAGGGTTGTCACGTATGCCACTCACAAATGATTCGCCCGTTTAGAGCCGAGACCGAGAGATATGGTCATTTCTCTACTGCTAACGAATTCGTTTGGGAGCACCCTTTTCTCTGGGGTTCTAAGCGTACTGGTCCAGATTTATCCCGCGTCGGCGGCCGCTACTCTGACGACTGGCATCGCGCTCATCTGTACAACCCTCGTGACGTTGTACCTGAATCAAAAATGCCGAGCTACCCATGGTTGTTTAAAAACAAACTAACCGGGACTGACACTTCGGCAAAATTAGCGTTATTTAGCAAATTTGGCGTACCTTACACCGCTGAGCAAATCGAAAATGCTCAAGATGAAGTGTCCGGCAAATATGAGATTGAAGCGGTAATCGCCTACTTACAATCTCTTGGTAAAAAACATTCAGAATATAGCAACAAACGGTAAATAACTGTGAGTTACGAAGTTTACGGCCCCTATATACCTGTAGTGATGTTAATCACATTCATTGGACTTTTTATCTGGGTATTACTGCCCGGCAATAAGAAGGGTTTCGATAATGCAGCCAATTTACCCTTCGAAGAAGACGGTTTTGAAGCCGACTCCGCCGAGGAAAAAGTCGGGGACAACGACAGGAGAAAGACATAATGAGCCCTTTTTGGAGTGCTTGGATATCCATCATTACACTGGCCGTGATATTCGGCTGTACCGCTTTGCTGCTATCGATCCGCAAAGGTGAGAAGTTCAAAGATACGACTGAAGAGACTACAGGTCATGTATTCGACGGCATTGAAGAGCTAGACAACCCACTACCTAAATGGTGGTTTTGGATGTTTATGGCCACCGTTATTTACTCGATAGGCTATTTAATAGTCTATCCCGGCCTCGGCAACTATAAAGGCCTGATTGGCTGGACTTCCACTGGCCAGTGGGAAGAAGAAATGCAACACGCTAATAATCATTACGCACCTATCTTCGCCAAATATGCTGCGCTGCCAGCAGAAGAGCTGTTAAAAGATGAAAACCGGCAGGGCCTGTTAATGGGTCAGCGGATGTTTGCCAATAACTGCTCGGTCTGTCACGGTGTAGCGGCGACTGGTGCCTATGGCTTCCCAAATCTGACCGATAGCGATTGGTTATATGGAGGTTCAGTTGACAGCATAAAGCAAACTATCACTGACGGTCGCCAGGGTGCGATGCCAACCTGGGGTTCAAAACTTGGTGAGGCCGGTGTCAGAGATATGGCCAGTTATGTATTGAGCATCAGTGGCGCCGAGAATGTCGACGCCGAGGCTGTAGCTCGCGCCGAGCCTAAATTCCAGGCGCTGTGCATCGCCTGTCACGGAGCTGACGGCAAAGGCACTCAAGCACTAGGCGCCCCCAACTTGACAGACAATGTCTGGTTGTACGGTGGCTCTTACGAAAAAATAGCCCACACTATCCGCATGGGACGTGCCGGGACTATGCCTGCGCACAAAGAGCTGTTAAGCGACAACAAGATCAACTTGATCGCCGGTTACGTTTACAGTTTATCGCAGCGGCAAAAGTAGTTAACTATACCGCTATAAAAAGCGCTATAACCCGGTTATAGCGCTTTTTTTTCGATGTCTGCAAACCGTTTATAGGCACTGGCAGCAGCGTACTTTTATAACACCCCAAAACCTACCTGATAATCTATCTGCTGCTAAACACTGCAAATAGTTGGCTGCTTAAATAGATCCTAGAAGCAGCGACAGATCTGCAATATAGAGCTAAAATATAAAGATTAGCTGCAACTATTAGTTTTTGCTAGCAAACGATATAGACAAGTATTGATCCGAAGTGGACAGCACATGAAGCAAATCCCGGTTAGCGATATCACTCCCAAGCCCAGCAGAGAAGTTGAAACTTACGACTTATACGCGAAACGCGAACATATCTACGTAAAATTTTATAAAGGCATTTATAAGAACCTGCGGATCATATCCGGAGCCATAATGCTGGCTATGTTTTACGGCTTCCCCTGGATCCAGTGGGGTGATCGACAGGCTATTTTGTTCGATTTACCCAATCGCCAATTCCATGTCTTTAGTGCCACTTTTTGGCCTCAAGATTTTATTTTGTTATCCGTACTGCTAATTATTCTGGCATTTGTGCTCTTTGTTGTCACTGTATTCGCCGGGCGCCTCTGGTGTGGTTATGCCTGCCCGCAATTTGTCTGGACCTGGTTGTTTATCTGGGCGGAAAGGATCACTGAAGGCGATCGCAACCAGCGCATGCGCCAAGACAAAAAACCTATGACCGCTGTACTCTTTAGCCGTAAGATTGCCAAACACAGCATATGGTTTGTACTCTCTATCAGCACCGCTATAGCTTTTGTCGGCTACTTCACTCCAATACGCGAGCTCGCCCCCAGCTTTATCGCTTTGGGACTAGGTCCCTGGGAGCTGTGGTGGATTGGCTTTATTGGTGTTGCCACTTATGGCAATGCGGGCTGGCTGCGGGAGCAAGTGTGTATTTATATGTGCCCGTACGCACGCTTTCAAAGCGTTATGTTTGACCGTGACACCTTGGTTATTTCCTATGACGAAATACGTGGCGAGAGCCGTGGCAAGCGCAGTCGCAAAACTGATTATGTCGCCGAGGGCCTGGGTGACTGTATCGACTGTCACCACTGTGTGAACGTCTGCCCCACCGGCATAGATATACGTGATGGCCTGCAAATTGAATGTGTCGCCTGCGGGGCCTGCGTCGATGCCTGCGATGACATTATGAGTCGTATTGGCTACAAAAAAGGACTGATAAAGTACACCACAGAGACTAATTTAGAGGGCGGTGATACACGCATTTTACGGCCCAAACTACTCTCTTACCTGGTGATTGTGATAGCCATGATGATCTATTTCGGCTATGTAATTTTTGACCGTAAACCCATTGAAGTCGACGTACACAGAGACCGAAGCCAGATGTTTATTGAAGTTTCTGATGAGCTTATAGAAAACGCCTATACTCTGAAAATTGCCAACAAAGGCCATACCGAGGAGCGGTTTTTGATCACAGTAACAGGCATACCCGGCATACAATTGATGAGCATTGATACAGTCTTGGTCAAAGCGGGAGAACTGATCGACTACCCCATCAGAATACGTGCCAGCATCTATAAAATAAGTCAGCGCAATACTCCAATCGACATTAGAGTAGTGGCAAAGTCTAATGCCGATACCTATTCGGTTAACGAAAGTAGATTCATGGCACCTATTAATTAAATTAGTGCGCCAATATTTAATCTTCAGCCGGCGCTGCACAGTCTGTGCTGGCTATGCAGCGAAACAGACATTAATCAATATATCGGTACTGCAGAGTCGATCAATGATCGCAGAATCGACTCAGTTGAGTTAATATACGCGCATATTTTTTAATACGAGTCAGCCCAATTTAACTATGAAAACTGAACAAGAATACGCCCTAGACCCTTGGTATAAACAACCTTGGCTACTGCTCGCCATGATCCCGCTGGTGGCCACCGTCATCGCCGGTACGACTTTCCTGGTAGTATCCATCATCAGCTCCGATGGGATAGTCAAAGATGACTACTATCGTGAGGCCCGAGGCTATATCAGCGATCCGACTAAAATACAGGCTGCCTACGACAAGAATATCGCCGCCAATCTGGCCATTGATAACCTCACCGGGGACCTATCGCTGCGCCTAAGCGGCGACTTTTCCAGCTACCCGGATAGACTGTATCTGGACTTTGTCTCCCCAACCCACCAAAAGTACGATTTGAGCATTGTCTTAAAACAAGTCGCCGGACAACCTTTTTATCTGGGCTCGTTAAGTGCACCTATCGAAGGCAAACGCTATATCATGATTAACGCTGCTGATGCCAGCTGGCGTCTGCGCGCAGAGATAAATCCCCCCTATGAACAGCGAAATTTTTCCATAAGGGCTGAGAAACCATAAACAGATGGATAGCCTTGAAGTACCAGATGATGCCTGTTACCACTGCCTGTTAGACATTCCCAAGCACAGTGATTTCAGTGTGCTGATCGACGGTAGCAGCAGGTCTATGTGCTGCCCCGGTTGTTCGGCAGTTGCCCAGACCATCATAGATAGCGGCCTGCATAACTACTACCGGCATCGCAGCGAGAACCCCAGCGGTAAAAATCTAGAGTTACAGTCGCTAGTTCCCGAGGAGCTGGCGCTGTACAACAGCGACGCTGTACAAATCGAATTTGTCAGTCGCTGTGAGGACGGCCTTAAAGAAGCGACCTTAGTCATTGAAGGCATCACTTGTGCCGCTTGCATCTGGCTGTTGGAACACCATTTAGAGAAACAGCCGGGAGTGCACAATTTCTCTGTCAATATGAGCAACCACCGGGCACAGATTAGCTGGCAAAGTGAAGATATCCAGCTCAGCGAAATACTGTCTAAAATATATCAAATTGGTTACCGCGCTCACCCCTATCGGGCCGACACCGAAGAGAGACTACTGGCTCGTGAGAAAAAACGTGCCATGTTGCGACTGGGTGTCGCCGGCGTCGGCATGATGCAAGTGCTGGCTCTGGCGATCGCACTCTACGCCGGCGGATTTCAGGGAATAGAAACCGACACAGAGCAATGGCTGCGCTGGAGCAGTCTTGTAATTTGCACACCGATTATTTTTTATGCCGCCCTGCCCTTTTTTACAGCCGCTTACCGCGATCTTAAAACCCGTCATTTAAGCATGGATGTGCCTGTCTCTATCGCCATAGGCGGTGCCTTTGTCGCCAGCGCCTGGGCCACTATCAGTCACAGTGGTGAGATTTATTTCGACTCAGTAGCGATGTTTACTTTCTTTTTGCTGTTTGGCCGCTATCTGGAGATGCAGGCCAGACATCGCACCGGACGCGCCGGTAACGCGCTGCAAAATCTACTGCCGCAAGCTGCTATTAAACTAGTCAGCGATGATCAGGGCAACCCTAAAGAGCTGTTAATATCCGCGGCAGAGCTAGTGGTCGGAGATCGTATATTAGTCAAACCCGGGCAGATAATTCCCGCCGATGCACTGATCAGCAGCGGATTTTCCAGCATAGACGAGTCAGCGCTCACCGGCGAATATCTGCCACAGCGTCGCTCGGAGGGAGAAGCGGTTGTTGGCGGCACTTTAAACGTCGAGAACCCTATCCAATTGACTGTCACTCACGTTGGCAGCCAGACCCAATTATCGGCGATCGTGCGCCTATTAGAGCGTGCTGCCAGTGAAAAACCGAAAATGGCCAAACTGGCCGACAGAGTTGCCAACTACTTTGTCGCCTGCGTCTTACTGGCCGCCGTTGTAGTCAGCATCAGTTGGTATTTTATTGATCCAGACAAAGCTTTCTGGATCACTTTATCAGTATTAGTTGTCACTTGCCCCTGCGCTCTGTCACTCGCCACACCCACTGCCTTAACCACAGCTACCGGCAACTTGCGACAGCTGGGGCTACTGATAACCCGTGGGCACGTACTGGAGAACCTGGCGGTTTGCTCAGACATTGTATTCGACAAGACCGGTACTTTAACCCAGGGTAATCTGTGTATCGAAAGAACCATCGCTGCGAACCCAGATCTGGCACTGCAGATAGCCGCTGCCTTAGAAGCCCATTCAGAGCACCCGATTTCCCAGGCCTTCAAATTCTATCGACAGCAAACTGCCGAAAACATCAACGTGACCTTAGGCCAAGGTATCGAAGGTTGCTTTCAGGGTAAGTTGTACCGTATAGGCAAGCCCGAATTTTCTGCGCAGCTGCTAAGCTGCGATACCGACAGCTGTGTACCCGCCGAGGATGGCCACTGGCTACTGCTGTGTGATGAAAAACAAATTATCGGTTGGTTCCTGATTGCCGACAGTTTGCGCCCGGACAGTAAAGACTGCGTTAATACTTTGCAGCAGTTAGGTATCACTGTCCATATGCTCACCGGAGACAGCTCTTCCAGTGCCCCGAAAACCGCTGCTGAGCTTGGCATAGAAAAAATTTGCGCTAGCGCCAGCCCCGAACAAAAAAATCAATACATACAGGCACTGCAGCAACAGGGAGCGAAAGTGCTAATGGTGGGTGATGGCATCAACGACTTGCCGGTACTGGCGGGAGCCCAGACCTCTATCGCCATGGGTAGCGCTTCAGACTTAGCCAAAACCCATGCCGATGCCGTATTAACTAACGGCGAATTGGCGGTGATCGGCCAGGCAGTGTTACTGGCGAAAAAAACCAACAAGGTCATAAAACAAAATATTTGCTGGGCTTTTGCTTATAACATGACCGCCCTGCCGCTGGCTGCCTTTGGTTTAATACCCCCTTATGCCGCCGCCATCGGCATGTCGCTGAGCTCATTATTTGTAGTCTCTAACGCATTGCGTCTAGGTAAAAAAGTGATTCATAAACAAAGGCGGAGCCTCTAATGGAAATACTCCCTTTTCTACTCGGCATCTCAATTTTTTTCTTCTTTGGGGCGATATTATTTTTCTTCTGGAGCGTTAACAATGGTCAGTATGATGATCTTGAATCGCCGGCGCATAAAATACTCTTTGATGACGACGACGACTTGATTCCCGACGATATCAAGCAAAAAACCCGTGCTAGCCTTGCCGCTAATGCCGCCAAAAGCGCCGCTAAAACCCGCTCAGGCAACCCGCCTGAGAACAGCTAATGTTTGACACACTGTCGCTGGCAAGTGCCTTCTTTCTTGGGATATTGGGCAGCGCTCACTGCATTGGGATGTGTGGCGGCATAGCCTCCAGTATCGCCCTGACCAGCAGTGCCAATAAAACCCGCAGCCTGCTCTTTTATAATCTAGGCCGCATCAGCAGTTATGCTACCGCCGGTGCCATCCTCGGCTCTGTGGATTATTTGATCCGCTATGGAGCCCTGGAAAGCTATCTGCGACTATTCGCCGCATTGATGTTAATCACCATGGGTCTGTATGTCGCACAATGGTGGCGCGGACTGAGCAAAATTGAAACACTAGGTCACAAACTTTGGCGTTTTATCAGCCCCGCCGCCAGCAAGCTGTTACCGGTTAGCAATTTAAGGCAGGCTTTCAGCTTAGGTGTTTTTTGGGGCTGGCTGCCCTGCGGCCTAGTCTACAGCACTCTTATTTGGAGCAGCGCCGCCAATAGCAGTGGCCAGAGCGCACTGCTGATGTTATTTTTTGGTCTTGGCACTATGCCGGCAATGATGACCACTAGTCTGTTGGCGAAACAGCTTAAAAGTTTGTTCAGCAAACGCATCAGTCAGCAAATCAGCGGTGCCACCATCGTCGCCTTCGGTCTCTACAGCATTCCCTGGCGCGGTTTAATTGACATTTTAAATGGTCCCCTGACATGAACAACATACTCTTCATCTGCGCCTTGGCCGAAGAAAAAGCAGCCCTGACAGAAACCTTATCCAGCATGCTCAAACAGCATATAATCAGCGCGCCTCTGCAGTTGCATCTCGAGCAATATCAACAGCAGCATCTGAATATCTATGTCTGCGAGTCGGGAATGGGCAACGTCAATGCCGGCGTTAAACTGGCACTCATATTAGCCAGCGTCGAGATTCAACAAATAGTACTGATTGGCGTTGGCGGCGCGCTGACATCTACTCTAGAGATTGGTGAAATGGTCATCAGTGATGGCGTCATCCAACACGATTATTACTCTTCACTGACACAAGGTGACTATTTAATGCGCCCGGGTGAGCTGATATTAGAACCTGATCAGGCGCAGCAGTACGACCCTATTATGCGCTCCCAAGTCTCAGAGCTAGACCTTTCACAACTGCAGCACCCTCAAGTCAAAGTCCGTTATGGACTGATCGCCTCAGGTTGTGAGTTTGTCGGTACCGCTGCACGCAAACAACATATCCACCGTCAGTGTCAAAATGCGTTATTGGTCGATATGGAAGCCTGCGCTATCGCCCAAGTGGCCAATCAGCACACTGTGCCTTTTGTTATCGCCAAAACCGTTTCCGATAAATTGCACAGCGACGGCTCGATTGGCAGTGACTTCAGTAGTTTTCTCAGTAACGCCAGTCGCAACGCCGCTATTATCGCCGGACTGATTATCGATAAAGCCAGTACCCAGCACAAATAAAATAATCTAATTAACACTCGTTAGCGACACAAAAAATCAATACAATAGTCGACCTTTAATCATTCACTGCGTTCTGTTTGTCGTATTTAATATGTCGTGATAATAACGAGACTCAGCTGATCGGCTGGCGATGGCAGTAGCCACTCGCTAACATCAGTACTGTAGAGTCAGAGCTATTACCGACAAAACATGCAAACAGGCGTTACTTCTGAGGATATGCTGCCCATGTGGTTTAAAAATATTATTTTCTATCGCTTCACCGAAACCCTTAGTTACAGCAGCGAACAACTGGAAGAGGCATTCGCTGAACACTCTTTCACGCCCTGCAAAAGCCAGGAATTATCTCGCTACGGCTGGGTGGCACCGCACCCTAAAATGCAGGACAGCCAAGTATTTTCCAGTACTGGCGCCTTTTTAATCACGGCCCAGAAAGAAGATAAACTGGTCCCCAGCTCAGTGGTTAACAAACAGCTGAAAGACAAAATGGCCATTATCGAGCACCAGGAAGGGCGTAAAGTATATCGCAAAGAGCAGCTGACGCTTAAAGATGAAATAGTCTTAGATCTGCTGCCGCGCGCTTTCAGTAAATACAGCCAAACCAGTGCCTTAATCGTGCCACAACACGGATTTATCGCCGTTGACAGCTCCAGCTATTCCAAAGCTGAAGAGTTGTTAAACTTGTTGCGAAACAGCTTAGACACTTTACCTATTAAACTGCCGGATGTTAATCACTCACCTGGAGTGATGATGTCGCAGTGGCTGAGCCAGGAAAACTTAATACCCGCCTTTAAATGTCTTGAAGAGTGCGAGTTGAAAGATCAAAGTGGCGAGGGTGCAGTGATCAAGGTCAAAGGCCAGGACTTGCAGTGTGACGAAATCACTATGCATTTAGATGCCGGTAAGCAAGTCAGTAAGCTGGCGTTGGAGTGGGATGAAAGTTTGAGTTTTATCTTGCATGAAGACTTATCCATCAAGCGACTTAAGCCAACTGACCAGCTGGCAACCGAGCTCAACGAAGAGAATTCGGAAGACCCACTGGCGCGATTAGATGCCGATACCTCGCGCTTAACCTTAGAGCTACAAAAACTGCTGCCACAACTGTTGGAAGCATTTGGCGGCGAAGTCAAACGCTAATCCCTGACCAGCTTAACCGATTAGCTAAAGCTTGGCGCTTTAGCTAAAATTGTATCACCCGTCAATAAGTGCAAAGAAATCCCCATGTATAAAGTTAAAGAAATGTTCTACACCCTCCAAGGTGAAGGCGCCCAAGCCGGACGCCCCGCTGTTTTTTGCCGTTTTACCGGCTGTAACTTGTGGAGTGGCAGAGAGCGCGATCGAGCGAAATCTGTGTGTAATTTCTGTGATACTGACTTCATCGGCACCGACGGGCAAAATGGTGGCAAGTTTTCCAGCGCGACAGAGCTGGCCGATAAAATCGCCAGCTTCTGGCCCCCCGCTAAGCCAGGACAGAACGTTGAGGGAATTCCCTATGTGGTGTTTACCGGTGGTGAACCTGCACTGCAGTTAGATGAAGCACTGATCATCGCCCTGAAGCAGCATAATTTTGAAATCGCTATTGAGACCAATGGCACTAAAGTTCTGCCAGCGGGTATCGACTGGATTTGTGTCAGCCCTAAAGCCGACGCCAAGGTAATCATCGAACAGGGCCAGGAGTTAAAATTGGTCTATCCTCAGCCGCTGGCGATGCCACAGCGTTTTACAACGTTTAACTTCGAGCACTTTTACCTGCAGCCAATGGCCGAGTCCAATGCTAATCACACGAAAGCAACCATCGACTACTGCATGGCGCACCCGCGCTGGAAGCTGAGTTTGCAGACCCATAAGATAACCGGCATAGATTAAGCGACTCAACAGATTTTCGCCGTCAACACTAGCGGGCAAATTCAGCCAGTGCAAAATCAATAAAACATCTGACTTTTTTTGCCACATATTTTCTATGTGGGTAAATGGCAAACAGGCCAAATTCTAAAGTCGAATATTGCGCTAAGATGGGTATTAGCTGGCCGCTTTCGATGGCATCTTCGACAATAAAATCAGGAGTCATGGCGATACCACCACCGGCGATGGCGATTTCACGTACCGCTTGTGGGCTGTTGACGGCAATAGATGAACTGACGTTGATAGTATGTGCATCTCCTGTCGGTGAAATAAATGGCCACTGCTTAGCTACTCTGAAATTACTGTCAATAATACAGCGATGCTCAGCCACTTGTTGCGGGGTCTTGGCTAAACCATATTCTTTTACATAGGCAGGTGATGCCGTTAATACCAGCCCAAAAGTGTCTAGATGTCTGGCTATCATATTAGAATCATCGACCCCGCCAATGCGCAGCCGCAGGTCAATGCCCTCTTCGAGCATATCTATGGCGGCATTCGTGAGAATCAACTCGACTTGCAACTCTGGGTAAAGGCGCAAAAATTTTGGCAGTAAAGGGGCAAGTTTCATCTCGCCAAAAGTGACTGGCGCACTTATTCGCAGCAGACCACGCACCTTTGTACGCTCACCCGTGACATTATCAAGCATCGCGGTAAATTGCTCCAGTAGGACAACGGACTGCTGATAGTAGCGACGTCCAGCCTCTGTCAGGGAAAGTGCTCTGGTGGTGCGATTAAATAATCTGACCCCTAACTGACTTTCTACCTCACCGACATATTTACTCACTAGTGCCTTTGAAATACCCAATCTCTCGCTGGCAGCTGTGAAAGAGTTGGTCTCCACTACCGCCACCACTGTTTTTAAACCATCTAAACTATCCATAAACTGCCCTCCTCGCCATAGTTTGTCAATGCTACGTTGACAATCATTCAACATCAACCCTATTTATCAACATAGTTTTAATATGGATAATCATTGCATTGAGTCACTAAGCACCTTCTAACCAGGGGCCAATGAGGGAATTAAATGCAAAAAATTGAAATATATACCCGACCCGGTTGCGGCTATTGCACCCATGCAAAACGCCTTTTGTTAAATCGAGGGCTTACTTTTGTTGAATACGATGTCTACCTGCAACCTGAAAAAATTAACCAACTGCACGCCAGAACCAGCGCTAGAGCTTATCCGCAAATTTTTATTGGCAATATCTCCATCGGCGGTTTTAGCGAATTATTAACCCATGCACAACACGGCTTGCTGACAAAAAAGTCAGTAAATTATTCAAGGAAATGATTATGAAAACACTTTTTAACAACCGCACCAATCGCAGCCCGGCAAGCAGCTATCTAGTAGCCGCCGCCAGTGTCTTAATGCTTGGCTTAACCAGCATCAGTCCAGCCAGCGCAGCGCAAACACTGCATAAAACCATTACCGTACAAGATCAGCAGATCTTTTATCGGGAGGCGGGGGTTGAACATGAAAAGACTATTGTGTTATTGCACGGGTTTCCTACCTCTTCACATATGTATCGTGATTTAATTCCTAAACTCTCAGAAAAATATCATGTAATAGCGCCGGACTATCCGGGCTTTGGCAACAGCTCCATGCCATCAGTGCATGAATTTGAGTACAGCTTTGACAATCTGGCGGAGATTACCGAAGCCTTCTTAGCTAAAGTAGGGGCCGAGCAATACACTATGTATCTGATGGATTACGGTGCCCCGGTTGGCTTTAGAATCGCTGCAGCCCACCCTGAGAGAGTCCAGGGACTGATTATCCAAAATGGCAACGCCTACGATGAAGGGCTTGGAGATTTTTGGCAGCCGATTAAGGCTTACTGGCAAGATAAATCAGCCGAAAATGCTGCAGTTTTGCAGGATTCATTATTACATATAGGCGCAACTCAGTGGCAATACACCAATGGTACTCGCAATCCAGAGACTATCAGCCCGGATAACTGGATAATTGATCAAGCTAAACTAGATCGGCCCGGCAATAAAGAGATTCAACTAGAGTTATTTTATTCCTACGGCACTAATCCAGCACTTTATCCGCAGTGGCAAGCATATTTCAGAGAGCATCAACCCGCTACATTGTTAGTCTGGGGTAAAGGTGACTATATATTTCCTGAAGCGGGCGCACATCCCTATAAACGTGATTTGAAAAACCTAGAGTTTCATATCTTGGACACAGGTCATTTCGCGCTGGAGGAGGAGGGAGATCTGATTGCTGAGCATATTCTAAACTTTATGCAGTCGATTGATTAATAGAATATTCTACTAGGCGTTGCAGCTAGCTCACTAAGCTGCGACGCCTGGTTGTCAAACACGCCTTCGACTCAGCGTTTTAAAACAATAGCAGTAATTCAAGGCAGCACTGGACAGCTACACCGACCAGAAATAAACACTCGTATTAACCTTTACAACCTATTAGCTTAGCTATTTTCTAGCTAAGCGTCAGCTGACTTTTTCTGCGCATTATTGGCCAGTGTATACTGCTCGAATTCAGCGACCGGGAACGGCTTGCCAAACAGATAACCTTGAAAACGCATACAGCCATTGAGTAATAAAAAATCTCTCTGCTGGGTGGTCTCGACCCCTTCCGCGATTACTTGCATACGCAAATTGCTGGCCATGCCAATAATGGTCTTTACGATAATATCACTACTGACATCTTTGCCTATGTCCTCAACAAAGGACTGATCTATTTTCAGTTCGTCCAGAGGCAGTTTTCGCAGACAGTTTAAAGATGAAAAACCGGTGCCAAAATCATCCATCGATATGGAAATACCACAGGCAATTAACTGGTTCATTTTTATAATATTGCCTTCAATATCCTTCTGGTCAAGTGACTCTGTCAGCTCTATTTTTAATTTGTGCACCGGTGCTTGAGTTAGCTGCACTATTTTCAGTACGTTTTCTACAAAATCATCCTGGTGAAACTGTTTTGCGCTGACATTAACAGACAGTGATAACTCACACAATTCAGGTTGCTGCTGCCACAATACCAATTGTTTGCAGCCTTGTAACATCACCCAGTTTCCCAGGGCGATGATACTGTTGTTCTCTTCTGCCAGGGGAATAAAGTCACCGGGAGAGATCATGCCCTGCTCCGCATGATTCCAGCGAATTAACGCCTCGGCACCTATAACTTTGCCAACGTAATCGACTTGCGCCTGGTAAAAGATCTCAAAATCATCTTCTTCTATAGCACCAATAATCTGCGAAGAAATTCTGGCTCGATATTCAAGTTGTTGTTGCAGTGATGGATCAAAAAATTGAATATTATTACGTCCGGCATTTTTCGCCATATACATAGCCGCATCCACTCTTTTTAACAGTTCTTCAGCTGGCTGCTGCTGACCATTAAACAAAGTGATACCTAAGCTGGCGGTGACATGGTGCTGAAAGTCATCGCCGACAAATACCGTTTGTAGTGATGAGAGCACCCTATTGGCAATGGCATTAACTTTCTCAAGCGCCGCTTGCTCATCCAGATCAAGTTGATGCAAAATGATTAAGAACTCATCTCCGCCAAAGCGCGCCACCAGATCTTGACCACAGATACAGCTTTTAATAATTCTCGCAGTCTCTTTGAGCAGCATATCCCCGTAACTGTGGCCTTTAGTGTCATTCAAGGTTTTAAAGTTATCTAAATCAACAAAAATTAAAGCGCCATATTTTTCACTGCGGGCACTTTGATGCAAAGCAAAATTTAGCTCTTTTTTACTTTTTATGCGATTTGGCAGCTGGGTGAGATCATCGTAATATGCCAGACGATGAATTTCCTCTTCGGCTTCTAACCTGGCGGTGATATCTGTTGCAATAGTACAGACAGCATAAATCTGGTTGTCGTTGTCAAACAGTGGAGAAGTGCTACTGAGGAAAGTTTTAATGCCGTTAACGGTGGGTAGGCGCTCTTCAAATTCCATGCTGCGTTGTTGTTGTACAACTTGAGCATTGTTTTGATCCATTATTTGGCTGTCAGCTGCAGAGAAAATACTGTGACCGTCATTGCCTATCAAGAGGTCATCGATATTGCCAAATACATCATTAAATTTATTATTGGTCAGCAGATATTTTCCCGCTAAATCTCTGATTGAAATTGGCGAGTTAGTATTGTTTAACAGCGCTCGCTGCAGCGCTTCACTCTGTTGGGTAATCTGCTCTGAGAGCATGCTGGATAACCCATCTGCTAACCGACCGCCGAGAGCGTTAAATAATTCAATGTCGTTATCTGTGTAAATATGTTCCTGGCCACAGTGATGAATCCCCAGTAACCAGGGCTTACCGACTTTAGGGTAAATAGCCATCAAGAGCTGTGACGCCACACCAAATAACTCAGTTCGGGAGGGGTGAATCTGGCGCTTTTGAGAATCGAAGGCAACCGGACCTTTATTGGCTAAAGCTGCTGAAATGACACTTCTGGAGAAATCATCCATTGGCAATTTAAGATTATCAATGCCTGCTCCCGGCCACTGCGGAACCGTTTTCTCCTTGGGAACTAAAAAAAATTCAGCTTCGATATCACAGGGAAAAGTTAACCAGGCACGTTGGCAGTCAAATAGCCGCAAGAACTCAGCCAGTATTTGGTCCAACATCTCATTAATAGAGGTGGAATTAATCACTATATTATTGACACAGTTAATCCCTTGCAAAATTCGCTTCTGTTCAGCGTGTTCAAGCAGAATTTGCTGGTGACTGGCTTGCATCTCTATCGTTATTTTTTTATTGGCATTCATCACAAATTAGCAACTACTACAGTGTTTCAGTTAACAGTAACTTAAGCTAGCTACAAACTAATATCAAGATTATGCATAAGATTGATAAGCTTCATTTAACTAACGCCTTGATCCAATCAGCCACTATATGAGCATAATCCAGAGAATATTTCTAGCAAAACAGCGTGATAACAGCAGTATAGTTGGGGTAATCATTCATAAATGCACCCCAGCCACTGCCGATAAATTTATCGAATACATTAACACAGGCTTAAATAAAATTATTTATCAGTAATTAATTTGACAGCTTATGAATAATTTTATTTTAAATACGTAAAAATTGAATATCAATAGCGGCTAGTTCTGCACTGAGTCAGCTGCATATAAGCCCCGAAGCTTACTGCTTTCTATTGAATCTAAGGGCATAAACACAAGTTAACACCGTAACTGATCTTTAATGGCCTGTAAGCCATTTAAAGAGCGTCTAAATTACTTAAGCTTAGAAAACTGCAGGGTAATAGATTATTACAGGTGAATTAGACAGTGAACTAACCCTATAGGTTGCACTCAGGTAGTGCACAATAGCTGCAACAAATACGGCCAGGGGAGATATAGAAAAATATCATTGGTAAAATAAAGCCAATTCAGTAGTGAAATTGACCGCTGCATCAATCCTCTTAAAAACCCACAGGGCTACCATGCTACTCCGGGGTTGCTGTATAGCTTAGGTAGGGTAACGCATTGCTACGCAACCTGGATCCTATGATTGCCTAAGTGCCTATATCTTAAATTTAGCCAATGAGTGTTTCATCTGTTCAGCTTGTGACTCCAGCTCGCTACACTGCACCATATTGTCACTGGCGAAACTGTCCGCAAATTTCGCCGCCTCCGCGATGCTCTGAGAACTTTGCTGAATCTCATGAATCACTGTTGTTTGCTGCTCAGTAGCTGCGGCAATCAGCTCAGCATTAGAGCTTACCACATCGATAGCCTTGGCGATCACAGCCAATGATTCAGTGCTCAGCTGCGTCTGCTTGACGCAAGTATCTGCTACTTTTAAACCATTGCCCATAGCAGTCACTGCCTCGGCCACCCCTTGTTGGATTTCATCAATGATACATTGTATTTCTTTAGTGGAATCTTGGGTACGCCCTGCCAGGGTGCGTACTTCGTCAGCGACTACGGCAAATCCACGCCCCTGTTCCCCAGCGCGGGCCGCCTCGATCGCCGCATTCAAAGCCAGTAAGTTAGTCTGTTCCGAGATACTCTGAATGACGTTGATGACACTGCCAATAGTGGCACTGTTGTCCTGTAATTTGGTGATAATGCGATTGGCCCGCTGGATCTCTTGGGCTAAATCATTGATATAATCACTAGTGACACAGAATTGTTTATTGGCATTATTAACTTCCAAATAAGCAGATTCCGCTTTATTTTTAGTCTCCAATATGTCCATGCCCACTTCGGTGATGGATGCCAGCGCCTGATCAATTGCCACCGCCATCATTTCAGTATCTCCCGCTTGTTGTTTCGCTCCTCTACCTGCAAGCATAACTGATTCGCTGAGTAGTTCTGTAGAATGCACTACACCGTCTGAGGCCGATTGTACATTTTTCAGAGTATCGTTTAAGGCGCTGGTTAAAGTATTTACGCTGCGTGATATGTCCGCCCCCTCATGGCGGCCACTGACCTTCATTCGATGGGTTAAATCACCAGCGGCCAAAGTCGCAGTAGAATTGAGAATTTCCTGCAAATGGTTTTGAATGCGGTGTCGATAGATCAGAGCTAAAAACATCACTAGCAATACCAGTGCGGCACCGATAATCCCCACTACCTGCCAGCCTAAACTATTACTTGCCATATACTGTCTATCGAGGTTGACACTAATCTCCAGCACTCCACGCACATCGCCTAATTTCCAGTCATTTTTTGGCGTATCAGGGCGAGAGTTGTGACAGTTAACACAAGATTCAGCCACCAGTTTATCCGCCACAGCCACTCTGGCAAAAGTGCCTTCACTGGTGGTTTCGACTTTGCTAAAGGTCTGCTCGGGATTGGTCACTAAAGACTCCCAGGCCTGCTGTTGAAATTCGTCTAACTGGCGATCTTTGCGCCCCGGAAAAGGAAAACCACTGTACAAGTTCATCGACATTTCCGAACTCGCCATCAAGGCACTCAAATCGTGGATCATAGTGGCCGGCAGAGGTATGCTATTGTCGCTTTGCTGGTGATTTATACTGGGCACTAAACCATTAGCCAGTGCTTTTTTAATGACATGTTTATTGTAATAGCCTCTGAGTATTTTAAATTGATTGGCAATGCTTTCGCCGGTTTTGACTGCCTCCACCTGACCATTACTATTGATCAGTGCCGGAATCAAAAAAAGCAAAGCTATGCCTAACACAATTAAAAAAGTGATCAAAGGTATAGTCAAACGCCAAAAAAAACTCGAGAAAACCTTGCTCATTTTAAGTCCTCTATCTCATTCATGAAATCAGTGTAGTACAAATAATATGAGATACAGTAAATACCAATATTGGTAGTGTTATTAGCCTCTGTATGGGTACAGCCGACTCAGTTTAACAACTAGCGCTATTGCACTCACAACAGCATAAACACAACTCCAAATGCAGTTAAATACTCTGTAGTCCCCCTTGAGCTAAGTGACAACACAGTGTTCAATTCTCTAGGTAAAACTCCCATATCAGCATATTCAGTGCCCTTTTAAGAGTCAGCGACTAAACTGCACAGTTAAGGAACATGTATTTAAGTTCGGTGTACCTCTGACTTACATTACATTTCAAGATCCAGGCATCACTTACGGGCAGGTTGCCGGTACCAAAGTGCATAACAACGAGATTGGAGTGCTCTTTAAGGTCTTAAAGCAGAGCTATAAAGCGATCATCTATTTTGCCTATAAGGATGTAGGCATGGGGGCGCTAACTTTACCAGGTCACTTGCAAATGACTCGCTTTTGCGCTGCATTGTCAGTCCCGTCTTTTATCGCTTTAGAATCCGCAGATAAGATATCGGACTTAGGCGCGTGTTTCGAAATAACAGTTTTAATATTCCAGCCACAATTGGGCCCAGGTTGATTCGAACTGCTAAACAACTCTCTGCATTTTTTTGGAAATTACAGTGATTGCAAAACGACCCTTAAAATCCAAATTTATTTTTTCACTCTGTTGCTGTGCCCTGTTGATGGGATCTATTGCAGCCCTCGACACTTATCGCGTTGCGGCCAATGAAATAAAATTACAGATGATTCTAAGGGCAAATATTATCGCCAGTGCTATTCACCACGGGGCCATGATAGCCACTGATCAAGCGGAATTAGCGCATGTCGTTGACCAGTTATTAGCCAACAACCCGGAAATAAACACCCTCATTCTATTGTCCATGGATGGCAGCAAGATCCTCTACGAAATCCATACCGATAGTTATTCTCAAGAACTCAGCAGTTTGTTAAAGCAAAAGGGACTAGAGGTTGTTAAATCCGGTCCTGTTAAGCCAAGTTTTATCGATAGAGAACATATGTTCATCTTAGTACCACTAGACAGTGTAGAAAATCCCCTGCAGTCCAAAGCTTCAGTGCAGTATTCAATAACTGATTCATCCGATCATACTGGGCACGAGCATGCCGGTGCTACCTTGGACACTGAGCGCCCTGCAACAATTGCTGTACAGCATGCAGCGCCAGCGGCTAATACTCCAGCCAAGTTAGAACACATAGGTGCGCTGCTGATTGCCTACGACGAGAACACAGTGCAAAAAGGCACCAATGCCATTCTCTGGCGAATATTGCCGACGACAATGTTCGGCGTTTTTATCATGTTGGTCATGTGCAATTTATTGCTACACATTCAAGTATTGAAGCCTATAGAAAAAATACGCCAGGCAATGCTCAGACAGCAATCGGGGGATGATAACGCCAGGGCCGAATCCCAGAGTAGCTGCGAGATTGATGAAATGGCTGACACCTTGAATCATATGCTGGATGCCTTAAAAGAGCGGGAAAATACCATCAAAAAAATGGCCATGACCGACCCTCTTACCGGTTTGGCCAATAGAGTCATGTTCCACAGTAAATTAGAGCAGGCGATAAAAAGTTGTTTTGAAAGTAAAGAAAGGTTTGCCGTGTTTTTTATTGATTTGGACAGATTTAAACTAGTCAACGATCAGTTTGGCCATTCAGCTGGCGATCTAATGCTCCAGGAAGTTTCTAAAGTACTCTGTGAGCAGACCCGCTCATACGATACTGTGGCTCGGCTCGGCGGTGACGAGTTCGCCATTATTGCCATTGATGTATTAGATATTGAGACCATCCGGCTGCGGCTTTCAACTATCATCAGCAATATTGCCGGTACTAACTTAACCAATGACTTAGACACCAATATTGGCGCCAGTATCGGCGTGGCCTTTTACCCTAACGATGCCCTGGAACCGGATGAATTGGTAGCCAGAGCTGACAAGGCACTGTATCGGGCAAAAAATGATGGCCGCGGTGTGTATAGGATCTACGACGAGCAGAAATTATTTTTGGTCGAAGACTAAGATGTCAGTCGTCAGTCGTCAGTCGTCAGTCGTCAGTCGTCAGTCGTCAGTCCAATGATGACTGATAATAAGAGGTTTTTAACGCTTTTTCTTTTTAAGGAGATATGCTCTCACTGTAATATTTGCGTCTTTAAATATATATTTCCCGGTTTAACAAAACAGCCGGAAATCAATTTTCCAGCCAGTTACTAGTGCCGGTTTTTTGCCGTTATCCGGCACTGGCTAATGCTAACTTAATTGCAAACAAGACAAAGCCCGCCCCGACCCCACCACCGGAAATGGCGCTGATTTTCTTACGCTTAGCAAAGGCTGTGGCTAACACTGAACCGGCGTAAATCAGTAGCGCCAGATACAACAAGCTAAATAGCTGAAGGGTAACAGCTAAGATGAAAAAAGGCAGCGCTGGATCCGGGTAGCCCGGATCGACAAACTGGACAAAGAAAGACAGTAAAAACAGTATCGCTTTAGGGTTGAGTAAACTAACCAACAGCGCCTTTTGGAAAGCTTTTGATCCCGAGGTTTTTTTAATCCGCGGCGCTGTTTCAAGACTGTCCGTATCCACCTTCTTCCAAGTGCGGATAGCCCCTCCAATCAAGTTATAACCGATATAAATCAGATAAGCGGCACCGGCGTATTTAATGATCATAAATATCGCCGGGTAAGTTGTCAAAATAGTAATAGCACCCAGAGCGGTAGCGACTATTAACAAAGTGTCGCCAATAAACACCCCCATTACCGCCGCCCAGCCACTGCGCTTGCCCTGCTGAGCTGCCAGAGATAACACGTACAGCGAATTAGGGCCAGGTAACAGAATAATCAACACTGCGCCCAACACATAAGTCAGGTAATTTACTACACCAAAACTTTCCATTACTCGATCCCGCCAGATAAAAAATTAAGAGAGCGGATTTAAGCATAGATTGTGCTTTAGGACGAGCACAATAACGCCCGCTTATTCAGCATTTTTGATCCAGACGTTTTGCAAACACTTCAATCATGTAGTCCAGGAAAGCGCCAACTTTAGGTATGTTAACCCGATGTTTAGGGTATAGGGCATAGATATCGACATCGCTCATCCCCCACTGAGGTAAGATATTGACTAGCTGTGCAGAGTTAACTTCCTGCTGGCACATGTATTCAGGCAGTATCGTCACGCCAACACCATCTACAACAGCTTGTCGCAAAATGGCATAATCATCCACCACTAATCGCGGCGTCAAACTCAGCTGCTGAGTTTGTGCCGCAGTTTCAAGTAGCAATTTTCCATCACTGTGAACGCTGCTCATCAATAAAAAATCGCAGCGCTGTAAATCATCTGGCGACTCAATTTTAGCGCAGCGCTTCAGGTAGTCGGGGCTGGCGTAAAGTCTTCGCCGGGCTCTGCCCAATCTTCGGCCAATTAACCGCGAGTCGGCTAATTGACCGACGCGGATCAACATATCAAAGCCCTCTTCAATCAAATCGATACGCCGATTCACTAAATTCAACTGCATATTGATATCGGGATACTTGAGCATAAACCGTCCCAGCGCCGGTTGGATAATTTGCTGGCCTATGGTCACAGAAGCCCCTATGCGCAATTGCCCTCTCAGGGAATGCAAGACCTCAGAGATGCCAGCAGTGGCCAAATCTAACTCTTCATGGATGCGTCGACAGTGATTTAAATAGCGCTTTCCCGCTTCAGTCAGATGCTGAGCGCGGGTCGTGCGCTCTAATAAGATAATCCCTAATTGCTGCTCCAGTCGAGACACCTTGCGACTGACATTTGCCTTGGGAATATGCAAACGTTCTGCTGCACTGGTAAAGCCACCACTTTCGACTACAGCCAAAAATACCATCATATCGTTCAAATCGACTTTTTCAGTCATTATTACAGCATCCAACATTGTTGTTGATTATGGAATTATATTATCAACTTAATGGTATATATCAAACAATAATTAGCATTTATCATAGCGACATCACTCACAACTAGCGGGGCAAGCAATGCAACTATTATCAAAAAATTCAATACAACAAGGCGGATTCGCCGGTTTACTTGAGCATCGACTAGTCACTGATAGCCGAATTTTTGGCAGCAACAAAAAGCCCGATACTTTTGAGGGGCTTGGAAATTTTGTTTACCTGGCCGATGCGCAATTTAATCCTCGGGGCGAAACCGGTATGCACCCTCACAAAGAGATAGATGTCATCTCGGTAATGATTGAGGGACGGGTCAACCACCAGGGCTCTCTTGAGCACGGCAAGGGGTTATCGGCAGGTGATGTGCAAGTACAACGCGCCGGTGCAGAAGGTTTTAGCCACAATGAAATCAACCCTGATCAACACAAAAACCGCATGATACAGCTGTGGGTTTTACCCCAGAAGTCTGGTGAGAGTGCTGGATACAAACACTACAGTCCAAAAGCTCAAGGGATAACACGAATTTATGGGGGAGATAACAATCAATCAGACACTTTCGACAGCCCGACCCGCATACACATAGTGAACTTAGCGCCCGGTGAGAGCATCCGTTTTCCCACCGAGCAACTCAGTTATATCACCAGAGGCGAGGCGCAGTTCAATGAACAACAGCAGAGCTTACGCGCCAGTGATGGCGATCTGATTCGCTCGCAACAGCTGAGCGTTACCGCGCACACTTTTACCAGCATGATTGTCATCAGTTAAGTCCCTTGGCCAGTTCAATTTAGCCATTACTTTTATACATACGAGAAGCCAATGAATAAATACAGCGAAACTTTAACCTTGGATAACGCCGTTCTGGCTATGATAGATCATCAAACCGGCCTGTTAGTTAATTGCCGCGATCAAGACCTGCATTTAATGACCGCCAACATAAAAGGCCTCTGTCATTTAGCCAAAGTGGTTGATATGCCCACCGTCATTACCGCCAGCATGCAAGAGGGCCCCAATGGGCCGGTCATGCCAGAAATCACAGATATTTTAGGCACTGATATAATTAACCGCCCTGGAGAAATTAACGCCTGGAAAAACCCTGCATTTAAGCAGGCAATTGAAGCGACAGGTCGCAAAAAGATTATCATGGCCGGCATTGTCACTGATGTCTGCCTGATGTTTCCCGCTATCTCGGCGGTGGCTGAAGGCTATGATGTGTATGCGGTAGTCGACGCTTCGGGAACCTGGAACAGTGCGGTCGCAAATGCCTCGATCCATCGCATGACTCAGGCGGGCGTTAAAGTAGCCACCTGGGCCTCGGTACTGGCTGAGGTCATGGATGATTGGCGCAGCGAAAAAGGCATGCAGCTTGGTGGAGTGCTGGCAGAACACACTGGCTACCGCTGGGTCTACAATAGCTTTTTACAAGCCAGCGAGCAAAACTGACGACTTACGACTTACGACTATTATTTAAGTCCCACAGTAAGTCGTATAGCAACCAAATTCATCCGGTGCCGGGGTTGAAAACTCATCGAAGTCTTGACCTTGCTCGAAAGGGTTAGTCAGTGCCGCCAGCAGTTTTTCAAAGGGGGCAAAATCGGCGTTTTCCTCGGCCGCTTTTATCACTTGCTCCACTTGGTGGTTGCGTGGGATATAGATAGGATTGACCTTGTTCATGGCTGCTGCCCGTACTTCGCTACTCTGCGGGTCACGGCTTAAGCGTGCATCCCAGCGCTGCTGCCATTGCTGAAAAACTTCTGTATCGGTAAAGAGTATTTTCGTCGCCTCGCTGTCACCTTGGACTAGATTAGCCAGTGCCCGGAACAACTGGGTAAAATCGACCTTTTGTGCGGCTAATATTTGCAGCAGCTCGTTGGCCAGTGCTAAATCTTCTGGTTCTTGATTGTCTATACCCAACTTACTGCGCATCCCCGCTAGCCAATATTGCTGGTAACTCTGCTCGAAGCTGTTAATCACATCGGTGGCCTGTGGAATCGCCTGTTCAGCATCGCTGCTGATCAAGGGTAATAAGGTTTCAGCGAAACGTGATAAGTTCCAAATGGCCGCGGCCGGTTGGTTCGAGTAGGCATAGCGACTCTGACTATCAATTGAACTGAAAACAGCCGCCGGGTCAAAGCTGTCGATAAAGGCGCAGGGGCCATAATCGATAGTTTCACCCGATATGGTCATGTTATCGGTATTCATTACCCCGTGCACAAAACCTAAGTTCATCCACTTAGCGATTAAGCTCGCCTGTTTATTGCACACTTCTTTTAGCAAACCTAGATAGCAATCCGGGCTATCTTTGAGATGCCTAAAGTGACGTTCAATACTGTAGTCGGCCAGCAGCTTTACTTTATCGCTCTGGCCACGGGCGGCGAAGAACTGGAAACTACCCACTCTGATATGGCTGCTGGCAACACGTGCCAATACCGCACCTGGCACCAAGTGCTGGCGCATCACTCGCTCACCGGTGGTGACCACCGCCAGTGCCCGGGTCGTTGGCACATTTAAACTGTGCATCGCCTCCCCTAACAAATATTCACGCAACACTGGCCCCAACACGGCTTTGCCATCTCCACCGCGGGAAAACACCGTGCGCCCTGAACCTTTTAAGTGTATGTCGCGGCGCTGCTGGTTGCTGTCCAACACTTCGGCCAATAGCAGTGCCCTGCCATCACCCAATTGCGCACTAAAACCGCCGAACTGGTGTCCTGCATAAGCTTGCGCCAGTGGCGTTGTCCCCTTGACACTCGCACCACCGGAGAGCATCTCGGCCAATTTTGCATCTGACAAATTTGCTAAATCCAGACCTAGAGTCTGCGCCAGCGGCCGGTTCAGTTTGACCAGCTCGGGAGAGGGAGCTTTATCGCCGGCAAACAAGGCATAGAAATCGGGGAGCTCGCGGGCGAAGCTGTTATCGATGTTCAGGCCTGAATCTATTTCTATATCACTCATTGCGGGTTCCACTGGTTCAGAGTTGTATGGCTAAATAATGGGTTTAATCCGTTGCCCTTGCACTTTTGCAAGCTCTTCGATCGGGATATAAAGTCACATATCAGCGAAGAGATTTATTGGCAGGTTTCTTAGTTTGTTAATTAATCAATAGGGGCGCAGCACTCATTTACAAGCTAAAATAGTTTATCAAATTGTTGAAAGCGACTCTTTATTAAGTTCTTAAACAAAAATCAAAAGAATTGAACTAACTTCCCTTTTAATTTTTTAAAATAATTTCGCCTTTGGCGAGTTACTTTCTCTTTGCTTGCTCCAAAGAGAAAAGGCACCCACGATTACCGAAAACTCCTCCGCTATTTAGCAAATGACTGGCCGCTCATCAGCGGCATCCATGCCGCATTCGCTCTGCGAAACATCCTGTTTCTCCGCTTCAGTCATTTGCTAAATAGCTCCAGCGGTAATCTCATGGGGGCTAGAACTTTGTAGTTCAATCCAGCTGTTGGGATAATATATGTGCGACTTGCGACTGCCTTACACTGGCTAATATTTCCACTAACATTTTGGTTTGACCTTCCTCACGCCTCACACCTGTTTTTTACTTACAACTTACAACTTACGACTCACTACTTCGTACTTATCCCTAAGTCCCACAATAAGTCGTGTAGCGAGTCGAAGTATCTGCAGCCGCACTGGCGTACTGCTCAAGCCCTTCTCGCTCGATAAAGGGCTGGCTCAGTACCCGCTGTAGTTTTTCGAAAGGACCGTAGTCCGCGTGATCTTCTGCAGCTTTGATCGCCTGCTCAACTAAATGATTGCGGGGGATGTAGATGGGGTTTACCGCATTCATCGCAGCTGCACGAGTGGCGGGCGTTTGTGGATCGCGCTCTAACCGGTCAGCCCAGCGCGCTAGCCATTGCTCGAAGGCGTTGGGATGGGTAAATAAGTCAACTGCGGGGCCAGGGATCCCTGCTACGACTTTAGCCAGGGCACGAAACAGCCCAGTGTAGTCGACTTTCTGTGCGGCCATGAGCTCTAATAGATCATCGGCTAATTTTTTGTCTTCTGCCTCTGCATTACTTAAACCTAATTTGCCGCGCATACCGTCCAACCAAAATTTTTGATAATTTAGCTGAAAACTATTCATTAAGGTTAGCGCCAGTGTCAGATCTTCTGGCTCTTCATTGTATATGGCCAGTTTGCGGCGCATTCTATCAAGCCACTGTTGACGGTACTTGCCATCAAAGCTGTTGCTAACACTAAAAGCTTGCTCTACAGCTTGTGCGGCTCCTGTGCCTATCAGTGGTAACAAAGTTTCACCCAGGCGCGCTAAGTTCCACAGTGCCGCGGGGGGCTGATTGTTGAAGCGGTAGCGACCCTGGCTGTCGATCGAACTAAATAGCGCTGTGGGATTGTAGCTGTCAATGAAAGCGCAGGGGCCATAATCGATGGTTTCCCCACAGATAGTCATGTTGTCGGTGTTCATAACCCCGTGTACAAAACCTAGATTCATCCATTTGCTGACCAGCGCAGCCTGGCTTTTACAGACCTCACTAAGCAGTCGCAAATAACAGTGATGTTCTGCTTCTGACCCGCAGATTAACTGTGGAAAATGGCGTTTGATGGCGTAGTCAGCCAACAGTTTTACCTTATCGGTTTGACCACGATCAGCGAAGTATTCAAAGGTACCCACCCTGATGTGGCTGCTGGCGACCCTGGCCAGTACTGCACCGGCTAGGGGCTTATGGCGTTTAATTTTCTCACCGGTAGAGACAACCGACAGCGCCCGGGTAGTAGGCACATTCAGCTGCTGCATCGCCTCACACAGTATGTATTCGCGCAGGATCGGACCGATACTCGCCTTGCCGTCACCCGCGCGTGAATACGCGGTGCGGCCGCTGCCTTTAAGATGAATATCACGGCGCTGACCGCCGTTGTCTAGCACTTCGGCTAATAAGATTGAGCGGCCATCACCCAATTGTGGGCTGAATATGCCAAATTGATGCCCGGCATAAACTTGTGCCAGAGGCGCAGCCCCTTTGATGTCTGTGCCACCGGAAAGCATTGCGGCTAATTGCGGCTCTGACAAATTATCTGTGTCTAGACCCAGACTATTCGCCAACGGCTGATTGAACGCAATCAAAGTAGCTGCCGGGGCTCTGTCCCCCTGACTAGGGGTATAAAAGCCAGTCAGTTGCTCGGCGTAGCTATTGTCAACATTTAGCCCAGAATCTATCTCATCACTCATTAAGCACACTCTGTTTCAACCTTGACTCAAGCCTTATACTTTCGCTATTTAGCGGGCAATATCCAATCAGCTCTGGGAAAGTGACAAGTGTAACCTTCGGGAAAATTTTGTAAGTAATCCTGATGTTCCACTTCCGCCTGCCAAAAATCACTGACCGGCTCCAGTTCGGTAACGACTTTTCCCGGCCACAACTCCGAGGCATCGACGTCTTCGATGGTGCGTTGCGCCTCTAACAGTTGCGCTTCACTGTGATAGTAAATAGCCGATCTATAAGCGCTGCCCAAGTCATTGCCCTGGCGCATTTGGGTGCTCGGATCGTGAATCTGGAAGAAGTATTCTAATATTTTACGATAACTGAGGATGCTGTCGTCAAAACTGATTTCTATCGCCTCAGCGTGAGTACCGTGATTGCGATAAGTAGCGTTGGGCACATCGCCACCGCTGTAGCCGACTCGGGTATCAGTAACACCGGGCATTTTGCGGATCAGGTCCTGCATACCCCAAAAACAGCCACCCGCCAGCGTTGCTATTTGTATTGCCATTATGTTACATCCTCTACTTGATCTATAAAGTCGCCGTATCCCAGGCGTTGCATCTGCTCGCGGTGGACAAATTTTAAAGAGGCGGAATTAATACAGTAGCGCAGTCCACCAGCCTCGCTTGGTCCATCGGTAAATACATGCCCTAAGTGGCTGTCACCGTGATTGGAGCGCACTTCGGTGCGGATCATTCCATGAGTGCTGTCTTTAATTTCATTGACATTAGTTTGCACTATTGGCTTAGTAAAACTCGGCCAGCCACAGCCAGACTCGAACTTGTCACTGGAGGCAAATAATGGCTCGCCGGAGACAATATCGACGTAGATACCCGGCTCGTTATTGTTCAGTAATGCACCAGTACCGGCGCGTTCAGTGCCACTTTGCTGAGTGACCCGATACTCTTCCTCAGTTAGGGCTGCAATAGCGTCTGCAGATTTTTCATATTTGTTCATGCTACACCTCAGTGTGAAGAGTGACTTGCCTGACAGGAAAATAGCTGTATTTTAAACTCAAATTCCGGATCTATTTTAGGACCGAGTTAAGTATAATTTGTTCAGATATTTCCTGCATTTATATAAGATAATTTATGGGGTTTGGGCCACCGTTTTGCAAGGCAAAACATCACACTATTTCCCCCACTATCTTGATCTTCTTCACAACTTACGACTCACTACTGCCGTCTCACTACTGCCGTCTGCCGTCTTACGTCTTACGACTTACGACTTACGACTTACGACTTACGACTTTTTACAATATTGCGGTTTAGCATCACCAAAGCGCTGTTATTAGATGAAACTCCGCACTTTAACCCCTTATTATCAACGCATAACTTATTGCGCCTGCAGATAACACAATTGCTTGATGCTGAGCCCGCAGCCCGGAACTTGATAATGAAACTGACCACAATTGAACCCCAGCAGCCACTTGATCAATTGGCATCTGGGGGCCGTATTGGCCTTATATCACTCGCCACTGACTTCAATATCGAAGCAGACTTACAGCGGATTTATCCCGCTGGGGTAGAGTTTTTTACTTCCAGAGTAAAAAATATCAATCCGCTGACCATCGACAACTTGCGCAGCATGGCCCCCGCTATCAGTGCCGTCGCCGACAGTATATTACCGGGCACTAAGCTGGACGCAATAATTTATGGCTGCACTTCCGGCACTATTGCCATCGGGGTAGAACGCATCAGTGAACTCATCCATAAAAATCGCCCCGGTGTCGCTGTCACTAATCCGGTCACGGCAGCAATGGCGGCTTTTCAACGTTTTAATGCGCGGCGAATCTCGATTCTCACCCCTTACACTGAGGCGGTTAACCTTGAAGTCGCTGATTTTTTCAACACTCAGGGCTACCAAGTGCTGAACATCGCCGGCTTCGGTTTCGAAGACGATACCGCTATGAGCTACATCAGCCCACAGGACATCGCCGATGCCGCAGTCGCTAGCTGCGATGTTAATGCCGAGCTAATGTTTATCTCATGCACCGCGTTACGGGCTTGCCAGGTGATAGATGAGATAGAGAAAAGGTTGAATATTCCAGTCGTCAGCAGTAACCAGGCTCTGGCCTGGCACAGCTTACAGTTGCTAAATTATCCACATAATGTGTCTGGCTTTGGTAGATTATTGGACAGTCATTTAACTGATTAATAACCGCGAAGACTGAAACTTATTAATCAAATAATAAAAAGTGGACACCCCTATGACAGAACTATTAACACCACCAAGCCGCGGTTTTGCAGCCAGTGAATTTGCACAGCGCACCGAAAAACTGCAACAGCAGATGTCGCTGCAGCAGATAGACGTGGTCTTTTTCACCACTGAACCGGAGTTTCGATATTTCAGCGGCTTTAAATCACAGTTTTGGCAGAGCCCTACCCGACCCTGGTTTCTGGTAATACCCGCACAGGGGAAACCTATCGCTGTGGTGCCACAGATAGGCGTCTGCGGTTTTGCGCAAACCTGGATCGAAGACGTTCGCAGCTGGCCCTCACCGCGCCCGGAAGATGATGGAATTTCACTACTGACAATGACACTTGCGCAGCTGAGCAAAACGTCCCGGCGCATCGGCGCCATGTTAGGTCCTGAAACCTATTTGCGCATGCCAGCTGCCAATTATAAGACCTTGCAGGACAACTTAGCCGGGCATCAGATGCTGGATATCAGCAACATTGTTCGCAACTTGCGCAGTGTCAAATCCGCGGCCGAAGTGGAAAAAATTCGCTTTGCCTGTGAAGTCACCGCCGCTGGCTTCGACTATCTGCGCGCCAATCTTAAAGCGGGTATCACCGAGCGCGAGGCCTGCAAGGCGATGCAGCTGGAAATGCTGCGCCTTGGCGCCGACTCTTGTCCCTATTTGATCTCGGCATCCGGGCGTGGGGGTTACGATGATATTATTATGGGCCCCAGCGACAGGCGGCTAACTGAAGGGGATGTATTGATCATAGACACTGGCGCTAATTTTGATGGTTACTTCAGCGACTTTGACCGCAACTTTGCCTTTGGCGAGGTCGATAGTGCCACTCATGCAGCCTATCAGGCAGTTTACGCATCCACCGAGGCGGGCTTGCAGGTTGCTGCTCCCGGGCGTAGCACTGGGGAAGTCTGGCAGGCAATGTGGTCGGTACTTGAAGGTGCAGGTGCGCTGGGCAACGATGTTGGTCGTATGGGCCATGGACTGGGGATGCAGTTAACGGAATGGCCCTCCAATATAGAGGGGGGGGATGTTATTTTACAGCCCGGGATGATTTTAACCCTTGAGCCGGGAATGACTTTCTCACCAGGCAAGATGATGGTGCATGAAGAAAACATCCTGATTACCAGTAATGGCTGCGAAATGTTACATAAGCGGGCCATGCCATCAATGCCGGTGATTACACAATAGCAATGAATGGGGATTAATTCAGTGCATGGGCTTTCTAAGAAACATCTCTGTTTCTTAGAAAGCCCATCCGACAACGTTTATCTGTGCATGTCGGGCATTAATTTCAGCAAACTTTGCGAGTAGCTGTGCTGGGCAGCAGTGAATAGCGTTTCGCTCTCTGTAAGCTCTACTATTTTCCCCGCTTTCATCACCGCGACTTTATCGCACATTTGCCGAATAACCGGTAAATCATGGCTGATAAAAATCATTGTTAACCCCAGTTCACTTTGCAGATCTTTGAGTATATTCAAAATTTGCGCTTGAATAGACACATCTAATGCAGACGTTGGCTCGTCACATATTAGTAAGCTAGGCTCTGTTGCCAGCGCTCGGGCAATGGAAATTCGCTGACGCTGCCCGCCGGAAAACTCATGCGGGTATTTAACTGCTGCCGCCTGCTCAAGCCCCAAATAATCCAGCAGTTTCGCCACCCGTTGATAAGCGCCGTTGCGATCATTTAGCCCATACAGCAGAATCGGCTCGGCGATTATATCGCGGACCCGCATTCTCGGGTTAATCGAAGAATAGGGATCTTGAAAAATCATTTGGCAGCGACGTCGAAAGTTCTGCAAGTGCTGCTTTTGCAACTTGCCAACCACTGATTCTCCGCGGTAGTGAATACTGCCGCTGTCCGGGTTATAGAGGCGGGTGATCAATCGGGCAATGGTCGATTTACCTGACCCGCTCTCGCCGACAATGCCAAAAACCTCACCGTAATTCACCGTAAAACTGACATCATCTACCGCTTTAGTCGGCGCCGCTGTTTTGCTAAAAATGCTGGATTTTGCCTTGAATGATAGTGATATATTTTTCACTTCAAGCATGGGTACAGCGTTACTCTGATGTAAGTTATTTTCCCCTTGCCAGTCCCTGGCAAAATCTGTTTTGTCTAAAGGCTTAGCCCCATCCAGCCAAGACACTTGAGTAAAGCGCGGCATTTTTTTATCAGAGCGCGGCACCGCGCTGAGCAAACTTTGGGTATAGCGATGTTCTGGTGCCGCCAACAACTGTTGGGTCGGCCCAGATTCAACCACTTTACCGCGAAACAGTACTGTTACTTTATCGGTCGTTTGCGCAATGACTCCCATATCGTGAGTCACTAATATCACCCCGAGTTGGTGTTTTTTTACTAAACGTTTAATCAGCTCCAATATCTGTGCCTGCACTGATACATCCAGTGCTGTGGTTGGCTCATCTGCAATCAACAATTTAGGTTCACTGCAAAGCGCCAGGGCAATCACTACCCGCTGGCGCATTCCGCCGGAGAACTGGTGCGGATATTGATTGATACGCACTTCTGGCTGTGGGATATCCACTTCTTTGAGCAGTGCTAAGGCACGCTCTTTAGCGGCACTTTTACTCAACTTAAGGTGATAACAGATAGTTTCAATTAATTGCTGACCGACACTCATCAATGGATTGAGTGACGTTAGCGGGTCTTGAAAAATCATGCCGATGGCGCTGCCGCGCAGTTGCTGTAGAGCGCTATCAGATAACTCTCCAATACTTTCACCACAAAAGTGTATTTCTCCACCACTGATTTCGCCCGGGTGTTCAAGCAACCCCATAATAGCGGAGCCTATGGTTGATTTTCCCGCGCCAGACTCCCCAACTAAACCGTGAATCTCTCCGGCTTGTAGCGTTAAAGATACTTGCTGTAATGCCTTAAATACGCCGCGCCGGGATGGATAGGAAACGCTTAAATTTTTTATTTCTATCAATGACATATTCAGTCCTATTTCAATCTTGGGTTCAAGGCATCGCGCAGCCAATCACCGAGCAAATTAAATGACAGCACTAACAGCACTAAGGTAAAACCTGGAAACAGAGTGATCCACCACTCCCCGGACATTAAGTAATTACCGCCAACGCGAATCAAAGTCCCCAGTGAAGGTTCTGTCTGCGGTATTCCTACACCTAAAAATGACAAAGTCGCCTCGGTTATTATGGCAACGGCAATACTAATAGTAGCGATCACTAATATTGGACTAACCACATTGGGCAATATATGACGCAGCATAATGTAAGGCACAGGTACACCCATGATACGAGCCGCCTGTACATATTCTTTACGTTGTTCTACTAATGCTGCAGCACGTACTGCGCGGGCAAATTGCACCCATTCAGATAAACCTATGGCGAGAATTAGCACATAAATTGCCAGCGACTCCATTTGCGAAGTACCTAACACTGCCTTAGCCACACCGTCAATTAACAGCGCCACTAAAATAGCCGGAAAACTCAGCTGGATATCGGCAATGCGCATCAGCAAGCTATCTATCCAACCACCGAAAAACGCGGCGACCAATCCCAGTGAAGTACCCAACACAAGGGCAAAGGCAACGGCTGCTAACCCTACGATCAGAGAAGTACGCATGCCGTACATAATCGCAGAGAGAATATCTCGCCCCTGGTTATCGGTCCCTAATAGGTAAAACAAGCCATCTTCATCGGTGCTTAATGGCGGTAAGTTTGCCGCCCACAAGCTCAGAGTCGTTTGATCAAAAGGATCGTAGGGCGCCAGCCAAGGTGCAAAAAATGCACTAAAGATAAGCGTCAGGCAGAGCATTGCGGCAATGACAATCAGTGGCGAGCGAATAAACGAATAGAAAATATCACTATCCATTATTCTTTTAATCAAGGTTGTATTATCTGCAGCAATCATTTGCTCAGCTGTTGGCGTATGAGAGTTTGTCTGCTCCATTATGCTGCCCTCAATCTTGGATCAACTAAAGCGTATACAAGATCGACGATCAGGTTCAGTATCACAAAGAAAGCACCAACAAAAATCAAATACGCCGACATGACCGGAATATCGACAAACTCAATCGATTGAATAAACATTTGCCCCAACCCCGGCCAGTTAAAGACAGTCTCGGTGATAATTGAAAAAGCCACCACAGTCCCCAACTGCAAACCTATGATAGTCACTACAGGTACCAACGAGTTTTGCAGAGCATGCCGATACTGCACTATGTAATTTGAAAGTCCTCTGGCGCGGGCAAATTTAATATAGTCAGTGCGAATAACCTCCTGCATTTCAGCACGCACCATCCGGGTAATCAGGGTTAACTGATAAATACACAGTGTCAACGCGGGCATGATGATATAGCTCCAGCCTTTCAAAGTGACCAGGCTTGTATCCCACCAACCCAGACTGACTAACCCCCCTCGTCCCTGAGAGGGTAACCAACCTAAAGTGACTGAAAAAAGGTAGATAAGCAGCAATCCACTGAGAAAGGTCGGAATAGAGATACCCACCAGTGAGCCGACTAAAAAATTACGCGACAACCAACTTTTGGGCTGCAGTGCACAGTAAATTCCCATCGGGATACCAAACAGAATTGAGAAAAATCCAGAGACTAAACTCAGCTCTAACGTGGCCGGCAAACGCACTGCCATCTGCTCAATCACCGAAGTGCGAGTACGGTAGGAGATACCAAAGTCGCCCTGCAAAATATTGCCGACAAACTTGAAGTATTGCACGATAACCGGCTCATCCAAGCCCAGTTGTAAACGAACCATCTGCCGATCTGCATCCGTGGCGCTCTCACCCACCATGTTGTTAACCGGATCACCGAGGAAGTGGAATATAGCAAAGGCAACAAAAGTGACCACCAACATCACTAATATCCCTTGCACTAACCGCTGTAATAAATATTTATACATAGCTAAACCTATAGCCCCCACAGTTATTAGCCTGGGCCTTAAAACTCAAAAACACCGTGCTCTATGCGAGCACGGTGTAACACTTACTATTTTTTATAAGTGGCCAACCTAAACAGTGGCTCGTTAGAGGCAACTATTGGCAGTGATAGTTTTGATGACATCGCCCAGCTGATAACTTGATGATGTAATGGCAAATAAGTGATGTCTTCTTTAGTGATTTTCCACACTTGCTCAATCATCTGGTCACGCTTAGCCAAATCAACTTCCTGCTGAATTTTTGCAATCAGCTGATCAACTTCTGCATTTGAGAAATTGGCACGATTCCAAGTACCGATTTTGTCACTGCGAGTATTCAGCAAGTAGCGGAATACATACTCAGAATCTAAGGTGGCGACACCCCATCCCAGTAAGTAGAAATCGGAGTCGTTATTACCGACAGTTTTAAAGAAGATAGATTTTGGCTGTGCATTCAAGGAGACCTTAATGTCTATTTTCGACAGCATAGAGACCACGGCCTGGCATATAGCTTCATCATTAATGTATCTATTATTCGGGCAATCCAGGCGTATCTTAAAACCTTCAGGGTATCCCGCTTGTGTTAATAACGCTTTAGCTTGCTTGCGATCGTAAGGTAGTCGACTGTCCAATGCCTTGTTGTAACCGTTTACCCCCGGGGCGGTAATGATGCCTGCAGGCTCTGCTAAACCTCGCATGATTTTTTGCTTAATCGCCCGGATATCTATCGCCATGTACATGGCTTTGCGCACCCGCTTATCAGCCAGAGGGTTCTTACCCAGCTCTGGATTTGAGCGCAGTCTTTTCGCCCCTTGGTCCAACCCTAAAAAGATGGTGCGGATTTGTGGCACAGACGTTACATCTATGCTCTCTTCACCATCGAGGCGCTTTAGATCTTGGATCGGCGGATCCAACACAAAATCTAGCTCATTGGATAATAGCGCCGCTATTCTGGTAGGAGCCGATGCGATAGGTGTGTGTATGATGGTCTCGATCTGCGCTGCAGGTCCCCAGTAGTTGGGGTTTTTCTGTAACACTGTTTTCAGATCAGGTTCGCGTTCTAAAAGTGAATACGCGCCAGTGCCATTGGCATGTCGCACCGCATAGGTCTCTTCACTGGAGTTATAATCTTGTGGGCTGCTGACCTTATGAGTAAGGGACCAGGTTTGATCCATCATAAATACAAAGGTTAAATAGCTAGGTAGGATCGGGTCTGGTGTTATGGTATTAATCAAGACGGTGTAGTCATCGATAATTTCAACACTCTCAATAGTATTTACATAAGCTTTGAAATCAGAGGTATTTGCCTGGGCTCTCTCGATAGAGAACTTCACATCTTCTGCACTAAAAGCAGAACCATCGTGAAAAGTTACTCCGCGGCGCAAATTAAACTGCCACTGTGTTGCGCTTAACGGCTCCCAACTAAGGGCTAAACCCGGCTCCATCTTGAGATTCTGATCGCGTTGAATTAACGTATCGTATACTTGTCGATTCATGTTGATAGTCGGAGTTTCATTCTGCGCATGGGGGTCCATGGTCAGTGCATCACCTGCCGATGACCAACGCAAAGTATTTGCCGCCTGGATTTGAGTTGCCAGCAATAGCGCTGCGCCTATGGCCGCACTTTTTAGGGTTAAATTACCAATGGATTTCAGGTTCATCATAGATTCCTCTATTTTTATTGTAAGTAGATTGCCAGTCTGTCGATCTAAACTGAGTTTTTTCTGAGTAGCATTTTCATAGCCTGCCAGGCTGTTTAGGTTGTCATTTCAGCTTCAACGTCGAGCAGTAATTGCCAGCTCTGTTGCCAAATTGCGCTATACCAGTCGTCTTCATCAACTCTTAGCGCGTGTTTTAAGCGGTGTTTAATAGTATTTCGTTGCGCCAGAGAGGCATTGGGATTGCGACTGAGCCAATTGTCATCTCGCAATGAGCGCAGCACTTGATCAAAGGTCAAAGTACCAAACTCTAAAATGATTTTGATTTTAGTTTTATGCTCAGTTAACTGATCTAAAACGGTACACAGAACACCGGCGAGAGGTTCCATATCACCCTGCTGCGCATCGCGCACTTTATCGCGTAGAATAAGACCCACACCGCGCGGCCCTATACCTGTATGCACATCGATAATGGCGACATGCTGTGCAAGTTCAGCGTGCTGATGCACTATCTGCTCAATCATCAAACGACTCCAGCTGGGACTTGTACCGCCATAAAAGATCCCCTGCGGATCGTTGTGCTGCCCTTTAAGCACTTTTTCGGTCAGTGCAGACATGCCGTGATCATCAATATATTGCTGTATTTGTCGATCGTCAGCGGCACGTTTATCGCAGTCTAAATAGTTGCTGCACAGGGCATTGCGCAGGGCATCGTAGTCGGGGTTAGCCATTAATGGCTGGGAGAAATCTTTGAAGTTTCGGTTCAGATCAATATTGTCTTCATTGCAGCGGGTTAAGTTGATAAAACCTACCGGGTTGACCGCGTGAATAATCACGTAGGCGACGTCTTGCTCAACTCTTAATTGCGCTTTCTGTTCGATTAATCCCAGTTGTACCCCCGAGCCCACTGTTCCCTCAGTACCGTGTACCCCCGAGGAGATGAAAATAACTTTTTTGGCACTGTCGCTACCTATTCTGACGACATCGATGGCCACTTCGCCGCGCTGATCAACCACACTTGGGTGCAACAGAGTTTGCACCGTTAATTCAGCTTTGTTGCAGGCGTCCAGCAGGCGAGTACGGGCGCTAAAATAATCGTCGGAAAATAACTGTCTCACTCTGTCGCTCCATAGAATTTATATTTAATTTAAATTCATAATGCAGCAATAAAATGATAGCATCCAATCATATTAGCTTAGCTTCTATGCATAAATGTTATTAAGTTTTAAACGGGTATCAGCGATGAAATTTCGACAAATTGAAGCTTTTAGAGCGGTAATGTTATTGGGTACAACATCTGCTGCAGCCACCGAGTTGCATATTTCGCAACCGGCGATTAGCCGCCTGATTAACGATTTAGAAGGGTCTCTGAATTTTAGATTATTTCAGCGACGCAAGGGAAGATTGCAACCTACCGCAGATGCCGCTGATTTTTTTGCCGCGGTAGAAGAGAGCTTTCTCGGCTTTGAAAAACTGCAATCAGTGGCAGAGCAAATCCGCCAAAAGGTCCCCAATCAACTGCGGATTTCTTGTACTTCTTCCATAGGTTCAAGCTTGCTGCCGATGGCAATTAAAGAGCATAAAAAGTACTACCCCAATGAGCGCTTTACCTTGTTTACCGATAACGTCCCCCAATCTATAACCAAATTGCAATGTGGCTCAGTCGATCTGGCACTGGGCCTGGAGTTACCACAACTGATTGGCATTAAAACTGAGAGTATTGGCCTGGCGCGCTATGTATTTGTCGCCCGTAAAGACCATCCGCTCGCCGCTAAACAGAGTATTCGAGCAGAAGATTTAATTGGTGAGTCAGTACTGACCGTCGTCGACGAAAAGTCTAGCTACTGGGAAAAAATCAGTGATAGTTTAGCCAGTGTAAAACAGCAAATTAACCAAGATATTATGATAGATACCTCGCACACAGGTTATGCAATGATCGCATCGGGAATAGCAGTGGGCGTTATTGAACCTTTCGCCGCCAGATTGTGGAGTAACAATGACATTATCACCCGTGAATTTTTGCCCTCGATAAAATATAGCTACGGACTGGCTTTCCCGATTGGCAGTAGAGAGCACCCCTCCCTGCAAGCGTTCTGCGAGAGTGTCAGACAAGTCGCATCAACCATGCACGAATTTAAATAGGAATTCGGCAGTTGATGCCTTAATCTGTCAACTGCCGACTCAATACTTCCTACTTCCTACTTCCTACTTCCTACTCATTAGTTATTACTTATTCGATATACGCCAGTGCCTGTTCTAAATCAGCCAACAGATCGTCAACGTCTTCTATTCCGGTCGAGTAGCGTACCAACCCCTCCGGAATTCCCGCTGCAGCGCGTTCAGCTGCTGTGCACTCCACATGGCTAGTGACCACTGGAGGGCCTACCACAGTTTCAACACAGCCTAAGTTGGCCGCCATATGTGCGTATTGTAACTTTGGCAGAAAGACTTTAATTGCCTCCAGACCGCCCTTTACGCTGAAACTCAACATGCCGCCAAAGCCATGCATCTGTCGCTTGGCGATATCGTGGTGTAAGTGGCTCTCTAAGCCCGGGTAGTTAACTTGCTCAACGGCTGGGTGTTGGGTCAGCCAGTTGGCAATCGTCATTGCACTCTGGTTTTGTCGCTCCACTCTTAAACTCAAGGTTTTCATTCCACGCAGCAAAGAGTAGGCATCCATAGGTGCCAGCGCTGCACCGTTGATCTCACGATAGTGATAGAGCTTTTTGATCAGTGCAGCACTACCACATGCGATTCCACCTAAGGCATCTGCATGACCGCCAAGGTATTTAGAGGCGCTGTGAATCACTATATCAGCACCTAATGCCAGCGGATTACAGTTGATCGGAGAGGCAAAAGTATTATCAACTACCACTAACGCACCCACCGCTTTAGCAGCCTTAGCCAGACGTTGAATATCAACTATTTTCACCGTCGGGTTAGTCGGGGTTTCCAAGTACAACATCTTGCAGCCACCGGCTATTTCAGCTTCAAGCTCACTGTGGTCAGTGGTATCACATAGAGACACTTCTATCCCCAGTGGTGGCAAAAACTCAGTAAACAACTTATTGGTGCCACCGTAGCTATCCTTGATTGAGATAATCCGATCACCCGGACTAAGCAGTGCCCCGAAGGTGTTGCTGATGGCTGCCATGCCTGAGGAAAAACTGGTCGCCGCCTCGGCTCCCTCTAACACTTTTAGCTTGTCTTCAAAGGTGCGCACGGTCGGATTGGTATTACGTGAATAGATATGCCCAGGCTCATTCCCCAGGGCTACATTCTGCCAGGTATCGATATCTTTATAGGCAAAAGAGACACTGTGTACCACCGGTACCTGGGTCGAGCGCTCGTATAATTCATGTTCCGTCTCGCCACCCCAGATGCTCAGTGTCGCCGCCGCTGGCTGTTTGCTATTATTCATATGTTGCTCCAATCCTTTTTATAATCGTGGGCAGACTATAGCAAAAGCATATAAGCTATTTTGATCAGACATCTTTCCTTTAGGATATTTTCAGATCACGTTTTCTGATAGTATGATCGATAACAAGCATTTAGATTAATTCTGGCTTTATTGGAGAGATAAGCTGTGCAATTAGACAACCAGGATTTACAAATCCTCAAAATATTGCAGCATGACTTACGCAAATCCATAGAATATATTGGTCAGGAGGTTGGCTTATCGACTGCCAGTGTGCAGCGACGTTTAAAAAGACTTCGCGATAATCAGGTTATTAGCGCCGAGGTGGCGGTGGTATCACCTAAAGCGGTAGGACAACTGATGAGTTTTATTATTTCAGTAGAGCTAGAGCGCGATCATCTGAATCACTTAGCCCAGTTCAAAAACAGGATAAAAAATGAGCCGCAGGTGCAACAGTGCTACTACGTCACGGGGGACACCGACTTTGTATTAATCGTCACTGCGACTGACATGGAAGATTTTGAGCGTTTTGTGCAAAGCTTTTTTTACCACGACAGCAACGTGCGCCACTACAAAACCTCGGTAGTGATGGAGCGCACTAAAGTGGGATTGACCTTACCCATGCAGTTACCACTTTAGCTTAGACTCACTACTGAGCTATTCATTCGTTCAAAGCTGTCTACTCGACTTACAACTCACAACTCACTACTCACTACTCACTACTCACTACTATATACGTCCCCTGCCAGTGAAAAATATCTAGTCTATACTGCTATGCATAAATAGTATTAAGTGGACCTGTCTGCGAGCGACAGGACAACTTAATAGCCTAGTATATTTTTGTACGATAACTCTGGCGATTAACATTTATGAAATTAGCTACCAAGTTAATATCTGTACAATTTATTTTTGTCTTTGTATTAATTTTGGGCGCTTTCCTTGCCACTTATTTTTATGCGATTCCACATCTAAATAAACTTGAAACTCAACAGGGGATAAAAAATCTGTCCCGGGTCGAGAATCGTATAAATCAAGAGCTGGAACTAATGTCCATTCTGGCCTCAGATTGGGCCGAGTGGGATGATACATACAACTATGTAGTTGATTTAAACAAAGCCTATGAAACATCTAACTTAGTCGACAACTCACTCTTCGAGCTGAAAATTGATTTTATATTTATTGTACAAGTCAACGGCACAGTCATCTGGAAGCAATTTTCAGACAGAGTTGACAGCCTTGCCAGCGACCCGCTTTGGCATGACACTCATTGGAATATTAAACATCCCATCATCGCTTTAATGCAGCAAAAACAGCAGGGAATTTTGTATAGCCCATTAGGTCCATTACTGGTAGCAGGGTCGCCAGTGCTTAACAGCCAGGGAGAGGGAAAAAGCCGCGGATATTTGTTTTTTGGCAAACTGCTTACTGCGGAGATTGTTGATAAATTTTCCACCAACCTGGAGTTTCCCATCCAGCTAATAGTTAACGATTCTGGTCATAAAGAAGAGGTCCACTTAATCACTCATCATAAGAAGATCATTCACGGTCAAATAGGGCTGAATGATGACAGCGGGAAATTCATTTCAGTTAGTATTGAGCAACAGCGACCGTTCTATCAGCAGGCGATAAGCACCATAAAATATGCCCTGTATATTGTCTTAGCCATTGGTTTTGTTTGCTCATTGCTATTTTTTTATATACTTAAACGTTTACTAATCAGTCCCATTTTGGAGCTACAACACCAGGCTGATCAATTTGGCAAAGATCAGAATGCTATTCCCAGTAAGCTATTACATAGAGACGATGAATTGGGCCAATTATCTATATCCCTGGTAAATATGGCCCGCGAGCTTAATAGAAGTTGGGGGCTGCTGGAGAAAGAAAAGAATGAATATATGGATGCCAGTTATACTGACCCACTGACTCAGCTAAAAAACCGCCGTTATTTGGAATCTTTACTTTCAAAAGAACAAACCTGGCGCACTCCTAAGCACTGGTCATTCTTGACCTTAGATATCGATCATTTTAAGAAAATTAATGACAGCAGAGGCCATCACGTAGGCGACGTAGTATTACAGCAATTATCTGCACTACTGTCGGATGTCTGTCGCTCTGCAGATATCGTATTTCGCACCGGAGGCGAAGAATTTGTGGTGGTCTGTGAAGGTACTAACCAATCGCAAAGTTGTATTGTTGCCGAGAGGATAAGAATAGCCGTAGAGAGTTTTAATTTTGGCCCGGCAGATAACAGTTTTAAAATCACTTGCTCAATAGGTTTTTATTCGACCTATAACAATAAAACCAAAGTAGATTGGCAGGCCAAATTACAACTGGCGGATTATGCGATGTATGCCGCTAAGAAAAGCGGCAGAAACACATGGGTTGGCCTGGCTAAGAACGAGCATTATGATTTCCTCCCCGATTTCACACTACCCAATGAAATCAGTCCATTAGAGTATGATATTGAAGATCAGAAATTTGTAGTATTTTCCTCTGTTGAAGATTTCACAAACATCCGCTGGCAGTAATAAGCACAGACTAAAGCTGTTTATCTGCCGCTGCAGCGATAATTTTCATCTCTTAAAGCTACCACTTAGCGCTACACTCAAGGTGCTATTAATATTATCTGGTAAACTGCTATTAGACTGACTAATCTTTTGATTTATGTCATAAAACTGTCTTTATATCCGCTGTAAAATAAAGTCGTAACTGCTGGATAAGCCGTTTTAAAATTGCTAATTACGTTTTAATAGCCACCCTTATTTTTTGAGATTGATATCACTATGCTGGAAATACTGTATTTTTGTAGCGCATTTATCTGCGGTTTTATCGTTTTTCAGTGTCGCCTGCCGCCGTTAATTGGCTTTTTAGCAGCGGGCTTTATACTGCACAGTTTAGGCTACCGCGCTACCGAACTTCTGCATAACAGCGCCTCGCTCGGGGTAACTTTACTGCTGTTTTCCATAGGACTTAAGCTACAAGTTAAAACATTAACTAAATTTTATGTCTGGGCACCCTCATCGCTACACTTAGTGCTGTCGAGCTGTATATTCAGCGCGCTAGTGATGTTATTAGCGCGCTTCTCACTGCCTTTGTTTGTGGACCTGAACTTAGAAACCGCATTACTGATAGGTTTTGCTTTTAGTTTCTCAAGCACAGTGTTTGCCGTAAAAGTGCTTGAACAGCGCGGAGAAATGGCCAGTTTTCACGGCAAGTTATCCATTGGCATACTAGTGATGCAAGACTTGTTTGCGGTAGTCTTTTTAGCGATCAGCACTGGACAAATACCGAATTTTTGGTCACTGGGGATATTAATACTGCTACCAGTATTACGACCGATTATGTACCTGATCCTCGACAGATCAAAACACGGTGAATTATTACCACTGTTTGGGTTTTTCTTCTCGTTGTTAATAGGTTATCAGCTGTTTGAGTTCGCAGGATTAAAAGGCGACTTAGGCGTTCTGATTGTCGGTATGTTATTTGCCCCGCATAAAAAATCTGCTGAGCTGGCAAAGTCGTTGCTGAGCTTTAAAGACCTGATGCTAGTAGGTTTCTTCTTGAGCATTGGTTTAAATGCGACACTCTCGATTGAAGTATTGTCAGCCGCAGTTATCTTAGTGATGATATTGCCGATTAAAGTACTGCTCTATTACCTGCTGACTAATCTGTTCAAGTTACGCGCTCGAACTTCTCTGCTAAATGCGTTTACTTTATCTAACTACAGTGAGTTCGGCTTGATAGTTTGCGCTTTAGCAGCCAGTAATGATTGGGTTTCCAACCAGTGGTTAGCCGTCGTCGGTATTGCGTTATCTCTGAGTTTCATTATTGCCACACCACTGAATACTAATGCCAATTTCATCTACGCCAGATATGAAAACTGGCTGTGTAAATTCGAATCTAAACAGCGTTTGTCTATAGAGCGCCCCGTGGAGCTCGGCAATGCGCAAGTCTTAATCTTTGGCATGGGCCGCATAGGTACAGGTGCCTACGAAACTCTCAGCCAGCACTACCCCAATGCAGTCACTGGCGTTGATATCAATCAACAGAGTATTGACCAACACCTTCAGCAACATCGCACTGTGATATTAGCCGATGCCACAGACCCGGATTTCTGGCAGAGTATTAATCATTCCAAAGTACAAGTGGTGCTGTTGGCGATGTCTAAACATGTACAAAACTTACTGGCCCTGGAGCAGTTACAAGCTTCAGGCTTTCAGGGCAAGGTATCGGCGATTGCCTTTTACCCGGATCAGCAGAAAGAGTTAGAAGAATTAGGGGTCGATAGCACCTACAATTTTTATCGCGCTGCAGGCAGCGGCTTTGCCGAACATGTTACTGAGACTTTATCTTAGCCGAGTGAGTTACTTGCGATAGCGCTGTGTCAGATGGCATTTTAATGCTTATTTTTTAGCGCCGCACCGAGTAAAGAAAAATAATCACCAAAGGTCTGACAGATTAACTGCCTCTGCTTGCCTTGAGGATACAGACCAAGTTTTGCCTCTTCATTGTTGAGAGTATCACCGACTAAAAATCTATTGTTAACTTGGCTATCAAAGACAAAGGCCTCAAAAGCCCTGGCACAGAGTTCCTCAGGTTTGCTGTAATAATTAGTCCCTAACTTGCGATCAACCTCAGCACTGGCTTTAAACAACGCGCTGGGCTGTTGTTCATTTTCGGCTAACATGATGGCATTTAAGCAGCGGTAGAATTTGTCGTTTAACGAGTGTGCTATCGGCGTTGCATCGCTCAGCCAGGCCTTTGAGGCAAACATTCCCGGGGGACAATCGCTGTAGACTTTGTCGGCTAAATAGTGATCAAAGGCGTGAAACCACTCGTGAGCAATGCTACCCGGACCGGCATTTTTCGCCAGTGAAAAGCAGCGACGCCCCGGATCGTAGTGCGCCGCCACACCCGGTCTGCCACCTATGCCATACTGAAATGACAAACTGCCTCGCAGGGAAATAACCAGCTCAGGGCATTGTAATGCACTCATTAAGTCCACCAACGCTGAATAGAACTTAGCCGCCGATCTGTCCCGTTCAGCCGCAGTCACCCAGCGACCGATAGAGATACTGCGAAAATCAAAGCGTCTGCGCACTTCGACAAAGCTGAGGGGGCTGGAAGTTGTTGCTAACATCGGGGGTACCGACAATATAAAAAGAACTTCATTGGCTCTATCAACTTACTATTTTAGCCATGCAAAAACATGCATGCATTTAATTTAATGGGCTAACTGGAGGTCTAAATTCAGCTGTTGCAAACAAATCTGCCCAAAAACACCCAGTACGCCCCCGCTAATTGCTGCATTATACAAGTGGCTATCGGATGCATCAGTGAGTTGTCAAAAGGCCATCGCTGCGGATTTGCTCCATTAATTGTTCACGGATTTCTGGGTCCAGGTTAAGATGATCGATGCCCCCGTTGGCACGAATCTCTTCAAGAGTGGTTTTAACAATGGTTATATTTTCGTCATTCAGTGCATTAGCTATCATTAATTCCTCGACATCACTGACGGATGAGGAAACAGCTTCTAACAGTTTAGTATTCAGATCACTGTCCTTTTTTGACATATTGAAAATCCATCCTCTATAAAAACAAATTGCTAATCGACAAGCTCTAATATGGCCACAGATATTAATTGGAAACAATCATATTTTGTGTTTTCTGTATTTCCCGGTCAGACAGAGCATCCTGTTTCTAAGCTGCACAGCAGAATGATTATAGTAACAGGCCTAGACTAAGGAAATACTTGATTAGATGCTGCATCGCTAAGAAGGGGTTTATTCCTCTATATTCACAGTATTGGAATATTTCCAAAAACCGAATCGAATAAGTCACTAAAAGTCCTACATATATCCCAAAAAACATAACCTTCTGCTTGGTAATGCTATACAATCTCGCCGCTTCTAGATCCAGCAAAGAGGCACTATGTCTAATCCATCCGAACCTTGTATTTTCCACATTGCCACCCGCGATCAGGTCGCTGCTGTACTCTCGGACACTTCCTACACTTCTCCCAGTTTGACCAGTGAAGGCTTTATGCATTTTTGCCACGCCCACCAAGTTAAGAATGTTGTGGCTACTTTTTACCCTTTAGAACAGGATTTGAAGCTATTGGTGGTTGATGTAGACTCGCTGCAGTCAGAGTTACGCTATGAAGCCCCGGCCACAGCTCTGCCAGAGGGCATTTTCACTGAGTTTTTTGCTACACAGCTGTTCCCGCATTTATATGGCCCCTTAGATGTCGATGCTATTATCGATGTGATTGACTTTGAGCACTTTGACGGCCAGAGCGTGCATGCTGATACAGCGGCGATGTTGCGACATTACCGTTTTGACCGGCTGCCGGTTGAAGGCACATTGTTCAAAAGTACCTGGCGGGCTGAGCAAGCTTCTATCCATGATGGCCCGGCGGGTACCGCAATGATTGGCCTGTATGCAAACCAGCCGCAGAGTTTGTCTTGTTTTCACAAACTCGATTATGACGAAGTTTGGCATGTATACGGTGGCGATGCTTTTACCCTTTTTCTATTATTCCCCGACGGGCGCAGCACTGAGATCACAATGGGACCGAATCTCTTAGCAGGAGATAAAGTACAGTTTGTGGTGCCTGCCGGAGTATGGCAGGCTGGCTGCCTCAATGAGGGCGGACGCTTCGCCCTGTTTGGCTGCACTATGGCACCCGGGTTTATCGGCACTTGTTTTGAGGCGGGCACCGCTGCAGAGCTCACTGCACTGTATCCGAGTAAAGCTGAGATAATTAACAAGTTATCAGTCAATGGTCATGAAAAGGTGATGCCGGAAGGGTTTGCGCAATAATAGCGAGTAGACAGCCTTGAGCGGATAAATGGTCGATGCAGTACAGCCCTGAGCGCATAAAAGCCGAGTAGCGAGACTATCCTACTACGCATGCAGGAAAGCGAATTAATTGGTACTTTAGACAGTAACAATCAAAACCTCTGTTGCAAGATTAAAAATTTGCAACAGATGCTTAGATAAGTGCCCGGCTTTAGCGCACCACTTATCTCTTTTAACCCGTTAACCCTTCATTTATTGATCTCGATGACACTTGTTAATCTAGTCAATAATAGATAACGGTATAAGTCGTGTGGGAGTGTCGGCAAATATCATCTTTGCAAGTGCAGACATTATTCAGCGTACAACGGTAATCCTTTAAGAGTGATTTTCTCCAGGACAAATAAATCCTGCTCAGAACCTTCCCCTTACATACAATGTATTCAGGTTGTATTGCGTTTTTCCGGACTATGTCAGTTACTCACTTGCAATGAGCAATCTGGCTTAACCGATGGCGGCTCTTAACCTACAGCGGACACTCAAGAAGGCTATCCAGAGGCCGGTTCAACCGGCATTTGAGGAGCACAGCTTTATCAATTCTAGAACAATTATGTCTAAATAGTTTGATAAAACGGTGTGTAAATATCAGTGAACATATGTTTCTGACGAAGTTGGAAGCTGCCATCAACAATGCGAGCTTTCTTAATTCGATCTATTCGGAACACTCGGGATGACAACCGAAGGTGATCCCAAGCTATGATATACCATATAGGCCAATTCAAGAGTATATACTGCGCTTCAATCACTCGAAGGGTTCGTCCCCCTGCCTCGGATTGGTATTCGATCTCCAGGCAATTCTGTCGTAAAAATGATTCCGCTATGCTCTCGGAAATTTGTTGTGCCGGGGTAGTGTAATTAGATATTACATTTGCTTTCGCATTGTCGCCAATCATTATACGTTTACGAAGATTGCTGACTGCGTTGCGCTGCTTTTCAGGGAAGGCTTGGAAAAGTTTCTGCCTGATACCTTTCAGATTGCTAGTGAGTAGTGGTGATTGCAGGGACTCCATAATCGCTAACGAGAGTATCAATTCAACGACCTCCTGATGGTTTAAATTCAGGCGCGAAATTCCCCACCTGCCATTCAATCGAATCCCTCCCCCACGCCCCCTGTCCGACTCAATTGGATAACCGGCATGCCTTAGCTCTGCCAACTCACGCATCAAAGTACGCTGGCTAATACCCAGGTGCTCGCGTAAGTCTGAGGTCTTCCAGTGCTCCTCAGATTGAAGCAGGCCGATGAGACGGTTACGCCGCTCAGCGCGTCGATCAAAGCTGGAATTTATCATTAATCTAATATGCCATATAACGGCATAATTTACCATATACTTGAAACCAGTGGGAATATTCCACTTTAAATGGAAATAGTCCATAGTAATCAATGCATCTTTCAACTTCGCCATATCGCTACCAGGAACTCTACACATGAAGCACTACTACAATCCAATGAGCAGGGCGGTCACCACTGACTGGATGCTCAAAGAGCTCGATGCTCAGCACCAACAAATCCTCATCGACTTTACTACTGGCGAGAATAATTCGTCGGACTTTCGGAAAATCAATCCGATGGGCAAGCTACCCGTACTTGTGGATGATGGAATAGTGGTTACGGAAGTAGCTGCCATCTGTGCATACCTCGCTGACAAGTTTCCACAAAAGAGGCTAGCACCTGAAATAGGCTCCGTTGACCGTGCGACTTATTATCGCTATTTGTTTGTCACAAGTAACACAATTGAGCCAGCATTTTCACTCACAGCTTCTGGATTAGAGCACCCCGAGCCCGCGTCGGCTGGATGGGGGGATATGCCACGTGTATTGGCAACTATAGAGGCGATGACTCCCGAAACTGGTTGGGCGCTTGGCGAGCAATTCACCGCTGCCGACGTAGTTTTTGGCGGTCTGCTGGACTTCTCAATGGTCTTTAAGTTGGTCGATGCATCGCCTAAGGTTGCTGCCTATGTATCGCGTATCCGACAACGACCGTCATATCGAGAGACCCATGGAGCATTCATCGAAATGGCTGATAAGTAAAAAGAACGCCTTACAAGGACGTTAGACAACAATGGCTATCATTGAAATCAAACGTCCGCAAGATCTCGCGGGTTTGCGCCGACTTGCCCTCTGTGCACAAGGTTTACTTCAAGCGTAACTCTATGGGACGGGTTTGCCAGGGGCAGGTAAAGAGATTAACCCTATAGGGTATGTACAGATCGATACCCTATAGGTGGTGGAACGAGCACAGCATCATGTTTTTCACTCTAGAGTGCGCAAATTCAAGCCAGCTATGACAAATACAAATTAGCAGTGGTCGTTATTTACAATCGAAACTGCTGAACTCGAACGATCCCCTCCGCAGTTGAGTAATCGCATGTCAATTCTTTCACCGCTCGACAACAGTGTCATCCAGCGTCAACAGCTCAAAGCCCTGTTCAATTTGACTATCAAATAGAATGCTAAGTGCCCGCAGTCAAGCGTCACTATGGTTACTTTAGCCTACCTCTACTGTATCGAGGTGAATTTATTGGACCTATGGATTGTAAAACTCATCGAAAAACCAGTCATTTAGAGATCAAATTACTGCATTTTGAACAACATAAATTTGCTGAAGAGTTAATCCTTGCCTAAAATCAACAATGACCACTTTTGGCCGTGAATAGCCCCCGTCAATCCTTATAGTCTGATAACGTTGCAGAATTTAAGCAGTCTCGTATGCAACTTTATTTTTCTGTTCAGGGTTTTGAATGTCTCAAATTAGCACTTGTAGAGTTGTTTAATATGAATTTCTATTCCTCGACCACACTCACTCGCCACTGATTGCCTGCACAAAGATTGGCGAGTAGCTAGTTTTTATTATGACAACCCTCCTTTGGATAACATCTTCTCTATATCAGCAACGATATTTTCTACACTGTTGATGCCATCCGTATCTAGACCAGCCTCTTTAGCTATGTCGTATACCATATCTAGCTGCTCTGACAGTATCTGGGGTGAGAATCCATCGACTACTTTTATACCAAATTGTTGAGCTAACATGATTACATCTGCTCTGTTCAGTATCGTTGATCCTTGATCACCCATATCTATGTATACGGTTTCATGAGTAGGGTCATCTGCATTCTCATGGGCTACATCAATTATGTCTTCGTCATGCCAGGCATGACCCTTAATCTTGTTCGTCATCATTTTATCCTAAATTATCCATCACACGCTTTCAGTCATATTCCTATGAAAACGTTCTATTGTTAGCCCGACACTTCAAGATACTATCAAACGTTCAATACTATCGTGCGCCATAATAACATTATCTCGAATAATGCTAGGTTGAGACACTATAAAATTTCCGCTGTTGCTGCACTGTCCATTACCAGTCACATTCTTACGCTAGTTAAGCTGGCTTGGAAGCTGCGGGGCCTGACACCTAGCAGCCTTTCAAAGAACCTGACTAAATGGGTTTTGAGAACAAAATAGCTGTCTAGAAAACTAGGGCCTCACGACTTTGCAGCAGAGGAATTGTGCGATTGAAGTTAAAGATATTACAATCGCATCGTTAACCATCAATGTGCTTTTTTAAAAAGTCTAAAAAAACGCGAATTTTTGGTGAGATAAGGTCTCGTTTTAAATGGATGGCGTAGGTTGAACTCATGCTTTCGTACGGGCTGAAGGTATGCTCATCGAGTACCTGTATTAATGTGCCGTTATTAAGTTCGCGCTCTACTGCCCATCGAGGTATTAAAGCTAAGCCGGCATGGTTCAATAGCAATTGCTTTTGACCATTGACCGAGTTAACTGTTAGGCCGCTTTTAATCGGCAGTTTTGTTGGTTTATTGCCCAGCAAATACCACTCTCGCCATCCGCTGTAGCCATAGCGAATACAATCGAAATCAGCCAAGGTATGAGGAGTATCTGGTGAGCCGTGTTCTGCCAAGTATTGCGGGCTTGCACAAAGTAAAAAGTTATTGCTAGCAAGCTTACGTGCAATCAAATTCGAGTCGGTTAGGCGGCCACTTCGTATAGCAATATCGACGTTATCTTCCACTAAATCGATAACACGCTCGCTGAGCTCTAATTCCACGTCTACCTCAGGGTACTGTTTAATAAATGAGGGAATAAGGGGTAATACGCAGCTCTCTCCAAATCCGACGGTCATGCTGACTTTGAGTCTACCTTTCGGATTCTGCTGTAAGTCGTTCACAGCCCTGTGGGCTTCATCAAGCTCAGTGACGATGCGTTGGGAATATTGGTAATAGGTTATACCTGCTTCGGTTAAACCTATATTCCTCGTCGTACGGCTGAGTAGTCGGATCCCCAGCTCTTTTTCTAATGTCGCTAATTGGCGCGAGATGGAAGAAGGCTGAACATCAAACACGCGACTTGCTTGTGAAATACTGCCGGTCTCTACCACACAATTAAAATAGTGTAGCCGGGTGATCATGCTCATTCAGGTTTTCCTTGGGTCTACATATCCACAAAACAGTCGCTTATTATTGCACAAAAGACAAAAGTAGTTTGCTTTTTTGGTTGTTGCTGGTCAATTAAGCAATGATTAGAATAGCCACACTAACAATTTGAGGATATAAACATGCAAGCAATGGTTATTAAAACACTAGGTACAAGTGACGTTTTTCAACTAGAAAAAAAAGCGAAACCCACACTCAAGGCGGGACATATGGTGGTGGAGGTAAAAGCGACCAGTGTAAACCCGTTGGATACGATGCTTCGTTCAAGTGAAACACCTTGGTCGGCGAATCTACCAAAAATATTGCACGGTGATGTTGCGGGCATAGTAATTGAGGCTGCCGACGATGTTAGTCGGTTTTCAGTTGGAGATGAAGTATATGGCTGTGCCGGAGGAATCGCAGGTATCGACGGTGCGTTAGCCGAGTTTATGTTGGTGGATGCAGACTTGATGGCGCTAAAACCAACAAGTTTAACGATGAAGGAAGCGGCCGCTTTACCTCTGGTTTCTATCACTGCTTGGGAAGCGTTACACGATAAGTTAGCGGTTAAAAGCGGTGATAACGTACTCATCCATGGCGCAACCGGTGGTGTTGGTCATATAGCAATTCAACTCGCGAAATATTTTGGTGCAAATGTCACTGCCACTTCGACGCCGAGAAATATGCAGCAAGCCGGGACATTAGGAGCCGATAATTTGGTGAATGTGGCAGAGCAGTCTGTAGAGAAGTACGTCAAGCAATATACCGATGGCATAGGCTTTGATGCAATTTTTGATACCGTCGCCGGGGAAAATATCCAACGAAGTTTCGAAGCGGCTCGGTTCAACGGCGCTGTTGCTACGACGTTACCTATCGAAAATGTGTTACCGGTAGCGTTAAAGAGCCTGAGTTTTCACAGTGTCTTAATGCTTATTCCTATGGTCGAGGGTATTAATCGTGCTTCCCATGGCGAAATTCTAACGAAAGTGGCTACCCTGGTTGATCAAGGTCTGATCAAGCCGCTGATTGACGAATCAGATTTTACGATTTGGCAGGTCGCTGATGCTCATGCGCGCTTAGAATCGGGAAAGGCGGTGGGTAAAATTACCTTAACTGTCTAGTCACGAAGTTCACTATCGTTTTTAGAATTAAAGATGCAATCTAAACAAACTGATTGTGCATTATTTTAAACAACCAGGGACGCGAAACCTTACCCCTAGTGAAAAACGACCATTTATTGGCCGCCTTGACTAAGGAACATGCGATCAAGTCCGGTGCGCCTTTGGCATTCAGAGCATTCTGAGATCTAGGCATCGCACCCAAAGGGTATGATAACTACAGGCATGCTGGGTGCCTGTCGAGAGTTGATAACAACGAGATCGGGATGCTCTGCCCCTACGGGCGGGATCTAAAGCGATCATCTGCTTTGCCTACATGGACGTAGGTAAAGGACGATAGCAGGACGCGGAAGCCTTGTTAGTCAACTTGGAAAGGGCGACTCCATTGCGCTGCGTTGACTGCCGCATATCTGATCACTTTAGAGCCCGCAGAGACGATATCGGACTTAATCGCATTTTCCCTAAGCTAGCCTGCACTCGATCGTTTGCCAGATCGCTGTCTTGCAACAGTGATCTGACATAGCGACGCAGAGCCGGACTCTCTGCGCTGATGGCTTGCCAATTCGCCATTTAGATATTTTCGCCTTTACGTAAAAAAGTTAAGTGCTTGTTGGAATGGCTAAGTCCACCCTCCCCTTTAATCCAAGTGATAGATCCGTCTTTATTTGCATCTAGCCCCTGGGATAATAGCTTGGCCAATCGGTTTAATTCAACCAGCATCTCAGCCGCTTTTTTTGCAGAATTTGCCGCTGCTATTTTAACCGTTAACGCCAGCATCTGCTGCGCCACTGCTTCAGTGTTATTGGCACTAGTGGCTATATGGACACTGTGCAGTTTCACATTTTCACTGGCACCCTTGGATGCTGCTGCAAGAGAGATATGCATAGCCACTCCAGCGCTGGCTTTAACCACCCCATAACCTAACCCTGGTCCTTTCCCCTGTCCATCTAAAGCATGTTTGACATGGGTGGTGTGAGTTTTCATCCACTTTAAATTATCTTGCTGTTTTAAAGCCAGTGAGGCATGCAGCACAGCGATTTCCGCTTCTTTGTTAGCCGTTGCTAACAGGCCTATTTTGTTTGGCGTATCGCCCCAGCTGCTACTGACGTGACCCACGTGCATATGAGCGGCAGATGTAGCGGCAACTGCGGCTGTTGAGCTAGTCAGCATGACGCTGAGTATAAGTGCTGTGGTGTAGTTCATATTTATATCCTTTCAATAAGTTCAGTTTGTAATATAGACTACGCAGCAAGGGGTCGTTATATTCCAATTAATTTAAAGAATTTTCAAATCCAACAACAGCTACCAGACTTAAAAGGATTTAACATGAAAAAGTCATTAATTTCTGTTTCGGCGCTCATCATTCTAATATCCAGTACGTTTTTATCCCTTGGATGCAGCTCTCAAACTCGAGTAGCTTTAGGCATGGCTGAGGGCAAGTTACAGCCCTGCCCGAACAAACCAAACTGTGTTTACTCTGAAAGCGAGAGTGAAACCGATGCCGAGAATTTTATCGCTGCCCTTAATATATCCAACCACCCAAGTCGCGATGCCATGTCTACGGTAGCGGAGATAATTTCCGAGCTTGGTGGCGAAGTCACAACGCAAAAAGATCATTACATCGCCGCCACTTTTACCTCGTTGATATTCCGCTTTGTCGATGACTTTGAAGTCAGGCTTGATACTGAGCAACGGTTGATACATTTTCGCTCGGCATCAAGAGTAGGCACCAGTGATTTTGGGGTTAACCGCAAACGCGTCAATGCAGTCAAACAATCTTTTTTGCAAAGGCTGCCCCAATAAAACGGTGGTTTACCTAGATGTGTCACTAAGGGCTGTGCCTATGAAAATGTTTAAAACTGTATATTAATGGTATTTTTCCAGTGGCTATACTGCTACTTTCTACTCCTTAATACCCCTTTAAAAGAACTGGTTAGTCTATTGCCAGGCATCTGGAACGCATTTTGAAAATCATCCATTTAGATCGCGCTATAGATGATCGACAACGGGCAAAATTGTTGTTTTCCGGGCATTTACTGGTCTATCGGCAGCGCAGTTCAATGCTGGAATTGATCGACTACACAAGATCAATACTGCGGGCCGAACTCGCTGATCTGGAACCTACTATAGCCCAGCAACATTTAACCGCGGAGCAATTTTTACAAGCGAGCGGTGCGGCGCAAACCCGTTTTAGAACAGATGTAAAAGCCCGTCAGCTATTCTTTCAAGTATTACGCCAGTGCGGTGTAAAAACCCATAATTGTTACTATGATCACTTTCCGCTGCGAGTGGTGCCATTTTCCAACAGTCACACTGGGGCCCATCGGGCGGCCATTGGCCACCACCGAGACACTTGGGGCAGCAACATCCATTGCCAGCAAAACTGGTGGGCACCTATATATCCTTTAACCAGCGATCGCACAATTGCCATCTATCCCACTTACTGGCAACAAGCCATCGCCAACAATACCCATAGCTGGAGCTTTAGAGACTTTTTAGCCAGCCGTGCACAAACTAAAACTGAACGCGCAGTAGCCTACCCCAGCGCCCCAAGTCCAACGGCAAAGGTGGATGAAAGCGCTGTCATCAAGCTGCTGATTGAGCCCGGTGATGTACTGAATTTTGCCAGCGCCCAATTGCACGCCAGCGTACCCAATAGCAGTGACGCCACCCGCTATAGCGTAGAGATGCGCACTGTACATTTAGCCGACTTAAGGGCAAATCGTCAGGCACCTAACCTGGATAACGCCGCTACTGAGCCTATGTATGCATGGTTCAAAAATATTGAGACTAAGATGAAGTTGAACCCATAATTAAAGGAAAAAACACATAAACCCGCTACCTTCTCTGCGAGCTCCAATACTTGTTTAGCAAAGAGCTAAGTCATATAACTTTCACTGATATTAGTCATTGCTTTTGTGCTGTTGTAGTAATTACAGGCTCTAAGCATTTTTAATGACTGATATTCCTTAGCATATCTGCTCTTTTGCAGCCTGTTTACTGAAAAACAGACTAGAATTTAATTATGGGTTTTGGAAGTACCCAGTCACTATCAGGTAACTCGAAACACATTTTTTACAGAATAAAACCCGCTCCAATGTGAATATTTTGCAGATGAATATTTACCCCGAAAAACCGGAGATAGCGCTATGCCTGAAAAACTCAAAGATAAAGATATCCAGGATGCGCTGCATATGTGCTTCGACTTTTTAAAAATTTGCAACGGTTTTTTACCTCAGGACTTTGCTGAAAACATGTCTCTGGATAAATTCTTTCTGTTAGTGGGGTTTCAGTTCGGTGCATTCAGTCAGGCCGCGCAGCAATTCGATATCAGTATCGAAGATGCCACTGAATTATTTCCAGTGATATTAGAAACGATCAATGGATTATCAGAAAATGAAGCCAGTCAGACTGCAGAGAAAATAGCTAATTTGATCAGCTCCGGTTATCCGCCAATTGAAATTGGCAGAGATGCCATGGCAGCATTTAACGGTGCTGAGGATGATTCTATTCGCGCTAAAGCAGCACAAAAAATACAATTATTGATAGACAATTATAGTCAGTCATCCTAATAAATTGGCACTTGATAGTAATTCAGCTGAAAAAGCTTTCAGTCAACACTGATGTATTGCCGATAAATTAGATCCCCCTATGAATAACATGGCCAACTTGATCGTCTATTGGTCAGTTAATAGTTCAAGTAACTGATTAGATTCTCTGTCTATTTTTAATTTTATCCCCTGAATATCCACCAGCACTGATCCATCTTCCGCGACTGGACTTATTGAGTCAGCATTAGACAGTATTGCAGTACCTATAACCTGACCTGCAGCCAATTTTGTCTGCCATCCGGGTGGCAAAGTTTCGCCGCGCTCTAACTTCTTCTTTAACCCAGCAGGTAATGCTTTGGGCTTAGTACTGCCATAATTTTTCCTGGCCTTAGCTGATTTGTTTGGCTTATTGGACTTATCTGATTTTTCTGCACGCTCAGATTTATCTGCTTTATCCGATTGGCCTTTTTTTGCTTCAGCGGGTACGACCAGCAGTGTCGATAATACTAAACAGATAGCAGTATTGGATAATGTCATAAAACATCTCTTATAACCGTTAACATTTAGGTAAGTTTAGCAGCTGCAGGCCAATGTATGCTCTGATCTAGAATTAGCAACCTTGCAGAAGTTCAAACTACTCAAAAGTCCTTTCCCTTGGCATAGATCTACAGAAGGTGTAAGTTAAATGCGATGAATTGCAAAGTATTTACTACTAATTTTCAGATAGTTACAAAGTTTCTACACCCTTAAAAACACAAAATAACTTTTCTAGTAAATTTACAGGCAATGATCCAATGGCACATTTAAACAATCCCGCTCAAACAAAACATCAATGGCTATTGGTATTGGTATTGGTATTGGTATTGGTATTGTGGTTTCATTAGGCATTACCATTTTTGACTTTCGCATTAAGCTAAGAAGAGGCGGCGAAAAAGCTGATATTTATGCCGGAAACACCCAGAGTCTTACCAAATTGACATTTATTATTTCCCTGATCGCAAAAAAAATCGCCTTTGCTTTGTCTGACTATTTTAATCAACTAGGTTATCGGGTGAATACCCTAACCGTTGCAGTATTAGAGAACCCAAAAGCGTAGTATTTAACACACAGCCATTTTTCTTCAACAGGAAAAACTTTTCCCAGGCCATCGGCCTTAGCACTAAAATGCAGCAAGTACTTGGCTATCCCATCAACGGCTACAAATTTCAAGGGTCTCAATAAGTCCCCTCTATGATGATTGTTTTCACCTACGCTGAAACTGAAGACACACACAACTCACAAACATGGTTCACATAAACAAATAACTAATTACAACAACAATCAATCTAACCCGACATATTCCTGCACTGCAAAAACACCATTCAGGGCTTTTCCGCTCTCCCTTAATCAACCGCTCAGTTGGCAGGGGTTACAATCAATCAACAACTTAACAAAGCCAAGCGACTATCAAGTACACTGTGCACCTGATTATTTCGCAACCCACAGAGAAAGCTCAGGGGTTATTGGCAGACCTTCTAATGGCTTGATAGTTAACAACAGTTGCACAAAACTTGATATGAACTAGATTTAGTATATTTATCGGCATTATTTTATGGAGAATATAATGGTCAATAAGGTCGAATTAGTAGCAAATGGCATTAAAGTTTCTGAATTAGTTCAGGGCTATTACCGGATGACCGACTGGGAAGTCGATCGCCAATCGCTACTCAGTTTTATCAAAGCGCACATGGACCTGGGAATAACTAGCATAGATCATGCCCATGTTTACGGTGACCCCGCCTGTGAAGAAGTATTTGGTAACGCGCTTAAACTGCAACCTAGCTTGCGCCAGGATATGCAGCTGATCACAAAATTTGGCATTATCCAGGCCCAGCATACCCAGTCAGTGACTGCACATTATAACAGTGACAATGCCAGTATTATGGCATCTGTGGATAGCTCCCTAAAAAGACTGCAAACAGATTATATCGATATTTTATTAATGCATCGCCCCGATCTGCTGATGGATGCCGATGAAGTCGCGGATACTTTCAAAACGTTGCAAAAACAGGGCAAAGTTCGGCACTTTGGCGTTTCTAATTTTACCGTTGCACAGTTCGAACTACTTCAGTCCAGACTGGAGCAACCGCTGGTCACCAACCAAATCGAAATCAATCCGGTCAATTTAGAGTCTTTAGAAGATGGCACACTAGAGCAGGCACAGCGCTTAAGAGCACGCCCTATGGCCTGGTCACTGATGGCCGGTGGACGCATGTTCAAAGAAAATACCGATAAGAATTTTCGCTTAAGAACAGTATTAACCGAAGTGATGGATGAGATTAACGCTCAGTCAATGGACCAGGTTGTGTATGCATGGGTTAGAAAACTACCTGCCAAACCTGTGGCTATAATCGGCAGTGGCAAGATAGATCGCGTTCAATCAGCAGTTGATTCACTGGCTTTTAACATGACTCACGAACAGTGGTACAGGATTTGGGTCGCATCGAAAGGTCATGGTGTGGCCTAGCAATGACTGTTTGCAGTGAAGATGGCCTATAACATAGAGAGTACAAATCTGTATTGCCAAAAAACTGCCGGAAAAGTGATGCACATAATACGAATAGACAATCCAAACTCTGCAGAACTGCCACTGCTAATCAATTTAATGCAACAGCAAATGCGCGATATTGGTTCACAAAAAAGCCCTCGCGCCATTCAATCCGCTATCGTTAATGCCCTGAAAGCAGAGTCGCGCGCTTGTTTCTTCCTGGCTAAAGAGCATGATATTGCAGTAGCGACTATATTTCTCAATCTCTGCAGCGGTATTGAAAGTGTTGGAGACTATATCTGGATCAATGAAATTCAGGTAGCACCTGCTTACCGGGGAAAAGGCGTAGCGACTCTAATGCTCAATCATCTAACAAGCTGGGCTGAGGAAAATGACATCACTGCCATTTATGGAATGACAGATATAGATAACCAGGCCTCTCAAGCACTCTTTAAAGCCAAACAATTCAACGTAACTAACAGCAAATGGCTCAGCCGAGAAGTATAATTTTAATAACAGCAACTCACTACTTCCAACTTCCAACTTGCGACTTCCAACTTGCGACTTGCTACTCGCTACTCGCTACACCTTAAATATGGAGCATGCAGTAAAGGAAATGCAGGCCCCCTGGGCGCAAATAATTATCATGCACCAAGACCGTTCATTTACCCCTGATGCTGAAAAATTGATGTTCAAATCAGTCCGCTGCAGAAAGATGTCCGGCCTTTATACCTCTGCCATAGTGTTGATAGAAAATACCGCACGCTTCGCCATTGAATATCAAGTATCAGAAATTTACCGCAGTTCTGACATAGCCCACAGTTATTTCGACACTGAACAACAAGCCAGAGTGTGGCTAGATAAAGTGATGCCAGTTTAATAGATGACCCTGATACCCTAAATACCCAGCATCAATGCAGAGTGTTTATCTTTAGCCTCTTTATCATCGCAAAAGGCAACTACACAGCTGCCTTCTTTATACTTACGACTGACGACTGACGACTGACGACTGATCCTATATAACCGCCGTAGCTTCAATCTCAACCTTAGCTCGATCTTCAATCAGGTCGGCTACTTGCACCATAGTCATGGCTGGGAAGTGCTTGCCAAAAACTGAGCGGTAGGCAGCACCTAACTCTTTTTGGCTATTTATATACTCTTGCTTGTCGGTCACGTACCACGTTAAGCGCACCACATTTTGTGGTGTGGCTCCGGCTTCTTTGAGTACCGCTTCAATATTTTGCATCGCCTGCAGGCACTGCCCTACAAAATCGTCAGTGACAAATTCTTGATCGGCGGTCCAACCTATCTGACCACCAACATATACAGTCTGGCCACTGGCAAGTATTCCATTGGCGTAACCTAAAGCCGGCTTCCAGCCCTGAGGATGTAATAATTTCATTGTTTGTATCCGTAGTAATTTTCGTTTTAAAAGCTTCACTGAGAAGCAACCTGCAAAGCTTATAATTTGTTATACACACTAAAACTCTCTAACTATCATAAGCGCTAAGAGAGCTGCTTCGATATTCTCTGTGTGTCCTAGGTCACTGCCTGCACGGCTTTAAATTTATCGCAATCCCAGCGTTTGTTGGTCATCACATCGCCAATAATTTCTGCCGCTTTAATGATGTCTGCTTCATCTAAGTACAGTGGGGTTATACCAAAGCGCACTATATTAGGCATCCTGAAATCTCCTACCACTCCCTGATCAATCAGCGCTTGCACTACCGCGTATCCCTCATGGAACCGATAGGACACTTGCGAGCCACGCTGGGATGCATCAGTGGGCGATGCCAACTCTAACTCTGGGCAGCGCTTGGCGACTTCATCCATGAACAACTCAGACAACTCGATGCTACGTGCACGCACTTGTTGCATAGTGACACCCTGCCAAACATCCAGCGCCGCATCCAAGCTGGCTAATCCCAATACTGAAGGGGTGCCGACCCGCATCCGTCCAATTCCCTGCATAGGGGTGTATTGTCGATCAAAAGAAAATGGACTCTCATGCCCCATCCAGCCGGTCAGCACCGGTTGAATATTGTTGATATGCTGTTCACGTACGTATAAAAACGCCGGAGCTCCCGGGCCACCGTTGAAATATTTGTAACCGCAACCCACCGCAAAATCGACCTTTAAGTCATCCAATTGAATCGCCATGGCGCCGGCACTGTGACATAGATCCCAGATAGTTTTAACGCCTTTTACCCGGGCGCGTTCCGTGATTGATGCCATGTCATGCAGTCGGCCGGTGCAGTAATCAACCTGAGTGATCATCACAACTGCAACGCTCTCATCAATAGCGTCAAATACTTGCTCAGGTGTTACAACTTTAAGCTCGTAACCGTCGTCTAGTCCTGCAATAACTCCCTGGGCGACATACAAGTCGGTAGGGAAGTTTCCGCTGTCGGAAAGTATCACTTTACGCCCTGGATTCATCGCTAGGGCGGCTGACAATACTTTGTGCACATTGATGCTGGTATTGTCAGCAGTTGTCACTGTGCCTTTAGGTGCTCCTATTAAAGCGGCAATTTTATCACCTACGGTCTGTGACAAATGGTACCAGCCAGATTCGTTCCAGCCGCGGATCAGTTTCTGAGACCACTGATTATCCATTTCATCAACGAGCCGGGCCCGCGATGCATGGGTCATTGGCCCCAATGAGTTGCCGTCTAAGTAAATAACGCCCTTTGGTAAGTCAAAGGCCTGTTTGGTTGCTGCAAATAATCTGTTTAAATCGGTCACTGGAAATCTCTCTACTTCTATTATTTTTTTAACTGGAAACGCTGAATTTTACCTGTGGCTGTCTTTGGCAGCTCGGCGATAAATCGCACTTCCCTTGGGTATTTGTAAGGGGCGATGGTCGCCTTGACGTGGTCTTTAAGCAGTTTCACGGTCTCATCGCTGCACTCTACGCCCTCTTTAACCACTACATAGGCACAGACTATTTGCCCGCGCGCTTCATCCGCGATACCTATCACTGCACACTCGGACACATCCGCGTGCAATAGCAAGCTGGCTTCGACTTCCGGCCCGGCAATGTTGTAGCCCGAGGAAATAATCATATCGTCGGCTCTGGCGGCAAAGTGGAAAAAATCGTCTTCATCCTGATAAAAAGCATCGCCGGTGACATTCCAACCGTCTCGTACATAGATACTCTGGCGATCATCTGCCAGATAGCGGCAACCGGTAGGCCCTTTTACTATCAAGTTACCCACTTCACCCCTGGGTAGTTCACGCATTTGTCCATCAACCACTTTGGCCTGATAGCCTGCGACTACTTTACCCGTACAATGTGCCTTGCGATCGTCAAGGTGGTTAGTGATAAAGATATGTAACATCTCCGTGGCACCTATACCATCTAAAATAGGCTTTCCGGTCTTCTCATTCCACTCATCATAAATAGCTTGAGGCAGTGTCTCACCAGCGGAAATTGCCACCCGCAGTGAAGACAAATCAGCCCCCTGATCCATCGCCGCCAGCATTGCCCGATAAGCGGTGGGGGCGGTAAAGCTAACAGTGGCTTTATAAGTTTCGATTATTTCTATCATGTCCGCAGGAGTGGCTTTTTCCAGCAGTGTCGCCGCTGCCCCAAAGCGCAGTGGGAAAATCGCCAGACCACCCAAACCGAAAGTAAAGGCAATCGGCGGTGAGCCGACAAATACATCATCGCTGGTTACATTTAACACTTCTTTAGCGTAGCCATCGGCAATGTATAAAAGGTCACGATGAAAATGCATAGTCGCCTTGGGCTCACCGGTAGTACCGGAGGTAAAGCCCAGCAGGGCGACATCGTCACTGCTGGTCGCTACTGTCTCGAATATCACGGACTTGTTCAGGGCGATGCGGTCCAGCTCGGCATCAAAGTTAGCCGTACCATCAAAACCTATGACGTTTTTCAGGAACTTACTGTCTTTAGCACACTGTACTAATTCATCCATCAAGCGGGTGTCACACAAGGCAATACTGACTTCTGCTTTATCGACAATCTTGCTGATTTCACCCGCGCGAATCATCGGCATAGTGTTGACCACCACCGCCCCGGCTTTAGTCGCTGCCAACCAGCAGGCGACCATCGCCGGATTGTTGGCTGAGCGAATCAGTACTCTGTTACCAGGTTTAACGCCGTACTCTTCAACCAGTGCGTGTGCCAGTTTATTTGACCAGTCAGTCAGCTCTTTGTAGGTACGGCGCCGACCATTGCCGATCAGTGCAGTATGATCCCCGAAGCCCTGCTGTACCATCTTATCGGTTAGCTCCCAGGCGACATTCAACTGATCCGGGTAGCTGAACTTATCGGTATTCAATTCCGGCCACAGCTCTGCTGCCGGCAAGTTATCCCGGCTAAAAGTGTCTATATGCGCACTAGGTTTTAAGGTTGTTTGCATGGCTATTTCCCTGTTTTTAGATTTATCGAGGGTTTTAATTGTCAGCCCGATTGCCGCCGCGAGTTGCAACAGCTGTGGACAAAAATCTTTACTCGCTACTGATAATTACCTGGCGAGCAATAATAATTTTTTGTACGTCGGACGCCCCCTCATAAATGCGTAGTGCGCGAATATCCCGGTACAGTGTTTCTACTACAGTCCCGCTGCGCACCCCGTCGCCACCGTGCAATTGCACTGCAGCGTCAATGACTTTCTGCGCGTTGTCAGTGGCGTACAATTTGGCCATCGCCGCCTCTCTGGTGACCCGGCTGGCGCCGCTGTCTTTAGTCCAGGCTGCGCGATATACCAACAGCGCCGCCGCGTCGACATCCAGGGCCATATCGGCGATATGTCCCTGCACCATTTGCAGCTCGATCAGTGGATTGCCAAACAGTTCACGGGATTTAACCCGGGCGACGCTTTCCGCCAAGGCCCTTCTGGCAAAACCCAGAGCCGCCGCGCCGACGGTTGATCTGAATACATCCAGTACCGACATGGCAATTTTAAAGCCCTCGCCCTCAGCGCCAATTCTGTTACTGGCGCCAATGCGGACATTATCAAATTTTAGCCGCGCCAGTGGGTGCGGGGCTATCGTATGCAAACGCTCGGCAATACTGAAACCCTCAGTATCAGCGCTGACAATAAAAGCCGATAGGCCCTTGGCGCCAGTATCAGCGGTACGGGCAAATACACAGTATAGTCCAGCGATGCCGCCGTTGGAGATCCAGGTTTTTTCACCATTGAGTAAATAGTCATCACCATCTCTGATTGCGCTCAAAGTAATGTTGGCGACATCTGAACCCGACTGCGCTTCAGTCAAAGCAAAGGCCGACAGCGTCATCCCGGCGCGGGTCTGTTGCAGCCACTGCTGCTGATCGACTGTACCGAACAAGCTGATTGCACCTGTACCCAATCCCTGCATGGCAAAGGCGAAGTCGGCCAGTGCATCGTAGCGCGCCAAGGTCTCACGAATCAGGCACAAGCTGCGCACATCTAGTGGCTGACCACTGCCATCAATAGCACTGTGTTGCAGCCAGCCATCACTGCCCAGTTTGGCCACTAAGTCGATGCAAGCGGCATCCACATCACTGTGATCAACCGGCAAGTTTTGCTGGCACCAGCTCTCCAGCTCCGCTGCCAATAAACGGTGCTTGTCCTCAAAAAAAGGCCAGTCCAAAAATGATTGATCTCTATACATACACCCTAGCCTCTGAATTTATTCGCCTTTATATAATGAGTGCGCGCTGGCGAGCAAAGCATGTTGTGGCCGCAGCATATGTTCAGCCACAACATGATCTTTCTCTCGACACGCAACCTGGGAATCTATTTAATCGCCCTTAAACTCAGGCCGCGTTTTAGCGACAAAAGCATGATAAGCACGTGCAAAATCTTCGCTTTGCATGCAAATAGCCTGAGCCTGAGCTTCTGCTTCGATGGCCTGATCTATACTCATATTCCACTCGTGGTTGAGCTGAGTCTTGGTCATCATATGGGCGAAGTTGGGACCACTGGCAATCCGTTGCGCCATATCCTGAGCTGTGGCGGCAATCTCATCCCCGGCGACTATGCGGCTGTAAAAACCCCAGCGCTCGCCCTCTTCTGCGGACATACTGCGACCGGTGTAGAGTAAATCGGCGGCGCGACTCTGGCCGATAATTCGCGGCAACATGGCGCAAGCGCCCATATCACATCCGGCCAGCCCCACCCGGGTAAACAGAAACGCAGTTTTAGCATCACGGGTGGCGATGCGCATGTCACTGGCCATCGCCATAATGGCCCCGGCACCGACTGCCACCCCTTCAACTGCAGCGATAATAGGTTTACCACAAGCCAACATCGCCTTGACTAAATCACCGGTCATGCGGGTAAATTTCAGCAGTTGCTTCATATCCATAGCAACCAGGGGCCCGATGATCTCGTGCACATCACCGCCAGAGCAGAAGTTTCCGCCATTGGCACGTATCACTACTACATCTATTGTCTCGCTATAGGCCAATTCGCGAAACAAATCGCGTATTTCTGCATAGCTCTCAAAAGTCAGCGGATTCTTGCGCTCAGGACGACTCAGAGAAAGGGTCGCGATCTTATCGCTAACCTCCCAGTTGAAATGCTCTGGCTTAAATTGACTTAAATCTGTCACTGGCTATGCTCCGCTCTGGCTATCAATATTGCCTAATAATTGCAGCAGTACCGCGGCATCTTCTGCCCCGACATCTTGCATTAGCTCGTTCAACCACTGGCTGTGGGAGGTGGCCATCTCACTGAAGTGTCGCTCACCCTGCTCGGTCAACTTGACCATCATCGCCCGCTTGTCTCCCCCTACCGGCACTCGCACGACTAAGCTGTCTTTCACATGCCGATCAATAATACCGGTGACGTTGCCATTGGAGACCATCAACACCGATGAAAGCTGACTCATCTTTAAGCCTTGAGGTGCACGCTGCAGAGCAGAGAGCACGTCGAATCTAGGCAAGGTTGAGCTGTACTCGCGACGCAAGCGTTCGCGCAGTTCCGCCTCTATGGTGCGAGATACTTTAAGCAGCCGTAGCCACACCCGCAAACGCTGCTTTTCCAGCGCTGGCTGTCCATCGTTTTGAATAGGGGCACTCATGCCTCACCTCCGTTTATTGCAATCGACTGGCCGTTGATTGAAGCAGCGCCCGCTGTGCATAAAAACAGCGCAGTGTCCGCTACTTCATCTGGCTGAATAAAGCGCCCCATGGGGTTGTCTTTATTCAGTGCAGCTCTTGCCTGGCTGCGATCCATGGAAGTCATTTGCATAATATTTTCAATTGACCTATCTAACATAGGTGTCTCAATAAATCCCGGGCACAGCGCATTCGCTGTCAGCCCTTTGCTGGCACACTCTAGAGCCAGCGAGCGCACTAAGCCGACCACTGCGTGCTTAGCGGCACAGTAATGTGATACATAGCCATAACCTTTTAGGCCAGCGGTTGATGCAATGGCAATAAAGCGCCCCCAACCGGCGCTCTGCATCTCTGCCATAGTTGCCTGAAACAAGTTAAAAGTACCGGTTAAATTGACATCCAGTGACTGCTGCCATTGATCGGTGCTGATTTTGCTAAAAGCTACACTGTCGACGGCGCCTGCATTGGCAATGGCGATAGCTATCGGGCCATGCTCAGCTCTGGCCTGTTCTAACATGCGCTCGACACTGGCTCTGTCGGTGACATCAGAGCAAATAGCGATAGTGTTGGGCAAACGCGCGGCCAATTGCTGCAGCGGCTGTTCAGTGCGACCGGTAATAGTCACCTTGGCCCCCGCCGCTGCGAAGACGCTGGCGATGGCACTGCCGACGCCTGTGCCTCCTCCGGTGATGATTACATGCTTTGCTTGCAGTGAATTCATCTTTAAGTTTAATCCTTCATTTTACAGTTAAGCTTAGGCATCTGTTGATGCTAAGGCTTACAAATTTATTTCGGCTCAGCGTCAAATCACAGTTTGCGATTAGATTCCCCGGTTCGACGAATCTGGGCATTTAATCTCTGCCCCGGTAAATAAGTACTTTACTACAGAGCTCAATCATCATTTCCAAATCAGACTTTTAAAATCGATTCTCCGGCTCGGACAATCTGGCCATTTGTTCGCGAGCGGTGTAATAAAGCGTTTTGCTGTTCTCAATCATTATTTTCAAATCAGACTTTTAAAATCGATTCTCCGGCTCGGCCAATCTGGCCATTTGTTCGCGAGCGGTGTAATAAAGCGTTTTGCTGTTCTCAATCATTATTTTCAAATCAGACTTTTAAAATCGATTCGTCGCGCTCGGCCAATCTGGCCATTTGATCGCGACCGGCTAAATAGGGTTTTGGCCAATCCATACCGCGATCGCCAATCGAGATAGCGGCGTGCAAAGTCCAGTAAGGATCTGCTAAATGTGGCCTCGCCAGGCAGACTAAATCAGCGCGCCCGGCCATCAAGATCGAGTTTACGTGATCCGGCTGGTAGATATTTCCTACTGCCATAGTTGCCATACCGGTCTCGTTGCGAATGCGATCGGAGAAGGGTGTCTGGTACATGCGCCCATACACTGGCTGTGCCTGCTTAGAAGTCTGACCAGAGGAAACATCACAGATATCGACCCCGGCTTCTTGCAACATACGCGCTATTTGCACTGCATCCTGTGGGGTAACACCTTTATCACCGACCCAATCATTAGCCGATATGCGCACCGACAGCGGCATATCTTGTGGCAGTATCTGGCGGATCGCCGCTACGACTTCCAGCGGATAACGCATACGATTTTGCAGTGAACCGCCGTATTCATCCGTGCGGTTGTTACTCATTGGACTGATAAAAGAGGACAGTAAATAACCGTGCGCACAGTGCAGTTCAAGCATATCAAAGCCCGCCGCCACAGCCATTTTTGCCGAGTCAACAAACTGCTGGGTAATCTCGTCCATGCACTGTCTGTCCATCGGCGTTGGCTTTTGGTTATCTGCAGACCAGCCAATATCAGATGCGGAAATTAGCGGCCAGTTGGCCTCTGAGGACTCCTCAGTGAGGGGTGCATCCATAGTTTCCCAACCCAGTTGGGTGGAGCCTTTAGCCCCGGAATGTCCTATTTGTGCACAAATTTTTGCCGCTGATTCCGCGTGCACAAAATCGGTGATGCGCTTCCAGGCTTGCTGCTGCTGGTCATTGTATAGACCCGGGCAGCCGGGAGTAATACGCCCGCTGGGACTGATACAAGTCATCTCGACATACACAAGCCCGGCACCCCCTTTTGCCAGCGAGCCGTAGTGCACTAAGTGCCAGTCTGTGGGGCAGCCATCGACAGCTTTATACTGTGCCATTGGTGATACCACTACCCGGTTGATCAGTTCCAGTTCGCGCAACTTGTAAGGGGTAAACATAGGGGCGCGCACTGGACTGTCGGTTGAGCAATATTCATCTTTACATCTGAACCACTGCTCGGCGCTTTCCAACCACTTAGGGTCACGCAAGCGCAAGTTTTCATGGCTGATTCGCTGCGAGCGGGTCAGCAGTGAATAGTTAAACTGCACTGGATCTAAGCCTAAGTAGCGCTCAACATCTTCAAACCACTCCAGTGAGTTGCGGGCAGCGGATTGCAGTTTTAATACTTCCAGGCGACGCGCATCTTCATACTTTGCGAAAGCCGCCGACATTGACTCTTCAGTGTGTAAGTATTCAGCCAGAGCCACTGCGCTCTCCATGGCCAATTTAGTGCCTGAGCCGATGGAAAAATGCGCGGTGGCTGCAGCATCACCCATCAGCACCACGTTTTCATGAGACCAGCGCTCGCAGAGCACTCTCGGAAAATTGATCCAGGCCGAGCCGCGCACATGTCGGGCATTGGTGAGTAGATTCTGACCCGATAAATGTTTGGCAAAAATCTGCTCACAAGTGGCAATAGACTCATCCTGGGTCATGTCTTCAAAACCCCAGTTATCGTAAGTATCAGCACTGCACTCGACAATAAATGTCGCGTATTCATCGTCAAATTGGTAGGCGTGAGCCCAGAGCCAGCCCTTGTCGGTAGGCTCAAAAATAAAGGTAAAGGCGCCGTCAAACTTTTGCTTAGTGCCAAACCAGATAAATTTGCAGTTGCGTACATCGATGTCCGGCTTAAAGTGCTGCTCATATTTAGTGCGTACTTTAGAGCGCAAGCCGTCACAGGCAATCACCAGGTCATAATCTTGCTGATACTGGGCCACATCTTCCACTTCCGTTTCAAAGCACAACTCAACCCCCAGTTCAGCAGCGCGCTGTTGCAACAATATCAGTAACTGCTTGCGACCAATCCCGCAAAAACCGTGACCAGTAGAGACAGTGCGATGGCCGTCGTGTACTACCGCAATATCATCCCAGTAGGCGAAGTGCTGGCGAATATCTGCGGCGCTTTTAGCATCATTAAGGGCAAAGTTGTCTAAAGTCTCATCGGAGAAAACCACTCCCCAGCCAAAAGTATTGTCCGGTTTGTTGCGCTCGATCACAGTAATCTGATGCGAGGGATCGCGCAGTTTCATACTGATGGCAAAATATAAACCGGCGGGACCACCACCTAAACATGCTATTTTCATTATTTTTTCCCCTTGTACTCTATGGAACATGCAATTAAGTCCAACATCTTCTCTGCGGGCTTAAAAACGGCTAATACCCATAAACAGGGGCACGCAGATACCGGATCGGCAGCGCAGCGGAATGACGAGTCCTTTCCAAGCTGACTGACAAAGTAGTTAGCCGTTTATAAGCCAGCCCTTTGGGGCTTACAGAGGCGTTTTGGACTTGATCGCATGTTCCTCTGTGTCATTGCCTGCAACTAACGCCACAGGTATTCTGTACCACGGTGTCCCAGTCGTTAATACATACCCAGCCAAACTGAAGAGAGTCTGTTGCGAGTAAGCATTTTTAGTCAATTGGCGACACTTGTTATAGAGCTATATTGCCTCGCTTTAAAATTTATTTCAAGCTTAAAGCTTTAAATATAAACTTTATTCTAAACAGGCGTAGAAATCCCCTGCTGCTTATGTCAGGATGGATCCTATATTTGAGCTTAAGCTGATTTTTCGCCATAAGATTTAAGCTTAAATAAATTGCCAGGATGTCAATTAAGTCAGAGCCAGCTGTGACTGATCTGCATCTTCACAAGAAGAATCTATAGCCAAGAAACTCTATTGATAGAGTCAGATCAGCCACTAAGAACGGTGATTTGACCCTTGTATTTATAGGTGCGCCGTATCAGGCCAGGAGAAAATGATGACCCCGGAACAAGCCAGAGCTAAACCTGCAGCCCCGCAGTGGCAAGATATATTTTTACTGGATGCCCAGCTTAATGATGAAGAGCGTATGGTCAGAGACGCCGCCAATGCTTACTGTCAGGATAAACTTGCCTCCCGGGTTCTGGAGGCGAATCGCCACGAAATTTTCCACCCGGAAATTATGACTGAATTCGGTGAGCTGGGTATGCTCGGCATGACCTTACCTGAAGAGTACGGCTGTGCCGGCCTCTCTTATGTTTCATACGGCTTAGTCGCCCGCGAAGTAGAGCGGGTTGATTCTGGCTACCGCTCGGCGATGAGCGTGCAGTCTTCACTGGTTATGCACCCTATCTACGCTTATGGTACTGAGCAGCAGCGGCAGAAATACCTGCCCAAACTGGCCACTGGTGAGTGGATTGGCTGCTTTGGTCTCACTGAACCGGACCACGGTTCAGACCCTTCTGGCATGTTAACCCGGGCTAAAAAGGTCGAGGGTGGATATCTGCTAAGTGGCTCCAAAAACTGGATCACTAACTCACCTATTGCCGATGTATTTATAGTCTGGGCCAAGTCGGATGAACACGACAACAAGATCAAAGGCTTTATTTTAGACAAGGGCATGAAAGGCCTGGTAGCCCCTAAAATCGAAGGAAAATTTTCCCTGCGCGCCTCGATTACCGGCATGATAATGATGGATGAAGTCTTTGTCCCGGATGAAAACTTGCTGCCTAATGTCGCAGGACTGGCCGGCCCCTTCGGCTGCCTTAACAAAGCCCGTTACGGAATTGCCTGGGGCTCAATCGGTGCCGCAGAAGATTGCTGGCACAAGGCCCGCACTTACACACTAGATCGCAAGCAGTTTGGCAAGCCACTGGCTGCCAACCAGCTGATCCAGAAAAAGCTCGCCGACATGCAAACTGAAATTAGCTTAGGTCTACAGGGCGCCCTGCAGATGGGACGCTTAATGGATGCAGGCAATGTCAGCGCCGAGTTGATCTCGCTGATGAAGCGCAACAACTGCGGTAAATCCCTGGAAATAGCCCGCATCGCCCGCGACATGCACGGCGGTAACGGCGTCAGTGATGAATACGGGGTTATTCGCCACATGATGAACTTAGAGGCGGTGAATACTTACGAGGGAACTCACGACATTCACGCCCTGATTCTGGGACGTGCACAAACTGGAATACAGGCGTTCACATAATGACAGATACTGCGATATATCCAATTAGTGATTGGAGTGATGCCTATGCTAACGCCAGTCACATTGCCAATGCCCAGAGCTACATTACGCTCTGGGAAAACACTGCCAGCACATTTAGAACTCAGATGCTGGCGCTTGATCGGGCGCAGTTGAATATCAGCTACGGCCCAAAGGCGCGCAATAAACTGGATTTATTTTTACCCGAATCCACCCCCAAAGGGCTAGTCGTCTTTGTTCACGGCGGCTACTGGATGAGGTTTGACAAAAGCTCCTGGTCGCATTTCGCCAAGGGCAGTTTAGAGGCCGGTTACGCAGTCGCTATGCCCTCTTACACACTTTGCCCCGAGGCGACAATCGCTGACATAGTATTAGAGATTGGGGAAGCTATCAGTTGTGCAGCGCTAAAAATTGACGGTGAGATTCGTCTGACGGGTCACTCGGCCGGTGGACACTTAGTCACTAGCATGCTCTGCGATGACAGCCCGCTGTCAAAGCGAGTGCAGAGCCGGATCGTCAAAACCGTTTCTATCTCCGGTGTTCACGATTTGCGCCCGCTGTTGAACACTGACCTGAATGATCAGCTGCGTCTGGACTGGTCTCAGGCTGTCACTCAGAGCACGGTACTTAAAGCACCGACACATTTGGCCCCGCTAACCTGCTGGGTTGGTGCCGACGAGCGACCCGAGTTCAGACGTTTAAGTACACTGCAGGCCAACATCTGGAAAAGCTTTGATATCAGCACAGAATCGGTTGAAGAAGGCGGCAGACATCATTTCGATATTATCGATGGCCTGCTGGATCTGCAGCACCCACTGATGCAATCTCTGCTGGAATAATTCAAGCCAGTTGTAGCTTCTACTCAGCGCTACGGGATGAATGAAAAAGGGGCACAAATAGTGCTCCTTTTTAGTTTCAAGCAAACTCAGCGTTAATACTCTGGCAGAGGATAATCTAGCTCAATGGAAAAGGCGGTCAGCTAGCAATCTAAATGTTGATCAGGAACAGTCTTGTGCAGATGCCTGAGCCCTGTCCTGAGCAACCTTGGGTTAATCCAGAAATTGATTTAAGCTAAAGACTAAAACAACGACCTTGATTCAGTCATACCCATACAACCATCTGGTGGTTCCACTGAAGGTATTGTAAAGCGAATGATAAGTGTTTTTAGCAATAAACACTTCATCTCCGGGCTCTGCAATGAACTCCTCATCTCCGACCAGCATTCTCAACTGCCCGTCAAGAACCATCACCAATTCGTTGGTGGAGTGTACAAAGTCGATCCATTGCTGCCCTGGGGCATCAACGTATATAGAGCAACCAAAGCCTCTTTTTTGCCAATCAGTGGTAACTTGCTCCACATCCATAGGTACTGAAAATTTTCCTTGAGTGACACAACCCATAATATTCCTTTATATTTATTATTTAGCGATTAGTAGTGTTGGTGGTGCTGAGGGTAATATGTCTGTTAAACCTGTCCCAAGTCAATAGCTAATAATTGAAATAATTTCACTATCTTTAGATTGAGGATATAAATTATAACCCATTCAAATTTTTTAACCTGCATACAGATAGAGTCTTTCAGTACCAAGGCAATTACTCCTATGGTCGGATATTTTTCTAGCATTTTGCTAGTGGCGAAAGAGTTTTATCTTTGTGGTAATTTTCTGTTTTTAATTTCCTAAGATAGTCGCGAGCAGATTTGCAGTGACCAGGATTAATTGACCAACAGCAGATACCAAGTGTTGTAATTATTATATGAGCACAGGCATTTTTCTAAAAGCCTGATGGTTGTGCCAGAGAGGGAGTTTTGCCTTCTTACAAGGAGACAGGCTTGTTTACGGTAACAGGCAAACACAAAAAAGCCGGCAACGAATGTGCCGGCTTTGCAGGTTTAACTAATAACAGTGCTTAAGATCTAGGCTTGCCATTGCCTGGGTCGTAAAGCGCGCCGTAACCTACCGCTTCAACTGTGACAGCGTAAGTGTCACCAAAGTATTCCATGGCTAACTCACACCCCTTTTCACAGTACTCGTAAGGTAGGTATGCTAAAGCGATGTTCTTGCCGATAGTCGGTCCAAAAACGATGCTGGTTGTGTAAGAGCGTCGGCCCTCAGAGTCGATCAGCGTCTTGCCAGTGTCAGGATCTAAAATCGGACAGTTGCCCACCGGGTAACGCGCCACTCCGTTGGAGTCGATGTTGTCATTCATGGTCAAAGTACAAAGGTAAGCTGGCTGATGTTCGCGGGCACGATGTGCCACGTAAGCTTCTTTACCAAAGAAGTCCGCTTTTTTGACAATTTTACGCGCCAAATCGACTTCCAGTAAGTTGTACTCGGTTAAGATATCGGCATTTTGTAAGCGCAGACTCTTTTCCAGACGGCGACTGTTGGCATAAGTTTCGATGCCGACCGGGGTAACACCTTGTGCGTAAAGGGCATCCCAGAGTGCCAGGCCATCTTTCATTTCGAAGTGAATTTCCCAGCCCTGCTCACCGACATAAGAGATGCGGAAACCCATGTAGGTAATACCGTTAATCACGATATCTTTAACCGCGGCGAACGGGTAGTTTTCTAAGCTGATAGATTCCGGATCATCGACGATCTTCTCTAAGGTGGCACGTGCATTAGGTCCCCAAACCCCCAGACAACCATAGTCTGTGGTGCGGTTAGTCACTTGTGCATCGTAGCCAAAATCTTGTGCCATACGCTGGATCCAGACCAGATCGCGATGACCGGCATCGGCGCCATCGATGAAGCGGTAGTGATTTTCACCTAGACGCAACACGGTTAAATCGGCACGTACACCCCCGACATCATTCAGGAAGTGTGTGTATACCCCTTTACCTATAGGCGTGTCACCGCCCACTTTAGCAACACAGGCAAATTCCATCAGCGCTGCAGCATCGGGGCCGGTCACGTCGATGATGGCGAAGTGCGACAAGTTGATCATGCCGACATCTTCGGTTAATTTCAAATGCTCGGCGTTGGAGACGCGGAAGAAGTGACGGCTATCCCATTCGGCTTCACGCACAGGGATTCGGTCGCCGTACTCTTCTAATAAATGCTCGTTACTGGCGTAACCATGGGCGCGCTCCCAGCCGCAAAGTTCCATAAAGTAACCACCTAGCTCATTCTCACGCTCCCAAAACGGGCTGCGGAATTTGCCACGGGCAGCGGTGTAGGGTTCGCGGTTGTGCACAGGTGGGTTGTAAATTTTAAAGGCCGACTCATAGCAGCGGTCGTGAATGTATTGCTCTTCACACTGGAAAGGGTAAGAGCGTGCCACATCTATGCTGCTGTGATCGAACTCTGTGCGCCCATCAGTCATCCAGTCGGCGATCACTTTACCGGTACCAGGACCGTCTTTGACCCATACCGATACGCCATACCACAAACCGCGAACATTGGAAGATTCACCGATCGAGGGGCCGCCGTCAGCAGTGACTTGCAACAGTCCGTTGAAAGAGTATTTATCGTCATAACCTAGCTCACCCAATGCAGGGGTCAGCTCAATAGCACGCTCCAGCGGATCCATTACTTCTTCGAGCTCTAAATCGCGTTGTGAGGGAGATAAACGGGCAAATTCTTTTTCCAGAATGTCACGGGGGTGACACATACGCGGCTCTTTCTCCTCGTAGTAGCCCCACTCCAGCTGTCCGCCCTCGGCTGTTTTCGGATCACCAGTGTCGCGCAAATAAGCGGAGTTGCCTTGGTCACGCAGCAGTGGGTAGCCAATCTCTTTACCTGTATCGGCAAAGGTATCGAATCCTTTGAAGAAGGTAAGTGGGTGATCAACCGGCATTACCGGTAAATCTTCGCCGGCCATTCCGGCAATCAGGCGACTCCAAAGACCTGCACAGACCACTACGTAATCCGCTTCGATATAACCACGATCAGTTTCAACACCTTTAATACGACCGTCTTCGATCTTTAAACCGGTACAAGAGGTATTGGCGAATATTTCTAATTTACCGCTGGCTACCGCCTCATCAACTAAGTCACCCGCCACAGTTTGTGAGCGTGGAATGACCAGACCGGCATCCGGATCCCAAAGTGCACCTTGAATCACATCTTCTTCTAATAGCGGGAATTTTTCTTTGGCTTCTGCGGTGCTCATCATGCGTACGTTGTTACCAAAAGCTTTGCCCGATGTAACGCGGCGCTTCAGCTCGTCCATGCGCTCAGAATCACCATGACGTGCCACTTCGATACCACCGATACGTTCATAATTACCACGCTTCTCGAAGAAGTCGATGCTGTATTTAGTGGTAAATATAGTCATCTGGTCATGGGCAGTATTGAAGCAAAAATCCGAGGCGTGCGCAGTAGAGCCTATATCAGTCGGAATAGCAGATTTATCGATACCGACGATATTATCCCAGCCCCTCTCGATTAGATGATGGACCACAGAAGCCCCAACGATCCCGCCTTGACCGATGATAACTACCTTTGCGCTTTTAGGAAATTTTGACATGTAGAGCACTCCGCGCTGTCCGACTTAACGGAAGCAACACTTATAATGATTTATGTAAACGAGATCTTTGCAGGGTACCCTGGACATTTTTCGCTGCGTCATTGGGCAGAGCACTGATGCAAAAGTCTCAGAATATCTACACAGATATTCTTCGGTCTGTTTAATTGGCAATATTAATTTATAGAGATTCAGACAACTTATCTAATCGCGCCATCATTGTGCATTATCAGACAGGTTTTCGATTATAGATTGTACAAAAGTATAGATTGATATCAGAACTAGGTTTAAAAAACGTCGCTTTATTGTCAAATACCAAATAATTTGTAATTTGCGGGCTAAATCAGTTAGAGCCCCAGCAGCGAAATCTTCTCACTTTGTATATTCGTCAATTTAGTTGAGATAAATTTGACCCAACTACATCCGAGTCGCCCTGTGCCCCTCTTAGATTCGCAGTATTGCGCCTGGGAGTCAGCCACAGATCTGAGCGCTTTATAACCGGTAGAAAAAAGACCGGACTTATGCGCCGGTTCTCTGGTTACCCGACCAGTGCTAATAGCTATAATTTAAGTTTTATTTAGCCCTTAGCTAGTCCATAATCTATCTCAATAGATGTGTTTTAAAACTAAGGTTTAACAAGGAAAATAACTGATGGTTTCAACAATAGTATTAATGAATGTCGAGCGTGGCCAAGCGAGCAACGTAGGCGAAAAACTTGCGGAAATGACCGGTGTAACTGAAGTGTATTCTGTGGCGGGAGCCTATGATTTGGTAGCATTAGTACGCACTGAGAACAATGAACAGTTAGCGGATCTAGTCTCTGGTGAGTTTGGTAAGATTGACTCTATAGTGTCAACTCAGACCATGATCGCTTTTAAAACATTCTCAAAATTCGATTTAGATGCAATGTTCTCTATTGGTATGAATTAACACAGTTAATCGCTAACTGCACCTAAAGCCCGCTACTGCGGGCTTTTTTATTCCCCAGATTTGAGTGACCACACATAACTTCCAACTTCCAACTTCCAACTCGCTACTCGCTACTCCCTACTCCCTACTCCCTACTCGCTACTCGCTACTTAATATCTTGTATCCTGCATCTGAGTTAAACTATAACGAACATCAGAACTTTAGGAAAAGCTAATCCATGAACACTACTTTAGTCGCAGCAAATCAAGGCATTGAGTTAGTTGTAACGACTAGCGATCAATATCAAGCTTGGCTGGAAAAACAACCAGCAGCCACCCAAAATTGGCTGAGACAGACTCAGTTTAGCGGATCGGGCCTCTCTTTGATTCCGGGTGCTGAAGGTAAAATAGCACAGGCAATCTTTGTCCATGAAGACCTCAATCATTACTTTTCCTGTGGCGACTTAGCTAAACAACTACCCGCGGAACAATTTCTGTTGGTTGCTGAACAGCAGTACCACAAAGCGATTGCATTTTCCTGGGCTGTCGGTAGCTATAGCTTTGATCCCTACCGAGAAAACGCCGCCAGACAAGCGCTGTTAGCTATCGACGATCACGCACTGGTGGAAGAGGCCATCATGCATGCCAGAGCTATTTCACTGGTGCGTGATTTAATCAATACACCTCCTATGGATATGATGCCGGAACATTTGGCTGAGAGCATGCAAACCCTGGCAGATGAGTTTAACGCTAACTTTAGTCAAGTTGTTGGTGATCAGCTGCTAACTGAAAACTACCCTACTATTCACGCGGTGGGCCGCGCCAGTATCCACCCACCGAGACTGCTGGATCTCAGCTGGGGCCGACAGAGCGATCCTAAAATCACCTTAGTCGGTAAAGGGGTTTGTTTTGATAGCGGCGGCTTAGATATAAAAGCCAGCGCCGGCATGCGCAACATGAAAAAAGACATGGGCGGCGCGGCCCACGTGCTGGGGTTGGCACAACTAATTATGGCCAAAAAACTACCGGTGCGCCTGCGGGTAATTATCCCCGCGGTAGAGAATGCCGTTTCTAGTAACGCACTGCGACCGGGTGATGTGATAGTTACCCGTAAAGGCATCAGTGTGGAAATCCACAATACCGACGCCGAGGGCCGCTTAGTGCTCTGTGATGCCCTGGCGGAAGCAGAGAATGACTCCCCTGAATTACTGATTGATTTTGCCACCCTTACCGGTGCCATGCGTATCGCACTGGGAACTGAGTTGCCGGGGTTTTTCTCAACCAACCAGCAAATTGCCGCCCAAGTAACAGCAGCAGGCACACAAGTGACCGATCCCGTCTGGCAAATGCCGCTATACACTCCCTATAAAGACTATCTGAAGAGCGAAGTGGCCGACATGACCAACTGCTCTGTCATGCCTCAGGGCGGCTCGATTGCCGCGGCACTGTACTTGCAAGAGTTTATCGACGAGGGTACTGACTGGCTGCATTTCGACATTATGGGCTGGAACAACCGCGCTCTTTCCGGCCGGCCACTGGGCGGTGAAGCCTTTGGTGTGCGCGCGGTTTTTGCCTATCTGCAGAATCGCTATTCGACTAAGTAGTTACTGGTTATTTGCTAATAATCCAAGTCCTAAGTGTTGATATTCAAGTATTAGCAGATCATTAAAAAAGTGCCCTGTTGTAGCAGGGTACTTTTCAGATCATTTCGCTACTGCTGGGATGTGACGCTTAAGCATTAGCTTTTTTTTAAATTCACTCTGAAGCCAATTCTCATCAGCGCCTTCCCCCACAATGCTAATAGCTGTTGTTCTTTTTCCCTATTAATTGCCAAGTCGATTGCTAAGTATGGTATTTCATTGATCATCCAAGCGTAAATGTCTGATACGGTTTCTTTAATATTTCGGTACACCAGCCCTGCTCTCTCGGCTTTTTTGCAACGATAGGAAAACTTATTTTTCAGCTCAGAGGGCATCCACAATGGCTGTTCACTCCAAGGCTGCACATATTTTAGATTAAAAACTCTTCGCCCACCCATGTTAACTGAGCATTGCTTTGGGACACAAACTGGCAGCAACAAGAGCATCTCCAAAGGCTAAGTCATCTTTTCCAGTGACATTAAACACACCTGTATTATGTTGTTTTGCCGCCGAGTTGCCCAGCAACTGATTTATCCCGACTGTACCCATCTAAAATCCTTCTCAATATATTTTCAACCCGAGCAATCGTTTTTTGTATGCGTATTAACATGCGTTTATAAAATCCAACATAAGAATATGATTTTAATATATTTTTATTATTTAACAGTTTCGAAGGTTACATTTTTAGGGTATAAATACCATTAGCTTTATCTGTACAGCTGAAGTTAATAATATCAAACAAAGCAGTAGTCATCTGCTCATTTTCAGTCATAGATAAGGATTGTAAATACTTGCGCCAATGGGCAGTACCCGTTCATTTTGTAATCTGGCTACAAATGGAGATTTTAATGAAACATGTGTTAGTTATATTCGCTATTCTTCTATCAGGATGTGCTACCAACCAGCAAAAATACGGGATAAACCCCGAAGTAGATATGTACCAAATCAATAGCTCCGTGAGCCAACAGACAGAGGCCGCTGGGATGGTACTTGCGGATAAAATAATTTTTAATGATTACCCCGCAGCCATTGAACTGTTAGAAAAATTATACGCTGCAACAATTGCCGACATTTCACAAGAGCAAGCTTTGCTTTTAGAGATAAATCATATATCAACAATGGGCCAGGTAATAGATGACGAGCTGGACGCGATTGTCAGCCAATACCCCAACAATCATTTATCTTATTTACTACGGGGATATTATCTCACTGGCAAGGCGAATCGAGCCAGGGGCGGTGACTGGGATATTGAGTCATCTGATCAGCAACTGCAACAGATGGAAAAAATACACCAGCAAGCTATTAGGGATTTACACAAAGTCCTGCAGCTTGCCAATAGTAATTATTTAGCGCATATAGCACTTGCTGATATCTATCATTACCGCGTCGAAAACGCCCCGTTATCTCAACTACATTTTAAGCAAGCCATAGAACTTCAACCTGCCAGTTACGAACTCTGGTCTAACTATCTGGCAAGCTCCATTCCCAGATGGCGTGGCTCTTACGCTAAAATGCAACAAATCATCACGCAAATGAAAAACTATTCTCTGACTAATAAAAAATTAACATCGCTACAGAACTTCATCCTCTATGATCAAGGTAGCGTTGCAGCCTATGATGGTGACTACCGATTAGCATTAGAGAAATATAGCCAGGCATTACATTTTGGCACTGATTACAAACTGTTGTTAGGTCTAGGTTCTAGCAATATGCAATTGGACTATCCTGATCAGGGATGCCTGCAACTTCGCCAGGCCCTGAAGCTAAGACCTTATGAAGAACCAGCCAATTATTGGATGCTGATTTGTAATAAATTGGACAAGTAATTTTACTTTTAACCAATAGCCCCACATTAAAACAGCGCGGAATTCAAACAATGAAACCGCGCAGTAATTTTGCTTTTTGATAAACAATCCGCTTCAAAGTTACAAATAAACATACCCTTGTTTGCACTGCTGGAGGTCGTCGCAACAATTCTAAAAGGTTGTGATGACGAATCACTTAACCGCGCACTGCTGTGACAGTAATCTCAACTAATACATCTCCTTCCAGATCAACGCCTAAACAGGCGCGCTGTGGCCAGTGTTGTGGATTGTCACCAAACCAATCACACCAGACCTGATCCATCTGCGCTTTAGCATTCATATCAGCGATAAACACTTGCGCACTGAGGATACGACTTTTATCACTACCCAATTCCAGCAAGTTCTGTTGAATGGTCTCTAAACTCATCAACGTTTGCCCAGCCAAATCTTTAGAGGTGTCCGCGGCAGTGGCGACGCTGAAGACTAAATCTTTATACGCCGATGACTTGTTTCTCCCCCGAAAAATACCCGCTACGCGCTCTATCATATTGACTCCTCAAATTATATTTAATAACTGTAACTAAACCTACAGTGATTATTTGCGCTGGAAATAATGTATTTTCCAACTTCCAACTTCCGTCTTCCAACTTCCGACTTATAACTACTCCGTTTGTGCTTGTGATCAATCCCGATTAAAGCGCTCATAGCGAATCCGTTGCAAATTTATCGCCAGCTGTTCAGCTATCTGCGCTACTGCATCGATCAGGCGCTGCGGACCGCAGATGTAAAAAACCGCATCTTCAGGGGCACTGCGCAGTATATCGGCTATCGCCAGCCGCTCGCCCGCCGCTGAACTATACAGCGATAACTGTTCGCCAAACTTGCGTTGCAGTTCTTCCAGAAAAGCCATGCTCTGTAAGTTGCGACCGGCATAGTGCAAATGCAGCGGAATATTTTTTTCCGCCAATTTGCTGGCCATGGCTTTAATAGGGGTAATGCCGATGCCACCGGCGATTAACACAGCCGCGGGGGCCGTTGTATCTAACTGAAATTCGTTTAGCGGGTTGCTACAGTTGATGACTAATCCTAAGTTGTACAGCTGATGTACCGCCTCTGAGCCGCCCTCTCCATTATCCTCGCGTTGCACTGCTATCTCGTAGTAACTGCGCTGTCCTGGATCGGAGCTAATAGTATAGTCGCGCACACTGCGCTGCCCGTTAGCTAAAACTACCGGAACTCGTATATGTGAGCCAGCCAATACTTCGGGTAGTTTCGATCCATCTTTGTGGCGTAACTGGTAACTGCGAATATTCGTCGCCTGCTGCGCTATCGCACTAATCACTAGCGGCAACGGCCCGTCGCCTAACTCGCTGGGCAATATCGGTGCGCTATTCTTTTGCGCTTTTTTTAGAGCGACGTTTTCAACCCGCAATGATCCCAACACTTGCTCAACTTGCGCTTCGCTATATAGCGCGGGGATGAACTTAGGGCAGTTCCAATCAAAAGCTTCGACAGTAATAATGAAACCACGCTCTACTCTGGCTCTATAGTTAGGGTCCTCCAGCGCGGCGAGAAGTTCTGTTTCACTCTCTTCAAGCTGGCGGACCCGCCCCAATAATTTAAGCCGAGTTTTATTGGCGTAATCCATAAAAAACAGCGCGACTTTATCGTTGTTCTTAAAGTTACCGGTACTGACATACTGACGGTTGCCACTAAAATCGGCGAAGCCAATAGTCTTTTCATCTAGCACCCGCATAAAGCCTACCGGTCCACCGCGATGCTGAATGTAGGGCCAGTCAGTCTCGCTGACACTGGCCATATAAAAACTGTCTCGAGCGCTGATAAATGCCGCTTCACTGCTGCGCAGTATATGGTTGTAATCCGCTCCCTCATCCATCGCGGCGTAGCCACTGCGACTACCCAGAGCTTGCTGCTGTTCGCGCACTATTTTGGTGAAGGCGATCTCGGCGAATTTGTGTCCCATACTGCGCTCCTTATTCTCAGATATTCTCTACAAAAGGCCGCAATCAGCTACGGCCTTGTTAATCACTTATTAAACTAATGACACTTTCGGAAAATCAATTGCCACTCTACTGGCTTTACCCAATATGTTGGTTAAAACGTTCATGCCCACGTGGGTAATAATTTCCACAATATCCGACTCAGTGTAACCCGCTTTGCGCACCGCACTGATTTCAGCACTGGTCACTTCTCCATTGTGCTCGGCCAGAGCGCGGGCGAAACTAACCGCAGCCGCAGCTTTTGCATCGACACTGGTGCCCTCGCGGTTGGCTTCAATTTCAGCATCATCCAAACCGGCTTTTTTGCCTATGGCGGTGTGCGCAGAGAGACAGTATTCACAACTATTTTGCTGCGCTAACGTTAAAGCTATACGCTCGCGGGTTAAGGGATCTAAGCTGCCATTTTCGGCAATATTGTACAAACCTAAAAAGGACTTTAACGCCTCTGGCGAGTTGGCAAAGATCTTTAAAAAATTCGGCACCATTCCCAGTTTCAACTGAATCGCATCAAACAATTCTTTTTGCTCATTGTTGGCAGTTTCATAATTAACGGTATTTATACGGCTCATCGCTATTCTCCAAATGATTTAATGTTCGGCGTCTGCCGGTGTAGAGATAATGCCTAATTTCACTTTACAAAAGAATACTCAAATTTCATAATTGATTATTTCATTAAATGGAATAATAAAAATGGACCGTTTCCACAGTATGCAAGTGTTTGTCGCAGTCGCAGAAGAGCGCGGTTTTGCCGCCGCCGCCAGACGCCTACAACTGTCGCCACCGGCCGTTACCCGGGCGATTGCCGCACTGGAACAGCGGCTGGGTATTTCACTGTTTGTCCGCAGCACCCGCCATGTGCGTACTACTGATGCCGGGCTTCGCTATCTGCAGGATGTACGCAGAATATTAGCGCAAAGCGAAGCCGCTGATGACGCCGCCGCAGGTATATATGCTAAGCCCAGCGGGCGGCTGGCGATCACTGCTCCGGCGCTGTTTGGCAAACTCTTTGTAATGCCGGCGATTATTGATTACCTGCAACGCTATACCGACACTCAGGTCGAAGCGGTTTTTCTCGATCGGATGGTCAATTTACTGGAAGAGGGATTAGACGTAGCTGTGCGCATTGGCGAGCTGGCAGATTCCAGTGAGCGAGCACTGCGGGTCGGCTCAGTCCGCACTATCACTTGTGCCTCACCTGCATATCTTAAACAGCATGGCACAGTGCTAACCCCAGATGAGCTTTTAGCACACAGCTTAATTTCCTCAGGTACTGCCAATCAAGTACTCGATTGGCGCTTTGCAGAAAAGGGAGAACAGAGAAATTTGCGCATTCAAGCCAGGCTCACTGTCACTAGTAATGATGCCATACTCGACGCCGCCAAACAGGGCTTTGGTATCGCCCGGCTGCTCTCCTACCAAGTCGCCGAGGCACTGGCCAACAAAGAGCTAGTATTACTGTTAGAAGATTATGAGCTCGCCCCACTGCCTATTCACGTCATTCACCGTGAGGGACGCAATGCATCGGCCAAAGTACGTACTTTTGTCGATTTGATTGCCGCGAGTTTAAGAGCAGATAAAACCTTGAATTATCATTTAAAATTGGCGTTAATAGCAGCGCAGATATAAACACTCTGAGAGAACTGCAGGCCATAGTTGGAAGTTGGAAGTTGGAAGTTGGAAGTTGGAAGTTGGAAGTTGGAAGCTTAGTTGACGGGTCTATCGCCTGCAGTCATCGCAATAGAGTGGTCTACATAGAAAAGTTCAGTTTTACGATATGAGATAAAGCTGTAAGCAAATGATTGGCCGTTGGGGATCAGACACCCTAGCAACTGGGATCCAACGACAGCCTGGCATCGAGCAGGCCCGGCTTAGTCAATTAGTGGCTGAGGCTGCGCCTGACAATATTGGCTCTTGTCGAGTACTGGAGCAGATTGGCATACAGTATAAATGCACTGCCCTTTGACTGCGATTAGGCCTTTTTAAGGGATAACTCCTAGCAGATGGAAGCTCAGCAGTTTATCAAGCAATATTAGATGCCCCTGAATGAGTGACTCTGGAATTTATATGCAGAAAATTTTTGTATTCGGGACTTTAAAACAAGGTTTTCCCAATGACCATACTAACAGCGGTAATCGTTTACCCGGTCAGTATAAAACCTTGCACAAATTCCCGTTGTATTTAGTGGGCGAGCGCTTTTCTCCCTGGATGATTAACAGCCCGGGGAATGGTCATCAGGTCCAGGGTCAGGTATTTACGGTGGACGAAAAAAGTTTAGCAAAGATGGACAAACTCGAGCGCATTGAAGAGCCAGATGGATACCGGCGGATCAAACTAGCCGTTGTAAACCAGCAATCTGCAGAGCAAATTGAGGTCTTTGTTTACGTTAAACTTGCCGAGCAACTGCAAGCACAAAATGTCCGGCTAGAGTTACAGGGAGAATACCAACTCAAACACGCATCTCTCTACAGCAGCCGTAGCAACTAACCAACACCCAATTACACCGATATAGTTCAATGGCACTGTTACCACAGTGTTCAAGCGTTATTCATAGATAGGAAATTAAATGTTAGAAATTCGCATTGCCACTAAGCGTGATTCAGCGCTCGTACTGCACTACATTAAAGCATTAGCCATCGCCGAAGACTTCCCTTTTGCAGTCGCTGTGACTTTAGATGATTTAGAAAACAATCTATTCACCAATACAGCCACTGCACATGCGCTGCTTTTTTATCAACACAACAAGCCCTGTGGTTTTGCAGTTTACTATTACAGTTTTTCCACAACCACCGGCAAGCGCGGCTTGCATTTAGATGATTTATACATTGAACCTGAATATCAGGGACAGGGGTTCGGAAAGACTGTGTTAGTGCATCTAGCGCAATTAGCCATTGAGCAAGACTGCGCTCGTTTTGAGTGGTGGGCGTTAAAGAGCAATGACTCGGCGATTAAGTTTTATCAGAAAATCGGCGCTCAGAACCTCGATGAAATCAGTATTTTCCGTTTAGATGCTGCTAAAATTGCGGCGCTAGCGAAAAGCTGATTAACCCTTGAAGTCCGCACACATTGCTTTGCTTAAAGCCCTTGTAAAGCTCTGCTGTTTGCCTGTTGGATTAACAAATACCTCAATTAAACCAATAAGTTTAATCCCAGTTTAAGATCCAGGCCTGCTAGTCAATCAGAGCCTGGATAGCACTATTAATTTCAGCTGAGATTACATTAAGTCTTGTACGCTGGAAATAATTTTATTACACAGACCATATTCGACCGCCTCTTCAGCCGTGGTCCAATTATCCCGGTCGATGTCCTTCATCACTTGATCGAATTCTTGACCAGTGGCATCGGCAATCACATGTGCCAGACGTTTACGCATAATGACAATTTGCTCTGCCTGAATGCGAATATCTGATGCCTGGCCGCCGATACCGCCGCTGGGTTGGTGGATCAAAAATCGGGTATTTGGCAGGCAGTACCTGTCTGCTTTGTCTATGGCTAAATAGATATGGGTTCCGGCACTGGCTACAAAACCTGTACCAATCACCACCACTCTGGGCTTGATAAATTTGATCATATCGTGGATCGAGTCGCCCGATTCCACATGTCCACCTTGCGAGTTTACAAACAGCAATATGTCATCATCGGAAGTGGCAGCCAGAGCCAGTAGCTGGCTGCAGACTTTCTTCGCCATTTTCTGCTCAATCTCCTCGCAGATAATTACCTGACGGCTCTCAAAAAGTTTCTCTTCGATAGGGTTAATTCGATCCATGTGTGACTCCTAATAATAAAAACGCTGATCAGTGAATATTTGATGTTCTTGATTTATCAATAACTTCTATATAACGAATAAGATTCCCCATACTAAAGTATTTAATGATTCTATCAATCAGTTAATTTATTGAACTGTATTAAAAATAGCACTAAATCTGCGCTTAGCTATGAGCGGTACTTGAAAGTCACCCCCGATCAGAGTGCAATGGATTCACCGCTTGGTCTTGTGTCCTATCCCAGCAGGCGGAAACTTTAATAAGATGTTAATATTATGGGGTTTTATCCGTAAAATGACATTAAGTGTTGATCAGTCAGCACACTAATACAGGCAACCGGAGAATCTATGAACAGAGCTGAACTTGGCAAAAGGATCTATGAGATATCCAATATTAAAGGTGAATTTCTACTCCGATCCGGAGTCGTTGCCACTGAGTACTTCGATAAATATTTATTCGAGGCGCAGCCGACAATTTTACAAGCCATCGCCGAACATATTTCTACTCTATTACCGGATGACTTTTCGCAACTCGCAGGCCTAGAGATGGGGGGGATCCCTATAGCTACGGCGATATCGTTGCACACAGGTAAGAGATCCGTATTTGTCAGAAAAGCAGCCAAAGAATATGGCACTTGCAAACTGGCAGAAGGCGGCGATATCGACGGGCAACAATTAGTGATTATTGAAGATGTAGTTACCTCCGGTGGCGCTATTATCGATGCAGTTAACGCATTGCGCACGCGTGGGGCAATTGTGCAACAGGTTTTCTGCGTCATTGACCGAGAGGGCTCTGGCAGAGCTAATGTAGAAGAAATAGGCTTGCGGTTTACGCCATTATTTACTAAATCAGAGCTTGAGCAATTGGCTGCTTTGTAGTATCTGGATGGGCATCTGCTAGCTATCAGGATGTTTTTACTGATGCCCATAGATACATTTTATAGTTTAACAGCAGCTACTAGCTCTGTAGCTGCTAGCGTGTTTCTAGTCACCCCATTATACGCATCCTCAACCTCCCCCGATGGCAAAATATCAGCAGTACCCTCTATTTGCATAAATTTTAAATGCTAATAATTTACATTTAGATTACGTTTCTATATTATGTCGCCGATTAGCGATACCCCTGTCTAATGTTCACCCAATTCAAACCACTAGAGATTACCTATGCATTTGGAATCAGCCCCTGATTTTTGGTTGCAAAACCACCAGCTACAGCGAATGCAACAAATTTTGAGTTACATTGAATCAAGTTTGGACCAACCTTTAGGTGTCGATCAATTGGCTGAAAAAATTCACTGGTCGCGCTGGCAATTTCAACGGGTTTTTAACCGCGAAACCGGTACCAGTGTCGCCCATTATGTGCGCAGCTTACGCTTAAGCAACGCGGCAAAACTGTTGTTAACGACCCAAAATCGGCAGATAGATATTGCTCTGGAATGCGGTTTTGACTCTGAAATCAGTTTCAATAAAAGCTTTCGTAAAAATTACCACTGCACTCCGGGTAACTATCGAAAACGCGGCCAATATCAGGGCCTGCAGCAGCCTATGGCATTGAGCAGACCGGATAAAATGGTACCTGAAATAGAACCAAAACTGCTGCAGATAAAAATTGAAACTCAGCCAGCCACGTGTTTATACGGCATTAAAGCACTGTTCAACGGTATTTTTTCCGACGCCGAAAATTTTGAACAGATAGTCCCGACACTCTGGCAAGAGCTGAAAGAAACCACCTCACTGGAGCAATCCAGTAATCATTTTGGGGTAATAGACTTAACCGCTGTAAATGATCTGCATACCGACATACCTTACTGGGCCTGTATAAAAACCGATGATATCGAGCTGCAAAAACGATTGCAGCGGGTTGAAATTCCCGAACAACAATACGCAGTGTTACCGCACCGTGGTCCCGCCAGGGAAATGGTAAAGACTCTACAGTGGTTTATTTTAGAGTGGCTACCCAACTCCAACTATCAGGGGATGAATGGCTTTGACCTGGAGCACTACAGTGACAATTTCATCTCTGACAACAGCAGTGCCTACATGGAGTATTGGGTTCCTGTCACCCCCAAATAAACGCATTTATTGGTAAAATATTTTCAATTAATGCAACTTATGCACCAAATGGTTAAGTGCAGAAGGCATTCCTTTTGTAGACTTTAAATACGAATGATTCTTTTTAACCATAATATAAAGGCTAGTCAATGTTCTCCCCTGCCCCTTTCAAACTCGCTACTTTAACTGTGGCGATAGCCGCTGGTATTTGCACAACAAATATTCAGGCTGCCGATACTGATTCTGAAATTTCCACTTTAGTTGTCTATGGGGGTACCTACAGAAATACCGCCTCTAAATCTGCGCTAGATCCGGAGGAAACGCCTCAGGGAATCACGATTCTCGATCGCGAGCATTTAGATAAACGCGCGGCGGACTCCATCAACAAAGCGTTGCGCTACGCACCTGCGGTAAACACGGAGCTACGTGGTGGATCGGTGACGCGCATGGATCAATTCAACATTCGCGGCTTTAGTAACGATGTCAATTTCTACGATGGATTGCCACTGCAATACAACGATTGGAATTTACAGCCACAGATTGATGCGGCTACCCTTGAGCAGATAGAAATATTTAAAGGGCCCACTTCGGTTCTCTACGGCAGCATGCCACCCGGTGGTATGGTGAATATTATAGCCAAACAGCCATCGGCTGAGTCAAAAAACAGCGTTGAGGTCAGTACCGGTACGCAAAAACTACGCCGTGCCAGTATCTCCAGCCAGGGTAAATTAGCCGATAGTGAACAGCTTAGCTATACTTTAACAGCTGTAGCCAAGCACCAAGACGGGCAAGCTGTTACCTCTAAAGAGAAGCGCTATGCATTAGCTACTGCAGTTAATATGCAGGTCACTGAGGACACCTTAGTCAATTTCAATTTGTATCACCAACAAGACCCTGCCGCGGGCATTTATAACGCCCACCCCTCAGCGGGCACAGTATTTTCCAATATAAATGGCCAGCTACCCACTGATAGCTATGCCGGTGACGCCAACTGGAATACCTATGACAGAGACGTCACCCTGATCGGCTATAAAATCAGTCATAATATTAATGATGATTGGAGTTTTTTACAGAACGTTAAGTACATGGATGCAGAGGTCCTGCAAAAGAATACTTACTCTACCTCACTCGACGCTGATCAGCGGACCTTAAACCGCCGTGCCTATTTAACCGATGAAAGCAGCAGCAGCTTTGCCATGGATAACCAGCTATCAGGGAAAATCACAGTCGGTAAACTTGAACACAATGTATTGATCGGCGCCGATGTAGCCAAACTTAATTCTAAGATTAAATACGAAGACGTGGCTACTGCAAGTATTGATTTATTCAATCCAAATCACCACTTGATCGATCCCAATATGGACATTTCTAACTCCGTTTACAGCAGTGACTTTACTATCACTAAAAAGCAAGTGGGGGTTTATTTACAAGATCAAATCCGCATCGATAATTTAGTATTAATTGCCGGCGGACGCTATGACAACTTTAAGAGCACTGAAAAAGGTAAAAAGTACAATGCCACAGTCGACACAGAGCTTAAGCAACACCAGTTCAGTGGCCGCATTGGCGCACTCTATACCTTTAACAATGGCATCTCCCCTTTCGCCAGCTACGCGCAGAGTTTTGAGCCAGTAAGCGGCAGCGACAAGAATGGCAATGCTTTTGTCCCGGCGACAGCGGATCAAATTGAAATCGGACTCAAGTACAGCCCGCTAGAAAATGACACCGCTATCACTGTCTCCGCCTTTCGTATTGTTAAAGACAAAAACATCACCCGGGACCCGGATGGTGGAGCCTACGATAAAATTCAGGCGGGCGAAATCACTTCGCAGGGAATCGAGCTGGCCATCAGCACTGCGCTCAGCACTAACCTGTCGATGGATTTTAATGCCACATTAATGGATATGGAGTTCACTAAAGACTCTGACTTACAGGGAAAAACGCCAATTTGGGTGGCCGAAGAATCTGCTTCACTGTGGCTCAACTACGACTTACCCAATGCGCTACTGGCTGACAGTCAAATGGGTCTAGGCGTGAGATACGTCGGTAAAACCCAACTGGATACACAAAACTCTGGCACTGTTCCAGGCTACACTTTAGTCGATTTATCTTTCAGTACAGAGCTTGGCAATATGAATAAAAATTTGACCGGAGCCAATTTCAACCTGTCGGTGAATAACTTGTTTGATAAGCGCTATGGCTCTTGTTATGACGCTAACAATTGCTGGTTTGGCGCTGCGCGCAGCATTGAAGCCAAGCTCAAGTTCCCCTTCTGAGCATGAACCTTGATGTTTCCCCAGCCAGGTTGTCGACGAAGTCGCAGCAACCTGGCGATGTCAGTGTCTTTGATCAACTCACTCAGATGTCTGCACAACTGTTGCCAGCGTTAGCACACCGCCCTGTCGCAGCGATCGAGCGGTTGCGCCTGGGGGACAGCCACAGTCCGGCCCTAAAGAAGCTGTTGCAGAACCTAGAGTTACAACACCCAGAGTCCGGAAAATTATTCTACTCCCACAAGTGCTGGCAGTTGATTATCTGGCAACCAGTACTGTTGAGTATTATCAGTGTCTATGGACTCAACCGAGGGCTGGCGTTCAACAAACTGCATTTACAGTGCCACTCGTTAAGCATTGCTGGTTACCAATTAGAATTTAACCCAGATGATGTCATTGACGGCTGCACCGAGCAACTGATTAGTCACTGTGCCCGCGGTAGCGCGACCCTTATCTGGGACTTATACCGACAGCTAAACATTGAGTGCCCGTTGAAACAGAGATTTTGCCAACGGCTACTCAGCGATCAACTATTGAAGGCCCTGGCGCAAGTGCCAGTGTTTCTGCCGCACTTAGAAAGAGCAGTATTTCAACAGCACATCCAGCTGTGGATGCGTCACTATCAACTCCCTATACGAGCGCTAAAAATCGACCCCAGAGGTGAAATTGTGCGCAGTAGCTGCTGCCTGGAATACCTCATCGAGCATAGCGGTTATTGTACTAACTGTCCCAAAGAGAGAAAAAGCCCCCATGTTGCAACTTAACAATGTTCGAGTGTCACGAGACAACAGAGAGATACTGCACATTAAACAGCTACAGATCGATACCGGCAAGTTCAATCTGATCCTTGGCCACAATGGTTCAGGTAAATCTACCTTGGCAAAACTGTTGGCGGGACAGATCCAAGCAGACAGTGGCACAGTGTTAATAAACGCTAAAGCTAGCGACAAATATAAACCCAGAGAGCTGGCGCAAGAGATCGGCTATCTGCCTCAGTACCTACCGCAAGCCCCTGGCTTAACCGTTGCGGAACTGGTCAAACTGGGCCGTTTTCCCTGGCGTGGAATATTAGGTAGATGGCGAGATCAGGATCGCTCAATTATTGACACTGCTATAGCGCAAACTGATCTTGGCGGCTTTACCGACACTTTAGTAGACCAGCTTTCCGGTGGTGAGCGACAGCGTGCCTGGATAGCGATGTTACTCGCTCAGCAAGCAAAAGTATTAATACTGGATGAGCCTACTGCGGCACTGGATTTAGCCCACCAATACCAGCTGCTTAAACTGCTACAGAAACTACACCGCGAACAGGGCTGCGGCGTCATAGTAGTACTGCATGACGTTAACTTAGCGCTGCGCTTTGCCAGCGAAGTACTGGCGCTGCAGCAGGGGCGCGTTTTCTATCAGGGCGACGTCGAGCAATTTGCCGACCCGGCACTGTTGAGCAAACTGTTTAATGTCGATATCGTACTGCTCGATCATCCGCAATCGGCCGATAAGGTGGCAGTGGTATGTTAAAGATAAAAGTCATAATGTCACTGGTGCTGTTACTGCCCAGCTTACTACTGGCGCAAACCAGTATTACTGACAGCCAGGGCGAGCAGCATTTTGCGCAGCTGCCGCAGCGGGTAATGGCCTTGAGCTGGGAGTTGACCGAGCAATTGATCGAACTGCAAGTGCCGTTAATTGCGATGACGGATCCGGCTGGCTATAACGAGTGGGTGGTTAATCCTGTGCTGCCAGAGGGCATTGAAGACCTGGGTGGCAGAGCGGAACCCAACCTGGAAAAAATTGCTGCGCTAAAACCTGACCTGATTTTAATTAACGACTTGCAAAAGCCGCTGCTTAAAAGACTGGCGAAAATTGCCCCGGTATTGAGTTTTAATACTTTCAGTAAAGAGCACAGTAACCCAGAGGTCTCGATTGAGATCTTCAGAAAATTAGCGGTATTGTTTGCCAGAGAGCAGCTGGCCGAGCGCAAACTGAACCAAATGCAACAGCGTTTTAAACAACTCAACGCCAAACTGAGCGCAGCCTATGGCGGCAAACTGCCGCAAGTCACCAGCGTGCGCTTCGCCAATAGCGCTTCGGTTTACATCTACGGCGACAACTCTATGAGCCAATACGCCCTGCAGCAGCTGGGCATTAGCAGCGCACTGCCAATGCCCAGCACCCAGTGGGGGCTGGTACAGAAAAGAGTGCTTGAATTAAGCAAGATTCAGCGCGGTTCGCTGCTATTTTTTGAACCTTTCCCGCAGTGGTCGCAACTGCAACAGTCACGGCTGTGGCAGGCCATGCCGATAGTGCGCAACAACAGAGTCGCCGCGGTGCCCTCCACCTGGACCTATGGCGGCGCCATGTCACTTAGATACCTGGCCGAAGCAATGACCGACAGTTTGTTAACAATTGCCCCTGATGCAGACGAGACCAGCGCCGATAGCACTGAGGTCAGTCAATGATATTGCGTTACAGCCTCACTTTAATAGCCCTGATCAGTGGTAGTTTTCTATACCTGCAATACCATGTTGCTCTACCACTGCAACTGCAATGGCAGCTGTTGAATAACCAGCCTCCGGAGTTATTCGAAGAGTTTATTTACTTGTTCTCGACCCTGCCAAGACTGGCGATGGCGCTAATGGTTGGTACAGTACTGGGGCTGGTCGGCAGTTTACTGCAGCAGATAACCCGCAACCCGTTGCTCTCGCCGCTGACCTTAGGCACCAGCGCCGGTGCCTGGCTGGCACTGATCATCGTCAGTATCTTCATGCCGGGATTAAGTCCTGATCTAACCGCCGTAGTGGTGATGTTTGGCTCTGTGCTGGCAATGAGTCTGGTGTTGTTAATCGCCGGGTTCCGTGAACTGGCGGGACTGCGGGTAATACTGGCAGGCATGGCGGTAAACATATTGCTCGGCGCGATCACCAGTGCACTGATTTTACTACGCGATCAATACGCCAAAAACTTATTTATCTGGGGCGCCGGGGATCTGGCGCAAAACGACTGGCAGTGGATGTATTGGCTGGCGCCTAAGCTCATCGTTGGACTGTTAATATTACTGTTGGCACCCAGAGTTTTGCAGCTGTTACGCCTTGGTCAATCCGGTGCCCAGTCTCTGGGCCTGGCAGTAGTACCTATATTAGTGACTCTTTTTGCAGTGGCTATCTGACTGATGTCTGCCACTATCACCGCAGTCGGGATCATCAGTTTTATCGGCTTAGTTAGCCCCAATATTGCCAGGTTGTTAGGCGCCAGAAGCGCCAGAGATGAACTCTATTACAGTGCCTTGTTAGGGGCGCTGCTGTTATTAATTGCCGATAGCATCGCCCGTATCGCCAGCGACATTAGTGTAGATATAATCCCCTCGGGAACTGCCGCGGCTGTGGTAGGGGCTCCATTGCTGATTTACTTAGCGATACGTCGCTCAAAAGCTGAAGATTATATGCCGCTTAGACAGCCAGTGAGTAACGCGGTTTTGAATCGACAGAAATGGCTGATGATCATTGCTGTAGCCGTCTTTAGTGTACTCGTTGCGATGTTTTTGAATAACGATGGACTGGGCTGGGGCTGGAATATCCCCAGCAGTTTTGCGCTAGAGACACGCCTGCCAAGAATTGGCATCGCCTTCGCCGCCGGTATCTGTATGGCGATTGCCGGTACTTTGCTACAGCGCTTAATCAACAATCCGCTGGCCAGTCCCGACTTATTGGGAGTCTCAGCGGGAGCCACTGCGGCAGTCGTTATCAGTAGTGTGATGGCGGGTAAACCACTGCTGCTGCTCAGCCCGTTCATCGCCCTGGGTGGCAGTTTGACTATGCTGGCAATACTGCTGCTACTGAGCAGGAAAAAACAGTTTTCCGCTGCCACGATTATTCTGTTGGGAATTTCACTGACGGCGATGGTCGAAGCGCTGGTGCAGTTTGTCTTAGCCAAAGGCACTCAAGATGTCTACAGCATTCTCGGTTGGCTGGCGGGCAGTACATACAGTGCTCAGGGCCAGGAAGCCGGCTTACTGTTAATCGCCAGCGTCGTCATTTTAGGTTTCTCTCTGCTCAGTAGTCGCAGCTTGACGCTACTTAATTTGGACAGAGAGATAGCGGCGGCGCGCGGATTAAATGTGCAGCTGAGTTCAAACTTGCTGTTACTACTGGTAGCGCTAAGCTGTGCTATGGTCACTGCAACTCTCGGCCCGATCGCTTTCATCGGACTACTGGCACCGCATATGGCAATGCTGATGGGTGCGCACAAAGTGAAGTCACAACTGCTGCTATCGGCCCTATTAGGGGCTGCCATTTTGGTACTGGCCGATTGGCTGGGCCGCAATATGCTCTACCCCAGTCAAGTCGCTGCCGGTACTTTAGCCGCAGCATTAGGCGGCGGCTACTTTGTACTGTTATTGCTCAGATCTAAATTGAGGGCTAGCTAAGGAACATGCGATTAAGTCCGGTATCTTCTCTGCGGGTTCTCAAGCGATCAAATGGGCGGCTGTCAATGTAGCGCAATGGCGGGCCCTTTCCAAGTTGACTAACAAGGCTTCCACGTCCTGCTATCGCCCCTTACCTACGTCCATGTAGGCAAAGCAGATGATCGCTTTAGAACCCGCCCGTAGGGGCATTCAGAGCATCCCGATCTCGTTGTTATCGACTTTCGACAGGCGACCAGCATGCCTGTAGTTACCATGCCCTTTGGGTGCGATGCCTAGATCTCAGAATGCTCTGAATGCCAGTGCCCCGGACTTGATCGCATGTTCCCTAGTGCAAATAAAGTTTGCGGCGTGAATACATACAGGCCAAGTCGATAGCGTCATCACAGGGATGTGAGTAAAGGCGCAAAAGGGTTGAGCGCCGTATACAACAACAGTCTAGCTGCCCGGCAGATTTTGCTCTAACAGGTCAGTGTTTTAACCCGCATAAAGCTGATTGCATCTGGGTGGAATAACAGATCAAGCTGTTGAAAAAATTAAATATAAGACGATTAATTAGCCGGTGTCAGCGGTCGAGTGAAAAAGTAACTTTGGATAATTTGCTCATAAGTTCCATCTTTTTTCATGGCGGCAAAAACACTATCAAATTGATCCCTTATTGCAGATAAATTTCGTTTCTTAGAAAACGCAATATAACTGGGCACACTTTGTATCTCTGGCGACAACTCTTTAACTTGATTAGATTTTCCCATTTTTTTTAGGATATCTAAGGCCCCGTATTTATTGCTAACCAGAACATCGAACCTGCCTTTTAGCAATTTTTCCATGTTCTGTTCGCCGGTACCAGCGTACTGAATTTTGCCAAGGGTATGATCTGTTACCGCCTGATCAAATAATTTCCCATAACTTACTTTTCTTACCACCCCAATCGTATATTGTGTGAGGAATTGAAAATTGCCATTCCAGGTTATCGAGGAATCTTTTAATACGAACAGAGAAACAATTTGCGGCATCACGATTGCCTTCGAGTAATCGGCAAACGTTTCTCTATCAGGGTTTTTATATGCAGTAAATATGGCATCTGCACTGCCATTTCTAATCCGCATAATAGCCCTTGACCAAGGCAGCAACGTTATCTTGATCGGTTGCTGCATTCTACGGAAACTCTCCCGAATAATTTGTACCGCAATGCCCTTAATGTCTCCATCTTCCCGATAGATATAAGGAGGGTATTGTAGGGTGACTAATTCAAGCGTTCTGGCAGTACTTTGGGTAGAGCATAATAAAAGCCAAATAAAGATCGCTGTCAGTGTTGTCGCTATTTTTCCAGAGATAGGCGGATGACAAGTAGCAATCACAAAATTAATGTCCCCGGCCTGACTATGCACTCTGCATGTTTCATCGGCGGAACTCTGGCTGATTTTATTCAATAGTTTTTTCACCTAACACTTCTGCAGAGGAATTTCTAAACCAATAATAAACCTGTAGGCTGAAATTATCGAGATGGCTGCTGCTGTATAGGAATATATCGCACTGAGCGCTTTTGCGCTTACCAGTATTGGAACTATATTTAAGTGCTCTACTTTAGCTATTAAGCATCATGAGTTGCAACTTGAGGCAGGATTAACAAAATCATTATTCACTTTGAGGATCCTCGCAGCGGATGCGGTTTTCAACCCACTGTGTGGCCTCTTCAAGGTTATGAAATATCTCAGCGGCGCTGCTAAAATCGTGCTGCTCGGACATAATATTGGGCACTGCCAGACAAGTAATACCGGCAGAGCTCGCCGCTATCACGCCATTCTCGGTGTCTTCTATGGCGATACACTGTGCAGCTGTGAGCCCTAAACGTTGCAGGGCCAGTAAATAACAGTCAGCTGCAGGTTTGCTATGGGCTACATCGTCCCCAGAGACAACCGTCGAAAAACAACCCTGCAACCGGTGTCCGCGAATACTGACATCGACTCCCTCCCGACCCGCTCCAGTGACGACCGCGAGTTGCAAACCACAGCTCTGAAAAAACGCAATGGACTCCCGGGCACCCGCCATCAATGGGAATGCCTGACGACTAAGTAGCGCTTGGGTGGCTAAATTTTTCGCTGCTATCAGCGCCTTTGCACTGACCGGCAAAGAAAAGCGCTGCACCATATCAACGGCGTTGGCAGGGGTTGGAATTCCCGCATAGTGACTTTTATACTGCTGTTGCGATAACGAGATATCATAGCCTTTTAGAATTTCTACCCACATCTGAAAGTGGGCAATCTCGGAATCTACCAGCGTTCCGTCGTGGTCAAAGAGAATGGATTTAATGGTCAAGGGCTTACCTATATGGATTAAAAGCTTTGCCATGGCATTCAACAAAGATGCTGAGCAAAAATACCTGCTAACACAACTACTGAGCACATTTACTCAAGCTTAAGTGTCAGTCACATTGAAATGCAGCAAACTTTTCCCGTAAATCTTGTGTCCAGACTATCGATTTAGGCACAGCCTCTTGCAGGGACACAAACACTAAAGTGATGCTGGCTTCCAGCCGTAACTGCTCTGCGCAACTCACTCGTAGCTTTAAATTGACACTTTTAGCGCCTATCTTCTCTACTTGCAAAATAAAATCCAGTCGATCCTCTAAAAAGCTCGGCGCTGTAAAATTAGTTTCAATCGCCGCTGTTGGCACCCCGACTTTGTCCGCCAAGTGCATTTTAGCGAAGGAGAAATCCAACTCGTCGGCAAACCACTGCTCAACGGTGGCATTGATCATTTCAAAATATCTTGGATAAAAAACGATCCCGGCCGGATCGCAGTGCTGAAACAAAACCCGATGCGCTAAATGATACACAGCCATAACCTCAAACCTCTCTTTTTTTACCCGCTACTTCCTACTGACGACTCACTACTTCCTACTTCCGACTTACGACTCACTACTTACGACTTCCAACTTCCAACTTCCGACTGTCCATTAAACCCCTAAGTAGCGGTTCTGTACTTGCCCGTCTAACTGTTCCGGAGTGCCGCTAAATACCGTCTTACCGCGCTCTAAAATAATACAGTGATCGGCGATCGGCAACAGCTCTTTGAGGGTCTTGTCGACAATCAAAATCGACTGGCCTGATTCTTTTAGCAGCTTTACCGCCCGCCATATCTCCTGGCGAATAACCGGCGCCAGACCCTCGGTTGCCTCGTCCAGAATCAACAGGGTCGGGTTAGTCATCAACGCCCTGCCGATAGCCAGCATTTGCTGTTCACCACCGGAGAGTGTATCGGCGCTTTGCTCCCTGCGCTCGGCGAGTCGTGGGAACAGTTTCGCCACTCTGGCTAAATCCCAGGGCGATAATTCGCTGTTTGCCGTTCTGGCAGCCACCAGCAAGTTCTCTTCGACGGTTAAATTGCCAAAGCAGCGCCTCCCCTCCGGCACCAGCCCTATCCCCAACTGCGCTACTTTATGTGATGGTAAATTAGCAATATCGACACCGTTAAACTGCATCGCTCCCGCAGCTATTGTCGACATACCGCAGATCGAGCGGATGGTCGTGGTTTTACCCATGCCATTGCGACCCATCATAGCTAACACTTGTCCCTGTTGAACATTCAGATCAACGCCAAACAGTGCTTGCGATTCACCGTAATACGTCTCTATTGCGGATATTTCTAATAGTGCTGCCATGCTTATTCCTCCCCCAGATAAGCTTCGCGCACTCTGGCGTCGCTGCGCACTTGATCAACAGTGCCGGTCATTATTATTTTTCCATAAACTAATACTGAAATCCGATCGGCCAGGGAAAAGACTGCATCCATGTCGTGTTCCACCATTAAAATCGGCGCTCGCTGGCGCAACTTATCGAGAAAATCAGTGAGCTTTTTCGAGCCCTCAGCACCCATGCCGGCCATAGGTTCATCCAGCAAAAAGGCTTTCGGCTGCAGCGCCAGCACCACCGCTATTTCCAACTGACGACGTTCACCGTGAGAGAGCTGCGCGGCACAGACGTCCGCTCTTAACTCAAGCCCCACTTCAACTAGACAGTCCATAGCGGTATCGCGCAGTGGCTGATCTGCAGCCAGTGATTTAAAAAATCTAAAACTGGATCCCTGCACTGACTGTACCGCTAACATGACATTGCGTAGTGCCGAGTATTCCATCGCCAAAGAGGATACCTGAAAAGTACGACCTAGGCCCAGACGCGCTCTGCTAGCCACATCTAAACTTGTGACATCTTGGCCGAGAAATTCTATGCTGCCAGAATCCGGCGCCAGCTCGCCGCAGATCTGCTTAATTAAGGTGGATTTACCGGCACCATTTGGACCTATCACTGCATGTATTTCACCGGCGCGTAAATCCAGACTCAAATCGTCACTGGCTTTGAGCACGCCGAAGCTTTTCTGCAAATGTGTAATTTTTAAAATACAATCAGTCATGTTTCACCTCCCCGGCGATCAGCCCCACTAAGCCGCCGCGGGCAAACAGCACCACAGCCAACAATACCAACCCCAAAAACAGCGCCCAGTGCTCTGTCAGGCCACCGAGATAATATTCAAACACAATAAATAGCCCGGCCCCCACTACCGGTCCGAACAAACGTCCGACACCACCGAGAATAACAAATATCATAATTTCCCCCGAAGTGTGCCATGAGAACATATCCGGGCTGACAAAACGGTTCAGATCGGCAAATAATGCCCCCGCCAGTGCAGTGATCATCGCCGAAATGACAAAGGCGGTAAGCTTGATGCCAAAGGGACGAATCCCCACCGCCGCCAACCTTTGTTCGTTTTGTCGCGCCGCCTGCAGCGCTGCGCCAAAATGGGAATTTTTCAGTCGCGACAGTAAAAACAGCGTCGCCATCAACAACCCAAAACAAATGCCATAGAAATTGATCGGATCTAAAGTATTTAGCCCCATAAATTGGTTGCGTACGTAAATAGACAAGCCGTCTTCGCCACCATAGGCGGGCCAGGCGATGGCAAAATAATAGATCATCTGGGCAAAAGCCAAAGTGATCATAATGAAATACACCCCTTTGGTACGCAAACTAAAGTAGCCAATAATAAGCGCGACTAGCGCACTCACCAGTAGTGCCAGTGGCCAGATTACCAGCATATTAGTGCTACCTTGAAACTCGATCTCCGCCAGGGTGAACATCAGTTCAGCGTTTAGCGAATGGCTGGCTAAAATGCCCGCTACGTAACCGCCTATACCAAAAAATGCGGCGTGGCCAAACGAAATCAGACCGCCTAAGCCCAGCGCTAAATTCAGTCCCACCCCCGCCAGTGCTAGAATAACCACTTTAGTCGCCAGAGTGATATAGAAAGGTTCATCCAAGATCAGCGCTATCGCCGGCAGCGCCACCAGCAGCATCACTAAAAAGACATTGAGTTTGTACTCTATTGTTAAATTAGCCATTAGCAGCAATTAACCCCTTTGGTTTTACGATCAGGATGACTGCCATTAAGATATAAATAGCCACTGAGGAGAGTGCACCACCGATACTGGCGGCGGTGTCTGGCGGCAGTACTAAGGCAAATAGGTAAGGCAGCAGAAAACGTCCCATAGTGTCGACCAGGCCGACCAGTAGCGCCCCGATGAAAGCCCCTTTGATTGAGCCTATTCCACCGATGACGATCACCACAAACGCTAAAATAAGTACAGAGTCACCCATGCCCACTTCGACCGACTGCAAAGCGCCCAATAATGCACCTGCCAATCCAGCCAGCGCAGCACCCAAGGCAAACACTAAGGTATATAAAGTGCGAATATCGACCCCCAGCGCCGCGATCATTTCACGGTCTGATTCGCCGGCGCGAATGCGCATGCCCAGTCGCGTCTTGGCAATTAAAAAGTACAGCCCCAAAGCCACGGTGATGCCGACAGCAATGATAAATAGTCGGTAGCTGGAATAATCTAACAGCCCAAATAGATTCACCGGGGCTGAGAGTATTTCTGGGACATCTAAGTACAGTGGGAAAGCACCAAATAACCAGCGGGTGGCACCGGAAAAAATTAAGATAAGCGCATAAGTGGCCAGCACCTGATCTAAGTGATCGCGCTGATAGAGCTTGCGAATCACCCCGACTTCTACCAGTGCTCCGGCCATGGCGGCGGCCACCAGACTCGCCAGCAACCCCAGCCAGAATGAGCCGGTCAACCCGGCGATGATGGCGCAGGCGAAAGCCCCCACCATGTAAAGTACCCCGTGGGCCAGGTTGATTAGACCCATTACCCCAAACACTAAGGTCAGACCTGCAGACATCAAAAATAACATCATGCCGAACTGCAATCCGTTTAAGAGCTGCTCAAATATCAAAATAGCGGTCATAGTTATCCTGAGAAGAAAAATTTAGCGTGCCGTATTAATAATCACCGGGCGACAAAAATCCAGCCGCGCGCTGCTGCATAACATCAAATAAGAAACTTGCAGGCAGCGACTGCAACTCTCTAAATTTAAAGAGTCGCAGTCGTGCTAATGATAAATAGCTTTAGCGCTAAGACTTATAAGCTACATTCGCTGGCGTAGACGTTGCCGTGATTTTCCAGGGCAGTGGCCACAATTTTGTTGGTTAAGATACCGTTCTCTTCGATAACTTCACGTACATAGATATTTTGAATCGGGTGCTGATTGGCATTGAACTTGAAGTCGCCTCGCACTGAGTCAAAATTGGCGGCAAGCAGAGCAGCTCTGAAGGCGTCGGCATCTTTTACATCGGCAGTTTTCATCGCCGACAAAATCAGATTAGCCGTATCAAAACCCTGGCTGGCGTAGAGTGACGGCAGACGGCCATATTCGCTGTTAAAAGTTTTAACGAACGCCTTGTTTGCGGCATTGTCGATATCTTTACTCCACTGCGAAGAGTTTTTAACCCCCAGCGCCGCTTTACCTACTGCTTTTAAGATTCCCTGATCAAAGGAAAAAGCAGGTCCCATAACTGGCAATTTAATACCTGACTGGGTTAACTGCTTCATAAAGGAGATCCCCATACCACCGGGAAGGAAGAAGTAAATACTGTCGGCGCCAGAGGCACGGATTTGGGCGATTTCTGCAGCGTAATCTTTTTGCCCTAACTTAGTGTAAGTCTCACCTGAAGCTTGGCCTTTAAACATACGCTTAAAGCCCACCAGTGCATCTTTACCGGCTGGGTAATTGGGAGCCAGGATATAAGGTTTAGTGTAGCCTTCTTTGCTTGCGTAACTGCCCATTGCCTCGTGCAAGTTATCATTTTGCCAGGCGACATTAAAATAGTTTTTATGACAGCGCTTGCCCGCCAGTGCAGAGGGGCCGGCGTTGGGAGACAGATAGAATTTTCCCTGTGCTACGGCACTTGGCACCACCGCCATGGCTAAGTTTGACCAGACAATACCGGTTAAAATATCAACTTTCTCGCGCTGGATCATCTTATCGGCTATTTGCACAGCCAGTGGTGGTTTGCGCGCATCATCTTCGACCACGACGCTCAGATCGGCATTGCCCGCTTGTTTGACCGCCAACATAAAGCCGTCGCGTATATCTATACCTAAGCTGGCACCGCCACCGGTTAGTGTCGTAATCATGCCGACTTTAACTGGTGCCGCCATGACTAGTGAACTCGCCGCTGACACTGTCAGTCCTAAAGCAACTGCTATCGCTAATTTTTTCATTACCTATTACCCATCAAGTTATTTTTATTTTGTCGACAAGCCACTAGTCTATCCTAGGTGTAGCTACGACTTGCAACTCATTGTCCGGGTAAGCGCCTCGGTGGTAATAGCGCTTGAGAACTGTCATCGCGAGTAATAGCTATTTAGGCAAAACTTAAAAAGTACCAGTGCCTGCTCGCTTGCAACAATCAATAGCTCAGCGTGCTAATGCGCTAGTACTTTATAACTGTCAACCCTACATCTTGGTACGAACCGTCCACAGTTCCGGAAACAGAACTGTGTCTAACATACGTCTTAAGTACGAGACACCACCAGTACCGCCAGTGCCGCGCTTCAAGCCGATAATTCTCTCTACCGTGGTCACATGATTAAAGCGCCAGCGACGGAAATAGTCCTCAAAATCTACTAATTTTTCTGCCAGCTCATACAGTGCCCAATGCTGTTCCGGGTCCTTGTAAACTTGCTGCCAGGCCTCTTCCACTAAAACACTGGCACTGTGCTTTTCACGCCAGTTGCGATTATCTAACACCTCGGATAAATCAAAGCCCTTGCGCTGTAATAACAGTAACGTTTCATCGTACAAGCTGGGCATCGCCAAGATAGCTTCCAGCTTCTCTGTGACTTCAGGATTGTGATCATGGGGCTTGAGCATCGCCAGGTTTCTATTACCTACCACGAATTCTATCGCTCTGTATTGAAAAGACTGGAACCCCGATGATTGGCCCAGGGAGTCACGAAAAGTGGTGTACTCGCTAGGTGTCATAGTACGCAGCACATCCCAGGCACTGTTGAGCTGCTCAAAAATCCTCGATACACGACTCAAATGTTTAAAAGCCGGACGCAAGTTATCCGTTCTGATCTCATGCAAAGTGGCATGCATTTCATGAATCGCCAGTTTTAACCACAGCTCTGATGTTTGATGCTGAATAATAAACAACATTTCATCGTGAGCTTGGGATAACGGAGATTGACTGTTTAAAATACTATCTAGTTGTAGATAGTCTCCATATGACATTTTGTCATTAAAATCCATCTCTGCACCTTCCGATGCTGGATTATAGGGGCAACTCATTTTATATATCCTTAACGCTTAAGTGTTAACTGCTAATTGGACAGCTATTCCCTCAATACTGCCAAGAATTATAAACAATTTCAACCTTAAAATTTCAAGCTTAAAACAAATGTCATTATAAGCCTTTGCTTATAGCTCAACGCGGCTATTTGGCTTTAATCCGATACCAGTACTCGTAACTTTGTGAAAATCCAAATTTTTGATACAGTTTAATGGCCGCGTCATTGACTGCAACCACTTGCAGATAACTGTGCGTAGCACCCTGATCTACCGCCCATTCCAGCATGCTATTTAACAAATTTGTCGCATAGCCGCGATGCCTGGCGTTAGGTGCTGTCACTAGATCAAAAACACCAAAATAGCCGTTACTGAGGACACCGACCGCACAAGCGACTGCTCTCCCTTGCACTTGCCATTGCGCCAATATCATCTGCTGGTCAATTCGCTCTAAGATAGCTAGATGCGCCAGATGCTCTTGAAACTGCATGCCACTTAAATCACAAAAGGTCTGCAGCCACTGTCGTGGCTGCTGAAAAACCAGACCCGAATCTGCTTGTGTATCCAGCGCCGGTGGGATCATTGGCTGTTGAGCACTCATCGCCATATCTAATATTAACGACCTATCTTTAAACAGATAACCTCTTTCGGCCAGATGCTGATCCAGCGACTGTGCTTGCGAGCGGGAGGTGAGGCGAATAATACAGGGAAGATTTCTGTCTCCAAAGAACTGCTCACAGCTGCGCTGTAAGCTTTCATGCTCAGAGCTAGAGGCGGTTAAAACCGTGGCGCTGTTAGCTCTTTTGGTATAGCCATCCGAGCAACGCATCACTACCGTTTCAGTGCCGCTCTGCTCTTTTGCCGGCCAGGCCTGGAAAGCTGCCTGTTCAATATTTCTATAGTGCATGAGTCCCCTTAAATCTTCTCTCGTCATCCGCATAGCGCTGCTGGATACTTTGCAATACCGCTATCTTTTGTGGTGGCGTGTATAGCCCCCACTCAGCTATTTCTATCCCCGACCTTTTACAGGCAATACATAGATCCTGGTCGTCCAGAGCGCACACACCTATACAAGGATTTTTAATGGCGCTGTGGCTATTTGTGTATTCGATCATAAAAGCCTAATTGTATTCAATTTACTCTGCCGTGTATTGGTTGTCACGCAGCTTTAGATGCAACTTCTTGCTGCAAATACTCAACTATACTCAATTGCAGCAAGCAAACAAAGAGTGGAATGGTTTTGGATATTTGCACTGGACTAGAATGCATCAATAGAAAAAGGTTAAATTTTTATCCCAGCCGTTAGCACTGATCTTAATTATGGGTGTGTCTATTGTCTCGCTTCTGACCTAAGGCTTTATTTATAGGCATAATAAAAACTCAGCGCTGCTTCAGTTTGAGCGGCTTATATCCAAATTAAAGGCAATTTAACAAAGGTGAATATTGGCGATGATTCTTGTAGACTGAGCTATTTTCAGAGTTGTTAATCTGTGCAACACTTTCGCTATTTAAGGAACATCTATGCCCTGGCTACAAGTTAAAATTGAAATCAAACCCCAACTAGCAGACCAATTCGAGGACTTACTACTGGCAGCCGGCGCATTATCTGTGACTTATCAGGACAGCCAGGACCAACCTATTTACGAGCCTGAGCTGGGAACCACGCCGCTTTGGAACAACACGGTGATCACCGGGCTGTTCGATGCCGAGCAGAATATGCAGCAGATGGAACAACATTTGCGCCACACTTACCTGCAACTGGCATCAACAGAGCCTTTTCCGTCGTTGCATACAGAAATATTGGAAGACAAAGACTGGGAAAGGGAGTGGATGAAATCTTATAAGCCGATGCAATTTGGCCAACGCCTTTGGGTTTGTCCAAGCTGGTGCGACGCCCCCGATCCGAATGCCATTAACTTAATGTTAGATCCTGGATTGGCTTTTGGCACCGGTACTCACCCGACTACTGAATTGTGCCTGCGCTGGTTAGACAGTATAGATTGCCAGGATAAAACCGTTACCGATTATGGCTGTGGCTCAGGAATATTGGGTGTCGCGGCCCTGCTACTAGGCGCCACATCGGTACTGGCAGTCGATATTGACTTGCAGGCACTGCAGGCAACTAAAACCAACCTGCAGAGAAATGGACTGCCCGAATCGCAGTTAAGTACTTACTTACCTGAGCAGGCACCGGCACATAAATCCGACATTTTAGTGGCTAATATATTATCCGGCCCCTTAGTCGAACTGGCCCCCACTCTGGCGCAGAGGGTAAACAGCAACGGACTATTGGCACTGTCAGGGCTGTTAGCCAATCAACTGCAAGAAATTATTGATGCCTATTCCAGCTGCTTTACCCTGCAGCCAGCCGTTGAACTCGATGGCTGGATCAGAGTGACTGGAATCAGAAAATAATCATTATGGCCGCTTCAGCTCAGTACCTTACCCAGTGTCCAAGCTGTTATAAATACTGGCGAGTCAACCCCGGTCAGTTTACGTTGGCGGCGGGGAAAATTCGCTGTAAACAATGCGGCTGTATGTTTGATGCAAAAAAAAATCAGTTACATGAAGCACAAAAGACAAAAAACAGCACCGAGCTCGCCCCAAAGTTGAAGCTAAATCCCGGACAGCGGATTGCAGCCGCTAATCGCTACCACGGCACTGAGCCATCCCCAAGACGTTCTAAAAGCCGTCTTGGTATGATTGCAATCTGTGTTTCACTGATCACAGTGGCCGGATTACAGCTGCTGTTCTTCAACAGTAACAGCTGGTCGAAAATCCCCTGGCTGCAACCGGGCTATCTGCAGGTGGCACTATGGCTACATCCAGACAGACCCATCATAGAATCTCTACCGCAATTGTCACTTTCGATTAAACCCGACAGCCAATACAAAAATTTGCTGGCGATTAACTTCAGCTTTACTAACAACGCCAGATTCGAGCAGCATTTACCCGACGTAAAACTAATTTTTAGCGATCTGCAGGGACGACTGGTTGCCCAGCGTGAGTTTAGTGCCCAACAGTACCTGAGCCATCAGAGCCCGAAACCCAGTAATATCCAACCTGCTCAAGTAATAAATGGTCAACTCTCAATACTGCAAACTGCTAAGCGCGGACTCAATTATAAACTCGAGTTGATTTCTCCGGCAGATTTCAGCCAATAGTCAAGTGCAAACGATCAAAATTCAGCCAAAAAAATCATGGTGAATTATGCTGAAAGTGTGTAGAATTCGCCACCTTCATAATTCAAGTAATCTATCTCTCAAGCCAGAGCATTCAGCCTGAGTGGAACGAAAATATTTTTAAGGCACACTATGTTTCAAATTGGCTCCTTCCACATAGATAGCAAGGTTATCCTCGCACCTATGGCGGGTGTTACAGATCAGCCTTTTAGGCGTCTGTGTAAACAATTAGGTGCAGGACTTGTGGTCTCAGAAATGGTCACCAGCGATACCAAACTTTGGAACTCGCGTAAATCAAGTTTTCGTTTAAACCACGATTCTGAAATTGAGCCAAGATCTGTGCAGATTGCCGGTGGTGATCCGCAGATGATGGCGCATGCGGCAAAGATGAATGTACAACGTGGCGCTCAAATTATTGATATTAATATGGGCTGTCCGGCTAAAAAAGTATGTAATAAGGCGGCGGGTTCGGCACTGTTGAAAGATGAGCCATTAGTGCGCTCGATTTTGCAGGCCGTGGTTAGTGCTGTAGATGTTCCAGTTACCCTGAAAATTCGCACTGGCTGGGACAAACACAACATTAATGCGCCGAGCATCGCGAGAATGGCTGAAGATATTGGTATAGCGGCACTGGCAGTGCATGGTCGCACTAAGGCCTGTGCTTTTAAAGGTGAGGTGGAATACCAAACTATCGCCGATATAGCGAGTGTTATCGACATCCCGTTATTTGCCAATGGCGATATCGACAGCCCGGAAAAAGCGCAGCAAGTGTTAGCTTTTACTAATGCCGATGCTGTAATGCTGGGGAGAGGAGCGCAGGGACGCCCTTGGATTTTTAGAGAAATTGATCATTATTTAGCGTCTGGTAAGCACTTACCCGCCATCCAGACACAAGAGATCAAGCAGGTTTTAATTACCCACTTACATGCCCTACACCAATTTTATGGTGACTATTTAGGAGTGCGAATTGCTCGTAAACATGTGGCTTGGTATTTACAACCAATGCAAGATAATAAAATATTTCGTTCCAGTTTTAATAAACTGGATACCAGAGATAAACAATTGGCAGCAATAGAGCAATTCTTTATAAATGCTCAGTTAACCACAACTGCCGCTTAACATTTAATTTCGGATACAATGTAACGTGAACACAATAGAAAATCAGCAAGCTAACTTCGTCCCTGCTTCAAACCCCGTTATTACTCAAGGGCAGACCTTAAGGGATAGTGTTGAAACGTCCATGAATAACTACTTCAGACAGCTAGATGGTCAGCCTGTGACTGACGTCTACAAAATGGTACTGGCTGAAATCGAGGCACCACTATTAGAGACAGTGATGGCTTACACTAAAGACAACCAAACTAAAGCCTCAGAACTATTGGGCTTGAACCGCGGCACACTGCGTAAAAAGTTAAAAGAATACGGTTTACTGTAAAACGCTAATTAGCAAAAACACAGCCTGCTACTAAACTATGGTTTTAGGCAGTCTGTGTTTACCCATCATTTGGCCAGGAAGCTAAGAGAATTAACCGAGTATTGACTATGGATAATTTAGCTTTAACCCTTACAAGCTATACATTTACCAGCAGCGTAAATACTATCCCCTGCAGTACCCTCTCGCGCTCCCGTGCAAAGACAAATTTACCGACAGATTTCCCAATTCCCTTTTACTCAGAGATAATGGCATAAAAATGGCAGAGCAGAAATATACTTCTATTCGCAGAGCACTGATCAGTGTTTCAGATAAAACCGGCATCGTGGAGTTCGCGGCAGCTCTACAGAGCAGTGGTGTTGAAATTCTATCCACAGGCGGTACTTTTAAACTGTTAAGGGATAACAATATCCCCGCTACTGAAGTATCTGACTACACCGGCTTTCCCGAAATGATGGACGGCAGAGTTAAGACCTTGCACCCTAAAATCCACGGTGGAATTTTGGCTCGCAGAGGTATCGACGATGCTGTGATGGCTGAGCACGGCATAGACCCTATCGATATGGTGGTCGTCAATTTGTACCCTTTCAAGCAAACCATTGAGCGCCCTGACTGCAATTTGCCACTGGCGATTGAAAACATCGACATTGGCGGCCCGACCATGGTTCGCTCTGCAGCTAAAAACCATAAAGATGTGGCGATCGTTGTCAATGCCAGCAACTACACCCATATATTAGCGCAACTAAAAGCGCACAACGGTTTAACCATCAAGGATAGATTCGACTTAGCCGTACAAGCTTTCGAACACACCGCTGCCTACGACGGCATGATTGCCAACTATTTAGGTGCAGTAGTCGAGGGACCTACCGCAGCAGATGACACACAGGCGCCGGTAGATAGCTCTGCTTTTCCACGTACTTTCAACAGCCAGTTTATCAAATCACAAGATATGCGCTACGGTGAAAACAGCCACCAGCGCTCAGCGTTTTACATCGAGAGCAACCCTGGGGAAGCTTCTATCAGCACTGCAGTGCAATTGCAGGGCAAAGCCCTCTCATACAACAACGTTGCCGATACCGATGCGGCACTTGAATGCGTAAAGTCATTCAGCGAAGCCGCCTGCGTTATCGTTAAACACGCCAACCCCTGCGGGGTGGCAATAGCCGCCGATTTATTGACCGCTTATAATTTAGCCTACGCCACTGACAAGACTTCAGCGTTTGGCGGCATCATCGCTTTTAACCGCAGCTTAGATGCCGCGACTGCCAGCGCGATTATCGAACGTCAGTTTGTTGAAGTAATCATCGCCCCCGGTATTGACGATGCCGCCAAGGCGGTATTAGCCGCTAAAGTTAACGTCAGAGTATTAATCTGTGGCGAGTTCGCCAACACTCGCCAGGGCGGGTTAGATTACAAGCGGGTTAACGGTGGCCTGTTAGTGCAAGACAGAGACATGGGCATTATCACTGAGCAAGACCTGAAAGTAGTCACTAAAGTCGCCCCGAGTGCTGCGCAAATCCAGGACTTACTGTTCTGCTGGAAAATAGCTAAATATGTCAAGTCTAATGCGATTGTCTACGCTAAAAACGGCCAGAGCATCGGCATAGGTGCCGGTCAGATGAGCCGGGTTTACAGCGCTAAAATCGCCAACATCAAAGCGGCAGATGAGGGTTTACAAGTTGCCGGATCAGTGATGGCTTCCGATGCTTTCTTCCCGTTTAGCGACGGTATTGAAGCGGCGGCAGCAGCGGGTATTAGCGCGGTAATTCAACCGGGCGGTTCCATGCGAGACGACGAAGTCATTGCGGCAGCTGATGCCGCTGGTATGGCGATGGTTTTCACTGGCATGCGCCATTTCAGACACTAAAAATTTCTCTACCGGGTCTGCTGTTAAGCGGACCTGACAATATTTTGGAGCTCCAACAATGAATGTACTTATTATAGGTTCCGGTGGTAGAGAACACGCACTGGCTTGGTCAGCGGCGAAAGATATCAATGTCGAGACAGTTTTTGTCGCCCCAGGCAACGGTGGTACTGCCACTGAGGCAAAAATGCAAAATGTCGCACTGGACATTGCAGACTCTGCCGCGCTGATCAAATTTGCTCAAGAAAATCATGTCGGCTTAACCATAGTTGGCCCTGAAGCTCCATTAGTCGCTGGGGTGGTAGACGATTTCCGAGCTGCCGACTTAGCTATTTTCGGGCCCACTGCAGCCGCTGCACAGCTGGAGGGCTCTAAAGCTTTTAGCAAAGACTTTTTGCAGCGCCAGAATATTCCCACCGGCGCCTATCAAAACTTTACCGAAATCGACCCCGCGATCAGTTACTTGCAAACAGTCGGCGCTCCGATCGTGATTAAAGCTGATGGTCTGGCCGCCGGTAAGGGCGTCATTGTCGCTATGACACTCGAGGAGGCAGAAGCTGCTGTTCGCGACATGCTGGCGGGTAACAAATTCGGTGATGCAGGTAGCACAGTAGTGATAGAAGAGTTTTTACAGGGCGAAGAAGCCTCCTTCATCGTCATGGTGGATGGTGACAATGTGCTGCCTATGGCCACCAGCCAGGACCACAAGCGTGTCGGAAACGGCGATACGGGTCCCAATACCGGAGGCATGGGTGCCTACTCACCGGCCCCAGTGGTCAACAGTGAAATCCATCAGCGGATTATGGATCAGGTGATTATGCCAACTGTACGCGGCATGAAAGCTGAAGGGAATGAATACACAGGTTTCCTCTATGCGGGCCTGATGATCGACGACAGCGGCCAGCCCAAAGTCATTGAATTCAATTGCCGCTTCGGCGACCCTGAAACCCAGCCTATTATGCTGCGCTTAAAGACCAGCATTGTCGATATGTGTAACGCCGCCCTGGATCGCGATTTTGCGCGCTTAAATGTGCAGTGGGACCCACGTCCGGCAGTCGGCGTAGTAATGGCTTCAGGGGGATACCCAGATAGCTATGCTAAAGGCAATCCGATTGTGATCAATGGCACAGAGCCCAGTGACACTAAAGTTTTTCACGCGGGTACTGCCATTGTAGAAGATCAGCTAGTGACCACCGGTGGACGGGTTTTATGTATTGCCTCACTTGGCGATACTGTCACTAGTGCCCAGCGGGCAGCTTACGCAACTGTGAAAAATATCCAGTGGCAGCAAGCTTTCTATCGTACTGACATCGCCTATCGCGCGATCGATAGAGAGAGCCAGAGCTAACCAGTAACGCAGCGACGCCACTAGCAGATGGTGTCGCTTCAACATTAACTCAAGCTTAATTTAGCAAGTGCTTTACAGGCTGTTTCTACACAGATACTATTACTTGTCTTTTATAAAATAATACGATCAGTTACTGTTACTTATGGGCTATTGAGACCCTTTTGATTATGTACTGATTTAAAAGCTCAGAGACCTTGCTGCTCAATGTCCGCTAACAGTGTGTACAGCACCTGAAGAGTGATGTTGCAGCTTTCGAAACTTCTCCTTATTTATTGGATACAATGTGCTTTTCATGGATTTCAAACGAACTAAACTGGCCGTATTAATTACTGCATTAATTGCCAGCGGTTGTAGTGCCAGCAAACTAGATGCTAATAATAACGCTGCGACTGTTGCAAACGGCTCACAGGAATACTGCCGCAATGGCGGAAATTCCAGTGACTATAGCTGCGATACACAAGCGCAGGGCAAAGCGGCAGACACGACTGATACAGTTAATAATCCGAACACTGAAGCTTGGATGAACTCGAAGCTTTCGGATATCAAATCTTGGTTAAAAACCATTAAGGAAAATCCGGATTCGGCGATCGGAAAATCGACACCCTCCACTAAAGCACTGCAAGTTCGCAATCCAGCCGCGACCCATCCAGAGCTAGTGCGCATTGAGGAAATGACACAAAGAGGCGATCACCGCAATGCAATGGCAGCGATCAATACTTTTCTCGCTGCCAACCCTGAAAACCTTGAAGCAGAACTGACCAAGGGCCTAGTATTAAACAATATGGGGGAAGTCAAAGAGGCCGAAGCACTGTTGCGAAACGCCATCGCTCGCCACCCAACGTCTCCTGAGCTGTATAACAATCTTGCGGTTATCTACTCCGACCAAGGTGATTATGGCAAGGCCATTGAAACATTACTGCTGGCCTTTTCCACCCACCCAAGTTATGCCCAGGTAAATGAAAATCTCAGGGAAGTATACTCATCAGTGGCCTCGCTAGCTTATAACCGCGCCCTGGACCTGGATTCCACAAATAAACAGACACCAAACTTAATAGTACTGAGAAGAATATCCAGCCCAAGCTTACCCGCAGTCGCCCACGCGAGTCTCAGCATTGGCATAACGTCTAATAAACCAACAAAAATTGCCAGCAGCAAGCCAGCTAGCAGTTCTGAGCAGCAACCCACTAAAAATCTCAGTAAACCTATTGTTGTCGCCGCCAGAAAACAAGTAGCGCTGCCAATCCCTAAAATCATCGATCCAGAACCTGAAGTAGCGATTGCTAAACTGGTGATTAAGCCGGCGAAGAAAGCCCCTGCTGTTAAGCAAAGTATCGTAAGAGTCGATACTAACAATACCACTAAAACGGCAAAAGCTCAGGGAAGCAGTACAGCCGCAGCCATCAAAGCAGTTAATCGCTGGAGCTGGACCTGGTCGACTCAAAACGTTAACGCTTACCTGGGCAGCTACGTGGTTGGTTATAAGCCGAAAATAACTGTCAGCCATACTCAGTGGAGAAAACTGCGTACTTCCAGACTAACTAAACCTGCTTTTATCAAAGTAAAACTCTCAAACATTAAGAGCACCAGAATAAGTAGCGGTGTTGTTGAAGTAACTTTCTTGCAAAAGTACCAAGCCAATACCTACAAAGACCAGTCTAAGAAAAAGCTGACCTTGAAAAAAGTCGGCGCAAAATGGCTGATCGTCAAAGAGCAAAACATTTAACCAACGGTTAAATTTACCTCTCAAAAAAAAAGCGTATTTACCCAGTAAATACGCTTTTTTTTATCCCTACTTCCTACTTCCGACTTCCGACTTCCGACTTCCGACTTCCTACTTGCGACTTGCGACTTGCGACTTGCGACTTGCGACTTGCGACTTGCGATAAGTTGAAAGACTAGCGAACTCTGGTCACTGTTAAGTTTTCTTCGACAATTATTTGAAAGCTATCTCCGACCGGCTTTAAAGTTAATTTTTTCAAAGTAACATCTTGGTAGTTTGGCGACTCATAATTTAAAGTGAAGCTGATACTCAACTGCTCAGCATCTAGCGGTCTGCTAAAACTGATCTTAGAGCGAGATAACTTGATCCATTTGGGTTTTTCGATGCGCTGCTTACGCCACTTAAGCCAGTCTCTGTGACTGAGTTTGTTGCCAACGGTGAATTTGGAACCGTAAAAGGCACTGTATTTTTTAAAGTCCTGCTGTTGCCAAGCTGCAATCCAATCATCGATGAGAAGCTGAAGCTGCTCGGTGATGGCGTCATCTGATGCATCGAGATTTTCTGAGACGGTACTGTTGGCGTTAGCTGCAGGTTGCTCAACCGCATTCGCGATAGCCGCCTTCGGCGCCACTAACTCAGCCTGCGGTTCTTGAGTCTGAGCTGCAGGTATTAGCTCAGCGCTAACAAACCCTGAGCCTGGCTGCTCTGAGGATGAAGTATTGGCAGTTAATGCAGATACCAATACCACTTTTCCGCTCGAATCGGTCTTTGCTTGCACTGCCGGATTTTCTGGATTAGCCGCTAATTGGCTGGCTGGTTTATCGCTGCTGCTGGCTATAACAGCCAGCTCTGCAGGCATACTATTTTTCTCAGTGCTATTTGGGGTGTCCTGGCTAACCGCTGAATCGGCTTCTTTACTGCCCTCAAGCGCAGCTATTGATGCACTTTCGGCTGCGGCATCAGCCGTCGACAATGGCCCTATTGCAGGCTTCTGGCTGCTACTACCTTCTAACTTATCGGCAGGCTCTGACTGAGCAAAAATATCAGTAGCGGCGAGATTATCATTGCTATCGGCGGAGCTAGAGTTCCACTCTAAGGCGCCCAGATCAAAGTCCCAACCTGTGACATCCACAATCCACAGAGAAAATTCGCTATCGCTATCTTTCTGCACTTGCCAGTAACTCACCCCTGTCAGGACAATAGCAGCCAACAGAGTACTCAGCAGCACTGTTGCCAAGCTTCTTTTCTTTGCGGCTACAACTTGGCTAACACTACCAATTTGCAGAGAATGCTTAAAATCAATGAGTAGATCTCGGTAACTGCCAATTTCCTCACCCTTGAAATACAGCACTATTTTGGCATGATAATCTGTAGCAGTCTCAGCTTGCTGCGGATCATTATTACCCAGCGTCTTCAGTAGTAGCGACAATTGCGAGCTGCTGATCTGTTCGGCATCGACCACAAATATTGCTTTTCGCCCGGCCGTTTGCTCTTTTAACAATCGCAGTAAAGCTTCAGTCGAGTCGATACTGGATTGGAATTTATCACTCATTTTGCCCAGAAGAGCAGCAAAGTCACCCTCGGACCAAGAGATGATACAGTCTCCCCCAGCCTCTGCGTACTCAAGCCAACTGCGTATAAACAGCTGGGTTTCATGGCCGTGAATTTTTAATAACTGAGCGCTGGCTAGCTTTTCATCCAAAGCGTAATATTTTAAGGTAAAATCAGTTCGCACATTACTTTGCAGACTTGATAGGTTTTGCACTTCGTTCATCCCTGGTGAAAAAGATTAATGTGTTAGTGGAGTGTTATTATTATTGACCATTAACACAGAGCTTGAGACGACAGCAGATAGCTTACGGGATACCCCTGGAAGGCGCTCCCTCGTAGGCGATTTTCCAGCCATCAGTTTCCTTTTGCCAGTACTGTCTCTTTAATCCAGAGCCTTTATAATTGCTGGATTTATACTGCTGATTAAAGGAAACGACCATTAGCTTTGAGTCGGGGTAGGTAAAAATATTTAAATCATTTAGTCCAATCTCGATAAACGACTTAGAGCTGTTAACACGTTTCTTATGTGCGGCAAATTTTTGGAATTTAATTTTTCCATCACTAAAGCTTTGCGAGTAATTTTCTATATAGCGGTTGTAGTCTAAGCTCTCCCAATCGGCTTGCCAATTTTTCACTACAGCGATCATTTCGGTTTTTTGCTTTTTCCACGCTTCTCTGGAGATCCATTTTAAATTTTCCCCTAAGATCATCGGAGTGCCATTTTTAATCAACTGATCAACTTCCTGAAAATCTGGATTGGTCAGCGATAAACACCCTAGACTCGCCAGCGGTGGACGACTGTAAGTATCCACCGGAGAGCCGTGTAACCAAATACCATTACCCGTGCGATTATTTCTATAATCCCATGCATTTGGATAGTTCAGTGGCAGTGCACCGGCACCGTATCTGGCCGGAAGATTTTCATCTAACAGCCGTCCGGTAGTAAAATATACGCCAACCGGTGATTTGCGATCACCCTGCTTCCTTTTACCGGTACCCCCTGTGCCATGAGATGCATAATAATCTTTAATTAAAAAAGGCACCCCATTTCTATTTTCAAAGACAAACAATCTGGACAAACTCATGTCTTGCACTATGACGTACTTCTGCTTATCACTTAACAGCACGATGTCCTGGGGAATTAAATCGGGGCCAGGCTTTGCTTTACGCAGATTGAGTCTGGCTTTCGCTTCGGCAATCAGCCCTTTAACTTTTGATTGTTGGTCACCGGTAAAGCTACTCCCGACTTGAGAGAGAGGGTTTACTTGAGCGATCAACAAGTCGGCGTAAACTAGTTGTGCCAGCCGAAAATCGGGTCTGATACTAACCAGTTCCTGCATCTGTTCTAGCGCTGCATCAAAGTTCTGTTCCGCTATTGATTCAAACCCCTTCAATAGCAACTCCTCCGCCCCCTTAGAAACTCCATAGTCTTGTATGGCATGGGTAATTGGCGAGTGAGCAAGGATTAGCGAGACAAATGTCAAAGTTAGAATTCGCATATGGGCCTATTGTTAGTATTCGGATTGAGGCAATCCCCAGATTATACTGGTAATACGCTAAAAGCAGTATCCCTAAACACTGCTAAATCACCAGCAGAGTGACCTTTATTAGCCACCCCTATCATGTAACCGTTAAAATCCCATTTAGTTCAGTATTTGCATGATTTTTTATCTTCTGTCAGCAAAAAATACTCCTGTAAAAAAAGGAACTAATGGCCTCTGAATCAGTCTATGAATTAAAGGTCTAAAGAACCCATTATCGAGTCCACACAGCTCTGGCCTACAGAGCATTTCCAGACCTAGACAGAGCCCAAAAAGGCTGTTTAATCATAGACGGACCGTTTTACCCCGGCGAAACCCTGCAAAATTCGCATGTTCTGAAAGACCACACTTATTTTCTATCATTTAGTCTATTTGAATGACCTTCTCTCTGATTCGCAATTAAATTAATTTTAAAAGTGCCAATGTCAAAGGAGCGTCTATAATTCAAATATAGGTTGATTTAGATGAGAAAATTCTCACCCAAGTCAGGCAATCAATTAACTATGAATAGTGGAGCACCGATGGTAAGCGATCCCCTATGCTAATCGGTGACTTCCTTAACATAGAAGGTGATCATCATGAGTCTCTTCGAACGCTACCAAGCACGTTTTCTATCTACCACCCAAGAGGAGCTATCCCTGCAGGAATATCTGCAACTGTGCAGTGATAAACCTGAAACTTATGCCAGCGCCGCCGAACGATTACTCAAAGCAATAGGCGAGCCAGAGATGATTGATACCGCTCGGGATCCTGTCCTGAGCCGAATATTCTCCAATAAAGTCATCAAGCGCTATCCCACCTTTGATCAATTCTACGGTGCTGAAGAGGCTATCGAAAATATCGTTTCCTATTTCCGCCATGCCGCCCAGGGACTAGAGGAGCGCAAACAGATACTCTATTTACTGGGGCCGGTGGGCGGCGGTAAATCTTCTATCGCGGAAAAAATCAAAGAACTGATGGAAAATATACCCTTTTATGCGATCAAGGGATCTCCGGTATTCGAGTCGCCGTTGGGATTATTCAGTCCCAGTGAAGACGGGGAAATTCTACAGCGCGAGTACGGTATTCCAAACCGCTATCTAAAAGGGGTGATCTCACCTTGGGCGGTAAAACGCCTCAATGAATACGGCGGGGATATTGAAAAATTCACTGTGATAAAGCTCTACCCCTCGATACTCAATCAAATAGCCATTTCTAAAACTGAGCCTGGGGATGACAACAATCAGGATATTTCCAGTCTGGTAGGTAAAGTAGATATCCGAAAACTGGAAGAATTTCCACAGCAAGATCCAGATGCCTATAGCTTCTCCGGCGCCCTATGTCGTGCCAATCAAGGTTTGATGGAATTTGTGGAGATGTTTAAAGCCCCTATTAAAGTATTGCATCCACTACTCACAGCCACTCAGGAAGGCAATTACAACAGCACTGAAGGCATGGGCTCCATTCCCTTTTCCGGCATCATTCTGGCACACTCTAACGAGTCGGAGTGGCAGTCATTTAAAAACAACAAAACTAACGAAGCTTTCATTGATCGGGTAAACATTGTCAAAATTCCCTACTGTGTCCGGGTCACTGAAGAAATTAAAATTTATCAGAAGCTGTTACGAGAGAGCTCTCTGTCTGAAGCGCCCTGTGCTCCAGACACACTTAACATGCTGGCACAATTTTCAGTACTGTCGCGTTTAAAAGAGCCGGAAAACTCCAATATTTATTCGAAAATGCGCATCTACAATGGTGAAAATTTAAAAGATACTGACCCCAAAGCAAAGCCAATCCAGGAATATAAGGATTACGCGGGAGTCGATGAGGGGATGAACGGACTATCTACCCGTTTTGCCTTTAAGATTTTATCCAAAGTATTCAATTTTGACCCCACAGAAATCGCCGCCAACCCAGTACACTTAATGTATGTACTGGAGAGAGAAATAGAGCAGCAGCAATTTGCTAAAGAAGTTCAGGACCGATATATAGGTTTCATTAAAGAGTATATCGCCCCAAAATATATCGAGCTTTTGGGCAAGGAAATTCAGACCGCCTACTTGGAATCCTATTCTGAATACGGACAAAATGTCTTTGATCGCTATGTAACTTACGCCGATTTCTGGATCCAAGACCAGGAATACCGCGACCCAGAGACTGGTGATATGCTCAATCGGCAAAACATCAATGAGGAACTGGAAAAAATTGAAAAGCCAGCGGGTATCAGTAACCCCAAAGATTTTCGACATGAAATTGTCAACTTTGTATTGCGTGCCCGCGCCAGTAACGAAGGCAAAAACCCATCTTGGATGAGCTTCGAGAAAATGCGCTCGGTGATCGAGAAAAAAATGTTTTCCAATACCGAAGATTTACTACCGGTGATCTCCTTTAATACCAAGGCGTCAACCGACGAGAACAATAAACACTTTGAATTTGTAAAACGCATGACCAACCGTGGTTATACCGAAAAACAGGTGAGGTTATTGTCTGAGTGGTATATCAGAGTCAGAAAGTCTCAGTAGCACTGCGCAGCTGTCGCTTAGCTGTTACCTGAACAGTTATTTTGTTGCTAACTTTGCCCACAAGCGTAGTGTTGTATGTAGGGCTTCTACACATACAGAGAATGAGCAGGTTAACAGTTCTTCTCCCCTGACATAGGAATACGGAATATGAGTTTTATCATCGACCGTCGCCTAAATAGTAAAAAAAAGAGCACCGTCAATAGGCAGCGATTTCTTAAGCGATACCGTAAACAGATTAAACGCGCTGTTGAAGAGTCTCTGAAGAAACGTTCAATCGAAGACGTTGACAGAGGCAGCGATATCACTATCGACCGCGACGCCACCACTGAACCTTATTTCCAACACGGCCGAGGTGGCAGTCAAACCCGGGTGTTTCCCGGCAACAAAGAGTTTATCACTGGGGATGAATTTCAACGCCCCGAGCAAGGTGGGGCCGGCGGTAGTGGTTCAGGTGAAGGCAGTGCCAGTAATAGCGGAGTAGGAGAAGATGAATTCACTTTCCATATCAGTCAGGAAGAATTCTTAGATTTTATGTTTGAGGGTTTAGAATTACCGTATCTGGTAAAAAAGCAACTTAAAAGCACCACCAATTTTGAAACGCATCACGCCGGATTTACCAGTCACAGCTCTCCGGAAAAACTACATTTGATTCGCTCGTTGCGGGCCGCTTACGCCCGCAGAATTGCCTTATCAGGTCCTGGTAACAAAGAACTAACCGAACTTAAAAAGAGTCTATGGGCCCTTGAAGATCTGCCTGTAAACGAAAATAACAGTCTACAAATCATAGAGCTAAAGAAAAAAATACAGAAGTTAAAGCAAACCAATAAAAAGCGCATCCCCTTTCTGGATACTTTTGATCTTCGCTATCGCAATTATGTGCGAACCCCCATGCCCTCTTCTAAAGCGGTTATTGTCTGTGTGATGGATGTCTCAGGATCCATGACTCAAACCATTAAAGAACTGGCGAAACGATTTTTCATCTTGCTGTATCTATTTATTCGCCGCAATTATCAAAAGACCGAAGTTGTGTTTATTCGTCATCACACCCGAGCCACAGAAGTTGATGAGCAAGAGTTTTTTTACTCCAGAGAAACAGGTGGCACTATCGTTTCCAGCGCACTGGAATTAACAGCAGATATCATCGAGCAGCGCTACCCCCAAGATCAGTACAATGTCTACGTAGCCCAAGCTTCCGATGGGGATAACTGGGATAATGACTCGGAAATTTGCTGCAAATTACTGCAGCAGCGGATCCTGCCTATCATTCAATATTTTGCCTATGTCGAGATAACCTCAGGCATGCATCAGAACCTGTGGAATGAATACAAAAAAATCCAAGAGCAGTTTGCCAATGAATTTGCCATGCAAAATGTACGTGGCAGCGGAGATATCTACCCGGTATTCAGAGAGTTATTTGCCTCTAAAACCGAGTTAAAACCTTAAAAAAACAAACACTGAAATTTACTTTACGCCTGTAACCACCTGGCCCAGATTAAGGGCTAATATATTGATTTCGAAGATTGCCAACGATTGACAGTGAGTGCAACTAAATGAACAAGAAGTCACCTATTTCGACAGACGCAGAGTGGACCTTCGAGCTGATTGAGAGATATGAACTAGAAATCGGCAGAATCGCCGCAAACTTCAAACTGGATACCTACCCGAATCAAATTGAGATAATCAACTCTGAGCAAATGATGGATGCCTATGCATCAGTGGGGATGCCGCTGCATTATAATCACTGGTCCTACGGAAAAAGGTTTTTAGACACCAGCCAGAACTATCAACGGGGGCGCATGGGCCTGGCCTATGAAATTGTCATTAACTCCGACCCCTGTATCGCCTATTTGATGGAAGAAAATACTATGATGATGCAGGCCCTGGTCATCGCCCACGCCTGCTACGGTCACAATTCCTTTTTTAAGGGCAACTATCTATTTCGTACCTGGACGGATGCCTCTGCCATTATTGATTACTTAGTATTTGCCAAAAACTATATTGCCAAATGCGAGGAACGCCACGGTATTGATGCGGTTGAAGCTATGCTGGATTCCTGCCACAGCCTGATGAATTTCGGTGTCAATCGCTACATTCGCCCCCCGGTATTAACCCCGGATCAAGAGAGCAAAAAGGTCGCGGAACGCGAAGAGTACATACAGAGACACATCAATACTTTATGGACCACAGTCACTGTAAAAGAGCCAACTGATACTGAGAAACAAATCAACTTTCCTCAAGATCCAGAGGAAAACTTACTGTATTTCATCGAGAAAAATGCCCCACTGCTGGAGCCATGGCAGCGGGAGATAATTCGTATTGTACGCAAGATGGCACAATATTTTTATCCGCAAAAACAGACCCAGGTAATGAATGAGGGCTGGGCCTGCTTCTGGCACTACACCTTATTACATCAGATGTACGAGGAGGGATTGGTGACAGAAGGATTTATGATGGAGTTCCTGCAATCTCACACCAGTGTTATTTATCAGCCCCCTTTTGACAGTCCCTATTTCAGCGGGATTAATCCCTATACTCTCGGCTTCAACATGATGATAGATATTAAGCGCATCTGCCAGGAGCCCACCGCCGAAGATAGAGTATGGTTCCCTGATATAGCCGGCAGTCCCTGGCTTGACACTGTGCACTACGTAATGAAAAATTTCAAAGATGAGAGTTTTATCCGCCAGTATTTATCTCCGCGCTTAATGCGCGAGCTAAAACTGTTCTCTATTTTGGATAACAGCGATAAACCGACCTTAAAAGTTTCCGCCATACATAACGAGACGGGCTACAAACAAGTACGTAACGATTTAGCCAATCAGTACGATCTGGGTTATCTGGAACCCAATATTCAAATTTACAACGTCGAGGTCAGGGGCGACAGATCACTGACTCTGCGCCATTATGTCCATCAGCAACGACCACTTGGAGAATCAGTCTCGGCCGTGCTGCGACACTTACATCAGCTCTGGGGTTTTGATATCCACCTGGAGTCAGTCACTGCCAAAGGCGAGATTCTCAACACTTACCATTTTCCTGAAGTGCGACCTAAATCTCTCTAGGAAACTGCGGGTAAGCTCTGTCTGATGTGGCTAATGGCTTAACACTCTAGAGTTCCTGCAAATAGCGCACTGCCGCTATTAGTAATTCAGTCTCTACCTGGGTAAATTGATTCCAGGCGCAACATTCTAAAAACTCTAAATTATCCCAGTCGCGTCTGCTCGAGGCAGTAAAGCCAAATCGTATATTACCAGGATCTCGATTAAGCTCGCTTTAGAACCCACCCGAAGGGGCTTACAGAGGCATATCGGAGTTGTTCGCATGTTCCTTTACTCAACTCTATGGCAATTTTCCGCTCAATCTCATTGATGATAACACCGCTGCCATAGGTATCACCTGGTGATGATTTATCCAGAGTCGTATAAGCTTGTAGATTTTCTAGCTTGCTGATAAGCGCATGTCCCTGTGACGGGTAACCGGCTGTCGACCACTGCTTGAGATATTTTTCATCGTCGACTCTGTTATTGTTTTAAGTATCGAATGGACTGCGACTTACAACGCAAAGGCTTTGATATCAGTGATCAGAAATAGTTTTTGGGTAGTGGATCACATTGTGGAAAACCGCTAACTCAGATGAGCAGTTTCTATATCCATGGGGTTGATCAGCCTTAAATCTTAGAGTGTCCCCCGCTTGTAAACTCTGCCAATGCTCGGTTAATTTAATCTGCAACTCTCCTGTAATGACAATAATATCTTCTATCACTCCAATTTCATGAGGATTAGATAAATGCACTTTTCCCGGTGCTATCTGGTGGGCAAACATTTCACAACAGAGCAGCGGATCAAAGGGGAACAACACTCTAAACTGCAAATTATCATCGAAGCACAGCTGAGTTTTAGAGTGCTTCGCCAAGGTTTGAGGATTGACACTGTGCGGCTCAAGCAGCACTGACATTGGCAAGTGAAAGCCCTGGGCAATCTTCCACAAAGTGGCCATGGTCGGGCTGGATTCCTCGCGCTCTATCTGACCTAACATCGCTTTACTGACATGGGTCTCGAGTGCGGCACGGGACAAACTCCAGCCTCGGGATTTACGAAACTGTTTCAAATTATTCGCGATCACTGTATTGAACATAAATTAGCCATAAACTATTGTGCGCTATAACGCACGATGATAAGATCCTCTCTTGTACGTTATAACGCACAAACTATTGTAACTGCTCAGCGGCACTTATTGAACTCCTGAACCGATTTATTATTTGGCCTAGATCACTGTCAGGTAATGCAAAGGACATTTATGAAATCATTAAAACTCTCACATATTTCGGCGGGCTTTATCGCCGTTCTGGTCGGCTATAGCAGTAGTGTCGCTATTATCTTCCAGGCAGCTGAGTCCCTGGGGGCCAGCCAGGCGCAATTAAACAGCTGGATGTTAGCTCTGGGTGTGGGCATGGGTGCTACTTCTATTTTGCTGTCTAGTCTCTACCGGATACCCGTGATCACCGCTTGGTCCACCCCGGGGGCTGCCTTATTAGTTACCTCGCTGGCGGGTGTCGATATGCAGCAGGCGATTGGCAGTTTTATCGTCTGTGGTTTACTGATCTTTATCTGTGGCCTAAGTGGTTGGTTTGATAAAATCCAACAACTGATTCCCCCCTCTATCGCCAGTGCGATGCTGGCGGGAATACTGTTCCAATTCGGCGTAGGTATTTTCCACTCACTGCAGCAAGAAGTTTTTTTAGTCTCGGTGATGGGCCTCAGCTACTTGCTGGGAAAACCACTGCTAAAAAACTTCAACATCCCCTTCGTATTAGTAATGGGTATTTTAATTTGTGCGCAACAGGGTTTGTTCATCGAGCAGAGCATAGATTTGAGTTTTGCTGTACCTGTGTGGGTCGTACCCAGCTTCTCAGTGTCAACTATCGTCAGCGTAGCCATTCCGCTGTTTGTGGTCACTATGACCTCACAAAACATCCCGGGGGCAGCGACAATTAAGGCCGCTGGCTACCAGCCACCCACCTCTCAAGCCCTCTGCGTTACCGGCCTATGCACTATGCTGTTGGCGCCCCTGGGTGGTTTCTCTTACAATTTAGCCGCTATTACCGCTGCTATTTGCTGCTCTGAAGAGGTGGACGCCAATAAAAAGACCCGTTATATCGCCGGTATTTGCACGGGTATTTTCTATATTATTATCGGCCTGTTTGGCGCCACCGTGGTGAGCTTATTTCTGATCGCCCCCAAGGCACTGGTAGTCGCCATTGCCGGACTAGCGCTGCTCAACACACTGGCCAACAGCTTAAATGTTGCCCTACAAAAAAGTACTGAGCGCGAGGCCGCGCTGGTTACATTGTTGGTCACCGTATCCGGAATCAATTTCTTTGCCATAGGCGCAGCCTTTTGGGGGCTGCTATTTGGCATGTTATTTTTATGGCTTTCACGCGCACTCAGTAACAAGCTATCCGTAGCCAGCAATAAAATTTAACAAGCTTTTGTGTATTTCAAAGCGCTATAATTAGCCTTCAAGTATAGCGCGACACAAGTCGCTGTTAAGCGGCATTAAAGCCCTGAAATAGTTTGCTAATTTTTTAATAAGTGAGAGTAAAATGGATTGCCTTTTTTGTAAAATTATCAACCGTGAAATCCCAGCCAAAATTATCTATGAAGATGACGAGATGATTGCTTTTGATGACATACACCCTAAGGCGCCTAAGCACTTTTTAGTCATTCCCAAGAAGCATATAAGTACCTTAAATGATCTCACCGATACAGATATCCCACTGGTGGGAAAACTAGTCAAAACTGCCAGCCATTTAGCGGCCAGTGCCGGTATAGCTGACAGCGGCTACCGAACTGTGTTTAACTGCAATAAAGAAGGCGGACAAGTTATCTATCACATCCATTTACATGTAATGGGCGGCAAACAACTCTAAAGCCACAAATTCAACGAAATTAAGCCAATAAAAAACCCGCCGTGGCGGGTTATTGATCTCTGGTTAACAGCTAATATTAACTTCTTCTCTGCCTGAGCGCCTCGTACAGACAAATACCGGTGGCCACTGAGACATTCAGACTACTCACTTCTCCTGCCATGGGCAATTTTACCAGGAAGTCACAGTTTTCCTTAGTGAGACGGCGCATCCCCTTACCCTCCGCACCCATAACAATTGCCAGTGGACCCGATAAGTTTGCCTGGTAGACATCTTGTTCAGCCTCGCCTGCCGTTCCCGCTATCCACACCCCACGCTGTTGAAGATGCTGCAGCGTTCTGGTCAAATTAGTCACTTGCACATAGGGCATTACATCAACAGCCCCGCAAGCCACTTTAGCCACAGTAGGGTTTAAGGGTGCCGAGTTGTTTTTCGGCGCAATAACGGCATGCACACCCGCAGCATCGGCACTGCGGATGCAAGCTCCTAAATTATGCGGGTCGGTGACCCCATCTAACACTAATAGAAATGCTGGCTCAGCTAATGTGTCCAATAGTGTATCAAGGTAGCTTTCATCTTTTGCCTGCATCGGCTCACATTGTATCGCCACCCCTTGATGCACAGCTCTTGAGGTTAACTCATCGAGTACTTTGCGGTTGCAGCGCTCTATGACAATATTAAGCTGTTGTGCAGTCGCTATTACCTGGCCTATTCGCTCATCTTTCCTGTCGGCAATGATCAATAACTTTTGCACTCGGGAAGGGTCGTGTTTTAGCGTGGTTTTGACTGCGTGAAAACCAAAAAGTACATCAAGTGTCAATTTTATCTCCTAGCCAATCAGCTGCTTGCTGTTGCAATATATCTGATAGGCATTCTATAAATAATGTGTCGTCATTCAGTGCCGGTATATAGCGATACTCTACTCCGCCACTTTCGATAAATAAATCTCTATTGGTTTTAGCTACTTCTTCCAGGGTCTCCAGACAATCGGCGGAAAATGCCGGGCAGATTACATCAATCGAAGTAATTCCCTGCTCAGCTAACTGCTTTAATGTTTCATCAGTATAAGGTTGTACCCACTTAGTCACGCCGAATCTGGACTGAAAGCTACTGATATACTGCCCACTGTAGTCACTGCCGGCCCCAGTGGCCAACGCTGCCTTGACCGCATCTGTAGTCGCCAGGCACTGCTCTGGATAGGGGTCCCCCGCATCGGCATACTGTTGCGGTATGCCGTGATAGGAAAACATCAGACACTGCGCAGGCGCATGTTGCTGCCAGTGTTTCTCAATACTTTGGTTTAAACCCTGAATAAATTTTGGATGTTGGTGATAAGATTTCAGAATACGGATGTCTAATACGTCTCGAATACTGCGCTGAAATTGTGCTACTTTATCGTATACGGCACCCGTTGATGTTGCCGAGTACTGTGGAAATAAAGGCATCACAAATACTTTGCTGTAGTTTTGTGCATGCAGTTTATGTAAGACTCCTGTCAGACTCTCACTATCGTTGCCATAAGTCATTGCAGCAAACACATCTGCAGGATATTTATAACTGCATTGCAGAGTTTTTTGTAGAGCTTGCACTTGAGCATTCAATATATGTCGCATCGGTGAGCCCTGCTGCCAAATTTGCGCATACAACTTGGCAACTTTTTTCGGTCTAGTACGCAATACGATAAAGTTTAAAATAAACAGCCACAACCAGCGCCTGGGTCCACTGCCTTCGATTACCCTCTTATCCGCTAAAAACTCCCCTAAGAAAGCGCTCACTGATTTACTATCGGCATCCTTTGGGGTGCCTATATTGACGAGTACTACCGCTGTTTTTTCGAATCTAGACATTAATGCTGTCCACTTATCCTAAACTTGTTGAAGGTATTCTAGGTTGATAATAGTTCACTCACAAGCATAAGCCCTAAGCTATCTCAGTTGGCGACTAAGTCATCTTTCACTAACCCTATAGATTTTTTAATTCCATATCAGGCAATGGTCTTATTCTTTTCGCAAGAGACGCTCTTTGGCATCCCTGCCAACGCTAATACCGTTCGTCCTGAACATACGCTCTTTGGCATCCCTGCCAACGCTAATACCGTTCGTCCTGAACATAAAAAAAGCCGCACTAGGCGGCTTTTAATACTAGAGAGTATAAGTTTATTTGTCAGCCAGGCCAACAAATACTTTATTCTTGATATCTTCAACTGTGCCAACTCCAGCTACATAAACGTAACTTGGAGCGCTCTGAGCATCTTCAGCTAACCAGCCCTTGTAGTAATCGACTAATGGCGCCGTCTGTTCATGGTAAACACTTAAACGCTTAGCCACAGTTTCAGGCAAATCATCTGGGCGTTGAACTAGCTCTTCACCGGTCTGATCATCGATACCCTCTGCTTTAGGTGGATTGAAGATGACATGGTAGGTACGCCCGGAGCCTGGGTGCATTCTACGACCGCTCATGCGCTTGATGATCTCTTCATCAGCCACGTCAATCTCGACCACAGCATCTATTTCAACACCGACTTCTTTGAGAGCATCAGCTTGGGGAATAGTGCGCGGAAAACCGTCTAACAGAAAGCCTTTTTCACAATCGGCTTCGGCGATACGCTCTTGTACCAAACCGATGATTAACTTATCTGAAACTAGCTGTCCCGCATCCATTACCGCCTTAGCTTCTACCCCTAAAGGAGTACCCGCTTTAACGGCAGCTCGCAACATATCACCAGTGGAGATCTGAGGGATACTATACTTTTCAGTTATAAACTGAGCTTGTGTTCCTTTACCTGCACCTGGGGCGCCTAGTAGGATGATTCGCATTGAGGATTAACTCCTATTATTATCTTAAAAAAATTCTATCAGCTAGCTATGTACTTAAAGCGGGTGCTATTACTGGTATCTATAATAGTTTACAAGAATACCTTATTGACTTTTATACACCATAGGACATAAGTAGCAACTATCAATTGCCGCATTAATATCTTGTCGTGCTCGATATTAATACTATAAAATTCTATATAACTGGGCTTTTTCCAGCAGTTCAAAGCAGCCGAGAGTAATCTAAACTTCTCGCGGACTCAACCTTTATTGTCCATTAATGGAAATTATTCGCAGTTACAAATACAGATAATAAAGCAAAAATGCAGACGATGATTTGCTAAAACACGTCCTCTACAGGCCTCTTAGCTTCGCTTCGTGCCAAAATCCATCAAGTTCATCCAGAGAATACTGCTGCCAATCCTTGTCACCGTCACTGACACTCTGCTCGACATAGCCAAAGCGGCGGCTAAATTTATTGTTAGTGCCGCGCAGGGCCTCCTCTGCGTTGACTCCTAGATGCCGTGCCAAATTGACTTGAGAAAACAACAAGTCTCCCATCTCATCCTTAATCGCCGGCATATGACCACTGGCTATGGCCTCTTTAAGCTCGGCCAATTCCTCTTCAATTTTTTCAATAACAGGCGTGATCTCACACCAGTCAAAACCTACCTTTGCCGCCCTGCGCTGCAGTTTGTCGGCCCTTTGTAGCGCCGGCAAGGCCTTGGGGATGTCGTCTAACAATGAACTTTCGGAGTTTTTCTGAGTTTGACTTTTTTGCAATCTCTCCTGTACTTTGATCGCCTCCCAACTTTCAGCTATTTGCTGCTCGCTGGGTTTAACTGCCACTTTGGCATGCAGGTCAAGATCCAAAAACACGTGCGGATGACGACGTATAAGCTTGCTGACTAATTGATGTATGACCTCGGACAAATCAAACAATTGTTGCTCGCGGGCCAGCTGTGAGTAAAATAAGATCTGAAACAACAGATCTCCCAGCTCTTCGCACAAATGTGGCCAATCACCCTGTTCAATAGCATCTACTACTTCGTAGCACTCTTCCAAAGTGTAGGGAATAATACTACTGAAATCTTGTTTGATATCCCAGGGACAACCAAATTCCGGCTCTCTTAAGCGCTCCAGTAAATACACCAGATCTTCTAAATTATACTTTTTCATTACCACTGCAGACTCTTTAGCTGGGATCAGGGAAGATGCGAACCACTGCAGACTGTTCTATGCAGGGCATAGCCATAGCAGACTGGTTGTCACCTTTATTGACTCGGATTACTTCTGTTGCGCCGAACATCAATCACATTTGAGACCTGGTTAACTTTGTCCATCAGCCGACCTAAACTATCCAACCTGGCTACCTCTATGGTAAACATAAAATTAGCAGTACTGTTCTGTCTGTCGGTCTTAGTATTTGCCGAAAGTACATTGCAGTGTTCATTGGCAAAAACAGTCATCATATCGCGCAGTAAACCGGAGCGATCATAGGCGGTAATCGCTATTTCTACCGGATAAGTGCGCTCGCCTTTCTCACCCCACTCTACCGGTACAATCCGCACTGCGTCATTTTCGCGCAAAGTCATCAAGTTCGAGCAATCATCGCGGTGGATCGACACCCCTCTGCCCTGAGTAATAAAGCCGCTGATCAGATCTCCTGGAACTGGCTGACAGCATGAGGCAATGTTAGTTAACAGATTTGCCACGCCGAGAATACTGATACCCGAGTTATCAGAGGCCTTATCTTGCGCTTTCCTGGTGGCACTTAGCGCTAAAGGTAATTGTTCGTCCTCGGCCCTATCTCCCAATTGTGACTGCGTCGCATTCAGTATTTGCGATAGCCTGATATCCCCGGCGCCCAGGGCCGCATACATATCATTAATTTGTTGGAAGTTAATTTGCCTGGCGGTGACTTTTAGATCGATATCACCGGCGTTAATAGCTAATCGATTAAATTCACGCTCTATAATTTGACGACCGGCGGCAATATTTTTGTCTTTATCTTGCAGTTTAAACCAGTGAGCTACTTTTGCCCTGGCTTTGGAAGTAGTGACATAGCCAAGATTTAAGTTCAACCAATCGCGCCTGGGCTTTTGCTCGGAGCCGGTTAGAATTTCAACTTGGTCACCCGTGGTCAAAGGCTTATTTAACGGTACTATACGGCCATTAACTTTGGCCCCACAGCAGCGGTGTCCAATTTCAGTGTGCACTCGGTAGGCGAAATCTATTGCGGTTGCACCATTTTGCATGTCTATCACATGACCATCAGGAGTGAATAGATAGAGTCGATCCTGAACCACATCTGTCCTTAAAATTTCACCGAGCCCCTCAGCTTCGCCCAGGTCTTCATGCCATTCCAAAACTTGTCTCAGCCAGGTGATTTTATCTTCATAGGAATCACTGCCAGCGTCAGTATCAGTACCTTTATAGACATGGTGAGCGCATACTCCGAGCTCCGCTTCTTCGTGCATTTCCGCCGTGCGTATCTGTATTTCTAACACTTTACCTTCGGGTCCAAAAACCGCGGTATGTAATGAGCGGTAACCATTGGGCTTTGGAGAGGCGATGTAATCATCAAATTCATGGGGAATATTGCGCCAGATTCCATGTACTATGCCAAGCGCGGCATAACAATCACGTACATCCGGAACCAGCACACGCACCGCACGCATATCATAGACTTGAGAGAACTCTATATTCTTGCGCTGCATTTTTCGCCAGATACTGTAAATGTGTTTGGCTCGCCCCTGCACATCAGCTTCAATATTTTGCGCCTGTAGTTTCTGACAGACAGTGTCCACCGCTGTGTCGATAAACTTTTGTCTTTCAATGCGCTTGCCGTCAAGCATTTTAGCAATGGTTTTATAATCATTCGGCTTGAGGTAGCGAAAAGATAAGTCTTCAAGTTCCCACTTGATGTGGCCTATCCCCAGCCTGTGTGCCAGTGGTGCATAAATATCAAACACTTCACGGGCGACCAGATAGCGCTTCATTCTGTCGGCATTTTTGACACTGCGAATAGCGCAGGTGCGCTCGGCGATTTTAATCAGTGCCACACGCACATCATCGATCATGGCCACTAACATTTTACGCACAGTATCTACTTGCGGCGCATCCGAGCCCAGCACTGCATCACCCGTGCGCGGATTGATACGACTGCCGATGGCAGCCATCTGCAGCACTCCTTCAATTCGAGTGCTTATTTTAGCGCCAAAACGTTTATGAACCTGGGCGACAGAGAGTTTCTTCTCTCTGACGCAGCGATAAAGCACTGCGGCAATTAAAGAGTCTTCATCCTGTTGCAGCTCCGAGAGAATTTGCGCCATTTCCAGACCAATTAAGAAACAGCCGTTGCCGTAAGCACTCCAGTCATCGTCGGCACCTTTATTGGCAATATACACTTCCTGCGCCAGCTCACAGGCCCGCTCAAGCTTTTGCGGGTTTGCCAAGCTCACCTGGCCCTCAATCATTGAGATCCAAAGTGGTATATCTACTGTGCCATCCTCTTTAACCGGATGATCATCTCTTACCTTAACCATGGCTAATCGCCACTCCTTGTGGGTATCGCATAAACGTCTTTTGCGCTCAGCTGCTGCTGTTTAAACAACAGCTGAATTTTATTTTTATATTGGAATAGAGTTTATTTACTCTGATGGTTCTTTATTAAACACACCGGTGGATAAGTATCTGTCACCGCGATCACAGATAATGCACACTATCAGGCTGTTCTGAACCGTTTCTGCGACCTTAAGTGCTCCTGCAACGGCACCGCCGGATGAGACGCCGCAAAAAATACCTTCTTCAGTGGCCAGTAATCGCATAGTCACTTCCGCCTCTTGTTGAGTAATATCTAAGGTTGTATCAACCTTAGTTTCATCAAAGATAGACGGCAGATAAGCTTTTGGCCAGCGGCGGATACCGGGTATTGAAGCTCCGTCAGCAGGTTGCAAACCAACAATCTGAATTTCTGGGTTCTGCTCTTTCAAAAATTGCGAGGTTCCCATGATAGTACCTGTGGTGCCCATTGAACTGACAAAATGGGTAATCTTCCCCTGAGTTTGGCGCCACAGTTCCGGGCCTGTGCCCTGATAGTGAGACATAGGGTTATCTGCATTAGAAAATTGATCTAGAACAATACCTTTACCTTCGGCTTGCATTTGCAACGCTAAATCGCGCGCATATTCCATGCCCTGTTCAGAACTGACCTCTAAAAGCTGCGCGCCATAGGCTGTCATTGATGTCTTGCGCTCGGCACTCATGTTATCCGGCATTATCAGCAGCATTTTATAGCCTTTAATAGCCGCTGCCATCGCCAGCGCGATGCCGGTATTACCCGAAGTCGCTTCTATCAACGTATCTCCGGGTTTTATCTCGCCGCGACTTTCAGCGCTATTGATCATAGATATCGCCGGACGATCTTTCACTGACCCAGCCGGGTTGTTGCCTTCTAATTTACACAATATTAGATTGCCGTTGGCCACTTTCAGGCGCTGCAACCGTACCAGAGGAGTATTGCCTATATAGTCTTCAATAGTGGGAAACTGCTCACTCATAACTGTACCTATTTGTTAAGTCCCCAGCCGTCTAATTGCGACCAGGTTATAAATTCTATGCTCTAACATTGCTCTGATGTCTAATATTATCAGCGCTCCAACACTACCATAGCCACAATGTAGTCACGTTCATCACTGTAGGAGAGAAAACTATTTTTTACCGCCAGTGAATCCGCTCTGAGCAAAGCTCCACCACTCAATGTCAGCAACGGCTTACCCCACTCATCTTTACTAATTTCAATGTGCTGCCAGCCGACGCCATTGCCAATTCCGGTACCTAAAGCTTTCACTACCGCTTCCTTGGCGGCAAAGCGCTTAGCCAGAAATCTAGCCCCTTGCGGGGATTGCCTGAATTGCTCTAATTCGCCTGGGGTTAAAATTCGCTCAGCCAATTTTGGCGTGCGTTGCAACGCTTTTTCTATGCGTTCAAGCTTTAATAGATCAGTGCCTATTCCTACAATCATACTCTATTCCAAAACTCGGCCTGTTAAATTGATCATTTTTGCTTCTTCGATAGCAATAAGTCCCGGCTATTTAACACTCTCCCCTCGAGCAGACTGTCTATTTGCAATCGCATAAAACGCTTAGCCGAACGTTTGACCGCTTCATCAACATAATCATCATTGGCAATCGCCAGCAGGTGATGGCCGTGAAAGTATCGGGACTTGTGCTGCTCTTGTATGACAGTAACCGGGGTTAACAGTTTCTGCTCAAGCTGATAACAGTAGATAACGGATGCTTGGATTTGTGTCAGATCTACGCAGTAACCTAACTCAGCGATTAACTGGCGCTCAAAGATACGCAGTGGTATTTCAATATCCGCATCGATAAGGGAATTAATAAGATATTGATAATAGACAAACAGTTTAGGCTGAGGGTCAAAAACTGCCAGTAATTTATGCAGTAGCTCGTTGGCATAGAGGGCACAGATTAACGGTTTTCCCTTTAACAGTCCGTTATAACCAGCACTTTCCGCCAAGGTTAAGGTTTTTAAATCATTGCGCCCTTGCCAGCTCACTTGCAGGGGCACAAAAGGCTGTAATATCCCTCTGATTTTTGAGCCCGGTCGGCGTAAGCCACGGCTAACCACACTGACTCTGCCGTGCTCCAGGGTGAGTAGGTCTACCAGTGCACTAGTATCTCGGTAGGGCCGGGTATGCAGTACATAGGCGGCCTGTCTCTCAACACGATAATTCAATAAAACACCTGAAGTATTGTTATCTACTAGGATTTAAATCGTAACCTAAACTGCGCAGCGCCCGCTCATCATCGGCCCAGCCACGACGGACTTTGACCCAGAGTTTGAGCATTACTTTAGTATCGTAAAGGTGCTCGATGTCCAGGCGAGCGTCCCGACCGATGGTCTTCATTCGATCGCCCTTGTCGCCGATCAAAATACGCTTTTGCCCTTCGCGTTCAACCAAAATTAGTGCACTGATCGTCAGCAATTGATCGTCGCGGTAAAATTCTTCAATTTCTACGGTCGCGCCGTAGGGAACTTCATCTCCAACGTTGCGCATGACCTTTTCCCGGACAATTTCTGCAACCATAAAACGGCCGCTCCTGTCAGTAATTTGATCTTCGGGAAAGTGGTGATCACCTTCAGGCATATAACTATTAATCAATCCTTCTAGCTTGTCTACATTAGTACCGGTTTTAGCCGATATGGGCAAAATTTCGGCGAAATCCATCATTGCAGAGACTTTTTCAATCTGTGGCAATAAGTCATTTTTATCGGCTAATTGATCGACTTTATTGATCACTAGAATAACCGGACAATCACAAAATTTAACTTTATCCAATACGATTTGATCTTCTTCTGTCCAGGCCGTTCTATCTATCATAAAGATAGCTAAATCCACCCCGCGCAAGGCTTCGGAAGCTGCCCTATTCATATACCGATTCAACGCTATATCTTTCTCTTTATGCAGCCCCGGTGTATCAACATAGACAACTTGACGATCACCTTCAGTTTTAATCCCAAAAATTTGATGCCGGGTAGTCTGAGGTTTCTTTGAAGTGATACTGAGTTTTTGTCCTAGGATATTATTCATCAAAGTGGACTTACCCATGTTAGGTCGGCCAACTATAGCGACAAAACCACACTTTTGATTGAGTTTCCCCTTAGCTGAAAAGAAATCATCGAGAAGATTATCACTCATAATTTTACTCCGTGCTCTTGCAGCTGCTGCAGGGCAGACTTAGCCGATTCCTGTTCCGCTTGTCTTCTGCTGTTGCCAACACCACTGGTCGATTGCTGTAACTCGGCGATAGTGCATTTAATATAAAAAGTTTGCTCGTGCGCTTCGCCTTCGACGTTTTCCAACTGATAATCGGGCAACGGTAAACGGCGACTCTGTAGATATTCCTGCAGGCGGGTCTTAGAGTCCTTCATGGTCTGCTCTAAATTTAATTGCTGCAATCGAGATGCAAACCACTGCAATATGTGACCGCTAACAGTACTCATATCTGAATCTAAATAGATAGCACCTATCAAAGATTCAACCGAGTCCGCCAAAATGGAATCTCGACGGTATCCACCACTTTTCAGTTCTCCAGAACCGAGGCGTAGATAGTCGCCCATCTGCATATCACGGGCGATTTCCGCCAAAGTTTTGCCTTTTACCATCTGCGCTCGCAGGCGACTCAACTGTCCTTCTTTGGCCTCGGGAAAACGTTTATACAGGTCTTCTGCGATCACAAAGTTGACAATCGAATCCCCCAAAAACTCTAATCGTTCGTTATTTTTTTTACCACAACTACGATGGGTAAGCGCCAATTCGCACAGACTGCTGTCTTTAAACTGATAGTTGATGCGGCGCATCAATATTTCCGGGGATTTAATGATCAATGTATTAACTTCGTTTATCTTTGTTCAAATTTATGTATTGCTGCAACCTGGGCATCGACTTTGTCAATGCACTAAACGGGTTGCAGTTACTGTGACTAACTCTATCTCGCCTTTATTTTATCAAGCGGGCCTTAGTGACATTCGGGATGCTCAAAAATTCAGGCCAGTACATCCAGACTGCAAACGCTTTACCAACTAACAGATTGTCCGGAACAAACTTCCAGAAACGACTATCACTGCTACTGTCTCGGTTGTCTCCCATCACAAAGTAGTGCCCAGCCGGTACTTGCCACTCGCCTTCACCGCCACCCGTTTTGCGACCGTTAGTATATATTTCATGTTCCACCCCAGATAAGTTTTCGTCAAATAATATATTGGGGCTGTAATTGGCCTTAAAGTTTTTTTGCTGTGCCACGCCATTGACAAAAATAGTCTTATTTTTATAAGTGATCACATCACCTGGCAGACCAATCAGACGCTTAATGTAGTTAATAGATGGATCCAGCGGGTATTTAAATACTACTACATCACCACGTTGCGGATCTCCGACAGGCACAATTTTAGTATTGATAACCGGTAGTCGCAGTCCATAACTGAATTTATTCACTAAAATAAAGTCACCAATTTTCAAGGTTGGCAACATAGACCCTGAGGGAATCTGAAAAGGCTCTACCAAAAAAGAGCGCAATACCATGACAAATGCAATGACCGGGAACATTGAACGCGACAAGTCAGCCCAACCCGGTAAATTTTCTATCTTGCGCAACTGCTCATCAGTTAATTCTTGTTCGGCGGCCTCGGCAGCTTTTATCGCTGCATCTAACCTGTCCTGCCTTGTTGGTGCAAACCAGACCTTATCGATAAACCAGCCAGCACCGGTAACAAAGGTCAGTACTACTAACACTAGGGCAAAATCAAAATTCATCTAAATTCCTTTATTATAATAATAAAATAACAGACTGATTTAATCGTCTTTAGTTCAGTCTGTGTCTGGTTTTACTGGATCAAAACCTAACTGTCTATCTTTAATACCGCCAGGAAAGCTTCCTGAGGAATCTGCACACTGCCTACTTGTTTCATGCGCTTCTTGCCCGCTTTTTGCTTTTGCAACAGCTTCTTCTTACGGCTGACATCGCCACCGTAACATTTTGCAATAACGTTTTTGCGCAGGGCTTTAACGGTAGTACGAGCAATAATCTTTCCACCCAATGCCGCTTGAATCGCCACATCAAACATCTGCCGGGGGATCAGCTCTTTCATTTTGTCACAGAGTAGACGGCCGCGGTACTGAGAGTTATCTTTGTGTAATATCAGCGACAGGGCATCGACTTTTTCGCTGTTGATCAATATATCCATACGTACTAGTTCAGCCGGCTCAAAGCGGATAAAATTGTATTCCAGTGATGCGTAACCACGACTTACCGACTTCAGTCTATCAAAGAAATCTAACACCACTTCCGCCATAGGTAACTCGTAGCTGACCTGCACTTGTTTGCCCACATACAACATATGCTTTTGCACACCGCGCTTCTCTACACACAGACCAATGACTTGTCCCAGGTACTCCTGCGGCACAAGAATACTCGCCTTGACGATGGGCTCGCGCATCCCTCTGACTCTGGCGGGATCCGGCAACTTAGAGGGGCTATCGATCTGTACAACGTCACCGTTGTGCAGCTCAACTTCATAAATAACGGTTGGCGCAGTGGTAATCAAGTCCAGATCGTATTCACGCTCTAATCGCTCCTGGATAATTTCCATGTGCAGCATGCCCAGGAAGCCGCAGCGAAAGCCAAAACCTAGCGCATCAGAACTCTCCGGTTCAAAAAACAGTGAAGCATCATTTAGTCGCAACTTGTCTAACGCTTCTCTGAAGTCTTCGTAATCATCTGAGTTAGTTGGAAACAAACCGGCATATACTTGCGGTTGGACTTTTTTAAAGCCTTCCAGAGCCGGCGTTTCTTTGGTTTTTAAATGGGTGATAGTGTCTCCCACTGGAGCCCCGTGGATATCTTTAATACCCGCAACTATGTAGCCTACCTCGCCCGCTTTGAGATTGTCTGTAGGAGTTCTCTTTGGAGTGAATACCCCGACCGAATCAACCTGATAGGATTGACCCGTAGTTTTCATCACTATTCTATCTTTCTTGCGTATAGTGCCGTTCATCACCCGAACTAATGATACCACCCCCAAATACGGGTCGAACCAGGAATCTATGATCAGCGCTTGTAACGGGTCATCAACATTCCCATCGGGAGCGGGAATGGTTTGTATAATGGCTTCCAGTGCGTCTTGAATGCCCAAGCCACTTTTGGCTGACATAAGCACCACATCGGATGCATCTATGCCGATTACTTCTTCAATTTCTTCTTTAACCCGCTCGGGATCTGCCTGTGGCAAATCCATTTTATTAAGCACCGGCAATACTTCCAGCCCCTGCTCCAGGGCAGTATAACAATTGGCCACAGATTGAGCCTCGACACCTTGGGCGGCGTCAACCACCAGTAACGCACCTTCGCAAGCCGCGAGTGAACGTGACACTTCATAGGAAAAATCAACATGCCCCGGAGTGTCAATAAAATTAAGCTGGTAAGTTTTTCCATCTCTGGACTCGTAATCCAAGGTGACACTTTGCGCTTTTATGGTGATGCCACGCTCGCGTTCAATGTCCATTGAATCGAGGACTTGAGCCGCCATTTCGCGATCAGACAATCCGCCACAATGTTGAATAAACCGATCTGACAAGGTGGATTTGCCGTGATCGATATGGGCGATAATAGAAAAATTTCGGATATGTTCTAGATTGCTCACAAATGGGATCTCAAACTAAACTATGGTTAATATAAAGAAAGGCGCGATATTTTATCCTATTCTATGGCACTGGGATAGATGTTTAGATCAATTAACGCATAACTGGAAATTTTGCATGAGCCGATCTCTGGTGTATTTATGCACGCATTTCTGCTGATCTAAACCCCAGAGCGACAAAACTCCGGCATTTGCCAGAGTCATGTTTTAAATACCGACATATACTGCCAGTGTTTTTAGTGTAGCTGGGCGTCACTACTCATCGAACTTTATCGGCACAAACAATGGCGAAGCCCTGCGCACAATACGCATAGGTAGGGATTTGTTTTTCGGCGCAGCTTCTATGACCTCTAACAAATGTGATACCGATTGAATTTTTGTACCATTGAGCATGGTAATTACATCACCGGGAATAAGACCTGCTCTGGCGCCAACACCGTCTTTAATTTGTTTTATCAACACTCCACTGGAAAGATTCAACGCTTCTTTTTGCGCGCTGGATAAATCTTCCAACAACACATCGAGGGGATTATTCGCCTGGGCAGTACCAGGGGATCGAGGCTTCTTACTGGCCAATGCCTTCTCACTTGGCAGCGTGCCAATCACCAGGGACAAACTCATTGATTCACCCGATCTGACAATTTGCAGCTGAGCTTCATTTCCCGGCGACACCACACCTACCTTATGCGGCAGGTCGGCCGATAAGTTTATTGGAGCGCCTTCAAATTTGAGAATAATATCTCCCTCTTGCAGTCCACCTGCTTCAGCGGGACTGCCCGGTAATACTTTAACCACTAGCGCCCCCTCTGCTTTTTCCAAACCAAATGACTCAGCGAGGTCTTTACTCACTTCCTGAATAATGACTCCCAGCCAGCCGCGACTGACAAAACCATGTTCACGTAACTGACCTACTACATTCATCGCAATATCTATAGGTATTGCGAAGGACAACCCCATAAAGCCACCTGACCTTGTATATATCTGCGAGTTAATACCAACCACTTCACCTGCTAAGTTAAACAGTGGTCCCCCTGAGTTTCCCGGGTTAATCGCCACGTCTGTTTGAATAAACGGCACGTAAGTCTCACTGCGTAGCGCACGCCCGGTGGCACTGACAATACCGGCTGTCACTGAGTGATCAAAACCGAACGGCGAGCCTATGGCCAGCACCCATTGCCCAGGCTGCAGATCAGCAGAACTACCCAATTTCACAACAGGCAGATCTGAGGCTGCAATTTTTAGCAGCGCAATATCCGAGCGCCTATCTGAGCCTATCACCTCCGCCTCAAGCTCTCTGCGATCATTCAGGCGTACCAAAACTTTTTCTGCATCTTTGATGACGTGATAGTTAGTTAAAATATAACCGTCATCACTGATGATAAAGCCCGATCCCAAAGATTCAGGTTTAACTCTTTCCCTGGGGCTAGGTACGCGCCCCGGAGAGGGGAAAAAAGGTTTGAATATTTCAGGTATGTCTTCGCCTTTTGGGGTCTTAAAACCAAAAGCACCAGGCTCCTTGATTTTTTTGATGGTAGAAATATTCACCACAGCCGGAGCAGACTCTTTTACCAAAGACATGAAATCAGGAAGCTCAGCCCTGAGTATCTGTGACGTTGTCAGCATCACTAGCAGGGTAATCGCAATGGCAGCAGATTTGAACGCGCTAAAGCTATCGTTTTTACACACAATTTGATTGATCATTTAATACCTTCCATAAAACACACTGTCCATTTCATTTTAATCTGAATACGTACTTGAGATTACTGAAGCCTATCAGCAAAATCCTTAAACCACGATTTTGAGCACAACCAACTGATAATTTGCATCCTGTTGATATTTTTGGCAGAAAATTCTAATCAGATAGAAGCTTAGCACCAATGCCGAGAAAGACGCAGTGATCACTTGCCACTCGGGGCCATCGGCAGCCGTAACGATTAAGCCTATTGTAAACATCATCACTAGCGGCAACAAATAGAGCAATATTGATGCCCGAACAAAACTCTGCTCATCTATCCCGACGACGACTGTATCGCCAATAGTGATACTTAAATTATCTGGGTTGGAGACCGGAATATTGATCATTTTCGCAGCGGCCCATTGCGCAATGGCACTTTGCCCACAGTCATTACTTGCCGAACACTTACCACAGGCTGAGTTTCTACTGGTCTCAACTAAAATTTGATTGCTTTCAACTGCCACAACCAATGCTTGCTCTTCTATCATTATATTGCCGGTAAATTACGAAATTACTGTTGAAGACCCTGGCCAGCTTAAAACTATAGACTTTTTTGATAAACTGCGGGGAATATATTAACTGCGCCAGTACTGAAACACAAAAACATGGAGAAAGGGAGGATTGTCTTAGCTCTGCCCGAAGCTCTTACGCTATAAAAATTTCCAACAGTACTTCAAGGCTTCTTCTGCAAACTCATTTGCATAGGTTTAGTGATTGTTTAAGTTTTCTAAATTGATCGTACAGGGGAATACGACCAATTTAAAAAGACTTAAAACTCCTGAAAAATCACTCGCGGCCTAATCACTCACAAAAGACCAATTTTCCAGTATTTGTTTTGGCATCTTTCGACACCTCAATATTCAGCAACTAACACTTGCGCTACAGCCACTACAACAATAAGCGCAAAAGCTGCTTCCAGTTACTCTGTTGCAGCCTCCACCGATGCCGCGATTTTTGCAGCCACATCTTGCGACACTGGCCCTACTACTGTGATAAAACTATTTTCAGCCCGTACACCAAAGGCTAATAACTCATCGCTATTAATCATCCCCTGTGAGGCAACTTGAGAGCCTAAAGGCTCAATATTAATAGAGACATTAGACTCACCATTAGAGAACAGTAAAACCTCAGCGGCAGCAGTTACTCTATGCTCTATTTTGGTAAATCCCTGTGGTAGCCAATTGACTTGCCAGCTGGCTGTTTTGGCATAAGTCATGTCTCTATGTTGCTGGATATATTGACCCATGCCGTAAGCTGTGCGAACCACGTCCGGCGCAACCGCTTGCGCGGACACAGAGACTGTCGACAAATTACTGCCGTACTGACCTTGAGGAAAACCACTGTTCCCCCCTGCTAGGCTGGCTAATTCAACCGTAGCCGATGGGCTGACGTCTACAGCACTAAATTGCTGGGAACCCAATAGTACCGCAGCGGTAACAGAGGCAGCCACTGCCATACTGGCCATCGGCTTCCACCATAAAGTCTTACCTGATTCCAACTCACTTTTAGCACTGGCCTCCGCCTCTGCTATAGTGGTTGCATCATAACTAGGCTCTGCTTCAAGCGCACTGCTCACTCGTGAGACCAAGTCAATTTTGGCTGATAGGTTAACAGAGCGTCCTTTAATAACGTCTTGAGCTAAATGATACCTTAGCCATTTGGCCTTCAGCTCTTCATCGTTTGCAGTGCGCTCAATAACTCTGCGCAATTCAAACTCTTCAATTTCACCGTCCATCATCGCCGATAGTGGTTCAAGTGATTTTTGGTACATTATCTAGGTACTCCTGACAGATAAATCATTTTTTATTTTTAGCAAATACTAAACCGCGGTACAGGTTAAAAAGCTCAATTAATACTACTTACCTTAAAAATGGGGACACCTCTTTATCAATGGCCTCCCGCGCTCTAAAGATTCTGGATCTGACTGTTCCCACCGGGCAGTCCATAATCACTGAAATATCTTCATAGCTCATATCTTCAAATTCGCGCAGCGTTAAAGCGACTCTTAAATCCACCGGCAATTGATTGAGTACGTTTTTAATCACTTGATCTATTTCTTCTTTAATTAGATTGCTTTCAGGGCTACCTAGATCATGTAATTTATTTTCGCCTTCAAAGTATTGCGCATCCGCTACATCTATGTCCACATCCGGAGGCCTACGACCTCTGGACACTAAATGATTCTTTGCTGTGTTTATTGCTATTCGATATAGCCAAGTGTAAAAAGCACTGTCACCTCTGAACCTGGGCAGTGCCCGGTATGCCTTGATGAAAGCTTCCTGAGAGATATCCAGCGCTTCGTCCTGATCGAAAACGTAACGACCAATCAGTGCAATAATCTTGTGCTGATATTTACCCACCAGCAAATCAAATGCGCGCTTATCTCCCTCTTGTACTCTTTTTACTAGCTGCTTATCGATTTCAGCGTTGTTCTCGCCCGACACTTAAAACCCTTAATATAAAAAACTCAACCAAGCCCGAAAACTGACATTGATGATCACAACAAACCTTGTACGCTGTGCTTCAAATCAATGCCCGCTATGGGCAACTAATACACATGCCAGGACATTTTCCCTAGCGGTCGAACCGAGATTACTGACATATATGAGTGACGGTTGTATAAATAGTTCCGTTATTCACAAAAATTATCAATTTAATTTTCAGACGGCTTTGATTCACGCTAAATTAACCTTAAATTCATTTAATTCAATAAGATTAATAGCCGTAAAATATGACTATAAATACCTTTTCAAGTTCAAAAATTCAGTTACAGGCCAGGTAAATAGATTCAGTGAATGCAGCTGTGAAAAAATCCGGTCTATATTCCAGGCTATTATGCGCGCCAATATGTACCAAGCTGGTCGGCACAAAGAGCGCCTCATTGAGATTAGCCAAACCGCTAGTGCTACTTTCAGAAGTACAGCCGCAACGGTTTTCTCAGACGCCGGACAACAGCGCGCAGAATCGATTATTAACTGATTATGAGCACAGCGACATGCGCCATTTATATTGTATTTAAGTAACTGCTGCTATTAACCTTTACTGTCACCACTAGCGATAATTTAAAGGTATCTTTGTTCTTATTTGACTGGCTTTTTGACCGGCAAAGTCGTTAAATCCGTGCTGGTACTTTATATTCCTGAATTTAAGTAGCATATTCCAATAGCCAAATACTAAAAAGTAGTTATGTGATTATGAAAGCGCAGCGTCAGTTTGATATTTTGATCATCGGCAGTGGAGCCGCAGGTTTAACTTTAGCTTTAAAATTAGCCACCAGCGCCAGCATTGCTGTCTTAAGCAAAGGCGATTTAACCAGTGGCTCTACCTGGCTGGCACAGGGCGGTGTAGCTGCGGTAGTTGACGAGACCGATATTGAGCAGAACCATGCCGATGACACGCTAACGGCCGGTAGTTTTTTATCGCACACCGATGCCGTTAACTACACAGTGGAGAACGCCCGCGAATCCATTGACTGGCTAATCGAGCAAGGGGTACCCTTCAGTAAAGAAAACGGCCAATTGCACCTGACCAAAGAGGGTGGACACAGCCACCGACGCATTATCCATGCCGCCGATGCGACCGGCAAAGCGATACTGCAAAGCTTAATTGAAAAAGCTCAGGCCGAGCCCTCTATCACTTTAATTGAACAAAGTGTTGCTATAGACTTGATCACCACCACCAAACTGGGTCTTTCTGGCAACCAATGCCTGGGCGCCTACGTACTCAATAACGACACCGGTGTGATCGATGTTTTTAAAGCCAGACACACGGTATTAGCCACTGGCGGTGCCTCCAAAGCCTATTTGTACACCAGTAACTCCGACGGTGCTAGTGGAGATGGAATAGCCATGGCCTGGCGCTCAGGTTGCAGAGTTGCCAACATGGAATTTAATCAATTCCACCCTACTTGCCTCTATCACCCCCAGGCAAAATCTTTTTTAGTCAGCGAAGCGGTGCGCGGCGAAGGCGGCAAACTACTGCTACCTGATGGCTCTGCTTTCATGCATAAATTTGACACCAGAGCCGAACTGGCCCCCCGCGATATTGTCGCCAGAGCCATTGATCATGAAATGAAGCGCCTCGGTGCCGACTGCCTGTACCTGGATATATCCCATCGCGATGACGACTTTATAAAAAGCCACTTCCCGACAATTTACCAACGCTGCCGACAACTGGGAATTGATATCTGCAAGCAGCCCATCCCCATAGTCCCGGCGGCTCATTATACCTGCGGGGGGGTAATGACTGACATCAGCGGCAATACGGATATCGACGGCCTTTACGCAATTGGTGAAACCGCCTTTACTGGCTTACACGGCGCCAATCGCTTAGCCTCCAATTCACTGCTGGAGTGTATTGTATTCGCCAGCGCCTGCGCCACAGAAATCCAGGGGCAACTCGATAGTAAATTTTACTACCCTGAAATTCCCTCCTGGGACGAATCCCAAGTTACCGATTCCGACGAGGACGTTATTATCGCCCACAACTGGGACGAATTGAGACGTTTCATGTGGGATTATGTCGGCATAGTGCGCACCGACAAGCGCCTGCAGCGGGCTAAACATCGCTCAGACCTATTACACAAAGAAATTGCCGACTACTACAGTAATTATAAGATCAGTAAAGATTTATTGGAATTGCGCAATTTAGCACTGGTCTCAGAATTAATGATCCGATCGGCAATGCTGCGCAAAGAGAGTCGCGGGCTGCATTTCACCTTGGACTATCCGCAACTGGGACCCCAGCCGAGAGATACAATTTTAACACCTATAAATTATCAGTGGCCCTAGAGATGAAAGAGACTAATCGAGCTTTACTCATCGGCCGCTTTAAGTTTGCCCCAGCGTGCCGCAACCCTCAGCCGTCTATAGCTATCTGTATCGACACTATCAGGAAAAATCAGTAAACGCACACGCTTAGGACCCTGATTTTCTATTAGCACTAAGTGCAAAGACAATATACCAAATAGCAGATAGAGCTCTGAGAGACGCGCCAACCGCAGAGGTTCTGTGCCGCTCGCCACCCTGAGCTGATTACTGCTTAAATCCCAATGCAAGGCTATCAATGGTTCCCGGTAGCAGAGCAGGTAACAGACACTGAATATTATTATCAGCAGTAATGTAACCTGCCAGAATGAGGACAGACGAGCAGCAACAATGCTAATTGCAGCTAAAACGTGAATAGCAAAGTATAGCCACCGCTTGATACGCGATGGCCGGATGATGACATTAAGCGGGCTGAACACGCTGCAAAATCAGATTCACCATGTACTGCAGCTCAGTATCAGGAGATTCTCCACGACGCATCAACCAAAAAAATAAATCTTGATCTTCACAGGCTAATAACCTGACAAAAATATCTTTATCTTTTTCACTCAACCCGGCAAATGCCTGTTCCATAAAAGGCACAAACAATACATCTAATTCCAACATACCGCGACGACACTGCCATGTTAAACGTCGCACATCTTCTTCTGTATACATATCACTACTACTCAAAGCCAATAAATACCGACATTAGAGCAAAGCCCGAATTAAATGCCAAGCAATAAGTTAAACCATGCGCAGCCCTGACCCATTAGCAGCGCTAAATGTTTGCTGCCAAACACCGAACTGTTGCCGCAGCACTGCTGATTACTGCTGCTTAACAGGTTTATTTGATCTAAACAAACCAATCAATCTGATTTTAATCTCCCCGAGCTATGGCTTCTGATGGTTTTCAGGTAAAGTAGCGGGCTATTCTCTACAGCATGCTGATAGCAACTTCTAAGGCTTGACCAATGAACCCTAGCGCCGATTATTTATCTATTATTTTGAATGATATACCACTGTTTGATGTACGTGCGCCGATAGAGTATGACAAAGGCTGTATTAACAGCGCGCTAAATCTACCACTGATGTCCGACCTTGAGCGAGAACAAGTAGGTACTTGCTACAAAAACGCCGGTCAGGATGCTGCCATCGCCCTGGGAAGAAAATTAGTCACTCCTCTATTACAGCAACAGCGCACTCAGAGTTGGATGGAATTTTGTGAGCAGTTTCCACAGGGGTTTTTATACTGTTTTCGCGGCGGCCTGCGCTCTAAAATAACTCAGCAGTGGTTGAGCGAAGCAGGCGTTGACTACCCTTTTATCGAAGGTGGCTACAAAGCTATGCGCCGCTTCTTAATCGATGAGCTGGAAACCAGTGTCGAAACTGTCGCTATGCAGCTGATAAGCGGCAGAACTGGCTGTGGTAAGACCCGCCTGTTACTGGAACTGCAGAACATGATTGATTTAGAGGGCCTGGCCAATCACCGAGGCTCCAGCTTTGGAGCGGCTAGTGACAACCAACCCAGCCAGATAAATTTTGAAAATGCAGTTTCCACCGCGTTGCTAAAGCAGCGCTACCGCCACCAGGGCACTGTGTATCTGGAAGATGAAGGACGCATGATCGGCTCTCTTACGCTGCCCGTGGTGCTGAAAGAGAAAATGGAGAGCCTTTCCCATATCGAGCTGGAAACCCCACTCGAGCAGCGAATCACTTACGCTATAGAAGATTACATACTGATATTGCTAAAGAGTTATCAGCAGACTCACGATCAGGAGAGCGCCTTCGAATTACTGGCCCAACGACATAAAGACAGCTTATCAAGAATCCAAAAGCGCTTAGGCTCCGAACGCTATCGCCAAGCTTGTCAGTTACTGGATCAGGGGATTAGCACCCACCGCAATCAAAATAGCACTTTAGGTTACAGCGATTTTATCGAACTGATCTTAACTAAATACTACGATCCCATGTACGATTACCAACTGTCTCAGCGAGCTGATAAAAGTGTTTTCTCAGGTTCAGCCGCAGAAATTAAAGACTATATCAAAGCCTCAGAGCAAGCCATTAACACCCCATAGATCTATAACCTATTAGTGAGCCGATGTTACAGACTGATATCAAATACAAAGACATTGTATTAATTGGCGGCGGCCACGCCCATGCCATAGTAGTAAAGATGTGGGGCATGCGCCCTACTCCCGGCGTCCGTCTTACCTTGATCTCCAAAGATATAGCGACACCATACTCGGGCATGTTACCGGGTCTGGTTGCCGGGCACTACGATATCCAGCAGACCCATATCGACTTGTATAAACTCTGCAGCTGGGCAAATGTGCGCTTTATCTGCGCCAGTGTCAGCGCCTTAAACACTGCCGACAAGTGCATTTCACTGGCTGGCCGTCCCGATATTAACTACGACATTCTCTCTATCAATACTGGCTCAACACCCAATATTTACCAGACTAGAGGCGCGGCAGAATTTGCTACTGGGGTTAAGCCAGTCTCAGAGTTTTATCAGAAGTGGCTACAGCTGCAACAAAAACTGCAACGGGCCAGCCAAGTACTGAACATCGCTTTAGTAGGTGCCGGCGCCGGCGGCTTTGAGTTGATAATGGCCATGCAGCACGCCTACAAAAGGCACGGCTTGCAAAGCGACCAGCAGCCGCAGCTGGCTCATCAGTTCCACTGGATTGTCAATGGCGAGCAAGTACTTAGTGGCCACAACAAAAATGTGCAAGCGCAAGCTCTGCAGCAATGTCAGCGAGCGGGCATTAAGGTACATTTCAATTTTCTGGTTAAGCAGGTGAAGACTGATGCTATCATTGGCGAAAATCCGGCAACCGGCAAAAACCATGCGCTGGTAGTAGACGAGGTAATCTGGTGCACTGCCGCCGCCGCCGCTACATGGCCCGCAAAGGCGGGTCTTGCATTAGATGAACAGGGCTTTATCGCCATAGAAGATACATTGCAATGCTGTTCAGACCCCGATATTTTTGCCGCTGGAGATGTGGCCACGCAAATCAACTCCCCCCGACCTAAAGCCGGTGTATTTGCAGTGCGCCAGGGACCGGTACTGTTCAAAAACTTAAGCCGAGCCATTTTACAGAAACCATTACAGCAGCATAAACCGCAGCTTAAATTTTTAAGCTTATTAGCCTGTGGCGGCCAGCGGGCGATTGCCAGCAGAGGAGTACTTTGTATTGCAGGTAATTGGGTCTGGCGCTGGAAAAACAAAATTGACCGGCAATTTATGGACAAGTTTAATCAACTGCCCGACAAGCCTGCTATGTCCGTAAAAAGCTGCGACCCGATATTGTTAGATAAACCTGTCACTTTTTTAGCGCAATTATTAAACTCCGCTGACAGCGAGAAAATGCGCTGTGGCGGCTGCGGCGCCAAAGTAGGCGGAGATATTCTCAGTCAGACCTTAAACAAAGTCACTACTGATATCCCGGTTTACCAGAGAGCAGATATCATTATTGGCCTGGAGTCTCCGGATGACGCGGCTGTTATCAGCACCAATGGCCAGGCACTGGCACAAAGTGTCGATCAATTTCGCTCCATCATCGACGACCCCTACTTATTTGCCCGGATCGCCACCAACCATGCGCTCAGTGACCTGTATGCAATGGCCAGTCAGGCACAATCCGCACTGTCTATAGTGGCTATGCCCTTCGCTGGCGAAGACATCCAGAAACGTGAGTTGTATCAACTGATGTACGGTGTGATTGAAGAGCTAAACCGCGCCGGTTGTACCTTGACCGGTGGGCATACTAGCGAGGCACTGGAGCTAAGTCTGGGGCTAGCGGTGAACGGTTTAGTAAACCCTGATACACTCAAAACCAAACGTGGCGTCAATGTCGGCCAACAACTTATCATCACCAAGCCGATTGGCACTGGGGTGATCATGGCCGCTCATATGCAAGCCAAAGCCAATGGCAATGCAGTGCAACAGTGCCTTGACACTATGCTTAGCAGTAATGGCGATGCCGCCAATATATTAGCTAACTTTGGCTGCACAGCGATGACCGACCTAACCGGCTTTGGTCTGATTGGCCATTTATTAGAGATGCTCAAGAGCTCAGAGCTGCAATGCAACTTGTCCCCTGAGAAAATACCCTTGATAGCCGGGGCACAACAATTATCAGATCGAGGATTCAGCAGTAGCTTACTGGAGAAGAACATCGCCGCCCGCCGGGCATTGCAGGACGAACCACGCTGGCGCGAACTAGCAAAATATCCATTACTTTTTGATCCACAAACCAGTGGTGGCCTGTTGGCCTGGGTGGATAAAGATCAGGCCAGTGCCTGCATTGATGCGTTGATTAGCGCCAACTACACCAGCGCCTGCAGCATCGGGGAAGCAGTAGCAAATACCGCCACAGACTTTGCATCAAACCAGCGTACATACATTAATCTGCCCCACTAACCTGCTCAAACTCAAACTTTACCGCTAAGCTTAGGCGTTAAAGTTTGAGATTGAACTCGATCACAACTCAGCTTGCTTGTTGTTGTGGCAGCCGCTGCGTTGAGTTGCCGCCTTCATAGCTTAGCGGCGGCTCATTAACAGCCGCTTGTACCCTGCTAATGTAAGCCTCTAGATCGCTAGACTGCTCAGCACTTAAGTACATACCCATTTTGCTACGTCGCCACAGCACATCTTCTATACAACTAGCCCATTCATGCGCCAGCAGGTAGTCAACCTCTTGCTGATACAAACCTGCGCCAAAATCTTTACCCATATCCGCCAGAGAAGTCGCTCCGGTTAAAAACTTTTGGCATAATGTGCCGTAACTGCGCACATATCTACGGATTAAATCAGTCTCCAGCCATGGATATTGTAGCTGTAACAGCGCTTGCAGCTCAGATTTACTCTCAAAATCACCACCTGGTAGCACTGCGTTTTTAGTCCAGGCCGCTGTAGCCTGGGGGAAATATTCACAGAGCTTGTTAACAGCGGCTTCCGACAATTTTCGATAAGTCGTTATTTTTCCGCCAAAAACTGACAACAGTGGCGATTTACCTGCTAGGTCTTCTATTTCAAATGTATAATCTCTGGTCACCGCCTGAGCGGAGTCCGACTCGTCATTGAGTAGCGGCCGAACCCCGGAATAACTGCTGACAATTTCTGTCGCATTGATTTGCTGTTTAAAATGCTGGTTACAGACATCGATCAAATAATCGATTTCTTCCTGATCAATACAGACCGCACTAGGATCTCCCTTGTACTCAACATCGGTTGTCCCTATCAGCGAAAAATTATCTTCATAGGGAATAACAAAGACAATTCTGCCATCTTCATTTTGCAAGATAAATGCCTGGGGCTGAGAGTGAATACGCGGCACAATGATATGGCTACCTTTGACTAAGCGAATTTTCTTAGGAGACTTTGCCTGCAGCACATCTTTAAATAAACTGGCTACCCAGGGCCCCGCCGCATTAGCGACCGCTTTTGCATACACAGTTGTCTGCTTGTTGCTGCTATCTTGCAATACGACACACCAACCCTCTGTACAGCGCTGCGCTTGCACACATTTAGTTTGAACCAATATGTCCGCCCCCTGTTGCTGCGCTGCAAGGGCATTACAAATTACCAGCCTGGCATCATCTACTTTTGCATCCGAATACTCAAAACCTTTAGTCATAATTGGTTTTAATGGGCTGCTATCGGTAAATTTAATACTTTCAGACCTGGCTAACGTCGCACGCTTGGCCAAGTGATCGTAAAGGAACAACCCCGCTCTTATCATCCATGCCGGGCGTAAATGGGCACGGTGTGGCAACTGGAATCTCAGTGGTGAGATAATGTGCGGAGCATTTTTCAACAACACTTCGCGCTCCGCCAGAGCCTCATGCACTAAACGAAACTCGTAGTACTCAAGATAGCGCAACCCGCCATGAATCAATTTGCTGCTATTGGAAGAAGTAGCGCTGGCTAAATCATTCATTTCGCATAACAGCACTTTAAGCCCACGACCTGCTGCATCCGCGGCGATACCTGTACCGTTAACACCACCTCCTATGACTAGCAGGTCATAAATTTCTCTCTGTTGCGCTGCACCTTGCACTGGTTTTTATCTCCCGATTCAGTAAACCTTTGAAAAAATATAAACATTAGCTCAGCCAACAGCAAAAGAATGAATACATATAATTAACTACCCACACTATAAACCCGAATTATGAAAATAACCATTTAAAAACGAACATATTCGAATATATCTCAACAAATCATTATCGCTCGCAAATACTTTTGTCTGCCGCAGAATCGAGCTTCTCGATTAGCTATTTTTAGGCAACAGCAACAATCTATACATTTAGTGAACTCTGACATTAGCAGTGTTTTATAGTGGCTGTCCTTCGCTCTGTATAGCGCTTAAATTGGACCCTCTGAATGCTGCAGCTACAATTCCCAGTGATGAACAGTAGAGCTGGCAGTTGTGTCGCAAGTTACTGGATACAGGTAGTCAATACTAATCAAAGGAGGACATTAATCGGGGAGCCTGGGCTCTGACACTGGCTGAGCCCAAAACATCAGCAGAACCAGTACATCTTTTTTCCAGCAGCTTAAAGCGGGTAAATAATCAGTCCTGGCAAACAACTTATTGAAAGCCTGTAGATGGATCTAATGTAACTTGATGTTGTTGCAAAATCCGCTGGTAACTACCGTCCTCCTTCAAGAGCTCTAATCCTCTATTGAAGTCTGCAATGATTTGCTGATAGGCGAATTTTTTGGATATTGTATTGTAGACCCCATAAGTTTTAATCGAGGGTTGCAAGGTTATTATTTCTGTCTGCTGCATCGGGTAGTACTGTCTTAACAAATATTGGAAATTTAATTTCGAACTGGCGACTAAGTCCACCCTGTTGCGCAGTAATTTCCTCAGATTAGTATCGACAGTATTCACAGGTGATAACTTCAGGCCGATATTTTCTAGCATTTTCTCAGTTAAACCGCCCCTTAAGACGCCAATTTCATAGCCGCTTAAGCTCTCTAGCTCAGTGACATCAATGCGCTGCTCACGGCGAGCAAAAAATGCTACCTCAGTGTTGTAAACAAGCTGGGTATAAACCATGAACTCGGCCCTATCAGGGCTGTGAAATATGCCCAGAGCACCTTGTACTTCACCTTGCTTAACTTGCTGAATCAATCGCGCGAAAGGCAAAAATTTCACTTCTAGCTGATAGCCGACCCTAGCGAAAGCACTGCGGGTAATTTGGGTAATAAAACCGCCAGCGGGGAGCTTTTGACTAAAATAGGGTGGCCATTCAAAGGCCCCTAAAACAATTATTTTTTTCTCACTGGATGCTGCAGATACGCTCAATATCAGCACCAGGCTGATGCATTGCGCCATGCGAAAAAGTATATGTTTGAAGCCCATTTTAAGACCAGATGCAAAGGTTCGGCGATCTTGTATTGCTTTTCGACACAATACACGGTGGTCGAATGGATATTTTAAGTATCTGTAATGATCAGATGCTGGGTTTTAACATAGATCTAATTGCTCAACCGGGATATAGGTACAATGATTATTAGCATCATTATGCAATTGCTTGTCCATCCCCGAGCATGCAATAACTAAGATGCAGCGGAGTCTAGTAACAATACTGGGTTGCTGAAAAGAGCCGGTAATATTATAAAACGCTCAAAAACCAGTAAATTATGCCGGTGATAAATTGCGACTTATCAGTTATAGAAGATGCAGGAAGCAAATAGAAAACCAACACTATTTTGCTATGAAGGTAATTGCAGGCAAAAAAAAACAGCTAAGGGATAACTTAGCTGTTTTTTATGTCTTGATTAGATAGTTACAGACTAGCTTCTAGCTCTGGAACTGCTTCAAACAAGTCAGCCACTAAACCGTAATCGGCGATGGAGAAGATTGGTGCCTCTTCATCTTTGTTGATTGCCACTATCACTTTAGAGTCTTTCATCCCCGCCAAGTGCTGAATAGCACCAGAGATACCTACGGCAATGTACAAATCCGGTGCGACGATCTTACCGGTCTGACCCACTTGCATATCGTTGGATACAAAGCCCGCATCAACTGCAGCTCTGGAGGCGCCAACTGCCGCTCCCAGCTTATCCGCTACCGCTTCCAGTAAACTGAAATTTTCACCATTACCCATTCCGCGACCACCAGAGATAACTATTTTTGCAGCCGTTAACTCCGGGCGCTCAGACACTACTACTGCTTCGCCGATGAATGTCGATTTACCAGCATCACAAACCGCAGCCACTTGTTCTATGCTGGCGCTGCCTGTGTCGCCTGCTTCTTCAAAGGCCGTGGTTCTGACAGTAATCACTTTGATAGTATCCAGTGACTGGACTTTAGCAACAGCGTTTCCTGCGTAGATAGGCCGCTCAAATACATCGGCGCTCTCTACTTTAATAATTTCTGAAATCTGCCCTACATCTAATAGCGCCGCCACACCTGGCATAATATTTTTGCCAGAGGTAGTAGCAGGAGCCAATATGTGAGATTTGCCTTCGGCAAGTTCAACAATTAATCCGCGCATATTCTCTGCCAACTGATTTGCATAGGCAGGATTATCGGCAACGAGTACTTTACTGACACCACTGATTTTTGCAGCGCTTTGTGCCGCACTTTGGCAATTGCTACCCGCAACTAGCACTGTTACATCATCGGCGATCGCCAAAGCTGCAGTTACAGTATTTAAAGTGGAACTTTTGATACTGTCGTTATCATGTTCTGCAATGACTAAAATAGACATAATATAATTCTCTACTTATTTCTCAAATTCGTTAAATAACTTTGGCTTCGTTTTTAAGCTTATCAACCAGCTCAGCGACGCTGGCAACTTTAATACCCGCTTTACGCTCAGCGGGGGCCCCTACAGAGAGCAACTTAGTGTGTGCTTTGATAGACACACCTAATTCCTCTGGGGTTTTCACTTCTAACGGCTTTCGCTTAGCTTTCATAATATTTGGCAAAGAAGCGTATCTTGGCTCATTTAAGCGCAAATCAGTCGTGGCGATGATTGGCATCGCCAGCTCTATAGTCTGCAAGCCACCGTCTACTTCTCTGATCACTACAGCCTTGTCACCTTGAATGTCGATCTTAGAGGCGAAAGTGCCCTGCGCCATACCGGTTAGGGCAGATAACATTTGCCCGGTTTGGTTGTTGTCGGTGTCAATTGCCTGCTTACCTAAAATCACTACTCCAGGCTGTTCCTGTTCAATGACTTTTGCCAATAATTTAGCCACATTTAAAGACTCTAACTGCGCTTCTGATTCAATGTGAATCGCGCGATCGGCACCTAGTGCCAATGCCGTACGCAACTGCTCCTGACAAGCTTTAGGACCCACTGAAACAGCAATCACTTCTGTGGCAGTTCCCGACTCTTTTAATCTAATTGCTTCCTCTACTGCGATTTCGCAGAACGGATTCATAGCCATTTTTACGTTGTTGAGATCGACATCACTTCCGTCTGCTTTGACTCTGACTTTGACGTTGTAGTCGATAACACGCTTGACCGTTACTAATACTTTCATAAAAATACCTAGTTCACATGAGAAAAAAACTGTTGTTCTGACAGCGACATCATTGTATCGCCACCGGCTTCGATACTTGCCAGGCAAGTGTTTGTTCTTACTAAAAAATGTTCTGCGTAAAACTTGGCAGTGACTAGCTTTGCCTGCAAATAGTCACTGTCTGACGACTCATTATCCAACAATGTACTGGCGATCAACTGCGACTTAGCCATCAGCCAGCCCCCGGTTAAATAGCCCCACAATTGTAAATAATAGGCCGCCACGCAACTGCTTTGTGTCGGATTAACTTGCAGCCAATTTAGCGCTGCACGTCCGTCTGCCAAAGCAGTGTTCAAGCTGTGATACATAGCCTCACAACCTGGAGATTTTTCCAGTTGGGTTAATGTTTGCTCAATTTCTGCAAACAGCAGCCCTGCCTGCGCCCCGTCATCCAGTAACGTTTTACGTTTAACCAGATCCAAAGCCTGAATACCGGTAGTACCTTCATAGATAGTCAGTATCCGGGCATCACGTACCAGCTGTGCCACCCCTGCCTCTTCAATATATCCGGCGCCACCGTGTATTTGCATCGCCAATGAGACTAACTCTTGTGTCAGTTCAGTGCACCAACCTTTAACTATAGGGGTTAAAAAGTCGATCCTAGCAGCGCTTTGTCTCGCTAGCTCACTATTATCTGCAGCGGCGTTTTTCTTGTCAGTTTCGAATCCCGCGTAATAACACAGCGCCCGCATCGCCTCAGTAGCGGATTTGAGCAGCATCAGCATTCTGCGCACATCACCGAATTCTATAATACGAATGCTATTGCCTGCTTTGTCTGTCCCTTGAACTCTATTGCCTGCGTACTCAAGTGCTACCTGATATGCGCGTTCTGAAACACCTAACCCTTGCACTCCTACTCCTTGGCGAGCGTGATTCATCATACTGAACATATAATGCAGGCCATAGTTATTCTCGCCTATAACGTATCCAATAGCGCCATTTTCGTCACCATAACTCATCACACAAGTCGGACTGGCGTGTATTCCCAACTTATGCTCCAGAGAAATACAGCGCAGGTCATTTTCAATGCCGGGCTGTCCCTGCTCATCTAATAAATACTTAGGCACCACAAATAGCGATAATCCCTTCACCCCGGCAGGTGCATCCGGCAATCTGGCCAATACTAAATGAATGATATTGTCACTCATTTGATGATCGCCCCAGGTAATGAAGATTTTCTGCCCGTAAATCTTATAGTGATCATCTTCAGGCACTGCTCGGGTCTTGATCGCCGCCAGATCACTACCAGCCCCAGCTTCAGTCAAATTCATGGTGCCGGTCCATTCACCGCTGATCAATTTTTTCAGATACTGCTGTTTCAACTCACGGCTACCGTGACGTTCGATAGCAGTAATGGCACCTTGTCCCAGTAGTGGGCAGAGCGAAAACGCCAGGTTGGCACTCTGCCAGATTTCATTACAAGCCACTGACAATATATTTGGCAGTCCCTGACCACCGTACTGCTCACTCGCAGACAGAGAAGACCAGCCCTGCTCGACAAAAGCACGATAGGAACTGGCAAAGCCCGGCGTCTCTACGACTTTGCCTGCAATCAACCGGGCGGGCTGTAAATCACCCTGGCGGTTTTGTTCAACCAGGTACTTGGCGGCAAACTTTTCCGCCTCAGTTAATACCACCTGGAAAAAATCACTATTGAGTTCATCCAGAGCGTTATCCCGACAAAAGTCGTCGAAAGCCAGTAAGTGCCGTATAACAAAATCGGCCTCTTTATATGGGTGTCGATAAACGCTCATCTTAACTATCCTTAGGTCACATGCTGCCAAATGTTAAAGTTGTCTCTCAGGCAAAGCATTTATAATGGTTTGCGTACTAAACAGTCAATACCCTATAGCATAAAATCAATTGTTTTATACTTAAACTATTTTCGCGACTATTTTACAATTTCAACAGGCATTCATTCTCAGGCCGCCATCCAGTCGAATCACTTCGCCATTTAAATAACTATTATCAATTATATGGGCTGCCAACTTGGCATATTCAAGAGGGGCACCGAAACGCTTGGGGCTCTGTACCAAGGCAATTAACGGCTCGCGAACTTCATCTGACATTGCCTGCATCATCGGCGTGTCGAAGATGCCCGGTGCGATAGTCATATTGCGGATCCCCAGTTTGGCCAGATCTCTGGCGATCGGTAAGGTCATTCCCGCAATACCCGCTTTACTGGCACTGTATGCCGCCTGCCCCATCTGGCCATCAAAGGCAGCCACAGAAGCGGTATTGATAATCACCCCGCGCTCACCTGTCGCATCGGGATCGTTTTTAGCCATTTGCTGCGCGGCTAAACGCAATACATTAAAAGTGCCCAATAAATTGATCTCAATTACCTGGCTAAATTTCTCTAACGCTAATGCACCATTGCGGCCGAGAGTCTTACCGCCCGGGGCAATACCGGCGCAGTTGATACAGACATGAATTGCGCCAAAAGCCACTATTGCCTGATCTATGCCGGCACTCACAGAGGCGGCGTCTGTAACATCAACCTCAATAAAGATTGCATCTGTTAATTGTGCAGCCAGGGCCGTGCCCTCCTCGACGTTCAAATCAAAGATCACTAATTTGGCACCTGCAGCTGACAAATGCTGACAAGTCACCCGACCTAATCCGGATGCACCACCGGTGACTACTACGACTTTTTGTTCAATATTCATGTTTATCTTTAACTCACTTCTTTTAGCAGTTCCCTGCTGATAATGACTCGCTGAATTTCACTGCTACCCTCGTAGATCGAGGTGATTCTTACATCGCGAGCGTAGCGTTCCAGTGGATACTCACTGATGTAGCCGTAGCCACCTAATAGTTGCAGCGCGGTGTAGCAGGCCTGATTGGCTTTTTCACTGGCGTAGAGCTTGGCCATAGATGCCTCCTTGGAGAAAGCTAAACCGCGCTGTTTTTTATCAGCGGCGCTCATCAGCAACAGTCGTGCCGCCTCCAATTCAGTGTAGGCATCAGCCATCATCCACTGCAGGCCTTGAAACTTAGCGATAACCTGGCCAAACTGCTTGCGCTCTAAAGTGTAATTTCGGGCGTAATCCATGGCCGCCAGAGCAATACCTAAAGCCAGCGAGCCAATGCCGATACGGCCACCGGCAAGTTCAGTGACGGCAATTTTAAACCCTTGATTGAGTTCACCCATCAGCGCATCTTGGGGAATTCGACATTGATCGAACAGCACTTCGTTAGTGACTGAGGCTTTTTGCCCCATTTTCTGCTCCGCCTTACCGATACTCATACCTGCAGTGCCCTGCTCTACTAGAAAGCAGGAAATACCTTTGCCCTTGGCCATGCTAGTATCAGTTACTGCCCAGACCACAAACACCCCGGCATATTCAGCGCTGCTAATAAACTGCTTAGCACCATTTAATATCCAGTTTTCACCTTCTAAAACAGCACTGGTTTTCATGTTTGCAGGGTCTGAGCCAGCGCTGCTCTCCGTCAAGCAAAAGGCTCCAGCGGCATATTCACCGCTACAAAGCTTTGGCAGATACTGCTGCTTTTGTGCATTCGAGGCGACACTTTGAATCACTTCACCGACCATATTAGTCACTGACATAGTCACAGCGGTGGCAGCACAAGCCCTGGCTATTTCAGTAATGGCCAGGCTAAACGCTACCGAGCCCGCTTCTGTACCTTGGTATTGGGCATCAATGTTCAGCCCCATAAAGCCCAACTCAGCCAATTTCTTTAAGTTAGCTAAAAATGCGCTTCGATCACCAGAGTGATCCAGTTTCTGTGCCAGTGGTTCAAGCTCAGTGCGGGCAAACTTAGCCGCCATTTGCTGAATTAATTGCTGTTCTTGCGATAAACTAAGATCCATTACTGTACTCTCTAGATTAATTCCAGGGCCACTGCTGTGGCTTCGCCACCACCAATACAGAGTGAGGCAATGCCTTTAGTTTTCTGCTGCTGTTGCAGGGCATAGATCAGTGATACTAATATTCTCGCCCCTGAGCAGCCAATTGGATGCCCTAGAGCGCAGGCACCACCGTTGATGTTTACCTTATCCTGATCCAACGCCAGATCTTGCATCGCTATCATAGTGACAGCGGCAAACGCTTCATTAATTTCAAATAGATCCACATCTTGCACATTCCAGTTGACTTTTTTCAGCAGCTTTTGCATCGCTCCTACAGGTGCCAACGTAAACTCCGCAGGTTTTTGCGCGTGAGTGCTGTGACCGAGAATCCGGGCAATAGGCTGCAAATTTCGGGATTTAGCTTCACTCTCAGTCATTAATACTAAGGCGGCGGCGCCGTCTGAGATAGAGCTGGAATTAGCGGCGGTAACAGTGCCATCTTTTTTGAAAGCGGCACGTAAGCTGGGGATTTTTTCGATGTTGGCTTTAAAAGGTTGCTCGTCTTGCTCAACCACAGTTTCACCTTTACGGGATTTTACCCTGACAGCGGTGATCTCGTTGCTAAAGCGCTGCTGTTCAATCGCCTGTTTAGCGCGAGTGAGAGAGCGAATGGCAAACTGGTCCATCGCCTCACGGCTAAACTGGTAATCATCAGCACTTTGCTGGGCAAAAACACCCATCAGCTTTCCTTCATAGGCATCTTCAAGGCCGTCTAAAAACATTGAATCTAATAATTGTCCATGGCCCATGCGCATGCCTGTGCGCCCTTTTGGTAATAGGTAAGGTGACAAACTCATGTTCTCCATACCGCCGGCAACCATCACTTGAGCACTGCCTGCCCTTAGCTGATCGTGGGCAAACATTACCGCTTTCATGCCGGAGCCACACATTTTATTGATGGTGGTACAGCTCGCCGCTAAACTCAAGCCCGCGCCCAGTGACGCCTGACGCGCCGGAGCCTGACCTATACCCGCGGCCAACACACAACCCATGATCACCTCTTCGACTTCCTCGGGTTGCAACTTCGCCCGCTGTACCGCGGCTTTGATTGCCACAGCACCTAAATCAGCTGCAGACACTGAACTTAGCGTACCTTGCAAACCTCCGATAGCAGTTCTGGCTGCTCCGACAATAACAATTGCATCTTGTTGCTTGGACATGAGTGTTTCTCCAGTAGTCTTATGCGCATCTGCACCTAACAAATAGTGCAGTTGTGTAGAGTGAGCTTTATAGCCTATTCATTATAGGCGACACTATAGTCAATATCAGCGCGTTATAAAATGACAATAAGTGACTAAACTGATCACTATATGTTACATTCCGTGTTCTCTTTCAACTGCCAAAGGGAGTTTTTATGGCAACGGTAGACATGCACTATGCCAGGGCGATATTGCAGTGCAGCGTCCGTCAGGGGCGCTCTGTAAGGGGTATTTTACAAGATGTACAATTAACGCCTGAGTTACTGGCAAGTCATCAACAGCGCATTGCTGGGGAAAAAATAACCCAACTGGTCAAATACATTTGGGCCAAGTTGCAGGACGAGTTTATGGGTTGTACTGACCATCCCTGCAAGCCAGGAGTATTCGCCTTAATGGCCAGACATTCGCTGCGCTACGATTCGCTGCAAGAAGTGCTGCTACAGGGACTGCATTTTTACGACTTATTTACCGATGACATAAAGATGCAGTTAGTAAAGAGGGGAAAGCTGGCGGAGTTAAGCATCCACTTCAAGCAGCCGCAATTAGATCCTGGTAATTTTTTTCAAGAATTTTGGCTAATGATTTGGCATCGATTTGCCAGTTGGGTCATTGGCAGGAAAATCGCCCTCAATCAAATCTATTTTCCCTACCCTAAACCGGATCATCACTTGGAGCTCAAGAACGCTTTTCCGTGTCGTCATAACTATAACCGAAACGGGATGAAAATAAGTTTCAGCAGCGAATATCTATCCCTGGCACCGGTGCGCACACAAACAGATCTCTCTATTTTTTTGAAAAACTCACCGGCTGACTTGATTACCATTCCCGGAGATGAAAACAACTTCAAGGCCAAGATCCGCACACTGTTGTTACACCAACAGCAAGAAGTACTCTGCTGCCCTGACTTTGAGCGACTTGCGCAGAGCTTTAATGTCAGCTCGCAGACTCTGAGACGCAGACTAAAGAGCGAGGGAACTTCCTACCCGCAAATTAAAGACCAAATTCGCCGAGATTTAGCCATAGAAAAACTGTTGTCACAGACAGTAGCTATCGCAGATATAGCCCGTTGTTTAGGCTTTAGTGAATCGAGATCTTTTAGCCGTGCTTTTAAAAAATGGACTGATTATACACCCACAGATTATATGGCTAAACAAGAGGATTGATGGCTGTTGCAGGTGCGAAGGGATGAAGGGATGAAGGGATGAAGGGAAAAAGCTTGTAGTGCCATCAGTAGGCACTACAAGTTCTGAAACCGATGTTAACTAATACCCTTAGGCAAGAGAGTCGTCGGCAACTCTATATTTAGGATCTTCATCAGCATTAGCTTCGACCAAGCTACCGGACTTTTGCAGCAGCTCAGTACACTCGGCGCTTAGGTGGCGCAAGTGTAACTTGATACCCGCAGCCACGTATTTATCTGCTATGGCGTCTATTGCTTCAATTCCCGAGTGATCAACCACCCTGGCATCTTTGAAATCTATGATTACATCCGCTGGATCTGATTCTGGGGTAAAGTTATCTTTAAAACTTTGCACTGAGGCAAAAAACACCGGCCCATGAGGTAGGTACACTTTCGTAGCACCCTCTTCACGTGTTTCCATTTCCACATGCTTAGCGTGACGCCAGGCAAAGATTAGCGCCGACATTATTACCCCTACTACTACCGCTATCGCCAGGTCAGTGAACACCGTCACTACCGCCACGGTAATACCGACAAAAGTATCTCCCAGTGGAATGCGCCCTAACAGGCGGAAACTTGACCATTCGAAGGTACCTAAAACCACCATGAACATGACCCCGACTAACGCTGACAGCGGAATCATCTCTATGTAACTTGAGCCAAACAAGATAAAGGCTAATAAAAACAACGCAGCAGAGATACCCGACATACGAGAGCGGCCACCAGAGTTGATGTTGATCATACTCTGACCGATCATCGCGCAACCGCCCATACCACCAAAGAAACCGGTGGCGACATTGGCAACACCCTGGCCAATACACTCTTTGTTACCGCGACCACGCGTGTTAGTTATTTCATCAATCAAGGTCAAGGTCAACAGCGACTCAATCAGGCCGATAGCTGCCAGAATCAGTGCGTAAGGGAAGATGATCAACAAGGTTTCCAGGTTCAACGGCACCATCGGCAGATGAAATTCTGGAAGTCCACCGGCGATAGTGGCATTGATATCACCGGTTTTTTCCTGAAGAAAATCAACCACTGTCAATGTTTCTAAATCCAAACCTATGACCAAGAAACTCACCACCAGAATAGCGACTAGTGCTGAGGGCACTGCCGTAGTCAGCATCGGCAGGAAGCGAATAATCGCCATGGTTAAGCCGATCAGTCCCAACATAATCCACAGTGCTGAATCCGTTAACCAAGTTCCCGACATCCAGCCCCACTTGCCACCTGGGGTCTCTGATTGCAACATTGGAATCTGCGACAGAAAGATCACTATCGCCAGGCCGTTGACAAAACCTAACATCACCGGGTGAGGAACTAAACGGATAAATTTACCCATGCGAAACACACCTGCCAGCACTTGCAGTATGCCCATCAACACCACAGTGGCAAACAGGTACTCGACACCGTGATCGGCGACCAGTGCCACCATCACTACTGCCAGCGCCCCGGTAGCTCCAGAGATCATACCCGGGCGTCCACCAATCACTGCTGTGATCAAACCTACCATAAACGCCGCATATAGCCCGACCAGAGGAGCGACACCTGCGACAAAAGCGAAAGCAACAGCTTCAGGCACGAGCGCCAAGGCGACGGTTAAACCAGAGAGCAAGTCGTTTTTCATGCTCTGTGATTTTGAAACAAGCATTTGGAACATTGAGTTTGAAATCCTTAAACTGTGTCGTCAGATAAGCCCGACGAAAAAAATGGCTGCAAGTTTAGCAAATTGCATACATAGTTAGAAGCTGGCCAGCAAAATAGCGCAATTTTAATACAGTTATTTGCATTTCATTATCAGTGAGTGAAAAAACCATGCTTAATACAGAGGATAATAGCTCGACAATAGCTACCGTAACAGGGAATAAATCTTAAATTTCCAACATCAACTGCCGGAAGTCATTCACTGGCACGGGTGCCAATCGGTAACCTAAGCCTAAAAGCCGCACCGCTTTATTGCCTCGATGATAAGCTTGCTGTAACAAATCGACATAGAGTTGCTCCTGACCAATGCCAGCTTGTTGCTCCACCGTGGTCTGAGTAAAATCATGAAATTTAACTTTGACAAACAGTCCTGTGACAATCCGCGGCTGCTTAAGGTTTTGGTAGCGTTTTGCCAGCTCCAGCTGCAGTGAGCTAAGCTGCTCAACACACTGGGATAACTGCTCAATATCTCTTGGGTAGGTATGCTCCACACTGATCGACTTAACATCCCTGGTGTTGCTAACTTTTCGGTTATCTATACCTTGGCTAAGCTGGTACAAGCGCTCGCCAAAGGATCCAAAGTGTTGCTGCAAGTAGTCCGGGCCCTTCTCGCGAATATGCTGACAAGTTTCGATGCCCAATGCATACATCTTTTCGGCCGTTTTTTTGCCTACTCCATGTATTTTCTTCACCGCTAACTGCTCTACAAACTCACTCACATGTTGCGGCGCTATGACTTTAAGTCCATTGGGCTTATTCCAGTCGCTGGCAATTTTGGCCAAAAATTTATTCGGCGCTACCCCCGCTGAAATAGTAATTCCCACTTGCTGTTCAACTTCCCGACGAAGGTACTGGGCTATTCTAGTGGCACTGCCAGAATACAAATCGGATTCACTGACGTCTAAAAAAGCTTCATCAAGAGACAGGGGCTCAATCAGTTCGGTCACTTGACGGTAAATATCAAATATTTGTTTGGAGGCATCTCGATACTTCTGCATATTGCCGGGTATCAGATGTAATTGCGGACAGCGTTTTAACGCTTGTGCGGTGGACATGGCAGAGTGAATGCCAAATTCGCGGGCGATATAATTACAAGTAGAAATTACACCGCGTCGATCTGATCTTCCACCAATGGCTAAGGGGATGTTAGCCAGAGATGGATCGTCACGCATTTCAACAGCGGCATAAAAACAATCACAATCACAGTGAATTATTTTCTGCATCATCTTAACCAATACTGTATTTACATACAGTATATAGTGGCTCAAATGTTTTTTACAGTCTAAAATCGAATCATTAAATCACCCAACATTGTTGAGTAAGTTTTACGGTTCAAATAACACTGTGACTGCTGAAAAATTCAGACTACTAATAAGGTTTAAATTTATCTGGCTAGCTTCTCAACTAAAAACATATTAGTTGCTGAAAGGCTGATATCACGCTTAGAAATAAATATTTTTCGCACTGCTTTAACAGCACTTTGAAAGCTAGCTGTTAAGTGTTCGCTGCGCATGCGACTGGCTTCGGCCTTATAGAAATCAAGGTCTACAGCACCAGATTTAGTTTTTGCTATTTCTACATCATATTGGAAAGTCATGTTAATGCTCCTCGTTGGGCCAGGAGTCTCCACTTGAGGCCCCTGTAATAATATGAAGCTATTTTAATCAAATGATGGCACTTGCACAAAAGATCAATTTTCAGCACAATGATGAATATAATTCAGCAATGGAGTTTTGCATGTTACGTCTTCCCCCGTTAAACACACTGCGTAGTTTTGAGGCTGCAGCACGCACTGGCAGTTTCTCCCAGGCCGCTGAAGAACTTGCTGTCACGGCCTCTGCAGTATCTCACCAGATAAAAAGTTTAGAGAACTACCTGGGAGTAATACTGTTCTATCGCAAAAAACGCAAAGCCGAATTGACCGATAGCGGTGAGAAATACTTAACCTCTATAACGCATGCCCTGCGTGAGATAGCCAGCGCCACTGAACAGCTAAAATCCCGTTCCGGGACTGACGTTATTACTATTAGCATGACTCCACACTTTCTGACCCGCTGGATGATGCCGCGCATCGGTAAATTCCAGGAGCAATACCCCGAGATAGAACTGCAGATTAATGCCTCTATGGGTTTAATAGACTTTGATAAAAGTAGCACTGACATGGCGATCTATTTCGGCAACGGTGACTGGCCCGAAATACAAGTGCACTTTTTAAAAGATATCCACTTGGTTCCTATCTGCAGTCCACAGATAATCACTAAACACAAACCCTTATCAGAGCCTGGAGATATTCGTTTTCACCCATTGATCCACGTCAGTAAGCGACTTTCGGAATGGAGTCAGTGGCTGGCGATGGCTAATGTACAGTTCCGGGAACGTCGCCAGGGGTTACAGCTTTCCAATAGCATGCTGACCAATGCTGCTGCCGCTGAACGCTTAGGTATCGCACTGGGAGATCCCACCTTATTGGGGCCCGAGCTGCAGGCCAAAAAATTAATTATTCCCTTTGATTTGCCATTGAATATCCACCGCTCATTTTATCTGGTCTATCAAAAAGACCGTCCGTTAAGTTATGGCATGGAGGTATTCAAGAAATGGGTTATGGCCGAGATGGAGACGAAAACCGCTAATATAGCTAACTGAGAGCTATGTTTACACTCCAAGTCCCGCCAAACGGCTTCAGTCGATATCGATAGCGGTCAAAACAGCGAAATATTAATCTTAACGAAACGTTTATTGCTAGTTAGCCTTTAATCTGACATTAACACTCTTATGTAGGTGTTCAATGCGTTTGTTAGCAGCAATGAACTGGCATGAAAAACATTATCAGATCCCATTGAAAGGGAAAAAATCAGGATAAATACATGAGTTTAAATCCCGAGCTTCGCAAAATGTTAAATGAAAACACCCAGGCTGCAGGTCCAGCATTGCAAGATATGCCACTGGAAGATGCCAGAGCTGCGCTCAGACAGAGTTTTATCCAGCAAGGTTACCCACTCGAACATCCGGCCACTATAGAGCATTTAGAGTTTGGCACTGGGAACGCCAATTTCAGCATAGACATTTATCGCCCGATCAACAGCAGTGAAACTGCGCTGCCGGTGCTCTTGTACTTCCACGGCGGCGGCTTTGTATTGGGAGATACTCAGGCTTACGACAGACAATCGCGGGCCTTCGCCTATTTACTCAAAGTGGCTGTAGTCTTTGTTAATTACCGACTGGCGCCGGAGCACCGCTATCCCGCTGCCACTGATGATGCCAAAGAAGCTGTCAATTGGCTGGCCAGCCATGCTAGTGACTATAATTTGGACCCGCAATCAATTGTTGCCTGCGGCGAGAGCGCCGGCGGTAATTTGGCTGTGCACGCCGCCTTGCACGCCAAAGCTCTGAACGCTAAAAAAGAGGAAAAGGTAAACATCATCGCCACTAGCCTGATTTATCCAGTGACAGATTTACGCCCTTTTTATCAGTCAAATTTACAGTATCCGAGCATGCAGAATTATGGGAATGGCTACAACCTGGACATTGCAGAATTAAACTGGTTTTGGCAGCAGTACTTAGAGAGCGATGATCAAGCTAATCTTGCAGATAACAGTCTGATATTACACCCGCAGCTGCAGCGCCTGCCCAACACACATATTATTGTTGCCCAGTGTGACCCGCTGCGAGACTTAGGCATAACCTTCGCAATGAAGCTACAGGAACTTGACGTTAACACTACGATTGACTGTCTACCGGGTATGTTACACAGCTTTATGTTCCACGGTGGAATTTGCGCCGATGCTTTAAGACATTTCTACAAGGTAATAGAAATAATTGATCGGCAATTTCGCAGTAATTAAAATGCTATATTCTGCACTGAAAAAATGAGTTATCCAGACACAAAAAAGCCGCTCGAGAGCGGCTTTTTAAGGTGTTTAGCTAAATGATATTTACATCATTCCGCCCATGCCACCCATTCCGCCCATGCCGCCCATATCAGGCATACCAGCACCAGCATCTTTGCTTGGCTTGTCAGCGATCATCACTTCAGTAGTGATCATCAGACCGGCAACAGATGCAGCAGCTTGTAGTGCAGCACGTGTTACTTTAGCAGGATCAAGAATACCCATAGCAATCATGTCGCCGTACTCGCCAGTGGCAGCGTTGTAGCCGAAAGAGCCTTCGCCCTCACGTACTTTAGAGACAACAACCGATCCTTCTTCACCAGAGTTCTCAACGATTTGACGAAGAGGAGATTCAAACGCTTTAAGTGCAAGTTCAATACCAACAGTCTGATCAGCGTTAGCGCCTTCAAGACCAATCACTTTTTGTAGTGCGCGTACTAGTGCAACACCACCACCTGCAACTACGCCTTCTTCAACAGCGGCGCGAGTAGCATGCAGTGCATCTTCAACACGGGCTTTCTTCTCTTTCATTTCTACTTCTGTGGCTGCGCCAACTTTGATAACGGCAACGCCACCAGCAAGTTTAGCAACACGCTCTTGAAGCTTTTCACGATCGTAATCTGAAGATGTCTCTTCAACTTGTGCACGGATCTGGTTAACACGCGCTTCGATCGCTGAAACATCACCAACACCGTCAACAATAGTAGTGTTTTCTTTAGTGATAGAGATGCGCTTCGCAGAACCTAACTGGTCAAGCGTAACTTCTTCAAGAGAAAGACCGATCTCTTCAGAGATTACTACACCACCTGTTAGAGTAGCGATGTCTTCTAGCATTGCCTTGCGACGATCACCAAAACCCGGTGCTTTAACAGCAGAAACTTTAACGATACCGCGCATGTTGTTAACAACCAGAGTTGCCAGCGCTTCGCCTTCGATGTCTTCGGCGATGATTAGTAGTGGGCGAGACGCCTTAGCTACTGCTTCTAACGTAGGAAGCAAGTCACGGATGTTAGAAACTTTCTTATCAACTAAAAGAACAAAAGGAGCATCTAAGTCTACTGACATGCTCTCTTGGTTGTTGATGAAGTAAGGAGAAAGGTATCCGCGATCGAACTGCATACCTTCAACAACAGTCAGCTCGTTCTCAAGACCAGTGCCCTCTTCAACAGTGATTACGCCTTCCTTACCGACTTTAGCCATAGCGTCAGCGATAATTGCACCGACCTGCTCGTCAGAGTTAGCAGAGATAGTGCCCACTTGAGCGATAGCGTTAGCATCAGTACAAGGTACAGCCTGTGCAGCGATTTCTACAACAACAGCAGCTGCCGCTTTATCGATACCGCGCTTAAGATCCATTGGGTTCATACCAGCAGCAACGGCTTTTAGGCCTTCACTGATAATCGCCTGAGCTAAAACAGTCGCAGTTGTTGTTCCGTCACCCGCTACATCGTTAGCTTGTGAGGCAACTTCTTTAACCATCTGTGCGCCCATGTTTTCGAACTTATCTTCAAGTTCGATTTCTTTAGCAACAGATACACCGTCTTTAGTTACGGTAGGAGCACCGAAAGACTTGTCCAGAATTACGTTACGACCTTTAGGTCCCAAGGTTGCTTTTACGGCATTTGCCAGAACGTTTACGCCATTCATCATACGGACGCGGGCTTCATTCCCAAATATTACTTCTTTAGCCATTGTTCTAATTCCTTAAATTTTGGTTACAAATTACTTGAATGTAAAAAGATGGAACTGCGATTAACTTTCTAGTACGCCGAAAATTTCGCTCTCATTCATGATTAGCAATTCTTCGCCATCAACTTTTACTGCATTTGATCCAGAGTATTGACCAAATAATACTGTGTCACCAACTTTAACGCTAAGTGCTTGAACTTCACCATTGTCTAGAACACGTCCAGAACCTACAGCTACTATCTCACCTTGATTTGGTTTCTCAGCTGCTGAACCTGGAAGAACGATACCGCTTGCAGTTGTTTTTTCTTCTTCACTGCGACGGATGACAACACGGTCGTGAAGTGGACGAATTTTCATTTAATGTTTCTCCTGATGGTTTATCTCAAAAACCTAATTATTATTTTGAGATGTATTGAAGCCGTAACCCCTTAAACAACAGGGTGATTACTGGTTGAATACTAGGTGGGGTCTGGGCAAACTGATTTCAATAGCTGTATTTAAATAATTTCAACTAATGACAAATATATGTCACTGAACGACGATATAAGTCTTGAAGTAAATCAAATAAACCAAAGCAGTAACTCATTAATTTGTTAATCTTCTCTGCGGGCTATAAAGCATGCTGCCACTTTGTCTATGGAGATGTTGGCAAGCGCCTAGCAGGACGCGCTAGTTTCAGCCCAGTTAGCAGCGGCGGTTGTGGTGCAACTCTATAAAGAA
>JABSQZ010000011.1:0-118097 GCA_013215505.1 Oceanospirillaceae bacterium
TTGTCGCTTTGTCTACTTGAATGTTGGCAAGAGCCTAGCAGGACGCCTAGTTTCAGCCAACTTTGCAGCGGCGATTGTGGTGCAAGCCTATAAAGAAAAGAGAGGCTACAGAGAACATATTCGGCATATTGGTAGTAACAGCTGCTATTAATGCCGTGACTTATTGGGATCAATGCATTCACCATCTGCATTATTTATAATGCTGCGATTAGGGTCTTGCTCTTTACTGAACTCTCCTTCAAACACATCCCCCTGCTGAGCACTTCGGCTAGAATAATCACTGCTGTATTTACCCTGCATACCGGCACCCTGCTGATTTGAATAGCCGGAGAAACCTGAGATACCGGCAGACATTTTATGCTTAAAACGTCTGCTGACAATTTTGATGAAGCCTATTCGTGTGAAGGGGACTAGACAACAAAAGCCTATGATATCAGTGACAAATCCCGGGGTTATTAATAGCGCCCCACCTACCGCTAACACTAAGCCCTCGATCATTTCCTGTTGTGGCATTTCACCTTGCTGCATTTTCTGCTGGGCGCGACCAAGTGTCGCTAAACCTTGATGTCGCAGCATATTAACCCCGACAAAAGCCGACAACAGGACCAGAGCGATAGTGTACCAAACTCCGATTAACTGCCCGACGTTGATCAACAAGGTGATCTCTACGATTGGAATCAAAACAAAAATTATCAATAGTATTGGCATGGCTAAAATCTCAGGTAATTACAACAAACATCTGTTCTATTTATTGGGGAGCAATCAATATTTTTAAAGCTAATCATAGAAGTTATTGATGCAAAAAATCCAACTGCATGCTTCAAATGCCCCCACATCTAGTGGTAATTAAATATAACACACTAGATATAGTAGTTAGATTTAACTCAGCATTTCAGATGCTTTATTATAAGATTCCTGAGCCCAACGATTATCAACTAAGCCACTGATATTCTGGGCTTTAGAACGAAGCTTAAACTTGTAATCCGACCGAGTCTTGTGTAGTTTAAACGCTAAAAAATACGCTCTTTTTTCTTACAAAATGGTAGAAAATTATGTCTGAAATACAAACAAACCGTACCTGGCTTGAAACCTTTTCGCTGATGTTTCATCGCAAAGTATTAGTCATGCTGTTTCTCGGTTTCTCCGCTGGTTTGCCTATACTATTGATCTTCAGCAGCTTGTCACTCTGGTTAAAAGATGCAGAAGTATCGCGCAGCACTATTACTTTCTTCAGTTGGGCTGCCTTAGGTTACTCCTTTAAATTTATCTGGGCGCCGCTGGTAGACAATTTGCGCATACCAGGATTAACCGCCGCCCTGGGCAGAAGACGCAGCTGGATCTTACTCAGCCAGATCGCCATTATTATTTCTATCCTGGCGATGGCCTTTAGTGAACCCACCAGCTCGCTGACTTTCACTGCAGTAGCCGCTGTGATGTTGGGTTTCTCATCCGCAACCCAGGATATTGTTATCGACGCCTACCGCATCGAATCGGCAAAAGGTGACATGCAATCTATGTTGTCCAGCGCCTACATCGCCGGTTACCGTATCGGCATGATAGTCGCTGGTGCCGGCGCTCTGTATATCGCCGGTTGGATAGGCGTCGAGGGCACCTACACCCCACACGCCTGGACCACTGCTTATGTTTGCATGGCAATAGCCATGTTGATTGGTGTCGCAACTACCTTGTGTATTAGCGAGCCGACTAGCTATAAAGACAGCCACGCAGTATTTTCCAACAACCGCAACGTATTGCATTTTCTCGGTTGCTTCTTTATCTGTGTTGCTGTTTTCATCACCGCTTTCAGTCTATTGGGGGATAGTTTTAAAGACTTTAAAGCTTGGTTAATTGAAGATATCACCGAGAACAAACGCATCGCCGGCTTTGTTGCCGCCACCGTCAAACTTTGGTTGTGCATAGGGTTAGCAGCTGTCACTGGCTGGGCGTTAGTTCGAGTTAAAGCTGTACCTAAAGAAATGTTAATTGAGGGTTATGTAGACCCGGTTAGAGACTTTTTTGTTAAATACGGTAAAACGGCACTGCTAGTGATATTACTGATCGGGCTGTATCGGGTGTCTGACATTGTCATGGGGGTTATTGCCAACCTGTTCTACTCAGATCTGGGCTTCACTAAAATTGAAATTGCCGCCTATTCGAAAACTTATGGTTTAATCGCAACAATTGCCGGCGGATTTCTAGGCGGAGCTATCGCCATCCGCTACGGTGTTTACAAAGCACTATTAACCGGTGCGATACTCTCAGCTGCCACTAATATCTTATTTGCCTTTATGGTGGGTTTAGATAAAAGCGGATCTATTTTACTGATGACCATTACCGCAGACAATATCAGCGGCGGCATAGCGACAGCGGCCTTTGTCGCCTATCTATCCAGCTTAACCAGCGTGTCATTTACGGCAATGCAATACGCCATCTTCAGTTCATTTATGACCCTGTTTCCAAAATTATTGGCGGGTTATTCAGGGGCTATGTCTATCTCTTTAGGCTACGCAGATTTTTTCTACTTAACCGCACTAATGGGTATACCGGCAGTAATACTAGTAGTGATATTAAGCAAGCTAGTCCCCGTAGAGAAGCTAAATTGATCTGCAGCTAGTCCATTGCGCCGGACATACCGTTCATCCTGAACATTGTCTCTCTTTGGCATTGCCTACAGGGAGTAGGTACTTAGAGTTTGTCTGGAACATTAAACTCTGCCATGCCACCGAGACATACCGTTCATCCTGAACATAAAAAAGGTAGGCCTAAGCCTACCTTTTTTATTACTGATGACTCGCTACTTACGACTCACGACCCACGACTTCCGACTTCCGACTTCCGACTTCCGACTTCCGACTGTATCTAATCCCTAAAGTTGTTGTACTGCAACGGCAGTTCAATATCGCTGTCTTTTAACAGTGTCATCACCGCTTGCAGGTCATCGCGCTTTTTACCGGTCACTCGTACTTTTTCACCTTGAATTTGCACTTGCACTTTAATTTTTGACTCTTTAATCGCCTTAGTAATTTTCTTTGCGCTTGGCTGATCTAAACCCTGGCGCAATAAAACTTCCTGACGCGCTTTCACTCCGGAGAGTTCAGGCTCTTTTTCTTCAAAGCACTTTGGGTCCATACCGCGGGCGACAAATTTTGAAACCAGCATATCGATCATCTGCCGCAGTTGAAAGTCGACATCTGCTTCCATCGATACCGAGTCTTCATTTCTGGTGAAAGAGGCTTTTACTCCCTTAAAATCAAAACGGGTACTCAGCTCGCGGCTCGCTTGATCTACAGCGTTAGTAACTTCATGTTTATCTAATTCAGAGACAATATCAAAAGATGGCATAATTTTATCCTTGTATAATTTATGCTGAGATTTTACTGAGTTTATGGCGGGAAACAAGTTCTAAGACCACTGTGCTACCCCCTAACTAACCTAGCTGACAAATAAACAACTTATTTCAGCGGCTTTTCCGGTATATTGCAGGAAAATCACTACAGATTCACGAGCAAAAATGCACACTAATAACGTTGACAGAACATGGTATATTTTGGGTACAGGTGCTGTAGGCACTTTATGGGCCGCTAAATTTTTGCAGCACTGTATTCCCTGCCGGTTACTGCACCGGAGCGCTGCCAAGCTAACCACAGAGATATTCAGTCGCAAGTTGCGCATGACAGAGCTAGACGACAACCAGCTCAGCTTCGATCTATACTCAGAGCCCGTTTCCCACAACAGTAAAATTAACCGCTTGCTTGTCTGTACTAAATCTTATCAGTGTATTGAAGCTATTAAACCATTAATCTCCCGACTCAGCGATACTGCAACAGTCCTGATACTGCAAAACGGTATGGGACAACAGCAACAACTGGCAAGGCTATTACCCAAGCATCAAATACTGGCAGCTTCTACAACAGAAGCCGCGCTAATTAAATCACCGTTAGACGTTGTACACACAGGTGCCGGGATCTCTTTGTTTGGCGTTTTAGATAACTCAACACTGATCAACCCAAGAATAGTTGCCGAGCTTAACAGCATTAAAATGCGACAAGATGACGACATTGAAGCGGTACTCTGGTCAAAATTGACCGTTAACTGCGTAATCAATCCCCTGACTGCGATTCACAATTGTCGCAACGGCCAGCTGTTAGAAAAACCAGAATTGCTGAGATTGACTGAACAGCTTTGCTCTGAAGTAGAAGCAGTGACCGGGGCCATGGGTAGATACTCGAAAACGACAGGATTGTTTGAAAAAGTGCGGTCAGTCGCAGCCGCGACTAAGCAAAATTATTCTTCAATGCAACAAGACATATTATATAAACGCAAAACAGAAATTGATTTTATCAACGGTTATCTTCAGCAGCATGCCGATAGACTAAAAATCTGCTGCCCTATCAATCAGAAAATCATTAGTAAAATCAAGCAACTGGAGTTTACCCAAGATCAATAACCATCGATAACCAAGACCTACAACCCACTGAAATAAATCTCTGGGATATTAAAGTTTCAAAGGGCAAATTATTCAACATTTATACGACTGTATTAAGGCAGAGAGCTAATGAGCGACAAAACAGAGCGCAACCGTCTGGATAAAATTTATACCCGCGGCGGAGACAAAGGTAAAACCTCACTGGCAATGGGGGGCAGATTAAGCAAAGCTGACGATCATATCAAGGCTCTAGGCGAAGTCGATGAACTCAATTGCCAATTAGGGGTGTTAATAGCAACTTTGCCAGCCGGGCATCAATTAGCCGCTTCACTTCAGCAAATACAAAATATACTTTTCGATATGGGGGCAGAACTGGCGATGAACAGTACCGATTATCCACCACTAGCACAAGCGTTCATCGATACTTTAGAACAACAACTAGATCAGTTAAATAGTGGGCTACCAGCACTGCGTGAGTTTATCTTACCTGGGGGCAACATTAGCGCTGCACATTGCCACTTGGCGAGAGCAGTCTGTCGGCGCGCAGAAAGACAATTAATTCAACTAGCCAGTACCGAAAAATCATTTCCACAGGCAATAAAGTACTTAAACAGGCTATCAGATTATTTGTTTGTAGCAGCCAGGCATCTGAATTTACAAGAAAACGGATCTGAAATATATTGGCAACCGAGTGGCAAATAGCCAAGAATTTACAGATGTTTAAGCTCACCCAGAATAAAATCCACTTATTGGTCATTCACTCATAGGCAATTAAGTTGAATTGATTTATTCTTGAGCCAAACCAGCAACTATATATTCCCTATTTATTCAACAATCACTCTAATAACTAGTTTTATAATCAAGTTTTGTTATATCAACGACAAGTTTTATCATTTATCAGCAGTAAGGAGATACTGTGGAAGAAAGTAACATTTTAATTGCATTAATTACTCTTGGAGTGGGCGGAGCAATTGGCTACTTTGCCGGTCGTTCGTCATCTTCAACCAATAGCAGTTCACAAGAAACGCAAGTAGATGAGTTAAAAAAAGAAATCGTACAGTACAGAGATTCAGTCGCCAGCCATTTTCAGCAGACAGCCACTATGATCAATGAAATGAATGACAGCTATAAAAGCGTTGTTCAACATTTGGCGCAGGGCTCTCAGGATCTATGCGACCCGGGGACTGCCGAAGATGTAGAAAACAGACTCGCCACTAAACCTGAAACTGACAGCACGGACGAGCAACAACAGTCTGATACCGCTGCTATTGAACCTCCCAGAGACTATGCACCCAAAAAGCCTGACGAGATTGGTGCCCTGTCAGAAAACTACGGCCTAACTAGCAACAAAATCCCAGCCGAAGAAGAAGCTGTTATTCCTTCTTTCGCTGCCGCCCCTAAAGGCTAATCCAGATACCCCCAATAATTTTTCATTATTGGGGGTATTAAATACCCATCATCAGACAGGGTTGTGGATATTAATAAACTCGTGTTCAATCGAAAAATGCTCAGCCAAGTGCTCCCCCAACGCTTGCACACCGTAACTTTCTGTGGCGTGATGCCCTGCTGCAAAATAGTCCAGCCCCAGCTCTCTGGCTAAGTGCACAGTCTGTTCTGATATTTCCCCCGAGATGAAAGCATCTACCCCAGTGCTCGCCACTTCTTCAATAAAACTTTGCGCAGCTCCAGTACACCAAGCTATACGTTTAATCTCACGCTGATGCCCCGCTATATGCAATGGCTGCCGGTTTAATACCCTTGCAAGCTGATCTGACAACTCCCCTGCGTACATCGCCTTGGCGGTTTCGCCCAGTAGGACTAACGCCTCACCCAATTCGCCATTCATTCCCGAGCAGATCTTCCAACCCATTTTATTCGCCAGTTGAACATTATTACCTAAGCTATGATGGGCATCTAAAGGAAGATGGTACGCCAGTAAATTGAGGTCGTTGACCAGCAATGTCTGCAGTCGATTTCTTTTAATTGAGACAACGTTCTGCTGCTCTCCTCTCCAAAAATAACCGTGGTGAACTAAGATAACATCCGCTTCCGCCAGGACAGCGGCATCTAATAATTGCTGACAGGCAGTGACCCCAGATACAATTTTGTTAATCTTATCTCTACCCGCAACTTGTAAGCCATTTGGGCAGTAATCTTTAAATTTACTCGGCTCTAAAAGCTGCTGGCAATAAGTTACTATTTCATTAATTGCTACTGACATTCATTCATCCATATATTCATAGGTTACACTTACGTATAATCTGCTAAACTATTAACTTTTATGTAGCCAGCAAATTCATATTGATGGCTTTGGCGGTTTTAAAATTTATTTGCTACTTGGGAACTTGCAAACTAGTTCCCAAACTATAGCTTCTGTTGTTCAGGTTGTATTATGAAGAAATTTGCGTTCTTAGCTTGGCCCGCTTTATCGGGCGTGCTAATTGCTCTGTTAGTATTGCAAATTACGCCGCAATATTCTGCCCCCGTCGTCACTAGAGTCTCTTTAACAACAATTTCACCCAGCCCGAAAATTGTCAACGCTAATATAGCTGAAGACTTTGTGCATTCTTATGCCGATGCGGTGGCAAAAGCTGCCCCAGCGGTGGTTAACGTTTACATTAGAAGAAACGATAATGCAAACGCAGACAATGGCCAACCACTGCCCCGCCCTTCCAGTGAGTTTCATACCAGCCTGGGTTCAGGAGTCATCCTCAATCAGCAAGGTTATATTGTCACTAACAATCATGTTATTGATAAAGCAGATGAGATTGTCATCGCTCTACAAGATGGCAGAGAAGCAGTGGCGAAAGTCATAGGCACAGACCCAGGTACCGATCTGGCTATCTTAAAGATTAATTTAGGGCAACTACCTATCATTACTATTGAACCTTCAGAAAGCCTCAGAGTTGGAGATGTAGTACTGGCAATAGGCAACCCTTTCGACTTTGGGCAGACAGTCACTAAAGGTATCATCAGTGCCAAAAGCCGCAACACAGTTGGCCTGAACAGATATGAGGACTTTTTACAGACCGATGCTGCGATCAACCCTGGCAATTCCGGTGGCGCTTTAATCAACGCGGCGGGCCATCTGGTGGGAATCAGCACTGCTATATTTTCAAAATCGGGTGGCTCCAACGGCATAGGTTTTGCCATTCCTTCATCTTTAGCCATTAAAGTAATGCGCAATTTAATTGAAAATGGCCGGGTAATCAGGGGCTGGTTAGGTGTCGAAACCCAAGAGCTAACGCCTCAGTTAGCCGAATCTTTTGGCTTAAATAATGTCCGCGGGCTGATTTTAGCCGGTGTATTCCCCGATGGCCCGGCCTCTAAAGCAGGGTTGCAAGCCGGTGACTTGATTCTCTCTTTCAACGGTATGTCGATTATCAGTGGCTTAGATTCGATGCGCAGCATCGCAGAAGTTAAACCCGGCAGCATCCTCAAAGTAAGCTTCCTGCGCAATGGCGAAGCACTTAGCACTAAAATTATTGTCGGTGAACGCCCTTCCAGCAAAATATGACTGCAACCTTGTTCTGTCATTTCAAACCTAACAGTCGCAGCCTTTTATACAAGGTATTGCGACTGATGCCTAAAGCTTTAGCAGTTTTCGATAGATTGCCATTACAGCGCTGGTAGCACTCTGAAGTGTCACAATCAGATGCTATTTCCATGGATTTATATTGAATTTGCGGCTGCAGCCGGGAAATCGCCATCACTGAATCCGCATCGCTAACCGGCGCAGATTGTTGGTCAGACAATACAATCTCGGTAAATACCTTTGAATCTACAGTTGTACGGCTTCCTCTTTGCTCGGTCAACGCTGGCGCAGCAGAATAAGTATAATCAGTTGACGAGTTTTCTAAGTCATCATAGAAATCGTCTGGCAGGTGCCAATTTTCAATGGGATCGCCATCAGCCATGGCCAGAGCGATTTCTAATACGCTGATAAACTGGCGGATATTACCCGGCCATGGATGCGCTAGAAACAAAGCCATAATCTGCGGATCTATTGCTAGCTGTCGCTCGGTTTCGCTTTTCGCTCTAATAATATTGGCAAAAAGAGCGCACTTATCTTGCCGGTCTTTTAGTGGAGGAATTTCTATGTTCAAACCACTAACCCGGTAAAACAAATCTTTTCTAAACTCTCCTTTGGCCACCAGCTCTTTAAGATTACAATTGGTTGCAGACACCAATTTCACATCCACTGGATAGGAATGGGTTGATCCCAGCGGAGTCACCTTCCTCTCCTGTAAAACTCTCAATAATCGCGCTTGCACACTGAGCGGCATATCGCCGATTTCATCGAGAAACAATATACCTTTATTTGCCTTGCGCACCAGCCCTATCGACCCTTTGCTATCCGCTCCGGTAAAGGCACCTTTTACGTAACCAAACAGCTCAGATTCGACCAGGTGAGCGGGTATCGCTGCGCAATTCAGCGCCACTAAAGGCGCTTTACAGCGGCTGCTGTGTTGATGTAACGCCTTAACAAAGACTTCTTTACCCACCCCCGTTTCACCAAATATAAGAATGGGGATATCTTTTTCAACTACCTTTTCTGCTTGAGCTATGGCTTTTTTTAGCCGACTGTCACCAAATTGTAGCTGTGCAAAGGCAATTTCTCTGTCTGTTGACTGTTGGTAGTGATGCTTTGGATAAGCTAATGATTTGCTAAACAAACTGGCATTTCGTGGCTGCTGTATTTTCGCGTACATTTGATATTTCCCCAATACCCGTACTGCAAATGAAGATTTTCTTTTCTGCTCTTCTACCGCCTTTAAATTGCAATCAAATATTTGTTCAATATTAGTATTGCTCAACTGATGGTTAATTAATAATTCAGCGCGCCTATTAAAGGCAATAATGTGACCCGTAGAGTCATAGACCATCAGTCCGGACCACTGACTATCTAAGTTGTCAAAGTGGCTATTAAGAGTCACTAAGTGATATTCATCTTGATACTGATCGATGATCAAGCGATTCTCAATTGACTGGGACATCAATCGCACCATACCTAAAGTATGCGCTTGTGGCATATAAGTATCGCTGGATATATCCAGCACCCCAAGCAGCTCATTACTGGCATTATAGATAGGCGATGCCGAACCTATCATATAGCGATGACGCTTTAAAAAATGCTCATCCCTTTGAATCTGTACCGCCTCACCCGCTGCCAATGCCGTACCTATAGCATTGGTTCCGGTAGTCATTTCACGCCAATTGGTACCGGCTGCAAACCATTCACTCTGTTCACTGGATAGAAACCGTCTCTCTCCCCAGCTGTTTAGCACATGCCCCTGGCTATCGGCTAAGAGTATCAGGCAGGGGCTATTATTGAGTATATTGTCGTAGTAAGGCAGTACCGCATGATCAGTGGTTTGAATCAAACTACGCTGCTTTTCCAACAAGATATTGGTATCTGCCAACTGCAATTTTTGCAGTTCAGGCTTTGCATCGTGTTGCAAACCGAATTCCCTGCAACGCTGCCAGGACTCACTGACTAACTTTTGGTGCTGAGGAGCAGTGCTATTCATAATTATTCTTCTTGTTATATATCACTTACAGAACTTCGTTATTTTGCTGGGCAAAGTAGTCGTACTTGCGATGATATGGCAATCAGTAAAATTCTAACATGTTCACTTTTATGTTCAATATTGTTCAAAGTCAACAAAATAGTAAAAATATTTTCTTAACCGAAAACATAGAGCACCACCGCATTAAAATATAAATTCTTATTTTTCAGCTGCTTAAGCACTAATCCTGCATATTACTGTATTTGTGGCACGCTATTCGCTTTATCTAAATTAATAAAAACAAAGTGTTCAATGTGATTGCACAATTTTCCGGTTGCTCTCACTTGCCTACAGGGATCAGAAACTATGTCCTTAGTGTTAGAAAAAGTATTTCGCCATGTTGAAGGTATTGACCACCTTCATGACATCAATATTGAATTTAAGCCCGGCTCTTTCAATGTCTTGCTAGGGAGAACCCTCGCCGGAAAAACTTCGCTGATGCGCGCTATTGCGGGCTTAGACAAAGTGACTTCCGGCAAAGTCTTTATCGACGGTGTAGATGTCACTGGCCTAAGCGTGCAAAAACGCAATATTTCGATGGTTTACCAGCAATTCATCAATTACCCAAATTTAACCGTGTATGACAACATAGCTTCACCGTTAAAACTCAGCGGCACACCCGCTGCAGAGATTAAAAAACGGGTCTATGAAACCGCAAATATGCTGCACATTGAAAGCTTTCTGAAACGCTATCCACTGGAGTTATCAGGTGGTCAACAACAGCGTACGGCGATGGCCAGGGCACTGGTGAAAGATGCGCAGATAATTTTATTTGATGAGCCACTGGTTAATTTGGATTATAAATTGCGTGAAGAGCTGCGTCAGGAATTACGAGAGCTTTTCAAAGCACGCAACAGTATTGCTATTTACGCCACCACCGAGGCCAACGAAGCATTGGCTTTAGGAGGCACTACCAGCCTGTTGCATTGTGGCCAACTGCTACAGTCAGGCACTGCGATTGAGCAGTATCACAACCCGGTTAATTTACACGCAGCGGATCTCTATAGCGAACCGCCAATAAACTTATTTAGAGGCAACATCAGCGAGAGCCAGATTAGCTTTGAGAATTACGCCAGCTTCCCAGCTGCAAACAATTTCTCCTCAATAGCGGCGGGTGACTATAGTTTTGGCATCAGACCCAGTCATATCAGTTTAGTACCGAAAAATGGCTCGGATATAGAGCTTAGCGTCAAAGTTGATGTAGCGGAAATCAGCGCCTCGGAAACTTTCCTGCACGTTGCTAATAACGATTTACAAATGGTCTTACAGCTGTCGGGTGTACATGATTATAAAACCAACACACCGGTCAATATTTATCTGCCCCCGGAAAAACTGTTCGTTTTTGACGCCACCGGAAAAATCATCAAAGCACCCAGTATCTCGGGTGCAGGAGGCTATCAATAATGGCTGAAATACATTTAAAAGGTTTAGCTCACAGCTACAGCGACAACCCACAAAGCAGTGCTGACTATGCCATTCATGAAATGGAACACGTCTGGCACCAGGGGGGAGCCTATGCACTGCTTGGCCCCTCAGGCTGTGGCAAAAGCACCTTGCTGAACATTATTTCCGGTTTGATAAAACCTTCTCATGGCAGTGTCTTGTTTGATGGGGTTGAGGTCAATGAAATTGCTACTCAAGACCGAAATATCGCCCAGGTCTTTCAATTCCCGGTGATCTACGATTCGATGACGGTCTACGACAATTTAGCTTTCCCGCTAAGAAATATGAAAGTAGACAAAGACAAGATCGACAGCAAAGTTAAAGAAGTCGCACATACTTTAGATTTGACTGACATATTACACCGCAGGGCCAGTAACTTATCGGCAGATGCAAAACAGAAAATATCTATGGGCCGCGGGCTGGTCCGCGACGATGTATCGGCAATTTTGTTTGATGAGCCGCTCACCGTTATAGACCCTAATTTGAAGTGGAAACTACGTCGACAGCTTAAGCAAATCCATGAACGCTACAATATTACTATGGTGTATGTCACCCATGATCAGTTAGAAGCCTCCACTTTTGCCGACAAAATTGCCCTAATGTACCAGGGTAAAATTGTTCAATTTGGCACCCCCAGAGAACTGTTTGAAAATCCCAATCATACCTTTGTCGGTTATTTTATAGGCAGCCCCGGTATGAATTTCCTTAGCGTGGAAAAGCTTGCAAGCGGCAACGGAACTGAATTTTGCTTTGATGGGATAGCGCTACCTTTAGATAGCAATCAGAAAAAGATCCTAAATGACAGCAGTAGCAGTAATTTAAAAGTGGGAATTCGCCCGGAGTTTATTCAGCTCTCTGCTGTTCAACATCCGGAATCGCTCCCCTGTGAAGTTATTCATACTGAAGATTTGGGCACTTACAAGATTGTCACTGTGCTCTTAGGCCAACAAAAACTGAAGATACGCCTGGGGGAAGAGCAGCAAGCTCCACAGAAAACCGCCTTTGCCACATTCCCCAGTCAGTGGCTAAAAATCTATATCGATGAATACTTAGTTGATACTAATAGTGGAGATGCCGGCGATGAATAAGGTACAAAATAACAAAGCCTGGCTCCTGGTACTGCCGGTTTTTTTACTGGTGGCTTTCTCTGCGATCATCCCTCTGATGACGGTGGTCAACTATTCAGTGCAAGATATTTTTGATCAAAATAATGCTTACTTTGTCGGGCTTGAATGGTATCAGGAAGTAATGTCTGTTCCGAGGTTACAAGATTCACTGGCCCGGCAGTTTTTCTATTCCGGCACCGTGCTATTAATTGAAGTGCCGCTGGGTATTTGTGTGGCGCTGATGATGCCGACCCGTGGCTGGACAGCATCTTTAAGCTTGATCGTCTTAGCACTGCCACTGCTAATCCCCTGGAATGTGGTGGGAACTATCTGGCAGATATTTGCCCGTAGCGACATAGGTTTACTCGGGTATGTAATTAATGGCATCGGCATTGATTATAACTACACCAACAACTCCGTGGATGCCTGGTTCACAGTATTGCTGATGGATGTCTGGCACTGGACTTCACTGATTGCTCTGCTCTGTTACTCCGGTCTGAGAGCGATACCGGATGCCTACTATCAGGCGGCCAGAATAGATCGCGCCTCAAGCTGGGCCATCTTCAGGTATATCCAACTGCCAAAACTGCAGGGGGTGCTGATCATCGGGGTCCTGCTGAGATTCATGGACAGCTTCATGATCTACACCGAGCCCTTTGTATTAACCGGCGGAGGACCAGGTAACTCGACCACGTTTTTAAGTCAAACCTTAACTAAAATGGCGATTGGTCAGTTTGACATAGGGCCAGCTGCCGCCTTCTCCATCATCTATTTTCTGATCGTGTTACTGGTTTCCTGGCTATTTTTCACCACTATCACCCATTTAGACAAAGATAAAGTCAAGGAGCAAAGCCATGACTAGAAATAAGCGTATTGGCATTATTAGCTACTCTGCATTTGTATTACTGCCTATTTACTGGCTAATCAATATGTCGTTTAAAAGTAATGAGGAAATCACTGGAGGGCTGAGTTTGTGGCCGCAGCAGTTCACTTTCGCCAATTATCAAGTGATCTTCACTGACCCAAGCTGGTACAACGGTTACTTTAACTCTATCTACTACGTGGTACTAAACTCCGTCATTACCTTAGTAGTAGCACTGCCGGCAGCTTATGCTTTCAGCCGCTATAAGTTCGTCGGCGACAAGCACTTATTCTTCTGGTTATTAACCAACAGAATGGCGCCACCTGCTGTATTTTTACTGCCATTTTTCCAGCTCTATTCATCCGTAGGATTATTCGATACGCACATCGCAGTGGCACTCGCCCACTGCCTGTTCAGCGTACCACTGGCGGTGTGGATATTGGAGGGCTTCATGTCGGCAGTGCCCAGAGAAATTGATGAAACAGCCTACATAGATGGCTACAGCTTTGGCCACTTCTTTATCCGTTTATTTTTGCCGCTGATTAGTTCTGGTATTGGTGTCACGATATTTTTCAGCTTTATGTTCTCCTGGGTAGAGCTATTGCTGGCACGTACCTTAACGTCGGTCAATGCCAAACCTATCGCCGCCATTATGACCCGAACTATTGGCGCCTCAGGAGTTGATTGGGGAGTGCTGGCAGCGGCTGGTGTACTGACAATCATTCCGGGAGTATTAGTGATTTATTTTGTCCGCAACCATGTAGCCAAAGGCTTTGCCTTAGGTCGAGTATAAGAGGATATAACATGAACTGGATGGCTTGGACCTTACCTACTGCAATATTTTTTTCAACCATTGGCTCTATTATTGTGATGATGACAGTCTGGGAAATTAGATCCCCCTGTATTGAGCGCAAAGGGTTTTTACCTATCTCTACCACCCGTGGAGACAGGTTATTCATTGGTTTGCTCAGCTCGGCATTTATTCACCTGTTCACGCTGGGTTTTACCTCCCTGAACATCTGGCTGGCATTGATCGCATCGGTTATTTGGCTTATATCACTGATGCGCTGGGGTTAAAAATTACACTAAATTCAAGCATTGAGTTTAGCTGGGGAACATGAGGACAAGTCCGCAGAGAAATCACCGGAGTTATTCACATGTTCCATAAAAAATTAATCGGGTTTCCGGTTATATCGGTCAGAGCAAAACTCTGTCCAACACGACGCGGGTTAACTGCAGCAACGTTATCACGCTTAAATTAGATGAGATTGAGGTTAAAAATGAAAAATAAAAAATCTCCGCGCTTATTGACACTGGCGGCAGTCATCGCATTGACGACTGTAGGAATGCAAGCTCAAGCCGATATGGCGGCAGCTAAAAAGTGGGTATCCACAGAGTTTACTGAGTCAACTTTGAGCCAGGCTGAACAGCTTAAAGAAATGCAGTGGTTCATAGACGCCGCCAAAGACTTCGCAGGCATGGAAATTAACGTTGCATCAGAAACAATCGCCACTCATGAATACGAGTCAAAAACTTTAGCCAAAGCTTTTACTGAGATCACTGGCATCAAAGTTAAGCACGACTTAATTCAAGAAGGTGATGTGATTGAAAAGCTGCAGACACAAATGCAGTCTGGCCGTAATATTTACGATGCCTATGTCAACGATTCCGACTTGATCGGCACCCACTTTCGCTACGGAAAAGTGGTCGCGGTCTCGGACATGATGGAGGGAGACGGTAAGAAGTACACCCTTCCAACACTGGATCTTGAAGACTTCATCGGCCTTGATTTCACCACCGGACCCGATGGAAAATTGTACCAACTACCGGATCAGCAGTTTGCTAACTTGTACTGGTTCAGAGCCGACTGGTTTGCACGCGCCGACCTGAAAGCAAAATTTCAAGACATTTACGGTTACGAGCTAGGTGTACCGGTAAACTGGTCGGCCTATGAAGATATCGCCAAGTTCTTCTCTGAAGATGTTAAAAACATCGATGGTACCCGCGTTTACGGACACATGGATTACGGTAAAAAAGATCCGTCTCTTGGATGGCGTTTCACCGATGCATGGTTCTCAATGGCTGGGGGCGGCGACAAAGGCCTACCTAATGGCCTTCCTGTAGACGAGTGGGGAATCCGCGTCAATGGCTGTCAGCCTGCAGGTGCTTCCGTTTCCAGAGGTGGTGCAACAAACGCCCCGGCAGCTGTATTTGCCACGACCAAGTATGTAGATTGGATGCGTAAATATGCACCCCCTGCTGCGCAGGGCATGACTTTTGGTGAATCAGGTCCAGTACCTGCTCAAGGCCAGATCGCTCAGCAAATTTTTTGGTACACCGCCTTTACCGCCAGCATGAATAAGCCTGGGCTACCGGTCGTTAATGAAGACGGTACTCCAAAGTGGCGTATGGCACCTAGTCCTAAAGGACCGTACTGGGAAGAGGGAATGAAGTTGGGCTATCAAGATGTTGGCTCTTGGACTTTCCTTAAATCCACTCCACAAAAACAGCGTTTAGCGGCATGGTTATATGCACAGTTCACTGTGTCTAAAACTGTTTCTTTGAAGAAGACCTTGGTAGGTCTAACGCCTATTCGCAACTCTGACATCAACTCCGATGCGATGACAGCTGCAGCACCGAAATTAGGTGGTCTAGTTGAATTTTATCGCAGCCCGGCCAGAGTGCAGTGGACACCAACCGGCACTAACGTCCCGGATTACCCGAAACTTGCACAACTTTGGTGGCAGTATGTTGCCGAGGCATCCAGTGGAGAAAAAACGCCACAGCAAGCACTTGACGGTTTAGCTGCAGCGCAAGATAAAGTAATGGCCCGCTTAGAGCGCGCCAATGTGCAAGGCGAATGTGGCCCTAAACTTAACCCTGAACAAGATCCAGAGTACTGGTTGAGCCAGCCGGGTTCTCCAAAGCCTAAATTGGCCAATGAGAAGCCGCAGGGCGTCACCGTGAATTACGACGAACTGTTAAAGAGCTGGAAACAAGCTTCTAACTAAATCTACATAGCTAAAAGCGGGAGTTATCCCGCTTTTTTTCTTGTAAAAACTCACTTCCCATTAAATAACCACAGCGCACCAGTCCTGCTATATTTATTAAATATGTCTTAATATCAAGACACTATATTTTTATATAAAAATAAATATATCACCCCATAAATATTAATCCAGCATAAATATCCTAAAATTATAAATTTATTTAATTTTTTCAATAAGTTGAAAACATCCAGCCAGCTCAACCAAAGAACTTAACGGTAATAAGAATAGTTATTGTTTGCAATATTCATCCTATTACTATAAGTTGCTGTTTTTCTGGACTATCCTTGAATACTCAACTTCTAAGGGCTTAATATTGTGAAACTAAACAAACTTACCTCAGCGATGGCGATTGCCTCACTTGCAACTCTGGCATCTTTTTCCACACAGACAATTTCGGCGCCAATCTATGCTGATTTTCCGGTGACTGTTAAAGATTACCAGGGTGACAAAAAAACCTCTGTCTCCTACGGTGGGCAGATAGCGCGTCACGTATTACACAACTCGCTAAAGAAGCTGGCTGGTCAAGGCAACGGTGCAGAAAACCCTGAATTACTGGCTAAAATGCAGTCTTACTTCGCTAATAAAGATGCAAATCGCGCGATTCTGGATCCGGTAAGTAAAGAAGGTTTCACAATTTCTGAAACAGACATCGATCAGCTGTCGAAAGGTAAGAACCTTGCGGGTAAAGCCTACGAAGGCGCTGTTAACGGCTGGCCTGGAAACATGACCGCTGCGGAAGTATTAGCTTTCATGGTGGAAAAAGCCTCTGCCGCCGATGCCGGTTTTGATTTCAACAACGGCATGGACTACCCGCAGCTTATTTCAAAATTCACTATGGGTGCGGTTTTCTACAACCAAGCTGTAGACTCTTACCTGGATGAAAAACTTGCCGCTGATGTTAAGCCCAACGACCAGCCCTATAAAAAAGGCGCAGCCTACACAGGTAAAGAACATGTCTGGGACGAAGCTTTTGGTTACTTTGGTACTCCAGCCAATACCCTTAATTTAGATGCTGCAACAGCGCACGCTATTGCCAAAGGGAAAAAAGAGGCACTGACTGCTGCTGACAGCAACGCCAATGGCAAAATCGATCTGGCAACAGAAATGACTTATGCGCACGCTTATTATGCAGCAAGCACAGATAAAGGCGGTAAAACAAACTACCTGCAAACGATCACTAAAGCTTTCATCGATGGCCGCCAGTTAATTACCGACGCCAACGGTGAGAAACTGAGCGATGCGCAACGCAGCCAGTTACTTGGCCATGCCGACATCATCAAAACTAATTGGGAATTAGTGATTGCAGAAGCTACTTTTAAGTACGCTGGTAGCGTTTACTCAGATGCACTTAAACTGCAAGCTGGGATTGAAAATAACGAAGATGTTAAAGCGTTATTTAAAAAATACATTCATCACTGGGGCGAGCTAAAAGGTTTCTCAATGTCGCTACAAACCAGTGGCAAAGACCTGGGTGGTGTTGCAGTGTCACTTAACCGCTTAATCGGTTACAGCCCGGTGTTACTTGGCAACACTCAAGTTACTGGTATTGATGCCAAAGGCAACTACCAGCAATCAAGCTCTGTTGATTTAAATGAGTTTGCCCTGCAAATGTTAAAAGTACAGCAACTGCTAGCTGATAACTTCGCACTTAAAGCACGTGGCAAAGATCAGTTAGCTAACCTCAGTGCGTTAGCCGCCAAGCTGGGATCAGGTAAAAACACAGAAAACGATTAGTAAACTCTATTAGTTCAGGGGTAATCTGTTGATTATCCACTGCTGAACTAATTTTCAGGGCTAGCAGCTTTTCAACGGGCTGGCCCTGGACTATCATGCAAGCAACTGCTCTTTTTCACCTTCTCGGTATCCTCACTTGGCAATTATTGGTAATGACTTCATTTTTTAGCGAATACTGGTCCGACCTCAGCCAACTTTTCAGTAACTCCCAACAGCGACTCTACTTCGGCTATCTACTTTGTGCAGCCATCATTGCTTTTATCTGGTTAAATAATACCGGCCAAAACCTTAAGCACAGCCTGATCCAAGCGACGGGTTTTAAACACTGGTTCTCTCAATCTGCACTTGCCGATTACAAACTGATTTTAATCAACAAAATAATTTTTTTACTGATGCTGCCGCTATTAGTCACTAAGCTGGCGATCGCCACCGCCATGTTTGAGTTGATGCATCAGAGCTTTAGTCAGCGCAGCAGCATCGATAACGACCTCCCTGTCTGGCTGATAATTTCCGCCTTCACCTTATTTGTTTTTCTGCTGGATGACTTTGCCAGGTTTTATTTGCACAAGTTAATGCATCAAATCCCCTGGTTGTGGGAGTTCCATAAGACCCATCACAGTGCCACCTCCATGACCCCATTGACGGTACTGCGCACACATCCGATTGAGGGAATTATCTTTTCCCTACGCAGCGCCTTAGTACAAGGCTTTAGCATTGCGCTTTTTATATATTTCTTCGCCGGCAAAGTAGACCTATACACAGTTTTGCAGGTTAATGTACTGGTGTTTGCCTTTAACGTTGCCGGGGCCAACTTACGCCACAGCCATGTCGCTATTTACTACTGGCGCTGGCTGGAAACGATCATCATCTCTCCGGCACAACACCAGATACACCACTCAACCCAACCCAGGCACTACAACAAAAACTATGGGGCTATTTTGGCTATCTGGGACAAAATTTCAAGCAGCCACTGTTACTCCGAACCTGAGCATAAATTGCAATTTGGTCTAAATAGAATGCAGGCGAGCAGCGAACATAACTTATACGCACTGTACCTTGCAGCATTTATTAACATATTCGCCGACTGTAAGCGTTTCATCAGACAACTAAGCCAATAGTTTCTTTTATCTCAACTCTTTATTTTTCAACTACACTGATCTAAGCGATTCTTGTATACAAATCAAAACAATTATCATTTATAATCAACGCAATATCCCAGTCTCTCAATAATCTATAAGAGCTCACGATGATTAAAAACTTCTGTACTACATTTCTGTTACTAGCCACCACCGCCAGTATCTTAACGTCACAAACAGTGCTGGCTAACGGTGAAGTTAATGTGTATTCGGCGAGAAAAGAAGCGCTGATAAAACCTCTGTTAGATAAATTTTCACAAAGTACCGGTATCAACGTCAACCTGATTACCGGCAAAGCAGATGCACTACTACAGCGCCTGAAGATAGAAGGCAAGGCCAGCCCCGCGGATATTTTTATCACCGTAGATGCCGGTCGTTTACATCGCGCCAAACAAGCGGGTGTATTACAACCCATCGATAGCGCTGTTCTGAACAAAAACATTCCCGCACACCTTCGTGACGCAGACAACCTATGGTTTGGCTTATCACAGCGCGCCAGGACCATCTTCTACGCCGTTGATCGAGTGAACCCCTCCGAACTGTCCAGTTACGAAGATTTAGCCTCTAGCCAATGGCGAGGCCGAATTTGCTTGCGAAGCTCCAACAATATTTACAATCAATCGCTGGTCGCCTCTATGATCGAGAATATCGGCGCTGACAAAACTGAAACTTGGGCGAAACAGATAGTTGCCAATATGGCCAAGCCCCCTTCTGGGGGTGATACAGATCAACTCAAAGCCGTGGCAGCAGGTGTATGTGATATTACCATCGCCAATACCTACTACTACGGACGCTTAAGTAACAGCACCAGCAACAGCGATCAACAGCTGGTAAAAAAGGTAAAAATCTTCTGGCCAAACCAAGACAACCGCGGGGTACACATGAATGTCAGCGGTGCCGGTGTGACTAAATTCGCTAAGCACAAAGAAAATGCCATTAAGTTAATTGAGTTTATGTCTTCTGCTGAATCTCAAGCCTGGTATGCGGCAGTTAATAGTGAGTTCCCGGTCTTGAAAAGCGCGGAGATTTCAGCGACCCTAAAAAGCTGGGGGGGATTTTCAACGGATCCTATCCCACTTAATAAGCTCGGCGAAAACAACCGCTCTGCAGTAGAACTTATGGACAGAGCAGGCTGGAAATAGGTAAAAAACGAACTCTCGACGCCGGGCAATTATGTTAAGCTTAGCGTCTTTTTTCTAACGACTTATAATACGACTGATGATAGCTAAAGCACTAAATTATAAAACCTTTAATTGGCTCAGTGGTTGCGCCCTGCTGATTGCTGTGACTTTGTCACTGCCGATTTTTGTTGTCTCCAGTTCAATTTTTAGCGGCTTTGGCCCCACCTGGGCGCACCTGGCAGACACTGTATTATCCGATTATGTGATCAACTCGCTACTACTATTGCTTGGAGTAGCCACTGGTAGTTTGCTATTAGGGGTGCCAGCCGCTTGGTTTACCAGTGTTTGCCAATTCAGGGGCAAGAACCTGCTCACTTGGATGCTGCTGTTACCTCTGGCCTTTCCCGCTTATATAGTCGCTTACACTTATACCGGACTGCTGGATTTTGCCGGCCCAGTGCAAAGCTTTATCAGAGAGGTCAGCGGTTTAAGATATGGAGAGTACTGGTTTTTCGAAATCCGCTCGCTACCCGGTGCCGCTTTGATGCTCACCTTAGTCCTCTACCCCTACGTATATCTACTGGCCCGGGCCGCCTTCCTGCAACAATCAACCAACTCACTGGAAGTGTGCCGTACTTTAGGCTACAACCGCTGGCAGTCTTTTTTTCACTTGTCTCTACCTATGGCGCGACCAGCTATTATTGCTGGGCTAACATTAGCGCTGATGGAAACCTTGGCTGATTATGGGACGGTACAATTCTTTGGAGTCAGCACTTTTACCACCGGAATCTTTCGTACCTTTTACGGCTTAGGTGATGCCACAGCAGCCGCCCAACTGGCCTCTTTGCTACTGACTTTTGTCGCTGTATTAATCATCTTGGAACGCTATTCCAGACGACAAAATCGCTACCATTCAAACTCTGAACAACGTGCTGCTGCCGCTTTAATTCAGCTATCGAAGAAAGATACTTGTTATGTTTGGCTGATTTGTTTTACGCCGATCTTGTTTGGCTTTGTAATACCTGCTGCGGTATTAGGCTACTGGTCTGTTGCTGAGGCGGTATTTGAAGCTCGCTCGTTCTTTTCACTGGCCTGGAACTCTTTTTACTTAGCCTTCAGCGCTGCCATTATCGCAGTGTTACTGTCCCTACTGTTGGCTTACGCCAAAAGACTGAAAAGCAACCCTCTGGTGATCAGTGCGGTAACTGTTTCAGGCCTTGGTTACGCCCTCCCCGGCACTATTATTGCCATAGGAATTATCATTCCACTGGCCTGGTTGGACCATAGATTGATTGATGCCTTTGACTGGCTTTTTGACGTTGAAGTCGGCTTAATATTTTCAGGCAGCTTATTTGCATTACTGTTTGCCTATACCGTTAGATTTCTGGCAGTTTCAATGGGCGCAGTGCAAACAGGTTTAGATAAAATAAAACCTAACATTGACAACGCCGCCAGATCTTTAGGCAACACCAACGCAAAAGTACTGCAGTTAATTCATATACCACTGATGCGCAGCTCACTGTTAACCGCACTCTTGATAGTATTTGTCGATGTGTTAAAAGAGTTACCCGCCACCTTGATTTTACGGCCCTTTAACTTTAATACTTTAGCAGTGCACGCATTCGAGCTGGCCTCTGATGAAAGGCTGATAGATGCGGCACCTGCCTCGTTAATGATAGTTGCGGTCGGACTACTGCCGGTTATTTTACTTAGCCGATCAATCTCTAAAAGACCAGCCATATCCTCTGCACAAGGGAATCAAAAGCAATGAACGCAGCCCTGCAATTGACCAGTAACAATTTGCTTGAATTACGAGATATCTGCGTCGGTTATGGCCAGCAGGTTGTTATTAACAAGGTTTCCCTGAATATCGAAAAGGGTGAAATCGGCTGTTTACTAGGCCCTAGCGGCTGCGGCAAATCGACACTGCTCAGAGCTATTGCCGGTTTTGAGCCGGTACGACAAGGTGTTATTCAACTCTGCACTAAAACCATTTCTGAAACACACAATACCTTGGCCCCGGAGCACCGCAACATTGGCATGGTGTTTCAGGATGTAGCTCTGTTCCCGCATTTAAGCATTGAACAAAATGTCGCTTTCGGCATTAAAAAATTAGCTGCAGCTCAACGCAAAGAGAGAGTACAACAGCTGTTGCACCTTGTGGGCCTTAGCGATTCGGCGAAACGTTATCCACATGAACTCTCTGGCGGTCAACAACAACGCATTGCTCTGGCCCGTGCACTGGCACCTAAACCAAAATTAATTTTGCTGGATGAGCCTTTTTCCGGACTAGATGCAAAACTGCGGGAAACATTAGTGCCACAAGTGCGTGACATATTAAAACAGGAACAAGTGAGTGCCCTGATGGTTAGCCACGATCAAGCCGAAGCGTTTGCTATCGCCGATAAAATTGCTGTGATGCATAAAGGAGAAATCCACCAATGGGATAACGCCTATAACAGTTACCACCGTCCAGCGACAAAGTTTGTCGCTAGTTTTATCGGCAAAAGTAAGTTTCTCACTGCTACCACTTTGTGCGAACACTGCATAGAGACACCGCTGGGGAAACTAGAATCAAAATCACCTCATGGTTATACTGCCGGAGAAAAGGTCGAAGTGCTGATACGTTTAGATGATGTCGAGCACGACCCAAGCGCCCCGCACTTCGGCACAGTCACCCAGAAAAACTTTCACGGCTCATATTTCACTTACGAGATAACTTTGGCTGATGGTAGCCAATTATTATGTAGCACCCCGGCCCACTATAGCTTCAAACACGACATTGGCGACCAGTTCAATATTAAACTGAGCATGGAACATTTGGTGCTATTTACTCGATGAATTTAATACTAGTTACACCCTCTGACTTTATCAGTGAAGATGAAGTGTACTTGTCCGACCGACGCTTTCAACATATCCAACAAATTCACCGCGCTAAACTTGAGCAGAGACTTAAAGTAGGGATGCTAAATGGCAACAGTGGTTACGGCGAGATCACTGCCATCAATGATCAGGGCATAACACTAAAACTGACTCTCACTGATGAACCACTTCGAGCAGTGCCGCTGACTCTGTTACTGGCGTTACCCAGACCGAAAATGCTCAAACGGATATTGCAGTCCACGGCGGCCCTGGGTATTAAAGAGATCTATCTGATCAACAGCTATAAAGTGGATAAAAGTTATTGGTCAACGCCGGTGCTGCATGAAGAATCTATACATCAACAGCTGTTATTGGGCCTGGAACAATCTGGCGACACGTTATTACCTAAGGTACATTTGCGTAAAAGATTTAAACCTTTTGTCGAGGACGAACTCGAGGCCATTGCCGCTGACAGCCAAAAGCTACTCGCCCACCCCTACCAAGCTCAGACATGCCCTGACAGTTCCAAGCAAAAAACTACACTCGCCATAGGCCCCGAAGGGGGTTTTATAGAGTACGAAGTGGCTAAATTACAGCAGTTGGGTTTTAATTCAATTAGCCTTGGTCAGCGAATTCTGAAGGTGGAGTCCGCCATTTGTGTGGCAATCGCCAAGTTATGCAATATCTAAACTATTGTATGGTCAGCGGTTAACTATCAGACAGCAGCTCAGACCACAACTGTCGGTATTCCCGCCAAGAAAAGTAGGGACCTGGGTCTGTTTTACGCCCTGGAGCTATCTCGCTGTGAGCGACAGTGCTCTGCGCATCGATGCGCGGATAGTGTTTTTGTATTAAGGCGCTGATCTCTGCCAATACGCGATATTGAATCTCTGTATACTTACAGTCATCAGTTCCCTCCAGCTCAATACCTATTGAAAAATCATTACAGTTGTTGCGATTTAAGTAATTTGAGACTCCAGCGTGCCATGCGCGCCAGTTAAAATTCACAAATTGGATCACCTCTCCTTCTCTTGTGATCAACAGGTGTGCCGAAACATACAACCCTTCAAGCTCTGAAAAAGACGGATGCGCTGAGTAATCCAAATTGTTTTGGAAAAAACGCTGTATGTGCCCCCCACCAAATTCACCTGCAGGCAAGCTAATGTTGTGTATCACCAATAATTCAACCGGGCTCTGCGCCGGGCGTAAATTAAAGTTGGGTGAGGGTAATTGCTGCGCCCCGCGCAAGACACCCTCAACGATTGAATATTTCTGCACCTATTTTTTCCTCAGCGGCAATATTTCAGATAGTATAGGCAAAAATATTAACGATCACTAGCAAGGGTGAAAAATGTCTCTGGACTCAGCATTACAAGCAATAGTTAAAAAAAATGTGCGCACTGCGTTAGAGGAAGACATTGGCTCCGGTGATATTACCGCCAGCCTGATACCCGGTCGGCAACAAGCTACGGCACAAGTGATCACTCGCCAACAAGCAGTGATCTGCGGTATCGCCTGGGTCGATGAAGTATTTCGCCAGGTGGATCCGGATCTTTCAATCGAATGGCAAGTTAAAGACGGCGATAAAGTGACTGCCAATCAAGTACTTTTCACTTGTACAGGCTCCGCTAGCTCACTACTCACCGCCGAGCGCTGCGCTTTAAACTTTATGCAAACATTATCGGGCACTGCCACTATCAGCCAGTTTTATGCCGACATGGTCGCAGGCACTCAGGTAACTTTATTAGATACCCGCAAGACAATCCCGGGACTACGCAGCGCACAAAAATATGCCGTCACTTGCGGAGGTTGTCACAATCACCGTATCGGTTTGTTTGATGCATTTCTGATTAAAGAAAACCATATCATGGCCTGCGGGGGCATAGCAGAGTCAGTCCGTGCTGCCCATAAGCTGGCACCGGGGAAAAAGGTCGAGATTGAAGTAGAAACCATGAAGCAGCTTGAACAAGCTGTAGCGGCTGAAGCTGATATAGTCATGCTGGATAACTTTAGCTTTGAAATGATGCACGAAGCAGTTAAATGGGTGGATAGCAGAGTCAAGCTGGAAGCTTCAGGTAATATCAGCGATGCTACATTAGTAGCGACCGCTGAAACCGGGGTAGATTATATTTCTATTGGCGCATTGACAAAGCATTGCCAGGCGGTAGATCTATCTATGCGGTTTGTATGAAGTTCAAAGACAGTGTAGGGACAAACCTACACTGGTGCTAATAATTATCTACAAGTTGCAGGCACAATTGAATTACTCAATGTATTTGTACAAGTCCAAGTAATGCTTCCTGTATTATCAGCCGGTGTCAGAACAATGGTTCCAGCACCACCTGCAAAAACAGCAGCGTTAAAAATCACAGTGATAACGCCACCAGATGCACCTCCAACAGTTACACTAGTAACAGCATTACCACTGATATCAGTGTTAGTTGGCAAGCCAGCAGAAGCGTTATTAGCCGGAAAAACTCCTGCAGAGGCAAAGTATTCAACTACCGCGGTTTTTGCTCCCGCTGCCAGTGATAATCCTTCAGAGACTTTAGCTCGCTTGGTATAATCTTGATAAGCTGGTAGTGCAATCGCTGCTAAAATTCCGATGATCGCCACTACGATCATCAATTCAATTAAAGTAAAACCTTGTTGCTTTTTCATGCTTTGCTCTCCAACTGTCTTCTGTTGTTTATTATGTAAGGTTAGACATCAGTTTTGATTAAGTCCAACTTTATTAGAAATTAACTAATAGCACTTGCTGGGCGCCATTATATAAGCAGATACTAGCATTGAACAGATGATTGTTTTGCTTTTTTTCGTTATTATTCCATACTTTAATTACTTTTCTTAAGAACATTATAAATTTTGGTCAAAGGAGCTAACAGATTGCAAACGACAAAACCTCTGGTGGGGTTGGCAAGAAGGTTAGTAAAAGACGGATATTTTTCTGCTCAAGTTGCCCACTTGGCGATAGAGAAAGCTCGCTCTTTACAAAAGCCTTTTATCTCACACATCATCGCTGAAGAGCTGATCAGCAATTATAATGCCGCCTTCGCCGCCTCAGATGAGTTTGGCTTGCCACTATTTGACTTAGATATATATGCGCCGGACAACATTCCCGAAGGTTTAGTCGACGAAAAATTAATTTTAAAACACCGCGCTCTGCCCATTATGAAGCGCAATAAAAAAATATTTGTCGCGGTGGCCGACCCTACTAATACCAACGCATTAGATGACTTCAAGTTTCATACCGGCCTGAATACTGAAGCGGTTATAGTTGAAGAAGATAAACTGCAGCTGGCCATTGATAATTTTTTGGATAAGCAGGGCTCTGGTCTTGATGATTTAGAAGACAATAGTTTAGATAATTTAGAGCTAGAAGACACTGAACCGGAGCAGATTGACGATAGCAGCGAGGACCCTACCAAAGAAGCGCCCATCGTCCGTTTTGTCAATAAAGTACTGTTAGATTGCATTCGCAAAGGTGCATCGGATATACATTTTGAGCCCTATGAAAAAACTTACCGGGTGAGGTCCAGAATTGACGGCATTCTACAAGAAGTCGCCAGACCTCCTTCTGCCCTTGCTACCAGACTGTCCGCGCGTTTAAAAGTTATGTCAAAAATGGACATTTCTGAGCGGCGAGTCCCCCAGGATGGCAGGATTAAAATGCGCCTGTCAAAGACCAGATCTATTGATTTTCGGGTTAACTCACTCCCCACGCTCTGGGGAGAAAAAATAGTATTGCGGATATTAGATTCCAGTAGCGCTAAAATCGGCGTGGATGCATTAGGCTTTGACGCCATGCAAAAGAAGCTGTTTTTGGAAACCCTGGTCAAACCACAAGGCATGATATTGGTCACCGGCCCCACTGGCAGTGGTAAAACAGTCTCACTGTATACCGGATTGAACATTCTCAATACTGAAGAGCGCAACATATCCACTGCCGAAGATCCGGTCGAAATTAACTTAGAAGGCATCAACCAAGTACACGTTAACCCCAAGGTTGGGCTAACCTTCGCAGAGGCACTGCGCTCATTCCTGCGCCAGGATCCCGATGTGGTGATGGTCGGAGAAATACGAGATCTGGAAACAGCAGAAATTTCTATCAAAGCGGCGCAAACAGGTCATATGGTGCTCTCTACGTTACACACTAATAGTGCTGCAGAGACCTTAACCCGGCTTCGTAACATGGGGGTAGAAGCCTTTAACGTGGCAACCGCTGTGTCACTTATTATTGCCCAAAGACTTGCCAGACGCTTATGCGAAGAGTGTAAAGTTTCTTACACTATTCCTGAGAACGCCTTATTAGAGGCGGGATTTGATGCAAAAGAGCTACATAGCTTAAGTTTATATGAACCAAACTCTGTAGGCTGTAATAAATGCACTAAAGGTTATAAAGGCCGGGTGGGTATCTATGAAGCTCTGGCCATGTCTCCGGAAATCTCTGATTGTATAATGAATAATGGTACTTCCATGGACATCCTAGATATTGCATTACGTCAGGGATTTAGACCACTAAAGAAGTCTGGATTGGATAAAGTGGCGCAGGGGATCACCAGCCTGGAAGAGCTAAACAGAGTTATCACTATTTAGGGATCAAAATGGCCAGCAAAACTAAAAAAATCTTCACCTTCACTTGGGCCGGTCTAGATAAAAGCGGCAACAGCAGTAAGGGAAAAATCCAAGCGGCTAGCCTGGCGGAAGCCAAAGCCCTGTTGCGCAGACAGGGAGTTGCACCGCGCAAAGTCAGCAAAGAATCCAGTTTTAGCTTGTTCAGTGCTCGGGGCCAGTCGATCAAACCCGTTGATATTGCTTTTTTCACCCGCCAGGTAGCCACTATGCTTAAAGCCGGTGTACCTTTAATTCAAGGTCTGGAAATCGTCGCTACCGGGGTTGAAAAGGATAAACTAAAAAAATTAATTTTGGATATCAGAGACTCCGTCAATAGCGGTCAAGACCTGGCCAGCTCCATGGCTAGACACCCACTCTATTTTGATGATTTGTATTGCTCCCTGGTAGCAGCCGGAGAACAATCCGGAGCATTGGAAACTATGCTCGACCGGATTGCTACCTACAAAGAAAAATTAGAATCCTTAAAAGCCAAGATTAAAAAAGCGCTCACTTATCCCATAGCGGTACTCTGTGTCGGCTTGTTAGTTTCTGTATTGCTGTTGTTAAAGGTTGTACCGCAATTCCAGGACATTTTCAGTAACTTCGGCGCCGATTTACCGGGTTTCACATTAATGATCCTGGCAATGTCTGATTTCGTTCAGGAATGGTGGATGATCATCGCCGCGGGGATGGTGATATTTTTTTACTTGTTTATTCACTTTAAAAGGACTTCTGTTAAGTTTGCTAACTGGCTTGATAAAGTGGTACTGAAAATCCCAGTACTTGGCGATATATTACGCAAAGCCGTCATTGCTCGATTCGCCCGTACCTTATCCACTACATTTGCCGCCGGTGTGCCACTTGTAGAAGCTTTAGAGTCAGCAGCAGGTGCTTCAGGCAACGTTATATACCGAGATGCCATCATCCAGATTCGCAATGCGGTCTCAACCGGACAGACACTGCAAAACTCGATGCAGATGACCGGTGTCTTCCCCAACATGGTAGTGCAAATGATTGCTATTGGCGAAGAAGCAGGCTCCCTGGACAGTATGCTGGATAAAGTAGCCGCATTTTATGAAGAGGAAGTGGATAACGCCGTGGATAATATGTCTTCGCTGATGGAGCCTTTCATTATGGTGGTACTAGGCACTATCGTCGGCGGACTGGTGGTCGCTATGTACTTGCCTATATTCAAACTTGGCGCGGTCGTGTGAAGTAGGAAGTAGGAAGTAGGAAGTAGGAAGTAGGAAGTAGGAAGTAGGAAGTAGGAAGTTAAGCTTAACTCTGTTTTTTTCATCTCGCCAACTTATTAAACGAAATTATATATGCAACTTTATTTAGACTTTTTTTCAACTCATTTATTAGCTGCAACGCTAATTGTCGCTTTATTTTCATTGCTAGTAGGGAGCTTCTTGAACGTAGTTATTCATCGAATTCCATTGATGATGCAGCAGCAGTGGGATACAGAGATCAGCGGCGTGCAGCCCACTGAAAAATTCAATTTAGTGACTCCGCACTCCCATTGCCCTAAATGCCAACACAAAATAAAATGGTATGAAAATATACCTCTGCTCAGTTATTTCCTACTGCTTAGAGGTAAGTGCTCACAATGTAAAACAGCTATTTCATTAAGGTACCCAATGGTTGAGCTGTTGTCAGCATTAATCAGTATCCCCGTGGTTTACAGCTTTGGCTTTAGCTACATCAGTTTATTTGCCTTGCTCTTTGCCTGGGTGTTGATTGCACTGACATTTATCGATCTCGACCACTTCCTGCTGCCCGATAAATTAACACTGCCGCTATTGTGGGCAGGCTTGCTACTCAATACCCAAAACGTATTTACCAGTTTGGAATCTGCAGTTTTAGGTGCCGCGGTCGGTTATCTGGCGCTCTGGTCTATATACTGGGTGTTTAAACTTGTCACTGGCAAGGAGGGCATGGGTTATGGTGATTTTAAATTACTGGCCGCCCTGGGTGCGTGGATGGGATTAGCGGCACTGCCGATGATAATTCTATTGAGCTCTGTCAGTGGTGTCATTATCGCTCTTATCCTGTCTGTTTGTAAAAAACAACAGCTGGACAACCCTATACCTTTTGGCCCCTACCTGACTATCGCTGGATTTGTCAGCTTGTTATGGGGTCCGGCGCTTAATCAGTACTACTTAAATCTAATTTTATGAGCAACAATAATGTCATAGGGATTACAGGCGGTATAGGCTGTGGAAAAAGCACGGTTACCGAGCTTTTTAAACATTATGGTATTGCCATTATAGATGCCGATATAGTAGCCCGCGAAGTAGTAGAACCTGCCAGCCCAGCACTGCACTCGATAGCAGAAAAGTTCGGCTCCGAGATATTACTGGAAGATGGATCATTAAACAGAGCAAAGTTACGCGGATTAATTTTCTCACGCCCCGCTGATAAGTCCTGGCTGGAAAATTTGTTACACCCTATCATTCGCAGTGAAATCCTTTGCCAACTACACTCAGCTGCCGCGAGCGATCGCTACACTATTTTAAGTTCCCCACTGCTGCTAGAGACTGATCAACACTTACTATGCAAGCAAGTGATCGCGATTGATTTAGCATTAGAGACACAAATAGCCAGGGCTATGTCCAGAGATAACAATACCCGGGAACAGATAGTGAAAATTATTAATAATCAGCTCAGCAATGAACTGCGCTGCGCAAAAGCTGATATCATTATCGACAACAACCACTCTTTAACAGATTTGGCCAGGCAAGTTTCCAAGATCCACTTAGACTTACTGGTCAAAACAAACCTATAAATTTACTGATGGTCACTCAGAAGGAGCAATAATGTCGACAGTTAAAGTCCCCTGCCCGCAATGCAAAAAGAAGCTAATCTGGAGCAGCGACAATCCCCACCGGCCATTTTGTTGCGAGAGATGTAAATTGATAGATTTGGGCGCCTGGGCCAGTGGGGACTACCAAATAGCCGCTGAAATGAATCCTGATGAGGAAGAATTCAGTACTGGCATGGTCGAATTAAGTAACTGGAGATCTCCCACAATTCATTAAAACGAGATCCGTGATTTAGCAGTAAATCCTGAGGCTATGCTATTGCTTTTGCAGTGACAATGAAATGTTCTATGCAGTAAAATCCGCATTACTGTTTTTCAAGCTTCATCGAGATCAATAGTTTGCGCTGAACATCAGACTACAGCCAATAATTTAACAACAACTATTGACTGCCAACCGAGGCCGTATTAAGCATAAGTTAACTGCAGCTTTTCAAGTATTTTCAGGTTTGCGGCGGGAAAATCAAGTCCGGTCAGCTCCGGCAATTCAAACCAACCCGTCTGCTGTCCCTCTCTACCCCAGGGCTCCCCCTGAAAATCCTTGACTGTAAAGACCTCTAAAGCAACCGCTTTATCAGGATAGTCAAATGCGATGCAGATAAATGGCTCTGCGCTGAGTATCTCTATATCCAACTCTTCAGCCAATTCCCTTCTTAGAGCTTCTACAGGCGTCTCATGCGCTTCAATTTTTCCACCGGGAAACTCCCAGAGCCCACCTTGATGCACATTCTTTAAACGTTTAGCAAGAAATATACGCCCAGCTGCATCAAAGATCACCGCCGCAGCAACTTGAATTGTTTTCAATTGAACTCCTGACGATCAACTACGATAGTCTGCATTAATAGAAATATACTCATGAGATAGATCAGTGGTCCAGACAGCGTCTGCAACTACTCCTCTGTTCAAGACAATACGAATGTTAATTTCATCTCTTGCCATTACCGTAGCTCCTGCCTCTTCGGTATAGCCTTCAGCTCTGCTACCACCGTCGACAATACACACCTCACCTAAGAAAATTTGTATCTGCTCTACATCGAGATCTTCTATACCAGCACGACCCACAGCCGCTAAGATTCGCCCCCAATTGGCATCACTGGCAAACAGTGCGGTCTTCACCAGCGGCGAGTGAGCGACGGTATAAGCAACATCTAACGCCTCTTGTGCAGTGTTAGCCCCTTCACAGATGACCTTCACCAGTTTAGTCGCTCCTTCACCGTCACGGACAATTTGCAGCGCAATTTCCAGCATCAACTGATTCAAATGCTGGCTAAAGAGCGCTAACGACAAAGTATCCGTTTGACTAATTTCAACACCACTGGCAGCTGTGGCAATTAACATACAGGCATCGTTGGTCGACGTATCACCATCTACGGTAATACGATTAAAGCTTTGATCTGTAGCGGCGTTGAGTAACTTTTGCAATAGCTCGGAATCAAGTGCTGCATCGGTGGCAACAAAAGCTAACATCGTTGCCATGTTCGGCCGAATCATCCCTGAACCTTTTGATATACCGGTAATAGTAACTTTCTTACCTTGGCAATCGAACTGCACACTGTGGCCTTTAATGCGTGTATCAGTGGTTAATATACCCGCTGCTGCACTGCTCCAATTATCGGCGGTCAATGAAAAGATAGCATCATCAAGCACTGCAGTAATCTTTTCGGTCGGCAGTAGTTCGCCAATCACTCCAGTCGAAAATGGCAACACTTTGTCGCATGCTACTGCCACTTTGTCAGCTAGCTCAGTGCAACACTGCATTGCATCTAACATTCCCTGTTTACCAGTGCCGGCATTGGCATTACCGGTATTAATCAATAAATATTTTTCACAGTTTGCCCCAACAGTCAATTCAGACAAGTGCGATTTCGCCACATGTACTGGTGCAGCACAGAAGCTATTTTTGGTAAACACACCGGCAATGGTAGCCGCTGGACATATTTCAAAAAGCACCACATCAGGGCGATTAGTCTGTTTTATCCCCGCGGATGCAACACCAATTCTTACTCCACGTACAGGTTGCAAAGTCACTATGTTTCCGGAACCTACGGCCATTGGAATTTCCTTTTATACAATTCAGATACGGCTCTTTAAAGCCTAAAAACAAAGAAGAGCGATAAATCGCTCTTCTTGAAAAATAAAAAGTCAGACTAAAGCTCAGCTAAGCTTGCCATGACACTGCTTGTACTTTTTACCTGATCCGCAAGGACAAGGAGAGTTACGTCCAACTTTCTGGCCCTCTCGAACAAAAGGCTCCGCTTCGTGTGGCTGATCTTCTGCAGCGGGTGCTGAACTGTGTTCAAAGTTCATCTCCTGAGAAAGAGCTTTTTCACGGCGTAACTCTTCTTGTTCAGCCATCTCCTCAGGCATTTGAATCTGCACATGAGATAACACTTTGATGACATCAGTTTTGATGTTAGTTAGCAAATGCTGAAATAACTCAAATGATTCACGCTTGTATTCCTGCTTCGGATTTTTCTGTGCATAGCCACGTAAGTGAATCCCCTGGCGCAAGTTATCCATGGTTTGCAAATGTTCTTTCCACAGCGTATCTAGTACTTGAAGCATGACTTGCTTCTCGAAAGTGCGCATCCCCTCAGCACCCACCATCTCTTCCTTAACTGTATAGGCATCGCCGATTTGTTGTTGAATTTTTTCAATCAGCGTTTCTTCGTGTAAATTATCATCGCCCTTGAGCCATTCACCAATAGACAAGTTCATGCCATATTCCGCTTGCACTGCTTTTTCTAACCCCTCGACATCCCACTGCTCTTCGATACTTTGTGGCGGGATGAAGTTGGCGATAGTATCATTGACTACTTCTTCTCGAATCAATCTGATTGTTTCAGAGATATCTGAAGAAGACATGACTTCATTGCGCTGGGTGTATATTACATTTCGCTGATCATTAGCGACATCATCATATTCCAGTAGCGATTTACGAATATCGAAGTTGCGGCCTTCAACTTTGCGCTGGGCTTTTTCAATGGCATTACTGACCATTTTATGTTCAATCGCCTCTCCGTGCTCCATACCTAATGAGCGCATAAAGGAGCGCATTCTGTCGGAGGCAAAGATGCGCATCAAGTCATCTTCCAGTGAAAGGAAAAAGCGCGAGGAACCTGGATCTCCCTGTCTGCCAGCACGACCACGCAACTGATTATCAATCCTTCGCGATTCATGTCTCTCAGTACCTATGATATGCAAACCACCGGATGCCAATACCTCATCGTGACGTATCTGCCAGGCACTGGTGATTGTCTCATGCTCAGCTTCATCCGCAGCATCCAGCTCGGCCTGTAGTCGCCCACCTAATACGATATCTGTTCCACGACCCGCCATGTTAGTGGCGATAGTGACAATTCCGGGGCGCCCCGCTTCAACGATAATATCCGCTTCTCTGCCGTGATGTTTGGCGTTCAAAACGTTGTGCTTAATGTCTTCTTTGATCAGCAGCTGAGAAATAAGCTCGGAGGATTCGACCGAGGCAGTACCGACCAATACCGGTTGACCCAAATCTTGTCTGACCTTAATTTCTTCGATGATCGCCTGATACTTTTCTTCCATGGTCATGTAGATAAGATCGTTGGAATCGATACGTGCCACTTTTTGGTTGGTTGGAATCACCACCACCGTTAGCCCATAAATTTGCTGTAATTCAAACGCTTCTGTATCTGCTGTACCTGTCATTCCAGACAGATTTTCATACAGCCGGAAATAGTTTTGGAATGTAGTTGAAGCTAAGGTTTGACTCTCCAGCTGGATATCAACGCCCTCTTTAGCTTCTATCGACTGGTGCAGCCCTTCCGACCAACGTCTGCCGGGCATAATGCGACCAGTGTGCTCGTCAACGATCACTACTTCGTTGTTTTGTACTATGTAATCTTTATCGCGTTGAAACAAATTGTGGGCTCGCAGCCCTGATAATACATGGTGCAATAAATTCAGATTATGAGGAGAATATAAACTTTCCCCCTCTTTCAAAAATCCATCCTCGGATAACAGCTTTTCGACTAACTCATGTCCGGCTTCAGTCAGATCAATAGTGCGATTTTTCTCATCGACCACAAAGTGTTCATTTACCACTTGCTCAGTGTCTTTAACATCTATCTCCCCTTCAAAGCGTAATAGGCTGGGGACTAGTTTGTTAATACCGGCATACAGTTTAGAGCTATCTTCAGCGGGACCCGAGATAATCAGTGGGGTTCTGGCTTCGTCAATTAAAATAGAATCGACTTCATCGATCACCGCAAAATGGAATTCACGCTGAACCTTTTCTTCAATACTAAAGGCCATATTATCGCGTAGGTAATCAAAGCCAAACTCGTTATTTGTGCCATAGGTTATATCAGAAGCATAAGCCGCTCTTTTAACCTGCGGGTCTTGTTGGGATAATACTACACCGACACTTAACCCCAATGCTTCGTACAACGGGCGCATCCACTCGGCATCTCGACTGGCAAGGTAGTCGTTGACTGTCACTAAGTGAACCCCTTTAGCACTCAAGGCATTCAAATATACCGGCAGTGTCGCCACTAATGTTTTACCTTCACCAGTGCGCATTTCCGCGACACTTCCCTGGTGCAAGGTGATACCGCCAATCATTTGCACATCGAAATGACGCATGCCCATAACCCGTACAGAAGCTTCCCGTACCAAGGCAAACGCCTCCGGCAAAATATTATCTACCGTCGTTTCGCCTGCGGCTAAGCGGGTTTTGAAATCATTGGTTTTCTCTATGATTTGACTGTCACTGAGCGCTTGCATCTGAGTTTCAAGGTCATTGATCTGTGAAACTGTTTTTTGCATGCGCTTTAAAACACGTGCATTTTTACTGCCAAATACTTTCTTGAAAATTGAAGTCATCATATTGTAGATATCACCAATAAATTATCATTCATCTTACATATACCTTATATTTTCAGCCCTGAGACAAGCCGTTCCATCGATGTGCAACTGCATTCAACAATACTGGCAAGCATTTATCATTTGCGCTGTTTTGCTGTGCATTCTTGACATCAATTCAAACAAATAGGTGAAGATGTTTAAAATTAAATTCTGTCATAATTATATAAATTAGATCATGAAATTGTCGCTATTGTACCTTGATGGGGATGAATAATAGAACCTCAAGGGTAAAATAAAAACAATGCTGGGGTGATTTTTTTGCCGGACGTAAAAAAACCGGAGCAAGCCGGTTTATTTAGTACTATTTCCGAAATATCAAAGATATCGAAGATTTACACTTCAGCTTATGCAACTGCTAAATTATTTTCCGGGCAATGCACAATTTCAAATGCATCCGGAGTCGAAAGTAGCTTTCTTACCAGCTGGTTATTCATAAAGTGGCCGGTTTTGTAGCCAACAAACTCGCCAATCATATTCATGCCAAGCAAGTAGATATCGCCGACAGCATCCAGCACTTTATGTTTTGAAAACTCATCTTCAAATCTCAAACCATCACCATTGAGGATATTTTTCTCATCGACAACGATGGCATTTTCCATGCTGCCACCGCGGGCTAAATTGTTGGCTCTCAAGTACTCTATATCACTCATAAAGCCAAAAGTTCTGGCTCTGCTGACTTGTTTGATGAAATTTTCACTGGATAACTCCAGCTCACACTTCATGTTTTTTCCCATAAATGCCGGGTGATCAAAATCAATTTCAACAGATAATTTACAACCTTGATAAGGCTTAAAAGTGGCTTTTTTGCCCTCGTGCACAAAACTGACTTCGCGGACAATCTTGATATACTTTTTCGGGCTGTGCTGTTGTTTAATGCCTGCAGCTTTCAGTAAGAAAATAAAGGGAGCGGCTGAGCCATCCATAATAGGTACTTCTTCGGCATTCAGTTCAACGATTGCATTGTCTATGCCCATTGCAGCGAAAGCCGACATCAGATGTTCAATTGTCGCAACTTTAATGTCGTCTTTAAAAATATTTGTCGACAACACTGTCTCTTTAACCAGAAAGGCATCTGCCGGTATCTCTACGACGGGATCCAAATCTACCCGTCGAAATACAATACCGCTATCAACAGCTGCGGGGCGCAAGTTAAGGTAGACCTTAGCACCGGAGTGAATGCCTAATCCGGTCGCTCTGATACTGCTTTTTAGTGTTGTTTGCTTGATCATTACTTAAATTATTAACCTAATTGTTCTGTCTGTTCTGCCTGGTTGTTTATTGATTGAGAATATCTTATCCCGGATGATAGTAACTAATCAGCAAGGTAATGACAATTATTCTCAATAACTATTCACTTCGTCTACGTAAAAAAGTGGGTACATCAAACATATCTTCAGTTTTAGTCTTTGCCTTGGGAACGGGTGCAGCTTTACCATCTAATAATGCTTGCTGTTGTTTACGCCGCAATACTGTAGGTAACTCTATCTGATCCATGTTCGGTGTATAGCTTTTCGCCACCGGCTTCTTCACTGCAACTGTTTTCTCAGTAAGCGCTTCCACCTGCGGTTGCTTTTTTTCAAAACCTGTTGCCACTACTGTCACTTTTAAGTCGTCGACAAGCTCTGTATCTATGACAGTACCTATGACAATAGTTGCATCATTGGAAGCATATTTTTCAATAATATTACCCACTTCACTAAATTCACCTAAAGTAAGGTCCAAACCTGCAGTAATGTTCACCAAGATGCCACTGGCGCCTTTTAGATCAACGTTTTCTAATAGAGGGCTGTTGATAGCTCCCTCTGCTGCCACCGAAGCCCTATCTTCACCACGCGCTTTATCAGAGCCCATCATCGCCATACCCATCTCTGACATCACCGTCCGCACGTCGGCGAAATCGACATTTATCATCCCCGGGCAAGTAATTAATTCAGCAATTCCACGCACCGCTCCTAACAATACATCATTAGCTGCAGCAAATGCTTTAATCAAACTGGTACTGCGCCCAAGTACTTTCATCAGTTTTTCATTGGGAATAATGATCAGTGAATCAACTTGTTCACGCAGCTCTTGCAGGCCTTTTTCTGCCAGCAACATACGTTTACGTCCCTCAAATGGAAACGGCGTTGTCACTACTGCTACGGTCAGAATCCCCATACCTTTAGCGACTTCAGCGACAATAGGTGCAGCACCTGTACCTGTTCCTCCGCCCATCCCCGCGGTAATGAAAATCATGTCGGAACCGGCGATTGCCTCGCCTATGGCATCGCGATCTTCAATCGCTGCGGCCCTGCCGATCTCCGGGTCAGCTCCGGCACCCAAACCTTTTGTCGTCTCTCGCCCCAATTGGATAGTTTTATGGGCTTGCACACTACTCAATGCCTGGGCGTCTGTATTGGCGCAAATAAACTCCACCGCATTTAAATCTGCAACTAACATATGGGCAACGGCATTACCGCCACCGCCTCCCACACCTACTACTTTTATTACTGCACCGGGCATATCATCATCTTGTAATTCAAACATAATAACCTCCTACCAGATTACTGCGTTATAGCGACGGGCATTGAAATATCGAAAAACTCTCTGCCAGTCTAATCTTTTCTGAAAAGCGCTCACTTCGACAACAGCGCCTCACTGTCTAATCTACTTGTACCTTGCTTATTGGTGCTCGCCATTTAACAGCGACACCGTTGCTATAGCGGACATCAACACTCTTAATTTGTGCACTATTTTGATACAAGTGTCCTTTGTAAAGCTGTAAAAATCTTCTTAATCTGGCGAGTACCTGCTCTCGCCCTAACTCAACTTCAATACGGTTATCTAATAACAGCGTCCAGGCTCCACGCGCCTGTAGAGTCAGACCTAACATATATGTTTCGCCACCTTTGAAAAACTGACTCAAAGTATGGTATTGATCCATTACTCTGGCAGTCTCCGTTGAAGGTCCATTTAACAGCGGCAAAAAGCCCAGCTGTACCGCGTGTTCGGGGATAAATACATCCCCCTGGTGGTTCAACAATCCCTTCTGCCCCCATTTAGCCACGGGTACTTGTTCCTCTACCGTCACTTTGATCGCAGGGGGCCACTGCCGCTTAATGGCTGCACTATTCACCCAGGGATCTTCAAGCGCCAGCTGTTGAAGCTCGTTTATATCAATCGACAACAGCGAGCCGTTCTGCCTGGAACTTCGTGGGATAGCTGCCAACTTATCCAGAAGCTGTTCAGGTTTTAAATACTGGGTATTCCCAGTGACACTCAATTGTTCAATTGGTTTATCCAATACTTGCCAAAGCGCCATTGCAGCGTTGTACATCAGGCCACAAAATAGTGCGAATGCGGTCAAAATCATCGCCGGTCGCACATACCAATCGGACAGCTTACTCTCTGTAAGAGCACTCTCAGCTTGCTGCTCCGTTGCATCTTTTTGCGCTGCACTAACCCTGCCAGGCTTCTCACCACCGGCTGGCGACTGTGCTATATCTTGTTTACGCCAATGCAACATAACTGCACTGCCTGTATAACCTGATTAACCGAGATGCCAGTCCCATATCACGAATAGTCCATGCTGCTTAATTTGTGTGCTAAAGCAGTAATATCACCCGCCCCCTGGGTCAATAATATATCTCCAGGACGTAAAATATTTTTCAGCAATAGCGGCACTTCATCAGCACTATCCACATAGATTGGCTCTAACTGTCCTCTCTGGCGAATACTTCTGCACAAACTTTTACTGTCGGCACTGGGGATAGGTTCCTCTCCGGCTCCGTATACTTCCAGCAACAATAACAGGTCGACATCAGACAAAACTTGTACATAATCTTCATATAAGTCACGCGTTCTGGTATACCTGTGTGGCTGATTAATCATCACGATGCGCCTCTCGGGCCAGCCATCGCGAACCGCCTTAATGGTCACTTGAATTTCTCTTGGATGATGACCGTAATCATCAACCAACATCACCGACCCACCACTAACAGGCACATCACACAACACTTGAAAACGCCGACCGACACCTGAAAACGCTTCCAACGAGGCCGTTATAGCCTGATCATCAATCCCTTCATCGGTAGCCACAGCAATAGCTGCAAGGGCGTTTTGTACGTTGTGAAAGCCCGGCATATTCACGATCACATCTAAATTTTTATGCTGCTCGGGGCGTATAACCGTAAAGTGGGTTTTCATACCAGACTGACTGATGTTGATAGCCCGATAATCTGCATCTTCATTTAACCCATAGGTTATCACCGGGCGGCTGACGCGCTCGCGAATCTCTGCCACCACCGGATCATCGGTACAGAGTACCGCCAAACCGTAAAATGGCAGGTTGTGCAAGAAATCCACAAAGGTTTGCTTCAGAACATTAAAATCACCGCCGTAAGTATCCATATGATCGGCATCGATATTAGTCACAATAGCGACCATGGGCTGCAAATGCAGAAAGGATGCATCACTTTCATCCGCTTCGGCAATTAGATAGCGACTAGCCCCCAAACGCGCATTAGTGCCAGCACTGTTTAAGCGCCCACCAATGACAAAAGTAGGATCTAAGTTTCCCTCGGCAAAAACACAAGCCAGTAGACTGGTGGTAGTGGTTTTGCCATGGGTACCTGCTACAGCAACTCCATGTCGGTAACGCATTAGCTCCGCTAACATTTCCGCTCGGCGCACAATAGGGATATGCGCTGCCCGTGCCGCTATGATTTCTGGGTTGCTTTCATCAACAGCGGTTGAGGTTACTACTACATCGACATTAGCGACATTCCCGGCCTTGTGCCCCAGATATATTCTGCTACCTAATTTTGCTAGTCGTACAGTAGTCGCGGAAGTTTTAATGTCTGATCCTGATATTTCATATCCCTGGTTGCAGAGTACTTCAGCTATCCCACACATACCTACACCGCCGATACCGACAAAATGTATGCGTCTTATTCTGCGCATTTCCGGTACTTCATGGATAGATTCTGTAAGCGTAGGTGCCTTACCGCTGGTAATCATTGTATTTCCTCTAAACAAATATTTGCCACTGTCACTGACGCTTGCGGAGCTGCTAGCTGCTGTGCTTTTTTCGCCATGCCCTGAAGCGACTGTCGATCATTTAACTGCTCTAATAGTGCCAGCAATTTTTCGTTATTTAAGTTTTTTTGTGGCACTAATATCGCGGCACCAGCACTCTCCAAAAAGCGCGCATTAGCCGTCTGATGATCATCCACTGCGAAGGGAAAAGGCACTAACACTGAAGCCACTCCCGCTATCGCCAACTCGGATACAGTCAGTGCCCCCGCCCGACAAATGACTAAATCTGCCCATGCATAAGCACGATCCATATCCTCAATAAAGGCGTCGATCTTAGCCTCTACTCCGTTATCTTTGTAAAGTGCCAGGGTCGCTTCGATATTCTTGCCTCCTGCCTGATGCCATACATTAGGCCGCGAATGCACCTCGATTTGTGCCAGCGCTTGCGGGACAACCTGATTAATCGCCTGCGCTCCCAAGCTTCCACCTACTATTAATAGGTTTATCGCTGCACTTCGATTAGCGTAGCGCTTTTCAATGGGCTGGATATTTAAAATTGGGCCGCGTACAGGATTGCCTACGATCTCGATGCCCTTGGCAACATCGTCTCCAAATGCCCCGGGAAATGCTGCTAACTTTCGCTTAGCTAACAACAGCGAAAGTTTATTGGTCACTCCCGCCTTCGCATTCTGTTCGTGGATGATTAACGGCACCCCCGCAAGTTTAGCTGCCACGGCCCCCGGCCCCGAGGCAAAACCACCCATACCTAAAACCACATCAGGTTTGACCTGCTTAAAAACTTTTCTCGCTTGTAAGATGGCTTTAAAAATTAACCAGGGAGCTTTTAACAATCCCAATTTCCCTTTACCGCGCAGGCCTTTTACATCAATGCAATGTAGTTTAATTCCTGCATTGGGAACTACTGTTGCCTCAATTCCTGCTGCAGTGCCCAGCCAGTGTATTTGCACTGCCGATTCTCTGAGTAAATCGGCGACAGCTAAGGCAGGAAACACATGCCCGCCGGTGCCACCGGCCATAATAAGCGCAACCTTTTGCCGCCCATGCCCCAGACTCATATAGACTCCCGGTTAAGTTTTCTTTTTGCTTTCGCTTGATCAAAAGTTTTACTTTGATGTTGCTGTCTATTGGTTTTCACGATCTGCTGCTCTTCTTCTACAAGTTCTTCACTAAAATGTGATATGTCGGTAACAGCTTGCTTGTCTGTCCTAATTTTCTTCTCTTGCCTAGCTGCTCTGGGTGATTCTTTATCCGCTTTTAAGACATCAATTACCGGCTCTGGCCCTATCAACTCAATGCTTGCGGCACTGCCCATGTTTTTCAGCAACTGCCGCTGTATCTTGAGTTCGTAATCAACGCGTAAGATAACGGCTATCATAGCTGTACACACGATCAACGAGCTACCACCGTAACTTAGCAAAGGCAATGTCAGCCCTTTGGTTGGCACCGCCCCGACATTCACTCCTATATTAATCAGAATTTGTGCAGCCAGCACTAAACCAAATCCATAAGTGATAAATGCCATAAAAAACTGCCGTTGGCGTTCAGCTTGCCTGCCTATGCGAAAGATGCGAAAAATTAATATTAGATAGAGTAATACAATGCACAGCGCCCCGAATAAACCTAACTCTTCCGAGAGCACCGAGTACACAAAATCTGTGTGCGCCTCCGGTAAGTAAAACAGTTTCTGTACACTGTTGCCTAAGCCAGTACCAAACCACTCTCCGCGGCCAAAGGCTATTTGCGCTTGAGACAGCTGATAGCCACTGCCAAAAGGATCGGCCCAGGGATCCTGAAATGATTTAAGCCGCGCCACGCGATATGGTTGAATTACCGCCAGTGAGCCAACGGTGACTAATGCACCGCTCAGGATCACTAAAAATTGGCTAAAACGCATTCCGCTCAAAAAAATCATCCCCATTACAGCTGCCATCAATACCACAGCAGCACCATAATCGGGTTCCATAATCAGTAAAAAAACAAAAAAACCTAGCGGTAGAATAGGTCTTACTACACCTTTCCAGCTGTTTCGTACATCGGTCAATCGGCGCACTAAGTAGCCACCTAAATACATAGTCATGCAAAACTTGGCTACTTCGGACGCTTGTAAATTAAGCACCCCGGCTCGGATCCAACGCTGTGATCCGTTAACTTCCTTACCGATACCAGGAATCAACACTAACACTAACAAAATAAATCCGAACGCCAACAGCCAGGGACCAAAATCATACCAGCGCTTGAGGGGCACTTTCCATACCACTAAGCCCGCAAATACTGACAAGACCATAAACATGCCATGTCGGGTCGAAAAGAAAAATGCATTATTGTAATTCTTAGCCGCTACATCTAGTGATGCAGATGTAATCATGACAAAACCAGTCAGCATTATAAACACAGCTGAAAGCAGTAACAGCGGATCAAACGGCAGCTGTCCCGAGGGGATAGACAACCATCTGCTAGCAACACTTTGCTCTGTTAACCACTTGGGTTCTGTCAGATTCGACACTATAATTTTCTCGCCAAGTCGCTGAACACATGCCCGCGCTGTTCATAATTAGTAAACATATCAAAACTGGCACAAGCTGGAGACAGCAATACAATTTCCTCGGCACTGGCCAACGCAGCCGCTTGTCTTACTGCATCTTGCATATCAGTGGCATAGTGTATTTGCGCACCCGCTACTGAGGCGGCGATCTTTTTAGCATCTGCACCTATCAATATCACTGCTTTGACAAAAAGCGCCACAGGTTCAGCCAAATCATCAAAGTCGGCCCCTTTACCATCACCACCGGCGATCAAAACTATTTTTTTATCCGTGGCTAAAGTTGCCCCCAAACCTTCAAGTGCAGCGACAGTAGCGCCTACGTTGGTACCTTTGGAATCATTGAAGTAGTCGACCCCCTGTTTATTGGCCACCCACTGACAGCGATGTTCAAGACCTTGAAAATTTTCAATTGCCTTTAACATACCTTGCATTTCAAAGCCTGCCGCATGCCCTATAGACAAAGCCGCTAACGCATTTATAATATTGTGTCTGCCCGGCAATTTTATTTTGTTTGTCGCCAGTAGTGGTTTCTTAGCCAGCGCTAAATATTCCTGGACCTCACCGTCAACTTGCACATTTAGCAATCCAAATACTTTGAAATCTGACACCCCTAAATGGTAGGCATAAATCTGTACTTTTTTTGCCACTAGCGGATGAGTAAGTACATCATCGAGGTTTTCCACCACATTTTCGCAGCCTTTAAAGATGCGATGTTTAGCCTGATAGTACTTTTGGAAGTCGTTGTCGTACCGATCCAGATGATCCGGGGTAATATTCAGAACTGTAGCAACCTTAGCGCGCAAATCATTGGCGGTTTCCAATTGAAAACTGGACAGCTCTAAAACATATACATCTTTCTCTGGTTGCTGCAAAAAATCTAATACTGGGGTGCCGATATTACCGCCTACCCCGACATCCAAATGACAGCATTTCGCCATTTCTCCCACCAATGTAGTGACAGTACTTTTAGCGTTGGAACCCGAAATAGCAAGAATCGGGGCGCTCACTTGACGACAAAATAAATCGATGTCTCCAACTAGTATTGCCCCTCTATTCAACGCATAGACAATCGCCGGATCGTCTTTGGCAATCCCCGGACTTAAAATCAACTCACTGGCTGTAGATAACAGCTGCGCATCCAGAGGCCCCAATAATACTTTAACTTGCGGATAGTCGTGCCTGAACTGTTCAAGTTTAGGAGGTTTTTCTCTGGTATCGACGACAATAAAATTTTCGCCTTTCTCGGCAAGTAATTGGGCACAGGAAATACCGGTCACCCCCAGGCCAATAACAATTTTTAACTGGTCAGTAGCAATCAGACTCATTCAGGTTTACCGTATCTTTAAGGTCGCTAGACCAATAAGCACTAACACAACGGTAATAATCCAAAAGCGCACTATAATGCGTGGTTCTGGCCAACCTTTTAACTCAAAGTGATGGTGAATGGGTGCCATGCGGAAAATTCGCTTACCGGTTAATTTAAAGGAGGCGACTTGCAGCACCACCGAGACGGTTTCCATAACAAATACACCACCCATAATCACCAGCACTAATTCCTGACGCACGATAACAGCGACCACGCCCAGTGCAGCACCGAGAGACAGAGCCCCGACATCACCCATGAAAACTTGTGCTGGATAGGTATTAAACCAGAGGAACCCTAAACCGGCGCCGACAATTGCACCGCAAAAGATAATCAGCTCACCGGAACCCTTGATATAGGGGATATTTAAGTAGCTGGAAAACTCTGTGTGACCGCTTAAATATGCAAAGACGCCTAAACCCGCTGCCACCATGACTGTCGGCATGATAGCTAAACCGTCCAGACCGTCGGTAAGATTGACGGCGTTAGAAGTGCCGACGATCACAAAGTAAGTGAAAATAATGAAAAACAGCCCCATGTTAATCGCAACATCTTTAAAGAATGGCACTATTAATTGTGTTTCAGCAGGGGACTGTGCTGTCGTATAGAGTACAATAGCTGCGCCAAACCCGCCGATCGATTGCCAAAAATACTTCCAGCGAGCAGGGAGCCCCACAGAGTTTTTCTCAACAACTTTACGCCAGTCGTCGACCCAACCGACCGCACCAAAAATAAAAGTAACCGCCAATACAATCCACACATAACGTGAGCTTAAATCTGCCCACAATAAAGTACTGATACCGATAGACAGTAAAATAACGGCACCGCCCATAGTCGGCGTGCCCGCTTTAGATAAGTGAGATTGCGGACCATCATCACGAATAGATTGACCTATCTGCTTGTCCTTCAAGAAACGAATCATTTTGGGCCCAAGATATAGGGTGAGACAAAGGGCCGTAATCACTCCCAAAATTCCCCGCAAAGTCAGATACTCAAGTACTCCAATTGCGTTAAAATAATTAGAAAAATAATCAGATAATAACAATAACATCAGCTGACGCTCCCCTGGGTTAATTCATTCACTACTTGTTTCATTCCCGAGCTCAAAGAGCCTTTAATAAGGATTTTTGTCTGTGCATTCATCATAGTTTTTAGTATCTTTAGCATTTTATCTTTATTGGCAAAAGCTGTTAACTGGCTGCCAGTGGCCGCTGCAAATTCTCTCGCTGCCAGCTCGCCCAGCGGGCCGCAACTAAACAAATAGTCGATTCCCTGTTGTGCCGCGTAAGTGCCAACACTCTGGTGTAACTGTTTTTCATCAACTCCCAACTCGGCCATATCGCCCAGAGCCAAAATTTTTCGCCCCGGTAATTGTGCCAGCAAATCTACGCCAGCTTTGACCGAGTCAGGATTACCGTTATAACTGTCGTCTATCAAGGTGGCATTATTTATCGCCCTAAGCGCTTGGAGGCGCCCGCCAATAGCCGGTGCATTTTCTAAGCCGCGAACAACCTCTTGCATACTGCCGCCAATGGCAAATACGGCCGCTGCGGCTGCCAGTGCGTTGAGCACATTATGGATGGCTAATAACTGCAGGGTAACTGTTGCGCTGTGATCACAAAAATGCAGCTCGAAGCTATAATTACCGGCTGTTAACTGTTGTAAGTGACTGGCGTAAACATCGGCTTCAGGGTTTTCTAAACTGAAACTCAGGTACTTAATGGCAGTGCCTCGATCAGTTTTAAGCATCGTCAACCACTGGTTTACATTGTTATCGTCTAAATTAATGACCGCCGTGCCTTTTACTGAAAGCCCCTGAAAAATTTCAGCTTTCGCTTCCACAACTCCCTGTAGACTACCGAAGCCCTCTAAATGCGCTCCCATAGCATTCGTTATTATCGCCACATCTGGCCGGGCCAGTGCAGCGCAATAATTTATTTCGCCCTTGGCATTGGCACCCATTTCCACAACGCTATACTGCTGCTGGCCATTGAACCTGAGCAACGTCAGGGGCACTCCAATTTCATTATTCAGGTTGCCTAACGTCGCTAAGGTATTGCCTTTGCCAGCCAGTATCGAGGCTATCAGCTCTTTGGTGGTAGTTTTACCATTACTGCCAGTGACCGCTATCAGCGGTCCCTGATACTTATCGCGGTTACATTTAGCAATTAACCCCAGCGCCAGGTGACAGTTCTTCACCACTAACTGCGGAACATCCAAATCGAGTGGACGTTCAACCACAAGCGCCGCGGCGCCAGCAGCAACCGCTTGTTGACAAAATTGATGGCCGTCAAAGTTTTCTCCGGTCAACGCTAGAAACACATCCCCGGCTTGAACTTTTCGGGTATCGGTAGACAGTGACTCAAACAGATAATCTGCGCCTTGTAGCTGACCATCAGTAATAGCAGCCAAATCAGACAGTAGCATTGGATAACTCATAAATTTCTACCCGACGTCTGTGGCGACGATCTGCCCTGGTCTTTTTCCATCAGCGCGTAAGCGACTGCTTCGGCATCTAAAAAATAGTGTTTCTCGCCCATAATTTCCTGATAATCCTCGTGTCCTTTGCCGGCCACTAACACTACATCGCCCAAACCAGCAGTGTTTATCGCTGCGACTATCGCCGACTTGCGATCGCTGATGACACGATACTCAGCTTGCTCACTAAATCCTGCTGTGATCATATTAATAATCGCCAACGGCTTTTCTGTGCGCGGATTATCACTGGTCACTATCACTGAATCCGCCAGGCGCTCTGCCACAACAGCCATTTCAGCTCTCTTGCCATGATCTCTGTCCCCACCACAGCCGAAGACCACAAGTAACTGACCACTACAATGCACCCTGCTTGCCTGCAGGGCTTTTTCTAGTGCATCGGGTGTGTGTGCGTAATCGACGATGCAAATAGGCTGACTTGAATTTTCAACCACAGTCTGCATACGCCCTGGGACTGGCTGCAATGCACTAACACTACTTTGCACCTGTAAATCGCTATACCCTAAGCGATACAAAACTGAGCAAGTAAGCAATAAGTTTGCCACATTGAACTTACCCAGTAACTGAGTATTTATATCTACACTGGTTAGCTTATTACGCAGAGAAAATTGCAGGCCGCTGTGTAGTAAACGACAATCAACCGCGGTGATATCTGCGTTTTCAGCGAGTTCTTCACTATATGTAACAGTGCTATTCAGCTGTGCCTGATTGAGACTTGCCAAAAGTTGACAATTGTAAGCATCGTCTAGATTTAGTACCCGGTGGTTGACGGTATAATCGGTAAACAGCCGACTTTTAGCTTTGCCGTACTCCTGCATGCTGCCGTGATAATCCAAGTGGTCGCGGCTTAAATTGGTGAAAGCCACTGCATTAAAAGGCACACCTTTGACCCGCCCCTGCTCAAGCGCATGAGAACTTACTTCCATGACTACCGCTTGTGCGCCAGCGTAATAGAATTCGGCAAACATCTGCTGCAGGGCACAAGCATCTGGAGTTGTTCTGCTCGCCTCTTGCAACGCTTCAGGATCACCGTTGCCCAAGGTCCCTATAATGTAAGTTTTAACCTTCAAGCTATTTAATGCCTGGGCAAGGTAATGGGCGCAAGAAGTCTTACCATTGGTACCAGTGATGCCAATGATATTAAGTTTCGCCACTACATTATTAAAAACTTGGGCGGCAATCACACCTATTTTATCGGACAGATTATCCAGGGCGATCACCGGAATTGAGAATCGTCTCTGATCTATAGCGGCGGGCCATTGTACTGATGTATTAACCAGTACGGCCACTGCGCCATTGGCCGCGGCAGCTGCAATATATTCGGTACCTTTAAAGTACTCACCATCGCGAGCGACAAACAAATCCCCTGGCAGGATTTTTCTACTGTCTTCTTTAATACCTGAAATTTGAATTCGCTGCCATTCCCTATTCGCCACTGCAGTTGCAATTTTAGGAAAAAGTGCTCCCAGATATACGCTTTTTTTACTGGGCATTTTGTACCACCATTTCATCTTCTGCTTGCGTCGGCCATTGATCGGGAGAAATATTTAACATGCGTAACGCACCTGCGGTAACTCTGGAAAAAATCGGCGCAGCTACTCCACCTCCTGAATATTGTTGTCCCTTGGGATTATTCACCATAACGACAATCGCCAGCTTCGGATCACTGGCTGGGGTGATACCAGCGAACACCGAAATATATTTATCTCTGTCGTAACCGCCGCGCGATGCCTGGTGCGCAGTACCGGTTTTGCCCGCCACCCGGTAACCGTAAACCGCCGCCTTGCGTCCGGTACCGCCTTTATCCGCTTGAGTAGTGGTTTCCATCATTGTGACAACGTCTTTAGCAATATCACTGGGAATAACCCTGGTACCTTTAGGGGCTCGCTCTAGCTTTAACAAACTGACCGGCATCCGAATGCCATTATTAGCCAACACTGCATAAGCTTGTGCCAACTGGATAGGGGTTACCGACAGACCGTAACCATAGGACATAACAGCCCGTTCAAGCACTTTCCTCTCTGAGTAGTAGGGTAGTACACCACTGCGTTCCCCAGGAAACCCAGTACTTGGCACACGGCCTATACCTACATTGGAAAACAAATTATGCATGCTATCTGACTCCAGAGACAAAGCCAGTTTAGTCACTCCTACATTACTGGATTTAGTAATGATTCGGGTCAGAGACAATTCCCCATAATTTCTAAAATCCTTGATCTTTTTGCCTTTTACAAAAAAGTAGCCCGGCGAGGTGTTCACCACCGAATCTCGATCATATTTGCCGCTCATTAAAGCGGCCACTATGGTAAAAGGTTTTACTGTAGAGCCGGGCTCAAAAACATCCGTCAGCGCTCTGTTACGTAACTGCTCTCCAGTTAACACACTACGATCATTCGGGTTATATGACGGCTGATTAACCATGGCCAACACTTCGCCGGTTTTAATGTCTAAAACCACCACGGAGGCTGAATCAGCCCGGTGAGATTTCACCGCTGACTTTAGCTCTTTATATGCCAAGTACTGCAATCTCAGATCTATACTCAACTCCACATTCTGCCCTGACTCAGCTTCATCCAGCAGTTTAATGTGTTTTACCACGCGCCCAAGGCGATCCTGCATGACTAATTTTTTGCCCGTTTCACCCTCCAGCGCCTGATCGTATGCAAGTTCGATTCCCTCTTGCCCCGCACCATCGATACCAGTAAATCCTACCAAGTGCGTCGTTACTTCCCCTGCCGGATAGTAGCGCTTGTATTCGCGATCGACATTGACACCTTTGATGTTAAGCGCTTGTACTTTTGCCGCCAAGGTTGGAGAAATTTGCCTTTTCAAATAGAGAAACTGCCGTTTGAGGTTTTTATTGATTCGACCAACGACCGCGCTAGATTTTTTTCCCAACATTCTCGATAATTGCTTTAGCTTGGGATCTGTAATATCTATTTGTTTAGGATTGACCCAGACCGCTGCAACCGGTGCACTGACAGCCAGCGCCTCACCATTTCTATCAGTGATCAAGCCACGGTGAGCGGGTACCATCATCGTTCTTAAGGTTCTTTTATCGCCCTGGCTCTGCAGGAATTCACGATCATAGGTATATAGCGAAACCAGCTTAATTACGATAGCCACTGATACCGCAGCCAGCAGCAGACAGACCAGCCATAGACGCCAGACCCGTGAATGTGTTGGCACAGCAACATTGTCACTCATAGCTCACCATCTCTATATTTTCTGAGAGAGGAACGTGCATGGCTAACTTACTTTTAGCCAATTTTTCCACTCTGCTATTGGCACCCAGGGCGCTCTGCTCTAGCAGCAATTGGCCCCACTCAACTTGTCTCTCATCCCATTGGCTGACCAACTGCTGCTGAGTATTAAATAGAGTTCGGTATTCATAAGACTGAAAGATAATAGAGACGGCACTGAGTAACATAGCTATCAACAGTAGAAAAACTAGCAGCAGCGGGCGGCCAATTTCATTAGACGTCAACATATTCAAGCTCTGCTGAGCTCGCTGCTGAGTTTTATCTGAACTGACCTTAAACTTAATCATGCTATTTTTTCAGAGACTCTCATTACCGCACTGCGGGCACGCGGATTTTGGTTAACTTCACCGGAGCTAGCTTTTACCTTTTTACTGATGTCTTTTAATCTGCAGCGCAACATGTCGTTAGTGTAGGGAATACCCTGAGGCAAATGATCATCACCTTTGACGTGCCTGCGTATAAAGCGTTTTACGATACGATCTTCCAATGAATGGAAACTGATAACCACCAGCCGCCCGCCCACTTCCAGTGCTTCCAGAGCTCCATCCAGGCACTTTTCCAGATCACTAAGTTCTTGATTGACTTGAATCCTGATAGCTTGGAAAGCGCGAGTCGCCGGGTGTTTACCCTTCTCCCATGCAGGGTTGGCATCTTTAACTACTTGCGCCAGATGCGCAGTCGTCTCAATCGGGTTTTTTTCACGCTCAGCCACTATCGCTCTGGCCATTCGCCTGCCAAACTTATCTTCTCCGTAAGTAAAAATAACATCGGCAATTTCTTTCTCTGTCGCTCGGGCAATCCACTGCGCAGCGCTTTCGCCACAAGTAGTATCCATTCGCATATCTAGCGGACCATCGTACTGAAAGCTAAAACCGCGCTGAGGGTCATCCAATTGAGGAGAGCTAACGCCAAGATCAAGTAATATCCCAGTAACCTTCCCGTGCAACTGTTGCTGTTCGGTAAATTCTTCTATACGGGCGAAAGATCCATGACTTATAGAGAACCTATTGTCTGTGGCAAAACGCTGCTGAGCAAAGTCAATAGCTTCAAGGTCTTTGTCTATGGCTAATAACTTACCGTCCCCTGCCAGAGAGGCTAGTATTTTACTGCTGTGCCCGCCACGGCCAAAAGTACCGTCCACATAAGCCCCTGAAGCATCAGTAACTAATGCATCAACTGCCTCTTGTAACAACACAGTTACATGTTCAAAGTTTTCATTTTCCACTTAGTTTCACCCCTACACTGAAGCAATATGCTACAGTGTGATTTAATTCATCTAGTCCGATAGCAAGCTGATTTGGTTGCTATTTTCAATTCTTAAAACGCCATTCATTTTTCTCTGCAGAATCAGAGAGAGAGTGATTGTAGATCTACTGGTAATACAGCGGCTTCATCAGTTACCTGCAGATAATCGTCTCTGGTCTGATTCCACAACTCTTCACTCCATATTTCAAATTTCTTGCCCTGGCCTAACAATACGATTTTTTTACCTAGTTTGGCGTATTCCCTCAGCGGAGCACTGAGCAACAAACGTCCATTGCCGTCCATTTCAATATCCGTTGCGTGCCCTATTAACAGCCGCTGTATTCTACGGGCATTGGGGTCAAAGCTAGGCAATGCCTCTATTTTTTCTTGAATGATTTCCCATTCATGTATTGGATAAAGTAATAAACAGCGGGATTCTGTATCAATTGTCGCGACCATTTGTCCGGCACAATGCACACTCAACTGCTCTCGATATCGAGAGGGAATCGCCATTCTACCTTTAGCATCCATATTAATTGGATTTACGCCGCGAAACATTCGACTATTCTTGCCCTATTATAGTTGAACTCACAATAAACTCCACATTAGCCCACTTTTCCCCACTATATTACACTATATGAAGATAGAGCTGTTTTTGCAAGTAAACAGTGCCTCAGTAAAGCATTTGATCTACTAACTATGTAACTCTGACAAAAGCGCAAAAAAAGCGCATTTTTTAAACGGAGCAGTCAATAGAAGTAAAATTCTTGGGCATCCTCATTCACTTACGAAAAACACCAGCATTGCGCAAGAAAGCAGACTAACCGAATCCACTGCGAATCTAACTCAAGCAGCGATTTTCTGAGCAAAGAGCAATGACTGTCGGGCTAGCTGAATAGAAAGCTCGAAAGCAGTGTTAAAATATTCTATAAGTTAATCCGAGCTAATTTTAAAGTCATCAGCTACTGGGGCAGACAGGTGGAAGTACTCTGCATTAAACGGTGCTACCCCTTAGACTTTGGATGAATTATTAGCTCACAGATAACATCTTAGGACTAATAAGCTACCCCTAGCTCACAATTGAATTAAGGATACACATTCACATTATAATCAATAGCTTAACTGGGTCGAATAAAAACTAATAAGTAACCCGTGTAACACTGCTATAACAACTAGGAATAGTAGAATTGACAAACTTTGAAGGTTTACTGATGGACACTAATTTTCGTCAGGCATTTTAACAAAATATTCGACATAAATATGAATTATTTCACAATAATCAAAGGATTTATCTTATTGGGTTTTGCGATTTAAAAATGCAACCGCAAGCAGTTGATACCGATAATAAAACTCACAGACGACAAAGGCCATGAACTGAAAAAGCGACTAACAAACGACACCAATACAGAGTTGCACTGGAAAAACAAACATAAGCTAGGCTACCTGCGGGGCTGAACTGGCAAGATTCTAGATGGCTGACCAACAGGTCTGTAGCTATTGCCTTTGGAGCATACTAAGGAACATACCAACGACTCCGCTATCTTCTCTGCTGGCTCTAAAGTGACAAGCTGTGCACGAAATGATGAGTGGAATGACGAGCTCTTCCCGGGTTCCTGACAAAACTCCCGCGTCCTGCTAACGCTCCTTGCCTACATCCATGTAGGCAAAGCTATCGCGTCCTGCTAACGCTCCTTGCCTACATCCATGTAGGCAAAGCAGATAGCCGTTTAATGGACCGTCAACTGGGACTTAGAACCCTCTTGCTCAGTGTTATCGCATCCACGGCATGATAACTTTCGACAGGCACAGACTTTTGCTCCATACAAACCCCAGTGCTTACATATATGCAGGCAACCAGCATGCCTGTATGTGATGCCTAGATCTCACATTGCTGTATGTTAGATGCACCGCGGACTTATTCGCATACTTACTTAAGAAGCGCGCATTCATAAACATGCTTTTGCGAGCCTAAAATAAAAAAATTTTGCAACTCATGATACACAATTAGAAATGTATTCTTTGGGTGTGATCCCTTCAAATTTTTTGAATGCACGATAGAAACTGGCCTGGGAGTTAAAGCCAGAATCCAGAGAAACAGCTAAAATTGACTGTTTGGAAAATTGTATCTGTTGCAGCTTTTCTTTCGCTTCATTGACTCGAGAGGAATTGATTAGATCCCTGAAACTGAAATTATACTCATGATTAATCACGAAGGATAAATTTTCAGTACTAATGCTTAACTCTAAAGCAAATTCTGATATAGACAAAGTAGGATTTAAATAAATTTTTTCTATCTCTAGCTTTTCAGTTATTTGTATTTTTATTCTATTAACGTCTAGTGCATTAATTTTTTTGTTCATAGACTCTAATGAAGCCTTAGAGCTATCTAAATTGGAATCGGTCTGACGATACCCCATAAAACCCAGGTAATAGATGAAAACAGAGACGTACATATAAAACATATTCCAACGAAAGATGTCGACCGAACTATAACGACCAAATGGTTCAAGTAACACATTATATAAATGAAATACAATTAGAAAAAAGCACCAAATAAAAACACTTCTTATCCAAGAATACACTGGATGTGTGTTATCAAATTTAAGCACGTTCATTACGACTTTATATTCTATCAATTTCACAATTGACAAATAAAAATAAAACAGAGAAGAAACAACAACAATATAACTTTCGAAGCTATTAACATGAAAATAGTACAAGCTCGATGCAAGTATTATTTTTTCACTTTGTCCAATTAAATCAAACACAAAAAAATAGACAACCAGATCATATACTAGGAATAACGTACCAGGAATAAAATGAATTATTTTAGTTCGATCTATTTTATAATTTTCTACCACCAATGAGTTAACATAAAAATAGGCCACCGGACATAAAAACAAAATATTGTGAAAAGGTAAAAAATCGGAGTTTTCTATGTCATAAAATTTAATCACCTGTAATAGGTATTTAAAATTCACAAGACAAAGCAATAAGATAGCCATACCTAAGACCTTAATACTTACTTGTTTGTCTTTTGAAATAAAAAAAATAAAACTAGAAATCACACCTTGTGCAATGCCTATACTAAGAAAAACATCATATGCTGAAAACACGATATTACACTCCTAAAACATACATCATCAGGGATGAACTAGCATAATTTTATGATAAGTATAGATACCTAAGAAAAATTCAAACAGGTATGGAACGCCTCCGGAAGCCAGTGTTTTCCGAAATCTATGCCTCTAATACAGACATGCCAAAAGAGCTATTTGTAGATTCCTCAACAAAGGCAAGAATTTATCTTGTATCAAAGTAAGCACTATCGATCGCGGAATTAAGCGCATTATGTGAACAATAGTATTTCCAAAACAGAAAAAAACTCCTACCAGTTGTCACTTCATTATTCTATTTAATGGCAGTCATAGGTACAGAAATTATGACTAATACTTTGGCCCTGCTATCTCACAGAACAGCGTAATTTCTGTCACTAAGTTTTTACTCCCTTACACTGGACGTATTTTTAATCCACTGCGATACCAGCTTATTGGAGATTAAAAATAGGTGAAAAATCAACTTTTGAGCATCCAGTCTCTTATTCTTGATTAACTTATTCTTAATATTAAGACAAATTTATAACAGCAAATTAAATATGTCAACCAAACTGTAACCGAATTGAGACAAGCTATAGAAATTAAATCCTTTTGAAAATAACAACGAAAACAATCTAAAAGGATCAAGAGATACAAAATATCTAGATATTAGTTGCTTTAAATTAACCTAATTATTACATGTGATATTAATGATTCATTTAAAATACTATACAACTACAAATACAGTTTACATTCATTTTTTAAAAATCGTATCTCAACTCTATTACAGCCACTTTCTCTGGAAAGAGTCTTGTGATTAATAACTTATTTCGTATTTTAGGCCAATGGCTGCTATTTGTACTTTCATCAGAGGATAATTACGTTTCTCTCCTCCCGACAAAGTACAGTAATCTGATACTCTACTATCCATGACAAACATGCGAAGCGACATACGATCTTCTGGTTCACGTCTAGTCAACGCCCCAAGGGACTTCCAACTAGGCCATGATGGTTAGAGCGCATCCGAAAAGTCCGATATTTTCTCTGCGGGCTTAAAAACCGCTAATACTGATAAATAGAGATACCTTGATATGCAAAGGCAGCGTGGCGCAATGACCGGCCATTTCCCAGCCTAATGACAAGGCTATCGCCCCTTACCAACATATATGGACCCACTCCTTTTGCAAGCCATATGATCTTACTACTTCATACTTCCTACTTCCGACTAAATCGTCATCATTCATAATCATTATGGCTGCGCGGGATGGTAATCAGATCTTCGGAATTTTCTGAGATACTGAAAGTCGCCATTTCTAAGAGTGTTCCCTGCTGGCTGTCTGTCAGTCCCTCGAACAGTTCTGCACTGCTATTGGCCTTGTACAGATTATCGATCGCCGCTGAGAGCCCCTCGACATCAGCTAAAACATCATCCAGCGTCAGATCCTCAATTTGTGCGGGTGTTAACCATAATTCACGTTCATCTGCGGGATCACCTGAAGGTTCCAGCAGCGGGAATAGATGGCTTGCAGCTTTAATTTGCCCTTCTGCTCCTGGCGAATTTACAGCATTTCCACTAGGATCAGCTCCCAGGTATTCAGTAACAATCGCCGAAGGTTGCAGTGCTGCTTTCGCCGCCAGGCTGGTAAATTCAGCAAATAAGCTCGCATATTCCGCTAATAACTGCGCTTTAACACTGACGGCTTGCGCTGCAGGGACATTAAGATCGTCCTGAATAGCAGGTTCTATCACTGAGGAATCGATATTGAGTTGGGTAGAATTCGCTGACGCGGTTGCCGCTAAAGAGCCAGTGGTTAGCGCACCTGCCTGGTATTTAAACCAGACATCGCCCATCTGTTGCTGCTCACCGCTGTTATTAGTATAGCTACCGAGCATGCCGATGGTATTGCCGTTACTATCGATGTTGCTGTGCTGATATGTCAGGGTGATTTCGCTGACCCCGGCCTGTTGTAAGCTTAAAAGCTCGCCCGCCTGAGTAATACCATCAGAGTTGGCATCGACCCACACTTGCAGTTCTGTGAAGGTATCATCAGCGGCGTTAATCAGCCCATCGCCATTGGAGTCAAGTGCCGCCAGCGCCGCGTAGCCATCTTGGGCTTTTGTGCCATCTGCCAGCAGTGTGTGTTCACCAAATAACTCAGTAGCATCATTGATCATGCCATCACCGTTAAGGTCGCGTACTAACAGGCCATCATTTTTGCCGACCCAGCCGGTATGATCGACGCTGCCATCGGCATCAATATCAAAGATGATGCCCTCATCAACCGACAAGGTTTCTATGCCATTGTTGTTCAGATCGAGGATTAACGGGGTGCTCATATCATAAGGTTGAGTGGTGATAGTGATGGTCGTACCGTCTATGATAGACGTTCCTGTGACAGTAATGGTTAATTCGTAAGTCTGTGCATCTGTTATGCCTATTAATTTAACATCCAGCCAATCGGCCGCAGGGACAACAACTGTATTATAGTTGGAATCGGCGGGATCGGTGGACTCGACGGGATATTCTTTATTATTTTTAGCCACTAACAGCCCCTGAGTATACACCACTCTATAAGAAGTAGCCTCTAAGCCACCCTCTAGCGCCGTAGTAATGTCAATATCACCGTCACCGATCCAAGTGGTCAAAAACTGACCTTCTGATGAGACCCTCTGCGTATAGACATGGGTGCTACCATCTGGCAATCTTCCGTTCCAGCTAATCACGTAGTCACCACCTGAACCTATCTCACTGACACTTGGTCCCTGATCATGTAGAATTTCACTATTGGAGTTAAAACGAATAAGCTCGTTGCCTGTGGTAGTGCCGTTGGCATTGACTTTTTGTGAATAAATTTCATAAACACTATCAGCTCCCCATGCCTCCCAAACCACTACATATTCACCACTAGTGCCAATTTCGCTGATCGCCGTATTATCGACTGACATCGCACCTGAGGGCACATCTAAGGCTAATAAGCCATCCTGTTTTAACCCATCACTGTTAAACTTCTGAGTGTAAACCTGAGAGCCCGTCCCACTGCCACCACTGAAGGCAACCACAAAGTCCCCGCTATTGCCGAGCATACTGATTGATGAATACTGGTCAGCATATTGATTATTAGTGTCTGTATCTAAGTACACCTTCGGCTGCGAACTTCCATCGGCGTTGATCTTTTGCACAAGAATCTGACTTTTACCATTAACATATTGGCTTGCCGTGATGATATAAGAGCCATCGTCCCCCGCGGAAGCCACTTTAACATAATAGGTACCGGAATCTGTTTTGGCTCCAGTCTCTCCTTTAATCGTGCCATTTGATGCTAATGTACAGCTGTAGACAGTGCTTCCGCCTTGCCATACCACGACAGAGGTCCCCGTCGCATTGATAACCGCCATATCCAGTTCATAAGTTGAACCATTGTCAGTAAGTATATTTATCATAATTGGAAACTTTGGATCAGTTACTACCATGTCGCTGTAAGCGGAAAAGTAAATATTACCGTCTTCGTTGAACCAGCTGATCACAAAATCACCACTGTCATTTAAGATAGCGATGTTAGGCTTGTGATCCGTGACATTATCAGCAGCTAATGTAACTATACCCTGTGACGAACCGCTGCCATCTGCTTCAAATCTTTGAATATTAATTTTTCCTGAATCTCTCCAGGCCAGTAAATAGGCACCGGTATCACCTATAGCCTTCACCTCAGATTCTGTGTCATAAATAGAACCATAATCACCCTGGCTGTTTATCGTACCGGTAAAGCCAGAGACAGTAATAGAAAATTCTTGATCAACTATCTGTTGTAAAGCGCCTAAGGTGTCGTATATTTTTTCATCCGCTAAGTTAGCCATGAGCCGGGCTCGGATCTGTTGAATATTATTGTTGTCGACATTGGTGACACCCAGCGCTGCTAAGTCAGCGATACCTAAGCCCATAGTTCCGGTTGTATCTTTGGCATAATCAAACACACGATCCGCAGCATCGGCGATTGCCTGCAGCTCTGTGTAGTTATTGACATCTTCATCTGTGTTTTTTTGGTCAAACACTGAGTTGAGTAATTTTGCTCTGCCTGCCGATTCCACATTTTTTAAGCCTAAGAGTTGATAGTCAACCATGCTCAGTTGTGGGTCAGCATCATCGATCCCATCGGCGCTGGCGAGAATAACATTGTAATTATCCACCAGCTGCTGGATTTCCAGCTTGCTATTCATGGCATCACCATTAACCAACTGACTGTCGAGCAAACTGTTAATCGCCGCTAAGGTAACCGCTGATACATTTTTAACCTTTGCATCTGCATAATCCGATAACTGCAAACTGTGTGTGATGGCATCATTAGACTCGGCACGGTTTTTAATAGCTTCCAGGGCGTCCACCATCGATATGGCTACATCGACTATCGTTTGTATGTTGACCAGGCTATTTGCCGCGCCATCTTCTGCGGCCAATATTTCTGCATTGACCACTGTTATGTTATCTGAATTGACATTCGTGGCACCCGCATCCCAATAAACTTGCACGGCCAAATTTGGGTCGGACTGGCTGTACATTTCGATACTGTTAATGGCATCAGCTTGCATGTCGACAATCAAGGTTGCTAGCTTAGTCAAGCTGTCTACCGCGCTGCCAGAATCTACTGTGACAAAAATTAAGGTTTTAATGGTCACAAAGTTAAATGTATTGGCACCACTTAAGCCTAGATCGTTTAAATGTGTATAAGTGAGTACATTGCTGTTAGGGCCATCGGCAGTGGCCCAGATGACTGCATTAACCCTGTGAGCTAAATCCGTGACATCTGCTGGGGTATCTACCCGCTCGATGGGCATCTCATTTATCACACTATTAAGTAGGTTAATACCCGTTTCATCATCGGCAACAAAAATTCCCAGTGCCGTAAAATCGGCGAACTCCAGCAATATTGGGCTAGTGCCCCCCTCATCGGCCGCCGAGCGAATCTTTAGCACGGCATCGGCAAAAGCTTTCACAGCTGCAAAAGTTTCTACTTTTGTACTATCAACGTTGCTATTTAAAAGGAATGGGGTAATGTACTGATAATTGTCAATATCAACATTAATCAGGCCGACATCGGCATAAGTGCTGGCTGTAATACTCGCAGTATTATCTGAATTCACTGCTCCTTTTAAAGCTTCCAAACCCTCCTGATAGGCCGTGATGGCCGACTGCACTGTCCCCTCTACTTTAACAATGTTGTTCACTTCCCCGCTGCCTGCAGCAAATACTTTGTTGTTGACTGCCGCTAAGTTTTCAGTGGTCACCGTGCTGATGTCTATATCCAGAAAGTCCTGGATAACTAACCGGCCTGCAGTCACATCACCACCATCGCAATAGGTCTTAATACGCGCCAGCGCCTCAGGTACAACTGCATTGATCATGTTCTGTATCTCAGTGAACTGATCAACGCCGCTGCCATTGGAATTACTGTTGGCAACTTTACCGGCAACAGTGATTAGATTGTTAGCATTTACCCCACTAAAACCCAGATCATCAAACAGCGCCACGTTCAAGCCACTGGTATCGACCTCCCCCCCCGGCGCCGCCACGCGCATAATTATTTCGACTTGACTNACCAGNGTCTGAANTTGCTGNTGGGTCGCTACATNCTCAAGGTTTAAACCATCAATTACATCACTGAGTAAAGTTATNACTGCCTGGTCTAACTCATCCGAGCCCAAAGGTGCAAAATTGATACCTANCNTCTGGTAATCACTTTTTTCNGGTANTTTTTCTTCATTGCCANNGGNGNCATCGGCGGCCTCCTGGATCAACTTATAACNAACCACCAGNGCCNCTATCNCGGCATAACTGNCCACTTTGGCGCCNGTCACATTAGGGGTATTTAGCAGATTGCTGATCTTAAGCGCATTGCCGTCGACTTCGATCCCCAGCTGCTTAAAAGTAAGATCTGTCACAGAATCTGAAGGGCTGTTGGCCGCTGCAATAATGCTAATAAGAGCCGCAATGGCGTCGTCGACCACTGTTTGGATTTCACCCTTAGTATCGGCGCCGTCTCTGTCCTGGAACAATATCGCCGCATTCACTAACTGCAGATTATCTGCATTGACCTTGTTGATGTTGGCATTTTCATAATGCTCTACCGTTAACGCGGGCGGTGTGCTGCCATTGCCGCGGTTATATTTTTCAATAAGGTCCACAGCCGCTGTGTTGCTGTTGTTTATTACCGCCTGTAGTTCCTCAAAAGTGGTTACGCCGCTGCCAGTGGCTGCAGCTATGGCGGCTTTGATCGCCGCAACGTTAGTCGCAGTGACACCGTCGAGCCCAAGCAAGGTTAACTGATCGGAGCTCAAGCTAGTAACTGTGCTGCCAGCAGCGATTGCCATCACAGCGTCTACGGCCGCAGCCAAATCAGTTAATTGTGTTAAGGTCTCGGCTTTATCGTCGTCCAGTCCATCGATGACATTGTTAAGCAGACTAATCACTTCAGTATCATTACTGACTATCACGCCAATGGCTAAATAATCGGCGTGCTCTGGTAACTCCTCCCAAGTATTTCGTGTTCCATCGGCCATGTAGTGAATCTTGATATAGCCGGTAACTAAAGCATCCAGGTTTGTATAGCCTGCGGCAAATTTGTTGTCATCCAGGAGTGCATTAAGCTTGGGATAGTTAGTAGCTACGACTTTGGTAAAACCCATCGCCTGGTAGTCAGTGAGCTCAACCACGTTGCCAGCCATGCTAAAACTTGCCGCACTTTTGACTTTTTTGAAGGCAGTATCGGCGTCAACGATGCGCTGTTCTATATCTGCTGCACTCAGATCAAGCGCATCGTCCAGGGCTAGTATAGCCGCGTTGGCCAATTCCACAGAGGGAAGCATTGACGCTTCAATACAGGCATTCAGATAGTCTTGTAGCTCTAATGCCGCGGGGTCGCTGCCGTCGCCGCGGTTGTAGGCATTAATTTTAGCGACGGCGTCTACTTCGACTGATTTTATCAAATCCTGTAACTTCTGAAAGGTATCTATCGCGCCGCCATCGTTGGCGGTGTTGAAAATTCTCTCCGCAATAGTGCTTATATTACCAACGCTCACCGATTTAAAACCTAATTCAGTCAGATCCGCGCTAATGAGAGTAATCTCTACGTCTCCGGCGGCAAGATCCATGATTTTACTGACTTGATCGGCCAGCGCTTGTAATTGAGCTTGGCTCGCCACATCGCTGCCCCCCAGCCCATCAATTACCCCGCCCAATAAACGGCCAACTTCTTTGTCAGTAATGTTCAGGCCAATGGTCTGAAAATGTTCCAGTATCGGCAACTCAGTAGCATTGCCTTGCTCCTCGTCTGCCGCTGCATAAATCAATAAATAACTTTCAACGAAGGTTTTGATCTTAAAATAAGTATCAACTTTTTCACCTATGATATTATCGGTATCCAGTAAAGCATTGAGCGCATTTAAGTGGTCGCTAGTGACGGCTGTAAGGCCAAGATCGTGATAATGGTTGACAATGATGCCATCGGTTTGATTACTGGCGCTGTTCTTTTCGGCAGCTTTTTCTATATCTGTTACTGCTTTGCCAAAGTCAAAATCTGCTGTGTTAACCAGATCCTGGATCTCTTGGGCACTATTGGCTTCCCCTGGTTCTTGGGCTAAAATTTTGCGGTTAACAGCAGCTAAGTTATCCGCAGTGACTGAACTATTATCAGCACCTTGGCCAATGCTGGCATCCAGATAGTCCTGCAATTCTGGCACTGTGCCACTGTTATTGTTGTAAGCCTCAATTTTAGCAATCGCCGCTGATTTGACCTCCCCTATCAAATCCTGTAATTCATTGAGGCTATCGACTTGGTTGCCATCAGGGTCAGTGTTGACTATCTTGGCCAGGATGCTGATCAGATTACCGGCATTGACCTCTGTGAGACCCAGGGCTGTTAATATCTCGACATCAAGAGTACTGTCACTTGCCTGGATCAGGGCCGCAGTGGCAATGACTTTGGCAACGTAATCGGCATAGTCCTGCAACTGCTGCTGAGTCTGTACCAGAGCTGGGGTAGTGGTGGGGTTGGCGATAACATCATTGAGTAAGTTGAGCTCGGCACTGCCATCGGCAACCTCGATGGCCAGCGCCAGCAAGTGGGCACTGCTCGCAGCAGTGGCGCTGCCATCTGTGGCTAGTGCTTGAATTAACAGATAACTTTCGACTAAAAATTCTATTTCTGAGTAGTCTTCTACATGCGTGGCGTCGATTTTTTGGCTGTATAACAAAGCATTGATCTGACTGAGATTGGCTTCAGTCACGCTTTGCAAGCCGATCTGTTCATAAGTTGACCCAGTTAATGGGGTATTGGGGGCCGCAGCCACAGTCGCTGCCGCCTTGATGGCGTCCATCGCATTGTTGGCCGCTCTGACAACGCTATCAATCAGGTCAAAATTGCTGGCTCCTCCTAAGACCTGGCTTACGATAGCCGCATTAATCAGCGCTAAATCGGTTAACTGGTCTTCGACAATGCCCGCATCCCGATATTTTTGTAACTCAGGAGCGCTCTCCTGGCCATTGTTATAGCGCTCAATATAGGCGATTGCTTCCTCTGGAACTAAGTTTATTAATGTCTGTAATTCAGTGTAACTGTTGACCTCGTCGATAGTCGTTTTAGCTATAATCTTGGCCGCTACTGTCACTAGATTGTGCTCTGTTACACCTTTCAGTCCAAGGTCGATAAGATCAGCGGCACTAAGATTGCTATTGCTGCTACCGACCGTCAATTCTGCAGTGGCAAATATCTGTGCAACGGTATCGGCCAAGTTTTGAATCTGCTCCTGAGTCTTAACCTCGTGAGTTTCCAACCTATCGATAACGTCACTGAGTAAGTTGATAGCTTGAACGCCAACGATGACATTTACCCCTATTGCCTCGTAGTCGCTGCGCAGCGCTAACAGCTCACTTCCCTCATTGCCATCAGCGATGCCTTGTATTTTCACATAAGCTTCTACCAGCGCTTTAACTTCTGTGTAACCGTCTAGTTTTTCCCTAGTTATAGTGGTGGTTTTCAGCAGATCATTAATCTGCTGCAGATTGCCATCAGTGACCTTAGTCAGTCCTATGCTGGCATAATTAGCTAAGGTTATCGGGGTGTCATAATTATCTGCTGCCTTTTGAATGGCTTCAAGCGCTAGCCAGGCATTGGCGATAACGCCCTGAATGAGATCACCAGTACCAGTGCCCGTTGGACCCTGATTTAACACTGCGGCGTTAGCCAGTGCTAAATCCTCCTCAGTATCGACTTTTTCAATCTTGGCATTCCAATAATCTTGTCGCTGTGGTACTCCAGCTTCGCTGTCATTGGCTTGGTTATAAACGTCAATTTTATTGACTGCCGCCTGAATCACAGCGTTTATAATGCCTTGTAGTTCGCTAACCTCGTCTACACTGCCGCTATCCAGGCTCTTAATCTTTTCTATAACCGTTTCAATGTTTTTATCCCAGACTCCAACTAAACCTAGACCTGATAGCTCAGTAGCGCTGAGCTCGGGAAGCTCGCCCTTGGCAAGGCCTATTACTTTCGCTACTGTGTCAGCCAGCGCCTTAATTTCAGCCTGGATATCCACATTGTCCCCCCCAAAGTCTGCTATTACATCATTGAGCAAGTTAAGCACCGGCGTACCATTAGCCAGTGTGACACCTAGTCTCAGATAATCTGCCCTGCTGGGTAAGTCACTCAGCGCTGTGCCATCGGCGAAATCTTGCAGCAATACAAAGCTATCGACTAAGGCTTTTATCTTGTCGAAGCTATTAACATGGTCACTATTAATGCTGCTGGTATAGAGCAAGTTAGTAATGTGGAAATAATTATGCTCATCCAGATTAGTCAGCCCCAGATCGGTATAAGTTTCGTGTGAGACCGGACTCTGACTGCTGTCACCGTTAGTGTCGATATTGGCGGCGATCTTAATCAGTGCCATTGCCTTATCAAAACCGCTATTTGCAGAATCAACGATGCCTTGTATCTCTTCAGTGGAATCGGCAGCTTCATCATCAAGCTCTAATATTTTGCCGTTGATCTCCTTTATATTTCCGCTGTTAACCCCACTAATACCGGCATCCCAGTAGTCCTGAGTCGTCGGTAAAGTATTGGGATCATTGGCTACATTGGCTACATTGTAGGCTTCAATACGCTGCACCGCATCTGTGCCAACCTTCACGATCAGGGCCTTTAGCTCGGCGATGCTATCTACTTCACTGCCGTAGCCATCAATGACAGCTGTGTCAGCGATCCTGGCACTTATAGTAACTAAATTAGCACTGCTCACTCCTTCTGTCAGCCCTATCTGAGCCAGTTGTTCCACTGTCAATATCTTGCTGCCCGCTACAGTATCGATGACTGCCACTACCGCATCGGTCAAACTCTGTATCTGCGCCAAAGATTTTACATCAGCGGGTGACAAACCATTGATCAAGTCACTGAGCAGCGCTATGTCGGCAGCCAAATCGGCTTGAGCTAAATCGATACCAATGGCCAGATAGTGCTCGCGTCCTATGCTGGTGCCCTCTAGCCGATCGCCGTCTGCCGCAAGTTGGATGGTCACAAAACCTTTAACTAGATCGGCTAACGCTGGGTAGCTACCGACATCAATAGGGCTGATTTGTAACAAGCTATTAAGGTCCTGCAGATTGACGCTAGGGACGCCTATCACACCGACAGCGCTATAATCAGCTGCGGTTATTTCAGTGCCACCATTTTCGGCCCAAGCGTTGATTCTAGCGAATGCTGCGATAGCCTGATTTATTAATGTGGCTATGTCATCGGTTTTAGCAGTGGCCGCTGACGGTTGCTGCAACATCACCGCATTCACCAGCGCCAAATCGGTTAATATAGCCAGATCTATGCCGGCATCCAGATAATCTTGCTCATCAGGTACAGGGTCATTCTCGCTGTTGTAGGCGGAAATTTTATTCAGCGCGGTGGTTTTAACACCGTTAATAATATCCTGTAACGCTGTAAACGTATCTACAGCATTGGCGTCTGCTGTGGCGGCTATCTTGTCTTTAATACTGGGTATATTAGCGCTGCTAGCCCCTGTAAAACCCAGGCTGGTTAGTTGCAACAGCGTTAAGCTGTCTGCATCTCCTCTGGCCTGATCCATAACGGCCTCAGCCGCCACTGCCAAAAATCGCAATTGATTCAATAAGAAAGCATCGCTTTCGGCTAATCCATCGATACACTGATTGAGTAATTTAATGGTTGCATCATCATTGGCAACAGTTACATCAATGGCCTTATAGTCTGCGTGAACGGGTAGATTATTAAGGGTGTCACGCCCACCGCCGGCCAGACCATAGATCTTAGTGTAGCCCGTTATGAGGTCCTGTAATGTTTGATAAGTGCCCATATCAACACTATTTATATCATCGTGATCAAGCAACGTATTGATGTTGTTAATCTCAGTAGCTGATAACTGATCCCAACCCATAGCTTCATAGTCAGTCACTGATAAATTGACACTAGCTTTATTGGTATTTGCAGCTGCAACCACATCATCAAAGGCAGTGCCCGCCAACGTCAGCACAATAGTGATAGCAGCGGCGTCAGCTGGTGCAGCTAAATTAGCTAACAATGCTGCGTTGGCTAAAGCGACGGAGTCTTTCGGTAAATCTGCAGTACTTATGCTGGCATTGTGATAGTCCTGCAGTTCCAATGCCTCAGGATTTGAGCCAGTCCCCTCGCTATAAAAATTGATTTTTGCGATGGCATCGGTTTTAACCTTGGTTATCAAGATTTGTAATTCTTCAACCGTATCTACGTCTTCGCCGTTATTGTTACCTGCGGCAATTTTTGCCTCTATGGTGATCAGATTTCCCTGGTTAACCCCGCTAAAACCTAAGTCAGTATAATCTTCGGCACTCAAACCTGAGGAGCCGCCCGCCGCCAGCTGCATTATCTGGACTGTTTTATTGGCCAATGTTTGCAGCTGGGACTGAAGGCCAACATCGCTGCCAGACAAGCCGACTATGATATCGCCCAATAGCGCTGCCGCTGCCGCATCTGAGATTGTCACGCCTATAGCCTTAAAGTCCGCCAATACTGGCAGCGCTTTGTTCAGTGGATTACCCCCTGCCACAGACTGGATCAATAAATAGCTAGTAACCATCGCCTCTATCTCGAAATAGCTGTCGGCCTGCTCGCCTGCGATAGTATCGGTATCCAATAGCCGGTTGATGGCTTCTAAGTTTTCATCAGTAACAGTTTTAATACCGAGATTTAGATAGTCTGGGACATCGATGTTTGAATCCGGATGGGTCTCATTGGGATTGGCGCTATCCTCCGCGGCAGCCTTTTTTATCGCCTTCAAGGCTAAAGTAAAAGAGCCCACTGCTGCCTCGACCAGACCTTGTATCTCAATCACAGTGTTGGCCTCACCTTCACCCGCGGCCAAGATCTTTCGATTGACCGCGGCTAAATTATCAGCAGTGACTTGAGCATCATTAGCGCCCTGGCCAATGCCGGCATCCAGATAGTCTTGTAACTCAAGCGCTGCTGGGTCAGTACCATTGCCTTTATTATAGGCCTCAATACGCGCAACCGCCGCTGATTTGAGCCCATTGATCAATAACTGTAACTCCTCGATGCTGTCGACATCGTCGCCATCGCCAGTGGCGGCTATCTTGGCCAAGATGGTAGGAAAGTTGCCGCTGTTAACCTCCTTCAGCCCCAGCGCTGATAGCATTTCAGCGCTAAGATTACTGTCACTGTTCGCTGTGTTGATGACTTGTACTGCAATATTCGCCAGGTTCTGCAGCTGCTGTTGCGTCTCTACCTTCTCAGTCTCCAAGTGGTCTATGGCCTGGCCGAGCAACTGCAGTATTTGTTGGCTATCGGTGACATCGACGCCTATGGCCGTGTAATTGGCCCGTTCAGGTAAAGGGGCATCGCCCAAGGTGCCATTGGCGGCGGTTTGAATCATGATGTAGCTTTTTACCAGCAATTTAATCTCGGCGTAGCTTCCTACCAGCAGATCAGTTGTGACATTGGGTTGATAGAATAATTGGTTGAGTTGCTCAAAATTCCCTTCAGTGACCTTGGTTAAGCCTATATTCTGATAATCGATCAGCGTTATAGTGGCTTCAGCATTATCAGCCCCCTCTTGTATCGTCTTCAGCGAATCGATGGCATTCTCAATCACCGTTGCTATTTTTGTTTTGCTGTCGGCGCCGTGCTCTTCCCGGCTCAAAATGGCGGCGTTCACCAGTTGCAAGTTGGCTGAGTTAACTTGGTCAATATCAAAACCGGCGTTCCAATAATCTTGTTGCTGTAAAGCTTGGTCGGGGGCAGAGTCATTAGCGATGTTATAAGCCTCAATTTTGCCAACCGCATCATCTTCGACTTTAGTGATCAACCCTTGTAGCTCAACTATAGTGTCCACATCGCTGCCATCGGGATCCGTTTTTGCGATCTGCACTTTGATAGTGGCTAAATTATCGGCTGTGACTTTTGTCAGCCCTAAAGCGATTAAATCTTCGGCACTAAAGTCGCTAGTAGCACCCGCCGCTACGCTCATCACAGCTTTGACTGTATTGACTAGGTCTTGAATTTTCGCTTGGCTATCGACCTGAGCCGGGCTCGCTCCATCGATCACTTGGGTCAATAATTTCAGCACTTCTGGGTCATCGACAACATCGACACCTATGGTTTCGTAATCGGCTAATACAGGCAAAGTGGCAATTCCGGTAGTGTCGGCGACCGCGCCCTGGATTGTTAAATAGCTGGTGACCAGTTGCTGAACTTGCTCGGCGCTAGCAACATCAGTACCGTTAATGTTGAGCGTAAAAAGCAAGTCATTTATCTGGCCAAAGTTATTAACTGTCAGATCCTGGATGCCAATCGCTTCGTACACAGATAAATCGACTGCACCGGCATCGAAGTTGTTCTCTGTCGCGGCATCAACGATCAGCTCCAGAGCAGCAGCATAGGTTCTATTTTCGATGTTAACGACAGTTTGAATAGCTCCTTGTGTCTCTGCCCCATGTTCATCCAATGCTAAAATTCTGGCGTTAACGGCCTCTAAATTGGCGCCTCTCACCCCAGTAATGCCGGCATCCCAGTAATCTTGTAACTCGGGTACTGGCGCCGATGTGCCAGTGCTGTTGTTATATGTTTCAATTTTTAGGACTGCGGCATCCCTGATATCTGTGATGATCTTCTGCAGCTCAACAAACGTATCTACCATGCTGCCGTCAGGCTCTGTGGCTTGGATCTGAGCGATTATTGTGACTAAATTATTGCTACTGACATCGCTCATGCCTAAATCTTGTAATTGAGCTTCGCTGACGCTGCTGCCACCGGCTGCCGTGGCCATCACTGCCCCCACTGCATCGACCAAGCTTTGTATTTCTGCCAAGGTCTGTACTGCAGCAGCTTGCAAACCATTGATCAGTTCGCTAAGCAGTGCTGTACCCGCAGTACTAGCGCCACCCTTAAAGTTGACACCTATGTCCTCAAAATTACTCAGCGCTAATGCTATAGGCACGGGATTGTCATTGGTCGCCGATTGTATTAATAGATAGCTTGACACTAAGTCTGCTAGCTCAGTGTAACCAGCCAGATCCGCGTCGTCGATGGCATCGGTGTTGAGCAGTGCATTGATCTGGCCTACATTTTCAGCCGTTAGCGAACCTATGCCAGCTTTTTCATAAGTAGAGACATCAATAAGATCAGTAACGCTAGAGTCGTTCTTTTTGGCTGCGATTTGGATGCCCTCCAACGCCGCTATAGCATCGTCGATCACTGTTTGAATGCCTCCTGTTGTACCAGTGGCATTTGGCGGCTGTAGGGCAATTGCCGCATTGACCAAAGACAAATCATTCAGATCAGCTCTTGCAACCCCGGCATCCAGGTAATCTTGCTGATCCGGCATGGCGTCATTGTCAGCGTCAGTATCATAGTTTTTAATTTTTTCTAGCGCAGCTGATTTTACTAACGCAATTAAGCCCTGCAGATTAGCAATAGTATTTATGCCACTGCCATCGTTGGCACTGGCGATAATACTGGCCTTGATGCTGGGAAAATTATCAATATTCACATCCGCCAGCTCCAGGGCAATTAGATCTGCCATAGTCAAAGTGCTAGGATCGTTGGGATCCAGTGCCGCCGCTTGCATAATAATTTCAACTTTGGCTAACAGCGCTTGAACTTGCCCTTGACTGGCCACCGCGGTGCGGCCTAAGCCAACTATCCAGTCACTGAGTAAGCTAGCGACTTGCTCAGAGACCAGTCCCTCAGTAAATTTAATACCTATGTTCTGAAAATCCATTTCGCTCGGCAACTCTTCACTTTCTAAGTCACCATCTGCGGCATCTTGGATCTTTTCATAGCTATCGATTAATCCTTTAACTTTTGCATAACTGTTAACATTTGTAGCGCCAATAGTGCCGGTGTTTAACAGCGCATTGATCGCGGCAAGGTTGTCCCCATTAACAGTGCGCAGACCTATCTGTTCATAGCTCTCGACACTGATCGTCCCCTCAGCGGCGTCATTCTCAACGGCCGCCACTACTATTGCGCTCAGCGCGTCGCCTGCTTTAGTCAGCACATTTTGTATTTCAATGGCTGTATTGGCTCCGTACTCATCTTGAATAAACACCGCCGCATTAAATAAATCTAGGTTGTCTGCATTGACCTGATCAAAACCCGCATCCCAATAATGTTGCACTGTTAATGGATTTTCAGCAGGGTTGAGACTGTTGTTATACTCCTCAATATCCTCAATGGCCTCTGTATTGACGGCGTTTATAAAGCCCTGCAACGCCGCTATACTATTTATCTGATTACCGTCATTGTTGGAGTTGACAATTTTTTTGCCGATACTGACGAAGTTGTTAGCAGTAATGCCGGTGAGCCCGAACACTGTTAAATCGGCCATTTCAAGACCACTGGGGTCACCGGGGTCCCCCTTGGCGGCAAGCATCAGTGTTTCTATATGATTGACCAGTTGCTGTATTTCGCCCAGCTCATCTACCTGCAGAGTATTTAAACCGTCTATCCAGTCGCTGAGCAGTTTGACTACTTCATTTTTGGTTAGCTGTGGATTAAAGTCTACGCCTATGTTTGTATAATCGGCAGTGTCTGGTAAGTCGGTACTGGCTGAATCCCTATTTCCATCCGCAGCGGTCTGGATAGAGACAAAGCTCTCCACCAGCGATACTATCTTAGTGTAACTATCCACATCTTCGCTTGATATCTCAGTATTTTTCAACAGGGCGTTGATCGCAGTTAAATTGACTTCAGTCAGGCCAATGGCTTCATAAGTCGCTGCATCTAAATTGCCAGTGTCACCGCTCCCGGCGGCCGTTGCTATGTCCAGCAGGGCCTTTTTACCGTCACTCAGTAGTATAGAAATTTTAGTGGCGCTATCGGCTGCATTATCCGCTTGCAATAAAATAACCGCATTGAGCATCGCGACATCAGCTTGTTCAACGCCTCCAATAATAGCGTTTTGATAATCTTGTAGCACTAAAACCAACGCTGGAGCCGAGCCATCCACCAAATTATAAGTGTCTATTTTTAACAGGGCTTTGTCCTGCACTGCAGTGATCAAGGCCTGTAAATCTGACAGGTTTGCCAAATCACTGCCACCCGGGTCGGTCGCTAAAATGTCCGTTAAAATGCTGCTTAGATTGTCAACAGTGACGCCAGTAACACCCAGTGCGCTTAAATCGGCGGCGCTTAAATTAGTGTCACCTGTAGCGGCCTGCTGCATTATCTTTGTTACAGTGTTAGACAGCGCCTGTATTTCTGACAGAGTACTGACTTGCTCAGCGGTTAAACTTTCTATCACTTGAGCCAATAATTGCAGTACTTCGGTATCTGCACTGACAGCAACGCCGATATTTTGATAGTGATCGACACTGAGTAACTGGCCATGGCCGCTGCTGTCAGTTGCCACCGCCCGGATCAGCAAATAGCTATCGACAAACTGGGTGATCCAGCTGTAGCTATTACCAACAACAGAACTATCCTGTTGAGAGAGTAAATCGTTGATTAGAGTCAAGTTACCGATATTTGCCTGAGGGATTGCCGCATTCCAGTAATCATTGACACTCAAGCTAGCTGCAGTGTCTGTACCGGCAGCCGTCGTTATGTCCCTGACCGCTGTTGTGAAAGCTGTATTGACAGTCTCCACTAACTGTTGCACTTGTGAGACTGAGGGTGGGTTGCTGAAGCTGGTGATCGCGGCTATCGCTTTTTGGTACTGCGCCTCTAACACTGCATTGATATTTTCAGCCACTGCCTGTAACTGCTGTAAACTAACCGCTACCGAGTTCTGATTACTGTCGCCAGCAGGGGAAGAGGAGTCTTCTAGTATTTCCTGCAACGCCAAATCCGCGGCGCTATTGACCGATGTAAGCAAAGTGTTTATCTGCGCGAAGGCGGGGGGAGTAGTGAAATTTTCTTCGGCTGCTATGGCATTTTGGTACTTTACTAACAGCTCATCTCGGACATTTTCAAACAGATTTTTAAGCTGCGTTAGTGAGACAAAAGTATTATTAGCATTGCTACTTCCTGCAGATGATGCTGAATCTTCCAAAATTTCAGTGCGTGCCTGGTTTGCAAGGCTGTTGACGTTATCTATTAATGCCTGAACTTGCAATTCAGTTGGCGGGTTGTCAAAGATACTTTCATCCGCTATTGCCATCTGGTAGAGAAATTCTAATGCCGGTTCGACATTTTCAGCAACCTCTTGTAAAAGCAGCACTGTTACTTTAACGCCATCGCTATTGCTGGCACCGCCTGCAGAGCTTGAATCTTCTAAGATGGCTTTAAAGGGGAAGTCGACGGCGGCATTGACTATATTAATAATGTTTTGCACTTGCGCTGTGGTCGGTGGGTTGGAAAAATCAGTCTCATCGCCAATGGCTGTTTGATATTCGCCCACTATATCCTGGCGAACATTCTCGGCGATTAGCGACAGCTGCTCATAGGACACAGCAGTGTCGTCGGCATTATGTTGCCCGTCTACGGACGCTGAATCTTCAAGTACCGCATCCAAGGCTATATTGAAATCACTAACAGCGTTATTGACCAGCGTTTGCAGTTCAGCATAAGAGCCAACCTCAGTGCCATCAGCATCGGTACCGCGAATTGCGCGCTGTATCTGCGCTAGGTTTTGCTCGCTGACACTGTCTATACCAAGCACTTGCAGCTGCGCTACGCTAGGTAAGTCCATTGCACCATCCGCCGCCGAAAATACCGCCAATACTGCATTAGCAATTAATTGCAGTTTAACTGCGCTGTTAATATGCTCAGGGTACATGAGATCCAAGGCGGTATTGAACAACTGCAGCTGAGCGACGTTAGTCAGCCCAGTAACACCTAACTGCTGCGGATCGAGCAGCTCCAGTTGGGCATTAGTATTAGCATTTTCCTTGCCATCTGCTGACGCTATGACTTTATTGTAACTGTCGACTATTAACTGAATAGCCGCCAATGAAGTGACACTTTCAGCTTTCACAGCCTCAGTATTCAAGACAGAATGAATCATCTCTTGATTAGTGGCATCCATTGCGGTTACCCCGAGTATTTGAAAATTACTCAATGGCAAATTAATTACGCTGGCATTTCCCGCTTCAGCCGCCGCAGCAATATTTTCAAACGCAGTCCGCGCTTGATCGATGATCAACTGCAGATCAGTTACTTCAATCACTGTGTCTTGTTGGCTTAAGATATAGTGTTTTTGCCCCGCTAAGTTCTCGGCTGTCACCCCAGTAACACCCAGTGCCGCCAGTTCACTCTGATTGGGGCTGCTGGCCATTACCGCTAAGAACTTCTGCCTGAAACTTAGAGTGGTTGATGTCGCTGGGGTATTTCCTGGACTTGATGAATCCGAGGAGCTTGTTGAGCCTGAGGAGGAATCTTCGCTGTCAAAAATGCTACTCTCTTTCTCAACAAAAGATTTTTTACCTGGGTATTTCTTTATTACCGGATCAGCTTCTGCACTTGTTTTATCAGCCGTTGGCAAATCAATCGCTTTTTTTCCAGGGCGTAGAGCACTTCGAGTACCATTGGCTGAATCTTCCCCACTATCCCGGAATACCAGGTTAGCTCCTGCAAAGCGCCCGGCTGCACTTTTGGGCAAGCTGTTAAAAAAATCTTCATTTAGGATAAGACTGCTAAGTAACTGCTCGGCGCTTGATGAATCGAAGTTTTTAAAGAAGTCGCTGGTGATTTCTTCCTCATCCCTGAGGATCAAATATTTTGAATCTTTCCAGCCCTCGCCAATGGATAACTCGACTTCGTAACCATTGCTGAAAACAATTTTCGATATGCCACTCTCTACTCCAACTAAAGTGTCTGATGCTAGAATTTTATCCCCTACTAGCAACTCTCTTACATTCCCAGAGACATCAATGATATTTATTTTGCCAACTATATTTAGAACGACACCGAAATTTGCCATGAGTGTTTCCCTACCAATCCATTGGTGTTTAGCTTTAAATGCTGCTTGTCACTTCGCAAACTCATTGATTAAACCTGGGTTATAAGCTTCAAGCTGATTTCGCCTGACCACCGAAAAAAATTAATACTCTCGAGGACAGTAACAATAGAGGTTTATCTATTGAGGACTCTATTATTAACTTAAAATGAACAAATGCATCTCAGAACAAATACTGGGGTAGATTAAAATAAATTTTTTTGGAAACTTCCCTGTTTGCAAAAACAGTCTATTAACCAGTTGATATATTGGTTTTTTTACCTGCTGATAGGAGGATTTAGCTGATTTTGAGAGAAATTAACCTTCTCAATAAACATTAAAATAAAACTGAGAAACCCATTAGGTAGCTTTGTATATTGGCTTCTAGCTATCCGGGGATAGCGCTGATTTTTCCTGCATAGCGGCCAGTTAAATAATAAAATTACCGATTTTTCACGCTGCTTACTTTCACTGTTCAAGCGATAACGGGGGGAGATGAAGGCCGCTGCTGAAACCTGCAGTTTTTAGCTGACCAACCGCTGTAAATCGTCAAGCTCTCTAATGGAGCCTTTATGCAAATGTATCCTTTGAATGACTTCGGATAAGTTTTCAGCGGTTATGCCGCAGATTCCTATTTCAAGTAACTGCTGTGCAGTCGGCAGCGGATTGAAGGATAGAAAACAGTGAAACAATTTTTCAAAACTGGACGAGCTGTCAACGGTGTAAAGTGAGCAATTGGCTGCATTAAACGAATTGACGGGATGTACCTGCGATGCTTTGAGGTTATTGACAAGTGCCGAACCAGGTGGGGATGACATTTGCGGTTGAGGTTGTGTACAAGCTGCACTGTGCTCAATATCTGCTATTGCAGATAAGTGGCTGAATATAAAACAGTCCAGTATATTCTTTGTACTGCTCTGAGTTGTTATATCCGAAGATGTCTGCTTTTGTGCACTGAGTAGGTCTGTTAAGTCTTGTGCACTCGCTTTAAAGGACTCCCCCGGACTAAGGGATATTATTAGCCCATTTTCCAAGCCAATATTGACCTGGTTTGCAGAGGTCACTACTAAAACATCTTCTGCATTAACCCTGCTACCTACCTGCAACTGAAGCATTTGCTGAGATGAGTCAATAATTTTTACTTCTCCGGTAAAATATATAACTTTCGCTGAGATAGCCATAATCATCCTTTATTGACTGATTTAAAAGCGACTGCAAAAAGTTAGTCAATCTGTAAGCATCACTTTGCTGTGATCATTGTTGTTTGATGAGCTATTTTATTGGCACAATCATATTATTTAGCGATGACAAGCTCTTCTCATTTTATAATTTGAGTCTATGTAATTGAAAAATACTTGCCCGACGTTAACAACAGTCTTATCTGACGCTATTTTGCAATTTCAGGCTGAAAAGGTCAGATGACTTACAAGACATGCAAATACAGCGACTCTCCAGATAATTTTATGGCATTTGGACTGCGGACAAGATCATAAAGGTCTAAAAACTGGCGGGGGATTTTGAGTATTGAATAAAGGAAAAACCACTACCGACGCTAATCGCGGTAGTGGTAGTGGTAGTGGTAGTGGTAGTGGTAGTGGTCAAAAGCTTATTTGCACTTAGCGACCATAGTGCAATTTAGCATTCGATCAGTTCTGCAAACTCAGCCTGTATTTAGCGAAGCCATCTTTAGCTTCGCCAACGTAGCTAATCGGCATATCAGCGGTGATAGCAGATCTGGCATTCGGTGAACTCTCGAAAGTCACATTGACATTTTCGATGGCCGAAAATGACCAGTTTTTGTCTGCGGAAGGGTCAATAGTTTTCAGCGCAAAGATATCATTGGCCAGTACAGTACGGTTTTCATCCGGCGCTGAGATGATGATGTTAGATCCATCCAGTGCCGGGAAGTTTCCACCACCGCTGGCGCGATAATTATTAGTGGCGACAATAAAGGTCTGATCTTCCTGTACTGCTATTCCCTGATATTGCAAATTAATAATACGTCGAGTATCACTGACTTTGCTGCCATCTTTGGCATAGCGAGCCGCTTGCGACAAATCAACTTTAAAACTGACGCCATCGATGATATCAAAATTGTAAGAGGGGAACTGCGGGTTAAGCAGTGGTTGCTCTTCACTGGTGTTGGCTTTGATGGTGTTAAATGCACCCATAGACATTTCTAACCACTCTCTCACTTGCGCGCCATTTAACAGTACCGCGCGCAAAGTATTGGGATAGATGTATAAGTCAGCAACGTTTTTCAAAGCAATTTTACCAGCGCTGATGTTGGTGTAGTAATCGGCACCACCACGCCCGCCCGCTTTAAAAGGTGCACCTGCCGATAAAACCGGGATACCGTCGTACTCTGTACCCTGAATCAGTTTCTCTACATAACGTTTCTGTGCATTGGTCACTATCTGCACAGAGGGATCATCTTGTACCAGTGAAAAATAGCTATGTATAGGTGCAGTAGTAGTACCTACTCCTTTGTTCATATAGTCAATCGTCGCTTGATGCTCCTTGGCAACGACACTGGCAATCACCGGATCGGCTTCTACTAATGGTATTTTTTTACGGCCATCTCTCTTGTAGATAGCCCGTAATGATCCCTGGCCATCCAATACTTTCCACTTTCCATCTATAACTTCCAATTGCAGATCGACTAAACCTAAATGCGATCCCCAGAAGCCAGGCATCACTGAGGGCACACCATTTAATGTGCCCTTGGCAATATCGGCGCCGGCAACTTGTGCATACTTGTCACTGGGAAAAGGTTGGTGAGAATGTCCAAACAAAATCGCGTCAATGCCGGGAATTTTCGACAGTGCCAAAGTGGAGTTTTCAGCTAACTGTCCGGCGTCTAATTTACCAATACCTGAGTGCGGTATTACCACGACTATGTCTGCACCTTCACTGCGCATCATAGGAATAAACTTTTTAGCATCTGCCACTATATCGTGAGCTATCAGCTTACCGTCTAAATTGACTTTATCCCACTGGGTGATTTGCGGGGGAACAAAACCTATAACTCCCACTTTCATTTGCACTTTAGAGCCATCTTCGGCGGTCAGTTCACGCTCTAGAATTTGGTAGGGCGTAAAGTAATTTTGATCGTTGCTATCATCGCTATCACCGTCGTAGACATACGTATTAGCAGATACGTAGGGGAAGTTAGCACCTGAAATAGCGTTTTTCAAGAACTCTAAACCGTAGTTGAATTCGTGATTACCTAAATTTGCAGCATCGTAGTTAAGGGTATTCATCGCCTTGAACACTGGATGAATTTGCCCATCTGCCAGCCCTTGCTCTTTTGCAATGTAATCTCCCAGCGGGTTACCCTGAATTAAGTCACCGTTATCGAAGAGTAGCGAATTTTTTACTTCCGCCCTGGCGGCTTTGATTAGAGTGGCTGTTTTCGATAAACCTAAAGTGTTACTGGACTTGTCACGGTAATAGTCATAATCCACTATATTTACATGGATATCTGTGGTCTCCATGATCCGCAACTGCACTTTTGCAGCTTGCGCTGGAATACATATGGCGCTAATCGCTAACGCTAAAATAGATTTTTTTAGCATACTCTGTGGCGTTAAAAAGCTAGATCTATTCTTGCTGTTCATTATTGTCTCCCTACTATTATTTTTTTCGGATTTAGCAAAGAAGATACCTTTGCTAAATCGACTGATAGTTTTACCATTTGGTGAAATATAATTCAAATGAGTATTTATAGGTTATCCGCTAGCGCTGTGAGCTAGAACGCTAAATATATATAGATTATGTATGAGGAATATCATAATCCAAGCTAATGACGCTTATAGGTAATGTCAAAAAATAGCCGTTCTCTGCATTAGAATTTAGACATATGCGAAGAAGGCAGCTAAGTTTTCTGCGAGTTTTAAAGCGATCAGATCTAACCCAGACAGCACAGCTCAATGACGTGTCCCTTCCAGGGTTGCCTAAGGAACATGTGATCAAGTCCTGTATCTTCTCTGCGGGCTATAAAACGGTCAGATGTGCTGCGGGTAATGCAGAGGAATGAGTAGTGTTTTGCAAATTAACTAACAAGGCTACCGCTCTTTACCTACATCGTTGTAGGCAAAGCTACCGCGTCCTGCTAACGCCCCTTGCCTACATCCGTGTAGGCAAAGCTACCGCGTCCTGCTAGTGTTCCTTGCCATTATCCGTGTAGGAAAAGCAGAGGATCTGCTTTAGAGACAGCATACCCTAAGGGTACGATATCTGGATCACGAAATGCTCTGTAGCTGTTGTAGCTGCGCCGAAATTAATCAGTTGTTACCCAGTGATCCTCTGCAAGAAGTTAATTCTCAGCATGCATTGATATACTTTACCCGGTGGCGAGTAGTCGCTGGTATAGGATAGGAACATGTACAAGTTAGTGCACATTACTATGCTTTTACTGCAGAATTACAGCCACAGCTTCCGGGCAGAGTTCAGGCGGTAAACAAGCTAAACAACACCGCCGACCAGCGGTGTTGAATTAACAAACTAAACAGCAACCTCAGCTAAATATTTAGGGTGTTGTTTCTTGCTGTAAACAAACAGGGCAATAAACACCGCTAATGAAAACAGGTTTAGCCACAGCCATTGATGCGGCCACATTAGCCCCAATGCGGTGAGCAGAGATAAAAGACGTAAGACTATATTTAAGGGGCCCTCTAAATACCCTTCCATAAAGCCGACAAAAGCATACAGGCCAAATGCACTAAAGATAAAGATCTGCATCACTTCCACGCTGCTGCCGCCAATAAAGTTAGTGTAGGCAAAGATTAGCGGCACTATGTATAAGCCCTTAGCGATTTTCCAGGCGGTAAAGCCGGTCGCCATTGGCGGTGTACCGGCGATAGTTGCCGCAGCGAAAGCGGTTAAACACACCGGCGGAGTGACGTTGGAATCTTGCGACAGCCAAAAGATAATCATGTGCGCAGACAGCAGTATCATGGTCAGGAGGTGAGGATCCAGCGCTTGCTCTAACAGCTGAGCTTTAAAGCTCTCTGGTACTAAAGCAATCATACTGGCCGCTTGTTCGGCTGACATAGGCGCATTGAGCAGCGCAGCTTTCACCGGGTCCAGTAACAAAAAGATGGTTTTAGCCGCATCCGGTAAGGTCCCTGCAGCTAACAATTCGATCAGTTTCATTTCTGCGATCAAATTGTACAACGCCGGAGCCGATAAAGTTGCCAAAACGATATAAGCGGCGGTAACAGGTAGCCCCATGCCTAAGATTAACGAGGCCAGTGCGATCAGCACTAAAGTAATTAACAGACTGCCTCCCGCCCATTCAGTCACCATCAACGAGAAAGTATTACCGATGCCGGTCATTGCCACCACATTAACCACTAAACCCACAGAGATCAGTAATATAGCAGTACTGGCCATGTTCTTAGAGCCTTGGGACAGTGCGTCGCAGATCTGTGTCAGGCGCATCGGATTCGGCGATAACCAGGAGGAAATTATCACCGCGATTATCGACAACCCCGCGGCGTAAGTTGGGGTAAAACCATAGATCAGCAAACTGACTAATACCGCCAGCGGCAACAGAAAGTGCCAGCCCTGTTTAAATATTTCTGCCACTGGACGACTGTCGACATCAACTGCCTGCACATCCATGCGCTGGGCTTCTACCCGCACGTAAAAACCAACTGAGAGAAAATACAACAGCGCCGGTAGTGCTGCAATGGCGATAATTTGCACATAGGGGATCTGCGTATAAGAAGCCATAATAAAGGCTCCTGCGCCCATGACTGGAGGCATTAGCTGTCCACCGGTTGAGGCCGCCGCCTCGACACCTGCAGAAAATTTCGCCGGGAAACCAGCTTTGCGCATCAATGGAATTGTAATCACCCCAGTAGATACGGTATTAGCCACCGAGGATCCGGATACTGAGCCCATTAGCCCGGATCCTAAAACGGCGACAAAACCGGGTCCACCGACAAACTTTCCTGCGGCGCAGCGTGACAAATCGATGATGAACTCTCCGGCGCCGGATTTGACTAAGAAGGCACCGAATAAAATAAACATGAAAACGAAGGTCCAGGAAATCCTGGCGATTGGCCCGAACATACCCTCAGATGAAAAGTAACTGCGAAACAGCACTGTCTCTAGACTTAGTCCGGCGAAGCCGAACATCCCATCTATATAGGGGCCCCACCAAAACACATAAGTGAGAGCAAATACTATCATCGCCGGAATAAACCAGCCGGTGGTTCTGCGTACTAACTCGAGAGCAATGGCGATCGATAATATTGAGAAAAACCAGTCGAAGTTATTGTACTTAACCCCGCGATCGTACAGTGCATCCTCAAAGCTTATTAAGTAAATGGCGCAAGCTATGGCCGCCAGGCCTATGCTGATATCTAAAAACAACACCCACTTACTGTTACCTAAAGCGCCTTTAGCCAACGGAAACATCAGTGCACATAACAGGGCAAAGCCGCTGAAGTGAATGGCGGAGACATAGAGCTCTGACATTGTACCTAAAGTATTAAAATATATATGCGCGATAGCAAAGCAGATACCAATCCAATAGATCATTTTACCTATTACAGTATCGTCGGCGCGTTGGGTCAACTGTAGTGCTTTGAGCTTTTCTTCAGTTGCAGAGTGGGAGCTTGTTTCAGACATAAACTTACCAGTAACATCAGTATTATTGACTATATACCCAGCATTGACAGCCCGAATATGTAGCGAATGTGATGACTAATTATTATAAGTGGGTAGAAGAGTGTTGACCCCTAGTTAACTAGAGGCCAACGAATTGCGCAGTGTTATTACTCAGCCACTAAGTGAGCGGGAATAGTTAAGCCCATTTCACGGTAGTAACGGGCAGCACCAGGATGTAGCGGTACGGGTAGACCAGCGATAGCTTTCTCGATTGCCATGGCCTTAGTGGCTTTGTGAATACCATTCAGGAAAGCCAGGTTTTCATAGATTGTTTTTGTTAACAAGTAAACATCATCAGTGGATACGTCATCACGCACTGCCAGGAAATTTGGCTGCGCCATAGTATTTACATCTTTTGTTTGCCCTGGGTAAGTATTGGCCGGGATAGTATATGGCGTCCATAACTGGTAGCCACCGTTGGCTTGTTTAATTTGCTCTGCGGTAAAGTTCAAAATACTGATATCAGCACCCATAGAGGCAAAAGCTCTAGTGACCGCTGAAGTAGGAACACCGGATGGGATATTCATCCCCTCTACTGTACCGTTTTGCAGTGCATCGGCAGATGAGCCGTAACCCATGAACGCTAAGTCCATGTTCTCGGCAGGTGTCGCCAAGTTGCCAAGGATAGTTCTGCCTGACCCCTCTGTGCCTGAGTTCTTCTTACCAATCGAGAATTTTTTATCATTAAGCGCAGTTAAGTCAGCGACAGTACCGGTTTTTGCGTATTTAGTTTTAACAATGAATTGCTCAACGTTTTGCCATAACATTGACACAGAACGCAGCCCTTTTTGCGGTCCATTAGCTTGTACCTTGCCTTCACCAGCCCATGCCCAGGCACCATATAAACCCTGCAATATAGCAAACTGCGCTTCATTTTCTCTCAGTAACTTTAGGTTTTCACCTGAACCCGCTGAGTTAATTGCCGAAATAGAAAGTTTGTATTTTGGCTCTAACTTAACTTTTGCCAGTGTCGCTATAGCGACTCCCACTGGGTAGTAAGTACCACCCGTAGATGCTGTAGAGAGGATATAAGAGCGCTTTTCAGCCGCTTGCACTGCACTTACGCCCGCCAATGCTACTGACATTGAAACGGCTAAAGTTAATGTTTTGATGCCTTTACTCATGTTAATTTTCATTTTAACTTCCTGGTTTATATTTGTTGTGCCTTAGTTATAGCAGGGACTGGGCCAACTAATATAAGAAGATGTTTTATATGATATAAATTTAAAAACCCATTAAATTTTGACAAATATAGGCCATTTATTGCTTATTCGGGTAATTTAATAAGCAATAAATGGCCTGTTTAATTTTCTTGCGTAAATAATTGATTTAAAACAGTTAATACTTATTACAAACGAAACCATTAACTATCCAAAGCAAAACAAGCAAGAAATGGCTCAATTGACACCGCTTCAATCATTTCGATAATCAGCCCGGTTAATACCGTAGCGAATCATTTTCTGATTTAAAGTGCGCCTCGGTAAATCTAATTCCAGCAACGTCTGTTTTATATTGCCACAATGTTTATCCAGAGACATCCTGATAACTTGCTCTTCAAAACTGGCAACTTTTACTGCCAGCGGGCTAACTTCACAGCTCCCCAACTGCTCATCTCCCTCGCTGCCAATAGCGGTGCTTAAACTGGTAGGGCGCAACAATTCCATCAATGAGTTTTCAGTATCGACCGCGTAGCGCAATGCCACATTTTTTAACTCACGTACATTGCCCGGCCATTGATAGCTCATTAATGCACGCAGTTCATCTGCACTTAACTGGCGCATATTGACCGCTTGCTGCTGCACTGCCAGTTTCAGGTAGCGATCAAACAGCAACGGGATGTCTTCTACTCGCTCACGCAGCGCGGGGATTTGCAATTCAGAAATATTTAGTCGATAGAACAGATCCTGACGAAAATCTGGATTGTCACGCAGCTCTACTTTGGAAGCCGCTATCACTTGTAAATCGACTTTGTGCAAGTTATTTGAGCCCAGTCTCTCAATCACTTTTTCCTGTAGCGAACGCAGTATCTTTATCTGCAGAAACTGCGGCATGGTCTCTATTTCATCAAGGAACAAAGTGCCGCCATCGGCGTGTTCAAACTTGCCAATGCGACGCTTATTAGCCCCAGTGAAAGCGCCTGCCTCGTGGCCAAACAGCTCGCTCTCAATTAACGACTCAGGGATAGCGCCACAGTTAATAGGTACAAAGTGACGTTTATGGCGCCGACTATAGTCATGCAGACACTGGGCGACTAACTCTTTACCTGTACCTGTCTCTCCATAGATAATAATGTTGGTATCCAGGGCACTTAACTTAAGTATCTGATGGCGCAATCGCTGCATTGCCGGGGATACTCCCAGCAGTGTCGCTTCAATACCGGACAGTGATGTTAAATGTTGCTGCAACATTTGATTTTCATGCAATAGCTTATGTTTTTCACAGGCGCGCTGTACTTGTTCGGCCAATCGCTCTGGTAAATACGGTTTTTCGATAAAATCATAAGCGCCCATTCGCATTGCTTTGGTGGCCATATCAACATCGCCGTGGCCTGTCAGCAAAATCACTGGAATATTAGGACATCGCTGCAACACCGCCGCCATAAAATCCAGACCATTCATCTGCGGCATTAATACATCACTGACAATAGCCCCGGCAAAGTCATCATCCAGGTTATCCAAAGCTTGTCGCGGCGATGAGAAACTGGTGACTTTAAAACCCGACAAGGTCAACCACTGTGCTGTTGATTCCCTGACGGATGCCTCGTCATCGACGATGATTACTTCAGCTAGCTGCTGCAATTACTATTCTCCTCACTTTGGTATAGAGGTAAATTCAATCTAAACTCCAGGCCATTATTTTTATTACTGGCGACTATAGTGCCAGCCAAATCAGTGACAATACTTTTAACTATGGATAGGCCTAAGCCCAAACCTAAACCAATGGCTTTGGTGGTATAAAATGGATCAAATAAATGGCTTAATTGCTCAATGGCCACCCCACCGCCATTATCCGCAATTTTTAGTAGTAGCTGATCGTTGCATACTGATAAATCTAACTGAAGGGTCTTTTGCCGTTTATTTTCTGACATTGCATCGATAGCATTTTGGATGATGTTAATCACTACTTGTTCAAACCTGGCAGCATCCCCGCTTACCTTGGCAGCTTCCGCTTGCTTATCTACAGTGAAATCCCAACTAACCTCAGCCTGGACCAGCGCCGGCTGCATAATAGCTAAAGTACTGCGAATACAACTGGTTAAATTCACTTGCTGATTACTGCCGGGCTTTGAATAGGCAAACATGCGCAACTGACGGGTAATAGCCGCCATATTATCGACTAAGTGATGTAGAGACACCAGACGCTCTGCAATAGCATCAGGTTGGGTCCTTACTTTGTCAATGATGGCTAAATAGTTGCGAAAAGCCGTTAATGGCTGATTTAATTCGTGCACTATGGCCGTCGACATTTTCCCCAAGGCCGCCATTTTCTCTGACCTGATAAGCTCAACTTGCGCCTCTTGCAATGCCTGAGTACGCTGCAGTACCTTTGATTCAAGTGACTCGTTGACTTCTTTTAAACGCTGCTCTAAACGTTTGCGCTTGGAGATATCGATCAGAGTGACTAAGTATTCCGCTCGGGGCTGACGACGCATTTGCTGAATGCTTAACATCACCGGGAATATGGAGCTATCGGCGCGTTCAGCAATCACCTCCAGGTTAGTTATAGGTTTAAAAACTTCTCTGCCAATGCTATCTAATAGCTGCTTCAAACCCGGATACCCCTGGATGTCGGCAATCAGTTTAGTCAATGGCTGCTCAATCAAACTCTCTAAGCTGTAACCGAACTGCTGCATCACTAAAGGGTTGATAAAAGTAATGCGCCCTTGGGTATCTAAAGTCACCAGCCCCGACTGTGCCGTATTAATGATATAGCGACCACGGGCCTCACTTTCAAGTTGCGCGGCGACCACTTGTGCCTGGGAGCGTTTTTTTGAGCGGTATTCACGTAAGTACATGCCTAACAGGCCCAATAATAAAAAGCCGCCAAACAAAACGATGGCACTCAGCAGTGCTCTATCAGCTGCTTTAACCAGAGTAACAGTGCCAATTTTCCAGCCGGTGTCATCTAAGGTAACTTGTTGTAACAGATAATTTTGTTGCTCTAAACGCAAGAAATTTATCTGCAGGCCATTGGTTAATGTTTCTGTGATTAGATTAGCGGTACTTAAATTATCAGCATCCAGATAGGGTAAATTGCTAAAGATCAGCTGATCTTTTTCATCAGCGATAAAAAAGGATTCTCTGATGGCTAGCTCTCGCAAGGTTTTAGCCACATCAATGCGAATCACCACCACCCCTATGAGCTCATTCAGATGGTAGATAGGCGCCGAGAAATAGAACCAGGGAACTTGCTCATCCCCCAGCCAGACCCCACTACCGTGTTCACCTTTTATCGCCTGCTGAAAAAATGGACTATGACTATAAGTCAGTTGTTTTTTCCCGGTAGATTCACGCCAATTACTATAAGCGGCAATATTTGCCGAGCGATCTAATATAAGTAATGCCGCTGAGCCGGCGATTAAATTGGTCTGTTCCAAATGCCGCTGCACACGGTGTAAGTTTTTAAGATTAGGTCTGGCCAGTAATTCACGCACATCCAATTGTTTAGAGAGGATAAAAGGCAGCGCCCGATATTTATTAATGGCAGCTCGCACATCGGTAATAGTATTGAGTAGTGCACTAGAATTGTGCTGTTGGCTCCGCTCTAACCCCAGTTCCAGCAGATAAAAGTAACTCAACCATGACAGCGCAATACTCAATAGCAAATAGCAGCAAACCATAATGGCGGAACGTTTTATGACCACAACTAACCTATCTCAATCTGTAAAAGCAGTGAATATACCTCAACTGAGCATTCATTGTCTGCTAAGAATTGACCTGGTTGTCGTTAATCAGATAGTTAAAAAAATAGTTAATGATCTCCCTAATGGTCATTTAAAGAAATTTTCCGCAAGTCCTGTCTCAGTGCCGCGAAGGGGCCTGCAGATTCCGGAACTTGTTTACAGCTTGTCTAACAACAATTCTTTTGCTCTAACTTGTGCTGATTAAGTGCAAGACAATTGTGCACGCTATTTACCACCAATGAGTTGCCTTGATGACTTTTTGCCGCGTGTTTTAACGGCGATAGCATGCTGGATATTTCAAAATGGCTCATGGTTGAGTCCTCGGCAACTTCCAGGGCGGCGATTGACACAGATACGATAGGATGGAAGCTCTGTTCGCCGTATCTGTCGCTACTGCTAAAACCACCTGCAGCTAGATGATCAGGGTGATAGAGTTCACTCACTATGCGATCAAAACTTTCCGTCATTGCCACTATTCGCCGCTGCCAATCAACACTGTTAAACAGGGCAATGAAATCATCTCCGCCAATATGACCTATAGTGTCTTTTTCAAAACAGTGAAATTTTTGCAAGCTCATACCCAGCGCTAAAATCACCTCATCACCTTTGGAGAATCCGTAAACATCATTGAAAGGTTTAAAGTTATCTATATCAAAATGCGCTACCACAAATTTATTATTGATAGCCACCAATTGATCAATACAATCATTGATCGGAATCACCCCAGGTAACTGAGTCAGGGGATTGGCATAGCGCGCTTGATTAACTTGTAACTCAGTGACTTGCTTTAATAGATCTATGACGTGACCGATGCCGATAAATTGGCCATCATTACTGACCACAAAATCATCTTCCTGGGAGTACCTTGCCCTGGAGGTTACCAGTCGGCTAACCTGCTCAATACTCAATGTGGCATCTACAGTTAAAGGGACAGCATCCATAGCCACTTCACTGGCAGGTTTGTTAGTGTATAAATCGCGCCCGAAATTTTGACTGAGTTTTCCCTGAATAGTCGAGCGCAGTATCAAGCCTAATATTTTATTCTGCTGCACCACAGCCAATGAATTGATAGCCGGTTTATCCTGAAAAATCTGCGCCACTTCACCGACACTTTGCTGCAAATTCACTGATATTTTATGCACACATAAATCTCTGGCCAACACTTTGAGCATAGAGGATGCTGAAGGCTGTAGCGAATCAGTTTCCGAGTTAAAACACAGCTGTTTAGGAGGCTGTGACTGTGGTCGACAAAAATAATAGCCCTGTAAAAAATCGATACTGAGCTTTTTAATGTATCGATATTCCGCCTCAGTTTCCACCCCTTCGGCTATGACTTTGCAGTGCATCGACTTGGCTATTTCCACGAAGGAGCGGACGAATTCTTGTTTAGTGATATCTAAATCAATATCCTGGATAAAATGCCGATCAATTTTCACAAACTCAGGCCGGGATTTGGACCAGAGCCGCAGAGAGGAGTAACCCGAGCCTAAGTCATCCAGAGCAATTGAAAAGCCCATTTTTTAGTAGTGCTCTAAAGCGTTCAACAGCACATTCTCATCACTGCTGGGGAACTGTTCAGTCAATTCGATGACCACTTCGCTGCTGGATAAATTAAAGGTTTTTAATAAATCTAAAGTCTGGCCTTTTTGATGACTCTCCTGCTCTAAAGATTCCGGGGTAATATTGATGAACAATTTTCCTGGCAGTTGTTGCTCAACAAAACCAGACAAGGCTTTTTCGCGACAGAGTAATTCCAGCTCGCTGAGTAAACTGTATTGACGGGCATAGTCAAACAATTGATTAGGTGAGTGCAGTGGGCTGTCTGATGGCCCTCTGCTCAAAGCTTCGTAGGCAAATATTTGGCCGCTGTATTTATCGATTATCGGTTGAAAAAGTGTCGCAATGCTGCGCTCTGACAATATTTTTTGTAATTCATTTAACATTATTACTACCTAGTTCAACAAGACTAATAGGTTTATTAAATGACAAAAACATGACAGTTTAATGACAGAAAGCTCTACATCAGCGAAGTATCCTAGGGCCGGTAAGCCCCTCACTTTATGGAGAATGGTCAAACTTTTAATGATACTGCTTTTCAAACGACATTGGAAACAGTCCAGTATCAGTGCCATGATGACGTACCGGATTGAAGAAACACTAAATCTAATCATCTAATATTCGAGCTAGTAACAGACATAATTATGGATTAGCAGCGTCATTAAAAAGCGTTTCATATCCACTCCCCTAGGGCTCACTAATGGGGTATTTTTTATTAGGCGCCTTCAAACAGTCAAACCAAGAAGTGACTTAAAATCAATCAGGTGAAACTCCCTTAAAAAAGCTAGGTTTATTCTTAAATTGTCCATAGTTTTCGAGACAACCTAGACTTTTGAATAATGAACTTCTATAGTTTTTCTAGGCGCTATCCAAGAAAATGAAAATATATGCACTACAATTACTTTATGGGTCGTGACTGAGCTATGGAGGCCTTGTTGGCAGTATTATGCTGCATTAGCCCTGACTCCAAACCTCGAAGTAGCCAATATTTGGTATTAATCAGACGAAAATGTAAACAGTCAAAAATTAAGACTGGACCATCGATAATTTGCCCATCGTTTTGCTTTGATGTCAGATGATTCGGCTGTTACTGGTTGAAGGAGGAATTTCACTTCAACAAATTGACGGTGTAGAAACAGAAAGCGGCTAACTGGTGATCGTTTCCACCATACAATTCCCCTTGAATAAATTGAATTGTATACCGGAGCCTATAGGAACGGTTTAGTTCGCATTGCAACAAAGTCTGGTTACTTTGCCCAAGACAATTACTGTGGATAATATCATTGCAGCCAACACAGATATTTTCGTTTTGGAAACCCGGAGGAAGACACCTAATCATCTTGGTTCAGACAGCTGAAAAACAAAAGCCCTCTAAATGAAATACCCTTTTAATTAGATCGATGATGGCCCTCTGCAAAAAAAACATCTTGCTGGTAAGTTCGAAGGTTTCGAAGTAGGAGATCTATTTAATTGGGTAAGAAATATATGCCTCATTTTTATCATTGACCCTAATAGCAATGAAGTTAAATAGTGGCTAAGTGGTGTTAACACACTGCTAGCATGATCCTGGCTGGATGATGATGGAAAAATTCATATATATATGATCACCGTATAAGCCGAAATATCAATCGATTGACCAGCCTATTTTCCAATGATTTAAAATATGATGTTTAGTTTAGCTGTGCAAAAAGTTATTTTTAAACCCGAGTTATAGGAAATCAACAAATTATAGACGAACCGGTATCCTTGGGATGAGTCCGCAGTAAGGTCGGTAATGCACTAGATACTATTGGGAATATAGGGGTAGATTTTGTGAGCAGTGGCCACAACGTCTACATGTGGTTTGAGAAGCAGAATGGCTTTTCGAAAGCACTTACAATTTTTGAAGGGAGTAACATATGCAATTGAATATTATTTTATTTTCTCTGGTCGTCTTACTACTTGGGCAACCGGCGTATGCATATATAGGTCCAGGTGCAGGAGCCAGCGCTATTGCGGTCGTCGTTGGAATTATTGCCGCCATAGTTTTATTATTGATCGCAATTGTTTGGTACCCGTTTAAACGTTTATTGCTCAAAATAAAGAAATCCAAGGAGGAAGTGGAAGACGCTTCTAACGAAGAATGATTTGGATTCTCACGATAATACTCTGCGCATTTGTGGTTGAAACCGCCCTTAGACTACCTTTGCTGAACGTGGTTGCGGACATTGCATCTATTTCTAATAGAGCAATGCGTACATTGGCGTCAAAGAGAATTTCGGACCATTGGAAAGAAGTTGTCATGCTTAAGTATGCAATAAGACTTTTCAATTCCACGATCACCCTGAGCGTTTTATTAGCAATTATTGCCCTTGTGGTATTGGCCAGCATTTATGCAAGTGATTATTTTGGGGTAGGCCTTGGTGAGTTCCTTTACACTGGGATTGGACTAATTTATTCAACCATCTCAGCCACAGCATATTATTACTTGAGGAAAAGAATTGTCAGACATAAATTACAGTTTTTTTGATCTGGTCCTCCATAAATTGGCACTTGATTTCAATTCAATTGCCGAACTCAGTTTCGAATTTGACCAGCGATCGATTAAAACCAATTCGCACGTTTTTGTTGACGAAAAACACGTGTTTGTATCAGGGTTAGCGCGGGCAGGCACAACGATTTTGATGAGACGCTTCTATTCAGGTGGCCAATTCCATTCGCTCACCTACCGTGATATGCCTTTCGTATTGGCGCCTAATTTATGGAAAAAAATAACGGCAAGTTCCAAGCGAGAAATGAAAGCAGTAGAACGAGCACACGGAGACAATATCCTGGTAAATTTCGATAGTCCAGAGAGCTTTGAAGAGGTTTTTTGGCGCGTCTTTACAGGTGATGACTATATTTCTACTCGACATTTGAGCGCCCACAATCCAGATGATGAGATTATTCAGAGATTCAGAGATTATGTCGGCGCAATTTTAGCATCCCACGACAATCAATATTTGCGTTACCTATCTAAAAACAACAATAGCATTTTACGTTTGAACGCTATTAAAAAATCATTCCCAAATGCTGTAATCTTAATCCCTTTTCGCGACCCAATTCAACAGGCTTACTCGCTGCTTACCCAACATCGACATTTTTGTAGACTACAGGCTGAGGACAATTTTACCTTGTCCTATATGGAATGGCTGGGGCATTATGAATTCGGTTTGGGGCATAAGCCTTTTGTAGTTGGTGACAACAAAACGACTGAAGATGATGCCACTCATACACTCCAATATTGGGTACAATTGTGGTGTAATGTATACAAATGGCTAGAGACCACAAAGCCTGCATCGGCAAAGTTCGTTTGTTACGAAGATTTGTGCACTTTACCGGAATCATGGAAAGCAATTGCTAACTTTGCGGATGTTTCCGACGATATACAAGGTGATACGCCGTTTGAATTAAAGCCTAAAACAATCGAAGATGAAGTCGAACAAGATTTGGTCAAAGAAGCAAATGAAATTTATGAGCGCTTGGTGTGCAAATCTCGTCTTTTACAACGTTGCGAGATGAAGTAATTCAACCTTGATCTGACTTTAAATATCAGTTGCTAACAAAAGCTTTAAAATAATAAATTCTGCTTTCTCTAATACATATCTATAGGTTGCGACAAGTGTGGCACTTATTCCGTCCTTCATCATAAAAATCACTTTCTTGTATGACAGCGATGGCACTTTAGTAGTGGGTAGTGATTTCCGCACCTGCCCTCATCGTATATCCAAAGAGCCCGGTATAGGTCTTTATTGGAGGGATTCTCAAGACAAAAACCCGGGGACTCCGCCTCTTCTATTATAATAAAACAATCAGAATTGAACCCATAAACTCACAACTTAAATAAGTTATGCGTCCAATTATATACACGACCAATCTGAGACATTAAAGTAATTTTTGGTATAAACACGTGCCTCAGTTATCTCACCCACCTCTTGCTGGCTGTAACGGTTAATATATTCCCAGACAATATTGCCAGATGTATTTGTTTCGAAAACGCGCCCCCCTTCAAATTCAGTAATTAGCAAGCCGCCATCTGCCGTAACTTCATGTTTTCCTCTAACAACTGATAAAAATCTTTGCTGGCTCTTGTTACCATAAATAATGCTGTATTCATTTGAAACAGGATCAATTTCTACAATGTTAGATACGCGTGGAATCGAAGAGTGAGATATATCTGAGTCTTTGTTAAATGCATTTCTGTAAATATTGTTGTTGAATATTGAGATTGTGCCACCTAGTTTGAATTCAGGGTCGTGTTGTCTCAACCAAGGGCCTACTTTCAACCATTTTATATCACCTGAAGTTGGATTTATTACCATGACAAGATTGAGCTGGCGTAAGGACAGGGCCAGATCACCCACATTGAACATTGGGAAGTCACCAGCGATATCGCTTTGTAGCACATCAATCTTATTGAGATGGACTATTTCATTATCCCACCTAGAGCCCTTTGAAAAATTTTCGCCCGTTGAAGACAATATTGCCTCAAAATCATTTTTATAGAATAGCTCGGGGACAGAGATTTCCGTTATAACTTGTCCACTTTCCGAGACTTTTATAAGGGTATCTTCATAAAATGGTGTTTCGAATGGGGGATATGGAGAGACGCTGTCACCGGAAAAATGTCGCCTTCCAGGTACCCAGAACCCACCATTTTCAGCTTTCTCTATTGAATGGTGAGTTACCTTGTCTAATGTCCACACTAGATTCCCGCAACGATCAAGTTTAACTAGCCCCCCATATTCAAAATTAAACACCACCGACCCATCAGATAAAATCAATGCGCCGTGGATATCGATATTCCAATCAGTCACAGGTGGATTTGTTAAATGACTGGGGGCCGGAAATATCTCCGAAAATCGGACTGGCCAGCGTGCTACGATATCCCCATTGCGCTGTATGAGCCTAAGTTCATTTGCTTTATCAAAAAAACCTGATAATAAAATAAGATCATTGCTATTGATTTTTTTGTTCACCGTTACGCCCGATCCGGCATAGCGTGCAGGTTGCAGAAAATGTTCCGGATGAATATTCGCTAGCGTTAATACTTCGTTTGTCACAGTCCCGATAGCAAGCTCTACTGTCTTCTTTAGATCTCGTACCGTTTCATAGATAACCGTTCGCCTGTCAGCGGAATATAGTCCGAACGAAAAACTTGCGCCCAGCGTACCAACAATGATGACTGAATAAAATAAGAACTTTGGGAAATCAAAATGTTGCATAATAAAGAAAGTCCTTTTCCCATTGCCGATTTCGAATTAAACTGTCTGATTAAATATAGTCAAGAGTGGAACACTATGCTAGGAATCCATTTGAATTATTCCCCCCCCCCACACATAGTAATGCCAAGCTTGGTCAGTCTTATAGGATGATCGTAAGTAATTCATATTACGCCGGATGGCAAAAATATAGCAGTAATCGTACTTATCAGAGTAATGTTCTATAACTGCTCAAACATGATGTATAGAGTCCGTTTTCGGCCTAAAAGCGCAGATCACATACCAAAACACTATACCTTATTGTGTTTAAAACAGGCCTATAAACGGCCCATTTATCGCGCGTTTAGGATAGCCTTGATCGATTAATTTAGTCAGGCTGAGTATATATAGTAGAGATGCTTTCTTCAAATTAGGCAGAATCCGAGTGTTCATTAGGGCTCCTCTTGGCCCTAAAGCTAACATACACCGGTTGAAATGACCCAATTATATCTCTTGTTCGTCCATGCCATTGATGCGACTCTGGCCTTTTTGACTATCTGGGTGCAATGTTACCATTACGATTTCAATGAGTTTTTAGGAAAAGCGATTACGATTATTGCCACTAAGATGACCAGCAGAAGCATGTTTATCGTAACCAAGCAGATGATTCAGCTCGCCGTTTGAACAGCGAGAGATAATAAATCAGATACCCCATAAGATTACAGGGCATGTAGAGAAAGCTGCGTAGAAAAGAAGGTAAGCGAACTATATCAAAGCTGCTACCCCTAGGAAAATTATCATGCCAGCAGTTGCGTTAGAGATACCTTGCTGATTTTTTATCCCTTATGTGCATTCTGCACTAATTAGCATGTTCTCTGGCTTCAGTGAACACCATCATCATCGAATCATCGCTTAAATACTCCCGAAAACGATAGGCATTTACCGGATATCCAAGGACTTTTTCAATCAGTTGTTTTATCTCCATCGCCTTAGAAAAATCTTCGTGATGATAAAAGATATGGCTGGGAGTTATTCTCGACCCATTCAGCGCAGGGATTTTAGCAGCGGGCTGCATATCCACAGGATAACCATGTTCAGTAAAGTAGAAAGTCAGAGCCGCTGCGGCATTTTTACTCGAGGGAAAATAATAAACAGTCATCTGATATTCTTGATTAGATTTTTGCTTAAATACCCCATAGGGCGTTAGATTGGCTCTTTTTGAGCTCGCATCTTTGGTCAAATAAAGACCAATGGCTGCAATTACGGCTAAAACCAATAGTATATACAGCAGCTGTTTTGAGTTATTCGATTTACTCATAGGGACAGTATTACAACAATTATTTCCAGTGAAACTTTATAGTTAAGCTGAAGCTTAAACGGTTTTTTAATCCGATGCTATATTGAATTGCAAACAGAAGATAATTAACACAAAAATGCCCTTTGAGCTGCAAAATGAGCTGCAAGGTAACGGCCAATTTATCAATCAAAAGCAGCAATCAACTTTTGAATACCTTGGTTATTATCACGAATTATTGGCCCATTTACTTGAACTTATAGCGCTAATAACAGCAAACAATTGCCGGACAAAACGAGTCAAAAGTCAGTAATGATTACACTCTCCAAGCTTTGGAATTAATTGCAAAATTGCTATTGCAGTAGCTAAAAACAGACAGCTATCTATTCACTGTTGATAATTCAACTGAACTCACTCTAAACTCCGTGTAAATCGCAAATTTAACTATAACCTAATGTAATACAAGTTATTTTTTTAAGGTCAAGCTAATAAGAAGGCTAATTCCAGTACTTTTCAGGAAAAAAATTATATTTTCAGCTAGCGTAAGCCCACCAATAAATAATTTATTTTATGTTGGCACTTATCATAACTTATTAAATTTTAAGTGTTTTATTCCGCTCACCAATCAACTTAGACTAAAGTATATAAGCTATATTTTCAGACCTGTGGTAAATTTTTTAGGCTTTAAAGGAAGACTTCGCCAAAGCCTGGCGGTACTTCCAAACACAGATCGACATCTAACTTTTAGTCTAAAGTCAGTCTTGGAGAATAAAAATAATGAGCGATAAGAAAGATCAACAAACAAACCTGCTACGCAGGAGAATATTAACAGCCGGTGGAGCATTTGCTCTAGCGGGTGCAATGCCGATGTTTTATACCCGTAATGCCTGGGCTAAAAACTTCCCAAATGATCCTAGCAAACTATCTACTGTTACACTGGGTTTTAACATTCCACAATCTGGTGCATATGCCGACGAAGGCGCCGATGAGCTAAGAGCATACAAGTTAGCTGTTAAGCATTTAAATGGGGAGGGAGACGGTGGTCTGATGAACACCATGAAGCCTTCTATGTTGACAGGTAATGGTATCTTAGGGAAAAAAGTTGCCTTTGTTACCGGTGATACTCAGACCAAATCAGACGCAGCCCGCGCATCTGCCAAACGCATGATTGAAAAAGATAAAGTCATCATGTTCTCTGGTGGATCATCTTCGGGAGTAGCCATTGCTCAGCAATCTTTTGCTCAGGAAGCTGGCATCATCTTTATGGCAGGCTTAACACACTCCAACGATACTACTGGTAAGGACAAGCGTCGCTATGGTTTCCGCCATTTCTTTAACGCGCATATGTCTGGAGCAGCACTGGGACCAGTATTGGAAAAGGAATACGGCAACGAGCGTAACGCCTATCACCTTACCGCTGATTACACTTGGGGCTGGACTCAAGAAGAATCTATTAAAAACACCACAGAAGCTCTAGGTTGGAACACCACCAAAACTGTTAGAACTCCTGTTGGTGCCGGTGACTTCTCCCAGTACATTACTCCGGTATTAAACTCAGGTGCCGATGTCTTAATCTTAAACCACTACGGTAAAGACATGATCAACTCACTGACACAAGCGGTGCAGTTTGGTCTCAGAGACAAGCAAGTTAACGGTAAAGATTTCCAAATTATCGTACCGCTTTTCTCTAGATTAATGGCGCAGGGCGCTGGAGATAACATCAAAGGTATCTTGGGAACCACCAACTGGAACTGGACATTGCAAGATGAAGGTTCGCAAGCTTTTGTTAAATCCTTCGGTGCAGAATACGGCTTCCCACCTTCTCAGGCAGCACACACATGTTACGTGCAAACGTTATTGTATGCAGATGCCTGTGAGAGAGCCGGTACTTTCTATCCGCCAGAAGTTATAAAGGCATTAGAAGGCCATAAATTTGATGGTATGGGTAACGGCGAGACAGAATACCGTGCAGAAGATCATCAGTGCTTCAAAGATGTGTTAGTAGTAAAAGGTAATGAAAAAGCTCAGACTCAGTTTGATTTACTCGAAGTGGTACAACAAGTGCCGCGTTCACAAGTTGAATACGATGCCAAGATCTTTGGTGGCGAGCTAGGTCCTTACAAGGGCTAAGCAGATGTAAAAGGCCATGGTCTGAATAGTTCAGGCCAGAGCCTAATTGAACGACGTCGGCTGTTACAGCTCAAAGGTAGCAGTTGACGATTTATATAACCTAGAGCAAAACTAAAATGGGTCTTTGGTCCGTTAAGTTGGTTTTTTGCCTCTGTCCATAACTTCGATAATTACAATAAAAAATCATATTACTCATAAGATGACCCTGTGCATTCAGAGTAATGAGTAAACTGAAATCTGCTGCACGTCGCTATGTCCATAGCTGATATTGCAGAGCTTTTTAGGTGTTTTTTGCTTTAAATGCTGCTTTTGTCGGATCGCTTGGCGATTGACAAAACATGCGCTGTAATTGATTTTCGAAATGATTAGTTGATCTAATTGACTTTTGTGGATGAGATTAAAAATCATAGTTTGACTGCCTGAATACGCCCACTTATTTTCGCTCTACACTAGCGATGTTGTTTAATCTTATGGATGCAATACTCTTACAGCTACTTAATGGTTTGGACAAAGGCGGCGCTTATGCACTTATCGCCCTAGGACTGACATTAGCATTTGGCACATTGGGAATCGTCAATTTTGCCCATGGCGCGCTATTCATGCTAGGGGCATTTTGCGCGGTAACTTTTAACAAATTACTAACTGTTTCAAAATCAGTTAAAGATGAAAGCATCACCTTTTTTGATGCCTACAAAGAGGTGCCCTATTTAGAAATATGGTGGGGGGACACAGGCACAGCCATCATTGATTATGCGGTGCCACTATCGATTCTCTTCGCTATTCCGGTGATGTTATTAGTGGGCTGGGTGTTGGAACGCGGTTTCATCCAATATTTTTACAAGCGAGATCACGCCTCGCAAATACTTTTCACCTTTGGTATGGCGATTGTCATACAAGAGATAGTCCGGCATATTTTTGGTGCTAACCCTATCCCCACCCCCGCTCCGGACATCGTCTCTGGCAGTGCCAATATCGGCCAGTACTTTGGTTTAGGTGACAATGTCGTCTACCCCTGGTGGCGTCTGATCTATTTAGGGTTCTCCCTCTGTGTAATTGGTGCGGTGTTTGCCTTTCTCAAATTCACCACGTTTGGCATGGTGGTCAGAGCCGGGATTCAAAATCGGGAAATGGTCGGTATGTTAGGGATCAACATCGAGCGGCGTTTTACCATCGTTTTCAGCCTCTCTGCTGTAGTGGCCGGTGTCGCCGGAGTGATGTACGCGCCTATAGTACCTCCAGATTTCCATCTGGGTATGGATTTTCTGGTACTTACTTTCGTAGTGGTAGTTGTAGGTGGCATGGGTTCTCTGCCAGGCGCTGTCGCAGCGGGATTTTTACTGGGCATACTGCAATCTTTTGCCTCGTTGAATGAAGTCAAAGAGATCATTCCGGGTATTGATCAAATCATAATTTATTTAGTTGCCGTAGTTGTTCTGTTAGTCAGACCACGAGGACTGATGGGTGTTAAGGGGGTTTTTGAAAATTAATATGAAAAAATTATTGAAAAAACACTGGGTGATAATGGCTATTTTCTCCGCAGTGGTATTATCCATGCCGATCTGGATGTCTCCGTTTGGCGCCGCTTATCCCGACATCTTGCAGAAGTTTGTCATCTTTGGGGTCTTCGCCATTGGCTATAATATTTTATTTGGCCTGACAGGTTACCTGTCCTTTGGCCACGCAGCTTTCCTTGGAGTCGGTTCATATACCGCGGTCTGGTCATTCAAACTGCTGTCGATGAACATTATTCCAGCGATCCTGTTGAGTGTTATGATGTCAGGGATATTTGCCGTCGCCATGGGCTATATCGCCCTGCGCAGATCTGGCATTTACTTCTCCATTTTGACTTTGGCCTTCGCGCAGATGTGCTATAACTTGGCTTACTCTGTGCTCACGCCTATCACTAACGGTGAAACTGGCCTGCAGTTGGCTAAAAGTGATCCGCGGGTTCTGGACAGGTTATTTACTGAGGCCGGTGAAGGACTACCTTCTACGTCACTCTTTGGTATAGAGACCAGTGGTTATTCCGGGTTTTATATCTCCGCTGTGATCATGATTATTGTCTTCTATATTTCACTGAAAATATTTAACTCATCCTTTGGCTTAAAACTCAAGGCGATCAAATCCAACCAAAATCGAATGCGCTACTTAGGCTTTAACACTAAGCCCTACTTACTGACCGCCTTTGTTATCTCGGGAATGTACGCTGGCCTGGCCGGTGGCCTGTTAGCGGCAACTGACCCGTTAGCCGGAGCAGAAAGAATGCAGTGGACCGCATCCGGTGAGGTCATACTAATGACCATACTCGGTGGAGTTGGGACTTTATTTGGCCCGTTACTCGGCGTCATTATCATTAAGTATTTCGAAAATATCTTCTCCGCGGTTAACCAGGTAGATCTGCACAGTTTTTATGCATTCTTCCCACAATGGTTAGAAGATATCATGGTCGGAATCTCTTCGCTTTTCGTCGGCGAGGGATGGCACTTGACCTTGGGCCTACTGTTTATGTTTGTGGTCGCGTTCCTGCCACGAGGGGTCTTGCAAGGGGTGGAAATCGGCTATCAAAAAATCAGCAGCTACTTTAGAAAAAGTCCAAAAAAATCAACAAAAGAAGTAGATACGGGAGCAAATCATGGCGAGTAAGGCCGTATTACAAGTCACAAATGTGCTAAAAACTTTTGGCGGTTTGAAGGCATTAAATAATCTAAATTTGACCATTGAAGAGGGGACGGTGCACGCAATTATTGGTCCCAACGGAGCAGGTAAATCCACCTTGCTGAATGTCTGTATCGGGCAGTTAACCCCCGACACTGGCAGCGTCGAATTTGACGGTCAAAATATTACCGGTAAGGCCCCGCATGAAATTAGTCAGTTGGGCATCTCCAGGGTTTTTCAAACCCCGCAGATTTTTGAAGATCTGAATATTTTGCAAAATGTTATGATCCCCGCCCTCGCCCACGCCGACGGACAGTTTTCCTTTAATCCGATTCAAGATCTCAATCAGCGAAAGGATGTCGAAGAGGAGGCCCTGCGGATTATCGAAGAGATGAATTTGACCAGCCAGATCTATGATCGTGCCGGAGCAATGTCTCGCGGTAATAAAAGACGGCTGGAACTAGCCATGTGCCTGGTGCAAAAGCCGAGACTACTATTGCTGGATGAACCCACCGCAGGCATGGCCAGGGCCGATACTAATCAGACGATTGAAATTCTGAAAAAAATAAAAGCCACAGGCATGACTAAAGTGATCATTGAACACGATATGAATGTAGTATTTTCACTTGCTGACCGTGTCTCGGTGCTGGCACAAGGCACCATAATAGCCGAGGGCACTCCCCAGGAAATGAGAGAGAGCGAACTGGTTCAAGAAGCTTATCTGGGAGGAGTCAAAATATGAGCAAAAGTCACATCGCCCCGGTCAAACAACCTGTCACTGGTAAAGGGGGCTCACCTGCCTTCTTCTCCGTGTGGGAGATGAATAGTTATTACGGCGAAAGCTATGTGGTCCAAGGCGTCAGTTTTGAAGTTAGAGAGGGAGAAATACTGGCGTTACTCGGTAGAAATGGGGCCGGAAAAACTTCGATTCTTCGCTCTATCGCCAGACTTTCTAGTCCGCTAGTTAGCCATGGAGAAATCTGGTTAGACCACCAGCCACTGCACAAAATGAAATCCTTTGAGGCCGCTCAGCAGGGTGTGGCACTGGTGCCTGAAGATCGATGGATTATTCCAGGACTGACGGTAGAGGAAAATATTTTGCTGGCGCAAATAGAAGAGCCTATCGGCTGGTCACTGGAGCGCATCTATAAACATTTCCCACGCCTGGGAGAGAGACGGTTGCAAGATGGAGGCACCTTATCTGGCGGCGAGCAACAAATGTTAGCCGTCGCCCGCGCCCTGGCCCGCGACATTAAATTACTGTTGTTGGATGAGCCCTACGAGGGGCTGGCACCAGTGATTGTCAAAGAAATTGAAAATATCCTCAACGAAATAAAAGGACTGGGTATAACCACTATTATCGTCGAACAGAATGCAGTAGCAGCACTGAGATTGGCTGACCGGGCTATCATTATCGACACAGGAGAAATTGTGTTTGATGGTTTGGCCCAAGAAGTATTGGATGACAAAGATCTGATGCACAAGTATTTAGCTATTTAACGCTTGCGTTATAACCGCCATCCATAGCGGTTCTTAACATGCCAAAAACACCCAGCCAGTAAAACTTGCTGGGTGTTTTTACAAACAGCGCATTTATTGGCTGCCTGACCTCTATAGCTTAATGTTTTCCCTCTGTTCTCAGCTGGGTGGCTTGTTGTGTCACATCAACACTGGCTTTAGAAACTTCACTTGCACCAATACTGTTTTTGCTACCAATTCAGAAATATTCATAATATTGCGAATAATATCTGCAGAGGCGGATTTTTGATCTTGGGCCCATTCAGCGATTTTCGAGTTCACTTCCATGGTTAAACTACTCGATTTGTTGATTCTCTGTATAGCTATGCCGCCTGCTTCGCCTGCTCAACACTCGATTCAGCTTTACTAGTCCCCCGTGCAATGTCTTCTACAACCTTAGCCGTACCTAATTGAAATTGTTCGATTATTTTTTGTATTTCTTGAGTAGATCGCTGTGTATTAACAGCCAGCGCTCTAACTTCAACTGCCACTATGGCAAATCCACGCCCCTGCTCCCCCGCCCTAGCAGCCTCAATGGCTGCATTTAAAGCCAACAGATTAGTTTGCTCTGCGATTGCTCTGATAGCGGAGACAACATTGCCAATTGTGTCGCTGGGCACAGCTAATTGCTTGATAACTTCTCCTGCAGAATTCACCTCATCAGAGAGTACATTAATGGCTTTAATGCTATCTTGTACAACCTCTAGGCTACTGTTTACATCTTCATTAACCTGCTTAGCTGCTTGCGCTGCTGTATTAGAATCTTCTGTTATATCTATCACTGAAGAAGACAGCCTGTCTGCAGCATTTTTGCACTCTAGCATGAAATTTTTCTGCAACTCGGTATTGGTTAGTGTCTGCTCTGAAATCACTGATGTCTCTGCCGATGTATTGGAGAGGATAATTGCACTCTCTTGTACTATACCTAACGCACTGGCAATATTATTTTTCATCTTAGACAGTGCGCTTTGCATCTTGCCTTTTTCATCTGTATCACCCGCTTCCACTGCAATGGAAAAGTCACCTTGAGACATTTTTGTCGCAAGATTTTCGGTATTAAGAATTGGTTTTATAGAAGAGTCTATACGTCTGTCGAACTTTGTTTAGAATTCTAATAGCTGTGCAGCGCCTGCTAAAGCCATGCAAATAGTAATTATTCTTATCTCTGATATTCAGCCGCTGATGATGGGTACTATCACATTATAGTTAAAGACTTTTATGGCCAGTTTATCGTTATCAGAAATAACAATACGACAGTAATGATTCATATTGAAACGCAATTTGAGAATACTTATTTACTTGTCATTTCTACTATGTTGTCATACATCTCAAGGTAATAAACAACCCCCTATAAACAGTTGAAAAAACTGTATTGAGACAATATCGAGTAGCCTCCAGCTACCGATTTCTCAGGTAAAATATATTTACTCTATCTGCTACACGACAGCTTTCATCGTGCAGCGAGAAGCCAAGTGGGAGCATGGAGAAACATAATGAAAAAGTTTTTCGCAATTGTTTCAGCTGCTGTACTTGCCATTGGTTTGAGTGCAGGTGCTATGGCCGGCAACCCAAATGGGGATAGCGCTGGTAATGGTCACGACAACAATCCTTCTAATACAAATGCTCACGGAGGAAATGATAACGGTAATAACGGTAATAACGGCGGTAACGGCCATCACAGAGGTGGTGGTAACAGTGGCAACGGCAAAGGTAATCAGTAACCTTAGTTAATGAATAGTCCACAAGGATGACCAGAGTGAAGCCTATTAATGAATAGGTATAAGAGTAACGACTCACATCTTAACAAAAGCCACTATTGTCAGCCTATCGGCCTCCGAGCGTCAATATTTGTTGTTCGGGGCCGACTTCGTCCGATCGAAATATCAAGCACTACAAAGCTATACTTTTAATCTTACCAATCAATTATTTTTCAGAAGGCCAGGCCTCCACCGATTAAATTGTTCTAGCACGACCCTGTAACGGGCTCTGCGTAACCGTACATTGCCTAAAAAATTCTTTGAACGACCTTCAATTTCACTCCTAGATTAACACAAAGCTCTCTGTTCCTTAAAATCAATATACTCAACTTTATTGATACTTATAAATGGCCAAGCAGTCCATTTTCCCGGCAGACTGATCAACCCTATATTAGAATTAAACAGCGTCACCCAGACATATCATCTGGACGCTAGCCCTAGAATTGATTAGGATATTGGCTCTTTTGATGAATACAAAAAGTGAGCTACCCGTGATAAAACACACCATTGAAGTAATGATCTCCGAAGAGCAAATCAAACAAAAAGTTGAAGAGCTTGCGCGGAAAATTCAAACCCATTATCAAGATTCCGAAAATTTATTAATGGTGGCGCTGCTGCGTGGCTCTGCGATATTTATGTCCGATTTGTGCCGAGCGGTTGATCTGCCGATGTCCATCGATTTCATGACCGCCTCTAGTTATGGTAATAGCACTGAAAGTAGCCGCGACGTAAAAATTGTCCAAGATTTGACGGAGAGTATTGAAGGGCGGGATGTGATTATCGTGGAAGATATCATTGATACCGGTAATACCTTGTCAAAAGTGGTCGATATGTTAAAGCTGCGTAATCCTAAATCACTGACCCTTTGCACATTGCTAGATAAACCTAGCCGTCGTGAGGTTGCAGTCGATGTGGATTGGGTGGGTTTTAGTATACCTGACGAATTTGTAGTAGGTTACGGTATAGATTACGCGCAAAAATACCGCAACCTTCCCTATATAGCTATAGTTAAGCCTATAACTGACTGACAGTTGGAAGTTGGAAGTTGGAAGTTGGAAGTTGGAAGTTTCATTCAAAACTCAAAAATATACAGATAGCAATGCTAAATGGATATCTTGGTATAATTGAGTTCACCTGTAAGCCGTTTATCTTGGGTCAGAGTCTAGTAGACAGTCACCTGGTAATCTGCGACAGGCTCCTCAAGCGATCGATCCTATTCCACAACAGGCCGTGACAAGTGATTCCTATCTAAAACCTTGCAATGAGTGGGGGTTTACCTCGCCACAACATGTTGTGTGTGCGCAGTGCTCTTTCACCCTTACCAGTATCTTTACCCATTATAATGTCCAAGTTTATTGAGCCGTTACAGTTATCATGACCAATAGGGCCGGGTCTAGCTCACTGCAGCAAGATCATTGCAAAAGCAGCTGCCGGACGAGGCCATCGAAGCTGACTCTATTGGGCTCACCGGCAAGCAGGCAATTCTGGCGAAGTTGGATGCTGCAAGTTATCAGCTTCCCGAGCTGTGTTAATATAGCCGCTAAATTTTCGAGTCAAGTAGCGTACCTAGGATAGCTCCATGAAACAATTGTCCGTCCATACTCTTAGCCCAGAGAAAATTGCGCTAAAACTAGTCATCGTATTGGCGATATTAATTGTTGTGCATGTACTTGCCATGCAGGCGAACTTCAATGATGCGCTCGGCTTAAAGGAGAGATTCGGATTTCATTACTGGCAGCTTGCGTTCTTCGATCTCGATGAAGAAGAGAGCTTTGGTACCTGGTTCAACGCTGCGCTATTAATGATGGCAGCGATACTGCTTATACACCGAGCAGGAGTGTTGCGGGCCCAGAAAGAAGCTTGGAGCCGATGGTGGTTGATACTGGGAATCGGTTTCTGCTTTTTATCCATTGATGAGATAGTAGGTATGCATGAATGGTTGAATAGCATGCTGGGAGATACCCCTTGGACGGTAATTGCCGCTCCCATCCTGGCCCTGGTTGGCTTAAGCTATTTGCCATTTCTTTGGGCTCATCGATGGCGCACTGGTCTGTTATTTCTTCTAGCAGGTGCCCTCTATGGCGGTGGCGCGGTGGGCGTTGAACACTTCACCGACAGTGAAGTTAACTCTCTCCACTACAACATGTGGACCGCCCTCGAAGAGGGAATGGAGATGTTGGGAGTCATAGTATTTATCTACGCCGTACTCGATCATGTACGGGGGACTCCAGAGCATGTGGTCTGCGTTGAGGTAAGGATAGCCTCCAGGCAAGCATTATAATCGAAAGACAAGCCAGGGACTCCCACCTGGTCAATCTCTTCGCTGCAACGATCTTGCTCATTGCCCTCCTGTTTGGGTGATCAGGTAAAACTGTACATCCTACTAGAAGATGGGTATTGGGAGAGGGTTTTAGAGAGACAGGTTGCTATTAGGGAAAATCGTGATGACGCATATGATGCGACTTGCTGATCGATAAACACCTAAAAGCCCCCTTATTAACACTTCAAAGATTAAAACCCGTTTACCGACCAACATTCAACGTTGGATGCAATAAAATACAATTCTCAAGGGCATCGGGAAATTTTTTAGGTGATCAATGGTGTAACGAAAGCCTTTTTCCTAATTGTAGTTTTTTTAATTTTCCCAAATATTTGAGAAGTAAACTCTAATCAATAGCATAGCTCGTCTGCTGCCGATTATTGTGTTTTTCCCTCTGGCGCCGATCTGTGGGCAGCTTTCTTCTGTGTTATCATGCTCTCAACTAAAGGCTCTCAGGGAAGATGCGAACATAACTGTCAATAGCAGCGGCTATCGGAGCAGCGAGTTCATGTCAAGGAGATTTCAGTGAAAAGAGAAACGATATTAATAGTCGATGACAGTCGACTCTCGCGTATGGTGTTACGAAAATTTGTCACTCAATTACAACCTGACTGGCAAATTATAGAGGCCTGTGACGGCTCCGATGCTCTGGGCAAGTGCGAGGTGACTCATATTGACTGGATGTCAATTGACTACAATATGCCGGGAATGGACGGCCTGACACTCGCCAGCAAACTTAAGATCCGCAACCCCGATGCACAGATGGCACTGGTCACTGCTAACGTTCAAGATAGTATACGTGAGCAGGCGGAAGGTATGGGCATATCTTTCATTCAAAAACCTATCACCCTAGAGAAAATTCAGAGTTTTGTGAAAAGTGTTATCGAGGGCTAATATCATGATAGTGCTAACGGACTTTCAACAAGATGTTATTTCTGAACTATTCAATATTGGCATGGGCAGCGCCGCGGCATCACTGAGCCAGATGGTCGGAGAAACCGTGACTTTATCTGTGCCCAGTGTCGAATATATCGCCCAGGAAAAGGCAGTTGAGCGCATCCAAAATATCGTTGGAAGCCAACATGTTACCGGGGTAAAAGAATCCTTTAAAGGCTCTTTCTGGGGCGATGCACTGTTGATATTTCCCGAGTCCAGAAGCCGGGAACTGGTTCGTGCACTACTAAAAGACGAAGAGTTGCCACTGGAAACCATTACTGAGATGGAGCAGGAGGCGCTAACGGAAGTAGGTAATATCATTCTCAATGCCTGTTTAGGCAGCCTAGCCAACATCTTAAAACAAAATCTTATCTATGGCCTACCGGAATATACTCAAGGCGACTGTAGCGAGCTGCTGGGCTCAAAGAATACTGAACAGCAAGAAAACGATGGACTACTACTCTTACACATGGATTTTATTCTGCAGCAGACCAACCTTAACGGGTACCTCACCCTACTGATGAACGTTGATTCGGTTAATGCCCTCTCTGAACAAATAGACTTATATTTGGAAGAGATTGTTTAGGCTTCCTATGGATCCCTCGTCGACAACAAAATTATCGTCATCCCCTCCCAATGCCCCCACTGTAAAGCGCGATAAAATAGATATTTACGCGGCAATCGTCGATCAGAGTAATGTCGGTATTTTTGTGATCGATCAAGATTCCAAGTTAATTTGCTGGAATCAATGGATGGTCAGGAGTTCGAACATTGAGGCCGGTTTCGCCTTGGGCAAGGCCTTAGAAGAAATATTCCCCGATTTACAGGGGCTGCGTTTGATGCAATCTATAACCGATTGCATCAACAAAGGCATGGCGTCACTTTTATCATCAAAACTAAACCCTCATCCGCTGCCTTTGTACCGCACTGAAAGCGAGCAGGCAAAAGGCCAAATCATGTCGCAAATGATCATGGTTAAACCTGTGTTAGGGGAGGGAAAGCTATGCATGGTGCATGTTTTCGATGTCAGCCCGGCAAAGGCTCGTGATCAACTATTACGCCAGCGCTCCAGCGAGTATCGAAGCAAAGAAATGCACACCCACGCTATTTTATCTTCTATCGGCGATGCCGTTATTACTACTGATCTGCAATCCTACATCGATTACATGAACCCTATCGCGGAAACAATGACCGGCTGGTCGCTAGGTGAGAGCAAGGGAAAACCGCTGAAGCAAGTATTCAGCGTGATGACCAAGAAGGGAGAAGAAGATATAGACTTTGTTGAATGCTGCCTAAACAATGACGAAGCGCCGGACAATGAAAGCCATGAATTAGTCCTGAATAACAGAGATGGGGTCTGTATTGCAATAGAAGAATCTGTCGCCGCAATTCGCGATACCAACAAAAAAATAATCGGCGCAGTAGTAGTGTTTCGCGACGTCAGCAGTGCCCGAAAGCTGTCGCAACAGATCAGCTGGCAAGCTACCCATGACACTTTAACCGGCTTATACAACCGCAATTACTTTGATGCAAAATTAACCGACATGGTGATAGATGCCCGCGAGGGCGACAGGCAACACGCCTTACTCTATTTAGATCTGGATCAGTTCAAAGTAGTCAACGATACTTGCGGCCACGTCGCAGGTGATGAGCTGTTAAGACAAGTTTCACTGTTATTGTCCTCACATATTCGTTCCAACGATACACTGGCACGCTTAGGTGGCGACGAATTTGGCATCCAACTACTCAACTGCCCGGCGCCAGTGGCGCTGCGTATCGCCAACCAAACTCGGCAATCCATTTGTAACTTTCGATTTTGCTGGGACGATAAATCTTTTGCTATTGGCGTCAGCATTGGCTTGGTAGAAGTCAACGCTCAGAGCGAAAGCGTCGAACAAGTGCTCAGCGATGCGGACACCGCCTGCTATGCCGCCAAAGATAATGGTCGCAACCAAGTGCATGTCTATCACACCCATGCCAGCGAAGCAGCTGTGCGACAAAGAGAAATGGAATGGGTGACCCGTATCCAAAGTGCCATTGAACAACAGCGCTTTCGGCTTTATTTCCAGGCGATTAGCCCAGTGTGGGAGTCGGACAATATCCACCATATAGAAATTTTGATCCGCATGTTGGATACCGACGGTCAGATCATAGCACCGGGGGCGTTTATTCCGGCAGCAGAACGCTACAACTTAATGTCGGCCATTGACCGATGGGTGATTGGTAAGGTTTTTGAATTGATCAGCAATAATGCGAAAATGCTCATAAAAGATGACTATCAATTGGCCATCAATCTCTCAGGCCACTCTCTCAGTGACGCAGATACCCTCGACTACATCTGTGACCAGTTAACTAAGCAGCAAATCCCCGGGGGCATGATCTGCTTTGAGATAACCGAGACTGCAGCCATTTCCAACCTAGCATCGGCCAGTCATTTTATTCGCACTTTGAAACAACATGGCTGTTTGTTTTCTCTGGATGATTTCGGCAGCGGCCTCTCTTCATTTGCCTACTTAAAAAACCTTCCGGTTGATTACTTAAAAATTGACGGCTCTTTTGTCAAAGATATGGCTACAAATAAAATAGACCGTGCGATGGTACAGTCGATCAATCAAATTGGTCATGTTATGAATTTACAAACCATCGCAGAGTTTGTCGAATCTGAAGAAATACTACAGTGCTTAAAAGAGATTGGGGTCGATTACGCGCAAGGCTATGCAATCGCCAAACCTATGCCACTGACTGACAGTGACGATAAGCTGTTGATCTGAGAAGTTGGAAGTTGGAAGTTGGAAGTCTTATTAAAAAACTAAAAATACCCAGACAACACTACTAAATGGGTATCTTGGAATAAGAGAGTTCGCCTGGAGAGGCTGTACGCTGTAAAAATTGCTAGATTACTAAGTAGTATCGTCTCAAAAATTAAAAATTGAACTGCACTTTCTAAATAAGCATTTCTAAACAGCAGTAATATTTTTGCAATTGTAGAAAACAGAGTGATTTTTAGTGAATTTGAATAGGATATTGCAAGAGTGAATATTTTGTATATGGCCAATTCATTGGAGGCTGTAAAAGTAATGGTGTAACTGTTCATAATCTATGACCTATACAAAAGGTATAATTATGAGCAACTTAATGGACCACAAAAAACTACAAGCGATGGCCGAAGAATTCGGCTAAAGATCTCAAGACCCCTGAAGATCTGAGCCAGTTAAGCGCATTCCTTACTAAATTAACGGTAGAAGCCGCTTTAAAAGTCGAGATCAACCATTACCTCTGCTACGATAAAAATGCCTCAGAAGGTCACCATAGCGGTAATAGTCGTAATGGTTCTTCCTCAAAAACTCTAAAAGGTAGTCATGGCGAGATTGAGCTGCAAACACCTAGAGATCGCAACGGTACTTTTGAGCCGCAGATAGTTAAAAAAGGCCAGTCTCGTATCACTGGCATGGACGACCAAATATTATGCCTGTATGCGAAAGGCATGAGCACAAGAGACATTGTGGCGTCATTTCAAGAGATGTACAGTGCTGATATCTCTGCTGGGTTAGTGTCCCAAGTCACCAATTCAGTCATCGGGAATTTCCAAATTGCAGACATAAAAAAACCCCGCTATTTAGCGAGGTTCTGTGTTGACGTACTTCTACAGCCTATGTGTTTTAGGCTACTTTGTTGCGCGCAGACATGCAAAAAAATATGATCATCTATACAGGCTGTGTTTTTGCACATAATTCCCTGCTAATAAACAAGGCAATGATACCGCGACTTAACTTTCTCTAATTTTCTTTAATTGGCATCATATTATTGACATTAAACATAAAAGTTTGATTTAGCTTGAGCTTGCTTGCTCGCCACCACCGCCACCAGTTTGGGTGCCAAATGTAGGAGGCGCTATCGGCGTAACTGCTGGGGTGTCTGTAGGCGGCGTACCTGCCGGGGAGCCAAATGCAGGAGGCGCTATCGGCGTAACTACTGGGGCTTGATTGGGATTACCAGCAGCAGTTGGTTGTTGAATGAGGGTTGGATCGATTCCAGCAAGCAGTACAGCCTGAGTGATATCTACATCCGAAACACCGGCATCGGCAGCACATTTTGCAATATTGGCTAACTGCTCCGCTGGAGCTGCTAAAAATGCCGCTGCAACAATGTCTACGACTGCATCTTTAGACGCAGCACTAATAACAGCTTCAGTGATATCGCAAGAGGTGATGGCGGTCCCGGTTGTAGCACCAAAAAGGTTAGTAAAACCTGAATTCAAAGCTGCCTGCGTGATAATGTCTTGACCAACGCCTTTCTTTCTTAAGGTCTTACCAAGTTTAATGGCATCTTTTTCTTTTTTTAAGACGGAAAATACAATATTGGTTATAGCCTGTTTATCCGCTGGTTTAATATTTTCTAGTATATCCGCTACCGCCTTGGCTAGCTCAGCAGGATCTGGATTCTTTTGTTTCAACATGTTTATCAGATAAGCTCCTAATATTCTAGTAGTAGCCCTAGCTTTCGTATCCGTTGTGTTCATATTATTTATAGCGCCTGCTACCGCTTTAGTTAACGTAGCTACTTCCGGAATCTGCTCAACCCCGGCCTTACGGCGGGGGGTTCTTAAGATTGGCTTCACGCGCCCTCTTACGACGCTCTCGAGCATTTCTTCTATGTTCACTTCTGATTTTGTATCAGGAACTTTAAAGCCTGATTCAACCTTTTCGGGGTCTTTTATTGTGATCGCTCCCGTTCCCACAGGCTGGAAAGTGGTACCTGGCAAATTAGTAACACCCTCAGCCAGTGTTGCATGGGCGCTCTCTAATGGCAGTAATAGGCTAATAGTGATTAAGAGTATTAATTTACGCATAGTAATACCTATATTTTTTATAATTTTTATAATTTTTATTGGTCACTTTGGGTGACAGCAGTATTTTGTCCGTTTACTAGCGGCGTATTACATGAAAGGAATAAATAAACATGCTCACAAATAAATATATTTTATTCTTTTTATAATCACATAACAGATAAATAGTAGTATATATTTTGAACAATATATACGTTTTCTGATTAAACAAACTTTCTTATTGTTGCTAATATGCTACTTAATTATAAGTACTGCAATAAAGTGTAAAAATTCGGCGACGTCATTCTGGCTCCTTATTCATGCTCGCTAGAAGGCAGCACTAATAAGGATTGGATTGTTTGCATTAATAATAATTATTTTTCGTGTTGCGATAGATCATCTAAAATAACTGTAGTGGCTTTTAATCATGACAGATAATGTATTTTCAAGAGATATTATAAGATTTTTCTTATACTTTTGGCTTCAATTTAAAAGGGCTGATTACCCTACCATCTTCCCTTCTAATTTTGCGTCTATCCAAGCGGTACCCGCCTGAACTAAAACATTTGCTCTGTTACGTCCAATTCCTAACACCCTAGCAACAAGGGAAAGGTTACTTCCACTAAAGTAATATAACGTTAGTACATTACCCATCTCTACATCGCGCATTGAGAGCTTGGCTACCGCCATATCAATAACAATAGCTTCATCGTCGCTTATTACAAAAACAGTCCCTGATCCTCCGCTGAGCCGAGAAAATGGAGTTCGCTTTGGATATCCTATCGATGTACCGGAATTGATCCGGGACCATTTAGCCCACTGTTCGAGTAACCAGGTGTATCATTTGTAACTATTTCAGCCATAGTTAAATCTCTTGGTTCCAGGTGTTAATCAAGTCTTAGCCTGCCGCCATTAACAGTTTTTAAGTCTTCAAAGTAGCCTTTCTCTTGTACTTTTTGCTTCTGTTTGTACCAGGCTATTTGCAGATCCTGCTTTTTCAGAATTTTTAGCAGCTCTATAACCCAAAGCTCTTTATCTACGGTATCGCCGGTATCGTTATCGAATACACCATTACCGTCACAAGGCTAGCATATCACTCCCCCATATATGCTCGGGCACAATCCTGTATTGCTACATTTTGAGCAGGGTTTCACCTGGGCGGGGTTAATTCTCTTTTTCTTGCGAGTTTTCAAAACTTCATTGCCCCCTGGAGTCCAACATCTGCATTTCACTAGCTATGATTTCAGTTGTGTAACGATTTTGTCCGTCCTGACTCTGCCACTTCCGCGTTCGTAACGCGCCTTCGATATAAACCTTTGAGCCTTTATGTAAGTACTCACCAGCTATCTCACCCAGGCGATTAAAGAAAACTACTCGATGCCATTCTGTCCGCTCTTGTTTTTGGCCGTTTTGTTTGTCCTTCCAGGTTTCACTAGTAGCTACAGTGATGTTCGTTACAGCATTGCCAGAAGGGAGATAACGAACTTCAGGGTTATCGCCAACATTGCCTATTAGGATTACTTTGTTTACGCCTCTAGCCATTACTCTCTAAGAGCTTTCTTTAACTACTAGTTGTTACTTATAACTCTTTGTACGTAGCATAATAAATTATCTCTTTATTGGACTGCTGGTCTTAATCAGTTAAGCCTAAATAAACCCACACGAGTGCACAAGTCTTGCGCGAAACAGTTATAAGTTATTGATTTATTGATTATACATGGTTTAAAGCGTGTTTAGAGAGGCCGGTATCAGACCTCGTATAAACGGTAGTTGTGCTGACGTCCAAAGCATTTCATTGAGTTGATGTTGCTTAGCTGTTTGTAGATCGGAGTGTGCTGGAAATTGTGCTGAAGTGTGCTTATTTAATACCTGTGCTAATTGAAAGGCATCAGTAGCTTTGTAGGTTGTCTCTTTGAGAGAATTCTCTAAGGTGTCAGCCCATTCGGTAGCAATAGATTAATCTTTGAAAGTTTTATATTTAGGAATGTATCCGCTAACACGGACGATGGCTTGATACTTAGTTGTACCGTTACTGGAGGTAAGTTCTCTGATAGTGCACATAGTGATTCCTGCTAGCATCACAGTGCTTCAGACGCAGTAATAACTTGGTAATTTAAACGAAGTTAGTGTGCTAAAAAGTGTGCTGTGTTAAAAACAAGACAGTGTACAAACTACGGTGCGGGCTTATTAACCTTAGTATATCAAGGTGTTATAAGTAGTAGTTTGGTAGGACTAGGCAGATTCGAACTGCCGACCTCTACCATGTCAAGGTAGCGCTCTAACCAACTGAGCTATAGTCCTAAAGAAGTGGGACGGATTATAGGGACTAGCTTTGAAGGATGCTAGTCTTTTCTTAATTATTTTTAGATTCCTATCCCCCAGTGAAATATAGAGTTTTCTTCACAAAAAAAAGTGTGCTTTTTTTGTTCTTGTTATTCTCAGAATCTGCAATCAAGTATTAAATGTCTGTGAAGACGCAGTTCACTATAGGGAAACATTCAACAATGTGAACCTGTTAGCTGTTTTGTCTGTTCATAACACAAAGTCGTTATCATCTACTCAACAGCGGGAGTAGCTTCCTAGCTGTCACTCTCGACCCTTCATTGAGGTTGGAGATCTCCGCACCTGTTCCCTATAGGTTTGCTACCCGATTAAAAGCAACCCTGGTCAACTTAAAATGCCTTGCCTTTGGACAATCATATACGCATAGTTCTCTCAATTGATATCCTATAAATCCTCTAGCGAGACAACCTAAGGCAGATGGAATGGTATTTTCGCAGAGAAAACTGAGCACAAGCTACCTGGTCGAGCGTCTCTTCTGCTATGGAGTTACTACCATCAGGTCGGAAAAATATACGAGTTACATTTTTAATCAGCTGGATACTATCGGCACAGCGTTGTTACCCAGCTCGCATCGCTAAGATTTCCTTTACGCCCATCTCGCCACGATACAAAGAGAAATCAACTTCACGTGATTCAATAGCCATTATCGACATCCGGTCCGCCAGCTCATTCCCCTCGACACCTACGTGACCATTCACGTGAAGCACTTGCACCTCATTCTTGATCGTCTGATGCAATGCGAACATCTCCTGGATTAACGCGAGGTTTTTTATTTCGCCTGTTTTCTTCTTCCAGCCGTTTTTCTCCCAACCGATAGCCCACTGGATGACACTCTGAATGGAGTACTTCGAATCACAGAAGATAGCGACTGACTTCCCCTGGGCAATATTATCCACAGCCATGATCAGAGCTTGGTACAGTGCGTTTAACTCAGCGGTATTGTTAGTCCCTGCTGGGTTGTATAAGCCGTACCACAGCTCGGTGACAACCTCATGGTGATAGACAGCAATGCCAGACCCAGCTTTGCCAGGATTAGGCTCACAGCCACCATCAGTAAATATTTTTGTATTAACCTCTATCGCAGCAATCTCTTTAGCCGTGTAAGTTTTAACAGTCTGGGCGCTAGACTTCTTTTTGGTCTTCGGGACTGTCTCTGGCTTGTCGCCGGCAAGAGGTGAACCCTGAGCTGTAGATGCTACGCTCTTACCGCTGTAGGCGGCTTCAGCCTCTGCTCGGGTTTTAAACGACTTATACTTGGCACCCGCAAACTTATCGACATGACGCCTGCAGGTATTCCAATCAGTGAAGATTCCGGTCTCACGACCTTTCCATACTACATAAAACTTCATCGTTGTTATTTCCATGGCTTTAAGTGGATGCGCATATTAACGAAGTTGCCTGTTGGCAGCTAGGGGTAATTAGCCCCCTAAACTAACCGTTGAAGCACACAAATTAATCTACACCTCATCACTACAGCGTCCATAACTGCTCCAGGTATCAATTTGTTCGCATTCTCAATCACGTTAGCTGTACCCATACGACAGCACCACGAATCTGTATTGAGCAAATCAGCGGTGGCGCATGTAATACCGATCCTCTAATATGAATTTATAGATTTTCTCCGAGGATAGTATTGTGACTTTCAAGTATCTGTTTCTTCCAGTAACTACTCTAGTACTTTTTTTTCTGGTTGGCTGCTCACCAGAGCAAAATGAATCTAGCCCTACACCGAATAAAGCTGATTCTAAAGAGAATACAGCACCGCTTAAGATTATGCTTTTGACAAAGTCTCAGAGTAATCCCTACTATGTAATGATGGAGCAAGGAGCACGCAAGGCGGCAGACGAACTTGGGGTAACATTACTCGCTAAAGGAACCCCCAATGAAACATATGTCGGACTACAGAAAAAGATGCTACTTAGTGCTAAAGAGGAGGAGTTTGACGCAATTATTTTTGTCCCGGCCAAAACGGCACAACTGCTGCCGGCATTAAAGAAGGTACAAGATCAGGGTATGGTCTTGGTTAACCTGGATGATCAGATCAATGCTACCCAAGCTAAAAAAGTCGGTCTTAATCCTATCCCCTTTGTCGGTATTGATAACCAGGCAGCTGCTCAAGCATTGGCCGAGCGTGTACTAGAAAACAACCCCGACATATCTTCTGCCTATATTATCCTCGGGCCGAGTTCATCCTCGGTCTCCCACGCCAGGGCTGCAGGTTTTCGAAAAGCTCTGTCAATCCACCAGCGAAAATTGCATGGGGAAGAGTCTGCTAATTGGCAGTTTGTAGAAGCCTATGAGCTTAGCGAGAAATTAATAGAGCAGTTCCCTGATCTTGATGCTTTTTTCTGTGCCAATGATGTGATGGCTCTGGCTATCAGCCAACTACTACAAGATAAAGGCCGCACAGATATAAAGGTGATTGGATATGATGCGATTCCCGAGGCAAAGAAGATGGTTGAAGAGGGAAAGATGGAAGCGACACTTGATCAGCAGTCATATCAACAAGGTGCTATAGGAGTGAAAATCGCGGTTGCGCTGCTTAAGGGCAATAAAGTTAAAGCAGAAACCTGGGTCTCTCCTGAATTAATTATTCATCTTGAATAAATCATTAAGGCTCTGCTAAATGATACATTTCTTTTCTGGATGGATTAACAGCTTAAATGGCAGGCTAGTTTTCTTTTGGCTAATTGGTAGCTTGGTACCAGTGGCGTTGCTTGGGGGGGCTACTGCATATATCAGCTATTACTATGTGCGTGAACAAGCCATTCACTTTGCCAGCGAAATGGTTAAAGAAAAAGCTAAATCGATGATTAATCTCCAGAAACCCATTGTTTCGGTAAGTAATCATATTGCATCGGACTCTAATATGCTGGATGTCTTGTTTGAAGACACTTCAGTTTCTTCTATCAGTAAAATCAGGGTAAATGCGCTTATTGAAGATAGTCTTGCTCAATATTTTAGCTTAGACGGCTTGACGGCTATATCTCTTATCCTCAATGAGGGACGAAGCTATTCATTAAGTATTGAAGTCGAAGTGACCAGTATTGACCTATTGCTGTTTCAGTCGCAAGTTGAAAGCTGCCCGCAACTGTCTGAAAGCCAGCTTTGTTGGCCAGGTATTCAGTCGAACATCAATAAGAAGTCCCTGCATAAACAAGTGATACCCGCTATTAAAAAAATCTATCGACTTAATGAAGAAACCATGCAAGAGGAGCAAATTGGCTACTTGTATCTGGCGTTTTCTACGCATTCATACCGTAAGATGTTGAAACAGGAAAGCACCAACAACATGCCATTATTGGTGCTGGATCAAACCAATAGAGTAATTTTTCACGATGTTCCTGCAATGACCGGACTCGCTGTGGCCTCAAATATGCTCCCGCCAAAAGATGATGTACCCCATTACACGCAAATTAATGGAGAGCCTTTCTTTCTTGTCAGTCACACCTCAAATATCTCGGGCTGGCGATTCATTATTATGGTCCCAGAAAAGCAAATTATGCAGGGCATCTATCAAACCTTGTTCATAGCTTCTGGACTTATTCTCCTCTCTTTGATCTTTATTCTATTTGCCTGGATAAACGTCAGGCGTCGTGTTCTCAAACCACTGCAGGCGCTTAGTAGTGCGATGCAAAACAAAGAGAGAAGCATCTCTGGCTACGATGAAAAAAAATACGAACTCAAAGAAATTCATACACTTTTTTATTGGTACAACAAGTATGTAGAAATAGTTGAGCATAGAGACCAGCAAGCGATACATCTACGCGAGGCCTATGATGAGTTGAAGCTGACACAGGATCAGTTGATTGAAAGCGAGAAAATGGCAGCACTTGGGAAATTGGTAGCGGGTGTCGCTCATGAGATAAACACCCCCTTAGGCGTAAGCTTGACATCACTGACTCACATTAAAGAAATGTATCAGGATATGGAGAAACTATTCCTACAAAACACCCTTAAACGCACTGACCTTGAGCGATTTTTTTCCGGAAATCAGCGCGGGATAGACATCTCCATCAATAACCTCGATCGTGTTTCAAAGCTGGTCAATACATTTAAAACAGTGGCAACTGATCAGCATGTAGAGGAACTGCAAAGTATTTCCTTTGCACAATTTTTAAAAAACACACTGATCAGTCTTGAGCCTAACTTAAAGAAAAAAAATATCGCTATAAAATGGGAGTGTGATGAGGAGCTAGTGCTATGCAGCTATCCTGGAATCCTCTGGCAGGTATTCTCAAATTTAATAATGAATTCACTTATCCACGGCTATGCGAATGCAGACATAGGTACCATTAATATCGCAGTGCAATTAAATGGAAATGTTGTCACCATCGCCTATAGTGATGATGGTTGTGGTATGAGTGATGACGTCAGGGAAAGTATCTTCTTGCCTTTTTTCACGACAAAACGCCACAGTGGAGGCATTGGCCTGGGGATGCATATCGTATATAACATGGTGGCTCATAAGCTCAAGGGAAGCATCATCTGCCGCAGTGAAGTTGATGCGGGAACAGAGTTTATTATCAGGCTGCCACTGGAAACCAAGCTCTTAGATAAGGATGATTCTAGCTCTGGGCCTATACAGCCCTTGCAGTAACTCACAGCATAGCTTCCAGTCATGTCCCTGTACCCAGAGTCATCGCCCATTAGCCAAGCATAAATAACATTCAATGAGCATATCGGCCCACTATAAAGTTCTTAATAGCTAATAATGGTCAAGCTATTTTAGGCCTAGGTAATCACCGGCTCGAAACCCGCCACTTCCACCCAGTCATCAAAAGCTGACACCGTCCACAACAGGCCACAAGTTGCCTCTAGCAAAAGTATGTCTCTATAGATAGTTAAGCATGTTTTCTAATACCCTTGTGGTCCAGCAATCGTCTGCCCTATTGTTATTTTTGAAATGCTTGTTTGATTTTTAATAGTGAGTATTTGCATACTTTGCTATACCATGCGCTGCTTAATACCACTGCTATTAACCAGCTCAACTACAGGTAACACATGAAGTCCTTTCTATCGAGAGAAACCAAGCTCACGACTAAACAACTCCTGATAACCATCGTTATCTTGCTTATTGTACTAGCTTCTCCTGTAATCATTAGTGCGTCTGATTACATATCTAGTGGGGCCTCCAAGTTAGGTGTTTATGCTAAAGAGAGTTTCTGTGCCAGAGAGTACCCTGAGCGCACTGTTAAAGCCCTTACAGCTGTTGAGTTCACTGAGTTTGTTGCCAAGAAAGTAGCTACCGGTAGTTACGCTAGTTACACGCAGCTAAACAAGTATCAAGGTATGTCTGAAACTGCAATTGTGAGGCGTGTGTTCAATAGGCAATTAAGGGATACCCAAATTGATCGGGCTTCCTATGAGGCAGATCAGGATATATGTTATCAGATTACCTCTAATGGCCCCTGGTACTACGTAGGCGCCATACCCTGGTATTACTTCTGATAGTTACTTAATCAGTAACACCCGCCCCACTCTTCTCATGACCTACAACTTGTTGCACTAAGACAGTACTGAGGCCCTGTGAACGGGATCTGGAATTGAAAGTGTGCCGAACTGAATCGCATACCACCTGTTCAACAAGCTCATTAGTCTTAGAACCCAGCATGGACCCAAACAAATCAGTCACCTTACCAGGGTTTCTGTTCGCAAACGGGAATAGAAGCGCTTTGTGATGACAGCCAATGAAGTTCATTAGCTCAGCATCAAGCAACCTCGGATCAACAGACACGCTCTTCTTCACTGCCTTGGTCTTACCTTCAAGAAAATTGACATAGTAACACCCTGTGCCAGAACCTAAATTCAGTGACACAAAATCT
>JABSQZ010000011.1:118137-197438 GCA_013215505.1 Oceanospirillaceae bacterium
CGAACAATGTAATCTTGAGAAACCACTGGAACCGGTTTGCTCTTCACTAGTATTGATCTAACTTGGAACCTTTGAGTGACACGAAGCGTTTATCTTCCAGCCCTAATCTGATGCCATTAGTAGCTGCCTCCTTGAGGAGATCTTCCCCGGTGCACCAAGTAACCAATAAATAAACTTTGGCATAGTTTCAAGTGCTCCTTCACCGACTTGTCAGAAAGCCTCTGAGTTCGCCTGTAAGCCGCTTTCCTGAAGTAAGAGTGTCGTAGACAGCCATTCATCTGGATGATATGTCGCCCTATACCTCAAGCGATCTACCTGGTTCGACCGCGGGCCGCGGCACATGGATCCGTATTTGATCTTGCTCCGAGTGGTGAGCTTAGTGTTTCCTGTGTCTGACATCTGGAGCTTAAAGTAGCATTCTGTACCAGCTCAAGGCATAGATCACCTGCCCCACCAACATCACTAAGTGGTTCAGTAGAGCGGCTAAACACGGAGGCCTGGAGCAAGGTAAAACCTTTCACTCCTATCGGCATACTATGGTGGATAAACTCCGGGATCTGGGACCTCAGGATTATGTAATTAAGCGGATACTGGGGCATGCTACTCAGAGTGAAACCCATGATAAATATGGGTCGAACAAGAATGTGAGGTTGCTTGCAGAGTCTATTAATAGGATTAAGTACGGCTAATCCGGTTCAGACTGAATCCAGTCGTTGGCCTATCAGAACAGGTCGGAGATATAACGGAAATTATCGGTAATAGTCATAGAACCCACTTGAAATGTCTGAGTTATAAACCCTCAGATGCGCTTAAGCTGGGGGATATAGGATTACTTAGCTATAAGGGCATACCATTGGCATGGGACAGACAGTATGTCTCTATATCCCCCTATTAATTTACCTTACTCCACAGCTGTGTCACACCCGCAGCGGTCTTTGAAGACCTCCCCATTAACTCCTGAATGCAACCATCCTGTTCTAAAGGCACGATAAATGAATAATGGATAGTTAGACTTGGGATGCCTACTCATCCGCCCCTCCCATCACAGCTAACATAACGCGATTATCAAAACGCTGCCAAATCGTTTCTACCTCAGTAAAGCCCGCATCTGCTAAAGCTGATATGTGCAATGAAGCCAGCGCTTTGCCATAGCGACGATCTCGCACATCGTAGTTGTTATTGTGCTCATCAAACAAAGCTTGCAGTGAAGGATCTATAGCCAGCCAATTACTTTCAATAGCTTCCCACCATTGCTGAAAGCCTTCACTTTCCTGATGTGTGTTTAACAATTTTTTTCGTTGATCTTTATCTTGCTGAGCTAAATCGAGAAAAGTTGGCAGTGACGGATTAAAAGCCATATGGTCAGCATTAAGCAGTAAGCCACCGGGGCGGAGTAGTTGTGAAATTTCACGATAGACATCAATTAATCGAGGAGTCGTTAACCAGTGTAAAGCAGTGCTGCTTAAAACGGCATCTAAAGAGTTACGCCCAACGCTTTTTAAAACCTCTCGAATCTGGACAGTCCATTGAGGGTCATTCAAATCAACTTTGAGCCAGTGTAATCTCCCCTGTGCATTTCCTAAAGTCTCTTTACCTAGCTTCAATAATACCGGGTCGTAGTCGGCAGCAATCGTTTGTGATTGTGGTAGTTGAGACAACAAACGTTGACTGATAGAGCCCGGGCCACAAGCCAAATCAAGCACTATACAATCAGGAGAACAAAGCGTTTCAACTGTAGATAACATTATTTGAAAGCGCTCTTCACGTACTGGTAAATGATAAGATTGCTGGGCATCCCAGCGCTTCATCCAATGATGCCAATCGATATTCTTTTCTAAAGATCTTGAATTCATCTGCTTTATTCCCAAGTGAAAGATAACGCTCTAATAGCCGTTGTGCAATACAGACCATATTTAAAGGACTTCATTGAAACAATGGTTATGGTAATACTTATAATAATAGTTATCAATCGCATTTGATATTATGCCGCCGAAATAGAACAGAATACCCAATAAAGAAACAATAGGATTAAGGGCCAGCGCCCCATTTTTCGAATAGAAAATAAATTATCACAGCTACGTGTTTACCCATCAGCACCTGAACGAAACCATCATGTGTTCAACAGGTACAATAAAGGAATCATGGATAACCATATTTGTATACCACCGAGAATGCATTGTCGCAAATGCCTCTATCTGGTCAGTAAAGCGTCTAATAATAAGTAGATCAAGGATGTAAACGTAGCCCCAGCTTAGCTACTCGTCAATACTGGCCTCTATAATCCGGTAGTAGGTCAAACTGTATAGCGAACTGATATAGAACCTCTTTCCAAGACGTAGAAGTAATTGGTTCCCTTTCGTCTCTTGTGGGCCACCCTTTCTATGCTCTCCTCTATGGGGCAAATTATTGCGGCGGGTTTTCAATGTTTTAACAACTCGACAAAGATCATCACTCCAGTGATCAAGCCCCACAGGTAGCTACTGCTGTCGACCAGCAGACGCAGATGACTATCTGAAATCACTTTATAAAATAAGTGAGTTCACCTGTAAGCCGCTTTCTTTTTTAGAGAGTGGCGTAGACATTCATCAGTCATATAAACAAGACAAAAAAATACCCAGTTGGTAAGACCAACTGGGTATTTTAGAATGAGTGAGTTCGCCTGTAAGCCGCTTCCCTGAGGTAAGAGTGACGTAGACATTCATCTGACTTTTCAATAGACAAAAAAATACCCAGTTAGGAGTACTAACTGGGTATTCTTAATAAAAGTGAGTTCGCCTGTAAGCCGGGTTCTGTCGTAGACAGTCATTCATCTGGATAATATGTCGCCATATACCTCAAGCGATCTACCCGGTTCCACCGCGGGCCGCGGCACATGGAACCCTATTTGATCTTGCTCCGAGTGGGGTTTACCTTGCCACAACATGTTGCCATGTGTGCGGTGCGCTCTTACCGCACCCTTTCACCCTTACCGGCATCTATTCCCGAAGGTATAGATACGTAGGCGGTCTTCTCTCTGCTGCACTTGCCGTCGGCTCACGCCGCCCAGACGTTATCTGGCACCCTGCCCTCTGGAGCCCGGACTTTCCTCCCCTGTGTAAACACAGCAGCGACTGCCCGGCGAACTCGGCGCGTAATTTAACAAATGTCTCGCCGCTTTACTACTACTATTGTCAATATCCAATAAATTAACATTCAATCTATGATTTTCTTAGCAATGCCTCTTGATAGAGGGCGTTTTTTTTCTCACCGGTAATTTTGGCGGTCAATGCACAAGCTTGTTTAACCGGCAGTTCTTCGATCATTAAATCCAGGATGCGTAAAGTCTCTTTAGAAATACCTTGATCTTGCGGTGGTTCAGCCCCAGACACTAAAACCACGAATTCTCCTTTTTGCTGATTGTGGTCGGCTTTGACCCATTCAAGCAACTCGCTAAGTTTCGCACCGTGAATAGTTTCGAAGGTTTTTGTCAGCTCTCTGCCTATCACTACATAGCGGTCCGCTCCCAAAACTTCTTGCATGTCGGCCAGCGAATCCAGAATACGGTGGGTGGATTCATAAAAAATAACCGTGCGGGTATCGTCGGCAATCGCTTGCAACTGTTGCTTACGGCCCACACGCTTAGCGGGAAGAAAACCTTCAAAGATGAAATTGTTTGAGGGCATACCCGCGGCACTTAACGCTGTAATCAACGCGGAACAACCGGGAATGGGCACAACCTTAAACCCGGCCTCGCGGACAGCACGGACTAAAATAAACCCCGGATCGGAAATTAACGGCGTACCTGCATCTGAAATAAGTGCAATATTGTCGCCTGCAGCCAACTTGCCAATGATTGTATTAACTCTTTGTCTTTCATTGTGATCATGTACTGATATCATTGGGGTTTTAATGTTAAAATGCGCCATTAAACGCGCGCTGTGGCGAGTATCTTCCGCGGCGATTAAGGCGACGGACTGTAGTACCTCTATGGCTCGATGGGTTATATCCCCAAGGTTACCGATAGGTGTAGCAACCACATATAACGAAGCATCTGACATTATTCTCAATCCTACTAGGGTTTATATATACATATGACGAATTTGAAACGCTTGGCGATAATAGCGCTATTTGCCATTTTAGCAACTGCTTGTAGCACACAAAAGCCAATATCAGACAAAGACACTACCCCAGTTACTGTAAAAGACCCTAGCAGCAAAATAACCAGCTTATTGCTGAGCGCACAAAGTGCCCCTGCGCAACAAGCGGCGCAACTGAAATTAGCTGCAGCCAAGATAATGTTGCAGCAAAATAAACATACCGATATATTGAATTTACTGGATCCGCTGTCGACCTCTGAACTACCTAAAGAACTGCAATTCTCCATCGCATTGCTACAAGCCACAGCAGCGATCGCGCTTAATGATGCAGCCAGCGCCCTACAATACCTAAGCAGCGACATCGTGGATGAAGATATCAGCGCTGCACTGCTTAAAGATAAATATACTCTATTAGCTTCCGCTTACGGACTATCAAATAAACTCAGTCAAGAGGCCACTGCGCTAGTAACAGCAAGTGAGTATACCAATGATCAGCAAGAGATTGACTCGCTGAATGAAACAATTTGGCTAGTGTTTAAAACCCTCGGGCTTGACGATTTAGCGAAAATCAAAGAGCAACAGAATAATAGCTATACGCTGCGCGGCTGGCTGGGTTTATTTATCGGTTTCAAAGAGACGCCATACAGCGAAAAGCTAATTGCTAACCACTGGCTTAAAAGCTGGGCTTCCCACAACGCAGCTAAATTCCCGCCACAGCAACTCGCCGGTTACCTGTCAAAAGAGCCGCTGCTCAATAGCAGTTATACTTATCAGCATGTCGCCATTGCCTTACCGACACAAGGCAAATATGCCAAAGCAGCAGCGGCAGTGTTAAAAGGTATTGAGCTGGCAGCAAAAAACAACCCTGCCAATAGCAATATTCAAATCAGTTATATTGATACCGCAGTCCATAACAGTGGGGATGCAATCTTAAATCAAGCAGAGCTACTCGGTGCAGACGCCATTATCGGTCCATTAGATAAATCTCTGGTGTCGCAACTGGCCCAGATGAGCGCCCTGCCACTACCAGTACTGGCCTTAAATAGCACCGCCATTGGCAACAGTAACTTATACCAGTTTGCCCTTAGCACTGAAGACGAAGTACGAGATGCTGCACAAAGAGCTTATAAGGATGGCCGCAGAAACATGCTGGTATTAGTCCCTGATAATGAACAGGGTATTTTGGCTGCGAGTATTTTTGCTAGCCAGTTTAACTCTCTCGGCGGCCAGCTTGTCTCCAATACATACTACGATACTGACAAAGGTAACTTGACCGATTCTATTGCACAAATGCTGCAGCTGAACCAAGTTGAAATTCGCGCCCTGCAAAAGAAACTTAAAACTCTGGAGTTACGCGAAGCTATACGCAATTTGATCCGCCAGGACGCCGACGGCATATTCCTGTTAGCCGGCGCCGCCGATGCCTATCAGATTGGACCCAGCATCCTGTATTTCTATGCGGATAATTTACCTTTGTACGCAACTTCCAGAATTTATTCCGGGCGGGAAAACCCAGTCAGAGATGAAGATCTGAACGGCATGATGTTTGGTGACTTACCTTGGGTACTGGCAGAGAGTATAAACAAGCAGCAGATGGCAACACTTTCAGATAAAACACAAACGCGCTTCGGACGTTTATTTGCCTTCGGCATCGATGCCCTTAACATTGCACCGAACTTGTATAATTTAGCCACAGAACCTGAAACCAGTTACACAGGTGAAACGGGAGAGTTGTCAATTTCAGCTGACAACTACGTACAGAAAACATTGCAATGGGCCCAATTTATCGACGGAACTCCGCAACTGCTACCGGCTCAATAAGGACTCATGAGCACCTAATAGCCAGTCTGGCGACTGGATATTAGCTAATTCAAAGAGCAGCAGATACCAACAATGTGAAATTGTCAGGAGCTGCTATTTATGAATAAAAAAGGACAACATGCCGAGGCAATGGCACTGCAGTGGCTGCTGAAAAACCAGCTCACGCTGTTAAGCAGAAACTACAGCTGCCGCTTTGGTGAGATAGATTTGATCATGTTGGACCGATCAATACTGGTATTTATTGAAGTCAGAGCGCGCAGCAACTTAAGATTTGGCGGCGCGGCAGCTTCAGTAACTAAACAAAAACAACAAAAAATAATAACCACTGCAAACCACTTTTTACTGTGCAACAGCAAATACAAACTTTTCACTTGCCGCTTTGATGTAATGGCATTTGAAACTAGCTCTGCACTGGGTGGCCCAGTATGGTATAAAGACGCCTTCAGACTTTAGGAAACAATCGATGGAACTCGAAGATCGAATTGTAAATCAATTTCATAGTGCAATGGATGTCAACGCGCATACCATTGAGCAATACACCCCATTGATTGCACACGCCAGTGAGATGCTATTACACTGCCTGGCCTCAGAGAAAAAAATTCTCTGTGTTGGCAATGGCGGCTCCGCTGCACTGGTGCAACATTTTTGCGCGCTACTACTGAGCCGCTTTCGCACAGAGAGACCCGGATTACCGGCAATGTGCCTGGCAGCAGATGGCAGCACACTGACTGCAATTATAGAAGACATCAATTTCAGCGATGTCTACTCAAAGCAGATCAGCGCCTTTGGCCAGCCCGGTGATGTGCTGTTGATGACAACCACCCACGGTAAAGCTAGCAGCTTAGTACAGGCGATCCAGGCGGCACATGACCGCGAGATGGTGGTCATTTTACTTAACGGTAATGATGGTGGAGATGTTACGGCACTTTTACGCCCTGATGAAGTCGAAATTTGCGTCCCCTCTAGTGACAACATATTAATCCACAATACCCATTTATTAGTATTACATTGTCTTTGTGATCTAATCGATTATCAATTATTCGGAGCCCAATAATGCTTAAACTGAAAATCCTCAGTGTCTTATGTTTTGCAACTTTAGTGACTGGATGTGCATCAATCATCGGCGAGACTACCCAAGAACCGATTGCCAGCACACCTGGAGTACGCAGTGCCGGTACGGTAATTGAAGATGAGATTATTGAAAATAAGATATTAGTTAATTTAGGAAAGGGAGCTGACAGTGTTAAAAACTCCCACATTAATGTGGTCAGTTTTAACGAAAATGTATTGCTAGTCGGCCAAGTTCCTACGCAGCAAGCCAAAGCTGAAGCGGCGGCAATAGCCCAGTCGACACGCAGAGTAAAAAGCGTGCACAACGAATTATTAATCGCTGGCCCCACTTCTCTGCTGATCCGCAGCAATGATACTTACCTTACCAGCAGAGCCAAAGTCAGCTTGCTGGCCTCGCAAAACGCCAATGGCATCAGAGTAAAAGTGATCACTGAAAATGGCACCGTCTTCTTAATGGGCCTAGTGACAAGATCTGAGGGACAAGCCGCTGTGGATGAAATCGTCAGTATCTCCGGCGTCAGAAGAATAGTAAAAGTGTTTGAGTACATTGATTAAGCTAAGCTAAAAATTAGCCAATAAAAAAGGTCGCCAGTGGCGACCTTTTTTTGTTGTAAGTAAAGCTAAATTTATTTGACCACTTGTAACTTAGGCCTTTTAGCTTTGCTCGGTGTCGGTGTTGGCGGTTCAGGGTGCTCAAAGAACTCAACCCCGGGCTCCATACCAAAACCCATGCCCATACCCGTCTCTTTAGCGTAAATAGCAACAACCGCAATCATCGGCACGTATACATTCATAGGCACACCGCCAAAGCGGGCACTAAAGCTGACCGCAGCTTCGGCTAACTGCAAATCTTGTACCGCCGAACTATTAATATTTAGCACAATCTGCCCATCTGAAACAAATTGTTCAGGCACTACAACTCCCGCTAAAGTAGTATCAACTACAATATGCGGAGTACAATTGTTGTCTAACAACCAATCGTATAGAGCGCGCAATAAATAAGATCTACTAGGATTCACAACGTTCACCTTGATGCATTAAATTACTCCTAGGATTAACTGAGCTGAATTGTCAGCGACAAAAAAGGGATGTTATACATCCCCTTTAACTTTGTAACTATAGCGTATTCTCGGCCAGAATATTAGTAGCGTAATTCACGCTCATATTCTGATAATCCTTCCTGGAACGCTTCTCTTTCAAAAAGCCTTTCCATGTAAGCAAGTAGATCTTCACATTGATCTTCTGGAAGTTCCACTCCCAAAGAAGGCAAACGCCATAAGATCGGAGCGATACAACAATCAACTAAAGTAAACTCTTCACTCATGAAGTAATCTTTTTCACCGAAGATTGGCGAGATAGTTACTAAGCTATCACGCAGCTGCTTACGGGTAGACTCTAACTCATCAGCAGACAACTTACCGCCTAGAATCTGATCCACCAGTACACACCAATCTTTTTGAATACGGTGCATATAAAGACGGCTTTCAGCCCTGGCTACCGGGTAAACCGGCAACAGCGGAGGATGAGGAAAACGCTCATCTAAATACTCCATCATGACGTTTGGCTCGTACAGAACCAAATCACGATCCACTAACGTAGGCAGTGTATTGTATGGGTTCAACGAAGCTAAATCTTCAGGAACATTGTCCGCATCACAATCATTTATTTCTACTGTAACACTCTTTTCCGCAAGTACTATACGTACACGGTGGCTGTAGTGATCTGACCCATCTGAATAAAAGGTCATGGAAGAACGTTTAGTCACAACTCCCATCAAAATCCCCTCGTTAAAAAATTCACTAAAAACAAATAAAGCGCGACTTGTTACAAGTCGCGCCAAGCAAAAGCAAAGTAGTATACCAGAAAGCCCGCAGGCTTACTCGATATTACTTTTAATGGATATCGCGCCAGTATTCCTTTTTCAATGCATAGGTAAAGAAGAAGAAAATAAACAAGAAGATAAGCACATTGGTACCCATAGCCTGTGACTGCAACTTAGTAGGCTCACCTATGTAGGCCATATAGTTAACCAGATCATAGACTGTCTTATCAAATTCTTTGGCGTTCTGTTCGCCACTGCCATCGACTAAAGAGTAACAACCACCAATTTCAAGACCGGTTAGCGGGTCTATTTCGGTTTCATGTTCCGCCATCTCCTGTTCGCTGCAGTGATTTAACTGCACACCTTGCAGATAACCTAATACGTTAGGCATACCGACATCTTTAAACACGGAGTTATTGACACCCCAGGGGCGCGACTCATCCTGATAGAAGCTACGCAGGTAAGTGTAGATCCAATCCGGGCCACGCAACCGAGACTCCAGAGTAAGATCCGGTGGCGCGGTACCAAACCAGTTTGCAGAATCACCCTTAGGCATGTTGTTGGTCATCAGATCACCCACTTTTTGTTCACCGAAGATTAAATTATCCTTCAGTAAATCAGCGGGAATGCCCAAGTCTTCAGCGGTACGCAAGTAACGCTGATACTGCATTGAGTGACAACCCAGGCAGTTATTGACATAAGTTGTCATACCGCGCTGCAATGAGGCTTTATTGTGTAAATCTACTTCCATCTTATCCAGATGGACTCCTCCAGCTTCAGCTGCAGCCACCACTGGAAGCACTAACAATGTCAGTAAAACTAGTAACTTTTTCATTAGCCTGTCACCCTCTCTGGTACCGGTTTGGTCTTTTCCATCCGGGTATAGAACGGCATACCAATGAAGTAAGCGAAATACAACACAGTACAGATCTGGGCCAGTAAAGTACGCCCAGGTGTAGAACCTACCACACCAAGATAACCTAAGATAACAAAGCAAACCGCAAAGATAACAATACCGATTTTGCTCGCCCAGCCTTTATAACGGATTGACTTAACCGGGCTGCGATCCAGCCATGGCAGTACAAACAGTATTGCAATTGCCGCGCCCATAACCACTACGCCAGGGAACTGAGAGGCAGCAATCGGCGGTATTGCACGCAACATGGCATAGAAAGGTGTGAAATACCAAACTGGCGCTATGTGCGGAGGTGTCTTCAACGGGTTAGCCGGTTCAAAGTTCGGCGCTTCAATAAAGTACCCACCACCTTCTGGGAAGAAGAAGACAATGGCACAGAAGACAAACAGGAACACCACCACACCGACAATATCTTTGACACTGTAATAGGGATGGAAGGGAATACCGTCTAGAGGAATGCCGTTCTCATCTTTTTTATCATTGATCTCAACACCGTCCGGGTTGTTCGATCCCACTTCATGCAAGGCAATAATGTGTAGCACAACCAGCGCCAGCAAAACGATTGGCAAGGCAATCACGTGCAGGGCAAAGAAGCGCGTCAAGGTAGCGCCGGAGATTAAGTAATCACCGCGAATCCACTGTGCTAAATCGGGACCGATAAAAGGTACCGCCTCAAATAGCGAGACGATTACCGCAGCACCCCAATAGGACATTTGCCCCCAGGGAAGCAGGTAACCCATAAAAGCTTCAGCCATAAGTGCAACGTAGATCACCATACCGAAGATCCACACTAGCTCGCGTGGGTTGCGGTAAGAACCGTACAACATGCCACGGAACATATGCATATAGACAACAAAGAAAAATGCCGAGGCACCGGTTGAGTGCATATAGCGAATCAACCAGCCGTAGTCGACATCGCGCATAATATATTCAACAGATGCAAAAGCCCCCTCATTGGTCGGGGTGTAACTCATGGTCAGCCAAATACCGGTCAGGATCTGATTGACTAACATCAGCAGTGCCAGAGAGCCAAAAAAGTACCAGAAGTTAAAGTTTTTAGGTGCGTAATACTTTGAAAGATGATCTTCCCACATCGCCGTTGCCGGGAAGCGGTCATCAATCCAACCCAGAATACCTGGATTGCCTTTATTTCTATTGCCAGCCATTATGAGTTCCCCTCAGGATTCAAGCCCACGACTAAGATATTGTCACTTTCGTAGTAGTGTGGTGGTATCACCAAATTCTTTGGCGCGGGAGAACCGGAAAATACACGGCCGGACAGATCAAAACGAGAACCGTGACAAGGGCAGAAAAAACCACCAACCCAGTTAGCATCAAAATCTTGTGGTTTAACTTCCGGCTTATAAACAGGCGAACAGCCAAGGTGGGTACAAATACCCACAATAACAGCGACGTCTTCACGTACCGCACGCGCTGACGTTCCCGGAACGTATGCTGGCTGTTGCTGCATTAAAGAATCAGGATCCGAAAGCCTATCACCGATAGTCTCTAATGTTGCCAGAGAATCAGCACTGCGCTTAACAACCCATACTGGCTTGCCACGCCACTCAACGATCATTTGCTGACCTTCTTCTAGCTTGCTGATATCAGCTTTTGCCGGGGCTCCTGCAGCCCTGGCCTTGGCACTTGGATTCCATGAACCCAAGAAAGGTACAGCCACACCGACTGCCCCCACTGCACCCATAGCAGATGTAGCACCAAGCAATAGACGTCGCCGCTTAACGTTCACGCCGTTATCGGACATCGTGGTTTCGCTCATCAAGATTTCTCCCTCTTTCAACTACAATACTTATTCTTTGTAAGTATTGTGTAGTTGCACAGTATATAACCAAATAGAAAACAGTATTTTAGATAGTGGGATGGTAAAGAATATCCACTTCACAATCAAGGTTAATTCTCAGTATAGCCTAGGATTAAACGCAAATGCGCCATACACCTAGATATAAACAGAGCGTTTAGCCAGCGCCAAATTTACAGCTTTGAACAGGCAAAAAAAAACGTCCGTAACCCGAAGGCAACGAACGTTTTCTATTTGAAAGCTGCCGTACAGGCAGCGATCGATTAACGCTTAGAGAACTGAGGACGTTTACGCGCTTTGCGTAGACCAACCTTCTTACGTTCAACTTCACGAGCGTCACGTGTAACAAAACCAGCTTTACGTAGTTCTGGACGTAAAGTTTCGTCATATTCCATCAGTGCACGAGTGATACCGTGACGGATAGCTCCAGCTTGACCGAAACCACCACCGCCTTTAACAGTAACAAAAACGTCGAACTTATCTAACGTTGAAGTTAACTCTAATGGCTGACGTACAATCATACGCGCTGTGTCGCGACCGAAGTAAACTTCGATAGTGCGATCATTAATAGTGATAACACCCGTACCTGGACGCAAAAATACGCGAGCAGTAGACGTTTTACGACGACCTGTACCGTAATACTGAGTAGCTGACATAATCTACTTCCCCTTATACTTTCAATTCTAGTGGCTGCTGAGCCGCATGTGGATGTTCAGCGCCTGCGTACACTTTTAATTTAGTGTACATAGCACGTCCTAGTGGACCTTTTGGTAGCATACCTTTAACTGCAAGCTCGATAACACGCTCCGGAAAGCTGTTGATCATAATTTCAAAGTTAGCTTGCTTCAAACCACCAGGGTAGCCAGTGTGACGGTAGTAAATTTTGTCTTTACGCTTGTTACCAGTTACATGAACCTTCTCAGCGTTAATGACAACAATGTAGTCACCTGTGTCTGCGTGCGGAGTGTATTCTGCTTTATGCTTGCCGCGTAAGCGACGGGCAATTTCAGTAGCCATACGACCCAGAGTTTTTCCCTCTGCATCTATTACGTACCAATCGCGTTTTATTTCGGCTGGCTTAGCAACAAAAGTTTTCATCTTTGTTCGCCTTACTTAATCTTAAACCTAGTTCACAGATCCAATGTAAAACATCTTGCCTGCTACCGGTTTAGCTTATAATTATTCGTTAACCGCCCAATATACCGGACTTTTAACATCGAACCTCATTTCGAGGAGCGCGTATAGTACATAAGGCTTTCGTAGAAAGCAAGTCGTAAGTAGCGAGTCGGAAGTAGTAAGCAAAAAACTGAAAACCAGGAGTCGCTGGCAGCGACAGTAATTAGTAGCGAGTAGCGAGTCGTAAGGCGTAAGGCGTAAGTAGCGATCAAAAACAGAGGGAAAAAGATAAACACCCATAAGCCAACTATTAAACACCGCACTTGGCGTGAATTAACTTACGACTTTCTACTTACGACTCGATACTCACTACCAGCTCACTATGTCTTGGCGTGAATTACCCACTTCCGACTTACGACTTCCTACTTCCGACTAGTTTACCTATGTCTTGTCTTTTAAAACTTACGACTTCCAACTTCCTACTTACGACTGCGTCTAAGCCCTATGTTCGCGTGCCAGATATTCGTGGGATTGCATTTCTAGAAGGCGGCTTTTGGTGCGCTCGATCTCGAATTCCAGCTTGCCTTCGGTGTAGATTTCAAAGATGGGTACGGCGGCTGAAATGATCAACTTTACGCCGCTGTCGTAGAACTCATCGACCATGTTGATAAAGCGCCTGGCGGCGTCGTCATTTTCTCGACCCATTTGCGGAAGGTTGGACACCAGTACCGCGTGGAACAGTTTGGCGATTTCGATGTAGTCATTTTGTGATCTCGGCCCCAGACAGATATCGCTAAAGTCAAACCAGACTACGTCTTCACAGCAGCGCCTGGATAATATTTCGCGGCCATTAATTTCAATCAGCTCATTTTCTACGACTTCATCCAGATCTGGCGCTAGGTTTTCGAAACTTTTATTTAAACTAGTATCTGCAGCGCCATCCAGAGGGCAGTGATAAAGTTCGGCTTGCTCTAGTACCCGCAGACGGTAATCGACACCGCCATCGACATTCACTATTTCAGTGTGTTGTTTAAGCAGGGCGATGGCCGGCAAAAAACGGGCGCGCTGCAGACCATTGAGATAGAGACCGTCGGGAATAATATTTGAAGTAGCCACCAGTGAGACGCCCTCTGCGAACAAGCGCTCAAATAAACCACCTAAAATCATCGCATCAGTGATATCTGAAACAAAAAACTCATCAAAGCAGATAATACAGGCTTCTTCGGCGTAATTTCTGGCAATACTGTCCAGTGGATTCACTTGCCCTTCCAGTACTTTTAAATCAGCATGTACCCGCTGCATAAAGCGATGAAAATGGGTGCGCACTTTACGCTCAAACGGCAGGCTGTCGTAGAAGGTATCCATCAAGTAGGTTTTACCGCGCCCGACCCCACCCCAAAAATACAAACCTTTTACCGGTACTTTCTTCTCAGGCTTATTAAACACAGCGGACATCTTGCCAAACAAGCTTTTCTTAGGCGCAGGAGCCTGAGAGATAATCAACTCGTCATATAATCGCTGCAAATGCTTTACAGCAGTCTCTTGAGAGGCATCGTAGGAAAAATCATCACGTTTTAAATCTTGCTGATAGCGAGCGAGCGGAGCGAGTGCTGAAGACATAGTACTAATTTTCTTCCTTATTAGGATCCAGGATTTCAGCAGCGCACTTTACTCCTGATCCCAAAAATGTGCAAATAACGACAAACTTTTGACTCACTACTCGCTACTTCCAACTTCCAACTTCCAACTTCCAACTTCCTACTTCCAACTTTCTACTGCAGCTCTGCTGCCGTGTTTATATTAACCAACCCCCCGCTCTCCTCAGCTGTTATTTGTAATTCTATAACGCAATGCTGGTAATACCATTTTCTTACCGCCCTGCCACCATCAATTAAGTAATCTTCCAGACTCTGTTTTAAAGCTACAGGAATCGCAGCGTGCAAAGGATGCAAAAACTCACCTTCGGCTAGTACAATAATAGCCTCCGGATTTTCAGCAGATGCAAGCAAAATCTTTTCGACAATGGAACGGGTGATTAACGGCGTATCACAGGGAAGCACCAGCAATGTTGCCGATGCCGTAGATTCCATCGCGGCATGAATACCCGCCAACGGGCCCAGAGATCCAGCAATGCGATCACAGACAACGCTATCAGCCAATGGCATATAATCGGTAAGATTGCGGTTACAGCTAATCAGCAACTGAGACACCAAGGGCCGGACCACATCTAAGGTCCACTGAATCATTTTTTTGTCCCGGTACTGAACAATGCCCTTATCCAGACCGCCCATGCGACTTCCCTGCCCGCCTGCGAGTACCACTGCTGAAAAATCCATATCCACGTTCTCCTCTATTAATCGCGGCTCACACAGGCCGAATCATCACTGGGCATAACCATCTCAACAAAATTACAGGGCCTATGGCGCACATCCAACTGCTGGCAAATGATTTTGTCCCAGGCCGTGCGACAAGCATTGGGTGAGCCTGGCATGCAAAAGATCACGGTGCGGTTAGCGACACCTGCCACTGCCCGTGACTGAATAGTTGAAGTGCCAATATCCTGAAAAGAAATACTGCGAAACAACTCGCCGTAACCGTCGATCTCTTTATCGAACAACGGAATCATGGCTTCAGGGGTACTGTCACGGGAAGTAAAGCCAGTACCGCCGGTAATCAAAATGGCATGCACCTCTGCATCGGCAATCCACTGCGACACACAAGCGCGTATTTTATAAATATCATCAATCACAATCGCCCTGCGGGCAATCTGATGCCCGGCAGCCTCAACGCACTCCTGTAACAGATCACCCGAGCTATCGGTGGCTGTGGTGCGGGTATCAGAGACTGTTAATACCGCGATATTAATGGCCCTGAAAGCGACTTCTTTTTTAACCTTACTCATACTCTGCCTACTACTGGTAAATTAAATTTTGGCTATCTTCAGTTATAACCTATATAAATGCTAGCCGTTGGATGTTTTTAACTAAGCACACCACTATATTTTAACAATTCCCGCTTACTTCAGCAGAGCCTTGCGAATCAAATTGTGTACTACCAAAGTCATTCACTAATTGTTGCAGCTGCTTAAGGTGCTGAAGCCAGTAATCTTCACTGTTAAACCAGGGAAAAGCTAACGGGAAGGCCGGATCATTCCAACGCCTGGCCAGCCACGCGGTATAATTAATCACCCGCAAAGCGCGCATCGCCGGAATCCAATTCAACTGGTAACTCGGGAACTCTATCGACTCTTCATAGCCTTCAATCAATTCAGATAATTGCTTTTTCTGCTGTTGCTGATCACCGGCTAAAAGCATCCAAATATCTTGTACCGCCGGAGCCATCATACAATCGTCAAAATCTAGCATGATCGGGCCATCACGGCTCATTAACACATTAGACAAGTGGCAATCACCGTGCACGGCAATAAAGTGGCTGTCAAAATCATCAGGAAGACAATCAGCTATGGCGCTTAAGAGTTCCATTATAATACTGGTATAGTGTCCTTGCAGCTTCTTAGGAATCCAGTTTTCAACTAAATAGGCACTGCCTGTACACCCCATCCTTACAATATTGAAGCTGCGACGGTGCTTAAAATGCCAGCCCTTTCCCTGCGCGTGCAGTCTTCCAATCAACTGCCCCAGCTGGAACATACTATCCAAATCGTCAAGTTCGGGAACACGCCCTATGACTTTTTGCTGCAGCGAACAAAAGTAGCCGCCAAGCTCAATCACTGACTCGCCAGCAGTATTAAGTACATTTTCGGCGATAGGCACATCTGCTTTATAGAGTTTATCCGCAAAACTGTGCTCTTCTTCTATCTGCTGCTTAGACCAATGTTGCGGCCGGTAAAATTTGGCGATCACTGAGCCACCTTCATCTAAACCAACCTGAAACACCCGGTTTTCGTAGCTGTTTAAAGGGTAAGATTGACCACTGACTTCGTAACCGTATGATTCAACCAGATCCAGTACCAGATCCGGTTGCAATTGAGAAAAATCTACCTGCATTAACTATGCCTATTAAAAATATTAAAAAGGAAGCTAGCTATAATAATGTTTTTGCACATCATACGCTTGGAACACTGAATAAGTAAGAAAACAGCGAACATAACCCAACGGTAACTTAATATAGACATCAACGTCTCTATAAGGAGACAGTTGCAGCATATAAATTTACACTTGTTTTAATAATTATATTATTTACCGAAAAACCATGATACTTTGCCCATCTAATTAAAGTCGCCATAGTACTATTCAATTACATTTATAGCTGTATATGGTAAATTATCAATACATTATGAGAAATCCTCTCAGGGAAGGGCAGGTCATGTTACGCAATTCTACACCCGCAATACTATCCGTTGTAAGCTCGTTTTTATTATTCAATTCAACTTCTGTATTAGCGGTAGAGCCAGCGGCAGTTCCTCTTGGAGAAATGAATTTTTACCCCAGTCTCAATTTTGCGACAGGCCACGACGATAATATTCTGGCAGAAGAAACCGGCGAGAAGAGTTCTTCTGTTACAAGAATAACGCCTAACTTCTTGTTAGAAGCAGAAACAGATAACACTTTATACCGCCTAAACTACTCTATAGAGAAGGGCATTTTACACAGCAGTAATTCCGATAACTACCTCGATCACAACTTAACCGGAACAGCCAACATCATCGGCAACAGCCGTAACCGGATTGATCTTCAAGTGAGCACCATTAAGGGTCACGAAGCACGAGGAGACGAAACAGGCAGTGCCACTGCTACTGATGCACCGCTTAAGTTTGATTTAAACTCGCTGCAGGCAATATATACATATGGCGGAGAAGAAGCTAAGGGACAGGTTGAATTGAGAGCTGCTTATGAAGATAAAGACTTCACCAACTTTAGCTCAGTTACTGACAGCAGAGACTTCGACAAAATTAGTTTTGGTGCACAGTTCAACTACAGAGTAACCGCTAAAACTTCAGCTTTATTCCAAGCTACACAAAATAAAATCGACTACGATGACTCGAATAAAGACAATACCAACAGGCGCTTTTTGGTCGGTGCCACTTGGGAGGCAACTGCTAAAACCTCTGGTACTGTTAAAGTAGGTTGGGCAGACAAAGATTTTAAAGACAGCAGTTTAAAAGATACGGATGGCGGAACCTGGGATGCATCCATCAACTGGAACCCAAAAACTTACTCTACTTTCATCTTTAGTACTGGACAAGAGTTTGGTGAGTCGACCACTGCTGATTCCCACATAGACTCATCCAATTACGGGCTGAAATGGAACCACTATTGGAATGACAACCTGAAAACCACCATTGGCTACACCTTAGTTAACGAAGATTTCAGTGGTAGCACTCAAGACGACGATACAAAAACTCTACTATTGGGCATAAATCACGAGACTCGCAGATGGCTTAATCTTGGGCTAGGTTATACAATGGTCGACAAAGACTCAAATGTCACTGGCGGCAGCTTCAAAAAGAATATTTTGATGTTTACTGTACAGGGCTCCCTCTAAAAAGGGACTCAATATCTTTTTATTGACGGTTGATACATGAATAATTTACTTAGCAAATTTAGAACATTTGTTAGCGTGTTGTTGTTGTTAAGTTTTATCTCCATTGTGCAAGGCGCAAGTTTCTCTGATTACCTATTAGGGACTGGAGATAAAATAAGTATTAAAGTGTTTGGTGAGGAAGAGCTCAGTTCTGAATTTACCTTAAGCGATGCAGGGACAATTTCCTATCCATTTCTCGGTGAAATTAACGCACTGGATTTGACCATAGGTGAATTAAGTCAGCTTATTACTAAAGAGTTGTCTGACGGTTATATAGTTAACCCAAGCGTCAACATTGAAGTCATAGGCTATCGCGAGTTCTACATTAATGGTCAGGTTGAAAAACCAGGGGCCTATCCGTACCAGCCAGGCTTAACACTTCTTAAGGCAGTAGCGCTAGCAGGGGGCTATACCGAGAGAGCCTCTGGCAGCAAAATGTATGTGCTTCGCGAAGGTTCTAATAAACGCAAAAAAATCAAAAATAATGTAAAAATTCTACCTGGAGATGTGATAACTATTGAGGAAAGTTTCTTCTAGTTTTCTCGATAACTACTTTAGTTATCATCATTTTAAATGTAATCACCAGGACGTTAATTAAACATTTATTGTCCTGACCCCTCTCATTCTTAGTACAAATGTCAAATAGTCCGGATAGGTGCAATGGAAGCTAGTTTTAAAGAGCAAAACACATTAATCAATTCTGAAGAAGTTATAGATTTACGCCAGTATTGGCGCATACTCATGAGTCACAAATGGGGAATTCTAGGTTTCTCAACAATTGTTACCTTACTGACAATCTTAGTGGTCTTTAATATCACTCCTGTCTACAAAGGCACGAGTACCTTATTGATCGAGTCCCAGCAGACCAATGTTGTCTCGATTCAAGAAGTATATGGCTTAGATGGCAGCAGTGAATACCTACTGACCCAATTTGAAATACTCAAATCGCGTAGCTTGGCCAAAAAAGTTATTCTAAAATACAACTTGTTAGACCATCCCGTCTATAACCAGCCTAAAGCAGAGTTGCCAGAAAAATTACAATTTCTGCAAGATTTTAGTCTTAAAGAGACTGCTGCTGAGTATTTTCCCGATCTGTTCACTGCTACCGATGAGATAGAAGTAGTATCTGATGAAATCATTTTGGAAAATATGATCACTTCATTCCTGAAAAATTTGAGCATCTCCCCGATCAGAAAAACCCAGCTGGTAATGATAAGCTTTGAATCAATCGATGCCAAACTTGCTGCGACCATTGCCAATGCAGTTGGCGACACCTACATTGAAGATAACTTGGCGGCAAAACTGGAACTGACAGTCAAAGCGACAACCTGGCTGAATAAACAACTAAAGGGGCAAAGAGTAGACTTAACCGCTGCCGAAAAACGCCTACAGCAATACCGAGAACAAGAGCGAATCATTGGTGTTGACGGCGGTTTAGGCATGGCAGAGCGAGAGATAGAATTAGTCTCTACCAAACTGGTTGATGCTAAACGTGAGCGATTAGAGCTGGAGAGCTTGTATAACCAGATCCAGAAATTAGGCAGCAAAAGTTCTGCCAAATTACAGCTTATTCCTTCTATATTGAGCCATACTTTAGTACAAAACTTGAAAGATGTAGTCGCAGGGGTTGAATTAAGACGCTCGGAAATATCTAACCGCTACGGTAAAAAACACCCCAAAATGAAAGCTATAAGTTCGGAACTATCGAGGGCTTACAGTAATCTAAACCGACAAATTCTGTCTATCGCCAGAGGAATTGAGAACAAATACAATATTGCTCTGGCAAATGTGGAGTCATTAGAGGGAAGTCTGGATGACACCCGGGATGATATGCAGCTCCTTAGCGGCAAGGAATACAAGCTTAAAGAATTACAACAAGATGTTGATACTAAGAGGACCTTATTCGAGCAATTTTATACTCGCTTTAGTGAAACCAGTGCCACTGGTGATTTAAAAACTGCCAATGCCCGAGTAACTGACCTTGCAGCAACACCCATCGATCCTATAAAACCCAATAAAAAACTGATCGTAGCGCTGGCATTTGTCGCCAGTTTTATGTTTGCTGTGATGGTGGCTTTTTTGCTAAAAGCCCTGGATAACACTATAAAAACCAGTTTAGAGGTAGAGACTAAATTAGGTGAGGTGATGCTAGGCTTATTGCCATTACTGCCCAAAACCAGGAAACAACAAAATCCGAGTTACAACCATTACCTGGAAGAGCCGCACTCCACCTATTCTGAATCCCTGCGCACTATTCGCACCGGTATTATATTATCGTCACTGGACAACCCTTACAAAACTATTAGTGTTACATCATCAGTCCCAGGTGAAGGAAAAACCTCCACATCACTTGGATTAGCTTTTTCCCTGGCGCAAGTGGGCACTGTGTTGTTAATTGATGCAGATATGCGCCGTCCCTCGATTCACAAAGCCCTAGGTTTGACCCAGCAAAGAACTGGACTTTCCAATTTAGTTGCGCAGACCCATACAATGGAAGAGTGTATCCACACATATGAACAAGGGGGCTTTGACGTTCTGATCTGCGGAATCATTCCCCCTAACCCATCAGAGTTGCTTTCATCGGAACGCTTTAAAGATTTGATCACCGGTCTTTCTAAGATTTACGATAAGATCATCATAGACACAGCGCCATGCCAGGCTGTCAGTGATGCCTTGGTGCTGGCTCCTATAGTTGATGCTTATCTATATGTAGTTAAATCTGACGCTACTACCTCACACCTGGCTAAAAATGGCTTAAAAAGGCTCAAACAAGTCCAAGGTAATATCGCCGGTGTAGTACTGAACCATGTAGATATAAAGAAAGCCGAAAAGTACTACGGAGAAGATTATAGCGGCTATTACGATAACTACGGCTATTCAGGTGCTAACACTTGATAGACTTACACTGCCACCTACTGCCTGGCGTTGACGACGGAGCCGTCAACGATGCGGACTCTATAGTGCTGTTTAAACAGGCGATAGCAGATGGCATCACCCACATGGTGCTCACGCCTCATGTCCACCCCGGTAGGTATGAAAACAACAGAACTAATTTACAGGCCCCTTTTGTCCGTTTGCAGGCACTGTTAGCCGAACATAATTTAGATATTAATATCGCCATTGCCGGCGAGGTAAGGCTCAGTGCAGAAGTGCTAAGCATGTTTGCCACTAAAAATTTACCTTTTATCGGTAAGTTTCGGGGCAAAGATGTAATGTTGCTGGAGTTCCCCCACGACGGCATCCCCCCGGGAAGTGACAAATTAGTAGACTGGTTAATGCAAAGAGACATCTTGCCCATCATCGCTCATCCAGAGCGTAACAAGGCAATTATGCGCGATATCAATAAAGTAGGTCCCTTTCTTGAACGCGGCTGTCTATTTCAACTGACCGCTATGTCAGTGACCGGAAAGTTTGGTGAAAAAGCCCACGAGATCGCACATCGGTTTCTAAGCAATGGCTGGACCACTATTATCGCCAGTGATGCACATAACATGAAACACCGCCCACCAGTGTTATCCGAAGCCTATGAGTGTATTGAAACGCAATACTCCGCGGATCTCGCCAGACAACTTTTCATAGACACACCCGCCGAAATTATCCAATTACCGTGATTAAAAGTGTAAAAGTAGTCATTATTTTATTAATCATCAGCTTATCTGCTTGGGTTATTTACCATGCCGGCAGGTTGGCTATTGCCGATGTAATTCACTACCCGGTAAAAAGCTGGATCGAGAGTGTCGATGCTAACGAGCCAGTTTCTGGGGCCGAGCTAGATAAAGCCGAAGATAAAATCTTAAGATCTATAAGCTTTAATCCTGATAACGCTGAGTATCAGGAATACCTCGGAAGAATTCATTATTTGCGAGCTATAGGTAATTTTCATGACGGCAGTTTATTTCAGGAAAATATACAAAAGGCCTATCTGGCACATAAACAAGCAATCAAATTGCGGCCAAAATGGCCTTACAGCTGGGCCAATTTAGCACTGATAAAATCTCACCAGCAGCAACTCGATGTCGAATACTTATACGCCGTCAACCAGGCGGTACGCTTTGGTCCCTGGGAGATATCCAGTAATGAAGCACTTGTACAAGCAGGGTTTAATGGCTGGCTAAAGCTCTCAAAAAATAGCCAACAGATTACCATCGATGCCCTTGTACGAATCTATCAACAAACCCCTAAAGCCGCCCGTAAGCTACTTGCACATTACAGTGCACAAGATACGGTCTGCCCACTACTGACACTAGAAAAATTCAAAAAAGATAAAATCTGTAGTAATAACCTAATTGTTACCCCGAGTTAATCTGACAGCTCCCTAACAAGCATAAGTATCTGTCAGATTCTTTCAGCAGTTTTTAAGAAACATCAATATCAAACCCAGCACTGTCCAGATCTAGTAGAGAATCTAAAGTACCAGCAGCAGTGCCAATTCCGGCCAGGGTGATACTGTGTAATCCAGCTACATCAATTACCACATCGCCCCCTTTCCCTCCATCATCCAGTACTGTAATACCGTAATCGGTACTAAAGTCGTCTAATGAAAGAATATCACCGGGATCATCTAGTACATTTAAGAAACCTATTTCCTCTCCTTTTTTGAGGTCTTTGATAGTATCGTTTCCTGGGTCACTGATAAACACATCGAATTCATCTCTGGCAAAGTTGAAATAGAATCCATCATCACCTTTACCGCCACTCAAAATATCATCCCCATCCCCGCCATATAATAGATCTTCTCCCTTATCTCCTTTCAGTTCATCAATACCAGAACCGCCGAACAGCATGTCATCACCATCCCCCCCTTTTAACTTGTCATCACCGCTACCGCCAAACAATTCATCATCTCCGTTCTCCCCTTTGAGATCATCATCACCTTTCATACCTACAAGTTTATCGTCCCCTTTCCCACCTTTAAGAGAATCCATACCAGAGCCGCCCAAGAGAGTATCGTTTCCATCCCCGCCTTTTAAAGTGTCATTGCCAGTAGCACCGACAAGGAGATCATCTCCTTTATAACCGTCCAGGTAGTCATCACCAGGCCCACCATATAGTTTATCGTCGTCTTTGCCACCAAATAATCTATCGTCACCACCACCGCCTAATAAAATATCGTCTCCATCATCGCCAAACAACTGGTCAAACCCAGCACCACCCCATAAGGTATCGTCCCCTTTGCCACCGCTTAGGATATCGGTACCACCGAGCCCCTTAATTTCATCGTTACCATCCTTACCAAATATAAGATCCGGGCCGGCAGTCCCGGTTAATATGTCATCGCCATTAAAGCCCTCTTGTAATATCCAGGGAGTCCCTGGCAACATATCCATCGCTTTTTCTATTTCTTTCGAATACTTTGGCTTAGGTTTATGCATCCTGTTATCCGTCCTCAATCCGATTGACTCTCACTTGCCAATACAAAGATCAATATCTAATTAAACTCTGCTGAAATATTCCGATTATCTGCTAAACTGAGGGTAAGACAAAATTTACAGTTAGCCAGTAAGCAGAAATATCCGCTCTGAACTACACTTGGCCAGTATTCTAAGACACTGAAAGACCGCGTTTCGCAAGCGGAATTTAAGCCTCATCAGAACTTGGTGATGTTAATACAAAAATGGAATTCGGATAAACAAACTCCCACAGCATTGAAGCTAGGCTCAGATGCATATGTATTAGCAGTTAGTTTTTTATTACCCAAGTTACTTCAATCTGAATCCTTCAAAAATTTCTCTATATGCGCACTCCTTTCCTCATTAAACTAGTGACGGTTCTTCACATAAGCCCTAAAAGTATTCCCTTACGGCCAAGACAATCTTTTAACTCACTACATGCTACCTAATAGATATCTTTTGAAAGCAGGCTTAGTGGCGTCTTAAGCAAGATCCTGTAATCTTCCCAAAGTGACCAGTTATTTATATACTGCAGATCATAGTCTACCCGTCGCTGCATCTTATCGATTGTTTCAGTTTCGCCGCGGCAACCATTTATCTGTGCCAACCCGGTAATTCCTGGTTTAATCCTGTGCCTGACCATATATGTACTGATTCTTGCAGAGTAATAATGGTTGTGAGCAATTGCGTGCGGTCTGGGACCTACCAAAGACATAGAGCCCTGCAGCACATTAAACAGCTGCGGCAATTCATCAATTGATGATCTGCGTAAAAAAGCACCTAGCTTAGTAATCCGTAGATCATCTTTGGTTGCTTGTTTGACTTCACTGTCCTCATGGACCCGCATACTACGAAATTTCCAAATATAGATAACACTGCCGTCATAGCCATTACGTTGTTGTTTAAACAAAATCGGTCCGGGGGAGGTTATTTTCACCGCGATCGCAGTGATAACTAACAGAGGAGCAAGCAGTACCAGCATCACTACCGATATAAGCTTATCCGTGAAATGTTTGATACTTATCATTACCCTTGAAACCATAACAGGACTCTCATTCAGGCAGATGATGGGAATACCAGCGACTTCCCTAACGGAATGATTCAACAGTTTCCAGTCAGATAAGTCTAGCACCCATATAACATCGACATGAAAATCAACCAAGTAGTCATTCAACTCTTCAACTTTTGCAGCCAGACGCAGCGGCAATGAAACATAAATTCTTTTTATTTGATACTTATCAATAATTTCATTTATATTATCAAGTTTACCTAAAAGCGGTGCAGACAAATCATTCTCAACGTCACTGGGTACTGTATCTTGTAAACCATTGACCATGCCAATGACAACATCTGGCATCCAGTAGTTTCTGTTAATTTTATAGGTTAAATAACGGGCAGTGCGCCCTAATCCTACAACTAGACTAGGTATCGGTTTTGTATATCTTTTCCGGTATATTGATGCCGCATAATTGTTAAATTTCAACAACGGAATTTGTAACAAGGCCACTACCACAAACCAGGTTATGATTATTTCCCGGGAGTAATACTCACTGGTTTTAGTTAAAAATCCTATGGCGATAAGAATTGCTATAGTGACTAACCATGCCATCGTTACTCTGTAGACCATGGTAGAAAGTTTTAACGACTGTCTATAGACACCAAGCATTGGATATATGATGATAAGCAATAGAATTGATACTATTAACAGCAACTTATACAACTCGGGAAGTGTATTTAATTTATTAAAAGTAACTGCTATAAATGTAATTGATATTAATGAGCAACTTAGAAAAACTTGTACGATAAACAATCTTGATTCGTGGTTCCTTAATATCCTTTTACTTCTTCCCTTCGGAACTGATACACCACTTAAAGCATTGAATTTTCCGGTAAAATCACGACCGGGTAGTTCACTATTTTTTCCTTCAGTGTCATTTAACGACATGCCTTATCTTTCCTTGGTCAACAAAATTGAAGCGAAAAATTCTATCTATGATGTGTATATTGGATAGTGATAGATAAGGGGCTATTATGTAGATTGCAATAGTTTTAAAGTATAGAAGTAATTCTTAAATGAATAGCTATTGCAGGAATGATTAATATATTTTTTTTGACAACAATCCACTTAACTGGGCTGTTCAAGCCAATGTTATTGTATTTGCTACTAATTATTTTCATTCAACAATATTTTATAAAAAGATAATCACTATTTATCTATGCAATTATATTTTCATCTCTTCAGTATAGAAAACTCGCCGCTTGATTAACACTGCATTAATATATATATTTTACGAAATTTACCTAAGCCTAAATATTATTAACACCGATCACAAAACATTAGTATTCCCTACGCAATTCAATTCAATTATTATAGCCATTAAGTTTAATCAGTACAGAAAATTTTATATAACAGCAAACTAATGGAGAACCATACCATGAGAGTACTTGCAGCATTCATCACCGTTGGTATGTTACTGACTCCCCATGCAGTTAATGCGGATGTAGCTAGCGATGTAAACTCTAATCTTCCAATTAAAGAAATTTTTGATAACGCATTTTCTGATGGTTTATCTCTGGAAGAGATATTCAACCAAATAGCAGCTACAAGCCAGGGCATGACCCCCGCTGCAACAACTTATGCTACTTGTAATCAAGTAGATGCAATGGATACTATTCTGACCTTTGCCTTTGCCGCTGCACCCGATTTGGCACAGTCTATAGCAAACGCAGCCAGAGAATGTGGTGTTAGTGAAGAGGACTTACTCAATAGTGCCTTAGCCGCTAATATAGACCCTACTACCATAGGTGAAGCAACCGCCGCAGGTGGAGCCCCAGCAGCAGGTGGCGGAGCAGTCACAGGAGCACCTCTTGGAGCACCATCATTCGGTAGTGCCGGAGGCACAGGAGGAGGAGGCACCGCCAGCGCAGGATAATCCTACAAACATAAAAAAGCGCAATTAGCGCTTTTTTTATGCCCTAATGCAAAGGTATGGATGAGTCGCAAGAAAAGCCTGTAGATCTAAATGCAAAGTACTGATGTTTAACTAACTAAATGAGCAGATATACGAAATAATTTACAATCTCATTTTAACTGTTAAAACCCTGGTCCAAACAATCTTTATAACATCATTTTGGCTTAAATTACCTCACGCGACATCTACCTTACCCCACGCCTAATCCGTTCCAACTGACGACTTACCCTCTCTGTCAGAATAGTTGTCGCGCTTAATATTTAATGATTTAAATTAAGTAGTGTGCTTGGATTATCAGTGATAACGATATTCAAAACAAACTAAAGAATCGGCTCTTCAGAAAATGATGCCATTAGTAATATACCGATCACCCAATTAGCTATCGAGATGGGTATTGGTGAATCAACTTTGTATAATTGGTGCAAACAAGCAGTTAATAAGGGACTGTTAAGTCCCAAATTGTAGTGTTCAAGTAAAACCTGCCACGGATTTGTATTCAAGCCAGTATCTTTCCTCTGACTCATTTGGTGCCAAACCACCGTAATGGCTGTGAGGCCGATCTGCATAATATAATCAACAACGGCATGCTCTGCTTCACTCAAAGAGGGGTAACCAACTTGCGGTATCCATTCCGACTTTAAGCTTCTATAAAATCGCTCCATTGGGCTATTATCCCAACAATTACAGCGTCTGCTCATGCTCTGCTTTGTTTGGTAACGCCATAAAACTTGACGATAATTTCTGCTCGTATAATGACTCCCTTGATCTGAGTAAAACATTGTGCCTTTAGGCCGTCCTATATACTCGAATGCCATCGTTAAAGCTTTTGCTGTTAACTTGGTGTCAGGTGAATAAGATAGCGCCCAGCCAGTCGGCTTGCGGGCGAGCAGATCAAGTATGATAGCTAGATAAGCCCAGCGGTTTCCCGTCCAAATAAAGGTTACATCTCCGCACCAGATTTTATTCGGCTTATCCACTGCAAACTGTCTTTCCAGTGTATTAGGTATAGCAACATGCACACGATCTTCTTCAGTATCCCTATGCCACATGATTTTATCATAATAAGAAAATCAAACTTTTCAGAAAATATTGATAGACCCTGAAAGGATTCAACATAAATACCTACCGGCTACCAAAACATCTTTCCAGCACAAAAGGCTCATGCATCTGGCAAAACCAATCGCCAAGTTGGATAAATAATTTATATCGGGCATCTTTTGATACATCGAGATCATCTTTGCGGGGAAAACCAAAGTCCACAGGACCAAATATCCTAGGATTACTCAAGCAATCGACCCGGGACAAAACCGAAGGATACCTATCCACTCCCACTGGATATAGGTGATATTTTTTTGCTAATTTAAAATTATCAATTCGAACATCACAATCTAAGAACTTCTATGAGTTAACCAAGCCGTGAAAGGCGACATAAAAGCCTTTGTGCGGCTGTTGCCTCGCCAGACGCCTCTTAGTATTGCGTAGTTTATGATGTCCCCATGATTGTAATATCCCATAGATCCCTTCTCTTGTTTGTAAATCATAACCCTCAAAAAAAAACAGAATGACAAGCCCTTTGCCAAAATCCATCAACTGATACTTGAACAAGTTCATTTCGATACTCTACTTAACTTCCTTATCGCTCGTTTAAACAACTGCCTTATGTCTAAAAAAAGTGATCGACACATCACATATATCCTATAAAACGTCAATTCTGAATGCCAAAAATTTTCAGGTAAGAAAATCCCTTGAGGTACTATAAAGTACTCCTGAGGAATAACTGTCCATTCTGGAAGAATGAACCTGTCCTTTATCTTTTCTGAAACCAAATGATAGTACGCAAGCTCCTGCCCATCTTGACTATACAAACGCCCATCTAACATCTGTATATAATCACCATTTCCAAAAATTTTTTCCTTTACCAGGCGCTGTTCAAACCAAGCATTCAACTCACCATTTTTAGCGGCGGCCTTCACTAAATAAGTAAATGACTGCTTTCCATCAATCTCAAGGATATTCTCTCCTTGACGCAGACGTTCATAGAGACAATTACATTCATCAAATGCAAAACTTTTCTCTGATGAAAAAACCTCTTCCCAACTAGTGCTAGACAAATACAACTGATTTATCTTTGCAATATTTCTAAAGACGCATAATGAACCAGAAAGCCATTCAGGAACCATTGAGAGCACATCAAAATCTTGCCAGTTTTTTGGGAAATTATCCAAAACACTACCATAGATAACATCCACATCACCCATTGCCCAAAACTCATAGTCGGTTATATAATCTTCAAAAATTAGACCATATGCAGGTCGAAAATCACATAATTTGTATCCATTATTGATACTTGCATCAATTCCTAACTTATCTTTAACTAAGGACTTAAAATGTTCAATATCACTTTTAATAAAATGTAAGTTTTCAGGTATAAATCCATCATAACTACAGTCGGTAAACATATAGACGTGTATCTTTAGATTGTTGGCTAAACTATTTGCATAAAATGAAAAGTTTTTAGGGAGAGCTCCATAATAGGGACTTAACAGTGCAATTTTATCCATCTTACAATCCTTGTTCCTGGTAAATTCTTATATAATCAATCACAAAATTCACTGGATAAAGCGCGCTATCAGGCTGGCCTGCCCATCTACCACCCATCGCCAAATTAACAATTATAAAATGCGGTTTGCGAAATGGATTATTAACATTTCCAGCGATATCAACCTCGAACACTTTCCACACTTGGCCGTCAAAGAGAAAGCGGATCTCTTTTTCGTTCCACTCTATCTCGTAGGTATGAAATTCATTAGGTGTATCCGTAAGTTGAATTTCCCCTTTAATGGATGTCAACTTGCTTTTTTTCTGTGTTTTATAATCAAAAAAGTGCACGCCTCCATATATTCGCCTCGGAGAGGAGCCAACATACTCCATCACATCAATTTCACCGTTCCTGGGCCAACCAACAGTATTGATATTTTCACCAAGAGTCCAAAAAGCAGGCCATACCCCCTTACCCATTGGGAGTTTTGCTCTCATCACCATTCTCCCATATTTCCAGGAAGCAATACCTTTTGTAGTTAAACTAGCGGATGTAATAGGGATAAAGTCATCAGCGCCGAATAACTTACCCCACCACCCCTGATCATCCTCATGACGAATAGCCCTAAGCGTCAGGACCCCACCCTTCACAAAACTATTTTCTATAGAGGCACTTTTATAGTACTGGAGTTCTTTATTCCTAACGTGCCCTTTCTCATAAGACCATTTACTAGAGTCAGGTAAGCCTTGGTAATTAAACTCATCGGACCACACCAAGGTCGGGGCCGCGGAGGTAGTACATGAAAACCCATATACCAGTAGATAAAGAAAGAGAGGTAGATAACGCACTCTAAACCTTGTTCGGTAACATATTCACCTGTTTAATAAAGTCTTGGTACAATATATTTGACGAACACAGTAAATGTTTATCTAAAACAATATCATCATGAGACTTGGTCTTTATCACAGTACCTGCACGTATATTTTCAGAAGTATCACCAAAAAAACGTTTAGATGTTTTTTCCTGGACTTCATAGTCAGGTGACAAGTCTTTTACACCAATGAAACCGGATAGTATATTTAAACAATCTTCAGTATTATTCACAAAATATTCTGTCGTAATAAAGCAAAACGGTACTGCAGGATTAGCTTTGAGTAAACACAAAATATCAGACAGCCTACTTTTGTAATAAGTAACTGCCGACTCCATATCACTCCACTTACTTCCCTGTTTTTTTCCCATGGCTATTATGCTTTTTATAGAAGCTTCAGGCTCTCGCACCATAACTATAACTCGATACAAAATTAATGACTGAGGGTCTGAATTACTATGAAGGACCTTATCATAGAGATACCGCGAGCCAGCTTTCAATTCGTTATCTATCAAAAGATTGATTTTAATCTTCTCTTCCATGAACTTTTTTTTATGCTCGACATGTTGCTCATAATAACCAGATATTTCGTTATGTCCCCCAATCACATGTGACAATACTGATGTACGACCCCTCATATGGCTAAGCAAAACAATTTTCTGATAAGATCTGAAAAATTTATAAGGATCGCATATGATAGGTACAATTTTTTTTAATCTGGATTTAACAGTCATTGTTTAGCCCTCCACGGTCTACTAGAAGGAATCACTTTCCACATATAAGTTTTTTTGGATATAACTCTTGGTAATAACAGTGATATCCACCATAAGGTCATTATAAACTTTACCTTAAATCCTTTAAACATATGCAATGCTACCAATACTTTATAAAATAATCGACACCTGTTTTCTTGTTCAGCCGGCTCAAATAAAGCTATGCACATCCGTGATTGCAAATGATATATATCAGTATCTTCGTAGCGTATTTTATCCTTTAAGCCATTTTTTTCTGCATGTAGTTTTAAGTTTTTATAACGTGCGATATTGTGTTCCACACCCCAATAAGCTTGTTTTAACAGGTCATTAGAGAATCCAGAATGGTTGCCTCCATGCTGGCGATAGCCTGAAAGTAGATAATCAAAACCTTTGACCAAGCCATATAATGGGGCGAGTGTTGCCAAGTACCCATCAGCACCCTGCCGAAAACATTCTAAATCCATCGGCATAACTTTTTCTAGAAACTCTCGACGATAAACCATCCCCGATGTCACTGTTGTTTGGTAGCGACCATAGCGCAAAATATTTTCTCTAGCCTGAGCCGAATTCCAAGCCTGAGACATTATAGGAAAAACACCATAAGCAGATCCACTCTGGTCCACTAAGGTCATTCTATATTGATATAAAGAAACATCTTTGCAATAATTATTTACGACTTGTTGCAAAGAACCTGCCAACAAATAATCATCCGCATCTAAAAAAAGTACCAAATCACCAGTTGAATTTTCAAGGCCAGAATTAAACGCTGCTCCATGCCCTTGATTAACATTTTTTAAAACTGATATTAATTTATTGCCATAGGACACTATAATGCTCTTAGAGCTATCTTTGGAGCAGTCATCAACGACGATAAGCTCTTTATTAGAATAACTCTGCTGTAAAACGCTATCTATCGCTTCACGTATAAATTCTTCATAGTTATAACTGGTAATTATTATACTAACTTTTATATCTGATAAATCCATACTTTAATTCTCAACTTTTCCGTATTGTACAAGGGTATCACCACCCCAGAGTTTTGAAACAACTCCCAAATGTAAACCACCACGTAACCACCACTTGCGCCAATAAACAGGACTCCATAGAGTTAGAAGCATCATCGCATGACATACTAACGACTTAGCCAAGGCAAAGGCCGTTTGCGTTATCTTATCTTTGAAAGATATCACCTTACCTGATAGCAGCACCGCATGAGTCTGCCCTGACCGATAACGCCTCATCCACAACCATTTTAGGGAAGCCCTAGACTCTGTAACCGGCTCAATTAATACAGCATTCTCGGCATATTCAATTGTACAGCCTTGTTTATAAAGAGCTGAAAAAAATACAGTGTCTTCTCCACCAGTTTTGCCGTGCGACAGATCAAAGCCAGCATCTCTAACCCGCTTGTCGCGACGATCCAGTAATACATTACAGGTATAACCTGTTACTATTTTTTTATTTACATAAACTGGACGGGTTTTGAAAAAACCTCCTTTTTCCATCCAACTCTCACAGAATTCCGGGTCACATTTGGAATCTACTGACCCTAAAACAATAGATGCTTTAGAAGAGAATGCTTTCTGCATTAGAGCCCTCAACCACCCGGGGTCAGCCAACTCATCGTCATCAATAAATGCTAACCACTGACTATCGCTTTCTGACAAACACGCATTGCGGGCAATGGAAATATTGCTCTGAGGCGCATGAACATAAATCACAGGAATCTTAGATTGATCTGCTGACATTACACGCAGTTCGGCACTTGGCTCAACGTCATTATCGGCCACTATAATTTTAACCTGCCACTGTGTATCTAGTTCTAAATTCTGTAACGAGGTCAGAGTATCAACCACCGACTCCCTTCGAAAGGTACAGAGCGCAATATCAATCTTAATTTTATCGCCAGTGGTCATATACTTTCCCTTGTCTTCATTTCTTAAATAGCCAAGTTACACATCCATAACAAAAACCAAAAGACCAAGAAAAATGCATCGTAGCTGCAGCTAGTCCTATCATATATCGATAAAAACCATACATCTCTGGGGTCTTATATCCAATAAATACACCTATAGAAATGCTCAGTAAAAGCCATACAGAAAATGGTATGGCTAAGGGCCACCAAAATAATGCGAATAAAAAACAAATAAATAACGGAAAAATGGAAATAGGTATGAGCTGTCGAAATTTAGGCATCACTTTATGCTTTATAATATTCTTAGATCTTCCTCCTCCATAACCCTTATACTGTTTGAATAATGTCAATAAAGTTTCACGTGGGTAGTAAATAATATTGGTCTTTGCCGTCAACCAAATCTTATACTCAGCCATTATAAGGCGATGATCCAATTCGGCATCTTCATTATGACTAAAGCTTTCATCATACCCCCCAACTTTCCTGAAAGCCTCAACAGCCATTAGGGCATGATGTCCATGGTCTATCCAGCCCCCTACGGTGAGATTATTTCGATGACCAGAGCCACCATTGCCTAATACCGAATTTTGTGCAGTCGCTATTACTGCCTGCATTGAATTCTTGGCTTGAGTATCCATTGATACAACGACAGAGTCTGCATTATTATCTTGCACTTCCTGTAAAAGAGTAGAAATATAACCCGCCGGATAATCAGCGTGAACATCCAATCGAATTAAATATTTAGCCTTAGCAGCATAAGTATTAACCGCAAGATTCATAGCACAACTCTGTAGCTTGCCTGGATTATATAGATATCTCACCGATGCATACTTACTTGAATAGGATTTAATGATCTCCTGAGTCCCATCGAAACTACCCCCATCCACAATAATTAGTAGTGGCTCCTCGTCTATGACCCTGATAGCTAAATCATCGATCAAGTAGTCGATAAGGGTGGCAATGTATGGTTGTTCATTGTAGCAGGGGATAATCACAATATAATCCAGCAAACCCATTCTCCTTAATATGAATTATTTACCTAATACAAGGACCACTCTTTTTCTACTTCAGGCCAAATATCAAGTAGTACTGTCCTTATCTTATCTTGAGTCTCTGCTGGCATCCTATTTCGCCAGGAATTTAAACGATCATCCATATTTACACCAACCCGGTCAGCTGAAGTAACGGGGCTATCTTTGGTGTAATCCACTGAATTTCTGATCTTTAATTCTAAACTTCCTAATAAGGATGAAAACTCAACATCTGGGTTCTTCAATAGGTCTTCATACTTAACAAAAGTAATATTTTCACCCCGTCTGATCTCCCGCTCTGAAAGAGCCCAAAGCGCTGCAATTTTCTCTTCCTTGGAGGCGTTATCATAAAATGCTAATTCGTTCCACAAGAGGCACTTAGAAGACTGAATTTCTCGCCAATAAATCTCTGTAAATGTTATATCAGATAAGTCCCACTGCCAATTTTCGCGCATTAAGCTTTGTGCTACAGCCAGCGGGTGACGACTGATATGAACGACACCTTGTGGTTTATATCTAGCCATTAAATCTGGCAGTATAAATTGGGCTCTGACAAACTTTATAACCACGCGGTTCGCTATGCACTCTGTTACCGACGTTCTCGCTAGATAATTAAACCCAGAGCGTTTTGGACTAACGCCTTTAAATGCCAAATCCAAATAACACCAATCCTCTTGGGAAAAAAAATCCGCTGCCAATGGTATGTATGCCCCCTGTATTGGATCAAAATCTGGACCACCATGTAAAGGAAATAAGGCATTGGGTTCAAGCGGCTCAAACTGAGTTTTTGCTGAAATCAACTCAGCCATTACTTGCTGTATCCAAGTTGTTCCACTACGCCAAAAACCTGAAAGAATGATAGGCGGCTGTGATACATGCCAACGCATTAGATAATCAAGACAATACCAATACTTAATATTCAAATTTTTACCACTTATATCCAAACTTCCCCCGAGATACTCAAAATAAGACTTCAAGACAATTAACTAAACTTCACTTTAAACCAGGATTTAACTACTAACCAATCACTCCTAGCCATTATCGGAAAAAATAATAGTGTAGTGAAAAGCACAATAAACCCTGAAATCAAAGCTGATACCACAATAGAGTCAAAATAACTAACAACAATTTGATTAATAGGCCTACTGATAATAAAAAGGGTTATAAATCCACGTATAACACCCTTGAATTCAGCAATAATGGATAAAAATCCATCATTAACTTGCTTACAGAGTATACTCACTGTTATTAACACCATTAACAGCTGTACTAGTACAATAGAATAGGCTACAGAAACAAGTTCCCCGCTATATAAGGCTACTGAGAATACAAAGAATACTGTTAATATCGCTCGTAAGAGCGATAGTTTAAGTAATAATTTATCTTCACCAATTCCTTTTAAAACAGGATATAAAGCACTGAGGAATACACCCAAAAATCCAGTTAAAGCCATCGCTCTAAATATAGGCCAATAACCGTAAAATGTTTCTCCCAAAATAAGAAAGACTACCGACTCTGCATAAATGGCTAACAAGAGATAGACACTTCCCAGCAAATAAGTATTCACTTTTGTTACCAATAATAAATCACACCACACATGCTCTAACTTTACCTTTAGTGGCCTGTTCTTATCCAACCCATTTTGAGTATTTGCCACACCAGAAAAAACAGCTTGATTCAGCGCATTACCAACAATTTCCCTTGGTAGATTAGACAGCCTATTACATACTTGATACCCTCCAACCGCTGAAACACCAAAAAAACTCCCTACGAATAAAATGACCCCTTGAGTTGAGAACCATGCCAATATATCTGACGCAGTATTTCTCATGGCATAAGGCATAATTTCAGCCAGTCGTTTTCGTTTAAATTCAAATTTTGGAATATATCTCGCTGCAAAAATAAATCCGATCATGAGCACTAACTCATACACTACTTGCTGCCAAACCAAACTCCAGGCGCCTGCTCCTGAGTATGCCATAGCTAAAGCGGTTATCCCGGCCAGCATTGAGGAAAAAAACCTAACACTCGCAATTTTTTTATATTGCATTTTAAGTAATAGAAGAGAACGAGCAATTTGCGCTATCAACAACAAAGGAATCAAAAAGCTTATAACTTCGATATAGGGTTTTGCTGCTGGAACCCCAGAAAAATCAGCTAATAATCCAGAATTTTCGTAACACAAAACTGCTAAGAGCATACCAACAAAAAGGTTCACCCAGAATGCCGTATGTACATACTGACCAGGATCCGTATTTTCATAGTATAGAATTGCCGCTCCTAATCCTCCTTTGCCTATTGCCATCACAAAAAAGCCCATTAATGTAAGGGATATTGCAACAACACCGAACTCCTCTGGAGAAAGTAGCCGAGCTAAGATAGGGATAGTCATAAACTTCAAGCTTAAAGAGGCAGCAGAACTGAGCCCACCATAAATAACGCCCTGAGTCAATTTACTCTTATCCAAAATAAAACAACCTACAATTCATAAATATGCCTTGTAGATAATTTTTGATCTGTCTTGAGATTATCTAAAAAGCTAACCAATTTGACGCACTCATTGTTATCTGCAACCCACTTATCAACAGGGATATTTTCAGAATAGCTCTTCAAAATCAAATACCCCTTTTTATCAAGCTTCACAAAAAAACCTTTTATATCCGACAAAGCATTATCTCTATCAAAACCGACACCGACACTAAGAGCTTTCAATTTTTTTGCTATTTGAGTTGAAATAATATAAAGCGGCACAGTATTAAACGCCCCTCCTTCATAGATTCTGTTTGGTAATAACCACTCCGAGTTACCTCCCTCTTCAAAGAAATCAATTGCCCAAGTAAAGTCAACAGTACTATAAAGTTCACTCAGGTCATCTGGATATTGGTACTCACCCAGAAACGACATATGGGGGGAATTATTTACCTGAGAATCAAAATCTCTAAACTCAGTATAGGCCGGCCTTCCTCTTAATTTTATTTTTATTTTTCCTTGAAATCGATCACATAATTCGTCTAGTAAATCCAATGACTTTTGGCAACGTAGTACTCCATACCAGCCAATAGTCCATGAATTTTCATCCTGATTTTGTCTAGTGCCAACCTTTCTTCCGACGTTTTTGTATTCATTACCCTTCAAATAAAACAACTTGTTTTCTAACAATAGGTATGGGGTTCGGTGTTTTGCAATAGGACCAAAGTAATTTTTTATAAATGCTGGCGAGCTGGTAATAACAAGTTTACTGGACTTTACTAACCACCTCTCAACAGCCACTAGAATCGAACTTTTAAAGTCATCCAAGGTTAATAATCTGTGGATATCTAGGCATTCAAACACTAAAGTTATATTTTTATTATGACGGTGAAAACGATTAGTCAGCAGTCGTGCGAGAATAAGCATCTCTAGATTCCTCGCTATCAATACATCGACTCCCTTCGTCATCCTATAAAGCCTTCCTATTTTAATACAACATATCAACACCATGATTAATCGTTGAATAAACGCCCCATCTTTTGTATATCCAAGGCAAACACCATCTTTATAAGATTCCCAGGCGCTACGACTGAATCCAGCTAACCTAACATCGGCACCACCACTTCGTAGCATATCCACTCTTCGCTTTACAGCCGGATCAGACAAATCGTGAACTAAATAAAGAATATTCATCTATAATACAACCCTAATGCGCTTGCTCTTATCCTTATACGTCCCTTTTGTTAAGACTATCCATGCCCAACACAACATAAAAGTGCTAAATGAAAATTGAGCAAAACCCACGGTCTCAAAAAACGTCTTAGAGAAAGTAATTAAAAATATACAGGTTGAAAATGCCAGTGCTCCGGTCATTTTAAAAACACAAGCTCTGAGTACTCCTTGGATACCTTTTAAATAAACAAGTAACATTATCATAAAACCTGGAATACCAAGCTCTATCAAACCCGAGATATAGGTATTATGAAATCCAAATGGGGTACCTATCTCTTTAAAATTCGCTTCCCATATTTCAATAGCACCTACATTATCAGACTGGAAGTAAGAACCAGTACCTACACCACCCCACATATTTTGTGAAAAGGACTCCATCGCAATGGACCAAATTTGAGTACGACCTGTTAAGGTAGGGTCTTTACCAATACTATACATAAATGTTTCAAAGACACTGTAATCAAACCAATATAAAAATAAGAATACAAACAAAATAATACTAAAAATAATCCCTGATAATGTCAGTATTTTTGCCCTAACACTAACTTTCAAATTTGAATATGAATACAAAAGATATGTGACGCCTATGAATAAAAATACAGCTACAGTTGTTCCTAATGACTTAGCCTGCAGAAATGTCGCACCAGACAATAAAATACAGGAAAAAGTAAAAAATCTAATAATAACATTGCTTCTGAACATTAAAAACACCGCAACTCCACACAGCATTGCCGTAGCGGCATTGCCTGCCATATTATTTTTACTACCAAAAAGTCCGACTCTAACAACCTCGTTTGTGTAATAAACGGTTACTGTATTATGGGAGAATAAACTTAGAAACATTACTATTGAAAGTGATAAAGTTAACGAGAAAATAATTTTCTCAAAAGAAACAGTATATATTATGCTGATAAATAGAATTATTGAAATGAGTAACTGAAGAGAGGATCTAAACGCAACAGTTGGATAGTCTGCCCAAGGCGAAGACAGTAAACCTAAAAGCGGATAAAGTAGTAATGGCCAATTAACACGACATCCAGCAAGTACGTATGACAATCTTGTAAAAACAAAAAACAAACCTACAATCAAAAAACCAAGAGTAGAAAACACACCTAAAAGGCTCGCACCAAGTAAAAAAAGAGTAAACAAAAAAACTAAAGGTGTTTCTAACCTAATAAATGGCATTCGTCTGTAAGCATTCCTACTCATCATATTACCCATTTCAATACACTTTATTTAGAAAAGATAATAGAGGCCTAGTGGCCAATTTTGCGCCAACCTTTGAGTAATGACCATAATCAGAATGAAGTAAAATACCATCAGACTCAAACTGGCAAATAGCTCCTTCGCACCATATGGCCATCGGGTCATAGAATCTATTTTTACCCGCTATAACCTCTAGTTCGCGATTAATTGAAGGATCATAATACACTTGCCAAACAGAGTTTTTTGAACTTTGGCCCTTTCTATATTCCAATATACTGGCATCCATCACATATTGCGGGGACTGCCCAATCAAAACATATTCAACATCATTACTTTCAAGCCAATCCAATGTGGATTTTATTGCAAAAAGGCCCCTAGATTTATAATTAGTCCAACGGGCAGACAGAATAACTTTAGATATATTTTTTTCTTTAATAATTTTTAAAGCGTTAATATTAAACTCATCGCAAAACGGCAAAGCAAAAGATCTAAATTCCAGAATAGGTGGACAGCCCACTGAGGTATATTGATATAAATTGAATGAGAAATGTTGTTTTAAACTATTAAAACCTGAAGCATAATGTGCAGAAAAAGAATCCCCCCATAACAACACATTTTCCCCTTCACCAAGGCCTTTACCCAACATACATTTTTCAGCATCCCAGTTTCTATAATTTTTTGCGTCCATGAGTAAACAATTATTTTTTGGTCTAGATATTTCCGCAACACTTTCTATGGCGGAAAATTTTGGATACCTACTTTCAAAGCCTCCATTAATTAAGCCCCAATACCCAATGCTAACTGATACCAGAATAAGCAATGCTGCAGGTATAAATAGAATTGTTTTATTTTTTACTTGAGATCCACGAAATGGTTTCTCTATAAAACGCCATGAAAACGTCGCTAGTAATAAGCTGATTATAACTACAACTGTCATATCGATATAATCCAATGGAACCAGGCGATCATATTTCATGAATACAATAATTGGCCAATGCACCAGATACAGTGAATAAGAAATTAATCCAACAAAAACAACTGGTTTGAAAGAAAGCACACAATACGACAACGGAACACTTTCTTTATCATTTAGCTCCCTGCCTGCCACAATAATGAATACCGCACCAAGGCACGGAGCTAATGCCCCATATCCAGGAAATGGCATACTCTTATCGTAGAAGAAAATAGTCACTACTATTAATATTAGCCCCAGGCATCCTAAAAGATGTTTACCCCACAGATTTTTCACTGCCCATCGAGGGTTCACAGCAACTATAGCGCCTAAAAGTAACTCCCACGCACGCGTAGGCAAAAGGTAGAAATTAGCTGACGGCGCTTTATCAACTAAATAACAGCTCAACATAAAGCTTAAAATGATAACCGGCCAAAGGCATAAATTCCAATATCTGTAAAGAAATTTATATATAACCCACATAGCGACGGGCATTAATATATAATATTGTTCTTCAACAGACAGCGACCAAGTGTGCAATAACGGCATAAGGTCACTTTGACCATTAAAGTAACTAATTGTTTTCCAAAAATATATATTAGATACAAAGAGAGCGCTTGAAGCCATACTCCCGGAAAATTCCTCAAAGAAGGGAGGTAACAAAAACCACCAAGCAGCAATCCAAGTTAAAATGAAACAAAAGAAAAGTGCAGGAAATATCCTTCTTACTCTACGATAATAGAAATCTGATATCGAAAAAGAGCCCTCTTCCAAATTTTTTAATAAACTCCGCGTAATAACATACCCAGATATAACAAAAAAGACATCTACGCCGACAAAACCACCAGGAATAAATGTTAACCCGGCATGAAAAAGAACTACAGGAATTACAGCAAGTGCACGCAACCCATCCACATCCGGACGATAAGTCAAATCATTACTCATAGATACTCTCGAATTACTACCGAAAATTAGAACCTTTATACCAGTCGGTCAAAGATTTTTCTAAATCATACTGATATGTATAGCCATGCTGTCCCAACCAAGTAGGTTTAATATTGGTTGAATTAACTAATTTTAGTATTAACTCAGGATCGATTCCTATGTTCAGAATATTGAAAACACAGAATAACCTAGCAATCGACATGAGAACCCATTGCGATATTAAAAATATATTTCGTTGTACTAATGTTTATATATATCCAAATTTTTTAAATCGTTTATTTCTCTGAAAGGCAACCCATTAAATAGTCTAGATCTATCGTCATGGTTACGCGCAAATTCTATAGCACTTGGTGTGCTCATTAAGGTAAATAAGTCCCTTAACAGTATCTTTACGTCCCGAAAAGATAAAAAAACCCTTACCCAACATGGAAACCAATCGGGTAAGATCCCCCTCTCCATTGCCAAACACAACAGCAGGGAAAACTACCTTTAACTTTCTTGAACATTCTTGAACTTTCTTGAACTTTCTTGAACTTTCTTCGCGATACTACTGTCGATGTACATCTTCCTCCTGCAGCTTATAGTATCAATAAGCAGATAGAGGAGCAGGAATGCTAGACTCCTGTTTTTAATCTTCCCCTTGGCGATAATGAGAGATTGAGCTGGGAAAGAATAAATAATCAGTCCGTTACATAAAATATTAATGATGATTTGGAGCTTTAATACCTTGGCCCAAGCGAATCGCTATAACAGACCGCCGATTTTGGCCTAAATTTCCTCACGCCTCACACCTGCCTTAAGCTTACGCCTAATCTTTTCAAACTTACTACTTCCGACTAGCAATTATCTTTTAGCTTGCGACTTACGACTCTCTCCTTCCGACTATCTCCCTCGTCCGAATGATTACATCGACTGCCGACGAAACACCACTGATAGGCCAAGCCAGGAATATTAGGGGTACTGATATCTAATTTTCCACCTATCTCCAATTTATAAGCTCCGCTTGTACCACCCATATAAAACACATCAGGAACAGTGGCATAAACAACCCCGAACACCGGTAAGCCATCTTCAATCAAGGCAATATTTGTGATAAATCACCCTTGCGTTTTATAAATTTTTTAGTGCTATCTAAGAGATCTATCAACCAACACTTGTTCCATTGCTGCAGCCCAAACAATTCCACTTCTGATGTTTCTTATGAGAACACATGAATATCATGGGTATATTTTTAAGCCCAGCTACGATGAATTTGTGTGCAGCTAAATCCACTTCAGAAAGTGGACTTTGATCATTTTTAGCACCTATAGAATAATCACGCTGATAAATATCGAAATTTTGTCACCCGCTAATGTTCCTAAGACAATAATATGCCCTGCTTTATAGATAAGCTCTCCAAAATGATCTTGCTTTACTCCTATAACTTTAGCAGCTAAAACAGAACTCAGATTATTTTAATCAATATTCTTAAATACCCATTAGAAACTTATTGTTTAAAGTCAGTCATTGTTAGTTGTGGCTATTATTCGTACTGTTTCTTTCAATGTTCAAAGGATTTTTTCATGGCCGCTTACCCACTTCAATCCAAGACACTGAATACTCTAAGAATATAAGCTTTAAAGCTGCGGTTTAATGGCGAGAGTTTGAACGCAATCCAAAACGTTACCCAACTTAGCCATCCCAATATTATCAACGCATATAGAATGTTGTTGGCAAGTGGTTGGTAAGCGGTGAAAGTAGAGCCAGAGGCCGCCACAAAGGTAAAAGTAATAGCAAGACGAAAGCTGTTTAGCACGTATGCTGAATAACAAACCTGCTTGGCAGTTTTATGGAGCATAAAGTTAGTTAAGGATTGGCTGGAACAAACCTAGACGTTACATATTTCATCTAAAACAATTTATAAGCATCTGAAAAAATTATATTTAAACCCTCAACCTACACTAAATCCGGTTATCCTGACAAAAATAAAACTAGTAGCATTAGCATATTAACCGGCGGAAATATTAACTGCCATACTCCCCAGCCAGAATAAACAAGCAGCCGCAACAACTAATTATTTTATCTTTGCGCAAAACCTAAAGGGAGAGCTCTACTGGCTTAATTGAAATCAATACCTGAACTTAGCAGTACTGATTGATTTTTCAAAATATTTGTCAATTACAAGCAATGCCAGTCACACTCGACTTAGATTGTGTATCTGTGGATAGTCATATTGCGCTACAACACTGGCTGAAAGCCAAGCCAACTAGTATTACTTATTAACCACCCCCGAACCCATGCCAACTACCGATTTAAAACCTAGCCGGGGTTCTACAACTCAGTCATATGCGAGGCAGGGAATAGCATTAACACATTTAGGAAGACTGGAGGCAGAGAGCATCGAAGTAATGCGTGAAGTCATAGCTGTCACTGAAAATACAGTGATGTAGTCTTAAATTGGTAAAGACAGCTCCGTAATGCTACACCTAGCAATGAAAGTCTTTTACCTTTAAACCTCCTTTCCCAATATTACATGTCGATACCGGCTAGAAATTTCGCACTATATACGACGTCAAAGATAAAATTTCCAACCGTTTGGGCATTAAACTAATTACTTACAAAAATCCGGCTGGGGAATTGCAAGGGAACAATCCATTCATCCACGTACCATCAGTGCATACGGACATAATGAAAACTCAGGGGCTAAAGCAGCCACTGGTTAAATACCAATTTGATGCTGTTCTGGGTGGTGCACACCGGAATGGGGAAAATCCCAGCTAAAGAGCGGATATTTTCTTGCACAAGCGTGATCCCACTGCACCTTAAAACTCAATGCCCGAACTATGAAAAGACTTCAATGCGAATATACACCCTGGAGAATCCATTAGTGTGTGCGCCAGTTAAAATTTGACCAATTAAATATTTGGCAATGCATTCACCTTGATAAAATAGCTGTAGTTCCATTGTATCTGTGTGCATCACGCCCTGTTGTAGAGCTTGATGCAGGCAGATTATGGTCTATGATAAACGGATGCCGGGCTGCGACTTCGAGAAGTACCAGTGATGCGGAAGTTACGTTTTAGACATTGGTCTGCTATCCGCTAACGGGCGCCATTATATCTAACGCTACCAGTTAGTCCGAAGTAGTACAGGAAATGCACTTAGCTTAAATCTCAGGGCGCCAGGGAAGAATAAAAGACCAGGATTTGTTTTCTTCGATGGAGACAAGAAAAGGGAGGGATACTTTTAATGGCTGATTCCTCAGAATTCACCGCTAAAGATATAGAGCAATACCTGGAGCAGCATGAAAACAAAGTTTGTTACGGTTTCTTACTTATAGAAGTGTCGATGACGTCAAAAGCATACTAATTAGTCGTTTAGTTTACGATTCTAAACTGTTGTTTGCAGGTCAAGACAACGCTTTTAATGCTGACACCGATAACTGTGACAACGACAGTTTTAACTCAATCGACAGAATGACCAACAACACAGCGGGTACCGGCATGCTAAACTTCGCTTTACGAAGCAACCAAAACATCACTATTCAGAGTATGTATGTTAGCAGGCAACAGTGGGCGAAGTGAAATAAACAAATGCCATGTTTGCAGAGGTTTACTGCAGGATCTGGTTTTGGTAAATCAACCATAGCCAATGCCATCGTCAAAAAATGCTCGCAGTCGTAGATCATACCCATCTGCTCGATGGCGTCAATGTAAGCAGAATTTAAATAAATATATTGGCTTTACCGAGTACGACAGGGTAGAAAACATACGCAGGATTTCCTAAATCGCGAGGTTGATGCTCGGTTCCGGCCAAATTGTCATCACCACTTGTAACTCGCCTTTCGCAGAAGAACGCTTGATGGCCAGAGAATAAATTGCTTATGTCGAGTTTATCGAGTCTGTGTAAATACCTGTTGTGTTGAATATACTTACTTATCTCGATTTATGATAATTTAAGTGTTCCAGGTAAAATTCTAACGTGGTTGAGAAAATATTTGAAACTCGACGTTGATATTTATTGGTTGCGGTTGAATTCAAACTCATTGCATTCATTGTTGACAAATAAATTCATTTAGTTTGCTAACCTCAGAGTTATATCGGAGAAAATATAATTCTTATAATAAATAATTCTTTGTTTGAATATATTCCACATATACACAATATTGTTTAAACTACTAAAAAAATTGATAAATGAAATTGAATACATTATATAACAATAAAATTGGTAACGGGTAACGGGTAACGGGTAACGGGTAACGGGTAACAATATTACTTGTATTATAAAAAATATGTATTTCTAGGAAATCATAAGTCACTTTCATAATTCGATATGGAATATTAATAAAAGAAGAATACTTAAAATTATAAATTGTTACGAAAATATATAAATATTTAATTAAAAAAATCAGATAATTTATACACCAAAATTTGTGTTTGATTTGTTCCTGATGATAAATCCTGAAAATATGGGCAAAAAGAAAATCAGCATCGAGGGTGTCCCAGCTGACATAAATAATAGCATTATTATTGAATACAAACAAAATGCGACAAAAGAAATAATTGATTTTTTTGATTTTTTCTGAGATGTAAACATATATAATATATAGGGTAACAATAATAAGAACATTCCTACCAAGCCTTGTTCGATCAAAAGATCCAAAAAAACATTGTGCGTATACATAGCTAGATCTGGATTAGAATAATAAAATTCCATATGTTGAGTAAGTGATTTGGCACCCGTTCCAAAGAGTGGATTATTCATGAATATTTCCCAACCATTTTGAAGTAAAGACTGACGGTGCAGGTTTGAAATCCAGGGTGCATTTACTTCATCCAGATACAAAATTTCATAACTATTATATTGAAAGAGGACAAACTTATCAACATCCAACGATAATGGATCAAATACTAGAATTGAAATAATGGTAACAAAAAGGACGGCAAATAATATTTTAAAAAATATAAATACTGAAAAAAACAAGATGTAAATTAATATTACATGAAATACCAAAATACCTTTTCTTTCTAAGGATAAAATTATAAATGGATATAATATACAAAGAGCCAACACATAAGACTTATCTTTAAAATGGTAGCTATATATTAGCAACATTACACCCGTGAGAGCCAAAATGTATTTAGCATCACCTAGACTTTTATATTGAAAAAACTTCCCAATAGAAAAATGATACACTACCACAAAAATTGAAATCGTTAATAGGGATCCGAAAAAAAACTTACGAAACTCTTCCGGATAAACAATCGATAAACTATATACTATAGCGAGTGTAACTAAAACAAGAGTCCATTGAAAAGTCGAATGAACTGCAATAAATATTCCAGAATTTGCATAGGCATTCAAAAAACTGTAAGTTACAAAAATCATTAACAATCTATAACCTTTGGGTACGAATAGTTTTAATTTATTGAATCTAACGCAAATAATAAACAGGAAAATAATACCAAGAGAAATCAAATCAGCCAGGCGTAATATAATGCCGAAAACTAGAAATCTTAAATCGGTAAAATACATTGGTATCACAGTTGCACATAGTATCAGTAATAATTTTGACAAAGCTGATATTTGAATTTTCACATTTGCTATCCTTTCAATGATACTTCTACATGCATATATTTTTGTAAATTGAAGAATGTATTTGTGCAGATTTTTCAATTGAAAACTTTCTGGCTTGGACAACGGAATACCTAGCAGCACGGTCATACAACTGCACCGAATTTCGAAAATCATTAATTTTACCGACGAGACATTGGATATCGCCGACTTCAAATAAATATTCAAAATCAATTACCCCATTTAATCCGTTTACATTACTCGCAAGACAAGGTAATCCTGAAGCCATTGCCTCTACAACAGCTAGACCAAACCCTTCCTCGAAAGAAGACTGGATGTATACATCTAGGGATAGTAAAAATTTATTTACATCATTAACTTGACCATGAAATATAACACGTTGATGTAGGTTTAAACGATTTGAAAGTAATTCAAACCTTTGTCGAAGACAGCCATCACCTGCCAAGTGGAGTTCAAAATTATTGTCGAGGTATGGCATAATCTTGATCAGAGTCACTATATCTTTTTGAGCCACTAATCGCCCAACCATCCCCAGTTTAAATAATATTTTATTTTTGGGATACGGTTTTGGTACTAGTGGGAACCGTGCTAAATCGACCCCATTAGGGACTATTTGTGTCATGGCCGGATTAACTTTGATAGCGGATAGGAATGAAACCCGGACACCTTGCGAAATACATAATATCCTAATAAATTTTTTAAATAGAAAGCTTTCAATTAACTTAACGAAAGGATAATCACGACGTCGGTAATGAGGGTTATGCTCAGTAATTAGTGTGGGTGTTGTTGTTAGCATTGCTATATATATAGATGGAAATAAATGGGCATGAACTACATCGGCATTGTTAAGGTGCTTTATAACACCTGTAAGCCCTAGATCCCGCAAGTGAAATACTTCGACACCAATTGAAGCAAACTCTTGTATATACTCGTTTTCACCTCGTGTAATAATTATTTCAAACAAGAATTCATCTTTTTGTAGAGAAACCAAATCAACCAAGAGCCGTTGTACTCCTCCGAGCCTTTGTAAATCGTTAGTAATGTGAATTATTTTAAGCATAGTTGTTAATCCGTAGTAACAACATTATAAAAAAGCCAGGCATTTCCACCAAACAATAATTTTGAAAATTTACCTAAATATGAAATTTTCAAAGTATTATTTTGGTAACAAATACAGAAACAGGGCTAATTTCATATGGTATGACAGCACATGTCCATTGAACTAGTCTTAACTAACACTAGCACTCCAAACTATACAACTATTTATCCGGATGGAAATATTGCCTTATATACAAAAAATTAATATTTAGGTATCTAAACTATAGGTTAAATTTGAAAAAAATCTAATTACACATAGACCTATTCTATTCAAAAGATATGATCAAAATCTAGTGGACAAGTCAATAAAAATTTAGATATTCAAGTAGACTATGGTATTAATACACATATATATAAAAATATGTTAAAGCTTTAAAAATAAACTGAATAAAAGTAGTTTACTACAATTCAGGCTTGCAATTATAAACGGAAGATAGATTAAGTTATGAAATTTAATACTATAATGTTTATGGAACTGTAATATTATTGATTGAAAATCTATCAAACTAAATTCAATCATTTTTTCAATTTATATAATTTTTCCAAAAAAACAAATAATAATTGCCAATCTTATCCGAATGAGACCAAAATAGTTACTTCCAAATTTATTGAAAATTGATAAACACTCTCTATTCATAGGAGCACACAAATGATAAAACCGGCGGCGGTCAAGTTTGTCCCGAATTTTAATACCTTTTGAAGTCACCAGTAATGAGTATTTTGATACCTCTAATGCAAGTTCTTTCTTATATCGAGAATTTATAATTATCATGCTTGTGCTATCAATTAAGTTTCGAAGTAGAAACGAATATTTTGATGTTCTAATCGACGTAGTTGATCCTTCACGTTTACGATAATATACTAATTTATTGGTATATCTCTTGGTAATTTTTGCCTTTGAATATGCCAAAATTGAAAAATAAATATCTTCAAAAATCACCCCAACGGGGAACCTTAAGTTATTGAGCAGATTTTTTTTGAAAACTCGAGTCCAAATAAAAAAACCAGTTCTATATGGGTTCAGAGGTGAGGAATTTATCAAAATTTTTTCCAAATTAAATTTATCTTCCGGGACCGTATCCTTAAACTCGCGATAACCAAATTCAATAATATCGTAGAAATTTGATTTGATATCATTTTCAAGTAAGAGCCAATAATTTACAGATATAACATCATCAGAATCAATGAAGCCAATATAATGTCCGCATGCCAATGCCAAGGCGGTGTTTCTTGCTTCGGCTTGTCCTGCATTCTTATCATGTTTAATTAGCTGATAGTGAAATTTTATATGTTTCGAATGCTTAATTAAATAGTCACAGCAAACCTCCATTGAACCAAGAGGGCAACAATCATCTACAAAAATAACTTCTACATCGGCTACGTTAATACCTAAAATTAAACTGTCAATTAGACATGGAATAAAATCTTTTACCTTATATATTGGACAAATTAGCGATAGCTTTATACTCATAAAATTTCCGAAATTTCTGGTTTAGGAAATTGTTTCCATTGATTAATACCCAGGTTTACGACAAATATAAATCCAACCATTGTGCTTTTACCTTTTTATACTCAAATTCAGATAGAGCATATTCGCGAGAAGCATTAGCCATTATAAGAGATTTTTCTTTATCCGATAGTATAGTTTCGATCGCATCTGCATATTCCTTCAGATTGGCGCAGGAAAATCCATTCTTATAACTATCAATAAAAAAATCCAAACAATCGATATTTGCAGGAATAGCTGAAGTAACAATTGGACGTCCAATTACCAAACTCTCCAGTAAAACTCTTGATAATCCTTCCCACCGAGAAGGTAACAACATAACTGCGCAACTATGAATCTGTTTTAGTAATTTTTTATGCTCCATGTATGAAATTATCTCAATATTTTTAGGCATAGAATCCAATAAATATTTGTCTTGTGGTTCACAGCTACCTATCCATACAAAATTCCTTTCTGGCATATGTCTAGCAATATCTAATACGATGTCAAACCCCTTTTGGTGACAAATCCTACCCACAGTGAGAACAGGCCCTTTATTCGAATATTTTACATCTCCTTCTGGAACATTTAGAGAATTATTGATTTTGGTTAAACGGCCAAAAAATGAACTCGCAATTTTTTCTTCGCTAGGGCCGCATGCTATAGTAGTAGCCATTATTGAGGTAAATTTCTCAAAAAGATATATTATTTTTCGAACTATTATAGGCAAATCTTCTCGCATAAAAGCATATCCACGAGGTGAGTAATAGCGTTTTAGTGTTTTACTTATTGAATGATTAAATACACTTGCAAATTTAATGTAGACCCCTCCAAAGGTGCTATGACCATGAATTACTTTCACTTTATCATTCAAAAGACTTCGTAAAAATAGTATATTTTTAAAATGCTTATATGGCCCATACCCTGGCATCTCAATCCACTTGATTTCTGGATCCAAATCAACTAATTCCAATTCAGTTCCGTCACGTCGTGCATAAAACACTGTGACAGAACCTTGTGCTTTTAATATCATGCCCAATTGCTTAACAGATTTAGCAGAGCCATAAGCAAAAGATTCTATAACAAGGATGAATTCCATATATAAACCAAAAATTATGTTTAAAATTTTTATACTAGTTTTAAATTTTATTCATTAGATTATTCTGTGTCGCACATTTCGTATTTTAACAATTAAAATAATATTTCTAATATATTCCTAACTTCCTTTTGCAGTATTTGATTATGGAAATATATTGGTATTTGAATATATATGGATTAATAATTAGTAACTTCATGGCTGTAAAAAGACTACTCCTAACCCTAATAGCCTGATCGGATGTAATTGCGTCCTTACGGCAGCTATCTAATAATTTTTTTATAGTAGGGGATATTTTATTTAAATATTTATTTTCAAAAAACGAAAATATTTCTAAGTGATCTTCCACTTTATAGACTGATGTTGAATGCCCTGAGTTTTTCCCCGATTTCTTACCTATGGATGTTGTATATATGTACATTGGCATAGACGTAATGAATGCTTTTGCGCCGACCGTAAGGAGTTCTAAATAGAAAAGTGAATCTTCAGCCATTCTAAATTGAGTTCTATAGTGTATGGAACTTGAATTTAAAAATGATTTTTTAATTAGAGGTTGTAAAAGCCCCCATTTAAAGGGTTTATCAAGCCTGTCATTTTTGAGATGTTTTTCAAGCGTCCACTCCTGAATAGAATCATTATCTTTCATTGCATTTGCAACTATTTCACCTGCAAATTCGTCAAAATATGCAATATTATCTGCTACCATATCGCTATTAGTTTCTATAGCTAATTTGTACAACACTTCAAGTCGGTTATTTGTAAATGCATCATCAGCATCAAGAATGGCAATCCATTCACCAAGAGCAAGTTTAATTCCTATATTCCTACCATTACTTTGCCCGAGATTTTTATTTAAATTTATGCAAGTAATCCGTGAATCTTTTTCTACCTCTTTTGATACACAATCATATGTAGAGTCCGATGAACAATCATTAATGATTATAATTTCCCAAGAGCTAAATGTCTGTTTTTGCACACTTCGAATTGCTCTAACAATTGTAGTGGCAGCATTAAATGTTGGAATAATTACGGTAATAATTGGATCACTCATAATCCGTTTCCTAGAAATTCCCAAACCGTTTTAGACTATTAATTTTGATATTTTTATATACTAGGATTAGAATCAATTTTTTGAAATAGTCGAAAGTATTAAATAATTATAATCTACAAATATTTAATTTTTAAATATACGCCAAATAAAAATGAAAACTTATATTTCAAGTACCCAATGATTGACCGTTTTATTGGTGCCCCTTTACCCAAAGCATTCAATAGGAGTTTAAATTCATTTCCATTTCTTTTTCCAAGATCCACGATTAATTGATGATAGGCCTTTTTACCAATTGCAATTTTAGTCAACACTTGGTAGTTGAATCTAAATTTATCCATACTTTCCATTGTTTTTATATCATCAATAATTTGCTGAAGATCATAGGTACATCTAGAATTTCCAATAAGGGTTTCACCATATAAGATCTCATGCACATCTGATGATAAATACAATGATGAAATACCACCATCTCTGTATTTAATTAGTTTTGTTTGTATGTAAGATATTTTTCCTAACAGTAAAGAGCGATATGGCAGAACAGTGTCTTCATGTGTTACATTTTCATTTAAAGGCCCAAACAATTCAAAGATATCACGATCCCAACCATGAGTAGCTCCATGTACAAAACCATGTTTTTCCAGATATTGCCGAGGCGAGGACAAACTAGATAAATCTGGAATATTCTGACTTTCATAAATATTGCCTAATATGTCCATTTTGTACCAGTTAGAAAATACCGATTTTGCTTTTCTTCCGGATTTTAGCCATACATTTACCATTTCAGTAGTTCTTTCGGGTATTGAAATGTCATCGCCTGCATTTACGACAATAAATTCCCCCTTAGTTAGTTCCATTGCCCTATTGATATGCGCGCCAATACCCAAATTTTGCCTATTTTGGTTAATAATCAGCCTATGATTCCCTTTATATTCTTCATTCATTCTATTCATTATTTCAAAAGTGCTGTCAGTAGAACAATCATCCGTCAATATTATTTCCAGAGACTCATAAGTCTGAGATAATGCACTTAGTATAGCTTCTTCTATGTATTTTTCTTGGTTATAAGAAAAAACAATAAAACTTACTAGTGGCCAATTGTTATCAAATTTATTCATCATTTATCAAAACCCACAATAATTCTTTCATCAAAAGTATTCACAACAATATTTTATTGCTATTTTTTAACACCTAGAATATGCAAGATATTTTTTACAAAAGTATATATTTTTTGTATTTTTATATTTATGTATTCAACCTTGGATATAATTTTAAAAGTGTGAAATGAAAAAACTACTAGCAATATAAAACCTATGACAAATGTCAATGTTTTCGACAAGTACGAAAGACCAAGCATTCCACCACAGCAAGTACTAATAATAATTATCAAGCGAACATTACTATCAGTCCATTTAAAATCGTTAACCCTTGAACATACGCAATATACAATGATTAGGTAAATTAGATAACTTGAAACAAAAGCATATCCAGCAATATTTATTCCAAAATATTCAATTCCATAATAAACAATAACAAGATAACTAATGTTCCAAACAAATTCACAACAAAAATACAATTTGCTGCACCCTTTGGATAGGAGAATAAAACCCAATGGCCAGCTTATTATTTTTAAAACATCACCGAAAACTTGCCATCGTAATATATTAACTGAACTTACAAAATCTGCTGAATATAGTACCGCTATGATTTCAGGGGCAAAGACTAGCATCCCAATCAAAATTGGAGCTGCCAGTATTATTGATATTTTTGTTTGATCATTAACTAATTTGTTAGCAATTGACTGATTACCAATTTGTTGAGTCAGCCTTGGATAATAATCAGCTGCCATGGCACTCAATACAAAACCTATATATGTCATTGAAATAGACCAAGAAGCTTGAAAATATCCAACAGATTCCAAATTCAACTGATCGTTTATAATATAACGTACTATCAACTGAGAAAAAACAGCCATCAATCCTGTCACCATAAAAACAAAACCTAGTGTAATTAGGCTATAAGTTTCAGTCCAAATTATCTTATATTTGAAACTAGATAATTTGATTTTTGATAATTTTTTACAATAATACAATGCAATAAAACTAGTAACGAATGGCATTGTAATTACAAAGGGTGCAATTCCATTTTCCTTAAGTGTAATTATAAGCAACATTCCAATTATCAAAGAAACCAGAGCAGAAAATACTTTGACTTTTGCTAAATCGGCTATCTTTCTCAAACCTTGCAGAAGTGTAGTTTGTGACCCAGACACTAAAGAGAAAAAAACACCAATCGCTATAACAGTAATTGATATATCGTAGTTTGTAGTTTTGAAAAATAATTCTGATAATTCTTTTTTATAAGTAATAATTGTTATAAGCGCTATCAAACCCAGAAAAATATTCAAAGTCAATAATGATATTCTTACTATTGCTACGTTATTACAATTTTCTATATTTTTTGCAATACTTCGTACACCACTCGTTGTTACACCTAATCCGAATAATGTTGTACCTGTTGACATAATAGTCAACAGTATTCCCATTAAACCAATTCCGGAAGGACCAAATAATAGTGCGAGTAATTTTACTTTTGCCAGTCCAATTACTATCACTACTATTGATGCACTACCAATGATTGTTGTTGTTTCAATAATTTGACTTTCAGAATTGGACTCTGATCTTTTATACATATTTGTTACTGTCTATATCTGTTGCAAACATTAATTATTCTTTTATATTCGGTTTCAGATAATGTTGGTCCCATGGGTATACTTATCACTTTTTGATGAATATCTTCTGAGATAGGCATGTTAACGCTATTTAATTCTTTATAAGCTAATTGTTTGTGCGGTGGTATGGGATAATGAATTATTGTTTCTATGCCGTTACTATCAAAGTACTTGGACATTTGTTCTCGACGGGATGTGCTTATCACGAACAAATGCCATACATGAGCATCATAACTCTCTATCTTTGGAAGCTGTATATCTGGATTATTGATACTATTTAGATAGGCCATAGCCACTACTCTTCTGAGTTCAATCTCTTTATCCAAATATCGTAATTTTACTCTTAGGAATGCCGCTTGAATTTCATCTAATCGACTATTTATTCCTTTATACAAATTGATATACTTTTTATGCGAGCCATAATTCCTTAGTGCTAATATAGTAGCAGCCAACTGTCTATCATTTGTTGTCACCGCACCACCGTCACCTAAAGCACCTAAGTTCTTACATGGATAAAAACTAAAACTTGCCGCATCACCGATACTTCCTACTTTTTTTCCTTTATAGATTGCGCCATGTGCCTGGGCGCAGTCCTCTATCACTTTGAGACTATATTTTTTGGCAATTATGTTAATTTCATCCATACAAGATACTTGCCCATATAGATGCACTGTTAAAATTGCCTTAGTTTTACGGGTAATTTTTTGTTCAATTAAGCTTGGATCTAAATTGTAGTTGTTAATATCCGGCTCAACCAGCACTGGGATTAAACCATTTTCTGATATTGCTAAAATTGAAGCGATATAAGTATTTGCGGGAACAATAACTTCATCCCCGGGTTTCATATCACTTTGTTCAATGTATGCACGCATAATCAGTATCAAACCATCTAAACCACTCGCTACACCCAAACAATATTTTGTTTCACAATATTCAGCGAATTCTTTTTCAAACTCTTTAACTTCATTGCCTAATATATACCATCCGGAATCAATAACACGGGTACAAGCTGCAATAAGCTCTTCACGATACTGAGTGTTGATGGATTTCAAATCCAGAAAGGGAATCATTTTTCAATATACCGTATAATTTTTGCAGGATTTCCTGCTACAACAGCATATTCCGGTACATTTTTCGTTACTACAGCACCTGCGCCAATCATTGCATATTGTCCAATAGTTAGACCTGGCAGTATCGTTGCACTAGCACCAACACTTGCGCCGGTCGCTATGTGAATGCCAGCAAACCCATTTGGGTATATCTTAGATCTTGGAAATTTATCATTTGTTAATGTTACATTGGGTCCGATAAAAACATCGTTATCTACTCTTGTTCCATCCCAAACAAAAACACCTGACTTAATCGTTACATTATCCCCAATTACAACATCCCCTTCTACTAATGTATGAGCACAAATATTGCACCGTTCACCAATCTTCGCCCCTTCAAAGATAACACTAAACTGCCAAACCCTAGTCTCTTTCCCTATACTGGTACTTTTTACATCCGCCAATTTATGTATTTTCGGCATTCACATGTACTCCAAAAATTTTGAATAATCGCGTATATAATCAGTTTCGTTATAGTGCTCACTTGCTAGTACAAGTAATATGCAATCGATACTAAAGTCATGTATTTCACGCCAAACCATACTTTCTATTAGGAGGCCTTTATTGGGATTGTCCAACCAAACATCTTCACGTGATTTTCCATCATCCAATATCATTCTGCATTTCCCGGAAATACACACAGCAATTTGTGTTAAATCTTTATGCGCATGAAAACCACGAGAAACTTTTTCTTGTGTTTTAAATATGTAATAAACGCGTTTTATATCAAATGGAACTGTCTTATTCCCCTCCAGAGCCACTAAACACCCACGGCTGTCATCTAGTTTAGGGAATTCTAACCACCTAATTATGCTCATGTTATGGACCTACTAGCGACAACAAATACTGCCCGTAGCTATTTTTTCTCATCATGGTGCCTGTTTTATACACGTCCTCTTTTGTTAACCAATGCTGGTTCAATGCGATTTCTTCAAGGCAAGCAATTTTAAACCCTTGCCGGCGCTCTATTGTTTGTACAAATTGCCCAGCATCCATTAAACTATCGTATGTTCCTGTATCTAGCCAGGCAAAACCGCGTCCCAGCACTTCTACATTCAACTTACCCTGCTTTAAATACACATTATTTATACTGGTAATTTCTAATTCGCCACGCACCGAAGGTTTTATATCTTTTGCAATACTGACAACGTTATTATCATAAAAATACAAACCGGTGACAGCGAAATTTGACTTTGGTTTTAATGGCTTTTCTTCAATTGAAATGGCTTTTTTATTTTTATCAAATTCAACCACACCAAACCTTTCTGGATCTTTGACCTGATAACCAAAAACTGTTGCTCCATTTTGTTGGTTTTTTGCATTTATTAGTTTAGGTGTAAAACCTTGTCCGAAATAAATATTATCACCTAAAACTAAGCACACATTGTCTGCTCCGATAAATTTTTCCCCGAGAATAAATGCTTGTGCCAAACCATCTGGTGACGGTTGAACTATATATGTCAAATTAATACCAAATTTACTTCCATTTCCAAGTAAACGTTTAAAACAACCCTGATCATCTTCCGTTGTAATAATTAATATATCTTGAATTCCCGCTAGCATTAACACAGATAATGGATAATAAATCATCGGCTTGTCATGCACAGGCAATAATTGTTTAGAAATCCCCATTGTTATTGGATATAGGCGAGTACCTTCGCCTCCAGCCAAAATAATACCTTTCATTGTTTAATACCTTCTTTGCGAGCATCTAAATGTTCACGATTGTATGACCCATCCAATACACAACTCCACCACTGTCGATTATCTAAATACCACAACACTGTTTTAAGAATTCCAGTTTCAAAGGTTTCTTGCGGCTTCCAGTTAAGTTCCCTTTCAATCTTAGTGGCATCAATAGCATAGCGAACATCATGACCAGGACGGTCTTCAACGTAGGTAATTAAGCTCTGATATGATTCAATTCCTTTTGGTTTGCTGGGCATTATTCTTTCTATTATTGAGCAGATAGTTTGGACAACATCAATATTTGCTTTCTGATTATGTCCCCCTATGTTATACGTTTCACCAATTTCACCTTCAGTGACAACTTTGTATAAGGCACGCGCATGATCTTCAACGAATATCCAGTCCCGAATTTGTAAGCCATTTCCGTATATCGGCAACGCTTTGCCTTCGAGGGCATTTAAAATCATCAGTGGAATCAACTTTTCTGGGAAATGATAGGGACCATAATTATTTGAACAATTACTGATAATGGTAGGCAGAGCATAAGTACGTTCCCATGCACGCACTAAGTGATCACTTGACGCTTTAGAGGCAGAGTAAGGGCTACTCGGCGCATAAGCTGTGGTTTCTGTGAATAAGCCATCAGTTCCCTGTAAATCTCCGTATACCTCATCCGTTGAAATATGATGAAACCTGAAAGCGGACCTTTTTTCAAAATCTAATTGATTCCAATATCCTCGTGTGGCTTCAAGTAGAACATATGTACCAATAATATTTGTCTTAATAAATGCAGCAGGGTCATCAATAGACCGATCAACATGGCTTTCAGCAGCTAAGTGCATAACCGCATCGGGTTGATACTGCCTGAACAGACGATCAAGCTCCGCGCGATTACATATATCAACTTTTTCAAATGCATATCGACTACTATTTGTAACTTCATTTAAAGAATTTAAATTTCCAGCATATGTCAATTTGTCTACATTAATTACTAAATCTTCTGTATTAGCTATTATATGACGTATTACAGCGGAACCTATAAAGCCTGCCCCACCAGTAATTAATATATTCATGTATAAGTCCACAACGCAACATTACATTCCGCATCCATTTGATCCGATACCTTTCTTCATTCCTTTAAATTTATAGAATGCTATTATGTAACATCCCCACAAATCAGGTGAACCCCTGTGAACACATTGGCGCCTATTCAGACTCTGATTGTGTAGGCTAATCTACAGCACTGTTTAATATTCGGGTTCAACATAAATAGTCCTCGAGGTTGTAAATCCATCCAGCATCTACAGACGATCCCGCCTTACATTAGCGAACTATTATTGATCTTCGCATATCTACATATTCAATAATATAATACTTATTCCACGGATATCGTTTAATACAATCCATCTTGTATTCCGATATACATTATTTATAACTTCACAAAGTTCTATAAATTTACTGACTTCATAAAGTTTTGTTATATACAATTTTTATCGATTTAAATATGGATTTCCGTGCATATGTATCCATATTTATTAGCTTTATCAAGGTCTCAAGTACCATAAATTCTTACTTGTTGTATAGTATGGAGATCCAACTATGTATTAAGAATCTTTTCACCTTCATTTGAATTTCATATTGATTTAACCAATATTCCCTTAACATTGTTATAATCAATTTTTGTTAATACTGACAATCGACATACAACTCGGATAAGCTTTGATGAATTGCAATACAATATATTTTCTACCAAGCCCCATACAAATTGTATACCGTGGGCTTCTCTGTGATAAAATTCAGTGACATCTCTTACTATTACTTTGTTATAAAATCTCCAAATTTTAATATAATTTTTATTGATTATTTTTTACTGAAAACATCAATTATGTAGCTTACAGTTGATTTAAAGTATAGAAGACTTTCCAAAAATATTGACAAAATATTTAGATTTTTACTTTATTTCTTGAAAATTTATGTCAATGCTATTGTATTTATTAGTTTTTTTATAATTAAAATAGTTAATTCAGATAAATATCTTTGAATTTCATTACAATAGTATTCACTGCGAGCACGAATTTCGATCTCTTTACTAAATCAACCAAAGCTAATATGCTTTTTTGATACATTTTCCTAAAACAAATATTATCCTTCCTTCGGAAATAATTATTATCCCTATATATTCTATTTTCTGTAGTACAATCGTAAAATCCATATCCATATCCATATCCATGGAAATTTTATTTCCCCCGATCGTTTTGCAGAACCGTACTATGGAAGTACTTGCAGCAATCGTCACCCTTGGTATGTCACTGGCTCCCCATGCCGTTATTGCGCAGTTAGCTAGCGATTTAAATTCAAACCTTCCTATAAACATTATTTTAATAACGCATTTGCTGATGGCTCATAACTGGATGATATATAAGAGAAAACAGCAGCGCAAAATCAGGGATTACCTCCTGCTGCAACAACATATGCTGTTTGTAATAAACTGAAATAATGGACATTATATTGACCTTAGCCACCTCACCTGATTTATCCAAACTTATAGCAAACAAAACCAGGGCCTGTGTTGTAACTGAAGGGGAGCCACTAGTATTGACCCTCCTAAAGATAGGTGAAGTAACCGCTGCAGGTGGTTGAGCGGTGACAGCCCCTTGTAGTACCTCATTGGTAGTTCGGTGGAGGGGCAAACACCAGTGCAGGGAAAAACAACAAACACCTAACAAGCGAAAATAGCGCTTTTTTATGCATGATAGCGCTTACTACCCAACTGATCTGAAATTGGCGGCACGACTAGCTTAAGGAAAGGTAATTAAGTAGTCAGTAGTCAGTAGTCAGTAGTCAGTAGTCAGTAGTCAGTAGTCAGTAGTCAGTAGTCAGTAGTCAGTAGTCAGGTAATACTGCGGAATTATTTACAATAATATTAGGTTATTAGTGTGCTAATTTCTCTTAGAATTCACATTTCTACAATCACCGAATCAAAGATAAAGTAAGCACTCATTTATAATCTTAAAAAACTAAGGATATCCACGCAAGTAGTCAAAGCACCCCGGGAGCTAGAACTATTGCAAGCCGAATATACCATGAGCGGGAACAATGTAGGCCGTTCCCAAGCGGGATGTGCTAGTACAGTTAATTAAACTTTTTACCCGTGTCTATGTACCAATCACGTATTGATGTATCCAATTCATAGGAAAACTTATACCCATGATCTACCAACCATTTAGGTTCAATATTGGTCGATTTTACCAATTTCAATACCCTTTCCTGATTTATTCCAAGATGAAACTGGTCGAATACACTTAATAATCTAGCCGCGTATATCACAAGTTTTATCGGCACCATGAATGACTTTACTTTATGAAAATAATTTCTCTTAAAACATTCAACTATATCCTCGATGCTATATTTTTTTGGAAAAACTGCATTAAAAACCACTATCCTTTCGTTATTTCTCTGGGCAAAATCTATCGAAGCCAATAATTCCTTAATATATATGCAGCCCTTAATTGTATCCTTCCGGCCTGGATAAATAAAAAATCCTTTATCTAATATTCTTGCCAGCCTTGAGTAATTTCCCCCTTCGCCTTTACCAAATACCACTGACGGTCTTACAATTATTAATTTTGCTCCGGCATTAGTATCAAACCATTGTTTATGAATACCTTCTGCCTGGGTTTTTGAAACACCATATGCGCTGGTTGGCAGCAAGTTACTTGCTTCATTTTTTTCTTCCTCACTGCTGCCATATACAGCAATTGAGCTTGTAAATATAATTTCCTTTATCGATTCTTTTGATGCAAATTTTGTTACTTCTAGCGCACCAAATACATTGGTAGAGAAATACTCAATGTCTTCGTGACCTGGGGTAGTGTGTATAGCTGCAAAGTTATATATTGTATCAATATTTGATCTGATTTTTAATTTACTTAGATCTCTAACGTCTGCATATATATATTCAACAGATTTATGTTTTTTTTCTGGGTCTTTAATATCTGCAGATATTATTTTAATATTTTTATTGACTAACTGATTGATTAAATGGGTACCAATAAAACCTGAACCACCAAAAATTATAATATGTTTTATTTTGTCCATCCTATTCTCCGTTCATTTTAATTCCAGTCAATACATTTCGACAACCTTAGAACTAGAAAAACCCTGATTAGGGTAATACATACTTCTATAGCGTTTTCAAATATTTATTTTTCCTATAACACAACGTTTTACACGTTTATTATTTGAAGATACCAATTTAAAATCTTTGATTATTCATACTACAAATCAGTTATTTCATCCATAGCTAACACCTTGCGTTATTAAAACTCTATACACTATCTTTAATAGTTTTAGAAACTGTTCAATCATGTAAATCGGCAAACTATCTACGGGAGGCGAACACTTGATTCTTTTTGAATAATTTGTAATATTTTTTATATCTTTTACACACTTATGTTTTTTACTATATATTTGTAGAAATATATAGTAAAAAAATATTCTTCAGATCTAGGATAGTTGAATTGCTTTGGTTAAGGAATATTATTGCTTTTCGCAGGAGTTATTAATATTTTTCCTTAAGAATAATTTTTAATTTAAATTTCGACTACATTGTTGGTATGAACTTTTTATTTTGACAAATTGAATTCTAATAAAATGTGAATTTTCAAATAATAATGTATTAAATTACTATAATATTCAGAGGGTTCTGTTTGCGAATTTCACTAAGGAATATGCGATTCATTCCCGATATTAACTAATAGTGGCTTAATCACGGTAAGGTTGTGTTGATGGCACAGTAATTAGGGCATTCGGAAATAGATTCAAAATACATCACTTTAAAACTCGCAAAGAGGTTTTTCTGAACAGATGGAGTTCTTATTCCCTGGAATAGACTTGTAGCGCTGATTGAGCCTAGCTGCCCTAAAGCAGGTAATGGTCGTAGGCCTTACCAGCTAGAATTAATGTTAGGTGCTCACTGTTTACTGCAATGGCATAACTTAAGTTATGCAGCGACCGAAGATTTGCTCTACGAAAATCCTCAATGAGACGTTTCTCCCACTTGTCATTAGATAGATCTATACCAGGCCATACAACTATCATAAAACTTCGCCACTCACTGGAGGAACATTGCTTAGGTCGGCAGATTTTCGATGCTATAAATCAATTTCTTGAGGAGTCGGGAGTGTTGATGATAGAAGATACCTCAACTGATACGACTATTATTGAATCGCCATCCTCGACTTAGAATAAACTGAATCAACCTGATCTAGAGGTGCATCAATCAAAGAAAGCCAACCAATGGCACTCTGGTATGGAAGCCAGTATTAGCGTCGATGTTCAAACAGGCTGGCTCATACATTTATAATAACAGCGGTCAACGGGCATGATCTTTGCCAAGCCGATCAACTTCTGCAGGATGAAATGGAACATTTTTTTGCGGTTCAGGAAATCGTGGAACGCGAAAGCCAGAAGAACTTAACGAAACGACCGCTGCTTTGTATATCACAGAGCAGCCGAGTAAAGTCAAAAACTGAAGAAGCATCCTAGAGTCAATATAATGGCGATTAACAAACATTATTTAAAAGCCTGTGTACGCGCTTTTGTTGAGCACCCTATCAGAATTATTAAATGCCAGTTTGGCTCTAAACAGCGCGCTATCGCGGCATCGCGGAAAATCGATAACAAATTGGCAGTTCTGTTCGCTCTGGAAAATATTTACAGACTGAGTCAGTTCATAAAGCTTTAGGATAGCTACATTAAAAAAGACGGAAAACCGCCTTGTCAGCTGAACTACTCCTGAATTAGGCGAAAAATACTGGATAAAATAGCAAAATATTCCTACGATGTTATACATGGATAGATTTTAACACTTAATCGCTGTTCCCCTAGATTGAGGTTAGCATGTTAAGAATAGGCTATCGTATATCCGACAAGGTCACAAAATTTCTAGTAATTCAAGTATTAGTTACGACCAATATTGGGTGGGTGTTATTGGCATTTATAAACCCGTCATTGGCGGTAGATCTGACTAAAGAAGATAACATTCTTCAATGGCTCCAAGTTCTTTTTTTGCTTGCTACAGCCTTTTATTGTTTAAAGATTTATCGAGGCTATCGTCTCTTACAGGAAAAAAAACTAATAGCGATAGCATTTTTAATATTTTTTATATTAACACTTTTTGTAGCATTTGAAGAAATTAGCTGGGGACAGAGGATTTTTGGTATAGCAACCCCCGATTTTATTAAAGAAGTTAATCTACAAAATGAAATCACGATTCATAACCTTTCATATTTTCAGAGAGTCCGACACTGGTTGTTGATATTATTTGGTGGTACTGGACTAATTCTTATTTACCAGCAAACATATATATATAAAATAAATGCACAGTTATTGGCTTTGTCCCCACCTACTTTCTTCAGCACTGCATTTTTGCTAGTTCTAATAAGCGGCATGACACTTGAAATAGCATATTTATTCATAAAAGTAGCTCCTGGTGATATTGCAAATGAAGTTCGATATTGGGCAGGTAGGTTTTCAGAAATTGGTGAATTTGGGGTTTCCATCACAGCATTTTCCTACGCCTCGAATAAGTTAAATTCTCTGCTTTCATCTCCCCTTAAAGAAAAACCCAAATAAAAAGTGCGGCGAAAAGTCAGTCGGAAATTAAATACACGCAGGCTAAGTTGTTAAATACTATGCAGCGGCAGTCAGTCTTGAGTAGCGAGTAGCGAGTAGCGAGTAGCGAGTAGCGAGTAGCGAGTAGCGAGTAGCGAGTAGCGAGTAGCGAGTAGCGAGTAGCGAGTAGGATGCAACGCATCAGATTTTATTATCAACTATTTTTGATAGAATGTTTGGAAACTTCTATGGATAAACAGAGGCTTTTGGCACTGTAAATGCCTTCTCCATGGAGGATTTATGACCACACTTATTGTGACACAAGCCAATTCCATACTTGACAGTCTAATAGACGAAACCCAGGCCACTGATAAGTTGTCAGTTACATATAAAACCAATAGCTATAAATGCCAAGAACACTGCCCTAAATCAGTCCGTCTTTGATTTTTCATTTACCATTTAACTTACGACTGCCGACTGCCGACTCATTACTCACGACTGTCAATGCCCGTTAACTTACAACTTCCGACTCACTACTTCCGACTATCTCCCCTGCCCAAGCTTGGTCAACATCAGCACAGACAATAAAAAAGGGATTTAATAATGTATCCGGGCGAGTGTTGTATACCAAAGGTTTCAGGCTTGGGTATTCCAACACCTTACCACCCGCTGCATTAACCACTGCATGCGCTGCTGCTGTATCCCATTCACTTGTTAAGCCTAGCCGTGGGTACAAATCGGCGGCACCTTCAGCGACTAAACAAAGCTTTAGGGAGCTACCCATACTAATCACATCAGTATCAGCAAACTTTTTTACAAAGGCTTTAAACTCATCCGATTGATGGGATCGACTGCCGACAATGCGCCACTGATCAGCTAAGCCTGGTATTTTAGCGGTGCTGATATCTGTTTTAACGCCCTTCTCCAATTTATAGGCTCCACTTGCGCCACCTACATAAAACACCTCGGGAACAGGGGCATAAACAACCCCAAACACCGGTAAGCCATCGTCAATTAAAGCGATATTAACGGTAAATTCACCGTTGCGCTTTATAAATTCTTTAGTGCCATCTAAGGGATCTATCAACCAATATTTGGTCCACTGCTGCCGCCCCTGTAACTCGGCTTCTGATGATTCTTCTGACAACACAGGTATATCAGAGGTGATTTGTTTAAGCCCAGCTACAATACATTGGTGTGCAGCTAAATCCGCTTCAGTGAGTGGACTTTGATCTTTTTTAGTTTCTATAGAAAAATCACGCTGATAAATATCTAAAATTTTATCACCGGCTAATTTTGCTAAGGCTACAATTTGTTCTGCTTTATACATAATAATTCCTTTTATAACTTGTGCTTAATTAACACTTTAGATGCTAAACCATTAACCAGCTGCTTTAATAATCATACAGGACACAACCTGGACATTAAATGTTTAATATTTCCAATTGTCATCTGTGACGGTTTTATGTACTATCCAAGCATGTTAAAACGGATTTTAGATATCAATGAACAATTTATCACCAGATACACTCAATTTACGTAGGCTAGAAGCCGTTAAACTCAAGATTAATGGTGAGAGTCTTAATGCCATACAGGCATCTACTCAGCTCAGCCATCCTACGATTATTGCGGCTTATAAGGCCTTTTTAGCTGGCGGCTGGCCCGCTGTTAAACTTAAGACCCGCGGCAGACCTAAAAATGACCCTACCACCAGGCAAGTAATCGATAACTGTTTAATACAGATGCTAGATAACCAGCCTGCAACTGCCAGCTTGTGGAGCACTGAATTAGTTAAACAGTGGTTTGAAGCAAATTTGCAGCAGAATTACACCACTAAAACAATAAGTCGCTACCTAAAGGAATGGGGGCTTATTACACAATCTGTTATTGATACTGCACTACCAGTAAAAAAGCATAGCAGTAAAAGCAAAATTTTTACCGGCGGCACCTGTATTGTCAATGCAAAACACTTAGCTGACAAACATACTTCGGCTTGCTTTATCTACGCAGAAGACCTTAGAGGTAAACTTTATTGGCTGGCGAGTAAACAATACCTAAATGAAAACCTGCTGCTCAATTTCTTTAAAGGTATCTGCGAATTACATCCAGCGAGTATTACCCTGCATTTTCACTGCGCCTCATTAGATAAGATGCATAACTTGCAAAAATGGCTCAGTAATCAGAACCAGCTAATACTGCATATCAACAGCAGCATTAACATTGCAGCTGCTAAACCTAAGCAATTAGCACAATCAACTAATACCCCTATTAACAAGTCATCTGTGAGGAACACAATGGCACTTACACACCTAGAAAAACTCGAAGCAGAAAGCATTCAAATCATGCGTGAAGTGATTTCTAAAACTGAAAACCCAGTCATGCTGTATTCAATTGGCAAGGACAGTGCAGTAATGCTGCATTTAGCCATGAAAGCTTTCTACCCTTCAAAACCACCCTTTCCTTTTATGCATATAGATACTAAATGGAAATTCCGGGAAATGTATACTTTCCGGGATAAAATGGTTAAAGACTTAGGCATAGAGCTAATTACTTACACAAATCCCGCCGGTGAAGAACAAGGCATAAACCCCTTTACCCACGGCTCTGCGCTACATACTGACATAATGAAAACCCAGGGGCTAAAGCAAGCCCTAGACAAGTATAAGTTTGACGCCGCATTTGGTGGCGCCCGCCGCGATGAAGAAAAATCTCGCGCTAAAGAGCGGGTATTCTCATTTCGCAGCGCCGATCATCGCTGGGATCCGAAAAACCAACGCCCCGAGTTATGGAAAAACTACAACGCCAACAAAAGCCCAGGAGAGTCTATACGGGTATTCCCAATATCTAACTGGACTGAACTGGATATCTGGCAATACATATACCAGGAAAATATCCCGGTCGTACCTTTGTATTTATCGGCTTCCCGCCCGGTTGTTGAGCGTGACGGCACGCTAATCATGGTTGATGATGAAAGAATGCCACTGCTACCCGGCGAAGTACCCATGATGCGTAACGTACGTTTTAGAACGCTGGGCTGTTACCCATTAACAGGTGCGGTTGAATCAAACGCAACTAGCTTGCCTGAAGTTATCCAAGAAATGCTATTAACCAAAACTTCAGAACGCCAGGGAAGGATGATCGATAAAGATTCATTTGCCTCGATGGAAAAGAAAAAACAAGAGGGGTATTTCTAATGGCACATTCAACCGATCTGATCTCTAAAGATATCCTTGAATACCTTAAGCAACACGAGCAAAAAAACTTATTGCGCTTTATTACTTGCGGCAGTGTTGATGACGGAAAAAGCACCTTAATTGGCCGTTTACTTTATGATTCAAAACTGTTGTTTGAAGACCAATTAGAAGCACTGGAAGCTGAATCGAAAAAATTTGGCACCCAGGGCAAAGACATCGACTTTGCCCTACTGGTAGATGGCTTATCCGCAGAGCGCGAGCAAGGTATAACCATTGATGTTGCCTATCGTTTTTTCACCACTGATAAACGCAAGTTTATTGTTGCCGATACCCCCGGCCACGAACAGTATACCCGCAACATGGTGACAGGCGCATCCACTGCAGATGTTGCTATATTAATGGTCGATGCACGAAAAGGCATACTGACCCAAACAAGACGGCATAGTTATTTAGTCTCTCTTATTGGTATCCGGCAAATCGTTGTCGCGATCAATAAAATGGACTTAGTGCAATACAGTGAAAGTAAATTCCTGGCCATAAAAGACGAATATATTGAATTCGCCAAGCGCATTGGTATTGAACACATCACCTTTATTCCCATGTCAGCACTAACCGGAGATAATATCCTCAATCGCAGCGCTAACATGCCCTGGTATTTTGGCACCACCTTAATGGGATACTTAGAGACTGTTGAAATTGATGATCAGCGCATGCAAAAATCTGCGTTTCGGATGCCGGTGCAATGGGTAAACAGACCTAACTTAGACTTTCGCGGATTTTCCGGGCAAATCGCCAGTGGAGTGATTAAACCCGGCGATAAGATACGTACTTTACCTTCGGGAAAACAAAGCACAATCGCAAAAATAGTCACCTACAATGGCGAACTAGATCAAGCTGTTGCTGGACAGTCAGTGACTATCACCTTAGAAGATGAAATAGATATCTCACGCGGCGATACCTTATGCGCTGCTGATGCACCTGCTGAAATCGCCAAGCAATTTGAAACCACCATTATCTGGATGCATGAACAAGCCCTGCTAGCCGGTCGAACCTATATCATGCAGATAGGCACAAAATCACTGACTGCAACTATTACAGACATTAAGTATCAGGTTAACGTTAATACCCTGGAGCACATGGCGGCTAAGCAGCTTAAGCAGAATGAAATTGGCCACTGCAATATCAATGTCGATCAGGAAATAGCCTTTGATGCCTATAAAGATAACCGTGATACCGGTAGTTTTATCTTAATTGATAGGATGACCAACAACACGGTAGGTGCAGGTTTGATCAACTTTGCCCTGCGTAGAAGCCATAACATTACCGTACAAGCGACTGATATCAACAAATCAGCCAGAGCAACATTAAAGAAACAGAAACCTTGTGTAGTCTGGTTAACAGGTTTGTCTGGCTCAGGCAAATCAACCATTGCCAACATTGTTGAAAAGAAATTGCATGATTTGGGCCAGCATACCTACCTGCTTGATGGCGACAATGTACGCCATGGCTTAAACAAAGACTTAGGATTTACTGACCAGGACAGGGTCGAAAACATTCGCAGAATTGGCGAAGTTGCTAAGCTTATGGTCGATGCCGGGTTAATTGTCATTACTGCATTTATCTCCCCATTTACCGCTGAAAGACTCATGGCCAGAGAAATGGTAGATAATGATGAGTTCTTAGAAGTCTATGTTAATACACCGCTAGAAGTTGCAGAAGAGCGTGATGTTAAAGGCCTGTATAAAAAGGCCCGCCGCAATGAGTTGAAAAACTTTACCGGCATTGACTCGCCCTACCAGGAACCACCAAACCCTGAATGTGTTATCCACACGGTTGATACCACAGCAGAAGAAGCCGCCAATGAAATTATCAAACTAATACTAGCCAGATAATTCATTAAAAAGCAGCGCGTTAGCGCTGCTTTACCTCTACCTTTTTCCCTGCCTAAAACTCTGAAAAGAAAATTATGAGACACTTAAAACCTTATGTTTTTTTCAAGCCCGCTATGGGTTGCTGTAGTAATAATTTCACTTTTAATAAGTTTAATTGGATTTTCAGTTCGGCCAATTATTGCCTTTTCAGTAAGTGCTGCAACACTATTTTTAACCGGCACATTAAATGAAACTGAACTCTTTAACGGCTATACCAATACAGCGTTAATAACCCTTATAATACTATTGATTTGTAGCCTGGCTATTGAAAAAACAATATTTATCAAATATATAGCAAGCAAACTATTTACCGGAAGTTATCATTTTAGTTTATCGAAGTTATTGCTATTTACCTTTATATCTTCAAGTATTACTAATAATACCGCGATAGTTTCAATTTTAAAAACCTGCATTACCCAAAACAAAAACCTGATACCCAGCAAGTACTTACTACCTTTGTCCTACGCTTCAATTATTGGCGGAACACTGACATTAGTCGGCACTTCTACAACCTTAATTGTCTCGGGTTTAGTAGAAGAACATAACCTAAAGCCGCTGGATTTTTTCTCAACCACCCCTGTGAGTATTTTCATTGTTGCAAGCTGTGCCGTCATCATATTCGTTACTGCTAACAAGTTACTGCCAGAAAACACAGTTGAAATCTCCGAAGAAACCACTGACTTTTCTAATGAAAACAATAGTAAGGATTATTTAAACAACCGTAAATCAGCATTTGTACTTTTGAGTTTTATAGCAACACTGCAGCTATCAGCGCTATCGATAGTTCCGCTAGTAAAAGGCCTAATGGTATTGCTGGCCATATACTTTTTCAGCAATATTTTAACCTTAGTAGAAATTAGAAAACGCGCCCCATTAGAGCTTTTCTTTGTCGTAGGCAGTGCGATTACAATAGCTGCTGCCATATTCAAATCTGGATTATCTAACATCTTAGTTGATCTTATTTTAATCATTATTCAGGACCAAAGTGTTTTTGCAGCCTTCCTTGCTATATATTTTATTACACTACTTCTGACAGAAATGATCACCAACACAGCGGCAGCAGCCCTGGTTTTTCCCATCTCGATTTCCATCGCAGAACATTACGGGGCAAACCACAGCCCATTCATCATGGCCATAGTGTTCGGCGCCAGCGCCTGCTTTTTATCACCCTTCGGATATCAAACTAATTTAATGGTTTACAGTGCAGGAAAATACAACTTACTAAACTACATAAAATTTGGACTACCAATCTCACTGACATACTCAGCAACAGCAGTCATGGTAATCCCGATAATATATCCCTTTTATTGAAGCACATTTTCATTGGCTTCAAACTGACACCTTTCGGCTTATGTGCTCGAGTAGCGAGTAAGATGCAACGCATCAGATTTACTTATCAACTATTTTTGGTAGAACATTTAGAAACTTCTACGGATAAACAGAGCATCTTGGCACTGAAAAGTCGGAAGTCGGAAGTCGGAAGTCGGAAGTCGGAAGTCGGAAGTCACAAAAAAGCTAATAGACCTAAATGCAAAGCACCTATGTTTAAATAAATAAACGAGCAGTTACACAGAATGGTTTACATCCTCCCGTGGTATAAACACTGCCAAGAATATTCTCGCGCTCGGGCAAGAGCGTCTAGCGGTAGTCCCTCCCCAATACATATAATCAGCTTATCTGATTTACTGGAGGGAGGATGTCAATTTATGTTAACCCAGTTTTCCATCAGCAAACCGCCAACCCTTTCAAACTCACGGAGATTGTTGCTGACCAACGTCAACCCCTCACTTCGCGCATGTCCGGCAATATGCAGGTCATTCACTCCAATAGGCGTCCCTTTTCGCTCAAGGTCTGCTCTTATATCACCATAATGACCCGCTGATTTAGTCCCATAGGTCAACACCTCTAAGCGGGAGACAAAGTCTTCGACCTGGTGTAAGTTCTGCTCAACCCTGGTACTTTTTTCAGCACCGTGAAGCAATTCAGCCAGAGTAATAGAGCTGATACACATTTGCCCCGCATGGCGATTAAACACTTCTAGGACCTCAACAGGCCTTCGCTTAATCACGTAAATAACAATATTGGTATCAAGCATATACTTCAGCATTAAAAAGACTCTCTTTCAGGCTGATCTTGACTCGCACGCTCAGAAAGAAAATCATCCGTTACACTTTCTTCAGACATAAAAAAACTGTCCCAGGTTTTGTCAACGGGAGAAAGAATTCTATCGTTTCCGACCACCCTGACATTCACATGCTTTACGTTTTCAGGAAAACGCGTATCAGCAGGCAACCGTACGGCCTGCGTTCTGTTGTTTACAAAAACTGAACCTGTAGACATAAACACCTCTCAAATTGCTATATACCTATTATATATAGCTGCATGTATATAGCAAAAAAACACCCATATTACAGTCGGAAGTATTTAGCTAGGCGTGAGGCGTGAGGCGTATCAATGGTAAAATCGAATTTTGCTGGGTCAACGGAATTATTAGATTTTTGTTTTATTTGTTGATTGTCAATTCCGAGTTCACTTGATCCACCTTACATCTGACTGACAACCTACGGATTCAAGGCGTAAGTGGGTAAATACCAGCCCGAAGCTATGCTTTGCTAACATTGACACTCCGTTCGTAAAAGCCTAGGTTTCTAACTGGAGGCACATTTATGATCACATTAACTACGACACAGGCCAGTTCCAAACTTAAAAGTCTAATAGACAAAACGCTTGCTACCCTTAAGCCAATTGTCATTACCGGTAAAACAGGAAATGCTGCAGCATTGATGTAGCTTTTTTCCATGATGCTTCTTTTCGGCATGGGTAAATTAGAATCCGATCGAAAAAGATACGCATTTCCGCCACTATGTAGCGTTGTCCTTAACTAATTTTTTGAAACTTACCAGAATCACTTTGCAGCGAAAATAGCTCGATGCTATTTAGATCATAGTACCAACCATGTAGCTTTAACTTACCTTCAATGACGCGTGTTCGTATCCACGGAAATGTCATTAAATTATCCAAAGATTGTGAAATACCTTGCTGCTCACAAGCATGATAACGCTGACTTTGCGAAGTAAAACTATCATCACCCAATATATCATCCCGAACACTTGCTAGTTGCTTCATCCACATTGATATATAGGATTCGGAAGTTGTTAGCGGCAACTGATCCATTAGGGCTTGTATGCCACCGCATTGGGCGTGCCCCAGAACAACAATACTTTCTACTCCCAACCCGGTGACAGCGTACTCAAGAGCCGCGCTTGTTCCATGAAAACTGTCTGTACTTTCACAGGGAGGCACTAGATTAGCGACATTTCGGATAACAAACAAATCTCCTGGCTTACAGTCGAGAATAATAGAAGGTTCAACCCGAGAATCACAACAAGACACCAAAGCTATTTTTGGAGACTGGCCCTCTTGGGCAAGTTTATTTAAAAGGTCTCTGCTTTGTTCATAATATCCATCCCGAAACCGCTTATACCCTGCTATTAATTTATCAGTTGCTTGCATAAAATCACCCATGGATTAATAACTTGTGCATAATATCACTGCAATACAAATAGAGCATAAAAAGTGCCTTTTAAACTTCGTAAATATCACCTTCTCAGTGATGTATTACCCCGCTAAAGATAGATTATTATCCTCTTACTAGCTGCCCGCCAATCGGCGGCAGAACCAGGTAATGTAAAATTAGTGATTGGCATATCCCTATTTTTGATTGTGACCAGGCGGGATTAATCAACAAGGTACGCCATTGTTGTTATTCCTCGTACCCCAAAGATCACTACATCTCCTGTAGAGCCTATTAAACGGTAATTATATTGGTGATGCTCTCTAAAGAATCTATAGATTCTAATTCAAGTAAATACTGTAACAATTGTTTCCTGTTAACTTCAGTAAGTTTGTCGGTACAGAGCATGAATTTATCTTCAATATCTTCGTCAGTAAATGGTTTTTCAGGATTACCGATGGCCAAATCGTTTTCAGCATTAATTACTTGCCCTGATAACAGAGTTATTTTTAATTTTATGGGGGCAGTGCCGATAAAACCTAACTTAGCTAATTCTTGATCAACCCCCATGTTAACGCGTGACATCAAGTCTTGAATACGTGGATCTAGGACCTTCTCATTGCAATATTCTGCCAGAGTGATCTGTCCATAAACGAGTGCGCATGCGACTGAGTATTGAAGTGAGAAGCGCGCTTCAACAGCATTTTGGGGATGATTAAACACTAACTCTTTAGGGCCGAGTAAGCTGACACCACAATCGATACTCTTAATATCTGCCGCTGTCAGATCGTATTCGGCGATGAGTCGGAGAATTAAATCGCAGGTGGGGTGGTTACCACTACAATTCGGGTATTTTTTAAAAGCGTAGCCCTTAGTGACAATATTATAGTTTCTGCCAAAGCCAACAGCTTCAGTGCGTTGACGCGCGTTACAAGCTAACTCAGCGCTGGCAAAACACTGAATAAAACCATCCTCAGCCTCTAGAGCAAAAAGAGAAGCGGTCACGCCTGCTTTAGCTAAATTCAATGATTCCATTCCGGCTTTGACAGTCATGCCTGCATGATATGCTTTTGCCTGCGTACCAAAGTTACTGCGAATACCACCCGCATTAGAGAGTGCTAGGGCCATGGCCATGCAGGTGGTATGTGTATCAATAGACTGTAGTTGACATAGTCCAGCCGCTGTTGCAAATCCGTAAAAAACCCCGGTGGTATGCCAGCCATTTTTTGATGTCAGTGGCATCATCAATTCTGCAATTTTATGGCAAACTTCTACTGCGGCAATATAGGCTAGTAGCAACGCTTTACCGCTGGCTGGAACGCCTTGTTGTGCGTTGAGTTCACTCTGGGCAAATAATGCGGGGAGTATGACAGTGCTGGGGTGTCCTATGGTGGCCCAACTAGTATCATCAAAATCCAAAGCATGTCCTGCAGCAGCATTCACTAATGCAGCATACTCGGCATTTAATCTCAGGCTGCTACCGATGACTGTTACTGAACCCAATTGGCCACAGTCCTCTGCCCATTTACCTAAGTTGTTTACCACCGGCTGATCACTACCAGCGACAGCAACCCCGATATAATCCAGTATCGCCTGCTTGGCGACGATTATTGCCTCTTCCGGTAAGTGTTCATAACGCACTTGCTGGAGATATTGAGCCGCTTGTTGAAGAATACTTAGCTGATTAACAGACGGCTCAACCATGACGAGCAACTTGCTTAGAAGAAAACAGAGGCCCAAATTTGCTGGGGTCTGTCATCACCAGCGGGTCTAAATATTTGTTCGCATCAACCTCACTCAGCAGTTTGTTTTCAATAACAACTTGTTTGATATTCTTATTTTCTCTGTCGGCTTGTTGCGCTATACGGGAGGCAGTTTGATAATCAAACAACGTTGCGATAACAGTCGATAAAGCCAGTGAGTTCTCAGCGTCACGTCGACATTTTTCCCTATTAGGGACAATACCCTTTATACATTTCTCACTAAAGAGCGGAAGGCAGTTACTCAGTAAATGACAAGATTCAGTGATACAATTTAGGATCAGCGATTCCCAAACATTTAAATCTAACTCACCCTCGCAAGCACGGCTAATAGATAAATCATTACCTAATACCCGAAAATAAACCTGCATCACCATTTCTGGTATTACTGGATTTACTTTACCAGGCATAATTGAAGAACCAGGCTGTACCGCAGGAATGGAAATTTCAGATAATCCCGCTCTGGGCCCTGAGGACATGATCCGCAAATCACTGGCAAGCTTATTTAGATTCAGCGCAATGGCTTTGTTCACCGCTGAGGTTTTCATCCAAAAATCAGCGTTTTGTAACCCATCAAACAGGTTATGCTCCACTGTAAAGGGTAGTTTGGTTACATCTTGTAATGCACGGTAAACGGCCTCTTTATAGCCGGTAACAGTCCCAAATTCGGTACCGACAGCAGTTGCACCCAGTGGCAGTTCTAAGCAGATTTTACGCATAGCTTTTACATCGACCACCATGCGTTCAAAAGCACTGCGATAACCACTAAATTGTTGCCCCAAAGTGATAGGTAATGCATCCTGAAAACAGGTTCTGGCGATTTTAACAACGTTTTTAAATTCTTGTTCTTTAACAGCCAAATCGCTAACAAACTGCTGTAGTTGATGCTCTAAACCACCGAGCGTTTGATACAAGGTTATCTTCATGGCGGCTGGGATTACATCGTTAGTCGATTGTCCCATATTTACATGAGTATTAGGGTGTACCATATCGTAGCCCTTGCTACCGCTTAATATCTCATTTGCACGATTAGCCAGGACTTCGTTAACATTCATGTTCGCCGAAGTACCACCGCCACCTTGGTAAATATCTAATGGAAACTTCTGGCTATCAAAATCAATGAGCATTTCATCTGCTGCCTGGCAAATAGCTGTGCAGAGATTTTTTTCTAATACTCCAATTTCATGATTGGCAATTGCCGCGGCTTTTTTGATAACAATAATACTAGTCACAAAATATTTGATATCGGCAATTGTCGTATTAGAAATTGAAAAATTTTCTTTGGCGCGCTGGGTTTGAATACCAAAATAGCAATTATCTGCCAGTTGGCGTTCACCCAGAGCATCATATTCAGTACGCATATCACTTACCTTAAATTTACTTATTCACGAGCAGTGAATAGGTCGCAAAAAAACGAATAAAATTAATCTACAGAATTTGGCTTAAAAACTCTTTGGTACGCGGATCTTTCGCATTATCAAAGAACTCGCTAGGTGATCCAGATTCGACAATAACGCCTTTATCTGTAAAGTAGATATGATCGGCCACCTCTTTAGCAAAGCCCATTTCATGAGTCACCAAAATGCAGGTCATGCCATCTTCTGCAAGCTCTTTAATTGTCACTAGCACTTCTTTTACTGTTTCAGGATCAAGTGCAGCTGTCACTTCATCAAATAAGATAATGTCAGGTTCCATTGCCAGGGAGCGTGCGATTGCTACACGTTGTTGCTGACCACCCGATAGTTCACCAGGATAGGAATCCTCGCGGCCTTCTAAACGTACTTTTTTGATAAGCCTAAGCGCGCGCTCGCGTACGACCTTAGGGTCTTGTTTTAATACTTGTACAGGGGCCATCATTACATTTTCTAAAGCGGTTTTATGTGGAAATAAATTATACTGCTGAAAGACCATGCCCACTTTTTTACGCAGTTCAAGCTTGTCCAGATGATCAGAGTGAACCTCTTGGCCCTGGACGCAAATAGAGCCGCTATTTATATCGTTTAAAGCATTGATACAACGGATTAACGTTGATTTTCCAGAACCTGAGGGACCGATAATACAAATAACTTCGCCTTTCATGATGTTCATAGAAATACCTTTCAGCACTTCTAGCTCGCCGAAATACTTATGCACATTATTAATGGCAACTATCGGCTGATCTTCTGTCCAGTTGTTTGTTTCTTTTGTTATTTTATTCATAATAAATGTCTCATTTTCAGCTTTTTACTGCAAACTTACGCTCTAAAAGAACAGTCAGGCGTGCGATAGGGTAAGTGTAAATAAAGAACCAGGTCATAATATAAAAGTAGATCGGAGCGAGTAAATCAACACGGCCACCTGAGGCTGCAGATACTTGTGATACGCGTGCCATCACCTCGTTAACACCTACCACAGATGCCAGTACTGTCGCCATCGTCAATATGGCATACCAGTTCATCCAAGGTGGGATCATACGTTTTACACACTGCGGCAAAATGATCTGCCATAATTGTTGGCGACGGTTGAAGGCTAATGATTCAGCGGCTTCCCACTGCCCGTTTGGAATAGATTGAATCGATCCGCGTACAATTTCCGAAATATTAGCCATGATAGGCAGGCTTAAACCAATTACCGCCTTTAACCAGTCGGGGAAAGGGATAACAACGAAGCCTAAGTCAAACTGAAAAGGCAACATGAACATGGCAAAAAACAATAAACATAGCCAAGGTGCATTACGAAAGAACTGCGTAACAAACCAAGAGCTGTGTTTTACCGCTGGTATAAGCGAGATTTGCATCAGGCCTAAAGCAGCGCCGGCGAATGTCCCCAACAACATTGATAATGCACTTATCAGGATATTGAACAGAAACCCCTCAAACAAAAAGGGTGTCCATTCTATTAATATATCAATGATACTTTGCTCACCGGGCTTAGTCTTCGCGTGTACAAGACCGGTTAGCACCAAAAATGAACTGGCCATGATAACCAAGTGAAGTTTTGACGGGCGCATAAGGCCAAAGCCCCATACTTGATTTCGTTTATCTAAGGCGGCTAACCGCTGAGCGGCAGGTAGCAAGACAGGTAAATCTGTGGTTTTTTCTTTCATCGTTAAACCCCGTAACCTGGTAGTTTTAATTTCTTTTCCCAACTGCTCATACCCCATACGAGTATTCCGACTAAAACGAAGTACACCAAGAGCAGTACTATCATCATTTCGGGAACATTAGAGTTATCTGACCAAATTTGATTGGACACATACAACAGCTCTGGTACCGCAATAGCGTAGGCCAAAGTCGTGGTTTTCACTAAATTGACCATATTATTGGTCAACGAAGGCAAACACACTCTAAATGCCAGCGGTAATACAATGTAAATGTAAGCTTGAGTACGGCTATAACCAAGTGCTTCAGCGGCCTCGATCGTCGCTTTAGGAACGGCTTCTATACCTGAACGAAAGATTTCAACATTAAATGCACCGGCAAAAAATGCCAGTGATATCACCGCCCAAGAGAACGCGCTTATCATAGGCTCAGGTATACCGAACTCCCCTTCAACTACCGGTAGTAATGCACCCACCCCAAAAAAGAAGAAATACATTTGTACTAGTGGTGGTGTATTTCTAAATAACTGGATGTAAATTTGCACTATGCGCTTGGTGAAGCTAAATTTTGACCCTTGTAACCAAGCGCCAACTAAACCGATGATTAAGCTGAAAAACAAACAGCTTAAGGACAACCAGATGGTTGAATAAACTCCATCAATAAAGCGACCGCGATCGTAAGCGTCATATATAATTGTTAGATTTATGCCAGTATTTTCATAAAGAGATAAAAATAGATTGTAGAAAACATCCATTTTAGCAACTCCATTTTCAGATAGGATAACTAAAAAATCACGGGGCTATACACCCCGTGATTAATGGACTGTTATTTATATTGGGCGTGCATTTTCTTGGCAAACGGCGTATTTTCTAAACCGTATTTATCTTCAAGTTTGAGAATAAAACCACTTTTATGCCAATCAGCAATCGTTTCATTCATTAAATTATGAAACTTATCTTCACCTAAACGTACTGCCAATCCCCAAGGGGCATCGTCGATAGTGGGTAGGGGCATTTCGTACTTTTCATTCCAGCGGCTGTCTTTTAGCTTGCTTACAATAAAGGAATCATCGTAAACAAAAGCAACACAACTTCCCTGTGTTAAGGCTGTCAGTGCTTCAGCAGATCCTTTAAATGCAACTATTTTTGCACCGTAGTTTACTGCGGTCGATTTGTTGTAAAATGCACCTTGAATACCGCAGACATTTTTCCCTTTTAAATCATCCCACTGCTTTAGCCCCAACGACTTCCAAGCAAGTACATTAGTCCCTGAAGAATAATAATTCGGCTCAGATATATAAACGACCTTACGGCGATCCGGCTTGTCTGTCATAGTCGCTATCATCAAATCGACTTTTCCTTGTGCCAAAAATTGCATACGATTGGAACTAACGACAGGAAAGAACTCTGCCTTTACCCCCAAACGTTTAGCAACGTCATGTGCTAAATCGGCCTCGATACCGACAATATCGCCATTGCTCTCACGATAACCATAAGGTTTATAGTCAGCTTTGACACCCACAGTTAACACGCCTTTTGCACGGATATCATCTAATGCGTCTGCATAAGCGCTGGGGATAGTAAAAGCAGTACTTAGGGTTAAAATAGCACTGGCGGTCAGAAGTTTTTTTATCATTATAGTCTCCACAACTAGTTGGTAGTGAATTGAACAAAAGTCAATATTGTTGTACCTGTAAGGTGATTGCAAACTCTCTTACAAAACTGCATTCAACAATGTCATTTAACCTCAAACGAAGAAGCATGTACTAAAGCTATAATGAAATACTATATTAATTATTATATTTACCTATAGTATGGCTCTTTTATCAAAGACTTTGATGTAAAAAGGAGCCAAAATGAACCAGATCAATATTAATGCCCCACAAAATTTGTTATTTAATAATACTTTGAGTATTTTTTTAACTGTTTGCCAACACAAAAATTTTAGTAAAGCGGCTAAAGCACTTAACATCAGCCAGGCTTCTGTATCTCAAAGTATCATTAAGATGGAAAAATCACTGGGAGTTAGCTTATTTGATCGTGAAGTCAGGCCTATAACCCTAAAACCAGAAGCTATAATGTTGCGGGACCAACTGGCTGGACCTTATACAAAACTAGGCCACACTATTGAAGCTATTCAATCACGTAATATGCTCAAACCTATTATGCGCCTAGGAGTGATCGATTCACTCTCTGCAAACCTCGCCCCATCACTGATAAAAATATTTTCCCATCAGGCACAAAATATATCCGTGCTCAGCGGTATCTCAACTAACCTGGCAACTGACCTGCATAACCGAGAAGTAGATATCATTATTACCAGCGACCCATTTGATGGTGAAGAGGGCTTAAGTCGATACTTTCTATTCCGAGAGCCGCACTTGTTAGTACTGCCTAAAAATTCAAAATTAGTGGGTAAGCAATTATCGTGGCAAGAGTTAGCGGATTATGAGCTACCACTGATACGTTATTCCAAGCGCTCAGCATCCGGTAGAATGACCAATACCCATTTATCCAGAATTTGTTTACAGTTGCCCTCAAAGATAGAGGCCGACACCAACGGAGCAGTACTAGCTTCAGTCGCAGGTGGATTGGGCTGGTCCCTAACGTCTCTCGCTTGCTTACTACAATACGAGACGTTACTGGCCGATCTTCATTTGCAACCGGTACCTAAACCAGATTTTAGTCGAGATATATATGTGGTAACCAGACAGGATGAATATCTAGAATTAGTTGACGCTGTGATTACAGAATCGGTCAAAATTCTCAGTAGTAAACTACTGCCCAATATGAAAAAAATAGCACCATGGGCAGTTGACAAGGTCATACTTGCCAGCGAAACCTCAAAAGGCAAAGTATAAAAAGAGTGGTGGAAGTTGGAAGTTGGAAGTTGGAAGTTGGAAGTTGGAAGTTG
>JABSQZ010000012.1 GCA_013215505.1 Oceanospirillaceae bacterium
CCTGACGACTTCCGACTTCCAACTGCCACCTTTTAGGTGAATATACTGACATACAGTGTCTGCGACTCTTTGATGTGCGTTTGCATTGCCGATTTTGCCTGCTGGCCGTCACGCTGATCTAAAGCGTCTAAAATGGCAAAATGCTCATCCAGCGAATTACTGAAAAAGCTAGGGCTTTCAGCTTGTACGTTTAATGCCCGGTGTGAGAGCCGGTGGCGAATAATATCTTGTAGCAATCTTTTACTGCCGGATGCTCTGGCTATACTGCGATGAAACCAGTCATCAAACTCAGCCCACTGCTCTAGCCAAGTGTGATCTTTGGCTATCTCTTGTAGTTTCTGCGCGCTTGCTCGCAGTTTCGCCAGTGTCTCGCGGTCCATTCTCTGGGCGGCCCTGTAACAAGCCTCTCCCTCCAGTAAAATGCGCATTTCGAAAATATCGTAAACATCTTCAACACTGAATTTATTGACTACCGGGCGGCGGTTTTTTTCCTGGTGCAAAAAACCATCTTTGATTAAGTCGCGCAGCGCATCATGCACTGGCGTGCGACTGACCCCTAGTTCTAAAGCCAGTTTTTGCTCGGCAACAATTTCTCCGGGCTTCATCTGCGCAGATAAGATACGCGCTAACAGCAATTGGTGGATACGATCTGAGAGGCGCATGTCGCTATTAACATCAGCTAATAACTGCTTTTTCATAATTAATCCGATTAAACAAAGGGGCTAAGAATAACAAAATATAGCCTCGATACTAGGATTATGTTTACAGATTACCGAAAAGTGCATGCACTTTGTGCAAAAGTGACTTCATTTTTATAAATAGTTAATGTAGTCTGTACAAAAAACATTAGTCAAAGATAAAACAGTGATTTTGGGTGGGACAAGTAATGACGGTTGATCAACAAACAACAGCAGCTTTTAATGACAGCGATAAATTATTAGAGAACCAGGAGTGGTTAGCCGCATTAGACGATGTAATGAATCACCAGGGCGAGCATCGCACCCGAGAACTGTTACGGTTGTTACAAGCATCTATGCTGCAAAAAAACATTCAGCTTTCCGATGCACCGCTTAATACCCCCTACCGGAATACAATTCCAGTGACTGATCAGCCTAGTTATCCCGGCAACCCAGAATTGGAAACGCAGCTAGAGAATATCATCCGCTGGAACGCAGCAGCTATGGTGTTAAAAGCCAACGATTTAGGCACCGGTGTAGGCGGGCATATTTCTACCTATCAATCTGCGGCGACTATGCTCGAAGTAGGATTTAACCATATCTTTAAGAGCGCCAGCGAAAACTACGGCGGCGATCAATTGATGGTGCAGGCACACGCCGCCCCGGGATTGTATGCCAGAGCTTATCTCGAAGGACGCTTGAGCAAAAACCAGCTGGATAATTTTCGCCGCGAACTGCAACCGGGGGGTGGCCTTAGCTCTTACCCACACCCCAGACGAATGGATGATTTTTGGCAGGGGCCGACGGCCTCTATGGGGCTGTCGACGCCTTCCGCCATCTATCAGGCAAGGTTTATGAAATACCTCGAAAACCGTGGTTTGAAAGCCGCTGATGGTGGAAAAATCTGGTGTTTCATCGGCGATGGAGAGTCCGACGAGCCAGAAGTGATGGGTACTATCAATATGGCTACCCGGGACAATTTAGACAACTTGGTGATGGTCATTAACTGTAACTTGCAGCGCCTGGACGGCCCGGTGCGTGGAAACGGTAAAATCATTCAAGAACTGGAGCGCAACTATCGCGGTGCCGGTTGGAATGTGATTAAAGTCATCTGGGGCAGCGAATGGGATGAGTTGTTCTCCCGCGATAGTGAGGGAGTCTTACAGGCGCGAATGGATGTTGCAGTGGACGGCGACTACCAGTTTTACACTGTCTCTGATGGTGAGACGGTCCGCAACCACTGGATAGCTAACGATCCTAGATTAGAAGCGTTAATGAAAACCTTATCCGATGAACAAATACGCTGTATTAAGCGCGGTGGTCACGATAGAAACAAGGTTTATGCCGCTTTTGAGAAGGCCTTAAAGCAAAACGGTAAGCCGACAGTGTTGCTGATTAAAACTGTTAAAGGGGAGGGCATGGGAGCCTCCGCTGAAGGGCAGAATACCGCCCATCAGAAAAAACAAATGACCGATGCTGAGCGTATCGCTATGGGCCGACGCTTTAATATTCCCTTAGATGATAAACAGTTGGCCAGTGCCGAACTGTACAAACCCGCTGAAGGTAGCCCGGTGATGCAGTACTTGCACAGCAAGAGGCAGCAGCTCAATGGTTACTTACCGAGCAGAAAAGTAACGGCGAAGAGTTTGCCGGCGCCAGAGTTAAAGCTATTTTCCAAGACCTTGGAGGGCAATAAACGTGTGCAATCGACCACCATGGCGTTTGTTCGAATGTTATCAATATTGTTAAAAGATGCCGAATTAGGTAAGTACATAGTGCCAATTGTCCCGGATGAAGCACGTACTTTTGGCATGGAGGCACTGTTCAATCAATTTGGTATCTACTCCAGCGAGGGACAAAAGTATAAGCCCGTAGATTCCAGTAGTTTGCTGCCCTACAAGGAAGCTAAAGACGGACAACTGTTACAGGAGGGAATCTGTGAAACGGGTGCTATGGCATCCTTTATGGCCGCAGGTACCGCCTATGCGAACTACGCAGTTCCCACCATTCCCTTCTATATATTTTATTCGATGTTTGGTTTTCAACGCGTCGGTGACATGATCTGGGCCTGTGCCGACAGTATGGCGAAAGGTTTTTTGTTGGGGGCCACCGCGGGGCGAACTACCTTAAACGGTGAGGGACTGCAACATCAAGATGGTCACTCTCAGGCGATCGCTGCCACAGTACCCAACTTGCAGTGTTACGATCCGGCGTTTGGCTATGAGCTGGCAATCATTATTCGCGACGGTATCGATCGTATGTACCAGCAAGATCAGAAGATCTTCTATTACATTACCCTCTACAACGAAAACTACTCGATGCCTGCGATGCCTGAGGGAGTAGAAAAGCAAGTGCTGCAGGGTATGTACAAATTCCAGCAAAGCACTGCTCAAGGATACAAAGTACATTTGCTCGGCAGTGGCAGTATCATCCAGGAAGTACTCAAAGCTGCTCAAATATTGGAGACTTTAGGTTGCAGCCCTGATATCTGGAGTGTCACTAGTTATACGCAACTGACCCGCAACGCACAAAAAATTGAACGACAGAATTTACTGGATCCCGAACATACTCAGCTCAATGACATTCAGATAATTACCGGGGATCAGCAGGGCGCCTTTGTGGCAGTCAGTGACCATATCAAGTCATTACCCAATGGCATCGCTCGCTGGTTACCATCAACACCCGTGGTCTTGGGCACCGATGGTTTCGGTTTGTCAGAAGCGCGTGATACCTTAAGGGATTATTTTGAAGTAGACGCTAAATATATTGCCTGGGGGGCAATGACGAAGCTTTTCCAACAGCAAACGATTAATGCACAGCAGTTACAGCAGGCACGGGAACAGTTGCAGATACCTCGGGACAAGCTGGATCCTACTGAAGTTTAAGACAGAGCAAAACCACTGTGCAATTAGCTAGACTGGTTAGGCAGTGGTCTGCCGGTGTCAATTGGCCATTATACTTGTAGTAAAATAATAAACTTACAGCCCTGGTTACTCTCACTGATGCACTTTATTTCGCCATTAAAGGTACTAGTGACTAAGTTATATACGATATTTAATCCCAGACCACTGCCACCATTGTCCCGGTTGGTGGTAAAAAAGGGATCAAATATTTTTGGTAGATCTTCTCCTGCGATACCAATGCCGTTATCAATATAAATAATTGACAATGTAGTTTTTTCAAGACGCACTTGTATACTGACATTGCCATCATCTACCCCTTTGAAGGCATGGGAAATAGAATTCATCAACAGGTTGGTAATAATTTGTGAAAAAGCGCCGGGGAAAGAGTTAATTGAGATGCCGATGGGGCAATCAATGTTAACCTGGATGTCGGTCTTTTTGACCACTGAATGCACACTAGTGAGAATCTCTACAAGGTACTTTTTAACGTCAAAGAGTCTTTTTTCTTCACTGGTTTGATCAACTGCAATCTGCTTAAAACTGCGGACTAGTTGCGCGGCTTTTTCCAGATTAACATGCACCAAAGAAGTAGATTTTGCACATCTGATGAGGAATTTATTTAGGCCTTTTCGACTGAGTTGGTTATCTTCAAATTCTCTTTTAATATCTACAGTTAAATCATACAAATGGGTAATACCGGTCAAGCTTATGCCGACTGGGGTGTTGATTTCATGGGCGACACCTGCCACTAATGCCCCAAGGGCGGCCATTTTCTCGGCGGCTATCAACTGATCCTGAGTGCGCTCCAAATTTTCAATGGTTGTTAACAGCTCTTCATTGGAGTGTTCTAGTTGTTCGGTTTTATGAATATTGAGTTCTTCTAAATGTTTTTTAGCGCTGATATCTCTCCATACAAAGTGCACCAGATTTTGCTTGTTAGAGCAAATTCTGGTCATCACTATTTCTACCCAAAACGCCTGGTGATTATGCTTCAGGCACAGCCACTCAAGGCGGTTACTGCCGGTCTTAAAACATTTTTTAATATTAAGTGCCGATTTATTTTTTGACATCGAGCCATCAGGCTGCACCGGTGGTGATAAATCAGCGGGATCAGCGGCTAAGAACTCTGGCTTATTGGAGTATTGCAGCATCTCTAATAATGCGTTATTACAATCGATAAATTTTCCTTCGGAATAGAGGGAAACTCCGTCAGAGCTTTCATTAAACAGTGACTCATAAATATTTTGTTGTTCGGTTAGCAGTCGATTGGTCTCTTCAAACTCAGCTGAACGTTGAATTATTTGCCCTTGTAATAACTTTTTTTCATCAATATCTCGAGAGAGCAGGTGCATTATTTCCTGGTCGTGATAGTTAACTTTTGTCATGACAATCTCTACCCAAATAACCTCCCCAGATAGTTTTTTGGTCTGCCATTCGAATTTGACCGTCCCCTGCTCGCGGCACTGCTCTAGCTTAGCTAACATTTTCAATCGTGATTCAACCCCATCGTCCTGATAAAACGGAGCTATTGCCCCCGCTTTAGTGAGCAGTAAATGCTCTTTACTGGGGTAACCACACATTTTTATCGCAGCATTATTAGCATCAAAGTAACGTCCGTCTTTCACCAGAAATATGGCATCCGAAGTATCTTTGAATAGCGTTTCGAATTTTGCATTTTGCTGCTCCAATTCGTAGTTTATATACTCGATATTATGCTTAGCGCTAGAGAGTTTTTTCAGAAAAAACAATACCACCAGCATAATAATGAAAAAGACAGCCAACAACTGATAGATAATCCGATAGTCGATTGCAATACTAACGGCACTAGTAATCCATTTATCCCGAATTTTCCGCTGTTCTTCATCGGTGATCGAGGCAATTACTTTGTTTATTATCGACAAAAGAGTCAACGCATCTTTTTGCACTAAAAATTTATGTCGGTAACTGAGTTCAGTGACCCCGGCAATTTTCAGCTGCTGGAAATAATTCAATATTTGGTATACGGCTATTACTTCGTGGCCAACAAAAGCATAAGCATCACCTTTAGAAATCAATGCCAGAGCCTGACTAACAGTTGCCGTGGTAATAAGGTTAATATCCGGGTAGTTGTTGATCAGGGCGTAGTGAGCACTAGAATATTTTGGCACAACCACAGTTTGCCCGGTCAAGTCGTTAACATTATTTATAAAGCCCGCGTCTTTAGCGGTGACTATGACATATCGAAAACTCGCATATTGATCGGAAATTCTGCCTAAATTCATCGTGCCAGAATTAAAGCAGGCAATTATATCAATGTCTTTTGCAATGAATTTGCCGATCAGCTCCTCTCTGGATGTGGAGTGAGTATAGTGAAAAACTAAGCCGGTTTTTTGTTCAACTAATGTCAGATAGTCGCGACATAGCCCTAAATATTTACCCGATTCGAGCATTGATAATGGCTCCCAAATAGTTTCAGAAAACCTGATTTTGGGATGGCGGGCAATATATTTTCTCTCAGACAAGGTCAATTCAAATTTGTCTTTGAGCAGATCAAAGTCGCGATAGATACCCTTCACATAATTATAGTCTTTAAACGCTTCAAAATTGTGCAGGCTAGGGTATAAATGGTTATTTTGCACTGCTATTTTTAATAGAGTTTCGTCAAAGTCAATTTGAATAGTACCCACTTTTTTACTGCTCCCTCCCGCAGTGTAAATACTGTCATAACGGCTGGAAATGGGGAGTTTTTCAACGGAGTTATACACCAGAGGATTGCCCTCTATATCGAAGATTTTAATTTCGTTAATAAAGGTTAACGAGGAAAATATTTCAACCAGGTAATCGAGCGTCGGAATGTCTTGCTGCAGGATGAACTTTGCCAGCAGTGTCGAAAAAAATGCGCTAAATTGTTGCTTGGCGAGAATATCATTTTCAACATACTTGCTGATAATTTCTTGGTATCGCCCGGTCAGTTTAATGATCTGCAAGTTTTGATTAAACACATCCCTGAATTCTTTATCTCTGAAAGCGACTTTGTAGATGTTTTTGTGCGGGAAAATAAAATCAAAATTAAATTCTGACTCAGATCGCTCAGACAGTTTTCTTAAGTACCACTTGAAGACGTTTCTATCAATGATGATGAGATCACTTTTTTTAGACAGAAAACCTTCAACTTGCAAGTTTTGATTACTTTGTTCCGAATAGGTTATAGGTCTATTGTCCGGGTTGAACAAATTAAAGTATTGGCCACCTAAAAATTTATACGCATCCACCAATGCGACTATTTTATACCGGGACAAATCACTGACTTTGCGAATGCTTATTGCATTGGTTTTTTCAGTCACAACCGCATTCTCGAAGCTGATAAAGTCGTTCGAATAATAAAACTCATCGACAGCAGCTTTGACCGTGACCGCGATGTCAAAATCACTATTGTTGGCAAAAAACATAGGAACATTTGAGGTATCTAAGTGCTGTTCTCTGTTAATAGACATATTACTCAGAGATAACACGGCTTCAATTAACTCATATTCAATTCCTTTTAACTTTTGCGAGTCGAAAGTATAGGGCTCACGCCCAGTACCAAAAATTACATTGACTTTTTTACTGGCGACAGTCGCAGCCTGGGCTGAGAAGCTGCTGGGGTGAGTATTAGCATAACTGCTACTGATGCAAACAGCACATAGCATTGTTATGAAAATTATTCGCTTTAAAAAAAAGTCCAACATAGAGTCCTTCTATGAACTTGTAGGGTGAACTAAAGGATAGTCGCATGCTGCAAATTTTGGTTATCGCCATCCTTACTGATTCCATTTACAGTATTTAAGCGAGCTTTATTTGCGGACTGGTAAACCCCGTATCAGCTGTGAACTATGCGACGACTAATTACGATGCCAGATTTAGCCCGGTATGAAAAGAAAATTGCACTAAGGCTGCTTATTTTAGGAATTTCTCATAGATATCAAGAAAGTATTTGAGATACAGCAGCTAGTGACATGGGTTGTTATGCGATATTTCCTGGGCGCATACAAGGTTCTAGAGTAAATAGAATAACAATTATGCACTGAGGTTACAGTGGGGACTAACTACTGCTGAGTAAAGGTGGCAAATGCAACCTATGTACCGCTAAGTGCAGGTTACTGGTGGTATCCGAAAATTTTATCGACTACAGCCACAGCAAAGCGCAAGGAAATCTCTGAGTACTGGCTGGGTTTGCTGATCGGCCATAGAAACATCGGCATTCAGTGCAAGCTAAGGGGCATTAGAAAAGTCCTCTCGATAGTACTGTTATGCAAAAATGCCGCGCCTGCTGCTATCTAGCAATCCCATGACGTTTTCAGCAAAGCTCAACACAAACCATGCAAATAATAATAGTTATCATTTGCAATTACCGAATGGGTTCTGTACAAGTACGCGCACAATGCATATATCCCCAATTTATGGCGGCAATTTTTAAGGAAAGGCACATGGCTAAGAAAAAGATATCAAATTACAAAGGTTCTGCGGGCGGTTGGGGAGCTCTGGCCAGCACATCAAAACATTTATTGAAAAGTAAAAGACCGGTTAAAAACATCCTGAGTTTATTAAAGACCAATCAGCACCGTGGTTTCGATTGTCCCGGTTGCGCCTGGGGGGATGCCAAAGGACACAGTGTCAGCTTTTGCGAAAATGGCGCTAAAGCCGTGAACTGGGAAGCGACAGCGAAGAAAGTCGGCGCTGATTTTTTCGCCAAATACAGTATCAGTTATTTAGAAACCCAGAGTGACTACTTTTTAGAGTATCAGGGCCGGTTAACCCAACCTATGCGTTATAACAGTGTAACCGACCACTATGAGCCGATCGCCTGGCAGGATGCTTTTGATTTAATAGCTACACATTTAAATGCATTGGAGAGTGCTGATCAAGCGGAGTTTTACACATCGGGCAGGGCCAGCAACGAAGCGGCATTTATCTATCAGTTGTTTGTGCGCAGTTTCGGTACTAATAACTTTCCCGACTGTTCCAATATGTGCCATGAGGCCAGTGGGGTGGCGATGAAAGAGTCTATAGGCATCGGCAAGGGCACAGTGACCCTGGACGACTTTGAATTGGCAGATGCGATCTTTGTCTTCGGTCAAAACCCCGGCACCAACCATCCACGCATGCTGGAAACATTGCGTCAGGCATCCATTCGCGGTGCGACTGTGGTCAGCTTTAATAACTTGCGTGAGCGCGGCCTGGAGCGGTTCACCAACCCGCAGAGCCCGGTTGAGATGTTAACTAACGGCCACACTAAGATATCAAAACACTACTACACCCCTAAACTGGGTGGGGATATGGCGTTAATCCGCGGTATAGTCAAAGGCCTGCTGGAACTTGATAAAGAGTCGAAAAAACTCGGCAAGCGCAGTTTGTTAGATCTGCCTTTTCTATCACAACATACCACGGGGTTAGACGACTACCTTAGATTGGTCGAGGCTAGCAGCTGGCAACAGCTGCAAGATCAGTCGGGTATAAGCCAGAGCGATATGCAAAAGGTAGCGCAGATTTACGCCAGTTCAGAGCGGGTTATTTGCAGTTGGGCAATGGGCTTAACTCAGCACAAGCACTCCGTTATTACGCTACAGGAAATTATCAACCTTTTACTGCTACGAGGCAATATTGGCAAACCGGGTGCCGGTGCCTGCCCAGTGCGTGGTCACTCAAATGTACAAGGTGATCGCACTATGGGCATCGATGAAAAAGCGCCGGCGACATTGTTCGATAATTTGGAGCGAGTATTTGCCACCAAAATGCCCAGAAAAGCAGGGCACAATGCGATTCAAGCAGTTGAGGCGATGCTCGAGGGGCGCAGCAAAGTATTTATTGGCTTGGGCGGAAACTTTGCCGCGGCCATGGCAGATACTCAAGTCACACGCCAGGCACTTAGAAATTGTGACTTGGTTGTCAACATAAGTACCAAACTAAATCGCAGTCATATAACACCCGGTAAAGACGCGCTAATTCTTCCCTGCCTGGGTCGAACTGAAATAGACCTGACCGAATATGGAGAACAGCGAATTACCGTAGAAGATTCAATGTGTATGGTTCACAGTTCAGGTGGAGTCCTGGACCCGGCTGCAAATGAGCTTAAATCTGAGGTGGCCATTATTGCCAATATTGCCAGGGCAACACTGGCAGCTGGTAACATAGACTGGCTGGAGTTAGCCGCAGATTATGAAAAAATCCGCGAGTTAATAGAGCAATGTATTCCCGGTTTCCATGATTTCAACAGCCGTATTCAACAGCCGGGTGGTTTCTACTTAGGTAATAGTGCAGCACAGCGGATCTGGATGACTGACAACAAGCTGGCTAACATTAAAAGTAACTTGTTGCCCGAGCGTTTAATTGCCGAGCAGATAACTGACATTGTGCGCCGCAAGACTGATACAAATTCAGGCAGTGCAATAGCAACAGGGGATACTGAGAAACAGATATTTACCTTGCAGACCTTGCGTTCACACGATCAGTACAATACGACTATCTACGGTTTCAACGACCGCTATCGTGGGGTTAAAGGCTTGCGCAAGGTGTTATTTATGCACGCTGAAGATATGCAAAACTTAGGCCTGGATGACGAGTGTGAAATAACCATTACCTCGCACTGGTTGGATGGCAGTGAGCGTTCAGTGACAGGTTTTAAAGCGGTTGCCTACGACATTCCCATGGGGAACATGGCTGCTTATTACCCAGAGACCAACCCATTGGTACCGCTGGCTAGCTACGGTGATCGAAGCTTCACACCGACTTCTAAGTCGATTGCAGTGAGTCTAAAGAGAGCTCAGTCCAGTCATATCATTAAACTCGGAAAATAACTGCCAGATAGCCTGGCTATCCTTGGTTTACCCGGGTACTGCCGCTATCCAGGCCTGTCATAGCTCGGATAAAAACTGCCCGGTTGTTTTTTGCCAGAAAAGGGCTTAGCTGCTATGCTCAGCTAAAATTTCGCCAACTAAAAGAGAGCACTCATGGCATATTGGTTGCTAAAATCAGAGCCGGCAGATTATTCAATTGATGATCTGCAGCAGGATGGAATTACCCCCTGGGACGGCATCCGCAATTTCCAGGCGCGTAACTTTATTCGCGATCAACTGGCCATCGGTGACCAGGTTTTTATCTATCATTCCAGCTGCAAGCAAGTGGGGATTGCCGGTGTTGGCGAAGTAGCTAGTGAGCCCTATGCCGACCCGGCGCAGTTTAATGAAGCCAGTAAATACTTTGATAGCAAAGCGGACCCAGACAGCCCAAAGTGGTTTGTGGTCGACATCAAGTTCCTCCTTAAAGCGCAAATTTTACTGCCTTTAAAAGCGATGAAAGCGGTACCGGAATTAGCAGAATTAGCCCTCTTCAAGCAATCCAGATTGTCAGTGCTACCGGTAAACGACCAGCAATGGCAATATATAAGCGGTAAAATCAGTTAAGTATTAGTTATGACTTTTTGTTAAATATCAGATAGTTGAATGATAAAGATAAATTGATTTTGGGCGCTTAATGACGACAAAAAATCACGACTTATTATCTAACACTCCCTGGTGGCGTGCAGACATAGACTTTACTTCCAATATTGACAAGGCTTCTGTAGATGTATCTGCAGTGGTCGTGGCAGGCTCCAGTTACACTGGTTTATCGGCGACATTCACGCTGGCGCTCTCTGGCAGATAAATGGACCTGTAGAAAGGTACTGCATGTCTTGAGGGGTTGAGCGATTATTTAGAGATTTTTTCTTTTATCCTTTTATATGCTAATGCATTGTTCTGCATAGAACACTGTCTCAAACCTTACTGATTCAAGCTGTCGACCTTTTAATCAGTTGCATACAGTTTCTTTCATTATGGAAAATCTCAGCTAGATTTAATGCAAAGCAATATCTTTAATTGTAGATAGGCTGATACAGTCAGGATGCAGGTAATGCTAAGTTTTATCGAAAATTTATCGCAGACCATAATTACTTTCTCTCAGTTACTGCTGATTGTATTGGCGGGGGCGATCGGTCTGCTGCTTTTAAGCAGGAGTGTCAAAAAGTATCAAGTTAACGTACGTAACCGGCGTCGGCACGAGGCCGGCAGTCAAGAACTTGCTAAATTAGAGGTCTCTGTTGCTAGCGGCCCTACCAGTAGAACATTGATGCCTGCTGATTTATACCAGCAGACCTTATACCGGGAAATGCATGCTGGTGATGATGGCTCATCCTGTTCTGTATTATCGATAAAAATTGAGAATTATCAACATTTAAAGTTGAAATATGGCGCGCATCAGACCCAGAGCATTATTGACTTAACAGTAGACAGATTACTGCTGGCGGCAAAAGCTGATGACATTCTATGCAGAGTCAGAGAAGATGAATTTTCATTGATGCTGCACCCCAGAAGAAGTAGCACAACCGCCAATATTCAAAGGCAAATCAAAGCGATGCTGACAGTCGAGCTGCCCTTGGCCTATAACTGCAGTGTGATGCTCATTACCAGTGTCACAAACGCTTTACCTTTTGAAAATATTAAATCTAATCAATGAAGTAGTTATTTTCTTGGGCTATTCTGGTTTTTTATTGACATTGAGAATCACTATCATCAGACTAGCTCGGTAAACTACTCAGCAGCATTTTCTTCAGTCCTAATCCATCTTTTATTTGAGCCTCAGACATTATGCTTTCATCCTATAAGGGATCCCTTGCCGCCAGTGTATTGCTGCTGGCGATCAGTTCTGCTAGCAATATAAATGCCGAAACAACATACAAAACAAAAGCGGCACTGGGTTCTGCACTGTATTTTGATCGGAATTTATCGCTGCAGCGCAATCAATCTTGCGCCAGTTGTCACGCACCTGAGAGAGGTTTTATCGATAACCGTGAAAACCCTCTGCAAGGGGCTGTCTCTATAGGCGCAGACGGTAAATCAATTGGCGACAGACACGCGCCCACGACGAGCTACGCCAGTTTTAGCCCCGATTTCTACCGCAGCAAAAGCGGTGAATATACCGGCGGACAATTTCACGACGGCCGCGCTGCAAACTTACAGGCGCAGGCGGGGGGGCCGCCACTAAACCCCGGTGAGATGGCCATGGTGAGCAAGGACGCGGTGCTGCTGCGGTTATTGGAAAATAGTGGTTACCGGGACAGTTTTGCAGCACTGTTTAATCAACAGGTATTGACCGATGCTGAGGCTGCCTACACGGCAATGACCGAAAGTATTGCCAGTTTTGAGAAGACCGATTTCTTTTCACCCTTTGACTCAAAGTACGACCGTTATTTAAAAGGTCAATACACCATGACTGAGCAAGAGCAGCTGGGCGAGACATTGTTTTTCTCACAGCAGTTCAGCAACTGCAATCTCTGTCACCAATTGCGTCAGTTTCCAGGCCAACAGCGAGAAACTTTTAGCAATTATCAGTATCGAAATATTGGGGTGCCTGTGAATCGCAAAGTCAGGGAGGCCAACGGTAGTAGTGCCGATTATATTGATCATGGACTGTTGCAGAATCCGCTGGTAAAGGCCAGCAGTGAAGACGGTAAATTTAAGGTTCCAACCCTTAGGAATGTTGCAATTACAGCCCCTTATATGCACAACGGTGTTTTTGCCGATTTGAAAACAGTGGTATTGTTTTATGATAAATATAACAGCCGGAAAAAATCTCGACAGATCAATCCGGAGACCCATAATCCATGGGCGGCGCCAGAAGTTCCGACAACAGTGGCACTAACAGAACTTAAAAAAGGCCGGGCCTTTACCGATCAGCGGATAGACGCCCTGGTAGCCTTTATGAAAACGCTCACGGATAAAAGATTCGAGCATCTGCTGCAAGAAAACTAATTACTAACCGCGACAGCGGTTAAGATTGCTCAATTAAAGCTTTAGCGAATAAGGATTTACTGTGAAATATGCGATTTATTGTGGTTCTAGCCGGGGATCTGATCCGGTTTACGCAACTGCAGCTATTGATTTAGCAGAACAAATTTGCCGCCGTGATCACTCCATAGTCTATGGCGGTGCCAGTGTCGGTTTAATGGGTTGTATTGCCGATAAGGTATTACAACTGGGCAAGGGTGTTATCGGCGTGATGCCTAAAGCACTGACTGATAAGGAACTGCAACATCAGGGGCTCACCGAGTTGTTGATTGTCGATGACATGTTTCAGCGCAAAGCGAAGATGGCACAGCTGGCCGATGCCTATATTGCCATGCCGGGAGGAGTGGGAACCCTCGAAGAAATTTTTGAAGTCTGGACCGCCGGCCAGTTAGGCATTCACCAAAAGGCCTGTGCTTTTTATAATGTCGACGGCTATTTCGATGAGCTGATAGAGTTTATGACTACTATGGTTAAAAAAGGTTTTATGCAGCCCGTTTATCTGCAGAAGCTGATAGTTCATGATGATCCCGAGCAGCTGCTAGACGCTATCGCTGCATATCGGGCCCCGAAAGATAAATGGCAGTGAGGAAAACGATAGTTGGAAGTTGGAAGTTGGAAGTTGGAAGTTGGAAGTTGGAAGTTGGAAGTTGGAAGTTGGAAGTTGGAAGATAAAAGCAAAGAAGAGGTTCAGTATTATTTTTGAGTCTGTTGCAGCAGTTTCAGGATAGCTGTTACTCCGTTGGTGCGAGAGGGGGATAGGTACTGGGCCAGTTTCACTTGTTTGAGAAACTTATCGCTGTCTTGTAACGCTTGCTCTTGGCAGCCTATTAACATCACTAACAGGCCGCGCATCAAGCGCGCATCCGACCAGGCTTGATAGCCATTTTGCCCAAGCTGCTCAGAGGCTTTTAACCAGACGCCTGATTCACACTGTTGCAATTTATATTGCTCGCAAAGTAGCTCTGCACTGGGCTCGATCAGCGTATCAGCGAGAATCATCAAATAACTGAAGCGCTGTTGCCAGTTTTTTGCCTGGGTTAATTCACTGATGATAGTTTCACTACTGGGATACTGGGCTGGCTGCAATGACCTGTTAGCTAAACCCGCCGTTTTAACTTCTGTCACTGGCCCCGGGTGATCTTTTAGCATATCAATCGCCTGCTGTAGCGCCTGAATAAAAAAGTCCACTTCGTGTTCTGTATTATAAAAGCTGATCGAGGCCCTGAGGGTGCCCTCTAGGCCCAGCGATTGCATTAGTGGCATAGCGCAGTGGTGGCCACTGCGCACTGCTATACCACTTTGATCAAGCAGCATAGCAATGTCTTGATGATGTATTCCCTGAACGCTAAAAGAGACAATACCAACGTTCTCCGGTGATGGGTAATATAAATTAACTTCTGCTATTTGGGCGACGCCACTAGCCAGTCTGTCGGCCAGCGCCTGCTCATAGCGCTGTGTTTGTTCTCTGTCGGTAGCGGATAAATAGCCCAGGGCACAGCCAAGGGCAATTGCATCCGCGATGGGTGGGGTGCCTGCTTCAAACTTAAAAGGCAACTGGTTGAAGCTAGTGCCAGCAAAACTGACCTTTTCAATCATTTCTCCGCCTCCCTGCCAGGGAGGCATCTTTTCCAGCAGTGCCTGTTTACCCCAGAGCACCCCAATACCTGTGGGACCAAAACACTTATGCCCGGAAAAACAATAAAAATCACAGCCCAACTGCTGCACATCTACCGGTAGATGTCCCACAGCCTGGGCGCCGTCGACTAAAGTCACAGCGCCTATTTTTTTAGCTTCAGCGAGCATTTTTGCAATGGGGTGGATAGTACCTAGGGCGTTAGAGACATGGCCCAAGGCGACAATTTTAGGCCGATGTTGTTGCAGTAGCTGCAAATAGGCCTGTTGGTCTATACACAAGTCACTGTTCAGGGGGATAGCAATGACAGAGGCGCCTTTCGCTGCTGCTATCAACTGCCAGGGAACAATGTTGGCGTGATGCTCACTGCAACTGACCAGAATGCAGTCGCCTTGCTCTAACAACATGCCGCCAAGGCTATTGGCAACTAAGTTGATAGCCTCAGTAGTGCCTTTGCACCAGATAACTTCACTGCTATTAGCAGCATTGATAAAGCTGGCGACGCATTCTCTGGCCTGTTCAAAGGCACTAGTGGCATTGTTTGATAAGCTGTGGGCACCGCGATGCACATTTGCATTGGCCAGCTTGTAGAACTGATTGAGTGCATCAATAACGACTCTTGGCTTTTGAGTAGTAGCTGCATTATCAAAATATATCAGTGGCTTAGAGTTAACTCTTAAAGACAGTATAGGAAAGTCACGGCGTACTTTGGCAACATCAAACGGCTTCTTCATAGCGCTTTATTGGCGACTCTATCAGGGTGCCGGTTAAATTGACCCGCCCAGCGAGCGTACATCATGGCACTGCAAAACAGCACAGTGATCAGCAGTGTATTGAGGATCCCATAGTAGCGGCTCGCCACCACGGTGGTGGCGGCTAAAACGGCTTCGTTAAAGTACAAAATCAGTAAAAAGCACAGCCAGGCATGCCCTCTGGGGTTGCCATGTTGAATAACTTTGATAAAGGCGGCCAGCGGTAAAAAGTGCAGCAACCAGATCACCCATGGATGGGCTGTATTAACCGGGTGAATGATTAGATACCAGGCACTTAAGCTGATCAGCAGTGCAAAGTAACAGCCTACGGTTAAATTGCGGCACAGCTTTATTCGCGGCTCAAGGAAACTGATTGGAGGTAATACTTTTGCTTTTAAACTCATATAGATCTTGCCTGACTAATAAATGTATAAATGCGCTGCAACTTGTTAAAACAAACTTACAACAGTAATTGTTGCGCTAATTGGCCGATGCGTTTGCCCTGTATTTTGCACAGTGCTATCTCGTGCTGATCCAATTCCCGGTCACTGTCTCTGCCCGCTACATGGGTCACGCCATAGGGGGTGCCGCCACCTGTTGTTTGCAACAATTGCGTGGCACTGTAGGGGAGCCCCGCCAATAACATGCCATGGTGAAACAAGGGTAGCATCATCGACAGTAAGGTACTTTCCTGACCGCCGTGCAAACTCGAAGACGAGCTGAACACTGAAGCGGGTTTGCCGATCATCGCACCGGACATCCAGCTGCTTGAAGAACCATCGATGAAGTGCTTCATCGCACCTGCCATGTTACCAAAATGGGTCGGGCTACCCATCACTAAACCGGCGCAACCCGCTAGCTCGTCCTGAGTACAATACAATGCCCCACAGCTTGGTACAGTCTCAGCGACAGCTTCACAAATGCTGGATATCTCCGGGACAGTGCGCACTAGTGCGTTAATTCCGGACATTTCTACGCCCAGCGCTATGTGTTTGGCCATAGCGGCGGTGGCGCCGTGTTTTGAGTAATAGAGGACTAAAACGTAGTCATGTTCTGATCTGCTCATAGTATGTTTATAATATCTCTAATACAGACTCAGGCGGGCGACCGATGCGGGCGCGCTGACCATTGATTACTATGGGTCTCTCGATCAGTTTTGGCGATTCTATCATCGCACTAATAATTGTCTGTTCATCACTTTTCGGTGTTAAGTTGTGCAATTTGTATTCTGCTTCTTTTACTCTGAGTAATTGGTGGGCGCTGATCTCAAGCGCTTTTAAAATAGCTTTTAACTGCTCGGCGCTTGGCGGTTGTTTAAGATATTCAATAATGGTAGCTTCAATACCTTGTTGTTGAAGCAATTCAAGCGTTTGTCTGGATTTAGAACAGCGTGGGTTATGGTATATTTGCACTTGGCTCACAATAAATACTCTACACAGATAAAAGCGCTATTGTACCTTGGAAAAAGCTAAGGGCAATCGAAAATCACTGCTAGAGTTCAGCCGCGACTTAGGTATTGCCATTTGCTGCCCAAGTTGCCAAAAACTGCAAATAGTTAAGGATGACATGCATAATATTTACTTTTCTAAAGCCATACATTTTCTGTCCACGCTGGCACGACAGTTTTGGGCTAATGGCGGGGTGGTAAATGCCTCCGCACTCACTTACACAACGCTTTTTGCAGTGGTGCCACTAATGACAGTCACTTACTCGGTACTGGCAATGGTACCGGCTTTCCAAGGTGTCGGCGAAAGTGTACAGGGCTGGGTGTTCAGTAATTTTGTGCCGGCAACCGGCGAGGTTGTGCAAAATTATTTAGCTGATTTTACCGCCCAGGCCAGAAGGCTGACAGCCGTCGGAGCGCTTTTCCTGTTTGTCACTTCGGTGATGATGATGAAAAATATCGAGGCGGCTTTTAATCGTATCTGGCGAGTAAAATATTCCCGCAAAGGCATGTCCAGCTTTTTACTCTACTGGGCAGTGTTGAGTTTGGGTCCAATCTTGATCGGTGTGGGCCTATTGGTTTCCTCCTATATTGCCTCACTACCTTTTATTACTGAAGCCACCGCTATTATCGGTCAGGGACGACTGTTGTCACTGTTGCCAATTATGCTCTCTATTGCGGCGTTCAGTCTGCTCTACTCGGCGGTGCCAAATTGCCGGGTTCCCTTCAAAAACGCCCTTATCGGTGCTGTGGTGGTCGCTTTGTTGTTTGAAATAGCGAAACGCAGTTTTACCTTTTTTGCGGTACAGTTTCCATCTTATGAATTAATTTATGGCGCATTTGCCGCAGTGCCGCTGTTTCTCGCCTGGATATTTATCACCTGGATAATCATCTTGCTGGGGGCGGAACTGACCCGATTATTGACGGTTTATAACAGCGCCTCCTCGGGAGATTTTCGCTCACACTTGCATTGCATTCTGGGAGTTTTGCGTGAGTTGTGGTTAGCGCAGCGACAGGGCAAGACACTCAGTGATGATAAGCTGTTAGTGACAGTCGCCGGTTTAGACCAGCAGCACTGGGATAATTATCAGCAGATACTATTAAACAACGCCATCATCGCTCGCACTGAGCAGGGCGAATACTTGCTCAGCCGTGATTTGGGCGAAATGAGTCTGCAGCAATTACATTCACTGTTGCCCTGGCCGCTACCACAACCTGAGAAAGAAGCCGTGGCATTGGATTGGAGCAAGACACTGGATGAAAAATTATGCCTAATTCAGAGCCAACAATTGCAAATTTTAGCGCTGCCAGTTGAAGCATTGTTTTCTCAGCGTAAATAACAATACAAATATAAGGAATTTACTATGAGTGTGGAATTATGGTTGGCGTTCAGTCTGGCCTCTGCAGTGTTATTGCTCATCCCCGGACCGACCATTTTAACGGTGATCAGTTATTCAATATCTCATGGCTACAAAGCTAAAGTGCCTCTTATTGCCGCCGTGGCCATGGGCGATTCTACGGCACTGGCATTGTCTTTACTTGGCTTGGGGACAGTACTGGCTAAATCAGTTTTTTGGTTTCAGATGATCAAGTGGGCAGGGGGCTTGTATCTGCTCTATCTTGGAGCAAAATTATTGCTCTCAGGGGTTAAAGCTGGTGCAGCAGACACCGAGAATAAATTTGAGTCGAGCTGGAAATTGTTTACTAATACCTATTTAGTAACGGCGTTAAACCCAAAGGGAATGGTGTTTTTTGTGGCTTTTTTACCGCAATTTATTAATGAAAATGCCGATGTGAATAGCCAGCTGTGGATTTTAGCACTGACCTTTGTGGCTCTGGCCAGCTTGAATGCGACTTTATACGCAGTATTTGCCGGGCGCGCGCAACAGTTTATGTCATCCCCTAAAACCCAGAGGATATTTAACCTTAGCGGTGGATCACTGATGTGCGGAGCCGGCATCTGGGCGTTAACGTCCAAATGATGCCATTAGCTGGATAAGGATGACTAACATGAAAGTAGTTTTAATTTTAGCAAATGTGGTACTGAACTGGCAGCCTATAATGGTCGATAAAAAATTTTTGGGGGGAGCATGAAGGTACTTTTTGATTTAGGCAATGTAGTGTTGAACTGGGATACCCAAGCAATAATAAATTCATTGGCACTCAGTGATGTTAAAAAGCGTGCCATAGACACTGAATTACTCGCAAGTCCCCTGTGGCTTGAATTAGATGCGGGCAGCAGCAGTGAAAAGCAGATCATTGAACGGCTATCAAAAAGCTCGATACTGTCTGCCTCTGACATTCAGCAGTGCCTGGATAGCACTAAATCTTCACTGCTAGAAATTGACGCTACTATCGATTTAATGCAGCAAATAGCCGATCAAAAAATCAGCATGTATTGCCTGTCTAATATGTCCAAAGAGACCTATGCCTATATCAAACACCGACCTTGGTTTAACTTTTTTGAGGATGTGGTTATCTCCGGGGAAGTAGAATTGATAAAACCCAACCCGGCTATTTTCCATCACACTCTGGAAAAATTTTCTATTCAGGCGGCTGATACTTTGTTTATTGATGACAGTCAGGCCAATATAACGACCGCCCAACAATTGGGTTTTCACACAATTTTATTTGATAGAAGTGCCGAATGCTACCAACAAATAAAAACTCTGCTGAGCCTGCAGCTTGCTCAGAGCTGAGATTGGCTGCCAATTAAAATGCCTGAGGTTCATTTGATAGCGAATAAGGCTCTGCGATGAGCCGTTTAAACGTCCATTTAATACACCGCACAGCGGCTATAGACATCCGCTAATCTAGTTTATAAAACGTTACTTTTGTTCGTTATTAAGGTCTGAGATCTGTGCTGATAGTCTCTGTAAACAGTGCCAGATCACTGGTGCATTTATGCCTATTACTGTTGCATTTATTGACAGTGCCCGCTGCAATTACAACATGTTAACTTTGCAATCCACTTTTATTGATAGAGGTATTGCAGTGTTACAACTACCTGCATCACAGCCAGTGCTGGGTGAATTACAACTTGGTGAATCGGCGATTAAACATGCCCCGCAAATAAAATTGTCTAATGGGCAGTCCTGCGTACCGCAACATTATTTACTTTATAGCCACTGCAGGGCGTCAGTAGAGAAAATAGTGCTGGATATCGAATACAGTGATAACTATCCAATCTTTGTCGCAAAAGATAAGGGTGGAGTTTATTTGCAAATAGGTATTATCGGCGTCGATAATTATCCGGGAAAAGACTCCACCCTAGCAAGCAAGTTAGTCTACGGCCGCAAATGGCGTGTGGAACAGGTGCTACCAACTTCTGAAGTTATTCAAACTGTATTTCTGGCACTTAAAACCGCCAGGGAACATGAAGTGAGAGAACGCTTTAGCATCTGCCGTGATGATAAAACAACCACACCTTTTAATAATCATCACGACCTGCCGGTACTGGCCAGACTGGCGAAGCTGTTAAAGCAAATGCCAGCTAAAAATTGTCGCCAGACAGAGCTGCAAGATGCCTTAGCACAACTGCGCTACGACCATGCAAAACTTCACTTACTAGAGTTGCAACAGCGCAGTAACAGCAGCTGGTTACTAGACATCTCAATAGTCCCTACAGCAGCTACGCAGTTAGTGGAATTAGTGCAAAAAAATGATCCAGTGATTGTTTCGATACTGCTTCCTACACTTTCTGCCAATCAACTTTATTATCAGCTGATGGACAGCTTTATTAAATTGAGCGAGCAGCATATTGAGAATAATTTCAGCTATCGCGGCTTTAAGCGTTTTTGCAGAGACATAGATGTTTTGAAAATTTCAGATTTGTCTCTCCAGTTGAGACAAAAACCAGCACCGACAGAGCAGCTCTTCATAAAAAACTTTCAACAGGCTAACTACAGTACCGATAAAACCCGGGTGCCAAGTATGGCTAAAGGTGCACTACGAGATAAGATTTTACGCAGTTTAGAGAAGTTTCCTGAGCTGCAGGGAGAAATTTTGATAAGTCGTAAGGATCAGGTGTTTTAATGGAAAAGTATATAGAGGGGTGAAGTTAATCAACTTTTGTCTAAATTGCAGTAGCTCGTACGTGATCTGAAGCTTTGCAATATTCGCTCAGACCCTAACGTACAATAGGTAAGGGCTGACAGTTTAAAACCTTAGATAATTTCAGCAAAATCAAGCCCTTCGTTTTAAGAGATTAAGAGGTGAAGTTGGTATTTTTCAGATTGATTTCATGGGCTTGATTTGAAACTCTCAAATAAAACATTCTAGACATTTACAGTTGGCCTAAACTCAAACTGTACGCTCTAAGTACAGACTATGAGCTGTATATAACAGGCTGGCTATCTATGAACATCGTTGCTAAAAATAGTTTCTATACCTTATAGCGAATTAGATTCTCTTTTAAAGAGCGTGCCAAAACATCCAGGTCCCCACTGTTTTTTTCAATTATATTCGAAGCCAACGCTGTTTCTTCGGCCACATTCTTTATTTTTATCACATTTTGATGCATTTCTTCAGTGGCCGAACTCTGTTCTTCTGAAGCAGAAACGATTTGTAGATTTCGTTGATTAATAGAATCAATCTGAACGACAATATTATTCAACTCACCTCCAGATTTTAACACTTTTTCTTTGCTGCTATCCGCTTCTGATTTGCTTTGAAGCATCGCTTCAACAGCCTGTTTAGTTCCATGTTGTATAGCCCCAATAGCTTGCTGAATTTCTGTGGTCGAATCTTGTGTCTTTTGTGCCAGACTCCTTACCTCATCTGCAACAACGGCAAACCCTCGTCCAGACTCTCCTGCTCTAGCAGCCTCGATGGCAGCGTTAAGCGCGAGTAGGTTGGTTTGCTCGGAAATACCTTGGATAATACCAATCACTGAGCCAATTCTCACCGTATCCTGCTCCAAGTTTACAATAATGGTTGATGCGCGATCTACATTTTCAGCCAGCAAGTTCATTGCCTGAATAGCTTCACGAACAGATTCGTTACCTTCTTTTACTTTTTGAGTAGCAATTTGGGTAGAGTCTGCGGTACTCAAAGCGTTGCTAGCTATATCTTGTACACTTACGCCCATTTTGGTCATAGCTGAAGCCAAGAGCTCTGATTCCTGTTTTTGGTCTTGAATCCTTGCATTTGTTGTTATACTAATTTTTGATAGGGAACTTGATGCTTCAGTAAGTTGATCGGATGCGCCAAATACGAGTTTAAGCATGTCACGGAGGTTGGTTTGCATCCTATCAAAAGTGCTGTAAAGCAAGGCTATCTCATCACCGCTATTATCCGCTGGAATAATGTTGTTTAAAGTACCAGTAGATATTTTCTCTGCCAAGTTAGCCAGTACCCTAATTCTTGTTATGATTTTTCTAACGATCAATGTGAATATGGCTATGGTAATAAAAATAATAGTGACTGCGATGCTTACTGACCACAGTCTTGCTTTTTGTGCTCCTGCATAGACCTCATCTATTCCAATACTAACCGTAAACCAACTATCAGCCCCTTGAATGTTACTATAACCTGTGACGTAATCCATGGTATTTAAAGGATAATGTTCAATCCCTCCAGCCGATTTAAAGTTGATGATTGGATGCTTAATTTCTTGGATTGCCGCATGCGTAAACTCAGAACCTGTATGCGCGAGTAGGGTGAAGCCGCTTTGGCCCACCAAACTGATCAATGTATTTTTACCTATTTCATCCGCATCAAAGTATGCATCAGAAAATGCCTGTAAATTCACAATAGCGACCAGAACACCCAAAACTTTACTTTTAGAAATGACCGGAACAATTAAAGTAGACTGGGGTGGTTTGCCATCACTCTTGACGTTCACGTGTGCCACCACTACTTTCCCTTTAAATGCTTGCTTCACAAGATCATTGGCTACTTTCTCAGCTAAATCAACAGGTTCAGCTGAGCTAGAAGATATAATTTTTGCAGCACTATTCGCCAATATAATCACATCATATAGAGGGAAATTTGCTGACATCTCGGCCAGTCGTTTCTGAGTAGATTTCTGCGCACCTTTAGCTAAAAAACCTTTTCCAAGGGATTTACGAGTAACTTCTGCATCAGCAATATTTTGCAATTCAGACACCCGTCCTTCAGTCCACAACTGAAAATTTTTCGAAAGAGACCCGGTTGCCAAACGCAGCGTTTTATTCGACGAATCTCCAATAGCCTGGATAGAAAGTAGATAGCTTGCTAACGCAATCAGTAGTCCCGAGGCCGCCACCAATAAAACCACTGGGAGGATGATTTTTCGCGAAAGGCTATTGAACACAAACACTCCTTGTCAGCTACTCCTTGTGAGCTAACTGTTCATAGTTGGGCGCATGTTACGCCCCCTTATATTTACTTCAGACGCAAGGATTTACTCGGCAAATGCGGAGGCAGAAACATTAACGATTTCCATTGCCTCCTCAGCGTTTCCGACATTTTGCAGAACGATCTCACCTGGACCTTTGTAGCCAGTAAACCACTTAACTACATTGTCGCCCATGCCTTGGAACTTGGTATTCAACTCGTCAAAACTAGACACGTTTTCTTGTGGAGAACCGATTCGCACAGCCAATAATTTGCCATCGAACTCATCTCCTCCTTCAACTAGATTAATGATGCCAATGATCTTGACTTTAACAACTTCACCTCGGGGAATGACGTCACCAACCACAACTACGTCCAGCGGATCGCCATCACCACCGAATTCTTTCGTTAATGCGGTTTTTGGAACCGACCCATAATTAGCCGGGTAACCACCTAAATAGGAGACAGTCCGTGGCTTGCCATTTTTAAATTCCCAAATAATTGTTCCTTTATCCGTATCAACTTCCCATTTGCCGGTACTTCCTTTGGGTATTTCAACTACTACATTGATATTGCCTTGATCATCCCCAGGCTCTATCCCTGAATGAAAATGCACGCTGCCCTTGAGTGTATATTCATCTAGCATTTTGACCGTAGAGGAGTTTAGCTTTTCATTGACAGCAGAAGCAGAAGCAGATGTCGCGATTAAGAAGGAAAGTAAAATTGTTGCAGTACTTGCTATTGTGGCTTTCATAGATGCCCCTATAAAAAATTACATAGATTGATACGCAAATTATTAATGTGTTTAGAACATCATTTTTGTTTGCAGTGTAAGTATTCCTTTATAGGTATAGCTCATATTTCTCATTGACGGAGTAGTTTATTTAAAATCTAACATCAAGTAGCCAAACGCCTACAATTCATTTGCTGCAGATAAATATTCGAGAGTTTGTCTGCATCCTATTAGGTGTTCCTCTCTATATTGAGCAACATTAAATCTTGCTTGCCTGGCTACTCCAGCCTTTGAAGAAGAACCTAACATGAAACAAATCAGAAGCTTTGAACGTCAAAAATGTTAGAGCTCAACTCCACTCAAGTATTCCTGACCCAGTTAATTAGGCCATGTTAGTCCTTAGCCGCAGTGGCTCGAAAGGACAAAAATAGTCGTGATCATATAGTTAAAAAATAAGAATTTCAGAGCTGGGCCTGTGTTTGCTTTGTGCCCTTGCTTACTAGGTGTATAACGGCTCACGACATATAGCTGCCTTTTTAAAGGCATTGATGGAAGGTGCTTTTAGAACCCCAAATGAGTCTGGAAAACCGGGTGCTTAGCATTTCGTTACTTAGGATAAATTAGACTTATTTCTATGTATCAGCTTCAACGCCACAACTATAATCCCTTAAGTGTTTAGGTATACAAACTAAGGGACAATATGTTGGTGTGAATATAGAGGGTGAAGCACGAGAGAGTAGTTATGAGCCCTCTGATTGGAAAAGGAGACGGAATGTTACTAGGCCATGGTGATAACCAAGTGTCAATCCAAGACAATATAATATCAATTACCCTCCGTGGTAGTTGTAATGAATATGATTTTCAAGATATTGAGCCGACAGTAAAACAAGCCGTAGTCCAGTGTAATGGCAAAAAATTCTGCATATTAGTTAACGATCTAGAATTTATAGGTGCTACCCCGGAAGCTTACCAGGAGTTTCAAGTACTTAATCAATGGTTAAACACACAACAGATGCTTGCCAAGGCAATAGTAATAAAATCAGGTAGCATCTTAAGCACGATTAAAATTCGAGTACCGGCTATAAACGATCAAAATATGAAAGTCTTTGATGTTGAAGAAGACGCTATAATTTGGCTGCAACATCAGTTAAATAAATAGCTGCAACAACAAAGGAGTTCTGACCCTTTATTAATTGGCTCGCAGTGACCGCTGTTGGCCGTTAGCCAATTATGCCTATCAGCTGCAAACAGTTAGTTCTGACACATAGCAGCGCTTCTAACGGATCTGAGAATAGCTACTTTGAGAATCCAATATGCGTCTAGAAACTTGGGGGTTTAGCACTTTCCATGTGCCTGCCATCCCTTTGTGCACTTCCATGTGCCTGACAATCCCTTTGAGCACTTCCATGTACCAAGTAGAGTAGTCTATACGAAGAGACTAAAGGTGTAACTCATACAAATAGATGATTTTTTATGAATCAAAATATGAAAGCTGCCTTAAGATTGGTGGGAACTCTGTTAGAGTGAAATGTCTGTAAATGGCCGTGAACTGCAACATGCAGTCCTGTGTAAATTTCCTGTAGTAGAACGAACCTAATAGCTTGAGTGCAAAAATAGCTCGGGTTGGAAATCGGCCTCAGCCTGTTCAAGTCGGAGCTAATACATCAAAATGCTTTGAATAGTTATTCCCTTCTATGATATCGGTATTATTGCGTACTTTATCACTCATGAAAGTGACAAATGCCTGGATCTTGGCACTGTGCCTTAGGTCAGGGTGACGCAATATCCAAAGGTGATGTTTTGCCTCGGTTGTGTAGGGCGGTATTCTCACTAGCCCCGGGTCTTGATCACCCATCAGACAAGGTAATATGGCAATGCCCATGCCCTGACGGCAGGCGCTGGCCTGAATTCCGGCACTGATAATTTTGTGTTTTGAACCCAGTCTTGGATACTCGCGGGCGATTTTGCCAATCGGCTTTCTGAATTTGTCGTTCCAGCCAATCCAGGACTGCTCGGCCAGCCAGTGCGAATCCAGCATTTTTAGTTTCAAGGTCTCAGATATGTAGCAGGCGCGATGCAATACTCCCAATTTGCGGCCGATTAAATGTTCAGGGGGTTCTCTGCATAACCTGAAGGCAACATCAGCCTCCCTGTTAGCTAAATTAAAGTTTTTGGTTGAGTCAATAATCTCTAAATTAATTTCAGGGTGTTGTTGGCAAAACTGGGCAAACCAGGGCATCAACAAATCTTGCGCCAACAGGTCGGGCATAGTGACCCGAATATCACCGGATAAATTTTTATCTTTTCCTGCGATTCTACGATGTACAGAATTTAAGCGCTCTTCCAGATGACAGGCATCCTGATAGATCTCATCGCCCATCACCGTTTTGCTGTAACCTTTATGAGAGCGGTCAAAGAGCCGCTGGCCTAAACTGGCTTCGAAGTTATTGATACGCCGCGACACCGTCGCGTGATTAACCTCCAGAGCAATGGCCGCCGCCCGAATAGAGCCTGTACGTGCCACCATTAAAAAGTATTTTAAGTCATCCCAGTTCAATACTTACTCCCTTTAATGTTTGTTACATAAGCTTCTTAGTGTCAATGAATAATATTTAGTTCCTCTCAATTTATGCACCAGAGTGTTGCATATATTAGCAGTTATAACCGACGTCGATGTTGCCTAAACTGATTGCCACAAAGCAAAGGAATTTTTTATAGATTTCATAAGAGGATTTAGCAATGAACTCAACAGCATTACAAGCACCAAAATTAACTGGCAAACATCAAGTGACGGCCAGTATTGTTATCAACGCCAGACAAAGACAAGTATGGGCACTGCTGGAGGACTTCTATGATGTTTACACTTGGGCGCCAGCCGTCATAAAATCACATTCGCTGAATAATAAAGAGCTGGGCATTGGTGCCGGTAGATTCTGCGAATTAGATGGATTTGGATCAATTGAAGAATACATTACCGCCTGGTACCCGGGGGTAGGTTTTGTCTATCAGATCACTCCGTTGGGGCCTCTGGATAAATCCCACAGTAGCTGGTGGTTACGAGAAATGGCGGATGGTCGCACTGAGCTGGCCGTGGTCTTAAGCTACAACATACGCTTTGGCTTATTTGGTAGATTAATGCACAAGCTGGTGATGCGTAAGAAAATAGAGCAATCTCTGCCCGGTACTCTGATGGCGGTAAAAAATAAAGTTGAGAGCAATGCACTGATAGTCAAAAACGCGGCTTAGTTTAGCCTGAACCCGGCGGGCTAGTTGCCCGCTCCTCAGCCTGCGATGAATAATCTACCCGCTAAGGCTCAGCAGTTGTCGATTTTTTAAACAGTAATTTTGCAAATCCTCTGTACCCTTCAAATTATGCGCCACTGTACCCGCATTAATCTGGTTTAAGCTGCAGCCATCAGTTACCCTTGTCGTTAATACCAGATAACTTGCAAAAGGAAATAGAATGTCGAGCGCTTATGTCAGTAGTTTAGCTATTTATCCCCTAAAATCTTCTGCTGCAATCAGTTGTCAAACTGTTGAAGTTCTCGGCACAGGTTTACTGGGCGACAGACGCTTTATGTTGACTAAATTAGACGGCACTTTTATTACTGGCCGTACCCACCCAAAAGTAACCTCAATTAGCTCTTATTACTCCGGTAATGATTTAGTTTTACAACATCCCAGTTGTGATGATTTGATATTGCAGCAGCAAAATTTTTCCAGTGCCTATCTCTCTACAGCAGTGTGGGGTACTTCATTTTTGGGCCGCGGCTGTGGCTTTGTCGCTGATCAATGGATCAGTGAATTACTGGGAGAGCCGCTGCGGATTCTATACTTTGGTGAGCAATCAAAACGTCCGGTAAAAAGGCATGAAGAGCACCAAGTGGGCTTTGCCGATGGTTTTCCACTACTGTTAACCAGTGACAATTCGCTGCAACACTTAAACCAACGTTTGGCAGCACCGGTGAGCATGGCAAATTTTCGACCTAACATCACCATTGCAGGCTTACCCGCCTGGCAAGAAGATGAATGGGCGCAAATACGCATCGGCGATGTATTATTCGAACTGCCAAAGCCTTGTAGTCGCTGTATATTTACGACTGTTGATCCCAATACCCAACAGCGGGATAAAAACGTCGAACCACTAAAGACCTTGACCAGTTATCGCCAGGAACAAGATGGTACTAACGTGATGTTTGGCGAAAATATGTTGGCGCTCAATAGTGGCAGCATTAAAGTGGGGGATAAGGTTGAAGTTATTAAGACCAAACCCAGGCCAGTGTATCTGGATAATTGGCAACCGACCCAAGCCAGGCTCGCCCAGCAGCTAAACTTATCAGCTGATGCGAATACTAGTCAGAGCTTACCTGGGACAGATACCGCCCAGGACAGCGCCAGTCACAATAAAGAGTTATTGCGCTGTGTGCAGATTATTGATGAGACAGCCGACGTTAAAACCTTTAAATTTATCGCAGACCCTATTGTTAGATTCGGCTACTTACCAGGTCAGTTCATCACCCTCCATGCGGAAATAAACGACCAGCTGGAAAATAGATGTTACACGCTATCCTCAAGTCCTTCACGACCTGACCTTATTTCCATTACCGTAAAAAGGGTCGAGGAGGGACTATTCTCCAATTGGCTACATGACTCTTTTGCCGTTGGTTCAAGTATAGAGTGCACTAAAGCCAGCGGTGTTTTCCACTTGCAGAGCGCTAGTCGAGCTAAATTGTTATTATTGTCTGCAGGCTCCGGTATTACCCCGATGTTGTCGATAGCTCGCTACATCACCGACCTGAGTTTAAACATAGACATACAATTCCATCACAGTGCCCGCACTGATGAGGATTTAATTTGTTTCAATGAACTGCAATTGCTGGCAGCAGCGCATACCAATTTGCATTTATCCTGTAATTTCACCCGCCAAAGCGCAGCTGCCAATTGTTCCATTGAGCATTTTTCTGGTCGCTTATCTACAGCTATGTTAGAACAGTTCAGTGCTGATTTACTGGAGCGGGAAGTGTTTGTCTGTGGCCCGGATGCGTTTATGGCCGGTGCCAAAGGACTGTTGACACAATTAGCTTTACCGGGTTCTCAATACCATGAAGAGAGTTTTGTCATCGATGTTGCAGCTCCTGAACACGATGTTTCCAATAGCAGCTATAAAGTTAATTTCGTACAGTCGGGTGTTGAAGTGCAAATATCTGGTGATCAAACAATTTTGGAGGCCGCAGAAGAGGCGGGCATCTACCCAGATTATAGCTGTTTAGCCGGTATTTGTGGGAGCTGTAATAGCAACTTGATCAGTGGTGAAGTACATGCCCCCAATGCTATGGCCATTGATAGCGAAGATGGCAGTGGCGATTTTCTGCCCTGCTGTAGCTATGCTCGCTCCGATCTGGAAGTTGACCTGTAGCTTTTAGGGGAGCAGCAGATCCAGTCGCAGTAATAATCCTGCCACTGGAACTGCTGATCATTGTCCATAATTAGAAAGTTAAACTTTTTATGCAGCGGAGTTCAAGTTGATTAGTAAAAAATACGCAGTGTTTATATTTGCATTTTTTATGGCGCTTTTTATGTCATCTATCATGTCTTTAGTGATTACTGTTCTCAATGTCGGCTTTACCGATAATATTATAGCGCTGTGGTTACAGGCCTGGGGCTATGCCTTTTGTGTCGCTTTTCCCGCGGTACTGGTAGTCGCCCCTGTAGTAAGAAAAATAGTCGCTCTGTTGGTCAACTAAAAAACTCCTGAAAACACAATCAAACGGCAGCTTTTTTGACCACCAGATACACTCCCAATACTGTGCAAATACAGCCTGTTAAAGCAAGTGGACCAAGGCTTTCATCAAACAGCCACCAGGTTTGAATGACTGCGGCGGGGGGCACCAGATAAAAATAACTGGTGACTTTTGCCACTTCTCCCTCGCGGATCATATACAACAGTAACAATATCGCCAGTATCGACAAGCCGAAGATCAACCAGCTCATCGCCGCCAACAATTCCAGAGAGTAAATAACGCTTTGCGTCTCCATCGAGAAACTCAGTACAGCGACGACTAAGGTGGCCCCTATATACTGATAGAAAGAGCCAGATAACAGTGGCACTTTCTCGGAGTATTGTTTTTGCAGTAGTGTTCCTGCTGAAATACAAATCAACGCGATGATACAAGCAATAATACCTAACGCGGAAAGGCTGCTGGTATCAAAAGCGTTTTTCTCTACTATCACTAAACTGATACCGATGAAGCCCAGCGATAATCCCGCTAATTGACTGCGGTTGATTTTCTGCTGTAAAAACAGCCAACAAGCCAACGTGGTAATAATAGGTTGCAGGCCGACAATGATCGCCGCCAGGCCTGCAGGTACTCCCTGTTTAATGGCGAAAAACACCCCGCCTAAGTAACCTCCATGAATCAGTGTACCGACTAATAACTGCTGGGCTATATACTGTTTATCTAACCATTTAGCTCGAAACACCTGAACTAAAAGGTAAAAAATAACCACGACTATGGCAAAGCGCACCAACAGCATGAAAAAAGGCTCTATGTAGGGCAGGCCGTATTTTGCACCGACAAAACCGGTGCTCCACAGCCATACAAACAAAAAAGGTGCTACTTGGGTAAGTTTAACAGACATTATTTTTCCAAATGATACGAGTGATTGCTGCGAGGCTTATACTACCTCTAGTAGCAAGCTATTAAATAGCTTTATCAACGACTTATTATTCGAATTTATACTGCTGGTGGCTTTGAACTGATTGCTATAACCCTATTTTTCAACAAACATTGGTTTAAGAGGATGACTGACTCCCTACTGCTGCACTAACTGTTTCGGTAAAAACCCAAGAAAGTGGCTGGGCCGCGATTGGCAATCTGTCAAACAGCGGTTTGCTGCTACTAAGTTGCGGCTTTAATGGCAACGTAATTCGCTTTCTGCCGGCATTAACCATCAGTAATGAAACAGTCTCTGAAGGTTTGAATGCCTTTACTAAATGGTCTAATAGTCTGGCTGATTCCTAAACCATGATGAATCGGTGCACACCCGGAGATCCGCTTGCACGGAAAGGCACGCTACTGCCTGGCGCTTATTTCATCTGCTACAGTTTTCACTTACAATGCGCTGTTTCTTAGCGGCTAAGTCACTTTCATGATTTTGTCATAAATGACTGTTACAGTGAGCCGTTGTGTCCCATAGGATGAGGTATTAGTGTGAGTATAAAAGTCGCTATCAATGGTTTTGGTCGCATGGGTCGTCTGGCATTACGTGCCGCCTGGAACAGCCCTGAGCTAGAGTTTGTACAAATCAACGAAAGCGCTGCAGATGCGCAAGTGCTGGCGCACTTACTCAACTTCGATTCAGTGCACGGCCGCTGGCATTATCAGGCAGAGCATAATAATAGCGGTATCAGTATCGAAAACCAGCAAATTATCTGCAGTCAAAATCAGCAGATATCCGCCACCGACTGGTCGGGGTGTGATTTGGTGATTGATGCAACCGGAGTACACAAATCTGCGCAGAGTCTGCAGCCTTACTTCGAACAGGGGGTAAAGAAAGTGTTAGTGACAGCGCCAGTCAAGGATCCAGCTGTCGCCAACATAGTGATGGGAGTCAACCAGCAAACATACAATGCGCAGCGACACAATATTGTCACCGCCGCTTCCTGCACTACCAACTGTATCGCACCGGTGGTTAAAGTTCTCCAGGAAAAACTCGGCATTATCCACGGCTCATTTACTACCATTCACAACATCACCAATACCCAGTCAATTTTAGATGTCCCCAGATCAGATCTGCGCCGCTCCAGAGCTTGCGGACAAAGCTTGATCCCAACCACGACCGGTTCAGCGACAGCTATAACGCAAATATTCCCGGAGTTACAGGGAAAAATCAACGGTCATGCAGTGCGAGTACCGCTGGCAAATGCCTCACTCACTGACTGTGTTTTTGAAGTAGCACGCAACACTTCTGTCGATGAAATTAACACTTTGCTAGCAGAGGCGGCAGCGGGGGAGTTGCAGGGCATTCTAGGTTTTGAGAAGCGCCCGTTGGTGTCTGTGGATTATAAAACCGATCCGCGCTCAGTGATTGTCGACGGCCTCTCAACGATGGTAATCAACGATACTCACGTAAAGCTCTACCTCTGGTATGACAACGAATGGGGCTACGCTAACCGGGTGGTAGATTTGGCCAAGTTCATCGGCGAATGAATTTTATCGCAAAATTGCGCTCGCCTTTTCGGCAATACTTAGTCGTTACCGCCAATTATTGGTTATTTACCTTAACCGACGGCGCACTGCGAATGCTGATTGTGCTGCATTTTTTCAGCCAGGGGTACAGGCCGCTGCAAATCGCCATGTTATTTGTCTTTTATGAAGCTTTTGGCGTAGTGACAAATTTACTCGGTGGCTGGCTGGGTGCCAAGGTCGGTTTGAACAAAACCATGAACATAGGTTTGTTCCTGCAAATCATTGCTTTATCTATGCTACTTGCACCGGAGCAACAGTTATCTATGCTCTGGCTGATGGCAGCACAAGCACTGTCGGGAATCGCTAAAGACCTGAATAAAATGAGCGCCAAGAGCGCCATTAAAACCTTGCTTCCCGCAGCCGGCAGCAGCTCTGCGGATACCCGGATGTATACTTGGGTCGCGGCACTGACTGGCTCTAAAAACACTCTCAAAGGGGTAGGTTTCTTTGTTGGTGGAGCACTACTGGCTGCATTGGGATTCACTGGGGCTATCAGCGTTTTATTGCTGCCGTTAATCCTTATCTGGCTATTCAGCCTGCTGGTACTGCAGAAAGATTTGGGCCGGGCAAAAACTAACATAAAATTTACGCAGTTATTAGCAAAGAATCGAAAAATCAATTATTTATCAGCTGCCAGATTGTTTTTATTCGCCTCCAGAGACGTGTGGTTTGTAATCGCACTGCCATTATATCTGGCCAGTGCGTTTAACTGGGAGCACTGGCAAGTCGGTAGTTTTTTTGCTATTTGGATTATCTTTTACGGCTTGATTCAGTCAATGGCGCCTAAGTTAACGCGCCGATCTGTTGTCCCAGATGGCGGTTCTGCCACCCGATTGGGGCTGCTATTATTAGTGCTCTGTCTCATGCTTAGCAGCGCCTTCAGTTTAGATTATTTTGTCAGTATCAGTTTGGTCGCCGGACTGTTTGTATTTGCCGCTGTATTCGCCTTGAATTCTGCCCAACACAGTTATCTAATCATTAAGTACGCCGACAGTAATGCCGTGTCTCTGGATGTTGGTTTTTACTATATGGCCAATGCTGCGGGGCGCCTGGCAGGCACAGTACTCTCAGGCTTGCTGTATCAAAGTTATGGTCTGGCCGCCTGCCTGTGGGTGAGTGTGCTGTTTGTTGCTATAGCGAGTTTTCTTGCCTCAAAGCTACCCAGACACACCCGCTAGCCCGAATTGTTTGACACGACCAAGTCCTTAATACCTGATAAATACCCCAAAGTACTTGGCATTACTATATTGTGTAGAACCGCTTAATATACCACTGGCATAATTATAGCAATGCGGCGACGGCCTCCAGTCTCGAATCGTGGATCCCGTCCAGACGTAGATGCTCTAAGGTTGAAAGCAAATAATCGCTACTTGCTCCGTTCATACCCCGCGCGTTAGCGACTGTGTATGCAAGTTGCTCTGGGCATTTCTCTGTCACATATTGTTGATGCTGGCTATCGACGATAAATGTCAGCGCCTGGACGCAGCGTCCATCTTTAATATGCACATTTATTATGCGCGCAAAATAAATCATGGTCGGCATTTCACGGTCGTATAGATATTCGGCCACTCGTTGTTTATTCTCAGAACTAATGCGAAATAATTTACCAGAACAACTGCCTCCTCGATCTAACCCCAAGACTAGTCCTGGATTATCTGGAGTGCCGCGATGCACCCAAGAGGACACACAAAGTGCCCGGTGGTAACCGTAAATGCGGCCATCAACGGCTTCAACATAGTCAAACCCAGGACGCCACATGAGTGATCCATAACCAAATACCCATAAATCACCTTCGGGAAGTTGTGGCTGTACCGCATCAACATGGGCGTTTAGCAGATGATCGGTAGCGACTAATTGTGAAGTACCGGTGGCCCGCAGTTGGGTGTTTAGATCGGACATAGAATTATTCAACTTAAAAGCTATTAGAGTTAGTACGCACATAGTATGAGTAAGTTGAAAATAATGCAATTAAGCGCGAAGCGCAGTCGGAAACTGGAAGTTGGAAGTTGGAAGTTGGAAGTTGGAAGTTGGAAGTATTGAGGGGGGGGTAGATCAATTGTTGTAGCCAATGATTGGCTACAGTCTCTCTTTAGCGCTTATACAGCGCTTGTGGTTCGTGGGTGGACGAATGCATCTTTGGCTAAACGACCGAAGTTTGCATATTCAAAGCTCGCTGATTCCAGGGCTTGGTGTTTATCGATGCTGCTTTCTTTTAGCCATAAACGGTTTTTGCTACGCCCAGTGGAGTAGTTGAACCCCTGGCGAAAAAACCCTAAATCAACACCTTGAGTGGGGTTGACGCAGATCGGAATTGTGACATTGTTTTCCATATCAGTCGCTACATAGCCACTATTATCAGGCAGCCAGACGGTAACTTCTGTGCCGGCTTTATCGCGGCCATAGTTTGCAAAATAGGCCTTGGTTAATTTATCTCTATTACACAGTAAATTATCCAAATCGGGCAGGCAATCACCTCCATCATTGATCAAGTCCATTGGGTTACAGTGGTTGAGTGTTTGAAATTGTGATTTCAGAATGTAACTACTGTCGATGGTTTTTAACCATTGGGCTCTGACTGAAACTGCAAAAAATCGCAGTCGCCAAAGCTCGGGCAAATTAGGCAAATCCGCGTTGAAACCCGGTTGGCTTATTTCAAAAGCAATATTAATAGCGAAATCCCGTGACGAGGGGAAATGCTCTCCATCTTTAAAACTGTTAAGCATAATGCGTAATAGGGAGGGAGATGAGGCCAGAGTTTGTGCCAGTTTCACAGAAATGATATTGGTGTCTGTAGCGACTTTTATAAAGGTTTTAAACCAGGGCCTGGGACTGATTGCATGTGAAGAGTTATGTTTCCAGTTTGGCCATAAGAACTCAGTAAAAACATGATTGATTACTTTTTCCAGCATCTTTGCAAATCCTTCGCATAAGTAGAGCTTTATTTGAATAACATCCTTGCATACACCCCTTGAGATCGGATTAAATCAATCCTAGTTAAACCATCTCATGGGGCTATTTTTACTGTAGATAGGATAAACAATCAACCATAAAGGCAAAAAATTTTAAAGAGAGGAAAAAACTGGCTTTTTATATGAACTCAAACATTTATCACCCCTTAAATGACGGCACAAGCAGACAATATAATATTAGCATTAGCAATAGAACTATTTGCATCAGTGGCTTTTTTAGCTTCAGTTGTTGATAACAACCAAGAGCTAGGGGGATGTTGCAGCAGACGTTTTCAGCAATTGCCTAAAAAAATCAAAATTGCATCAGTGTGTTACTGAATGAAGTGTTAATTTTCAATTATAATTCCAGTATTTTTCATAGACTAAAGTCTAATCCCTGTCGTTCATTATCTATGCAATATTATGTTAAAAATATAATAAAGACTAAGCTAAAAGCAGACTGACCAGCACTGCTTATAACAGAGACCATCGTTAGCTGAAAAGTCTCTGCGATAAGTAAAATAGGTGTTCGCTATTTAGGCACACAGATAGAGGCAAGATTGTGGCAGACAAGTATATTAGAATGCAATTTTTACCCGCACTAACGGCGGCTATTATCATGGCGATCAGTAGTTATCTGCTGTCTGTCGGTATCGAAAATCAATGGCTGCTTGCCTCTGCATTAGCTGGGATTACTTTTATCTTGTTCACTATCAGCTCTGTACTGCAAAAAAAGTCAGCTGATCAACAGAGCAAGCGCATAATACACCTGATTAATAGCACCGAAACTACAGACCTACAACCTGTAAAAGCCGCCTTTGAACAGCAAATACAGGATAAGATAGAGGCCTTTAACCACGCGGGGAAAAACATCAACAACTGCGCCAGCGACCTGGCGATAAATGCTGCAGAAGTTGCCTTTTTCCTGGATGAGTTATTCAGAGCCATCGAACATTCCAGTCAGGATGCCGATAAAATTTCCATCGCGGCTCAGGATATGTCAGTCACCACTGAACAAGTGACCAGTAATGCAAATATCGCCTCAGAACAGAGCCTGCAAGCTCTTCAGGCAAGCAATACAGGAATAATACAAATTGAAGAGTGCAGTCCAGTGGTGCAAAAACTGGATAGTGGAGTAAAAGAAGGCTCCAGAAGAATTGAATTACTGGCGGCAAAAGCGGCCGAGATCCAGAATATCACTGATGTCATTAACGCGATCGCGGAACAGACTAATTTACTGGCTTTGAATGCAGCGATTGAAGCTGCCAGGGCGGGTGATCAAGGCCGGGGCTTTGCGGTAGTGGCTGATGAAGTTAGGGCATTGGCGGCTCGAACAGGGGACGCCACCAAACAGATAGATTCTATGCTGAAGGTTATCAATGATGAGACACAATTTGCCACTAATTTAATGTCGGAGGTGTCGCTGCAAAGCGAAGAAGTGGTCGCAACCGTTACAACGATCTCAGAATCATTTAAAAATATCCATAAGCTAATTACCGAGTCATCAAGTGCCGCATCAGAGATAAGCAAAGTACTCAGTGAGCAAGACCAGGCAACGTCGGATATATCAAAGTCGATAGTGAATATTCGCGACTTTCTGATGACTAAAAGTGCAACGACCAAAGGTGTATCCATTCAAGCTTCGGGCCTTTCAGAGGGCGCTGAGAGTATCTTTGTTCACCTTAAAGAATTTAAAACAGATTCTTTGATTGATTTAATGTGCCAACAGGCTCAACTCGCCGCTGAGAAAATAGGCACAGCATTCAGTCAAGCCATCGCAAATAACCAAATCAGTCAACATGCGCTGTTCAATTTCACTTACAAAGAAATATCCGATACTAACCCAAAAAAATTCACTAGTGCTTTTGATACCTTTACCGATAGTGTACTACCCAGGATTCAAGAGCCGCTTTTGGATCAGTTTGAAGATATGATCTATGCAGGTGCTGTAGATATCAATGGCTATTTCCCTACTCATAACAAAAAATTCAGCCAGCCTTTAACCGGAAATTACGAAACAGATGTAAATAATAACCGCACTAAGAGAATTTTTGACGACCCCACCGGAATACGTTGTGGCAAGCATACTCAGGCATTCCTGCTGCAAACTTACAAGCGTGATACCGGTGAAGTGATGCATGACGTCTCAGCACCCATTATTATAAACGGTAAACACTGGGGCGGTTTCAGAATAGGCTTCAAAGCACAGCACTGATTTTGTGCAGCTACTGGGTATTCACTGCAGGATCGTCTACCCAGCAGCTCCAACGGCAAACACAGGGGAAGTTTTAGGACCGGTTTAAAATCCCAGAGCTGGCCTAGCAATAGAAACCGAGTTTATATCAATATCATTGCAGGCCTCGTTATCTGCCAATGATATTGTTAATATGCCCGCCCATACAGCCATATACACTCACTCCAGCATGCTTAAAATTTTTTTGTTGACTCACCCCAGAGAAATCGCAAAAGTCACTAATACCGGTCAGCTGGTTATTAAAGCACTAAATTGTGCAAACAGTGCGAAGGCTAGCGCGGAATTAATCCTCTGGTCGCGAACAGCGCCTGATCCGGCACTGTTAAATAGCATAGCAACGACACCTACACTGTTACTGTATCCCAGCGAAGAAACTCTGCACAACTCGTCTGAGAACAATAATCCTTTAGCTGATCAGCAGCTGCCAGTAAGCACTACTACTCTAGGTCAAGATAGGCTTGATAAAGCCACTAGTGTTATTGTTTTAGATGGAACTTGGCAGGAGGTGAGAAAAATGTACAACAAGAGTCACTACCTGAAAAGTCTAAACAGATTAGAATTAGCTTCTGAGACTCAATCCAGATACCAGTTGCGGCGCAATCAAAAAAACAGTGGGCTCTGTACTGCTGAGTCGGTGATTGAATTGCTTAAACTGAAGCAATGTACAAAGTGTGCCGAAACCTTAGATAACTTGTACAGTCAGTTTTTAATCCGCATGCAAAAAGGCCTCAATGGCTAAAATTCAAGTAATATCAAGAGTGTGCTGGTGCCTTGGATAGCTTCAACAATCAATTTTTAATCCGCATGTAAAAAGACCGCAATGGTTAAAATTCGGTTATATCTGGCGCTGTTATGTTCTCTTTTATCACTTTTGCACAAAGTCCACGTAACCATTGATGGCCTGGGTCTCTATGTAAGCTCGGCGGCCAACTTAAGTAGTAGCGGTTTTCCGGCAGCTGAAACGGGATTTTTTGACAAATCAAATCAAACTGCTGCATAAACTTACCCGGTACCAGCGGGGTCGTATTAAGTAACATTTGCGTTTTACTGACAACTTCTAAGGCGCTGAGAAAGTGCGGTGTTCGCAAACCGATTTTTCGTGACTTACCCAATAGACTTAAATGCTCTTCTACCGGCATATTGGGCCCACCACCCAGGGAAATAACTACATGGGAGTAGGCCAGATAACCATCCAGATCTAACTTACTGCAACTTAATGGATGATTTCTACTCATGAAACAACACATCTGTTCGACACCCAGATAGAGTTGATGAAAGTAGTCCGGTACTAAAGTCTGTTGGCTGGCAACTGCTAAATCTATGCTTTGGGAGCTCTGATGGATCAGGGATTTTTCCTGAAGATTTATCACTTCCAGATGAGCGTTGGGTGCCTGTTGATAAAATGCAGCGGCTATGTCTCCCAGATAAGCTTGTGAAACATAACTGCTCATATGCAGTTTAAAGTTACGTTGGCTCAGCTGTGGCGAAAAATTTTCACTGATAAGCAATGAGCTAAGCTGATCTAATGTAGCTTGTAATGGGTTGGCTAAAGCCTCGGCTCTGGTCGTCGGTTCCATACCCTGGCTGGTCCTGACAAACAGCGGATCGTCAAATAGTTCTCGCAGTTTCCCCAGAGCGCGGCTCATTGCTGGTTGGCTCATGTGCATCTGGTCTGCGGCACGACTGACATTTCTGTGCGCAAGCAGGCTATTAAGACAAAGTAGTAACTTGAAATCGATCTGTGATAAAGCAACCAAGAGTGGGCTCCAGTAATATGCAATTAATGAATAATGGTTAATGGATATATGCATTAGATTATATATTACTTCTAAGGCAAACTGTGGCTAAAATTAATAGGGCACTTTATCTGCAAAGAGCTCGAGCGGAGAACGATATCTTGAATCAAATGCAAAACACCGATCACCATTTTAAATTTGGGTTATTTTTTGCCCTAACAGCGGTAGTCTTTTGGGGAGTTTTACCTATAGCCCTAAAATTATCAGCAACTTTTATTGATCCCGTCACCCTCACTTGGTTCAGATTCTTTGTCGCATTTTTAGTCAGTTTAGTGTTGCAGAAGCTCTCTGGAAACTTATACCAGTTTAAACGTTTGCAGAACATTGATTGGTTAAAATTAACCCTGGCAGCGATATTTTCGGTGTTTAATTATGTCTCTTTTGTTTACGCCCTGGATTATTTACAGCCCGGTCCCGCACAGCTTACTTTTCAGACAGCACCCTTTTTCTTGGCCTTCGGTGGAATGTTGTTTTTTAAGGAGCGCTTAAGCGCCGTGCAAATGACTTGCTTTGCCACCTTAGCCCTTGGCATGCTGTTATTTTTTCATCCTCATTTAGATTTTTCTAATACTCAGACCAATCAGCTCTGGATTGGCATTCTGATTGTGCAGTTTTCCGCGTTGTCCTGGACCAGTTATGCACTGTTGCAAAAATCAATGATCAGTAAATTATCCCCAGGCAACATCTTACTGTACATTTACGGTGCTGGTTTGCTGCTAATGATCCCCTTTAGCGATTTTAGCTACTTCCCTAAAATGGACACTAATCAATGGTTTATTGCAGTATTTTGCGCGCTTAACACCTTGATTGCTTATGGCAGCTTTGCCCAGTCAATGAAATATTGGCCCACGGCCCAGGTGGGGGCCACTGTGACATTGGCGCCAGTGTTTAGTTTTATCTTTACCGCGATGGTAGTAGCTCAGGGGTGGTGGCCGACTCTGATAAAAAGCAATCCCATAGACATGCTGTCTCTGGCAGGCATAATATTGGTCATAGGCTCTGTTATTTGCGTACAGCTTATGCCAATTATTGCCAGGAGATATAAGGCCAAAGTTAGACCAAGTTATAGCTAACAGGCCAGGTCAGATTTGAGGCTCTATTACTTTTCAACAGTAAATTCGCTTTCAGCATCAGAAAACTTTACCGACCTGAGTTGATGTTGAGGAAATGAGACACCAGCTGGACTACAAATCTTGTCAGCAGGGGAAAATGCCCGCCTGTGCCCATGACGGACACAGGGCTATGTTACTTGGCGCAACAGAGCATCTGCTCCACACTCGCCAGTTTTCGGCGCTGTTTACTTGATTTTCCAGCCCGGCGAAGAGGCAACTGGAGGCGGTCGAGGGACTATAATAAGCTACTGAGCCGACAGCCTTTTACGCCTTTGAGCTAAACCTAGGAAGGGCAGGGCCAAGCTGTTTAAATACAGACTGCACTCACAAACGAGAGACTACGATGACTCCAGAACAGCTCGCCCAGGCGCAATTAGATGCCTATAACAATCATGACATTGACGCTTTTATGGCCAATTATGCGCAGGATGTATCCGTCAGGATTTTTCCCTCGAACCAGCTGCTGTTTACCGGTAGTAAAGCGATGGCCAAACACTATACCCAAAACCGTTTCAATCTACCCGATTTACATGCGCAACTGGTCGAGCGCATAGTGCAGGGGAATATAGTGATAGACAAAGAGTTAGTCACAGGCATGGGTGATAGACCTCAGTCGGTGATCGCTATCTACGAAATTGAGGAAACTAAGATCAAGAATGTCTGGTTTATCCAGTAACAACTGCCCCCTGCGCGAAAACCACAGCATCTGAGAATCTATCGTTAAAATACCTAATTTGATTTGCAGCCTATTAGCAATCAAACTGAGCGCTTTGCCTATGCTAAAATGGAGCCTTGGAGGTGCCAGATGATTAGTGTAATAATTGAGCGGCATATCGCCGATGATTTTGCCAGCTACTACGAAAACGTCTGCCAGGAGATTTTAAGCTTTGCCACGGATGAAGACGGTTTTATCTCTGGTGAATCACTGCACAATGCCTATGATGACAACCACCGGGTGGTGATAGCGCAATATCGAAGCATCCAAGACTGGCAGATATGGTATAGCAGTGAGCAGCGACATCAGATTATGGCCAAGCTCAGTCCAATGCTGCAAAGTGATGAAAAAATCACCATACTGGAGCATAAAACCAACTCCAGTTAATCCAGCTTATACTGGGTGTATTTCTTGCTGCTGCCTTTCACTAGCTGTGCCGGATATTTGACAGCGTTAGCTTGCATTTTTCGGATACACTCAGTGTAGATATCCATGTCTAAACTGTCTGCAAGGCGCACCAAATATAGTTGAACATCTGCTATTTCATCTGCAACAGCCAGACGCTGTTCTGAGCTGAGGTTCTCACTTTGCTCAGCTGTTAGCCATTGAAAACACTCCAACAGCTCACCGGTTTCACCGGCCAGGGCCATCACTAAATTCTTTGGCGTTTGAAATTGCAGCCAATCTCTCTCCACGGCAAAATCGTACATATCGGTTTTAAGTTTTTGTAAATTATCCATCTATAGATCACTAGTGAAAAAACCACAGTCTAGCAGATCAACGCTTAGGGGTAACACAATTAGCACTTTGCTTTGCCGCCAATATCTGGCATCGTCACTGTTCAGGCTGAACATAAAAACCAAAAATGTTTGATCACAGGGGAGTGCAGATGGCCACTACTGTTGAATTGATAGCGCAGCGCTTAGTCAGGGCCGGTGTTAAGAGTGCCTATGGAATACCGGGCGGCGAAGTGCTGACACTGATTCAGGCACTGGATACAGCGGGTATCGAGTTTGTCATGAGCAAACATGAAAATGCCGCCGGCTTTATGGCCGAGGGCAGTTATCATGCCAGTGGTGCTCCCGGGGTTTTAGTGGCAACAGTCGGTCCGGGGGTCGCTAATGCGATCAACTTTATCGTCAATGCCCAGCAAGACAGAGTACCTATTATCTACCTCACAGGTTGTGTCGATGCCAGTGAAGCCGCTACTTACACCCATCAGGTCTTTGATCATCAAGCGCTGCTGCAGCCTATTACTAAAGCCAGCTTTAGAATTACCGACGGTGCCGTAGAAGAAATTATCGATAAGGCCATCGCCATCGCCATGGATGATCCGCCGGGGCCTGTGCACCTTGATTTACCTATCTCGTTAGCAGCGGCCGAGCAGCGCCAGCGTCATGTTAAAGACAGGGTGAAGATCAACCGCGGAGTCGCCAGCGGCATTGATTTTTCTGAGGCACAGCAATTATTTGCCAGTGCCCGCTGTCCTCTGATAGTGGCCGGAGTGGAGGTCCTGTATCAGGATGCCCAACAGCAAGTGAGGCAAGTTTGTCAGCAGTATCAGATACCTCTTATTACTTCCTACAAAGGCAAGGGCATTCTTAGCGAAGATCATCCACTGGCGCTGGGGGGAGCAGGGCTTTCACCTAAAGCAAACCGGTTGTTAATGCCCTTTATGCAGCGGGCCGATCTGATAGTTTTGCTTGGATACGACCCGATCGAGATGCGCAGCGACTGGCGAAACCCTTGGGATAAAAACATAAAAATCATAGAGTTGTGCGCGCAACCTAACACCCATTACATGCATCAGGCAGATTTAAGTTTTGTCGCTGATATCGGTTCAAGCACAATAGCATTAAGCAAATTACGGCCCTTAGACAGCCCTTGCTGGGCCGGGCAACAACTGGCGCAGATAAAGGATGAGCTGAGCGCGGCATTTGCCGGTGACGCTCAGTGGGGGCCTGCGCAGTTGATTGCCAGTTGCCGTGAGCTGATGCCCAGGAACACTGTCGCGACGGTAGATACTGGTGCCCATCGAATTCTGTTAAGTCAGATATGGCACTGTTACTCAGCTAAAACCTTACTGCAGTCCAGCGCGCTGTGCACTATGGGATGTGCTCTGCCGATAGCCATCGGTTATAAAAAGGCCAACCCGCAAGCTCCGGTAATCGCCTTTACTGGCGATGCCGGTCTGGAAATGGTGCTGGGAGACCTGGCGACTTTGCGCGACCTTAAACTGGCCATAATATTAGTGATATTTGTCGATGATTCACTGGCGCTGATTGAGATGAAGCAGCGAGCTATGGGCTATGCAAACCTGGGGGTAGATTCAGCCGCTAGTACCGATTTTGTCAGTATAGCCCAGGCCTTTAACTTAGATGCACAGTGGATTGATGATGACCTACAGCTCAGAGTGGCCTTAGATTCTGCGCAGCAAAGCCTGAGCGCGACCGTTCTGGCATGCAGAATCGCCCGCCACAGTTATGATGGTAAAATTTAAAGTCACTGCTGCTTATATTGATCTTTTAAAGCCACTGCGGGCTCGATCTTTAATGTTGCTCTGAATATAGTTTTTGTCAGTGGTTTCAGAGGAGGCGTGTCCCAGCTCATCGGCCAAGTGCTTCAATGGCCTGGAGCCCGCATCTTCAGTGGCACCGGTATGGCGTAGCCAGTGGGTAGTGGCGGCCATCAGGTAATTGGCATCCTCGGCGAAGCCATCTCGTTGCAAGGCACTGATAGCATAATCAAAACTTTGCTCGACGATCCGGCGGATCTGTCGCGCGGTCATATTGCCGGACCCACGCAATTTATTAAGCATGGCGCTATCTTCATCAGGCGAGGGCAGCGGTGACAGCCCGCGATAGGCGCGGTATCTCTTTAAGTACTGCAGATAAGCTTCAGGTACGGTTACCGAACGAATCTTGTTACCTTTACCAAAAACCGTTAAATACCAAAAACCATCGTTGTCATTGCTAAAATCCGACATAGTCGGGCGCCATTTAGCGTGCTCAGACAACTCTGAGACTCGAAGGTATAAACTTTTCAAGGTGACAATGATAAACAAGTTTCGCTCATATTGACGATCCTGATCCGCCATATCTCTGGTGATACCCAGTACATACTCCCACTGTAATTCACTGAGTGTATCCGGGGTTTTACGCTGCACTTCTTTCACTAGATAGGGGCAACTTTTTTTTACCACTGGGACAAAGTTTTTATCGCAAACCTCTTCCATCTGCGCATGTTGGTAGAGCACACTAATGGCGGTAAAGGTTGATATCAAGGACTCTTGAGAGGGGCGATACTGCTCCAGGCTGGCGATTGAACCCGGATCTTTCTTGGTCATGGACTTTGGCACTTTTGCGACAAAAGGACGCCATTTAGGATTGGAATGAAACTGCCCAGAGCGTTCTTTGAAGCGTTGCTGCACCGATAATCCAAGCCACTCCCGGCCTGGTTTCCAGACAAATTCGATGTAAGCTTCGATATCCTTGCGCGCCACGTCAAAGATACCTTTTTCGCGGCACTGCCAACAGTACAAACACCAGCGCTCAATTTCATTGCGAAAGCGTAGAAATGTCCCCTCAGACTTGCGACCCATAATGTAGAGGAAGTCTATTACAAATTTAAGCTCGCCGTTGGCGGTATGCTCTAGGGTACCCAGCTGCTGTAAAAAACGGGCTAAATCCGGGTATTCAGAAGCCAATTGCTGTTTGTTCAACAGTGACTTTTGATTTCTGATCTCTGCAAAAGTATTGATTAATGGAGTGACTTTGAGCATATAATTCCGCAAGTTAACTGCTATGACTGATACTTAACAATTGCTTAGAGCGCAGCATCGAGCTAAGTAATAGCCATTATGCAGAGTTAGTGCGGCTATGTCACAACAATGTGCTGAATGTTAATGTCCATAAGTGTAAGGGTTTGGCTATAAAATCCATAAAAGAGGCCCAATATAGACAACCAATAATGATTACCTCTAGAGTTTAAACTGTGCCACTAGAGTATTTAACTGTTCTGCCAACTGGGCAACTTCCTGACTCGCCTGGGCGGTGTGTTTAGTATCCGCTACCGATTGCTCGCTCTCACTATTTATATTCACAACACTGCAATTAACCTCCTCAGTGACGCTTTGCTGCTCTACCGTAGCGCTAGCTATCTGTAAGTTCATGTCGGTGATAGTGGTGATTTCATGGAGTATGTTCTTTAATTCCAGGCCCGCTTCGGTGGCCGCAGACACCGATTGTTGCACCATTTTCTCGCCATTACTCATCTCACTGACAGCCTCTGCAACAGTGCATTGCAACTCACTAATGACCTTTTCTACTTTGACGGTGGAATCTTGGGTTTTATAGGCTAAAGTTCTCACTTCATCGGCGACCACGGCAAATCCCCGCCCTTGCTCTCCAGCTCTGGCTGCCTCAATAGTTGCATTGAGCGCCAGTAAATTTATCTGCTCGGCAATACCTTGAATAACTTCAATCACAGAGCCAATTTTCTGGCTGTTGATACCCACGCTATTCATCGCCACTGAAATACTGGAGACCCGATGCGACAGCGAGGTAATAGAAGCGACAGTCTCATCCACTACCCGTTTGACTTGAGTTGTATCACTGGAGGCTGTTTGCGCCACTAACGAGGCGCTTTCTGCATTACTGGCCACTTCACCAATAGATGCTGACATTTCAGTAATTGCCGAAGCCAAAGAGCTTGTCTCTACTTGTTGGCGAAAAATCCTCTGGCTGTTCTGCTCACTGATAGTTAAGGTCTCTTCCGCCGCCGCCGCTAAACTTTGACTGGTAGTGTTTATCTTGCGCACCATAATTTGTAACTTTCTGGTCATAGTGCCCAGCGCTGCGTAAACGCCGGTAGCATTTTCTTGATCGGGGAAGCTGAAATTAAGATCGCCTTCGGCTATGCGCTCGGCAATACGCTGCATTTCTTCAGGCTCGCCACCCAGGGGTGTCATGATTGAACGTTTTACTAACACTGCAATTGCGCTGACCAAAACCACGGTTAACAGCATCAACAAGTACATGTATCTAGTCAGTAAATATTTGGGCGCAAAGGCCTCAGCCTCATCAATTTCCGATAGCAGTGCCCATTTTGCATTGCCTACATTAATCGGAGTATAAGCGGACAGAACCGGGTTGCCAATGTAGTCGATAATGACTGCACTGCCAGTCTCACCAGCCAGCGCTCTTCTACTGGCATCGGTATCCACAGCGCCGCTAACTGGATCGGCAAACGAGGCTTTGACTGAGTGATGTTGCGGATCCAGGTATGAATCTGAGCGCATCAATTTATCTTCACCTACCAGATAAGTTTCACCGCTTTCTCCAAGGCCCGAACGCTCCGCCATAATGCTATTGAGCTGTTGCAGCGGGAATTGAAATATTAAAACACCTATTTTCTTTGAGCCATTAAAGATCGGAGAAGCCACAAAACCTGCCGGCGCTTCATAAGATGGGGTGTAGCGGCTCAAATCGGCAAAAACAACTGCATTTTTATCCGTTTTTTGGCTGGCTTCTTTAAAGGCACTGGCAAAATTGGTATCGGCATAGGGGCCGGTCAGTAGCGAAGTAGCATAATCCAACTCCTTAAAAACTGAATAGACAATATCTCCTGATTCAATATCCACCAGGAAAATATCGTAGTAACTAAAGCGCTTTAAATAGGCCTGCAATATCGGGTGAACTAACTGGTGAATCTTACTGTAATCACTGTCGTCATTAAGGCTCTGCAATTGATCTTTATTCCCTAATGAGTGCGGGTTATTACTAATGTAATTATATTGGAAATTGATAGTGCGCTCATTTAACGGTTGAAAAATACGGCTAATTGGCGCACTTATTCCGAAGTTTTGGCTGGCATATTCAGCGGCAAAATCGATACTGTAGTATTGCTTTACACTATTGCGAAGCTGTTCCGGGTTAGCACTCAGAGGCTGGTCGGTAAATGCTTGACTAAAGTTGCCCATAGCACCCACTACCATATGATTTTCCGACATGGCAATGACCTGGTTTTGCACAGTGTCAAGGTAGCGCTCAACGCCCGCTTTTTTGATATCTCTGACTGACTGCAATTGACTGAAAGCCTGCTTAGATAGAAAATCTCCGGCAAAATATAGGGACACTGTAGTGATTAATAATGCGGGAATAGTCCCCGCCAGTAAAAAAGTCAGCAGCAACCTGTGCCCTAAACGGATTTTTTTGTTTCTCTGTTGCTCAGCCATGACAATTCTTCTTCAATGTAAATTTTAATTCATTTAAAGATAGTGAATCTTAAGCAGAGTCTCCTTAGGACAATTACCTAATAGCCTTTTTTTTATGGGTAGATAAGTTGTTTGTTTTTTAGCGCTGTTAAATCTAAATACTCAGCTTGCAGCTTTAAGTTGTTCATTAGTATGCGCACTAGTTGCCAAGCAGATAATCTTGATCTACCTTTTGGTAGTGGCCGACACATTACTGATTACGGCTTAAAACATGCAATGGTTTTTTCCAGCAGCTGACAGGAAGTTAAATGAAAGGATTACAACAACAGCTGTTTCTGCGGGGTATTGGACTTAACTATTTAGATTATCGTGGCTGTAATCAGCCTGTACCAGAACAGGTACGCCTTGGAGTATTACAGGCCTGTGGTATCGATATAGAGAATCATCAGAGTATAGAACAAGCCAATTACCAGTTAGATGTGCAGCCCTGGTTACAACCCCTGGCGAGTTGCCAGTTTAGTACTGAAAAGTGCAGCAGCTTTAAAGTAAAGCTCGCCCCAGCACAATTAGAACTGCAATTACACTGGAAAATACACAGCGAAGATAAGTTTTTGTTAACCGGTAGCGAACCAGTTTCTAAGCTCGTCGAGACCGGAAATTACCACTATCAGCAACAGCGTTACTCTGAGAGAGAGCTGTTTCTGCCCAAACTTAAATTCGGCTACTATCAGCTATCTGTTACTTTACAGCGACAAACCTATACTGGCGAGTTGATTGTCAGTCCAGAAATCACATACAGCGCTACAGAGGACAAATGCTGGGGCTTATCAGTGCAACTGTACAGTCTAAAAACGGCCGAAAACCTGGGTATTGGCGACTTTAACGACCTGCACCAGTTACTTGAAAACTGCGCGGCACAAGGCGCTGAGTATGTCCTGTTAAATCCACTGCATGCACTTTTTGATCACCAACCGGAACGGGCTAGTCCCTATAGCCCAAGCGACAGGAACTGTTTAAACCCCTATTACATTCACCCTTATACTTGCATCGACTATCAACGCAGTGCTAGCGCTAAAAAGTTGGTTGCTAGTGAATTTTTTCGCAACACTTTAGCCACCGAAAAATCTCGAGCTTACATTGGTTACTCGCAGGTATACGAGCTCAAACTGAAGATTTTTATCCATATGTATGAAGAGTTCAAAAGCACTGAATTAACGGTCAATAGCGACCGGGCTCAAAGGTTTCTACACTTTTGTAAAAGCCATCCTCAGCTTGATGAATACAGCCTCTGGCTGCAAACGGCAACCGCCCAACACAGTTACTTGCAAGACAGCTGTTTTGTCAGCTATCTGCAGTGGATTGCTCAGCAGCAGTTGGCTGACTGCCAATCGCAATGCATAAAATTAGGCATGAAAATCGGCTTAGTGTTAGACCTGGCGGTAGGCTGCGCAGCTGATGGCAGTGAACAAAGTTACAATCAGAGTTTATTTGTCCAGCAAGCCAGTATCGGCGCACCCGCGGATAACTGGGCGAAATCGGGCCAAAACTGGGGCCTGCCGCCGATAGATCCGATACAGCTTAAAGCTCAGAATTACCGTCATTTTCGGCAATTGCTCAGGAGCAATATGCAGCATTGCGGGGCTTTAAGATTCGATCATATTATGAGCTTGTCGCGATTATGGTGGTGCCTGTTGAATGAGCAATACCAACAGCAGGGCTGTTACATGCACTACCCACTGGAGCAGCTAATGGCTATTTTAACATTGGAAAGCCAGCTGAATCAGTGTGTCATTATAGGAGAGGACTTAGGCAATGTGACTGCGCAACTCAGCGCGGCCATGCACCAGGCGCGCATTTACTCCAGTAAGCTGCTGTATTTTTGCCGCGACCAGCAGGGCCGTTTCTTGGACACAGATCAGTTAGAAAAGCACAGTTGTATGATGATTGCCAACCATGACGTAGCGACATTTAAGGCCTGGTGGCAAGTTGATGATCTGCAGCTCAACGAAGATTTGGCTCTGACAAAATCCGTAACATTACTGAGCGCGCAGGCTGACAGACACCAGGAAAAAAAGCAATTGTTAAGCTGGCTACAGCGCCACCAACAGCCACGACAAATGCACAGTCCCTATTTCAGTGTCTACAGTGCCATAGTCACAGTGCTAGCCCACTGCGAAGTACAGCTGTTGACCATTGCTCTGGATGACTTAGATGATAATAATTTACCGGTAAATATTCCGGGAACCGACCAACAGTACCCTAATTGGCGACGACGCTATAACAAAAGTTTGTCCGAAATTTTCAACGATAACAATTTCTTTACTACAATCAATGATGCCAGGAGCTAAAAAACCGCTTGCAGAGGAATATCTTCAGGAGCAGGAGTAGCGCTAACAATAATTAAACTAAAAGCAGCTTAAACCAAGGACAGCTAATGAATGACTTAAGCACCGCCGCATGGGAATTGCCACAAGCAAATTATATCGGGAAAATACAGGCATTGGATCAGGCAGTATTTGCCGACCCCTTTTCTTTTCTCGGCCCTCATCAAAGCGATAGCGGTGAACTGCAACTGCGGGCCTTTATACCGGGGGCCGAAGCTGTCGCTTATCTTAGCAATGACAAGACAGCCGAACAGCTGCAATACCAGCGGGTGGGAAGGTCAGCTCTATTTGTACTAAAGTTGCACAGCGATCAATTTCGATCGAACTATCAGCTGCAGATAAGCTACCCCGGTTATAGCTCGGTACAGCGGGACCCCTATAGTTTTGTCTCCAGCTTAGAATTAGAGGCCATGTATTTATTTAATCAGGGCGCCCTGGAGCAAACATACCGGCATTTGGGGGCACACTGGCGGCAACAACAAGGTACATCTGGAGTCAGATTTACGCTCTGGGCTCCCAGTGCGCAATCGGTCAGCGTCCTGGGGGACTTTAATAGCTGGGATCAAAGACGTCATCCTATGCGCAAACATCCAGCCTCCGGTGTCTGGGAAATCTTTATCTGTGACTTGCAAGAGCGGCAGAATTATAAATTTAGTCTGGTCACTGCTCAGGGAGAGAGGTTGGAAAAAGCGGATCCCTATGCATCCGTTATGCAGCCACCTCCGGCTACCGCCTCAGTGATTTGCGCCAAGAATATCCAGCAGCGTTCAGAACCTGATATCGCAATGCGCACACAGCGAAATGCTGTAGATGCCCCGATCAGTATTTATGAAGTACATGCGGGATCCTGGCGGCGTCACGCGCAGGACAATAGCTATCTGAGCTATCGAGAACTGGCTGAACAGCTAGTACCTTATGTCGTATCACTGGGGTTTAGTCATATCCAATTAATGCCGATCAATGAATATCCCTTTGACGGTTCATGGGGCTATCAGCCTGTGGGGATGTTTGCCCCTAGCAGTAGATTTGGCAGCCCGGATGACTTCAAATATTTTGTCGATACTTGTCACAGTGCCAAACTGGGGCTACTGATTGACTGGGTGCCAGGGCATTTTCCCAATGATCCGCACGGGCTGGCTAAATTCGATGGCAGTCATTTATATGAACATGCGGATAAACGTCAGGGTTACCACCCGGATTGGCACACCCATATCTATAATTTTGCCAGATCCGAAGTCAAAAGTTTCCTGCTCTCCAGTGCATTTCACTGGTTTGATGAATATGCCATCGATGGTTTGAGAGTCGACGCGGTCGCTTCGATGTTGTATTTAGATTACAGCCGCAAAGCGGGTGAGTGGGTGGCAAACGAGCGCGGTGGCCGTGAGAACCTGGCCGCTATAGATTTTCTGCAGCAGTTAAATCAGCGCTGCTATGCAAAATTCCCCGGAATTCTGATGGCGGCTGAAGAGTCAACTGACTGGGGTGGTGTCACCCAATTTACCGATCGCGGTGGGCTTGGATTCGGCTACAAATGGAATATGGGCTGGATGAATGACAGCTTGCGTTATATGTCTCACGATCCAGTGCATCGTCAATATCATCATGACGAAATGACTTTTTCGTTGATCTATGCCTTCAGTGAAAATTACATACTACCTTTGAGTCACGATGAAGTAGTGCACGGTAAAGGTTCCCTGTTGAGTAAAATGCCCGGTGATGAATGGCAGAAATTTGCTAATTTACGTACTTTTTATGCCTACATGTGGGCGCATCCGGGTAAAAAATTGCTGTTTATGGGTGGTGAATTTGCCCAGCACGATGAATGGAACCACGATCGGTCTCTGGACTGGCATTTAGTTGAATTTGCGCCACATCGTGGCGTACAACAATTAATCTCAACCTTAAATCAACTTTATCGGCAACAGCCGGCACTGCATCAATTAGATAACTGCAGTGAAGGTTTTAGTTGGATAGACAGCGGCAACGCAGAGCAGAGCATTTTTAGCTTTATTCGCTACGCCAAAGATGCCAATTCGCATGTACTGGTCATCTCTAATATGACGCCTAACAGCTACCGGCATTACCTGATAGGAGTGCCCGGTAATGGTAGCTATCAGGTTTTACTGAATACTGACGACAGTGTTTACGCCGGTTCAAATTTTTCTGAACAGCAGTTGTATACGACTAAAGAGCAGCACTGGCAAGGGTTTTGTCAAGTGATAGAGATTCAATTGCCGCCTTTAAGCACCCTCTATCTGGCACCGGTCAAAAAACCTGATGTTCTATGAAAGCCGCCGTGGCAATCCCTACCCACTGGGCAGTAGCGCAGATAAAGCAGGCGTAAATTTTGCTCTCTACTGCGCTACTGCCGAGCAAATACAACTCTGTGTATTTGACCAGGATGGCTACCGTCAGCAGCAGTGCATTGTTATGCATAGAGGTGAAGAGCAAATCTGGCATGTTTATTTGCCGGGGGCCACGGACGGTTTAGTCTATGGCTATCGACTAGTAAATTCCGATCCGGCTACCGATAACTTAGAGCAAAATTGGCCATTATTACTGGATCCGTATGCCAAACAGTTGCATGTTACAGAAAACGTCCTGCCACAACTGTCGTTACTAAACGCAGATAAAGAGGCTATTCAGCCTCTGCTATTAAAAGCAAAAGTTTGTAATTTACAACAGTACAGCGGCTATAAACCCCGTATTCCCTGGTCGCGCACGATAATTTATGAATGTCATGTAAAGGGGGCAACCTATTTAGATACGCAGTTAGATCCACAATACCGCGGTAAGTTTCTCGCCTTAGCTCAAGCAAATTTTATCGGTAAATTAAAAAAACTGGGCATCACTGCTATTGAGTTGCTGCCGGTGCAGCATTTTCTAAGTGAAACACTCTTGTCGGAAAAAGGGCTAAGTAATTACTGGGGTTACAATACCGTCAGCTTCTTTAGCCCGCATACTGACTACCTACTTAAAGGACAGCCAGAGGAGTTTCAACAAATGGTCAGGACGCTGCATTTACATGACATCGAAGTCATCATAGATGTTGTCTATAACCACACGGCAGAGGGCAACGATTCAGGGCCACTGTATCATTTGAAAGCATTAGATCAACAGGGCTATTACCGATTAGAGGGCGACAATTACATCAATGACACAGGTTGTGGTAACACTCTAAATATCTCTCACCCTAGAAGCCTGCAGCTGGTTTTGGACAGTTTGCGCTACTGGGCAAACGTCATGGGGGTCGATGGTTTTAGATTTGACTTGGCGACCATCTTAGCCAGAGACGAGCAGGGGTTTAATCCGCGCCATGCCTTCTTACAGGCGATAGCCCAAGATCCGCTATTGAACCAACTAAAGATGATTGCAGAACCTTGGGATATTGGTCCCGGGGGCTATCAACTGGGCAATTTTCCCGCGCCATGGCGTGAGTGGAACGATGCATACCGCGACACTATTCGCAAGTTTTGGCGGGCAGAGCCTGGTGTACTGCCAATATTTGCGCAGCGTATTCACGGCTCCAGCGATCTATTTCAACAACCTGGCAGAGGCTCAAATAGCAGCATTAATTACATATCCGCCCACGATGGGTTCACACTGGAAGATCTGGTCAGTTATGAGAAAAAAAATAATGGCGCAAATGCAGAGCAAAACAGAGATGGACAGAGTGAAAACTATTCACAAAATCATGGCATTGAAGGTCCCTCTGAGGATCCGCAGATCAATGCATTAAGACTGCAGCAACAAAAAAACATGCTGCTGACTTTGATATTTTCCCAAGGGGTACCTATGCTTTGTGCAGGCAGTGAAAGTCAGCATACACAAGCGGGAAACAACAACGCTTACTGCCAGGATAACAACATCAGTTGGATCAGTTGGGATGAACAAGAGAACAGTGAACTCAGCACCTTTATTGCGCAGTCAATTCAGCTGCGGCAACAATTTAGTGTCTATCAATACCCTGATTTCATCCACCCGGGCAATCGCAATTACAAATTGCACTGGTATAACCAGTGGGGTTTAACGATGACAGAGGAAGACTGGCAAAGGCCGGATAATCATGCATTAGGATACATGATCAGCAATAGGCAATCAGGCAGTGTAGAAGATCTATTAATTGTGTTCAACGCTTCAGTTGAAAACTTCGAATTCAGCTTGCCACTATTGGAAAATCGTCAGTGGCAACTCTGTCAGCACAGCTTAGCCCCATCATCTTTCCAGCCTGGAATGCTCTGTGCAGACAGACTGTCACTGCAGGGCCGAAGTAGCTGGGTGCTTTGTTCAGTGCCAACCTAGCGCAGCCAATAAATAACCTAAGAATCGCGTTGCTAGCCTCTAAAAAAGTGGCAAAAATGTTTGGTGGAGAAACCAATGGATAAACTTAAACTAGCGTTGGACGCTGAGACAGATAACAGAGTTGACCTGAGTTTGCCCATAGCGACCAGTTTAGAGGAAGACCTCTGTCGGCACTTTCACTATACCTTAGGCAGAGATAATGTAGGCAGCTCTAAGCACTATCTGTATCAGGCTTTGGCTCTGACGATCAGAGACAAACTGGTTGCCTGCTGCCGTCAAACCAGAAAAAAACGCCAGCGCAATGAACAGAAAAAAGTCGCCTATTTTTCACTGGAGTTTTTAATGGGCCGGGCACTGGGCAATGCAGTGTTAAACCTGGAACTGCAAAGTGATGTTACTAGTGCCTTAGCTCGCTACAGCAGCACACTCGAAGAAGTGGCGATGGCAGAACACGATGCTGGACTTGGCAATGGTGGTTTAGGACGTCTGGCGGCATGTATGCTGGACAGTTGTGCGACTATGGGTCTACCGGTAACCGGTTATGGGATTAGATATGAATACGGTGCCTTTAAACAGTGTATTGAAAATGGCTATCAGGTAGAGAGTCCCGATAACTGGTTACGCGATGGTCATCCCTGGGAAATAGAAGCTCCTGAGCACAGCCGTAGAATAAAGTTCTTTGGCCGGGTGCATTGCTACACCGATGCCCAGGGAGTAACCCACCGACAGTGGTTGAGTACTCAGGATGTACTGGCAGTGCCCTACGACATTCCGATTCCCGGTTATAAAAATCAGGTGGTTAATACTTTGCGGTTGTGGAGTGCCTCTGGCACGGATGATTTCGATTTAGAGGAATTTAATGCCGGTAGCTACATTGAGGCTGTCGCTTACAAAAACCGCGCCGAGCAGATCACTATGGTGCTCTATCCAAACGATGCCAGTGAAAATGGCAAGGAACTGCGTTTGCGGCAGCAGTATTTTTTATGCTCCGCCAGTTTGCAGGATATTCTGGCCAGCTGGCAGGGGGAACATGCGGGAGACTTTAGCCAGTTCGCCGCTCAACATGTTTTTCAGCTCAATGATACCCATCCCAGTATCGCGATTGCCGAATTAATGCGTCTGCTTATCGATGAGTATCAACACGATTGGGACCGAGCTTGGTCCATCACCAAAAATGTCATGGCTTATACCAACCATACTTTATTACCAGAGGCACTGGAGAAATGGACCGTGCGGCTGTTTGCAAGATTACTGCCGCGACTACTGGAAATCATTTATGAAATAAACGCCCGGTTTTTACAGCAAGTCGCCTGTAAGTGGCCGGGGGACAAGGACAAACAGAGGCAGATGTCATTGATTGAAGAGGGGCCGGAACCACAGGTAAGAATGGCTTATCTGGCCATTGTCGGCAGTTTTTCAGTCAATGGAGTCGCCGCTTTACATACCCATCTACTGAGTAGCGGTTTGTTCAATGATTTTTATCAGCTGTGGCCAGAGAAGTTTAATAACATCACTAATGGAGTCACTCCAAGGCGTTGGCTTGGGCACTGCAACCCAGAATTGGAGCAATTAATTGCCAGCAAACTCGGACAGCAGTGGATTTCGGATTTTAGCCGGGTTCGGGAGCTAGCATCATTCTCAGAAGATGCGGATTTCCAACACCGCTGGCAAGAGGTCAAGAACAACAACAAAAATAAGTTAATCGATTTTGTCGCACAACACTGCAACGTTAAGTTTGAACAACAGATGTTATTCGATGTACAAGTAAAGCGCATCCATGAATACAAGCGGCAGCTATTAAATGTATTGCATGTTATCCACTTGTATCAGCGCATACTCGCTAATGAGACCGAAAATTTTACTCCACGGGCTATCTTATTCGCCGGCAAAGCGGCTCCTGGATATCCAACCGCCAAGTTAATCATTAAATTAATCAATAATGTAGCTACCACTATTAACGCGGACCCTTGCACTAAAGGACTGTTGCGGGTGGCATTTTTAGCGGATTACAACGTCACCGCAATGGAGGTGATATGTCCGGCAACCGATCTCTCGGAACAGATTTCGACCACAGGTAAAGAGGCATCGGGTACTGGCAACATGAAGTTAATGATGAACGGTGCTGTCACTATAGGTACTTTGGATGGAGCTAACATAGAAATCCGCCAGGCCGTAGGCGCTGAAAATTTCTATCTGTTCGGCCCTAAAAGTGAAGAACTTGAAGATGTTTATCAAAATTATAACCCGGGAAAAATTATTGAGCAGAGCCCGGCATTAAAAGCGGTACTTGAATTACTGCGCAGTGGCTACTTCAATTTTCTTGAAGGCCCGCTTTTCACCCCGTTACTGGAGCAGATTTATAGCCCCAATGATCAATGGTTAACCGCTTTTGATTTTGACAGTTATCTGCAAGCTCAACATCGCGTAGAAGAGGCCTGGCGAGACAAGGCCGGCTGGACTCGCTGCAGTATTTTAAACACTGCAGCCAGCGGTTGGTTTTCCAGTGATCGCACCATCGATGAATACTGCCAGAGGATTTGGCGGGTTTAAACAACGTTAAAAATGCATTGCGTTACTTATGGAGTTAGTAAATATGCCCGGTTATGTCAACAGATACATCAGTAATTTAACCCGTGATACTTATGCTTTAATTTTAGCCGGAGGCAGGGGCACCCGGTTACATGAATTAACAGACTGGCGGGCAAAACCTGCGGTTCACTTTGGTGGTAAATTCAGACTCATAGACTTTCCACTCTCAAATTGTGTCAATTCAGGTATTCGTCAAATTGGTATCGCCACGCAATACAAATCCCACTCATTATTGAAACATGTCAATAGAGCCTGGGGGCACTTCAAAACCGAACTCGGTGAGACTGTAGAGATACTGCCCGCATCACAGAGAGTAGGTGACGACTGGTATTGTGGGACTGCCGATGCGGTCTATCAAAATATGGACATCATACGTCAACAATCCCCTAAATATGTAATGATTCTATCCAGTGATCATGTCTATCGGATGGACTATGGTGCATTGCTGGCAAGACATTTGGAGACTGAAGCCGACATGACCGTCTGCTGTATTGATGTGCCACTGGACGAGGCTGCGGGTAGCTTTGGAGTGATGACGGTCGATACACACAATCTGGTGAAAGCCTTTGATGAAAAACCTACTCAACCTACCGCTATTCCCGGCAGACCCGGCAGATGCCTGGCATCTATGGGCAACTACGTCTTCAATACCGAATTCCTGTTTGAGCAATTGCAGTTAGATGCGCAGCGGGCAGGTTCCGGACGAGATTTTGGCGCCGATATTATCCCGGCAATCATAGAACAACATAAAGTCTATGCCTTTCCCTTTAACTCTGAGGATACTAATGAACAGCAGTACTGGTCTGATGTGGGTACTTTGGACTCCTTCTGGCAAGCAAATATGGATTTGGTAACACCGCAACCAAAACTCGACTTATATGATTGCAGTTGGCCAATCTTAACTTACCAGGAACAATTACCGCCGGCCAAGTTCATATTCGATAATGACCAACGCCGCGGTTTTGCGGTAGATTCGACAGTCTCTAGCGGCTGTATTATCTCAGGCTCTACGGTTCGCCAATCGTTACTCTTTAGTAAAGTGCATGTACATTCCTACTCATTGATCGAGCAATCTGTAGTGCTACCTGGGGTTGTGATTGGCAGTAATTGCAAAATTCGCCGCGCCATTATTGACAGCAACTGCGTAATACCCGACGGATGCTGCATTGGCTATGAACAAGCGTTAGATATTGAAAATGGTTTCAGGGTATCCCAGCAGGGAATAGTACTGGTGACGGCCAAAATGTTGCAAGCGCTGGCAGAAAAACAGCAGCAATCAGCGCTTAATATAAGTCGCTTAAGGACTGCCAGCAAGGGGTTACATTTAGATCCTGTCCCCCAAACTGCCTTTATTAAAACTAAGACGGGTAGGGTGGTTACATTGCCCTCCAGGTTGGAGATAAAGAAAAACTCGGCGATCAATACACCGACAGGAAACATTAATAACAAAGCATCTGTCGTTGAAATAGGCCGGGATCACTAATATGCATATATTGATGGTCGCGGCTGAAAATGATGCCATAGCAGGGGCTAAGGTCGGTGGTGTTGCCGACGTGGTCAGAGATGTACCCCAAGCTCTGGCAAAACAGGGACACCGGATAGATGTAATTATTCCCGATTATGGCAACTATTCGAAACAGATGTACTCCACAGAAATAGGCTGTTTTGATGTGCCCTTTGCCGGCGTATTGGAAAGCGTGAAATTAGTAGAAGTAACAGTAGCGTTGAGTCATCGTAAAAACAACCAACAGCAAAGGGGAGAGGTCAGACAGTTGCTTATGTGTCATCCATTATTCAGCTCAGGAGGATTGGGCAGGGTGTATTTAGATGACCCCAGCGACCGGCCTTTTTCCTCAGACGCCACTAAGTATGCATTGTTTTGTGCCGCAATCTGCGAGGCAATACACCTGCAATTTTTGGCCCAACCTGATGTGCTGCACTTACACGATTGGCACAGTGCTCTGATCCCGGTTTTAAGCCAATATATCGAGCGCTATCAAAGCCTTAAAAACTGCCGCAATGTCTACACAGTACACAATTTATCGATGCAGGGAACACGCCCCTTTAAGGATTTTGAATCCAGCCTGGAGGCGTGGTTTCCGGCACTAAGTTATGACGGGCAAGTGATTTGCGATCCACGTTTCCCGCACTGTTTTAATCCGATGCGTGCCGCCATCAATTTATGCGATAAGATCCATTTGGTCTCACCATCTTACGTCGCTGAAGTACTGCTTAGCAGTGATTCTGAACGGGGATTTTTTGGTGGTGAAGGTCTTGAACAAGATCTAAACAATGCCCAGCGGCAAAAACGCTTAGTAGGTATATTAAATGGCTGTAACTATCATCCCGGCAGAGTCCGCCAAGTCAGTTTTCTGAGCTTTTTATTACAGGCAAAAATTGAATTGCAGCAGTGGATGGCTAAAAGTTTACAGCTTAAGAGTGTGCATTACCTAGCCTCAGAACGGATCAACACACTACTACAACAACAGCAATTTGCGGGTCCACTAGTGACCAGTGTTGGTCGTTTGACCGATCAAAAAGTCATGCTGTTAAGGCAGGAATCCGGCGATACAACAGTATTGGGCCAGTTACTGAGGAAGTTAGACAAAGTCGATGGCTTTATGGTCTTGATTGGCTCAGGCGATAAAACTATCGAGCTAGAATTTATGCAAATGATGAGTCAGCGCGATAACTTTATATTTCTCAATGGCTACGGGAAACAAATTGGCGAAGATCTGTATCAAATAGGAGATTTGTTTTTAATGCCAAGCTCATACGAGCCATGCGGTATCAGTCAAATGCTGGCATTGAAAGCCGGACAACCTTGTCTGGTTAATAATGTCGGCGGTTTAAAAGATACCATTAAACATTTAGAAAACGGCTTTTGTTTTAGCGGTAATTCGATAAAACAGCAAATTCGAAATTTAACTGAAACTTTTGAGCAAGCTCTATGCCTGTATATAGAGGCACCGGACAAATGGCAGCAACTGCGAGCGCAGGCTAAAAGCAGCAGATTTAAATGGCAGCACAGTATTGAGCGCTACATAACTGAGTTGTATCAATAACACATTGGAAGTTGGAAGTTGGAAGTTGGAAGTTATTGGCGGATGAATGGTTGGCCATGTCAAAGTTATAACATGGCTAAAGGCTCATAGTTGTATAGGTTTGCGGGAAGCGGCAATATATGGGCTTTTCCACTATGTCCAATACTTAAGAGTATTGGACATAGTGATGGATGTAAATGCCCCCCGTTAATGCTTGCCTGTGCTCTGGACGCTAATTTGGCCTGTGGTCCAGTCTTAGGCTATGAATCACTACCAACAAGCTACTCAACCCTATACCAATTGTTACAGTTGAAACTCTTCAACTGTAACAATTGTATGATCATCGAAATTGATCATTAGTAACCTCATCTAACTGGATTAACAGAATGTATCTTAGGACTGTAACTGGGCCTTAGATTCTTTTGCAGAAAAAGTCTTATTCCGATGTAGCCGAAGTTGTAATAATCTTAAGCAAATATGTGCGCTGTAGCGGTCTTTGGTCATTGATAAGTTTAGGAAAAATAACTATTAATTTTGCGTTCATAAATATTTATTGGCCTGTATTTCTAACACTGCTTTTGGTGCAACTAATGTTATTGGTACTTTAAATATAAATAGTTATCAGATGGTTACAATATTTATCGGTTCCTTAACAATATTCATTGGCACTGGATCAGCGGTTAAGACGACTAATAAAAGATGTTTTAGTCCTTGTGTTCAAATAGACAAAGCGAAAATTGCTACTATAATCAACACATATTCATCTCATTTCTCAGTGGCAAGGAGGCCATATGTTCAGGTCGGTGAATGCTCTTGATTACATGACAGCACAGCCTGTCGTTGTTAAACCTGATACCAATATCTTTAATGTTATCCACGAAATTATCGTGCATAAAGTTTCTGGTGCCTCGGTGGTTGATGAGAACAAAAAACTGGTGGGTGTCATCTCCGAAATCGATTGCCTGCGTGCCATACTCGATGGTAGTTATTACAATCAAGTCGACGGTACCGCCGCAGATTTCATGACCGCTGAAGTTGAAACTGTCTCTACTCCTATCGATATTCTGGCGGTGGCAACGCGCATGGTTGCCAATCAAAGGCGCAGAATTCCGGTGGTTGAAAATGGCAAATTTATCGGCCAGTTGAGCGTACGCAGCATCCTCAAAGCAATAAAAGATTTTGATGTGCCAGAAGATAAAAGCGAACGATAAAAAACATAAGAAACACAGCACAGGCTTATGATTAAGCGGAAGTAGTGTTATAGGAGTCCATATGATTTCAATGGCTTTTGTGGTCTATTTTTTGGCAATTATTCTACTCACAATCACTATGCTGGTTATTTCCAGACTGTTAAATCCTAAAGTTGTCCAACGTAGCAACAATCTCCCGTTTGAGTCCGGGATTGTGCCCCACGGTGATACCAACTTGCGCTGGAGTGTTAATTACTTTTTGGTGGCTATTCTATTTGTCATATTTGATATGGAAGCGGTGTTTCTCTATGTCTGGGCAATAGTTGTTCTGGAGACAGGCTGGCCTGCATTTTTCGCCACTTCACTCTTTATCTTTGTATTGCTGATCGCCCTGATTTATGAGTGGCGCATGGGCGTACTGGAATGGGGTAAAAAACTGTAGCGACAAGTAAATTCAAGGAGAGAGTCATGCGCTGGAAGCTGTCAAAACCACAACAAACAATAGAAAACAGCCCTACACTTGAAGAAATTTTAGAAAAAAACATCTTAATGGCCAAGCTCGACGACCTAGTTGCCTGGGGGCGCAGTAACTCCCTGTGGCCCTTTAATTTCGGTCTTTCCTGCTGTTATGTGGAGATGGCCACCGCCTTTACCAGTCGTCATGATATTGCCCGCTTTGGTGCAGAAGTTATTCGTGCCACCCCCCGAGAAGCCGACTTGATTGTCATTTCTGGCACGCCCTTTTTAAAAATGGCGCCGGTGATTAAACACTTATACGATCAGATACTTGAGCCACGCTGGGTGATCAGCATGGGTTCTTGTGCCAATTCCGGTGGCATGTACGATGTTTACAGTGTCGTGCAAGGTGCCGATCGTATCTTGCCCGTCGATGTTTATGTGCCCGGCTGCCCTCCCCGTCCTGAAGCGCTGCTGTATGGGCTGACAATTTTACAAGAGGCCATTAAGAACGGAGACGCGAAACAGCGTCGGCCGCTGGGAAAAGTAGTTACAGCAGAGCAAATCGAAGCTTTCGCCTGCCGCAATTTACGTGATGAAAAAAACGCCCAGCGTATCGCGATGACACAAATAGACAGTCCCGATGGAGTATAGAGGTCGATGATGACAGAGGGTTCAGACAAAAAACAACAACTATTGTCAGCAATTACTCAGAAATTTGGCGAGCAGTTTATCACTGAGCAGGTAGGCTGTGGTAGGGTCCTGACCTTTTGGGTCGCACAGACACAGCTGCAACAAGTACTGTGTTATCTACGCGATGGACCAGATAAATATCTGATGTTAGTGGACCTTTACGCCGTAGATGAAAGGCTGCGTCAGCACACCAGCGATCAGCCTAACTGCGATTTTAGTATTATCTATCAACTGTTATCGGTGCAGCACAACTTTGATATCAGGATAAAGCTGGCACTGATAGGTGATTACCCTACCGCTGCCAGTATCTCAACACTGTGGCAAAACGCCAATTGGTACGAGCGGGAAATATGGGACATGTACGGTATTGTCTTCACCGGACACCCACTGCTGAAGAGAATTTTGACCCCACCCACTTTTGTCGGTCACCCGCTGCGCAAAGAGTTCCCCTGTCGCGCCACTGAACAACCGCCCTTTAGCATGAACGAAGAACAACTAGAAGCAGAACAGCAGGCACTTAAGTTTGACCCGGCTGACTGGGGCATGAGTCGCCAATCGGCGGACTCAGATTTTATGTATTTAAACCTCGGGCCCAACCACCCCAGTGTGCATGGGGTATTTCGCATAGCCTTGCAGCTCAACGGCGAGCGCATCATAGATGCAGCTCCCGATATAGGTTATCACCATCGCGGCGCGGAAAAGATCGCTGAGCGCCAGACCTGGCATGGTTTTATTCCCTACACCGATCGCATCGACTACTTAGGTGGGGTGATGAACAACCTGCCCTATGTATTAGCCATAGAACAGATGGCCAAGATTGAGGTTCCCGAGAGAGCGCAATGTATCAGAGTGATGTTGTCAGAGTGTTTTCGGATTCTCAGTCATATGCTGTTTTACGGCACTTTTGCTCAAGATCTGGGCCAGCTTTCGACTATTTTCTACCTGTTTATCGACCGTGAAAAACTGTTCGGCATCATCGAGGCCATCACCGGGGCGCGTATGCACCCAAGCTGGTTCAGGATAGGGGGTGTCGCTCAGGATTTGCCTCAGGGTTGGGATAAAATGATCCGTGAATTCATCGATTATTTTCCCGCCCGTTTAGACGAATACGATGTACTGACCATGGAAAACTCCATCATAAAAAAGCGTACTGTCGGCATCGGTCAGTACAGCAGCAAAGAAGCTCTGGAATGGGGAGTCACAGGTGCAGGTTTACGAGCGACAGGTATGGATTTTGACTTGCGTAAAGCCCGTCCCTACAGCGGTTACCAGCAATATGAATTTGAAATCCCCACTGCCGACAACGGTGATTGTTACGACCGCTGTTGGGTGCGGGTACAGGAAATGCGCCAGAGCTTAAAAATTATCCGACAGTGCTTAGATAACATGCCAGCAGGTGCATATAAAGCCTCACATCCACTAACCACTCCGCCAATGATAGATAAAAGTAAGCAAGATATAGAAACTCAGATTCAACATTTTCTGAATGTCAGCTGGGGACCTGTGATGCCCCCAGCAGAATCCTTTGTCGCTGTGGAGGCCACTAAAGGGATTAACGGTTATACCTTGTACAGTGATGGCTCCAATACCAGCTACAGGACTCGCATCAGAACACCTTCGTTTCCCCACTTGCAAATGATACCTCATCTGTCACGTGGGGTTTTGCTTCCAGACTTGATCGCTATTATTGCCAGTATCGATTTTGTTATGGCTGATGTAGACAGGTGACTTAATGAAAAATGACCTTGTAAACCAACAGCAGATACAAACTGACAAGCAGCAGTTGCAACAACTATTGTCGGTACAGGAAAAAAGCGAAATAGATCAGTTACTGGCTCACTATCCTCAGCCAGGAGGCGCCTGTATCGACGCGTTGGCGATAGTGCAAAAGTATCGCGGTTGGGTCAGCGATCAGGCCATCGCTGCACTGGCAGAACATATGGGTATTTCTCTGTCCGAGCTGGAATCGGTGGCCACTTTTTATAATCTGATTTTTCGCCTGCCAGTGGGCAGAGTGCTGATGCACCCCTGCAATGGCATCAGTTGTCAGTTATTAGGTTATAAAAAAATCCAACAGCAACTACAGACAGCACTGCAGATTCAAGAGGGTGAAACCTGTGCAGACGGACAAATTACTTTGATATCCCTGCCCTGTTTAGGAGCCTGCGATAAAGCCCCGGTGATGTTGGTCCGCGAAGCCATGGTCGATGGCCTGCCAGGCACTAGCAGCGAGAGTTTGCTGGTTAATCTGCACTGTTCAGAACTCGAACTGTTATTACAACAATTCAAGGAGAGTGCCGTATGAATGTCACTCAAGCGCCCTCTCTGCCGCTTACTCAGCATCTTAACCTACAGCAACCGTTGGATTTATCCGCCTACCGAGAACAGGGAGGCTATCTGGGATTCAGTGCTGCACTAGAGCAGAGCAGCGATGCTGTTTTGCAGATTATTAAAGATTCAAACTTGCGTGGTCGCGGCGGTGCCGGATTTCCCACCGGTATGAAATGGAGTTTTGTACCCACAGTAACCGATAGCTCTGAGCCCAGATATTTAGTGGCAAATGCCGACGAGATGGAACCTGGTGCCTTCAAGGATCGCTGGTTAATGGAGGGGGCTCCGCATCAGCTGATCGAGGGTATGTTAATCGCCGCGCACACTATCGCGGCCAATGTCGGTTATATTTTTTTACGCAATGAATACACAATAGCGGCCAAACGCTTGCAACAAGCAATTGATGAGTGCAGAAGCGCCGGCTTACTGGGAAATAATATCCAAGGTTCAGCCATGAACTTTGATTTGCATATACACACCAGCGCCGGCCGTTATATCTGCGGAGAAGAGACAGCTTTAATTAATGCCTTAGAAGGCAAACGTGCCATACCCAGAGCTAAGCCTCCTTTTCCGCAAGTGGCCGGGCTCTGGGGCAAACCCACCATCGTTAACAACGTGGAAACGTTTTATAACTTGCCCAACATAGTGTTATTTGGTGCCCAGTGGTATCAGTCGCTCGGCGCCCATGAAGATGCTGGCACTAAAATTTACGGAGTCAGTGGTCGGGTGAAACATCCAGGCCTATGGGAGCTGCCAATGGGCACTAGCTTGCGCGAGATTATTGAGCAACGCGCCGGAGGCATGAGCGATGGCTATCAATTACGGGCATATCAGCCAGGGGGCGGCTCCACGGACTTTTTGTTGCCTGAGCATTTGGACACACCGATGGACTACAACAGTATCAGCGCGGTAGGCAGTCGCATGGGCACCGGCACTGTAATTGTCTTAGACGATAAAAATTGCCCCATAGATATGATCTTGAACTTAGTCTCGTTCTTTGCACAGGAGTCCTGCGGCTGGTGTACCCCTTGCCGGGAGGGCTTACCCAGTGCCAGTTATCTACTCTCGGAGATAGAAAATGGCCGGGGGAAAATGTCTGATTTAGATTACCTGGAAGATATTCTGCAACTGGTCAGTTTTGGTAATACTTTTTGTGCACTGGCCCCAGGGGCGGCAGAACCTCTACAGAGCGGACTGAAGTTTTTTCAGCGCGAGTTTGAACAACACATCCAGCAGCAATGCTGTCCATACAAATGAGTCATGGTCATGGCATTTACATAGATAGTGACCAAAGTAAAAGTTAGTTTCTTAAATCATGGGGTTGAAGCATGCCAGAGATCAACATAGACGGCAAAACTTACCAGGTTGCAGCAGGAAAAAACCTGCTGCAGGCTTGTCAGGAGTTAAAATTGCAGCTGCCCTATTTTTGTTGGCATCCAGCGTTAGACTCTGTTGGCTCCTGTCGTCAATGTGCCGTGTTAATGTTTCAAAACGATGAGGATACCCGCGGTCGTATCACTATGGCTTGTATGACCGCCGTTGCCGACGGACAAAGGTTTTCCATTGAGGCAAGCAAGGCACAAAAGTTTCGTCAGCTCTGTATAGAAGCCACCATGACCGGACACCCTCATGATTGCCCGGTATGCGAGGAAGCCGGCGAATGTCATTTGCAGGACATGACCTTGATCAGTGGGCATATAGAACGTCGCTTTCAGGGGCCTAAGAGAACCCATAAAAACCAATATCTCGGCCCTTTCATCAATCATGAAATGAATCGCTGTATCGCCTGCTACCGCTGCGTGCGCTATTACCGGGACTACTCTGGCGGCACTGACTTGAATGTATTTGCCAGTCGTAACAACGTCTATTTTGGTCGCGCCGAAGCGGGAATATTGGACAGTGAGTTCAGCGGTAACTTAGTGGAAGTTTGCCCTACCGGTGTGTTCACCGACAAAACTTATAGCCAGCACTACTCACGCAAGTGGGATTTGCAATCTTCCCCGGCTGTCTGTGTGCACTGCAGTGTCGGCTGCAATATATTCCCTGCAGAGCGCGATGGCATTCTTAGAAGAGTAACTAACCGATATCACCCGGATCTCAACGGGCATTTTCTCTGCGACAGGGGGCGTTTCGGCTATGATTTTGTCAACCATGCAAAGCGCACTGAGCACGCCTGGCAGCGCAATAACAGCAGCCAAACTACCGAACAGTTAACTAGCCAACAGGCTCTGGATAGCTTTAGCTCTTACCTGGGAAATACCGAACAGCTCCTAGCTATAGGTTCCTCGCGCAGTTCATTAGAAAATAATTTTTGTCTGCAGAGCTTAGTCGGCGCTGAGAATTTTTACTCGGATAATAGCGCTCAGCTAGAAACACAATTACACAACTTGTTGTGTTACTACCGAGATATTCAGCCGAGTTCAGACTTGAAAAAATTGGAGGCCAGTGACGCTGTTTTATTAATAGGCGCAGACGTCACCCAGAGCGCACCGCGTATTGCATTGTCGATCCGGCAGATGATTAAGAACGCCGGCATAGCCAAAGCAGCCACTATTGGCGTGGCTTATTGGAGTGCCGCTGAAGTACAAAATATCAGGCAGGATCTCAAATCGCCACTGCATATAATCAGCAACCACAGTACCCGCTTAGACGATGTTGCCTGCAGCATCGATAACAGTCACCCTGCGCAACAACTTGCCTTAATCAATAAAATTTGCAGTTATTTGTCTGAAGATAAGTCCAGCGATGCTGAAGTTTCTATACAGGAAAACTCCATTGCAGCCAGAGCTAAGGCTATTTCTCAGGATCTGTTGCGGGCAGAAAAGCCCTTTATCGTCACCGACATCCATGCTGGTCAATCTGTTGAGTTGTTTGTGGCCAGCTTGAAATTGTCTGCAATTCTCTATCGACAGAATAAACATGCCGGGCTGATCTGTGCTGTTCCTTGGGCCAACAGTTTGGGTTTGGCGCTACTCAATAGCCGCCAGCAAAATTTAGATTCTGTGCTGCAAAGGTTAGAGCAGCGAACAGTAAAGACCTTAGTCATTTTAGAAACTGATCTGTATCGCTATTGCCCGACAGAAAAGATGGACCTATTACTGGCCGATGTGGCCAATATTATTGTCCTGGATCACTTGATCACCCCCAGCGCCGAACAGGCAGATTTACTGCTGCCTAGCGCCAGTTTCGCCGAGCAACACGGTAGTTGGGTCAATTTTGAAGCGCGATTACAAAACTCAGTAAAGTGTTTCACACCCGCGAAACAGCGACGCCCGGCCCATAGATGGCTGACAGCGAACACCCCTTTTCACAGTATCGTTAAAGACTTATCGGGTGTTGCTGATTGCCTGAGTGATCTACCGTCTCTGTACTCAATTCAATCTGCAGATTTTCACAGCGCCCGCAAAACAGTCCGCGAATCCGGACGAACTGCATTACACTCTTATATAGATATCAAAGATATACAGCCAGAAATTGATCTCGATTCTAATTACCAGCACTCTCAGGAAGGGGTTGCCAGTAATCTTGATGCCAGCCAATCACCGGCCTATATCTGGTCTCCGGGCTGGAATTCCAGCGAGTCCCTGAACCAGTTTCAGCACAGCGTATCAGGTGCGATACAAGGGGCCCACCCTGGGTTGCTGCTCTTTGCTAAGGGCCAAGCAGATAGCACTTGTGTCGCAGAAAACCAGCCGGCTGACTCAATCAAAGATCCGCCAGCGGACAGTAAAAGCCTGCTCAGAGCATTGCCCTATCAACATATTTTTGCCGATGAAGAACTTTCCAGTTACGTCGCCAATATCAAGCAGCTCAGCCCAACAGATAGCATTAAAATCAATGCTTTGCAGGCACAGCGTTTAGGACTTGTCGCCAACCAGCTGCTGGATTATTGTTTTGCCGCTGCCAACGGATCATTGATTGAAAACAATCAGACACAGCGCACAGCTGCATTGCCATTATCGATCGACGACAGTATTGCCACTGGCGTTGTATTACTGCCCGCACTGCTATTGCAGCGCGCGGCTGTCAGCGGTGATTGTTGGCTTAAATTGGCAGCTATCGACAGCGCTGCCGAGGAGTCCGCTGATGCATGAACTAGTGACACCAGTGATTATATTGCTGATTCTGCTGCTCAGCGCCGCCACATTGACCTGGGTTGAGCGGCGTATTTTGGGTCTGTGGCAGGACAGGTACGGACCCAACCGGGTTGGCCCTTTTGGCTTGCTGCAAGTAGTTGCGGACATGATCAAACTATTTACCAAAGAGGATTGGATACCCCCCTTTGCCGACAAAGTGATTTTTGTTATCGCCCCTATGATAGTCATGATCATGATGTTGCTGGGGTTCGCGATTATCCCCTTTAGTCCGCAGTTGCAAATTGTCGATTTTGATAATGGTCTGCTGTTTTTTCTGGCAATCAGCTCACTGTCTGTATACAGCGTAATGCTGGCAGGCTTTTCCTCCAACAGCAAATATGCATTATTTGGTGCGCTGCGAGCCACCGCGCAGATGATTAGTTACGAAGTGTTTATGGGGCTGTCAGTGATGGGCGTGGTTATTTTGAGTGGCAGTTTCAGCTTGCGTGAGATAGTCGAAGCACAATCGGAACAATGGTTTTTTATCCCGCAGATAGTCGCGCTGGGGATTTTTATCATCGCCGGTATCGCCGAGAGCCACCGCGCTCCCTTTGACCTTCCCGAGGCGGAGCATGAGATTGTCGCCGGTTTTCACACTGAGTATTCCAGTATGAAATTTGGCATGTTCTTTATCGGTGAGTATTTAGGGGTGATATTGATCTCGGCGATGATAGTGACTTTGTTTTTCGGCGGCTGGCAGGGCCCTTTCCTGCCGCCAATACTGTGGTTTTTATTAAAGACCAGTGTCTTTGTGCTGTTCTTTATTTTGCTGCGCGCCGCAACGCCCAGACCCAGATACGATCAGTTAATGTCTTTCGGCTGGAAGTACATGCTGCCGCTGGCGCTGCTTAATCTATTGCTGACCGGGGCCTATCGCTTATGGACCCAATAATATTACCCGATATGTGGAGTTTGACACATGAAAAGTCAACTTAAGACACTGGCCAAGGTTTTAAAACACAGCTTTAGCTCATTAGATACAGTGCAATATCCGGAGCAACAGCCCTACCTGGCACCGCGCTATCGCGGCAGAATAGTTCTCACCAGAGATCCCGACGGCGTGGAGCGCTGCGTCGCCTGTAATTTATGCGCCACAGTCTGTCCGGTTGATTGCATCGCCCTGCAAAAAACCGAACTGGAAGATGGCCGCTGGATCGCACAAACCTTTGATATAAATTTTGCCCGCTGCATTATGTGTGGTTTTTGTGAGGAGGCCTGCCCTACTCACGCTATCCAACTGACCCCAGATTTTGAAATGGCCGAATACGATCGACAGAACTTATTGTACCGCAAAGAGCATTTACTCATCGATGGCACCGGCAAGTATCACGATTACAATTTCTATCAGATCAGTGGCAAGCAAATAGCGGGGAAAGCTAAAGGTGCAGCCGACAACGAGTTACCGCCGGTTGATATCAAGAGCCTGCTACCATGATTGATACTCTGTTTTATATTGCCGCAGCGGTTGCTCTACTAGCGGCAGTGCTCACGGTCACGCGGCATAATGCGGTGCACGCCTTGCTGTACTTAGTGATTACTATGCTGGCGATATCACTGATTTTCTTTTTACTCGGTGCCGCCTTTGCCGCAGCGCTGCAAATCATTGTCTACGCTGGCGCGATCATGGTGTTGTTTGTATTTGTCACTATGATGTTGCATCAAGGTGACCTGAGTATTCGCCAAGAGGCGCAATTATATCGACCCTCCCAGTCATTTGGCGCCATCTTATTGAGCTGTATTCTACTACTGGAAACTTTATATTTACTGGCCCCGGTGCTATTTGCACAACAGGCAGCTGCCAATGCATTAAATATAATCGGCGCTAAACAAATAGGGTTGCAACTTTTTGGTCCCTACCTGCTACTGGTAGAAATAGCAGCGCTATTGTTACTGACTGCATTGATAGGTGCTTTCCATATAGGAAGACGCCACCAGGAGAGTCCGACATGATTTTTCCAGTGCAGTTGAGGGTACCAATAGCAGCGCTATTACTACTGACTGACTTAACAAGTGCATTTCATACAGGAAGACGCCACCAGGAGAGTCCGACATGATCCCCTTAGAACACATACTGATTTTCAGTATTAGCTTGTTCGTCATTGGTGTGTTTGGAATTTTAGTACGCCGCAACTTACTGTTTATTTTGATTTCCATCGAAATAATGCTCAACGCCGTTGCTGTGCTGTTCGTGGCTGCAGGCAATTATCACAATAATGCCGATGGTCAGATTATGTATTTATTGATTCTTACCTTAGCCGCCTCAGAAGTCGCTGTAGGTCTGGGATTGGTGATTCAAATGTATCGGCGCACGCTGTCTCTGGATGTCGACCAGCTGGCAAGCATGAACGAGCAATAGTCAGGAGATAAAAATGCAAGATCAATATTTATCACAGTTGTTAATGGCAGTAGTACTACTGCCATTATTGAGTGCAACACTGTTGATGCTTGCGGCGCTGTTCTCTGTCAGTTTGAAAAATGTTTTGGTAGCCACTTTAGCAGTAGGTGCTATTGGGGGCTCGGCTATTTGCGTCATATTACTCAATTTACAACTGGCAGACGCCGGCAACTTTAGTTTTAGCTATGTCTATGCCAACTGGTTAAAGGTCGGCAGTTTCTCGGCGGTATTTGGTGTCTACCTGGACGGCCTGTCACTGGTGATGATCTCCATCGTCAGCGGCGTCGGTTTCCTGATTCACCTCTACTCTGTTGGTTTTATGGCTAAAGACCAGGATTTTCAGCGATTTTTTATCTACTTGAATCTATTTGTTGCCGCAATGTTAGTGCTAGTGTTAGCAGATAACTTGCTGATGTTATTTTTGGGTTGGGAGGGGGTTGGACTCTGCAGTTATCTACTGATTGGTTTCTGGCACCAAAAACATGCCAACAGCCTGGCCGCCAATAAAGCCTTTATCATGACCCGTATCGGCGATACCGCCATGGCCATCGGTCTGCTGTTACTGTTCATGCTGCTGGGAACTCTAGATATTCAACAAATCCAACTTCAGGCAGAGCAGCTTTGGCCACTACAAAGTGATCGGGGGCCCGCGTTTGATAGCGTCACTATTTGCGCGCTACTATTGCTGGCAGGCGCGGTCGGTAAATCCGGGCAGTTGCCACTGCAATCCTGGCTGCCAGATGCAATGGCGGGCCCAACTCCAGTCAGTGCGCTTATCCATGCTGCGACTATGGTGACCGCCGGGGTCTATTTGGTTGCCCGTTTTCATCAACTATTTTCACTCTCGCCACTGGCAATGCAGGTAGTGGCGGCAATAGGTGCCATTACCCTGATTCTTGCCGCAACTGCAGCGCTGGTGCAACGAGATGTGAAACGTATCTTGGCTTATTCTACCATCAGCCAAATTGGCTACATGTTTTTAGCGCTGGGGGCCGGTGCCTATTCTGCGGCGGTCTTTCATTTAATGACCCATGCCTTTTTTAAGGCGTTATTATTCCTGGCCGCCGGCGCACTCATCTATTCCATGCAGCATCAACACAATATTTTTCGAATGGGCGGGCTGCGCAGTAAACTGCCGTTCATTTGTGTCTGTTTCTTTTTTGGCTGTGCGGCCCTGGCAGCTCTGCCATTGATGTCAGGCTTTTTCAGCAAAGAATTAATTTTGCAAAAGTTATTAGACAGAGAAATGTACGGCTTTTGGCTAGTGGCTCTTAGCGGGGCTTTTATCACCGCCTTCTATAGTTTCAGATTGTTCTTTGTGGTCTTCTTTGGCAGTACTGGGCAATTACCTGATGCTAAACCAACGACTAACATGAAAATTGCCTTGTCAGTATTAGTGCTGCTGACTATTTTTGGCGGCATTGCACCGAGCGGGCTCAGTGCAGTCTTTGCAGAGTCAGAGCTGGCTAGTGATCACAACCTGGCCATTATTTTATTCACTATTGCCGTACCTCTTAGCGCTATCGCTGTATGTTGGTTTATCTTCAAAAAACAATTGTTTAACATCAGTATCAAGTCTGACAAGCTCAAGGGGCTACACAACTTTCTGTACAGCGGCTGGGGCTTCGATCAACTCTATAACGCTCTGTTTGTCCGACCTTTTATTAAAGCGACTCACAGTAATAAAAAAGATTTTATCGATAGTTTCTACACTGGCTTGTGCCAAATTAGCCAGCTCAGCCATCAATACTTAAATAAACTGCAAAATGGCCAACTTAGATGGTACAACGCCAGCTTAGTACTGTTCAGTATCGCAGCAATGACATTTTTATTTACCGGACAGTAACAGGCAGGCAAACAGCTAATAAAAATATAAGGATAGATGGATGTTAACGGCGTTGATTTCAATTTTACTCTACAGACTGATGCCCTGCTTGCCTTGATCAGTGGATCACAGCACTAACATTTTTATTTTCCGGATTGTAATAGTCGGGGAAACAGCAAAAAATATAAGGATAGATGGATGTTAATGGAGTTGATTTTAATTTTACTCTACAGACTGATGCCCTGCTTGCCTTGATCAGTGGATCACATATTACAATCCGGAGTCGGGGAAACAGCCAAAAAATATAAGGATAGATGGATGTTAACGGAGTTGATTTCAATTTTACTCATAGGTGCCCTACTCGCCTGGATCAGTGAATCACTGCAACTGCAGCTGCCTAAATGGATTGCTATAGCAACTTTGCTTAGTGCATTTTACCCACTGCGTCAGCTGCTAATGGAACTTGATACTGGTTCAATGCAGGTATGGCTGGTAAACGAGAGCATTGAATGGATCCCCAGATTTAACATCCGTTTCCACTTAGCCTTAGATGGGCTAAGTCTGTTGTTGGTTTTATTAACTCTTTTAATGGGTCTGATTGCCGTGTTAGCGGCCTGGAAAGAAATTAGCTATAAACCCGGATTTTTTTACTTTAATTTGCTCTGCTCGCTGGCTGGCGTAATTGGCGTATTCTGCGCCTTAGATCTGTTCCTGTTTTTTGTCTTCTGGGAGGTCATGTTAGTCCCTATGTACCTGCTGATAGCGGTTTGGGGCTACGAAAATCGTCGCTATGCGGCGATGAAGTTCTTTCTCTTTACCCAAGCCGGTGGTTTGATCATGCTGTTGAGCATTTGCGCACTGGTATTACTGCACTACCAAAACAGTGGCGAAATCACCTTTAACTATTTTGCATTGATGCAACACCAATTGTCTGAACAAGCGGCGTTCTGGGTGATGCTGGGCTTTTTTATTGCCTTTGTTATCAAACTGCCGATTGTACCTTTCCACAATTGGCTTCCCGATGCCCATACTGAGGCACCGACTGCAGTCAGCGTTATCTTAGCCGCGGTACTGCTTAAAACTGGCGGCTATGGATTACTGCGCTTTGTATTGCCGCTGTTCCCTGATGCCTCTGTCGAGATTGCCCCGGTGGTCATGGCCATTGCTGCTATCAGCATTATTTACGGCGCTCTGATGGCCTTTTCACAGCAAGACTTAAAAAGACTCGTTGCTTACTCCAGTGTCTCACATATGGGATTTGTACTTCTGGGATGTTACGCATTCACGGCGCAAGCCTGGCAGGGAGCGGTGTTGCAAATGCTAGCTCACGGTGTCAGCACCGCCGCGCTGTTTGCCTTAGTGGGGGCGATACAGTATCGCTACCACACTCGTGATTTAGCGCAATTGGGCGGACTCTGGCAATGTCTTCCCAAGCTCAGTGGCATGTTGTTATTTTTTGTTGTCGCCTCTCTGGGTATGCCCGGTCTGGGTAATTTTGTCGCTGAGTTTTTAGTTCTGGTGGGCAGTTTCAGTACGTACCCGAAATTGACCATGATGGCGGCAACAGGGTTGATATTGGCGGCAATTTACTCACTTAAAATTGCCCATCAAACATTGTTTGGCACACTCAAACTACAACCTAGTATTGATCTGGATCGCAGAGAAGTGTTGATGATGTTTTCAATGGTGGTGCTGCTGATTTGGCTGGGATTGCATCCCCAGCCAATAATAGACTTGGCACAACAGAGCTTAAACCAGTTATCTATAGGAGCTAAATTATGATTGCCGCTGTGCTACCTTGGATAGTCATCAGTGCGACAGCGCTGATAGTGATGTTATTGACTGCGATCAAGCGCGATCATTTATACATTAGTATAATTACCTCGCTAGGTTTATTCATTGCCATGATAGTTCAGACAATCAAAATTGAAACAACAGCTTACGAAAATAATTTAATATCAATTAACAGTACTGTAGCACTGTTGTCGGCGCTGTTAATACTGCTGGCGCTACTACTGAGTAGCTTGCTCTATCCCTGGCTAAAAAAAGCCCAGGAACCCAGTGAAGAATATTACCTGCTGTTTCTGCTGGCAACTCAAGGGGCTTTAATCGTTGCAGCCAGTAGCCATTTCGCCAGTTTCTTTTTGGGTCTGGAGCTAATGAGTTTGTCACTGGTTGCTATGGTCGCGTACGTAGATAAGAGCAGCAAAGCACTGGAGGCGGGGATTAAGTACTTTGTGCTTTCGGCACTGGCTTCAGCCTTTATGTTAATGGCCATCGCCATCATCTACCTCTACAGTGGCACTTTAAATTTCAGTGAGATATTAACCCAGTTGAGCTCAAATCAAGTGGTTGCCGAAAATGGCAATAACCTTGTCCTCAGCACCGCCATTGTTTTACTGTTAGTTGGTGTTGCTTTTAAATTATCACTGGCCCCCTGCCACTTATGGGTGGCAGACTTGTTTGAGGGAGCACCTCTGGCCAGTGCGGCATTTTTGGCAACACTGGCCAAAGCGGCCATTTTTATTCTGCTAATCAGGCTCTTCGAAGACACCCATTGGTATCAGCAGAGCTCAGTGATCACTATTTTATCAATGATCGCAGCGGCATCGATGCTGATCGGAAACTTGTTGGCGCTGTTACAAAATAACATTTTACGCTTACTGGCCTATTCCTCTATTGCGCACTTTGGCTATATTTTACTGGCGTTACTGGCTATAGCACCCAGTTCACCGCTGGCAGAACAAAACAACTTGAGCAATGAAGCCGCCATCTTTTACTTAATTGCCTACTTAGTCACTGTGTTAGGCATCTTTGCAATACTGATGTTACTGATTGATAACCAGCAGCTAAAAGATTTTAAAATCTGCAGCTTTAAAGGCTTATTTTGGCACAGCCCAGGTACTGCTATGGTGTTGGCAGTGTTACTGCTATCGTTGGCAGGAATCCCGTTAACTATTGGTTTTGTAGGAAAATTCTATTTGACTTTAGCAGCGGTTAACAGTCAGTTGTGGTGGTTATTAGCAGTATTAATCGTCAGCAGCATTATCGGCTTATTTTACTATTTACGGATTATTTTAAGCATGCTGGAAAAAACAGAGCAGCAGGGTAATACCGCGCCTGCCTCGATATTGAATATTGCCATTTTAGCACTGATTTCTTTAGCGGTGATCGGACTCGGGGTGTTTCCAGGACAGATGGCACTGGTTATTCAGCGCATCGTTGTTTCCTAGCAACAGCCAGAGCAATTAACCAAAGCGCATTTTTCAGAACATCTAAAGGTCAGAGTCCATGAAGTACTTTTTCTTTAGCGCAATCATACTATTGCCAACACCCGTGGCGGCCAACCCGGGCGACACTGAACAGTGGCTGGATCTCACTGCGCACTGGGCGGGATTAGTTTCACTGTTGATCTTTATCACTGCTTACACACTGGTTATCGCTGAAGAATTTTTACATTTAAGAAAGTCAAAACCGGTGATGTTAGGAGCGGGTATTATCTGGGCTATTATTGCCTTTATCTATGCCAGTAATGGCTTGACCCAGTCGGTTGAGGCTGCTGTCAGGCACAATTTACTTGAATATGCAGAATTGATGCTGTTTTTATTGGTTGCTATGACTTACATCAATAGCATGAAAGAGCGCGGGGTTTTTGACAGTTTAAGGTCCTGGCTGGTGGACAAGAACTTTGATTACAGACAACTGTTTTGGATGACCGGTATCTTAGCGTTTTTTATCTCCCCTATTGCTGACAATTTAACCACTGCCCTATTAATGTGTGCTGTGATAATTGCAGTGGGCAATGGCAATAAGCCATTCATCTCCCTTGCCTGCATCAATATCGTGGTTGCGGCTAATGCGGGGGGAGCATTCAGCCCTTTTGGCGACATTACTACCTTGATGGTATGGCAAAAAGGAGTGATTGAATTTCAGACTTTTTTTAGTTTAATAGTACCTTCCGTGGTCAATTATATTGTGCCGGCAATCATCATGAGTTTTTTTGTACCTAGAACAAAACCCGCGGCAATCCATTCTTCTGCAACAATGAAACGCGGAGCTAAACGAGTCATAATATTGTTTTTAATCACTATAGCCACCGCCGTCAGTTTTCATAACTTTTTACATTTGCCGCCGGTAATAGGGATGCTGACCGGACTGTCACTGCTGCAATTGTTTGGCTACTACCTTAAAAGGACCCATCTGCCTGGGGTTGCGAAAGTAGATGCAAACGCAGAGACAAAGCCGTTCGATATATTTTCCAGAGTCGCCGAAGCCGAGTGGGATACACTGTTGTTTTTCTATGGGGTGATACTCTGCGTCGGTGGCCTGGGATTTATCGGCTACCTGAGCATGGTCTCAGAGCTTATGTATCAGCAGTGGGGCCCTACGAATGCAAATATCGCCGTCGGCATAATCTCGGCCATTGTCGATAATATACCGGTTATGTTTGCAGTCCTGACTATGATGCCACAGATGTCCGAGGGCCAGTGGCTATTAGTGACACTGACTGCCGGTGTCGGCGGTAGCTTGTTGTCTATAGGCTCGGCTGCCGGGGTGGCGCTGATGGGGGCTGCGCAAGGTAAATACACTTTCTTTAGCCATCTAAAATGGACCCCGGTGATAGCCTTGGGTTACTTTGCCAGCATTGTCACGCACCTGTGGATTAACAGTCATTATTTTTGAGCGCTGCATAAGATACAGCGAATAATTTAAATACGCCTGTGGCCTACAGAGCCTGTCTCAAACTAAATATCAGCTACAGCAAAGCTGACTAGCTGGTAAATTGATGACGACCAGGTAGCAATGCTTTGCCCTTCATCAATCAGCTGCATTGTTATGCTATTCAGTGAGAACCCTGATTAGGCTAAGTTATCTTGTGCGCAACAGCACACCTTATCTCCTGTTGAGAAAAGATCAGACTTATGCGCAAGTCCCTCTTTCTGAGCGATGACTTACCATGAAGACTGGTTTCACATGCAGCACACAGATTCAGTTTTCAGCCCCGCATTTATCACTGGCTAACTTGCTGATCTGAGCCAGTGATACATTGAATCAACTCGATTGAAAGTAAACCAAAGCCTAGTTACTTCGCCTTCATCTGGACTGAGATTGCATAATTACAGCATTACTTGGTCTGACAATTATCAGCTATCAGAGCTGCTTTTTCGGCTTTCAAATATCGTACTAACACCCTTTCTATTGACCTTTCGGCCCATATTCAGCGTTTTAAATGAGTATTCGAATTCTCAGCCAATTTAACATAATAATTATTATACGAAGTTTGATATTTACTATAAATTCCTCTATATAGCCTTTGCACCAGCAGCTAGCACTTACCTTGTTTAAGATTTTAATGAATATAACAAACTAGATTGTGCGGCAAACCAGCCATATTCAGGGCTGCAGTCTTTATCACCGACTAACGACTATCAGAGTGTGCAGTACGCGAGAAAATCTACTGCACTATTAACGCCCCTGGGAATTAAAAACCATTGCGCCTTTCAACCAGCCACACATACCATTAGCTTAAAGCCCCCGAGAAAATCCTGGATTGATTCCTGTACTCTCCGACTTAACTAGCGGCAATAAAGGTCTGATCGCTGTCAGATTATCCCGGCAATTTCTCTGCATTAACCTATAATTTTCAGCACTGCAATAGCAAATAACAGCTCCGCCCCTCCCCTCTCTTGCGCTGTAAGCTATTTATTAGCCATAATAGGGGGAACTAAATGACACTAGTCGCTTTTAGATAACAAATTGTCACTACGGGTCGGTATGATGCAATTTTTGTCGACATTCAGAGACAATATTTAAATGTTTAAGCAATAATAAGAGAAACGTAATGATAAAAATAAACAGAATGAATAAAGGGGGCGCAGTCCTGGGATCTGTTGCTCTGCTAATTGCAGCGACAAGTGTCCAAGGCGCAGGTTTCCAGTTAAAAGAGCAAAGTGCTGAGGGTCAGGGAAATTCATTTGCCGGACAGACGGCAAAGGCTGTAGATGCCAGTACTATCTTCTTTAATCCGGCCGGCATGACCATGATTGAAGGCAATCATGTGCAGACCAATCTATCTTATATTGCACCTAGTGCTGAATACAGCCATGGCAGTTCTACTTCCTTTGCTCCATTGTTCTCTAGAAGCTCAGGTATCGACGGGGGCGAATCAGCTATAGTGCCCGCTGCTTACGCTCTCTGGGATTATAACCAGCAAGTTAAATTAGGCATCAGTATCAACGCCCCTTTTGGCCTCTCGACTAAATTTGATGAAGATTGGGTAGGTGCTCAGTACAACGTATTCAGTGAGATAAAAACCATTAACATTGCCCCCTCTGTCGCCTATCGGGTGAATGAAAAGCTGTCTGTGGGTGGCAATCTGCAGTTTCAAAAAATTGAAGGCAAACTGACTAATAGAAGTGTGGTAGGCGCAGGTGTTGATGCCCTGACCACGCTCAAGGCCGATGATACAGGTTTTGGCTATGCCTTAGGTTTTCTCTATGAATACAGCGACAACGGACGGGTTGGTTTTAATTACCGATCGCAAATTAAACATACTTTAGAAGGAGATGTATTTACTACAGGGGTCGGTGGTTTTAATGCTAAAGCCGATGTCACTATGCCCGCTGTAGCCTCTGCCGGTGTCTATCATCAAGTATCAGACCAATGGACCCTACTGGGCGATGTAGCTTGGACAGATTGGTCGGTGTTTGACAAGCTGCAAGTGGTTAATACTGATTCTAATAGCAACTCAAGCCTTACTACATACAACTGGGAAGATACTATTTTTGTTGCTCTTGGAGCCAATTATCAATACAGCGATAAATTACAATTAAAATTTGGCGTGGCTTACGATCAGGGCGCGGCCAATGATGAAGATCGTACCGCAGGTATTCCAGATGCTACTCGCTATTGGGCTTCAGTCGGCGCCAGTTACCAGTTAAACAAACAATCTACAATCAATATAGGCTATTCGCACATAGAGGCACAGACAGCCAAAATTTCAGAGGATAGCAAGCTCAGTACTCCTGCACCTACCCTAGGAAGTGATTATGAAGGTTCATTTAATCCTAAAGTAGATATTATCAGCATCGGCCTGGACTACCAATTCTAGCTTGTGAAAAATTTTACCAACAGGGAATATACCAGCAAATTCAATACCCGTTACAAGGCATTTGAAGAAGTCAGATAGGCCCCCAAGATTAAGCTAAAGAAATCCTCAGTTCTGCCTACAGGGATGTAGGCGGAACGGGCTACTGTAAGTCAGGTAATTTTACAAAGACGCGTCACTTTCTGAAATAATCGCCCGTCATCTGAATAAATTATAGCGCGCGAAAACACCTGTTTTATTGCCCTCTTTCCTTTGCGAATTACACAGCCCCCTACTGCCTTCCAGCCATTACCCGCCAAGACCAAAAAACTAGCAATATTTCAGTTCTTCAACTATATTGAAACTAAACAATATCAATATGTTATTGGCACTTCTACACTTCAACAGCAGCAATGTTCTGTAAACATTACAAAGCTACTTTCAAGAATTACAAGCCCTTCAACCTATCGCTGCCGATAGCAGCTAAAATATTAATCAGTACTACACTACACATAGACCAAGATAACGGAGATCTGGCATGAACAATGCGGTAATAGCAGCTTACACTCGCTCCCCTTTTCATTTAGCCAACAGAGGAGAACTGGCTAACGTTCGCCCGGATGATCTACTGACCAATACAGTGCGCGGCTTGCTGCAACAGACTGGAATTGCAGGCGGTGACATAGAGGATCTCATCTGTGGCTGCGCATTTCCCGAGGGCGAACAAGGATTCAATATTGCCCGATTGGTGGTCTTTATGAGCGGTTTGCCCAATAGCGTCGGTGGCTCAACCATTAATCGCTGGTGCGGCTCTTCGATGCAAGCGGCGCATATGGCTGCTGGTAGCATTGCCCTGGGCGCTGGTGATGCCTTTATTTGCGCCGGTATCGAAAGCATGTCGCGTATTCCGATGATGGGCTTTAACCCTATGCCCAACCCGGACTTATATGCAAAATTCCCCAAGGCATTGATGAGTATGGGCGACACCGCCGAAGTGGTGGCTAAAAAATACCATATTTCCCGCAGCGCTCAGGAAAAATTTGCCATGGCCTCCCAGCTCAAAGCTGCCAATGCCCGCAACAGCGGACATTTTAAAGATGAGATCATTGCTATTAATGGCATTACCGAGGATGGCTGTATCAGAGCTGAAACCAATTTAGCGCAGTTGGCCACCCTCAAGCCTGCCTTTGACCTCAATGGCACAGTCACGGCTGGTACTAGCTCGCCGTTAACGGATGGCGCCGCAGCGCTGCTGGTCTGCTCAGAGCAATACGCCAGCACCAACAAAATCAAACCGTTGGCGCGGATTGTTGCAGTGGCGATTTCAGGATGCGATCCGCAGATAATGGGCATGGGACCGGTAGCGGCAACCAACAAAGCGCTGCAGCGGGCCGGTTTAAAAATCGATGACATTGATATCGTTGAACTCAACGAGGCCTTTGCCGCGCAATCTCTGGCCTGCATCAACGAGCTGGGAATAGACCCGAACAAAGTTAATTTAGACGGCGGAGCCCTTGCGCTCGGTCACCCGCTGGGAGCCAGTGGTGCACGCATCTTAGGTAAAGTGGCCTCGCTACTAAAGCGCGAGGGTAAAAGATATGGGCTGGCAACCCAATGTATTGGAGGTGGACAAGGTATAGCAACTATTGTGGAGGCTATCTGATGAACAATATCGACAAGGTCTGCGTCATAGGCGCCGGGGTGATGGGCGCCAGTATAGCCGCTCATATCGCTAACGCCGGATACAAAGTATTACTATTAGACAGAGTTCCACAAGGTGCTCAAAATCGTAATGTTATCGCCGAACAAGCGGTACAAAAATTGCTGAAATCAAACCCTGCCGCCCTCACCCACAAGCGCAACGTCAAATTAATTACTCCGCTTAATATCGAAGATCACTTAGCAAAAATTGTCGAATGCGACTGGATTATTGAAGCGATTGTTGAGCAACTAGAGATCAAGCAGCAGTTGTATAAAAAAATTGATAAGGTGCGCAAGCCGGGCTCTATCGTCTCTTCAAATACTTCAACGATTCCGTTAGCGTCATTAACCGCCGGTATGAGTGATAAATTTTCCGCGGATTTTTGCATCAGTCACTTTTTCAACCCGCCCAGGTACATGCGTCTTTTGGAGCTGGTAAAAGGTGATCTCACCCGGCACAGCGCTATCGATGCCCTGAGTAATTTTGCCGATCATCAGCTGGGAAAATCCATAGTACACTGCAAAGACCGGCCGGGTTTTATTGCCAACCGTTTGGGGATTTACTGGATCTATTGCGCCTTAACCGAGGCGATGGATTGTGGCCTGAGTATAGAAGAAGCCGACGCAATCCTCTCTAAACCTTGTGGCGTACCTAAAACCGGAGTGTTTGGCCTGATAGATTTAGTCGGCCTGGATCTGATGCCTAATATCTTAGACTCACTGCTGCAGCTTTTAGACGCTGACGACCCCTTAGTGAAGCTGAAACGAGAGCTACCGCTGTTGCAGAAGATGATTGAGACCGGTTATACCGGCCGCAAAGGTAAAGGCGGCTTTTATCGACTCAATCGTCAGCAGGGCAACAAAGTCAAAGAAGCCATTGATTTACACAGCGGCGAGTATCACCGCGTCGCTAAGGTTGATTTAGCCAGCGCCAAAATAAAAGTTAACAATATCCGGCAACTATTTGAAACTAATGACAAAGGCGGTAATTATGCGTGGCGGGTAATGTCAAAAACGCTGACCTATGCGGCGCAACTGGTTCCAGAAGCTGCCGACCAGATCAGTACCATTGATGAGGCGATGCGCCTGGGTTACAACTGGAAATACGGCCCTTTCGAGTTAATCGACAAGCTTGGGGTCGATTGGTTTATCGACCAACTAAAAGCGCAAGACCAGCCAATTCCAGCCGTATTATCAGCGGCGGCAGGACAGTGTTTCTACATTGAAAACAAAGGTGTGCGCCAATATCTTAGCCAACAGGGTGAATACCGGACGCTGAGCAGGGCAACCGGAATGCTGATGCTCTCGGACATAAAACTAAACAGCAGTCCGATTATTAAAAATGCTTCAGCGGCACTCTGGGACATAGGTGACGGGGTGGTCTGTTTTGAATTTACCTCAAAGATGAACTCCTTAGATGCACAGACAATGCAATTGTTGCAGCAGAGCATTGCACTGGTAAAGAAAAGCTACCTGGCCATGGTTATTTACAATGATGCTGAGCATTTTTCGGCGGGCGCCAATTTGGGACTGGCGATGTTTGCCGCTAACATCGCCGCCTGGTCCGAGATAGCCAAGCTAGTCGAAGCGGGTCAGCAGACATATCAAGCGTTAAAATACGCCCCCTTCCCGGTGGTCAGCGCCCCCAGCGGTATGGCCCTTGGCGGAGGCTGTGAAATACTACTGCACAGTGATGCGATCCAGGCACACATAGAGACTTACACCGGTTTGGTAGAAGTTGCCGTTGGCTTAGTGCCCGCCTGGGGTGGTTGTAAAGAGATGCTCAATCGCTGGATTAACAACCCTAAATACGCCAAAGGCCCTATGCCCGGCCCCAGTAAGGCCTTTGAGTTGATCTCAACTGCCGCTGTTTCCAAGTCCGCCGAAGAGGCAAAAAGCAATTTAGTCTTAGGTAGCACTGATGGCATTACCATGAACCGCTACCGCTTACTCAGTGATGCCAAACAAAAGGCACTGTCCATGGCCAGTGACTACAAGCCCCCAAAACCGCCAGTATTTCATTTGCCCGGCCCCAGTGGCAAAGCCGCTTTTACGATGGCAGTTGAAGGCTTTGTGCGCAGTGGCAAAGCCACCACTCACGATAGAGTTGTATCATTGGCCGCCGCCGATATCCTCAGTGGTGGGGCATTGGCTGATCCCAACACTGAACTGACTGAAGAGGATGTTCTCAAATTAGAGCGTGATGCTTTCATGAAAATCATTCGCCATCCCGATAGTTTAGACCGGGTCGAGCACATGCTGCTGACCGGCAAACCTTTGAGGAATTAACTATGCAGATCTACAGTGCGCCAATTCGCGATATGCAATTTGTACTTTACGAGTTACACGACGCGGCAGGACTGACGGCACTCGACAGTTTTTCTGAAGTCAGCCGTGATCTGGTTGACCCGGTATTAGCAGCGGCCGCGAAATTTAGCAGCCAAATACTGCAGCCGCTAAACCTCAGTGGTGATCAGCAGGGCTGTAAACTTACAGCATCTGCTGTCAGTACCCCGGATGGCTTTAAACAAGCCTATCAACAGTTTTGTCAGGGAGGATGGACGGCATTTTGCTGCGACCCAGAATACGGCGGCATGGGCATGCCTAAAAGCATTCACTCAATGGTCGAGGAAATGTTCTGTTCTGCCAATCTCTCTTTTGGCATGTACCCCGGCCTCTCTTTTGGCGCCTATCATGCTTTACACAGCTTTGCTTCGCAGCAGATAAAAGATAAGTACTTAGCCAAACTGGTCGATGGTAGTTTCTCTGGCACTATGTGCCTGACTGAGCCGCAATGCGGGACCGATTTGGGCTTGTGCCGCACCCAAGCTATCCCCTGCGAGGATGGCAGCTACCTGATTACTGGAAACAAAATATTTATCTCCGCCGGTGAACACGATCTGAGCGAAAACATCATTCACTTAGTACTGGCACGCACCCCAGAATCCCCGGCCGGGATCAAGGGCATTAGTCTGTTTGTGGTGCCTAAACTACTGGACGATGAACAGGGGCAAGCCAGTTTAGCGAACAATGTGCTTTGCACATCCATAGAGCAGAAAATGGGCATTAAAGCTTCAGCGACATGCTCGATGAGCTTTGAGCAGTCCAGGGGCTGGTTAGTCGGTGAACTGAACAAAGGTATGCAAGGCATGTTTGCGATGATGAATCGCGCCCGTCTGGCGGTCGGTGTGCAGGGGCTAGGCCTCAGTGAAGTCGCCTACCAGGCGGCAACTGCCTATGCTAAAGAGCGCTTGCAAGGGCGCTCTTTAGCAGGTGCAAAATACCCGGAGCAAGCTGCTGATCCTATTATTGTGCATCCAGATGTACGACGTATGCTGCTGACCATGCGCGCCTATACCCAAGGGTGTCGGGCTTACGGGGCCTGGGTATCACAAGAGTACGATTATTCTAATCATCATCCCGATAAAAAACGTCGCCAGGCTGCCGATGAATTTGTCCAACTGAGCACCCCTATTGTTAAATCCTTATTTACTGATTTAGGTTTTGAATGCACCAATTTAGGCATGCAAGTACTGGGCGGGCACGGTTATATTCACGAGTCGGGTCTTGAGCAATATGTCAGGGATTGTCGGATCACCCAAATATATGAAGGCACTAACGGCATTCAGGCGCTGGATCTGATTGGCCGTAAATTACCTTACCAGGCGGGCCGCTATTTACGGCGCTTTTTTCACCCAGTACAAGAGTATATCGAGGCCAATATAGAAGATCCCGAGCAGGCAGAATTTGTCCAACCGCTGGCCAAAGCTTTCAGCAGACTACAACAGGCGACCGGCAGACTTGCGCAAGTCGGACTGTCGGATCCAGAGCAAGCTGCCGCAGTCGCCAGTGAATATCTGCGTTTGTTTGGCTTAGTCGCACTGGCATTTATGTGGTGTCGTATGACAAAAATTGCCGTTGCTAAAGTCAATGATGATACAACCGGCTTCTATGCGGCAAAACTGACCACTGGGCGTTTCTATATGCAAAAAATTCTGCCGCAAAGCAGTGCTCTGTTTGCCTCTATCATGGTCGGCGGCGAGGTCTTGATGGCCTTAGATGAAGAACAGTTCTAGTTTTTGGCCCTATCTGCAACAGTGACTGAAATCACTGATCTATTTTCGAGGTTGTCAAATGAGTTCACTGCAGGGAAAAACCTTATTTATCACTGGCGCCAGTCGTGGCATAGGCCTAGCAATAGCCAAAAAAGCAGCCCTGGACGGCGCCAACATTGTTATAGCGGCTAAGTCGATAACTGCCCATCCGACCCTGCCAGGTACAATATATAGCGCCGCCGAAGAGATACAAGGTCTGGGTGGAAAAGCGTTGGCACTGCAGGTAGATATCAGAGACGAGCGGCAAATCACAGCGGCGGTAGTAGAGGCAGTGAAAACCTTTGGTGGTATTGATATCTGTATTAACAATGCATCTGCGATCAGTTTAACTGACACTGAAAACACCAGCTTGAAGCGCTTCGATCTAATGCATCAGGTCAATACCCGCGGTACTTATGCGGTCTCTCAAGCTTGTCTGCCACAGCTGTTAAAAGCTGATAATCCACATATTCTTAACTTAGCCCCGCCTTTAAATATGGATCCTAAATGGTTTAAAAACCACGGCGCTTACACTATCGCCAAATACGGCATGAGTTTATGTGTATTGGGAATGGCGGCGGAATATGCCGACAGAGGAGTAGCCGTGAATGCGCTCTGGCCTAAAACAGTTATTTACACTGCGGCACTGGCAGCCCTGGGCGACTTAGTTAATAAGGAAAACTGTCGAACGCCACAAATAGTCGCCGACAGCGCCTATTGCATACTCACCAGAGACGCCAGAGACTGTAGCGGTAACTTTTTTATCGACGAGGAAGTGCTGCTGCAAGCAGGCGTCAGCGATTTTGACCAGTATGCCGTAGTGCCAGGTAAACCGCTGTTACCAGATCTGTTTTTATAAACCAGTGACAACCCAGAATGCTTATTGGTCGTATTTTCTAATCTCTACCTCATTGCCATCCGGATCGTTGATGTAAATAGCCGTGGCGTCCCCCTGAGCACCCCAGTAAACACCAGGACCGCGTATGATCTCAATCTCCTGTTGTTGCAATGACTCATAAATAGACTGCCACTGGTCGATAGCAACAGCAAAACAGAAGTGATTGATATTGTTTGCGCTGCAATCAGACTTTTGCTGCTGCCACATTGCCGGTGGAAACATATCGATGACAAAAGTGGCTGAGACTCTGACGCTGGGGAACTTCAGCAGACCTTTTTCATAAGCCTGCCAGTTTTCTACACTGGCACTTAATAAATTTTGATAAAAATCAACAGAAGCTTTAACATCAGTGACATTTAGTACTATGTGGTCGAGATATATCATAAAAACCCTTAATTAATATACAGATAGACATTAAAGTTGATAACTATGCTGTCGCAAGACAATTTTCTATGCAGGTATTATCCGCCTAATAAACTGTAAAATAGCAATGCAAACCCAGAGGCAATACCCAGTATGATAACAAAACTTATAAATTCGAATGACGAAATTGCCAAGCGAATTTATACTATTTTTCAAAATTCTTATAAAGTTGAAGCTCAACTTATTGGCGTGGTTGATTTTCCTCCACTATTGCGAAGTGTTAAAGACATCGTTTATGCAAAAACTGAATTTTATGGTTTCAGTGATAATAATTGTCTCGCTGCAATTATTGAGCTAGCAAGCGAAGATAAACACATAGAAATTAATAGCTTAACTGTCGACCCCAAGCATTTCAGGAAAGGCATTGCAAACAAATTGATAGGCTATGTTTTAGCTAGCTTTGATTGTACAGAAGTCATTGTAGAAACAGCGGTTGTAAATAAACCAGCCATTAATTTATACAAGAAACATGGCTTTGTGGAATTTAAACGATGGACACCCGCACATGGTATTGAAAAACTAGCAATGTCGGTTGTATTGGCTCGCTAAATTCGAGCTCAGCAAAGTTATGCTCCCTCTGGATTTCAAACCCATATGTTTTGTAGAAACAATAAACCTTACAAACAATTACTTGTAAACAATAGTTAATGTTATATGTTTAAGATATAGAACAATTTTCCGCTAGTTTTTATCTGTTAACACTAATGAATTCTTGTAAATAATTACACTGGCCGACCAATAAGCAATAATATCTGCCCTGAATTTTTGTACAATACACATTACCGACAAATACTTAGAGTTAACTTTAGTCACATGTTACCGATCTATTTTCTTACTCCCGATCAACCGGTGGAAGCTATCTACCAACAGCAACTGGATAGTTTAACGGCATCTGATCTGCAACAAACCCAATCGCTGCAATTTGCTGTGCATTATTCATACCGGCAATATTATCTGGATAACGCCCCAGAGCTGAATTTGTACGCCATCTTTCATCTGCAGCGCCAGGGTGCCAACACCCACAGTTACTGCACTATCATTCAGGAGTGCTTTGGACTAAGCGTGGAAATTGGCCAACTGGATGCCTCACTCGCACAGCTTCAGCAACTGGCTGAAAAGTACAGCTGCCCGCTGCTAAATTTACAGCAACCTCTGATGCTGCAGCCCGTGCATATAGCCAAGCCCTGGGGGCAGGAAGTGTGGTACAGCGGTATTGAACGCCGGGGCCAATCCAAAGTGGCAGCAGATCTCGGCGGACAAGCTCGCTCTCCTCTGCCCTGGCTATTAGATTTATTGCCTGAAACATTGACCGCCAACTTAAACCAGCAATTAATCCTCTTAAAAATATTAGATCCGCTGGCAGAAGAAGTCTTTGGTGATCTGTATTTTGAAATGCATCAACGTAAACAAGAAGTATATGTAGTGACACATATAGACGCCGATGCCTGGCCAGATGGCGTAGGAAAGATACGTTTCGGTTTTTGTGCTGATAAAATCGCTGAGTACTCTGATCTGGATACTTTCAAAAACGCCTTTGTTAAAGCCGCTGGCGAATATGAAGAAACCCGTGCGCGCATTGACGGGTTACTGGATCAGAAAAAAATGCGCTTGAACATTGGCAAAGATCAACCAGTAGCAGTGACTTTAATGCAGCGCTGGCTGTTAGAAATTCCTGCTCAACTATCGGCAATAGAGCTGCAACAACGCACTGAATTGGATAGCTTCAGCGGCCATAGATCCTTACGTGTGGGCGACGTGCTGAAAGTACCTTGCTTTACCCCGCACTCCCTGCTGCACGGCGTGCGCACCATAGAGTTTCAAACTCCGGTCTACGAGCGGATGATTCTGAGCTTCGGGCAAAAAGTACTCACCCAGGATCACTGGGATACCGCCGAGGCTATGCAACTGGTTGATTGTCATCCAACACAACCTGAGGAAAACCAATGTCTTTTGCAAACAGAGCAAGTGAGTATTGATGTTGTTGTCGATTACCCGCAGTTCAAGGTCAACAGATATAAGTTACAAGCGGGCGCACACATACAGCTAGAGACCAGTGCAGATTATAACTTATTGATTTGTATCTCGGGTACAGCACAACTCAATCAGCAGCTATTAACTGCTGAGCAGGCCTGTCTGTTGCCGGCGAGCATGAGCGAAAGGATATTGCACAATACTGGCACTACCCCGGCGCTGATATTGCTGGCAGTGCCACAGCAGCATGGTGAGGATCTGCCAGTCTGTTAGTGAATAAAAGTGTCATTACTTTTCAAGGGTCAGCATTTGCTCAGTGGCACTGAGCAAATGGTGTTTAGTATTCGTCTCTGAAGATGCATGTCCTGAAGCTTCACTGACAATTAATTGCGCATTGGTTAATTGTTGCTTCAATAGCCAGGCATTATCAAAGGGACAGACAATATCGTAGCGGCCGTGCACAATAATTGTCGGTATATGTTGAATTTTATGGCAATTATCGAGAATTTGATTCTCGCTTATAAAGCAATCATTGACCATAAAGTGAGCCTCGTGCCGAGCCAGTGTCCAGCACTGATCGTCATTAGTCGCCGCCGCGACAAAAGCGGCATCCGGCTTTAAAGTACAACAGCGAATTTCCCACAATCCCCAGGCTTTCGCCAGGTTTTGTGCGGCTGCTTGATCAGGCCCGGTTAAAATCTGGTAAGCCAACTGCAGTGTGGATTGACCTTCCTCAACGGGCAGAGCACTAATATATTCACTCCAGTAATCCGGGTACAAACGCGAGGCACCACCGCCATCAAAAGTCCAGTGGGTATCTTGCTCGCGGGCTAAAAATATACCCCGTAACACTAAGCTACTTACTACTTGAGGGTGGCTCTGGGCGTAGACCAAAGCCAGTGTAGAGCCCCAGGATCCACCAAAGACATGCCATTTGGCAATGCCCAACTCGGTTCGGATCAACTCAATATCTGTAACTAACGCCTGGGTATTGTTATTCTCTAAACTGCCAAAGGGCAGAGATCTGCCGCAGCCTCTTTGATCGAATAAGATGATTCGGTATTGCTGCGGGTCAAAAAAACGTCGATCTTTAGTGCTGCAGCCTCCGCCTGGCCCCCCATGTAAAAAAACCACTGGCTGACCATTGGGGTTACCACACTGTTCTACATATATCTGATGGCCACTATCAACATCGAATAAAAAGCTATTGTAAGGCTCAATTTCTGGATAAAACTGCTTCATCGGTTACATCCTGCGGGGTGAAATTTATCTGCTGGTATAAAGATTTGTAATACTAAGCAGTTGCTATTACCCATGATAATAGCAACGGCAAAGTCTTTATAGATCAATCCGATAAATATTTTTCTTGCGCAGGAAAGATCAAAACAATTCCACTTCGCCTTCATCCATATCATGCTGAGCGACGGTCCGGCCGGTATTTCTGTCTTTGGCCTTAGTATAGATGCTTCGACACTCTTCAATGCAAGTCGTTAATGCCTGGCTATCTACTGTTCCCTGGGGGGTATAAATAGTACTCAGCAATGAGGCTATTTGCTGCAGTGAATTAACATTGTGATGCATTGAACCCAGCGCCTGTGAGGCAATGTCTTCAAATTGTAACGAGCGCACGGCGTCACCTACTGCACTGCTAAGCTGATTGCCGACACTGGAAATTTGTTCCATTTTAGCGCAGACAATATCACTGCTTTCGGCCATGCTTCCAAGCATTGTCGACATCCGCTCTTTCGCTCTGATAGTGTCATTCAGATCCTGAGAAGCCGTCTTGCCTACTTTGTCTCTCAGTACATCTATGGTCTGTTTTGCGATCGATATATTGTCTTTTATCTGCTCATTAAAACTCGATGATTCCTTAGAGAGAGAGCGCACTTCAGCGGCGACCACCGAGAATCCCCTGCCCGCCTCCCCAGCTCTGGCGGCTTCAATACTGGCATTAAGTTCTAATAAATTGGTCTGATTGGCCAGCCCCTCGACGCTTTCAATCAGGGAAAAGATACCGTCGAGCTTTTCTACCATGTCATCTATGTAATGCACTATCTCCATACTGCTTTTACTGCCTGTTACCATGACTTGTACAAAATGGTCCAGAATAGCACCGGTCTCGTCGATGAACTGATGCATTTTACTTTGGTGCTGAGTATCGGACTCGCCATCGTTTTCCTGGGCCATAACATCTGCTGTTAACTCCGACTGTTGATCAGATAATTGATGAATCTGCTGAAAACTGGCGCTCATTAAACTGCTGGCCTCACTGATTAATACATCGACTCGGGTGATTTCCTGATTAATAATGGTCGATTCATACTCCAGAGTCCCGGATACTTCATTCATGGTTTCCCGCAACCCCTGATGGTTGCTAGCAGAATCTATTGCTATTTTGTCTGCTGCTTTTGCTGACCCTCCCTCTGACCACAGAGATCGATTCAGCAGAACAGCCAGCGCCAATTGCGCCAACAGCAAACTCGCCAAAACACCCCAGATTATGCTTTGTTCCAAGCTCACAAACTGCTGCAAGGTCAAGGCTAAAGTCAGGGACAGCGAAGCACCTAACAACATATTGTTATATTTCATACTACTCTCCCTTTTCTAACTGGCACTGGCCAAGTGCTGCATTAACTTAGGGGCAATTTTATGCAGATCGACCACTACTGTCGCCGCCCCTTGATTGACTGCCGCTTTGGGCATGCCCCATACCAGAGAACTGGCCTCGTCCTGAACGATAGTGTGCGCCCCGGCATCTAACAATTTGCGCATCGACTTTGCGCCATCATCTCCCATGCCGGTTAACATAATGGCCACTACCTGAGTGGGATCAATCTTCAGCAGTGAGTTAAACATCACTTCCACTGAGGGCTGGTGCCGATTGACTGGGCCCCTATTATCGAGGCGACACTTAAGTTGATTACCGTGTTTTTTTACCACAATATGGTGTGAGCCCGGGGCAATGTAGACATGCCCGGGTTTTAATATCTCGCCGTTTTTTCCCTCTAATACCGTCAACTTTGACTGCTCATTCAGCCTGGCGGCAAACCTGGCACTGAAACTCTCGGGAATATGTTGAGTAACAATTATTGGCGGTAAATTCTCCGGCAAATCACGCAATACATCCCGGATTGCTTCAGTGCCGCCAGTGGAGGCGCCTATAGCGATAATGTTATAGCCAAATAGTTTGCTGTCCGGAATCCGCCTATTGCTATGCCCCGCTGGCAGCGTATTTTTAATCACTTTCTTAAATTTTAGATTGTGCTGCGACATTGCGGCTGCTTTAACTTTGTTGACTAATTCATGCTGAAAATGCAGCAAGCTACTGTCTGATGCTGTTACTTTTGGTTTTGCCATAAAATCTACGGCACCAATTTCCAGCGCTTTTAAGGTTTCTTCCGCCCCCGCGTGGGTCAAGGTAGAGATCATCACCACTGGCAATGGATTTAATTTCATTAGATTTCGTAAAAATGAAATACCGTCCATTTTCGGCATTTCAATATCCAGCGTTAGCACATCTGGTTTCAGCTGCTTGATTTTGGCCCTAGCATCTATAGGATCAACGGCAGTCCCCACGACAATAAAAGCATTGTCCGCCGCCAGAATTTCCGACAGCACATCGCGGATCACCGCTGAGTCATCAATGATCAATACCCGAATTTTATCCACTGTAACATTCCTTATTAAAACAGCTCTACTTCCTGAGCATCGAGCTGATGATCCGTTTCATTGCGGTAATCCGACTCTTCTTTAATCAGACGCTGATCTTGGCGATGGCTTATTTTATTGACCAGCATTCTGCCGCTGGCGGGGAAAAAAGCCACTCTTCTTGCCTGGTTTCCACCTGTATCTGATGAAACTAAGTGCAAGTTTTCATCGGTGATAAATGTTTCTATAAAGTCAATGTTCTGCTGGCCAATATCTAAAGTACCCGCCAACATATTTCCACCGCCAGCAATTTTTAACTGCAAATTGGCACAACTGCTGCCCTGCTTCATCAACTGGTTTATCAGTTGCTCCATGGCAAATATTCCGTAGCGTAAACAACGTACCTGGTTGTCCTGGTCAGCCATATGCGGCAACATAAAATGATTCATACCACCAAACCCTGTGCTCTGGTCATAAACACAAGCAGCTATGCAAGAGCCCAGTACCGTAGTGATCACTATGTCCTGGTTGGATACATAAAATTCACCGGGTTTGATCTTCAGTGCATGGCATTGCCACTTATCATTCCAGTAACTTTGCTGCGCGGTAAAATTGCAGAAATCACCTGGTGCTGCCAGCCTATCGACCACCCTGACTGTCCTTTTGGTAGATGGTCTTACCGATCAACTTAAAGTGGCTGTCATGGCGCGCCAGCGCTTCCGAGTGGCCGACAAATAAGTAGCCATCCGGTTTCAACAGTGCTGCCATCCTCTCTAGCAACTTTCTCTGAGTGTTTTTATCAAAGTAAATCATCACATTGCGACAAAAAATGAAATCAAAGGGACCTTTGAGTGGCCACTGCTCCATCAAGTTCAAATATTTAAAGGTAATCATTTCCATCAGTTCAGCCCCAACTTGGACGTTACCGGCACTGCAGCCCTTACCTTTAAGAAAAAATTTCGGTAAATAACCTTTGGGTAGTACCCCCACTCGGTCCTGAGGATAGACTCCCAACCTGGCTTTGTTTAAAACATCAGAGTCAATGTCCGTCGCCAATATACGCACATCCCAGTTACTGATATCCTGGCCACTACTCAGTAGTGTCATCGCCAGGCTATAAGGTTCCTCTCCCAGAGAGCAACCAGCGGACCAGATACGTAAACGTCGCTTACCTGATAGTGCAACCTGAGGAATGATAGTCTTACTGATAAAATCAAAATGATGGCTCTCGCGAAAAAAGGCCGTCAGGTTTGTGGTCATCGCATTGATGAACTGAGAAAACTCACCAATATCACTCTCGATATCTTCTAAATACTGGTCAAAATTCTGCAAATTTAATTCTCTGATTCGTCTCACTAACCGGTTGTAGGCCATATCTTGTTTATTATCCGCCAGCAAGATACCGGCGTGGGCATAAAGTACAGTTTTAACTCTTTTAAAATGCGCGTCGGTAAAGCAAAACTCGCGTTGTTGAATGGGGTTAGAATGCATCGAGAACTTCTCCGGGAAGCACTTAGTAACAGCAGGGACGCTAATAGACTAGACAAAATAAACAGTGCATAGATAAGAAGAATGGTGGCGGTAGCTTTTGCTACCGCCGGGTTTTGCTTAACTAAAACTCATTCCACTCTTCAGTACTACTGTCTGCCTTGGCTATCACAGCCTCTGGCACAGATTTTCCTTTAGCTGCTTTTTTCTTTTTACTCACTTTGGCTGATTTACCGCTTTGCTGGGCGGCCATTTTGCGAATCTTTTGCACATCCGGAGCCGCCGCTTGAGCTTTACTGGCAGGTGCTGATTCTGCCCCTTCGCCGTCGTTGACAGTGAAGACACTGACCAGACGCTGCAATTGAGCGGCCTGTTCATCCAGTGATGAAGACGCCGCCGCAACTTGCTCTACCAGAGCCGCGTTCTGCTGGGTACCCTCATCCATCTGTGTCACTGCTACATTGACCTGCTCAATACCGCTGGCCTGCTCACGACTTGCCGAGGCTATTTCGCTGACAATGTTAGTTACATTGCTGATTGAATCCATAATTTCTGATAGCGCCTCTCCGGATTCTTTAACGTAACCACTGCCCTCCTCGACTTTTTTGACACTGTCATTGATCAGTTCTTTGATCTCTTTGGCGGCCCCGGCGCTGCGCTGCGCTAAGCTGCGCACTTCAGAGGCAACCACTGCAAACCCTCTGCCCTGTTCTCCTGCTCTGGCGGCCTCTACCGCTGCATTCAATGCCAGCAAGTTAGTTTGGAAAGCGATCTCATCGATAACTCCGATAATTTCGGAAATTTTAGTGGAACTGGCACTGATATCAGCCATAGAGGTAACCACTCGAGTGGATATCTCGCCGCCTTTTTCCGCCATCTTTTGTGCATCGGAGGCCAAGTTGCGCGCCTCCTCGGCATTTTCGGCGTTTTGCTTGACGGTACTGGTCATTTCTTCCATGCTGGCGGCCGTCTCTTCTAAGCTGGCTGCCTGGCTCTCGGTGCGCTGACTCAAAGTAGCGTTGCCGGTAGAAATTTCTGAAGCCCCAGTGGTAATACTGGAACCGGTAGTGCGGATCTCGTTGATCATGTTCGATAAATTACCGATGGACAAGCTCAGAGCATTATTCAGCTCCTGAAACTCACCGTGGAACTCACCATTCATTTCCTCGGTCATATCTCCTTCTGCCACTGCCTCCAATACCCGTTTGACTTCTTTCAATGGCCCGACCACAGCATCCAACATCTGGTTGACACCTCCGGCGATAGTCTTCATGAAACCTTCGTAAAGCTCTGTCTCTAAACGCTTTTCAAGTTCTCCTCGGGTCGCTCCTTCGATTAAATCCTGAACCGCCTGCTCGGCATTTAACTGATCCGTAGTATCTGCCCACTCGACCACTGTTCCCAACCTGACCTTCGCCTCGTCGACTACCGGATTGGCGATCAGTTTAAAGGTACGAATGCCCACTTTTATACTGCCGTTGAACTGGGTTTTCAGGCTCTCCAGCATATTTTGCTGATGCGCCGGATTCTTATGGAATATATCGTAGTTAGAACCAACCAGAGCTTCGGCATCAAAGTTAGGTAGCTGCACACGAACATCTTCCTGAGCGTTACGCATCATCTGGATAACCGCGTCATTGGCATAAATTATCTCGCCTCGGGCGTCTGCCAACATGATGTTAGAGGAGACTTTATCCAGTGCCACTTTAATCCGCTGGGAACGTACAAACTCTTGCTTAGTATCGTTAATTTCAAAACCGAGTTTAATCCCGAGCATTTTAATCTCGCGCTTAATACCCCCCAATTCACCGGGCTCATCCACCGGAATATCGGCTAAGTACTTGCCCGACGATACTTCCTGTAAATGCTCACGCACTTGTTTTAGCTGATTAATAACATTTTGCTTGATAAAACTTTGCGCGCCAATAAAAAGTACCAAACAGGCCGCGACTGGTCCTGCCATCAAGGCAATATCTGGCATGCCGAGAAAATACAGTGCCGCATTAATCACCACTGCAGCGACCGCGGCGGTACCAGCATTTTTGACTAATCCCTGGCTGAGATTTCGCTCGGGCACAGATTCAGGCTCTGCCAGCGTCACTTCCTCTTTACGCAACTGGGCGTAGAGTTTAGTGGCCCCCTCAATTTCAGCTTCGGTCGGCCGGGTGCGCACCGACATATACTCAACCATCTCACCGTTGCGAAACACCGGTGTAACATGGGCTTTAACCCAGTAGTAATCGCCGTTTTTGCAGCGGTTTTTTACCAGCTTTGACCAGGGCCTGCCGAGTTTCAAAGTGGACCATAAATCTTTAAAGGCCTGGGTCGGCATATCCGGATGGCGGACAATATTGTGATTTTGCCCCATCAATTCCCCTTCACTAAAGCCACTGATTTCAATAAAGGCGAGGTTGATAAAGGTTAACACCCCGTTCAGGTCGGTTTTAGTCACTAGCTCCTGGCCGTTAACTAATTTAATTTCGTGGTCTGTTACTGGCTCATTAATTCTCATTATATTTCCTCACATCCCTGTGCTACTTAACATTTGATAGTGCTGGCACATCGATTGCCAGTTCATCCGAGTTCATTAGTTCATCGATATCCATTAAGACAATCATTTTGTCGTCTTGCGCTACTAGCCCCGTTATGAATTCCGAGCTTATTCCACCGCCAATTTGCGGTGGCGGCTGTATCTGATCTTGAGTCAGCGAGTAAGTTTCTGCCACTGCATCGACGATTATTCCCATAATTCGCTCTTTACTGCCACTGTCGACTTTAATCACTATCACAACAGTGGTGGGCCCGTAATCTTTTTCCGGTAAGCCGAAACGTCTGCGCAAGTCCACCACCGGTATAATCGCGCCGCGTAAATTCAGCACTCCTTTAATGTATTCCGGCATATCCGGCACCGGAGTGACTGGCGTCCAGCCCCTGAGCTCTTGCACCCTTAATATATCGATGCCATATTCTTCTTCGTCTAAGACGAAACTCAGAAATTGCTGCCCCTCTGAGTTATGTTGATTTTCTTCGGCTTGCTGCTGCCAATTTTCTGTACTCATTACAGATACCCCTGAGTCCGTTCATTTTTTAAGTGGTTACGACTTTTTACTGCACTGGCCACTTCGAAATTCAAGCCCCGTTGTATTAACCCCGCCACATCCAGGATTAATGCAACACTACCATCGCCCAAAATTGTCGCTCCAGACAAACCTTCTACACGTTTGAAATTCACTTCCAGGCTTTTAATCACGACTTGCTGTTGTCCGTATAACTCATCGACTACCAGTCCGACTTTTTTACCGGCGTTTTCCACGATGGCCACTAAAGTTGTATCGGTACTCGCCGCTGATTCTGCACCGGGCAAATGAAACAGTTTTTTCAGATCCAGATGAGAGATGTACTCATCGCGAAAGTGTAATAACTTTTGTTCGCCGGCTATGGGATTTTTTGCCTCTTTGGGCACCACGATGGTTTCGACTATCGATACTAGTGGAATCACATAAGTGTCTTCATGTACCCGTACTAATTGACCTTCGAGAATAGCTAAAGTAAGCGGCAATTTGATACTAAAAGCCGACCCCTTACCCGCCTCCGATTTAACGGTGACCTGGCCACCTAATGATTCAATATTACGTATCACCACATCCAGGCCAACGCCTCGTCCGGACAGGTCGCTGACCACATCGGCGGTTGAGAATCCCGGTTTAAAAATCAATCCGTTAATTTCATCCTCGCTGAGCTGCTGCTCGGCTGTGATCAGGCCTTTTTCCAGTGCTTTGGCGCGAATTTTTTCTGTATTTAAGCCGCGGCCATCATCAATAATATCGATCACCACAAAGCCACCTTGATGGTAGGCATTTAATTTCACAGTACCTAGTTCCGGCTTGCCGGCGGCGATCCTCTCTGCCGGTTCCTCCAGGCCATGATCTAATGAGTTGCGCACTAAGTGCACCATCGGATCACCTATTTTTTCCATCACTGTCTTGTCTATTTCAGTCTGTTCGCCCGTAATAATTAGTTGAACTTTCTTCGACAGTTTGCCACTGACATCGTGCACTAGACGCGGGAAGCGATTAAAGACAAAACTTACCGGTAACATCCGCACCCGCATCACATCTTCCTGCAAATCACGGGTATTGCGCTCCAATTGTTCCAGGCCCTTCTGTAGACGTTCGGTATCGACTCCGGCGACATCGGCCAGGTCATCACCCACTTGGCCAAGCATCGCCTGAGTGATCACCAGTTCACCGACCCGGTTAATCAGTGAGTCTATCTTGTCAGTATCAACCCTGATTGAACTGCTCTCTACCGCTTTACTTTTACTTGCCTTAGCTTTATCGCTACTGTCTTTTGTGCTTTCAGTTGCGTCTTGATCTGAGTTTTGCGTGTCAGTTCCCAAAGCTTGTTGTTGCTCTGCAGTGCTGGCTAATTCTGATATCTGCAGTTCACACAAATCATCTACCCATTCAAATATGTCGGCAATTTCTGCCTTTTCACAATCTGAAACTAAAGTCAGTTGCCAGGATATATTCAGTAAATCGGGCTGCTGGTCATCTAGCGATAGTAACTTTTCGGTATGCGCTTTCACCGCTAGATCACCCAGCTGTGCCAGCGCTGAAAACATCAACGCGGGCTCATTGCCAGTACTGAGTAATTCTTGGTTGGGCACAAAGTTTATCTGCCATGTCCGTGAGGCACGTTGTTCAAACTCGACCTGGTTCATCTCCAGAGTGCACTCATCTTCAACCCATTCAAACACTTCTTTAATCTGTGATTCTGTACAATCGAAAGTGCAGTCAATGCGCCAACTCAGGTATAACAGCTGTGGATCATACTCGGCTAATGGCGGTAGCGAACTTGTGTCAGCGACCACTTTCAGCGGACCAATATCGGCCAGTGCTGCAAACATCAACGCCGGTTCATGGCCGTTTTCTAAGATCTCTGGATTGGCTGAAAAATTAATTTTCCAGCAGTATTTTTTATTGCCCGATGGACTTTCAGCATTTTGTTCGACATTTTCATCGCCCGGTTCACTGGCGACAATAAAGGCTTCCAGCCGCTGTTTCACATCCTCAATCTGCTGCTGATCAGCTTGGGGACCGTCCTGGGCAGCGCCAAGCAATCCTTTGATGCAATCGACAGATTCCAGGAATAAATTGACGAGATCAGCAGTGATGTTTTGTTTGCCACTTCTAACCTCTTCTAACAAGGTCTCCACTACATGAGTGAAATTTGCCACCTCATCAAAGCCGAAAGTACCTGCTCCTCCTTTTATCGAGTGGGCGGCACGAAAAATCACATTGATGGTTTCGTCATCTTCTGAATCGAGATTCAGAAGACTCGTCTCCATAATGTCGATTCCTTCGTAGCTCTCTTCGAGAAATGTTGCAATAAATTGCGAGAGATCAATACTCATATCAGCGATTACCTTACGACACGTTTAATGGTACTGAGCAATTTCTCGGGATTGAAAGGTTTAACTAACCACCCCGTAGCGCCAGCAGTTTTGCCTTTTTCTTTCATCTCAGGGGAATTTTCTGTGGTAAGTATCAATATCGGAGTAAATTTAAAAGCGGCTTCTTTGCGTAGTGCCGCACAAAAAGTAATTCCGTCCATTCTTGGCATGTTGACGTCGGTCAGCACTAAATCGAACTTAGCACCTTTCGCCTTGCTCAGTGCCTCCTGACCATCCCCCGCTTCTACCACATCAAAACCTTCATTTTTCAAGGTGAAAGTCACCATATTGCGCAGTGAAACTGAGTCGTCAACGACTAAGATTGTCGCCATAATCTGTTCTCCCAAAGACTGTATCTTTAATTGCAATCCAATAGTTGTTGCTTGAGTCCGAGCTGCTCGGCGGTTGACTGCAAAGCATCGGAACAGCTCTGCCATTCAACTTGCTTGCCGTTGGCAATCACTTGCCTGACAAAAACCACCAATAACTGCACCCCTGCGGTATCGACACGACAGAGTTTCGATCCATCGAGGGTTATCACAGAGGAAGAAGTTTCAAGATGCTCAATCAGCAAATCTTTATATTCACTGATATTATCGATTGAAAGCTCATTAGGTAGCGAGAGTATAGTATCTGAGGTCATGGTCATTCCCGGTTGCTATGCAGTACGGCTAATTGTGTCGCGGTTATGACACCGCTAACAACAACAAGTTATTGTGAATAAACTGTAGTCCAGATATTTAGAAAAACCGAAAAGAAAGCAAGAATATTTTATGCAGCTATCTGTGCGGATTAAAACAGCTGTTTAAATCTGCTGCAGAAATTTGAAAATAGACTAAAGTTAGCTGATAGCTGATTTTGAGTGGAGTTCTGACAACTATGCAAATACACAGTTCTATATCAATAAGTGATAGTAAATCAGTATTTTATAGGTTTTTTGAAAGGCTGTGATAATTGCAGGAAGGTCGCGGAAATTGCTTTTATATGAGAATAAATTTTTCTTCTTGTTACTGCTAATTGATGCAGAACAGCGCTAACTGCCCTGCATCAAAATTGCCATTTGTGTATTACAAATCCCCAAAATCAAACTTAATCCCTTGAGCTAGCGGTAGCTCTTTAGAGTAGTTTAAGGTTGAAGTCATACGCCGCATGTAAACTTTCCAGGCATCCGAGCCACTTTCACGACCGCCGCCGGTTTCTTTTTCACCGCCAAAAGCGCCGCCAATTTCGGCACCTGAGGTACCAATATTGACGTTGGCAATGCCACAATCGCTGCCACTTTCACTGGTGAATATTTCAGCTTCCAATACATCTCTGGTAAAAATGGCCGAAGATAGGCCTTGAGGCACATCGTTTTGCCGGGCAATTGCCTCGTCCAAATCAGTATATTTAAACACATATAAGATCGGTGCAAAGGTTTCTAGCTGAACGTTGTCAACGCTGCCCTGCATCTCTACCAGTGCCGGTTTTACATAGTAGCCGTCGCGGTACTGCTGCACTAAAGTGCGCTCACCACCGGTTATCAGCCCGCCGTTTTCACTCGCGAGCTGCAGCGCGCTCTGCATATTGTCATAGGCCTGCTGATCGATTAACGGCCCCACTAAGACATTTTCATCCAGTGGGTCGCCAATCTTTATTTGCCCGTAAGCACGCTTAAGTTTTGGCACTAACTCATCATAGACATCGCTGTGCACAAAGATACGTCGGGTAGAAGTACAGCGCTGACCACAAGTGCCCACTGCGCCAAATAAGATCCCCTGAAATGCGATATTCAGGTCTGCAGAAGGTGCCACAATAATAGCGTTGTTACCGCCGAGTTCCAGCAGTGAGCGGCCAAAGCGCTCTGCCACTTGAGTACCGACTATCTTGCCCATAGCACTGCTACCTGTGGCACTAATCACTGGTACTTTTTTACTGTTGACCATTTGCGCACCCGCCTCGCGCTCGCCGACTATCACTTGGGATAGATTAGCCGGGGCATCTTCACCAAACTCAGCCATCGCCTGATCAAATATTTTCTGACAAGCCAAGGCTGTTAGTGGGGTTTTCTCTGATGGCTTCCAGATAACACTGTTACCACAGACCACCGCTAAGGCGGTATTCCAGGACCATACTGCAACCGGAAAATTAAAGGCAGAAATAATGCCGATAGGCCCCATTGGCTGCCAGTATTCACGCATTTTATGACTCGGGCGCTCCGATGCGATAGTTAAGCCGTACAACTGACGGGCCTGACCCACCGCAAAGTCACAAATATCGATCATTTCCTGAACTTCGCCCAGCCCCTCTTGATAAATTTTTCCACACTCCAGGCTAACCAAAGACCCAAGCGCCTGTTTTTTATCGCGTAAAATATTACCTAAGAGTCGAATCAGCTCACCTCTTCGCGGCGCTGGCACATTGCGCCACTGCTTAAACGCCATCACAGAGTTGTCAATTTTCTGCTCAATCTCTGCGCTGCTGTCAATCTTGACGCTGGCGATCTGGGCGCCGTCGATCGGGCTGAAAACCTGTAGAGTACCGCTGTTTATCTGGGCGTCATTGAGCCCTAATTGTGAAAAGATTTCATCAATATTCATGTTTTTACCTTTAATGTTTAACGTCTATCTATTGGATATTCAGGCCAGATACAAACAAACCGGTGCGCCTCCGGCTTGTTTGTATCTCACCTAAGCATATGATCACTCAGATGCGATAACTGACTACCTAGTTCATAGGCAACAGCGCGCAGCTGATTGAAACTGATTTTATTTGCGTTATTGAAGGGAATGGCCAGCTGTTGCTGACTGATTTCCCCGGTTAAGTATTTAGCTAATTCTCTGCCACAGACTGTGGCACCGGCTATGCCGCGGCCGCTGTAGCCCATTATTTGCACTACATTGTTCTCAATTTCCAGCAGTTGCGGGATATTATTACTGCTCTTGGCGATGCGACCCGACCAGGCGTATTGATACTGCAGTGGCCCGATTTCCACAAAGGTCTTAGCCACTACATGTTGACACCAACGCTTAAAGTGGCGAGCGTCACCGGTGTGAATATCTCCCACTGTGCCGATGATTAATCGCCCGGCGGCATCGGTGCGAAAAGAGCGCATCACTGCACCGCTATCCCAACAGCCATTGTTATCCGGCAGGCACCTCTGGCGCTGTTCAGCCGTCAGCGGCGCACTGGCAAATTGACAGTAATATAAGGGGGTATAGTAAGCTCGATTGTGAGTTAGATTATGTTCGTAAGCATTAGTTGCTAATACAATTTTCTCTGCAACTACGCTGCCCTTTAAAGTATTTGCCTGCACTTTATCAGCGCTTTTTTGCAAGCCAGTGACCGGGCTGTGAGTGAATATTTTAACCCCCGCCTGCAGCGCCAACTGCGCCAGTCCCCGACAGTACTTAAGTGGCTGTAAAGTGCCTGCCCGGCGATCAAAAAGCGCGCCGTAATAACCTTTTGCACGGGTTTTGTTATAAGTGGCGTCTGCGTCTAACAATTGCAGTTGAGCACCATAGCTACTCAGCTGTTCTGCCCGACGGGTTAAATAGTCAATCGCTGAAGCTTTGTGGGCCAAATGCAAAGTGCCATTGTTCAAATAATCACAATCTATCTGCGCCTCGGTGATCAATTGCTGTACATACAGCGGCGCATCGATCAGTAATTGGTTTAAGGCCCGGCCCCTTTCAATGCCGAGATGCTGCTGGGTCTGTTCCGGCATGATCCACAGCCCGGCGTTAGTCAAACCTACGTTGCGACCCGAGGCGCCATAGCCGATTTCCTGTGCTTCAAGTACCACCACATTGACCCCGGACCGGGCCAAGTGCAGCGCCGTTGACAGACCACTGAAACCTGCTCCCACCACTAACACATCGGCCTGCAAATTCTCAGCTAATGGCTCGCAGCGCAGTTCATTGTCTACCTGATGCCAGAGATTGTTTTTGTTATTCAATGGGATATGCCTAGTTAAAACGATTGATAACAGTGACACCTGTGCCACTAAAACTATTCATGTGCGTCAATTGCAACAGTGACTGTTCTAAACTGATAGTGCTGCCTATGAGTTTTTGTGGCTGTAATTTTCCGCTTTTTATCATCGCCAATAATTGCGGATAGCGATGCGCCTGCATCCCGTGACTGCCCATTATTTGTAACTCTTTGGCGATCACTTTATCCATGGGGATCACCGGCTGCTGATCAGCTGCCGCCATTAGCCCCACTTGCACATGCCGGCCCCGGGTGCGCAAGTTGGCAATAGAGTTAAAACAGGTCTGGGTACTGCCGAGTGCATCAATGGACAGATGAGCGCCGCCCTGGGTGATATCGAGAACGCGGGCAACAACATCTGTATCCGCCTGTGCGTTAATGCCTATGACTGCGCCGATACTTTTGGCAAAGGCCAGCTTCTGATCGCAGATATCTACCGCGATAACATTGGCCCCCAAGGAGCTGGCAATCATTATCGCCGACAAACCAACCCCGCCACAGCCGTGCACGACCACCCATTCACCGGCCTGCACTTGCCCCTGATCAACGATCGCCCGAAAAGAGGTGACAAAGCGGCATCCTAAGCTGGCGGCCGTTTCAAAGCTTAGCTCATCGGGCAACTTCACCAAATTATTCTGCGCATAGTCAATCGCCACATACTCAGCGTATGAGCCCCAGGCGCTAAAGCCCGGCTGAAACTGATTGTCACAGACCTGCTGGTTACCACTGGCACATTCACCGCAACTACCACAACCACAGACAAACGGCAGTGTCACTCTATCGCCAACCCGCCAGCCACTGACATTTTCCCCCACAGCTTCAATAGTACCGGCGAGTTCATGCCCCGGCACATGTGGCAGGCAAATATCCGGATCATGTCCCATCCAGCCATGCCAATCACTGCGACACAGCCCGGTCGCCCCTACTTTAACCACAACTCCGTCATTACTGGGGCTCGGATCTGCAACATTTTCAATCGTCAATGGCTGTTTGAACTGGGTGTAAATTGCAGCTTTCATAAATCTAGCTCCATAGGGGATGTTTAGGGGCTCTAAATTATTAAACTTTCAGCTTTAAAGCAATAAAGATAAGCAATTGCGCTGCTTAGTTTTCCTATAGGGGGTATAGGGAAAGGGGGAAGTTGGAAGTTGGAAGTTGGAAGTTGGAAGTTGGATAGCATAAACGAGTGATTTATTATTGTAAAAGTTGTGCACAAGAGCATATATAAATAATACAAACTGCTGGATGAAAAAGGCACAAAGCGACTGAACTGCCGCTTTGTTTAAATGCTGTTTGTTTTAACTCTGCATAGTCGCGGGCATTTTTATGGCGATCACCTGCCCTGTTACGCAGAGCACGCCATTGGCTGACAGTTCAATCTCAACCACAATTTTGCGCTCTTTTACTTGGCTAAAACGACCCACAAGTCGCAACTCAACTCCCATAGGGGTCGGTGCTTTAAAACTGACATTTAGTGCACCTGTAACAAAGCGCAGTGCCGGTACTGATCCCAGCTCCCTGTGGTCCATTTTGTAGGCCATGGCCGAGGCGCTGCCAGTGCCGTGGCAATCGATCAGGGATGCCAACAGGCCGCCGTAGACAAAGCCGGGGATGGCTGTGTGGTAAGGCTCTGGGGTAAAGTGCGCAATTGTCGTCTCGGACTCGTGCTCCTGTTGATGCCAATAACTTTTTAATTGGTGCCCCTGCGGGTTGTTTTTACCACAGCCAAAGCAGTGCGATAAATCATCCGGGTAGGCGTCTTGAAAGGCTCTTTGACTCATCTTTTTCTGTACCTCCTCTACGCCAATTCGCGTATATCATCGATGACTTTGCCGTCGTCCTGTAAACTGTCAGTTGCCACCAGTTGTACTTTTCCATTGAGTTTAGTGATGTTTTTCAAACTGATAGCAATCAGTGCTGTTAACTGTTCTGCGGTATCTGCAGCCCCTTCTTCGGCCAGTACAGCACTGTCTACTTCGCAGAGCAATAACATCTGATCCTGGAATTGATGCTGGCTTACTACTAACCTGACCTTGTTAATGGCGCCATGTTGCAGCCGTACTTTTTCAACTTGCTCGGGGTGCACAAACATGCCTTTGACTTTGGTGGTTTGATCGGCGCGGCCCATCCAGCCTTTAATGCGCATGTTGGTTCTGCCGCAGGCACTAGTGCCCTCAAGCTCCGCCGACAAATCCCCGGTGGCGAAGCGAATCAATGGATAATCGCGGTTAAAGCTGGTCACTACCACTTCACCGACTTCCCCTGCAGCCACCAATTGATTAGTCCCGGGGCGCACTATTTCCACTAGGATGTCCTCGGCGATGATCAATCCCTGATGGGGATCAGATTCATAAGCGATCAGGCCTACATCGGCTGTGGCATAAGCTTGCAGTGCTGTGATCCCCGCCTGTTTAAATTGCTCTCTTAGCTGCGGCATATAGGCTTCGCCGGTCACCAGCGCCTTGCGGATACTGGATATATCGCGGTTATTGGTCGCAGCTTTCTCCAATAAGATTTTTAAAAATGAAGGGGTGCCGCAATATCCCTCTGGGCGCAAACTTTCAATCACATCCAGTTGCTGCTCGCTCTGCCCCGGACCCGCGGCAATAACCACACAGCCGCAGGCGCGGGCACCGGAATCGAGAATAAAGCCACCGGGGGTTAAATGATAGGAGAGACAGTTTTGTACTTTATCTTTGGATCGAAAGCCCGCGGCATAAAACGCGCTGCCCATCCGCCACCAATCTTCAGTGGTGCTCTCCGGCTCATTAATCGGCCCGGGAGATTGAAAAAGCCGCCCTATCACCGCTGATGCTGCAGTCATCCCGGCAAGTGGCGCTCGTTCGGCCTGCAGCTTAATTAACGCGGATTTGCGGGTAACCGGGAGTGTAGCCAACATCTGTCGAGAATTTATCTCGCTGGCCTCTATATCAGCTAAGGTTTGCGCGTAGTAGTCGCACTGTGTTTTTGCATATTGGATAAAGTCTGCAAGGCGCGAACACAAATTTTTTTCGCGATCACTGCTGTTTTGGTTTTCTTTACTGCTAAAAAATTGACTCATAGTCTCTCTGATACTCTGGCACTTAGCGGGTAGACTTTAGTTATTGATTGCTCTGGTTTATAACCAGCGCTTACGGCGCTTGTAGGATTTTAAATTCTTAAAGCTTTTACGCTCCTCGTTGCCGCCGCCTAAATAGAATTCTTTAACATCTTCGTTGTTCATCAACTGCTCGGCATTGCCATCCAGGACGATTTTACCCGACTCCATAATGTAGCCGTAATCCGCCGCGCGTAGCGCATAGTTGGCATTTTGCTCGACCAACAACATGGTGATGCCCTGATCCTTATTGATCTTTTTGATAATGCCAAAAACTTCTTTGACCAGCAGTGGTGACAACCCCATGGAGGGTTCATCCAGGCAGATCATTTTTGGCCTGGCCATTAAGGCCCGCCCTATCGCTAACATTTGCTGCTCACCGCCGGACAAATAACCGGCCAATCCAGTGCGCTCTTTTAATCTTGGAAAGTAGTGAAACACCATCTCGATGTCTGACTTTATGTTGTTATCATTACGGGTGTAGGCACCGAGTTTTAAATTTTCGATCGAGGTCATGTCCTCAATGATGCGCCGCCCTTCCATTACCTGGAAGATGCCGGTGCGGACAATTTCATCGGCCATTTTTTTGTCGATGCGCTCGCCCATAAAATGAATATCACCGCGAGTCACTTCGCCATTTTCAGTTCTCAACAGCCCTGAAATCGCTTTTAGGGTAGTCGATTTACCTGCGCCGTTAGGTCCCAACAAAGTGACTACCTGGCCTTCAGGTACTTCCAGTGAGACCCCGCGAAGCACTTGAATCACTTCATCATAAACCACTTCAATATTGTTAACGGTTAATAGCGGCGTTGCGCTCTGTGCTTTAATAGCGGCTTTTGACATAAATACTCCGTTTTTCTTAGATAAAAACTGCCGCTAAATCCCATCTGCAAATAGCGGCAAGTTTCTTAACACTGTCATTCTCTACGACTGCCCGTTAATTGGGCAGTCGCCTGGGTCACTCGCTATTAATAACCTAACCAGTCATCGCGACGGGCTAAGGTAACGGTAGTCACTTTATCGATCTTCACTTCTCCACCGTTAAAGTTACCTTTGTAGATATTTACCTGGTTGATGCCGCGATGATCTTCTGCGGTCCAGTTAGCTGCCAGACAAACCCCTTCAAGACCTTTTGGTACCCAATCAGATTTAGCGTACATGCCTTTCTTGACGTTTTCACCGGTAATACCGCCATTCGCATCCGCCCACTCCATCGCCTCTTTCATGAAGTAAGTTGAGCAAACTCCACGCATGTAGTGATGCAAGCGTGCTTTTTCACCGCTCTTATCAGACATCTTAGAGATCTCACGCACTAACTTCATTCCCGGGGCAGTGTCATTCCAAAATGGCGTCATTGCCGGGAAAATGTAATCCTTTATGCCCTCGCCCGCTGCGGCAAAGGTTTTTCTATCGCCACCCCAGATGTTGGACATGAACTGGATTTTAGTGCCCACTGTGTTACAAGATTTAATCAGTGACAGTACCGAACCACCTAAGTTACCGATGTAGCCGTAGTTAGAACCAGAACTTTTGATACTCAGACACTGGGCTTTGAAGTCACCCGGTTTCATCGACACTACCACGGGGGATTGCACATCAAATCCCAACTCAGTGGCATATTCAGCACACGCTTTCTTAGGCGCGTTCGGGAAAGGATGGTTGGCGCCTATATGGGTAAATTTAGGTTTGCCCGCTGCGCCTTTAGTTTTCCAGTCAGCAGCTGCCCACTGCACTAACCCGCGACAGGCATCCGAGTAAGAGGCGCCGTAGAAAAAGTTGTAGGGTGCAGGCTTCTTAGTATTCGGGTTCTTACCGGTAGGATCGGTTAAGTGCCCCGAGTAAGAGGCAGAAAACACAGGAGTTTTGTCTTTTGCAACAAAAGAGATCAAAGCTTCAGTATCTGCGGTACCCCAACCTTGCATCACCACCATGTTCTTACGTGATTTCCACTTTTTATAAGCGGCGATCGCCTGGGGAACTTTGTAGGCGTAATCGATAGTTTCGTACTCTAAAGTGGTGCCATTGATACCGCCATTAGCATTGATGTAGGCCAGAGAATCGCGGATACCGTTGGCATACACTTTACCGATAAAGGCGGTGGGACCGGACATGTCGGCTAAGTGGCCAACAAACACGGACTCAGCCGCGCTCACCCCAGTGCTGACGCTGAGCACCGCTGTGGCCAGTAGTGTAGGTAACAATATTTTATGTTGTCTAGCTGCTTTCATAGTTGTTTTTTTCATCACAAGCTTCCTTCATAAAGAGTGGCGATTCGCCATTTTCTGTTGGTTTTCTGCCAGCTATGCTGCCGGCCGGTTTTTACTACTTTTTAATCTGTTAGTCCCTCTGTCCCCTGACCATTATCTGAATCAGTAAGAGAAAGGGTAAAACTTCCAGTAATTCTTGATTTGTGCCCAGCGATGCGCCAGTCCCTCCGGTTCGAAAATCAAAAAGCCGATGATCACTAAGCCAATCGCCATTTCTTTTATGTATGCAAGACCGTCGACCACCATCGGCACATTGCCCCAGTCAGTATCTTTCAACACAGACACTGCGCTCTCCAGCACTTCCGGTAAAAACACCATGAAGATCACCCCCATTAAAGTACCTTTTACCGAGCCCAAACCGCCGATGATGATCATGGCTAAAAATTGAATAGATAAGAATATGGTGAAGCCTTCAGCGGAGACATAACCCAGATAGTGGGCGTACAACGCACCGCCAATACCAGCGTAAAATGAGGAGATACCAAAGGACAACAAACGGTATTTGTTCAGTTTTATGCCCATTATTTCCGCCGACAGATAGTGGTCGCGGATCGCCACAAACGCACGCCCATCTCGGCTGCGCAGTAAGTTACAGGCCCAGATAAACATAGTCACTAAAGCAAACAGTGCCACATAGTAGAAACTCTGATCTGTATCAAAGACAAAACCAAACATACTCAGTGGCTCAGCTGCAGCCCCATAAGAACCCCCGGAGAACCAGTCGGCACGGGCGAAAAAGTCTTCGATAATAAACTGTGAGGCCAGTGTTGCTATGGCCAGATACAAGCCTTTAATGCGCGCTGCGGGCAATCCAAACATCATGCCTACCGCCATGGTCATAAAACCTGCCAGTGGTATACTCAGAAACACCGGGATCTGGAAACTGGTATTGAGCCAGGCCGAGGCAAATGCACCGAAGCCAAAGAAAGCACCGTGTCCCAGAGATATCTGACCGGTGTAGCCGACCAGAATATTCAAGCCCAGTGCCGCAATCCCCAGGTAGGAAATCTGGATGCACAAGGTTAACAAGTAACCATCCAGAAATAGCGGTGCGGTACATAACACTAAGATGGCGATGATCGCCATCCGGCGAATGGTTTTAGTCTCAAAAATTGTATTATCTTGTTTATAGCTGGTGCGGAAATCTCCGCACGGGCGCAAGGCTAAACTAGACATAAGTCACTCCTAAAAATTATAAAGTCAGCCGCATTTAAATCAAACACCCTGCGGCTGTCAGATCAAATACGTTCTATGTCTTTAGTACCAAATAGGCCATAGGGCTTGAACCACAAAATCACCAGCAGTACATAGAAAGGGGCAATGTCATACATATTGCCGATTTGCAGATACTGGCTGTCGACAAATTCTGCAACGTTTTCCAGCACCCCGATAATCACCCCACCAACAATCGCGCCGATGATTGAATCCAGTCCTCCTAAAATCACTGCCGGGAATACTTTAATACCCATAATAGAGAGCGAATCGGAAACCCCATTGACCATGCCCAGTACTACCCCTGCAGTGGCCGAGACAGTAGCGGCAATTGCCCAGCTCATGGCAAAGACATTTTTAACCGATATACCTAAGCTCTGTGCCACTTGCTGATCGAAAGCGGTGGCGCGCATTGCCAGGCCGTGTTTTGAGTATTTGAAGAAGAAGTAGAATGCCAGCATGATCACTAGTGCGATCACCGTACTCATCAAATAGGCCATCTCAATGTTCAGACCTAATATATTAATATTCTGGGTATCAAATACCTGCGGGTAACTCTGCGGTGATACGCCGAAAATCCATTTCATCAGCGACTGGAAAAAAATCGACAGACCAATAGTAATCATGATCACCGAAATAATCGGTTCTCCTATCATCGGCCTGAGCACAATCATTTGCAGCAACATGCCAAAAGCGGCCATAAAGCACATGCTTAACAAGAAACCGAGGAAGAATGGCAGTTGCAGATAGACCAGCGCTGCCCAGCAGACCCAGGCACCGATCAGCAGGAACTCGCCCTGGGCAAAATTGACAATCTTGGTGGATTTGTAAACCAGTACAAAGCACATGCCAATCACTCCGTACAACAATCCAACGATCAGGCCATTGACGATTAACTGCGTCAACAATTCAAAGTTCATGATGCTCTCCTGTGAAGTTTTTGTGGCTGCTGCGCTGTAGCCGTTGCTTCAATCAGCGTCTCGACCTTTAGCTGGGTTTGGATTCTGGAGTTGCTGCCATCCTGAAAGGTAATTACCGTGTCTATATCCACTACTTCGCGATGATCATAAAGCGCATTGATAATCCCAGCATATTTGTCGGCAACCACTGAGCGACGCACCTTACGAGTACGGGTTAGCTCTCCATCATCGGCATCTAACTCTTTGTACAAGAGTACAAATTTATGGATTTTTTGCGCCTGGGGTAACGTTTCGTTAACACTGGCGACTTCAGCGGCAAGCTTGGCGTAAACCTCGGGCTGGGCGGCTAAATTAGTGTAATTAGTAAAAGCTAATCCCTGCTGTTCAGCCCATTTGGAAACGATCGAAAAGCGTATGCAGATAATGGCACTGAGGAAAGGCTGGTCTTTACCCAGAATCACTGCCTCGCCGATAAAAGATGAGAATTTAAGCTTGTTTTCAATGTATTGTGGTGAATATTGAAGTCCATTACTGGTCTTTGCTAAGTCTTTAATACGGTCAATTATCACTAAGTGACCCGACTCTTTAAAGTAACCAGCGTCTCCGGTATGCATCCAGCCTTTTCTAACATCTTCATCGTACGCTTGTTGGTTGTCTAAATAGCCGCTGAACATCCCGACGGTTTTAGCGATGACTTCCCCTACCCCTTCACTGTCAGTGTTAATCACTTGAACTTGGGCGCTGTCAAAGCTCACTCCGACACTGTCGTAGTCGATGTCATCTGCAGCGTGCACTGTATAGGCCCCACAGAGCTCAGTTTGACCGTACAACTGACGTAGCGGTACGCCGATAGTTTGAAAGAAACGGAAGGTATCAGGTCCCAGTGCCGCGCCACCGGTGGCGGCGGACTTTAAGAAGGTAAAACCGAGGCGGTCACGTAGCGCTTTCATTAGCAGTATTTCTGCCAGCCAGGACTTGCGGCCCAACTGCTGCGCTTGCTCGGCATGCGCCAAGGCGAAATCGAACAGCTTTTGTTTCAACGGTGTCGAATCCATCATCCGCGCTTTCACATCTGCCAGAATTCCCTCCCACACTCTGGGGGCTAGCAGTACAAAGCTGGGGCCGATTTCCCGCAAATCTGCCATCATAGTCTCTTGTTCTTCGACAAAATTCACTACCTGCCTGGCGATCAGCGCCTGCCCAACTGCGTATACTTGCTCCATAATCCAGGGCAGCGGCAACACTGATACATAGTTGTCGCCAGGATCTCTCGGGTCTGCCCGCAGATAAGAACTGCAGTGTTTAACAAAATTACCGCCCGCTAACAGCACGATTTTAGGTTTGGATGTAGTGCCTGAAGTGGTGCAGTAAATAGCCGTTTCATCGGCCTTGGTAGCATCCACATAAGTGTCGTAGAGCTCAGGTGACAAGCTATCGATCTCTCGTCCCTGGGCGTATAGGTCTTCGATGCTGATCAGTCGTGGATCGTCGTACTTGCGCATACCTCTGGGATCACAGTAGACGATGATTTTGACCTGTGGGATTTGATCGGCCAATTCCATTAATTTATCGCACTGTTCTTCATCTTCTGCGATCACCACTGTGGCTTTACTTTTATTCAGTAAATACACAACTTCTTCATGCAGTGAGTCTTGAAAAATGCCGATGGAATAACACTGCATCGCATGGGCGGCAATCTCGCCCCATACCCACTCGGGGCGGTTGTCTCCCAATAAGGCAATGGCATCTTTTGCATTAACCCCCAACTTCACCAGCGCCAGAGACAACCATTTGACTCGATTTTGGTAATCGCTCCAGCTAAACTCGCTCCAGATACCAAACTCTTTTTCACGCATGGCAATATCATTGGGCCAATTTTTGGCATTGTGCCTGAGTATCTTGGGAAAAGTATCAAACTCTCCCATCTCGAAATTAGTTGCCGCATTCATTAGCTGGCCTCCTGAATTTCTTCATCTTCAATGCCTAAATAGGCGCGTTTTACATCGGGATCAGCCATCACTTCATCCGGTAACCCACAGATCAGTTTTTTACCAAAATCCAGTACCATGACTTCATGGGAGATATCCATCACCACCCCCATATCGTGTTCGATCATCACCACAGTGATATCAAATTCTTCATTTAAATCCAGAACATAACGCGCCATGTCCTCTTTTTCTTCAAGGTTCATACCGGCCATGGGTTCATCCAGCAAAATCAATTTTGGGTTTAGTGCCATGGCCCTGGCCAGCTCTACTCTCTTGCGCAATCCGTAGGACAAAGTACCGGCAATTGACTTGCGAATATGGGATATTTCCAGAAAGTCGATCACCTCTTCGACTTTACGACGATGCTGCAGTTCTTCATTTTGAGCACTGGACGCCCAGTACAAGGGACCGGTGATCCAATTATTTTTCAGCAGATGATGGCGTCCGACCATGATGTTATCTAACACTGACAGATGCCCGAACAATGCCAGATTTTGAAAGGTACGACCCATGCCTAAATCGGCCCGATCGTTAGGCGCTAAGTCAGTAATCTCGTCACCCTGGAAAATAATCTTGCCACTGTTCGGTTGGTAGCGGCCAGAAATGCAGTTCAGCATAGAAGTTTTACCGGCGCCATTGGGGCCGATAATGGAAAAGACTGATCCTTTTGCAACTTCAAAACTCACATCACTGAGCGCTTTAACGCCGCCAAAGGCCAGTGAAACTTGCTCTATTTTGAGTATCGACTCAGTCATACTCACACTCCTAATATTCAGTTAATACTATGTCGCCGCGGATCAACCGCAGGGCGAAAAAAATGACAGGGGCCCTGTCGGCAAACCGTATCGCCGATCCAAGCCCCTATCTAAAAAAGTAGCAATGAGGATGCTACCGGACATCCTATCCTCGTCTGCCTGCTGTCCTGTTCAGTCACAGCTTAGTGGCTATGACTGGCAGATCAGCGACAATCTTCCATCATCATAAAACAGTGAGGTTTAGCCGCAATCGGCAATAGGGATTAGCACTTCAGGTGTAGCGCTAAAGAATTAGTCCTTTAGGACTAAGGCTTTAGGACTAAGAATTGCCGGCGAGAGTCAAAGATCTTTATTGGCAGTAGATATGTGCTAGATTAAGGAAAAATTATAATTAGGAACATGTAATCAAGTCCAAATTTTCTCTGCGGGCTTAAGCGCATGCACCTTTTCCAGAACGCGTTTTCGCCGTTGTACTGCAGTCTTTAGAGAGTATTATGTTTTCAAATTGGTTACTGGTCAGTGTCAGCATAGGCTATATAAGTTTGTTGTTTTTAATCGCCTATTTAGGGGGAAAATACCGGCACAAACTCGCGGCCTCGCAACATACTATTATCTATGCATTGTCTCTGGGGGTGTACTGTACTTCCTGGGGTTTTCTCGGCACTGCAGCTCAGGCGGCCAATAACTCATTCACCTACATCTCTCTTTATCTGGCGCCTATTCTACTGTTTGTATTTGCCTGGCCGTTCATTCAGCGGATTATTAAAACCAGTCTGCAACTGAAGATCACCTCAATTGCCGACTTGTTGTCGGCTCGCTTTGGAAAATCACAAAAACTGGCGATCATCATCACTTTAGTCGCCTTAATCGGCACTATGCCCTACATCGCCCTGCAGCTTAAAGCGATTGTCTATTCTTATAAAATTCTACAGAAAAATCAAGATCTTCCGGTATGGCAGCTGGGGTTGATTGTCAGTATTATACTGGCCGGTTTTACCATTATTTTTGGGGTCCGTACTATAGATATCAGTGAGCGGCACCCGGGAGTAATGATTGCCATTGCCTTCGAATCTCTGGTCAAACTTATTGCCTTTTTAATGGTTGGTATGTTTGTGTCTTTTTACATTTATGACTCTCCATTAGAAATCGTCAATTTATCCTGGGACTATATTGATATTGAGCAACAGCTGAGCAGCTCCAGTTTGATTGGCATGTTTGGTATGCTGATCATAGCCACTTCGGCTTTCTTGTGTCTGCCGCGCCAATTCCAGGTGATGTTCGTCGAAATCAAAGAGTCACGGTTTTCCACACTGTCACGCTGGCTAATACCCCTGTATGTATTCATCTTTGCCTTTTTTGCCGGCCCCATTGGTCTGGCAGGCCATCTAAACTACGGTAACTCTATGCCAGCAGACGCCTACGCGCTGTTCCTGCCCGCCTACAATGGCCAGTTATGGTTATCGTTATTCGCTTTTTTAGGAGCCGTTTCCGCGGCCAGTTCTATGGTTATCGTATCGACTATTGCACTGAGTACCATGCTCAGTAACGAGATAGTTTTTCCGATGATCTTTAAATACTCCCGGCGCCAACACCATGATTTCAAACATTTCCAGGCGCAATTATTATTGATTCGCAAAGCCCTGGTGTTATTAGTCATCGCCCTGAGTTTAGGTATGCTGCTGCTGTCCCCGCCCGATACCTTATCGTCACTGGGAGAAGTAGCCTTTGGCGCCATCGCTCAGATCGGACCGGTGCTGGCAGCCGCTTTCTTTTGGCGCAGGGCCACTCTCACGGGTGTTATCTGCGGAATCAGCAGCGGTTTTAGCATCTGGGCGCTGTTTAATTTTTTACCGCAATTAGGGCTCTACGCACATCCGCTACAGGGATCGGAGCTGCCGGGAACCACCGTAGTCACACTCAGCGGTCTGTTTGTCAACATTTTAGTAATGGCTGTGGTCTCGCTGGCCACCCGTCAAAGCCTGCGTGAACAGATGCAGAGTAAGTTCTTCTACCCGCAGCGCAAACCGACCCAGTGGAGTTTGCCCAAGCAGCCAAAGGTAGATATTCATGAATTAGAGTTTCTGGTAGCACGCTTTATCGGCGTGGAAAAAGCCGCCCACTCCTTTAAACTGTTCGCCAATAAAAACAGTTTTTTGAAAGCTAAAGAATACGATGAAGCACTGATTTTCCACGCCGAGACAATTCTGGCGGCAGTACTGGGCTCTGCCTCGGCGAAACTGGTTACCTCCTTTGCCACAGGCGGTAATGAAATGGTTTTTGATCAAGTGGCGCAGCTGGCAGAAGACAACTCCAGCCAGCAGCTGGAGTTTTCTCGTACTGTGTTACAAAGCGTTATTGAAAACGTCAGTGAAGGCATTTCTGTGATCGACAGTGAGCTGCAGCTGGTGGCCTGGAACCAGCGCTACCTGGATATATTTAACTTCCCAGAAGAATTCATCTACATAGGCAGTCCGATCAGTCAGTTGATCCATTACAACTTAAGTCAAAGACCCGAATACGCCGACTCTATCAACCAACAAGTGCAGAAACGGCTGGAGTTTTTCCGCCAGGGCAGCAGGCACAGCTCAGAGCGTAAACTGGACAACGGCATGACCATCCGCACCGAGGGCAATCCGATTCCCGGAGGCGGGTTTGTGATGATATTTTCCGATATCACTTCCTACCGCCAGGCGGAAAAGTTCTTAAAAGAGGAAAACTACGACCTGGAGAGCCGGGTACTGGCGCGCACCACTGAACTGGAGCAAGCCAACCGAGAACTGGAACAGGCCAACAGCGAGCTGGCACTGGCCCGGGAAAAGGCGGAACAGGCACATTTCAAAAAGAGTCAGTATTTAAAGGCCTGTAGTCATGATTTGCTACAGCCACTGTCTGCGGCTCGGCTGTTTTCATCAGCAGTCAGCCTCAGCCCTAAAGTATCGGCGCAAGAGCGACTACAGATTCAGCAGATAGACACTTCCCTGGAAATCGCCAATAACTTACTGTTGGATTTAAATGAGATAGCCAGAATCGAAAGCGGCAATATTACCCCGGTGATAAAATCGTTGCCGGTGACCCAGCTGTTTAGCTTATTGAGCGCTGAATTTAGCGCCCAGACTAAGCAATTTGACATAGACTTCAGCTCTAAAAACAGCAAGTTATACATTAATAGTGATTTGACATTATTGACCAGAATTGTACAAAACTTCCTCAGTAATGCCTTTAGATACGCTGGCGGCGGGAAAGTGTTATTGGGCTGTCGACGCCAGGGAGAATATTTATCCATTCAAGTACTGGATAACGGACCGGGCATACCAAAAGACAAGCAGCAGGCGGTATTTGAGCAATTTACCCAGCTGTCCACAGTGACAATAGTCGGGCCAAAAGGCCTGGGGCTAGGGCTAAATATCGCCCAAAGTTTAGCGGCGCTGTTAAGCCACCCCATCGACCTCAAGTCGCAATTAACCAAAGGCTGTCTGTTTAGCATCTCAGTTCCCATAGAGCGCACTCCCGTCAGGAAAATACAGCCAGCCTCACCGAGCGTCAGTACCTTGCAGGGAGTGAAAGTATTGTGCATAGACAACGAGCAGGCAATTTTAGCGGGGATGGAGGATTTATTGAGCGCCTGGAAATGTGATGTATACACTGCACAGAGCGCCGAGCAAGCGCTGGAAATATTTAGTCAACAGGAAAACCAATTTGATATCGTATTGGTAGATTATCAGCTGCAAGAGCCGTCATTTAAACCGGGTCTGCACAGTACAAAGAAGCGTTTTAACCCCAACACTGCCAGAGATTATGCAGCAGACGGCATTACCTTGATCGCCCTGCTGCAACAACTCAGTAGCTACCCCCTGCCCGCTATCTTAATCACTGCGACCACAGATGCGGAAGTGTTAATCAGAGCCCAACAGGCAGAGATAGGCTATTTGCGTAAGATAGTAAAACCTATAGCACTGCGGGCATTGATGAGCTCGCTATTAGCTAAAAACCTGGAGAAGAATTATGCCCACCAGGATTTCAGGTAACAGTATATTTATCGACATAGGCTCCATAACATTGCCCTCAAGCACAGCAGCGGGCAATTTCTTCACAGCGGTAGTTAACGAAGACAGCCGCCAGCTACTGAATCAATAACTTCTCAAAGCCTGCCTCAACAGTTATTTAACGCTGGAGGGGCCAAAGCAAGTTTGCGCCTGGATTATTTCATTTAAGGCAATTACCGCCTGGGTTCTGTTTCTCACCCCCAGCTTGAGGAAGATGGTGCTGGCATGGCTTTTAATGGTCGACTCTGCCAGGCCCAAGTCGAAGGCAATTTGTTTATTGAGCAAGCCATCAGCGAACATCAATAGAATTTTATGCTGCTGCGGAGTCAGGGATTCAAGTCGCTCATCGACCGCTAAATCCACCGCTTGATTGCAGTCCCCTGCCGGGGTCCAGAGATTGCCATTAAAGACTTCGCGGATAGCCAGTACCATGTCACTGACTGGGGTTGATTTGGGAATAAAACCTGCGGCACCGTGCTGCATGGCCTTGTTAATGGTATCAGGGTCTTCGATTCCGGAAATAATCACCACGCCCATTTGCGGATACTGGGCTCTGATGTTAATCAGAGTATTGAAGCCATTAGCGCCGGGAATATCTAAATCCAGTAGCAACAAATCCACCGGGTCAGTTAACAACAATTGCTCTAAATCGGGAATACTCTGCGCTTCTAACAGCTCTGCACTGCTAAAATGGGATTGCAGCATAATAGCTAACGCCTGGCGAAACAGTGGATGGTCGTCTGCTATTATTATTTTCTCTGCGCTGGACATTATAAATACTACCTATTATTTGCCACAAGTTGCACTGGTAGCATTTTTTATTTTCAATAATATTAACAAACTAAACTTCAGACTAAAATCAGATAATGGGAAAATTGCTATTATCTTGTCCAGCCAGAAAAACCTCTGTTCAGTCTTAGCTGCAACAGACAAAGTGCATTTTTTGACGCCCAATATTACGGCTTACAGTGCTATCAGTTCGCAAGATGGCTGCTGTTATGCGGCTAAACCAAGACAAATGCCGATGTTAGCAGGTCTAAGTGTTGGTGATTTACTTCTGTATTGATGTGAACCGGAGTGTCACTGATGTGACTTGAAGGTTTTACTTGTTGAAAATACTATCGATAGAATAATTAAGCCAGCTTAGCCGCTAAGCTTTCCTCAACTGCGTACATAACCCGGCTCTTACCTGCAGCTTTGGCGATGTATAACATTCGATCAGCGTCCTGAATTGCCGCCTCGGCAGATGCAAAGTCATTCAAGCTGCTGATACCGGCACTAAAAGACACCGGGATACTGCTTTCATTATAGTTAAGCGGCCTGGCATTTAAATTCGCCAGAGCGCGTTCAATGACGCTTTTAGCCTGCAGGGGTGAAACGCCAATTAACAGTGCCAGGAACTCTTCCCCTCCCCAGCGCGCCAAATGATCAGTACCGCGCAAGTGCTGTTGCAAACCTTTTGCAACATGCACTAACACCGCATCGCCGCCAGCGTGACCAAAGCGGTCATTAATCACTTTAAAATCATCCAAGTCCATCATCACTAATGTTGCCGGAGTATTAAACCTCAAACTACGTTGAAATTCCGTCTCAATAATGTGGCTAATAGCGCGACGGTTAAGTAATCTAGTTAAAAAATCATTGTATGCCTGACGGCGCAGCAACACTGTTGATCGATGTATCATATAGCCAATCAGAATGGAGCTTAGGAAGAAGGCAAAAGCGTTGATAAAATCGACACTGACATTCCAGGGGTGATCAAAATAATATCCACCGACAAAACCAATCAGCAAATACAGGCAAGCGAGCAGTAAACTTAAAACTAATGAGTAGTAAAAACTGGAATAGGCAAACAAAAGTGACATGACCATCATTGCACAAATCAAAGTAACAGGGCGCATGTCGACCATAAAAAAACACCAGAACGAAAATAACATAACCCAACTAATAACCTGAATTGACTGCATTTTATCAGAATATATTCTGCTGATTTGCGAGGGCTTTATCCAGCAATAAATGATGCTTAAGTTGCTCAGATAGACCATCAATAAAAGATAATTGAAAGGGGTAGCGCTGTAGTAACTAATACCAAACCAGACAGAGATATAAGCCATTAAAAGGGCTATATGGTAAGCCAGCATAGAGAACAAGAAGTTCCGCAAGATGACTTTTTTAGACTTGTGCAATTGTTGATAGAAACTTGGCGGCTGCAGCTTAAATTTATAGATACCCAGCACTCCTTTTTATGCGCTAATTATTATTTTTATTCAGTTTTTATCAAAGCTGCTATTTTCTCTAAGCTTGAAAAATCTGCGCTGTATCATGGAAAGCCTACTCGACTCGCTCCCCGTGCTGTAAAAACATACTCAAGTTTTATGTAACTTATTGCATGCTCCCTACTGCTAAACTATGGCTTTGCTGGACAACTGCATTACAGTTGTCGCCAGCTAAGGCATTTTTAAAGAAGACCTGACCAAAATACACTTTTCGTCCCAATACAGACGATTCAGTTGTTTACGTGTCTGCCCTGAATAGCGTGAATAACCACTAATGTTAGCACCGCGCTCACGCTCTCTGGCATGACCAATGGCCAGGTTAATTTCATTGCAGATGCCAATTTTTTGCGCTTTTTGTTTTTCAGTCAACGCCGCCTGCGCTGAAAACGATCAGACTAACAGCAGTGGCCCAATAACAGAAAGTTTCAACAGAATATCCTTATACAACAATTTATTAGCCTGGATACTAATATCTCTTTGTTGTTCAAGCTAGATATAAATCCATTTGCAGCGAGAAAACAGCTGACAAATCATCCAAACAAACGACTTTATCGCTCCATTAACAGACCCAAAATAAGGTCGCTAATTTTAAATTACATACAATACATATCAAACGGTATGTATTTTGTATTTTTAATATTGCAAAATCAGAATTATTGAGCACAATATAGACAGATGATTCAGCTCGGTTGATGTCGCTTTTATTGAAATCGTCTTTTTCTTTGATACCCTTACACAATCCGGGCAATTTTCTGGCCAGATTCATCAACACAAAGGCAACTATGTTTTTTTCTGCCAAGGCAATGCAATAGCAATGCAAAAGTGCGTCACAGCAGCACAGGACTGCATGCCAAGTAAAAGACTTGCCGACAGCGCATACAGCTTAGAGCATTTTTAATTTTGATCGGACTAAAATGCATTTATGTTCTGAATACTCATCATCCAGTGCATAAACTTTCAAACGCAGTTTTTCCATTCTGGTCGCAGTGCCCCCTGCCCTGCTGGCAAGTTTGGTATTTTTGATCTTGGCATTAATTTTGTCACAACGCTTTATCAGTTGTTGTTCTTCAGTCACCGTCAGCGCCGAGACATTTGTTGCAACCAATACCAATGGCAGATAAATAACACTGAGCAATATAATAGACCCGAGCCCAGAACCGGTATTCTGGCCGGCAATTGAATGTGGCCAACACTCAGATGTAGACATGTCTAATGGTAGGTTTCTCATGGCTATCTCCTGTTCGTCATGATATATGAACAGAAGATAAACTACCGCCGAACGGTAGCTGTAGTCAACTATTTTTCGTGCTGTTACTCTTCTCCTATACTACCTCCGCTGATGCTAGGTGCACTTTGAATAATTCGGTCTGCAAGGCGCGAAAATGGCATGCTTTGTAACCACACAGTTCCATGTCCTGAAAGGGTAGCCAGAAACAGCCCCTCGCCGCCAAATATCATAGATTTCAAACTACCCGCGCGCTCAATATCGTAGTTTATTCCCTCGGTAAACCCCACCAAACAGCCAGTATCTACTCTTAGAGTTTCGCCCTTTAGCTGTTTTTTAATCAAGGTTCCGCCGGCGTGGATAAACGCTTTACCATCACCTTCTAAGCTCTGCAAAATAAAACCTTCACCGCCAAAAAAACCCGCACCTAGCTTTCTGTTAAAAGTAATTGATATTTTGGTACCCAGGGCAGCGGCCAGGAATGAATCTTTCTGACAGATTACTCGCCCGCCGAGCTCTGCCATATCTAGTGCCACAATGCTGCCTGGGTAAGGCGCTGAGAAAGCCACCCGCCTCTTACCTGACCCATTGTTGGTAAAGTGGGTGATGAACACAGATTCACCGGTAAGCTTGCGCTTGGCGGCACCAAACATCTTTGACATCAATCCCTCATCAGGATTTGAGCCATCGCCCATTTTAGATTCAAAATCTATGCCCTCTTCCAGGTAGTTCATAGCGCCCGCTTCTGCTATTACCGTCTCACCTGGATCCAGTTCTATTTCCACTAATTGGCAAGCTTCACCGATAATCTCATAATCAACTTCATGGCTTTTCATAGCAATTCTCCGTGTATATTTCAGTGTCAGTGCTGATCAACAGATTTTTAACTCACTGCTGAGCATTTAAATTAGGTATTTCCAATAGCAAACTTTAGTCGCTAATCAGCTTTTTAAAGCAAAAAAAACCAGCTCTAGGCTGGTTTTTTTGTCTGATTTCTTTTACTTGCTAAGCTCTAGCAACAACTTGTTAAGACGTGCTACATAGCTAGCAGGATCGTCTAACTGACCGCCTGATGCCAGATTGGCCTGGTCAAAGATGATGTTAGCCAGATCATTGAAGCGATCTTCGTCGCTCTCGCTATCCATCTTCTGAATTAACGGATGCTCGACGTTTACTTCAAAGATAGGTTTAGTATCTGGAGCTTCCTGGCCAGCGGCCTCCATGATAGCGCGCATCTGTGCACCCATATCGTAGGCATTTAAAACCAAACAAGCTGGAGAGTCAGTTAAGCGATTAGTTACACGCACTTCAGAAACTTTCTCGGCTAAGCATTCTTTTAAACGCTCAGTTAAACCTTCCGCTTCTTTAGCAGCTTCTTCCTGCGCTTTCTTTTCCTCTTCGTTATCTTTATCACCTAGATCCAATTCGCCTTTAGCGACATCCTGGAAAGATTTTCCATCGAAGTCGAAGATATGACTCATCATCCACTCGTCGATACGCTCCGTCAGTAACAGTACTTCGATACCTTTCTTGCGGAAAATTTCCAAGTGCGGGCTGTTTTTAGCGGTATTGTAGTTCTCAGCTGTCACGTAGTATATTTTTTCCTGACCTTCCTGCATACGTTCAATGTAGCTAGCCAGAGAAACGCTTTGGGCATCAGAATCATTGTGCGTAGAGGAGAAACGCATCAGTTTCATAATCTTTTCACGGTTGGCAAAATCTTCCGCCGGCCCCTCTTTGATTACGTTGCCAAATGCCTTCCAAAATGTCAGGTACTTGTCTTCGTCCTTGCTCAATTTAGCTAACATATCTAGAGAGCGCTTAGTTAAAGCACTGGCCAATTTCTCTGCACTTGGATCTTTCTGTAAGATCTCGCGAGAGATATTCAGTGACAAGCTGGCTGAATCCACCACCCCTTTGATGAATCTTAAGTACATAGGCAAGAATTCATCGACTTGATCCATGATGAAAACACGCTGGATGTAAAGCTTCAAACCACGGGGCGCTTCACGGTTCCAAAGATCGTGAGGAGCATTGGTCGGAACATATAAAAGGCTAGTATATTCTTGCTTGCCCTCTACACGGTTGTGGGTCCAGGTAATCGGATCAGTGTGATCGTGAGATACATGTTTATAAAATTCGCTGTAATCTTCTTTAGATATATCGGATTTGTTACGTGTCCACAGGGCAGAAGCTGCGTTAACTGTCTCATCTTCAAGTACTATTGGCTCTACTTCTTGGTCTTCTTCTCCCTCAGCTACAGGGGGTACAAAAGGCGCTTCTTGCTGCATGATAATAGGCAGTGCGATGTGATCCGAGTACTTGCGAATCAAGTGACGCAGACGACTGCCATCGGCAAACTCTACTTCGTCGTCTTTAAGATGCAAGACAATCTGGGTGCCGCGCTTGGCTTTCTCAACGGTACCTAAAGTGAATTCACCCTGACCTTCAGAGCTCCAGTGAACACCTTCGCTGGCGTCGCTACCGGCTTTACGAGTAAATACTTCTACGGATTTTGCAACGATAAATGACGAGTAGAAACCTACGCCAAACTGGCCGATTAGCTGACTGTCTTTAGACTCATCACCGGTCAATTGTCCCAAGAAACTCGCCGTTCCAGATTTGGCTATAGTCCCTAAGTGCTCAACCGCTTCCTGACGGGTCATGCCAATGCCGTTATCTTCAATAGTGACGGTCTTAGCATCCTTGTCAAAACTAATGCGAATGTTTAAATCGCCATCCCCTTCGTATAAATCCCCATTTTCCAGCGCTTCGTATCTAAGCTTTTCAGCAGCATCAGACGCGTTAGAAACCAACTCTCGTAAAAATATTTCTTTGTTAGAGTATAAAGAGTTGATCATTAAGTTCAGTAACTGTTTAACTTCCGTTTGGAAGCCTAAAGTTTCTTGCTGGGTTTCAGTCGTCATTTAAGTTTGATCCTGTGCTACAGAATAACAGTCGATCACTGCTAATCTATTTATTAATTCGATACCTGTGAGCAGAAATGGGGGCAGTGAGATTATATTCAAGGGGGATAATTAAGTTATTTGTTTAGATTTATAGGCTGGCACTACTAGCAGTGAAGTTAACAGCCACTGAATGCTTGCGCAAGTGGCTGTAAAAAAGTCATATATCGCTCTTGCCGGGTTTCTTTTTGTCTAAACTTATCTTGCCGATATCACCTAAATTCATCATCAAGTTTTGCAGTGTCTCAGAGCGAAACTCCCTGCGATAGAGAATTAGCGTGACAAAAGCAGAGCTGAACATAAATAATAGCGGACTGATAAACCAAGCCAACATAGACACCGCAAAGTAATAGGTGCGCAGTCCTAAATTGAAATTGCCGGCCGCTTTAGAGCACATAAGCGCGATCCGTTGCGCGTGAAATTTTTTGCCCTGATCCGAGCAGTTATCCGCGGGAGCGGGCGCACTACCGACCATCACCGACAAAAACCCGTACTGACGCAAACTCCAGGTGAACTTAAAAAACGCGTACAAAAACACTACAATCAAGGAAATAATCTTAAAGGTCCAGCCCTGAGTCTGCGATGAAAGAACCGATATATCCGCTAATACTTTACTGACTATGTCACTTGATCCCAACAGTGTTATCAGGCCGGCAATGATTAATATAGTCGTAGAGGCAAAGAAAGAGACACTGCGCTCTAGGTTCGCAATAGTCGTTTCATCGGCGATCCGCACTTCTCGCTCTAACATATGCATCATCCACTCATAGCGATACTTGTGTAATACATTGGCCAGACAGGGAGTGTCGTAACTTTTATATTTGGCATAATAGATATAACCTTTGAAACAGCACACAAACCAAATCAGGGCGATTAAATCCCAGCCACTATGGATAATAAAGTCAATCATCAGCTGCATGTTGTTACTTCGTCCTTCACTATAAAATTTAATGATACAAACACTTTGTTACTGTTTAACTAAGATACCAATACGCCGAGTATCTTCTGCCAAAGCAGCAGGCATTTCTAACTTATACTGCTGCTTCTAAGTAACCCGCTCTATGATGGACAAATCCCGTTAATTGCGCCAGCTCAATCTATTGCCAAGCTAATTTAAGCTGTTTTTCGGCGACATTTGGCGGGCCCAACCACGGAGCGTAACACCCAGTACTACAACAGAGCGTTGTTGTAATTGAATAAATGGCTGTTTTATTTATCCCAATGACAAGCTTTGCTTGTCTTGTCAGTTAATGGTGATAATCTAGCAGCTTATTTTTATCCCCATTACTACTCGTTCATTCGGTAAATACATGTACTTTGAATTGTTTGATGTTTTCGTAGTTACTCTACTCTGCTTAGCTATTTTCTATTGGATTAATGGACAAAAAATTCGTGAACTGGCCCTTATTGCCGCCAGAGCCGAGTGTAAAAGACTGGATTTACAACTACTGGATGGCAGTGTCAGTTTAAAGAAAATCCGTCCAAAACGCGGTGCCAGTGGTCAATTAACGCTTAGACGAGAATACCATTTTGAATTCTCGGCCACCGGCGACGAACGCTACCAGGGGAAAGTGATCTTAATAGGGGTTAAAGTTGAACTAATCCAGCTGCAACCGCATAGAATCGTTTAAATTTACACCGCGCACCACAGATACAGGTATTGATATGGAAAGGATAACAATTTCTTTAGACTCAGAACTCGCTGAGCAATTTGATCAGTATTTAAAAGCCCACGGTTATAAAAACCGCTCCGAGGGCATGCGAGATTTAATCAGAGATAAACTAGAGCAGCAAAGCCTGGAAAAACCCATAGGCGGTGACTGTATCGGTTCTATGACCTATGTGTACAACCACCAGGAGCGAGAGTTAGCGGCGAAGCTTGCCCAGGCTCAGCACGCCAACCACAATATAGCGGTCTCCACATTAAGAGTACCACTGGATCACAACCACTGTATGGAAACAGTCATGCTCAATGGCGACACGCAGAAAATCAGAGAATTTTGTAACGATATTATCGCCAGGCCCGGGATTCGCCACGGTAAAGCTTACTTAGTGCCCGTCGAGGTGGAGCACTACCATCACGAGGGCAAGGCCCATGTTCACAGCACGCCTAAAACTTAATCTGCACCACCCGGCAGCTGCTGCATTCTCTTTTGCCACTGTTTTAAATTAGGGTAACTTGCCAGCAATGCCTGCCCCTCAGCACATTTCAACAGACATTCAAGCATCGGGTGCACATGACAGTCCGCCAGTGTCAGCTCATTCCCAGTAAGATAGGGCTGTTCAGCCAAGAACTCTGCCAGAACATTTAGACAGACAGTTGCTTCTTCCAGGGCAAGTTTAACGATTTGTGAGTCTGGCGACTCCCCTCTAGCGGGGCTAACTGAACATTGCACATAGATACCCCAGACCACAGGCTGATAGGCATAGCTGTCCATCAGCGAGATAATTTGGGTCATTTTGGCTCTTTGCTTAGCCGTTGCTGGCTGTAACTCCCTGCCGCTGAAACTCTCATCTATATATCGGGTAATAGCAGCCACTTCGTATAAGGTAAAGTCGCCGTGAGTGAGCACTGGAATCTTTTTAAACGGATGCAGTTGGCTGTGCTTATCGCGTATTTCTTCACTGGCAAAAATATTAGTTTCAACATGCTGGTAGTGTAGTTTTTTTAGCTGCAGAACGAGAGCGACTATTTTGCAGTAAACACTTTGCTCAATACCGTGCAATTGTAGTTTGTGCATTATTTCACCCGACGATAAGTTCATTTAACTTTGCATGCCCACTGCGGTTTTCCCAGCAAAGAAAATAACAGTATGAATAATTGTAAATTCGTATGATTTCACCTATTATTCAGACGAATTATATTTTCTTCATAAGGCTTATATGTACTGTTTCACTCATATTAAACAAGCATCTAGAAAAGCACTTTACGCCTGCTGTATGATAATTGCCACTGGTAACAGCTACGCGCATTTTCAGGAAATAATCCCCGATCGGGATTTTTTAAACGCTGATCAACAGCAGCCTCTTAGCTTCACAGTGCGCTTCACCCACCCGATGACTCAGGGGCCAGTGATGAACATGCAAAAGCCCAAAGCACTGAGCGTTTTTAGTAACGGCACTCATACCGATTTGCTGCCCTCTTTAAAGGCAGCTGGCAACAGCAAAACTCAGCAGTGGACATTCGACTACCAAGTCACTGAACCTGGTGATTTAAGCTTTGCCATTGAGCCACAGCCATACTGGGAAGCAGCCGAAGGCAAGATGATCATTCACTACAGCAAAGTGATCGTAGATGGCTACGGGGACTTTAACGGCTGGGATCAAAACTTAAATTTACCGGTGGAAATAGAGCCTTTAACCCGTCCTTACAGCTTGTGGGCTGGCAATGCATTTCGCGGTATCGTCAAAGCGCAGGGGAAAGCAGTGCCTTTTGCAGAAGTCGAAGTGGAATGGCGCAACGATGGCTCAGTGACCGCCCCTACTGATAGTTATATCACTCAAGTGATCAAAGCTGACGCCAACGGCACTTTCAGCTATGTCATGCCCAGGGCCGGATGGTGGGGGTTCGCAGCACTACGCGACGCCAATTACCAACTTAAAGCTCCCACTGGCGCCATGGTGCCAGTTGAGCTCGGCGGCTTGATCTGGATCAACGCTAAAGCAATGCAATAAAGGTTTAGATATGGCACATATACCTGACGGCGTAGTCAGCACGCCAATACTAGCACTAGGTGCGCTGGGCACCCTTGTCGTGCTCAGCTACGGTTTGAAAAAACTGGATACCGATAAAATCCCACAGACAGCGATGCTGGCGGCGGTGTTTTTCATCTCCTCAATGATCACTTTCCCGGTTGGCCCCAGTTCTATTCACTTATTGTTTAATGGTTTGATGGGGTTAATGCTCGGTTGGGCAGCGGTACCGGCAATTTTTGTGGCGTTGATACTGCAGCTGATGTTTTTCGGCTACGGTGGGTTATTAGTGCTGGGGGTGAATACCTTTAATATGGCGTTGCCGGCCATTGTTGTGGCCCTTTGTCTGCGGCCGCTGCTGCTATCTCACCTGGCGCATGGTGGTGCAAACTCCAGGCGTTATGCAATGATAATTGGTGCAATCGCAGGCGCTAGCGGCATTGCCCTTACCACCTCGTTACTCGGAGCCAGCTTAGTCTTAAGCGGCCAGGAGTTTGCACCTATGATGAAGGTAATCTTAGCCACAAACATACCACTGATGATCATTGAAGGGGCAGTCACTGCAGTTGTTGTAAGCTTTCTGGTCAGAACATCCCCCAGCGCTTTTTATACTCCAGTGAGCAATTAATGAGACTAAAAACGATTTTGCTATGCGCAACCTTGTTATGTAGCCAGGCTGCCAACGCGCATTTATTAAAAATATTTGCCTACGCTCAGCCTGTAAGCAGCGAGCAACAGATTTTTAAAATCCGCGGTAAAGTCTATTTTGCCGGCGGTTCCACACTGGCAAATTTGTCTTTAAAAGTAATCGATAGCAATGGCACTGTGACTGACAGACCGGTCACTGACCCGCAGGGGAAATTTGATTTCAGGCTGTCGGCAGGTAACTACCAAATTATTGCCGATAGCCTCGACGGGCACATCGCCAAATGGCAGATAAAAAATATCAGCCAGCTGGATAGGCTTCCAGAAAATGCGGCCGTGACAAACAGCCAAAAAGGCCAATTGGGGCAAAAGCTATTCTCTGGACAGCAATTGCAAAGCGTTATAGCCGAGCAACTGGCAATACAGATCCAACCATTAAGTGAACAGCTTAATTCCCTCGAAGAAAAAGCACGTTTTCAGGATATTATCGGCGCCCTGGGTTATATTTTTGGTTTGTATGGTCTGGCTATATGGTGGCGACAACGCAAAACGAGCAGTAATAGCTAGTCACGCCCTGCTAGAGTTCCACCCTCTTCTGCACTGAAAAGCTCTGCTCTTATAGTCGTTCTCGATCGACAACGGTCCCCTCATTTGAATATTTATAAATATATTTTTTACCGTACTGAATAGATAACGGGCTTATTCTCTTATGTAAGCTAGTGTAATCTTGTGTCTATTCGCCTTAATTATTTCTGCTCTGATTGTCTAAATACTTTAATATGAGAGGTGTACGGCCCTCCAGGGCGGTAATAATACAGACCAGAGCACCAACTTGCGCCTAAATCCAAAGATTTTAAAATAGAGCATAAAATCATTATGGATGCGGCGGGAAAATGTAAAATAATTTCTGCAACTTGCCTCAAAATTCTAGGTCGCCGCCAGTGGCAGCGACTCATTTTCAATAGCTATCACTCAGGTTGACTATGAACACAGTAAATACTAACCGAGCTCTGCTCAAACTTCTGCTGCTGATTTCAATGCTGGCTCTGTCAGTGTCTACACCTGCTAATCCATTGTTTGGCAATGCAGAAGTTGTTGAAGATGCCATCACAATCCCCGAGCAAATCCTGCCCGAGCATGTGGGTGATTTTCTGGCGCCATTAGATGAAAAACAAGTCCGCAGCTTACTGCTTCAGCAAATACGGCAACAGGCGGAGAATAACCTCACATCTGACCTGCACCAATCTATGTCTGTGATCGCCCTACTAAAAGGGGCTAAAGACCCCTCCTCTCCTTTAGGCCGCGGGATTCAAGCCACGCTAGCAGTCAGTGACACTTTTTGGTTACAAGTGAACTTTGTGTTCAAAACTTTTGTCCCTCAGGGTGGAATTAGTGGCGTTGTGCAACTGCTCGCTCAGTTGCTGGCAATGTTACTGTCCGCCAGATTCATAGAGTGGCTGTTGATTTACCGCTGGCAGCGTAGCGTCGACGATAACAGAGCGCTGCAGAAAGCGAATCACCCCGAGCAACGCAACAGCTATGCTTTTTATAATTTTTTCATCAATTTTATTGGCTTGATGATTTTTTCTGCAGCCGGCTTCGTCCTCGGCGACATTATCACCACCGAAGTAACAAATTTGACCGCCACGACAGATAATTTAAGTGCAGCAGGCAATTCACGTGGCATGCTGGTGGAATCGATTTTTTCTGTGGTACTGCTCTATAGGCTGACCACTTTATTAGCTAAGTTATTGATTAATCCCGCGCCAAAGGGCTTGGGGCTGATTGACGAGACAATCAACATCAAAGCACTATACCGCTGCATAGCAGGCTTTACCTTCGCTTTTTTAATAGGCACAGAGGTTTTATTCCTGTTTTTCACTAATGGCCTCAGCGCCGAGCATATGTTACTGGCTATGTCGGTACTCTTTGGTTTGGTTATTAATCCGATCATTTTCTGGTTTGTCTGGAGCCAGCGTTACGATATAGATCGAGTAATGTTCTCCAGCAGTAAAATTGTCGATGATAACGCAAACTATCCTTATGCTAACCGCGCGCTGATCTGGCCATCAATAGTCACCTTCGTGATCACTATGGCGTTTTTAAACTGGCAAATACAAGTATTAAGCGGTGACTTTGAACGCCAGCAAGCGATACAACTGGCTTGGTGGATTACCTTACTCTTCCCTATCCTGGATTTATTGGTCTCATCGCTGCTACTTAAGTTAGTCGCTCTGGAGCTGTTTCAAACCCCAGGCTTTCAAAGACGTAAACAGCGCTTCATCTTTATGATTCGCAGTGTAGTGCGGCTGTTACTGCTCAGTGTATTAGTGATTAGCTTTCTCGATGCATGGGGTTTTCAACCAATGGAGAAATTGAGTTCATCCAGCGGCAGCAGTATTTTATCTTCGACAATGGACATCGGTATCACCATTTTGCTGGGCTTTCTTATCTGGGAAGCTATTCAGCTGTGGATGGAGCGACTATTACCTGATGACAGCAACGCTGAGAACGCTGAGAACGCTGAGATTGACGGTGAAGGAGCAAGCGCTACCGCCAGTCGAAGTGAGACACTACTGCCATTGTTTCGCACTATCTTGTTGATATTGTTATTACTGATAGTGGTGATGTCGGTGCTCTACTCTATTGGGGTGCAAATTGGACCGCTTTTAGCAGGTGCCAGTGTCATTGGTATCGCCATAGGGTTTGGCTCGCAAAAATTAGTCCAAGATATTATTTCCGGGATGTTCTTCCTCATAGACGATGCATTTCGCAAGGGAGAATACGTAGAAGTGGCAGGTATGAAAGGTACGGTTGAAAAGCTCTCGGTGCGCTCAATGCGTTTACGACACCACTTGGGGGCGGTACAGACAGTCCCCTACGGTGAAATCAACACTGTCAAAAACCTTAGCCGAGACTGGGTCACTATGAAGCTTGAACTGCGCCTGCCCTATGATGTAGATATCGAGAAAGTACGGAAAATCATTAAAAAAATTGGCCAGAAAATGCTTGAAGACCCGGAAATCGGACCCAATATGCTCCAGCCATTAAAGTCCCAAGGGGTGATGCGAGTTGAGGAATCGGCGTTAATCATCCGCATGAAGTTCACCGCAAAGCCTGGCGAGCAATGGGTGGTACGCCGGGTAGCCTATACCCGAGTCAGAGATGCACTGGCCGCCGCTGGGATTGAATTTGCCCACCGTGAAGTTAAAGTGCGTTTATCCGATGAAATGGAACAGCTGCAAAAGCTCGACTATCAAAACAAACTGCAGCACTCCTCTGTTAAAGGTGAACCTGAGCTGCATACAGAGTCAGCTGCATCCACAGACAAACCTGCTATAGCCGGTGCAATATCAGCGGCAGCTATAACGGCAGTGCTAAGCAGCAAAATCGCCAAGCACAAAAAAATAGATGATCAGGACGAACAGGAACAATAGCTTACTGCGCAAAATCACTATCAAGACGCGCTAGCTTTGGCAGCTAAGCAGTTTTCAGTTTTTGTCCGCTGCTCCTAACACTATATAAACGAGAGAAACCACAGGGATTATACGCACTTACCACACTTAAGGATTAGCGCTTTAGTCATTTATGTCCAATGGCTTGAGCGCATTTGACAAAATCTTAAATACTTAAAAACTATAATGATTTTGATTGAGGAACTTGCAGTTGTGCATTAGGTCTAGTTTAGACTTACAACACAAAAGGATTTAACCATGAAGCAAGTTATCACCCTGTGTAGTTTTATTATTGCTCTGGCGATGGCGTCCGCTGCCTCTGCAACCGAAGCCATCAGTAAAAGCTATTGGGGCGACAAGGCCATCGGCAGCCACGACACAGTCGCCTATCACGACCCGCAGGTAAGAAAAAACCACCGTCAGGTCAAGGGAAAAAAGACCTTCATCGTTAAATACCTGGATGCAAACTGGTACTTCGCCAATCAGACATCGGCCGATAAATTTGCTGCCAACCCCGCTAAATATCGCCCATTGTATAATGGGCACTGCGCCAATGCCCTTAGCTTAGGTGAGGGGTTAGTTCCTACCAGCGGAAAAATTTGGGAGTTCTTTGGCGATGAGCTGCATTTGTTTTATGCAGAGGCCGGGCGCCAGCGCTGGTTAAAAGGTGACTGGGAAAGTTATCGAAAGCTAGCAGATCAGGCTTGGTCACAATTAAAAAATGGCTAAAGATTGCCGCTTTATATTTAACACTGGTCCGCTGGCAATATAATATTGCCGGCCAGCCAAGTCTTGCCGTAAATATAATAATATTTTCAAGCGATTCGATAAACTTTATACTCTTCATGTTTATCAAAAAAGCTCATGATTTATATCTTTAAAACAACAACAACCCTTCTCGCCTTAGCATAATTACGGCGTAAAAATTTCTTTTCTAGTTCTATCACAGCTTTCATTTAAGCATATAAAACTAATGGCATAGTAATTGCTTGGTTGTATAGAGCCCCCTGGCTGTTTTTTCAGGAGGCTAATCACCCACATGCAGGAGAAAAACAATAGGCAACTACTATACGGATCAACCTTAACTATAGCTTCTAAATATTTGATTTGGCGCTATATTAAGTGATATTTACTGGATATTCAAACACTTAACTAAGGTGATTGCTGTGCTGTGGGAAGCTTGTTTCCTGATCACAGACAGTGAAGACTTGTTGTTATATGTTTTACAGTGGTTTTGTAAAAGATAAACCTCTATAGAGAAGCTTTGTCTAACACTTCTGGTAAAACAGCCACAAGGTGAAAAATCTATGCACATTCAGAAAAACTGGAATTAGATTTTATTACTCTTTTAGCTACCAATGACAATCAATAGTTATTATTTGAGCAGCAGTTAATTTGCAAATTAATAAATACATATTAGTTTGTGTCATTTGATTTTTATTCAAAGTTATTACTGTGCGATATTAATAATCACAGCAGTTTCTCTGACTAAATATTATCTGGAGATGTGCAATGATTATTCAAGCAAGTGAAATAAATATTAGCTCCAAACACGAAAAAAGTGAGAGCAGAACCTTTTCAACCATGACTAACGCTTATTTCGGCAACAGTCCCGAACCCCCCTACCTTTCAGAGCATAGCGAGCTGGCCGAGCGCTTCGCCGCGCTATTGCAACAGCCAAACCAAGCAGTCAGTGCCCTCGGGCAAGAAGATGATGCTAACAGTAATTCTATTCTGGTAATGACTAAAGAGGGATTTAAATTTCGCAGTGCCGAACAGCACAAAGACTTTCAGGACCAACAATTACTCACCCAGATCAAATTGTTCCGTAGTTTGCTACAGGCCATCTTAGCGCCGGGAAAGACGCTGGCAACCGATAATTCTGATTTGCCTCAAGCCGAGCAAATGAATGACCCACTCTGCTGCCAATATCATGGGTCTGAGGACCAGTCAATTCCCCAGCAACCAGGAGGCATCAGTATCCAAATAAGCTTGCAGACGACAGAGACAGTCACAGAACACGAGAGTCTCGAGTTCAGCTCCAGCGGAACGGTCACCACTGCAGATGGACTGGACTTCTCTTTTGCCTTAGAAATGAAAATGGAGAGGGAATACAATTACCAATCCACTACCGAGTTTACCCAAAACATACAGTTCGAAGACCCGTTAATTTTTAACTATCCAGGCACTGCAGCAGAGCTTGCCGATCAGAAGTACAGTTTTGACATTGATGCAGATGGCAACGAAGAGATGATCAGCTTTTTCACCAATGGCGCCCTGCTGGCACTGGACAAAAACGGTGACGGCATAATAAATGATGGCTCGGAACTGTTTGGGGCCCTTTCAGGTAATGGCTTTGCAGATTTGGCAGCCTATGATGAAGATGGTAATAACTTCATTGATGAAGCGGACAGTATCTTTAAAGATTTAAAGCTCTGGACCAAAACAGACAATGTTGACAGCCTGCTCGGCCTGAGCAGCATGGATATCGGTGCAATCTACTTAGGAGCTACTGATACCTCGTTTGACCTGAAAGGCGCTGACAACCAGTTTAACGGCCAAGTTAAAGCCTCTAGTTTTTACCTGACAGATGCAGGTGAAGCCGGGTATATCCAACAAGTAGATATGGTAGTTTAACAAGCATTGCCTATACGTCGGCTAAAACCCTCGCTTTGTTTAACGGGTTTCGGCCAGTGCATAGAGCTGTGTAAAGCGATTGCTAATCGTTATAAACGATAACGGTATAAACTATTTATCGCTGTTTAAGCACACACCGCGAGCGCTCAGCCCATGAGCATTCGCGGTACTTATTAGCGAGAGTAATATTTAGCTAAATGCCCTTCTATCTCTGCCAGTATCGCCGGGTCGTCTATCGTTGCGGGGACTTGATAAGGCTGGTGAGCGGCGATCTTTCGCAGTACCGCCCGCAATATTTTTCCGGAACGGGTCTTTGGTAACCGCTGTACTACAAACACATCCTTAAAACAGGCCAGCGCACCGATCTGCTCCCTTACCTTGGCAACTAAGTCTGCCTGTAATTGCTCATCTGTGATATCGGCATCCGTTTTCAGCACCACCAGGCCAACCGGTATCTGTCCTTTAAGGGTACAGTTAACCGCTATCACCGCACATTCTGCGACTTCCTCATGGCTGGAGACAACCTCTTCCATTTCTCCGGTAGAGAGCCGATGGCCAGAAACATTGATAACGTCATCGGTGCGCCCGGTAATATAAATATAGCCATCTTCATCTATATAACCGCCATCACCGGTGTGGTAATAACCGGCGAAGGTCGACAAGTAAGCTTGCTGATAGCGCTCCGGTTGATTCCAGATACTGGTTGAAACACCCGGCGGCAATGGCAGTTTAAGACAAATATTACCCACTTGATTAACGTCAACTTCGCTGCCATCTTCTGCGACTACTCGAATATCATAACCCGGGGTGCATTTGTTGGTAGATCCTAGCCTGGCAGCGGAGGGACTGTCCCAACCCATCATCGGCGAGGTCATCGGCCAGCCGGTTTCGGTTTGCCACCAGTGATCCAAAATCGGCACTTGCAGCAAATCTTGCAGCCAGTGATAAGTAGAAGAGTCAAGCTTCTCCCCTGCTACAAACACCCAACGCAAACTTTTTAAATCGTATTTAGACACCAGTGAGCCACTGGAATCTTCTTTGCGGATTGCTCTAAATGCCGTGGGAGCACACATCATCGAGTTAACCTTATACTCACTGATTACCCGCCAAAAAGCGCCGGCATCTGGTGATCTGATCGGCTTGCCCTCGTAAAAAACACTACTGGCTCCACAGATTAAGGGTCCGTAGACAATAAATGAATGACCAACTACCCAACCTATATCTGAGGCCGCCCACCAGACATCGTTTTCATCCATGCCGTAGATACCGTTGAAAGCCAGCTTTAAAGCAACGGCATGACCACCATTGTCCCGTACTATTCCCTTGGGTTTTCCGGTGGTACCTGAGGTGTACAAAATGTATAGCGGATCGTTACTGGCAACGCTGACACAAGCTGTTGGCTGGGCTTTTTCGACAAACTGATCCCAGCTGACATCCATAGCGACATCCAATGTTGCTAATAACATCTCGCGCTGTAGCACTACGGTCTTTTTCGGTTTGTGCTTCGCCAGAGCGATGGCTTTATCCACCAGCGGCTTATAGGCAATAATTTTTTCGAATTCAATACCGCAGGAGGCGGTGATAATGAGTTTGGCTTCTGCATCGTCGATGCGCACCGCTAATTCATTGGCGGCAAAGCCACCAAATACTACCGAGTGCACAGCGCCAATACGCGCACAGGCCAGCATAGCCACTGCCGCTTGCGGAATCATCGGCATATAGATGATCACTCGATCACCTTTGGCCACCCCCATCTCCAGCATCGCCCCGGCAAAAACACTGACCTGTTGCAGTAACGCAGCGTAGCTGATTTTTTGTTTTACTCCCGCCGCGGGAGAATCGTAATAGAAGGCGATCTGCTCACCACGCCCCTGTTCTACCTGGCTATCTACTGCTAAATAACAAGTGTTGAGTTGCCCATCGTCAAACCAGCTGTAGCTATTGTCAGCACCGTGGCGCAAGCCAATTGAAGGTTGCTTATACCAGCTGATATTCTTTGCCTGCTCCAGCCAGTAGCTGCCACTGTTGTGCAAAGAATTTTGATATTGCTCAGGGTAATCCATAAAAACTCCACTATTATTTTTTTAATTGGCTCCGTGCGATGACCTTTTGGCTCTTGATTAAAGGTCATAAATTTACAACATTGTTAACAGATTTAGAAAAATGATACTAACAACTTGTAACTTCCTCATTATATATAAGATATTGTCGACAATACATAGTTCTTTAGTCGTAAGATTTTCATTCAAGCGGCTGTCGTTGTATCTAAGTACTTGTCAGTACACAGTTTACCGCCTATCTAACGACAATCACAAATTAAGGAAGCAGCAGCCAGTAATAATTTGGGGTTTATTTCAGAAAAAAAGCAGCAGGCACTGAATCAGCCTGCTGTAGAAGGGGTGTTTTATTCGCGATATTAAACAATACTGACCTTTACCGTTGAGCCCAGGGCGCGCCTAAGTTTGCGTAAATCAGCTTTGATCTTGATCTTGGTACTGCTGGATGACACTGGAAAAATCCAGACCACCATTGCCTTTGATCTTATGCATATTAAACAGCGCTCGCGCCTGTGAGCCCATTGGGGTTGGAGAGGCACTAAGCTGGGATAACTCCATCGCTAAGCCCAAATCCTTAAACATCAGATCAGTCTGGAAGCCACCTTGATAATTATTTGAGGCAGGCGCGTTGGGCATTACCCCTGGAAACGGGTTATAGACTTCCAGCGCCCAGTTGCCGCCTGAACTCAAGCGCATAATTTCTGACAGTACCGCTGGATCCAGGCCATTTTTAACCCCCATGTTTAACGCTTCACTGGTCCCGGTCATTAAAATCGCCAGCAACATATTGTTGCAAGCTTTAGCAATTTGACCGCTGCCTTGAATCCCGGCATGGAAAATGTTCTTACCCATTACATCCAGTACCACTTTGGCAGTGGCAAACTGTTGCTCATTGGCTCCTACCATAAAAGAAAGAGTACCGGCGACAGCACCACCTACACCGCCTGAAACCGGCGCATCGATAAAATTAATGCCTCTATCTGCAGCCACAGCAGCCACTTTTTGTGCCGTTTTTGCATCGATAGTGGATGAATCAATTACCAGTGCTCCCTCCTGCAGGTGATCAAACAACGGATCATCACCGCCCATATACAACCCTTCGACATGCTGACCGGCAGGCAGCATACTGATGACGAATTCAGCGCCAGCGACCGCCTCTTTTGCCGATTGCGCAGCGCTGGCACCGGCATCAACTAAAGTCGCCACGGCTTCTTTAGACAAGTCAAAAACAGTTACCGCATGGCCGGCTTTGACTAAATTTCTGGCCATAGGGCCACCCATATTACCTAAACCGATAAATCCTATATTCGCCATTGTATATTCTCGCATTTATTGCAGCAGCACTTGCTAGCACTACTATATTGTTTTTAATAACAGACATTTATAATAACAATCTATCTTTATACTTTAATATAACTTACAAATCCTGCAGTGGATTCGCCGCCCAGGGGGATACAAATAACTGATCGAGAAAAGCTTGATCAACCGCTGCGACTGTTTTAAAACGCCAATCTGGTTTACCGTCCTTATCAACTAATAAAGCTCTGATTCCCTCTGCCAATTCGCCGATAGCACAACATTGAGTCGACAGGGCCAGCTCTTCGATAAACACTTCTTTTAAGGATAAATGCTTAGTCGTTTGTAGCTGTCGATAGATCATAGCGATAGACATTGGACTGCCGTGAGCAACCGCTTTTTGTGCTTTAACCACCCAGCTATCGTCTAACTCAAGGGCCAATAAATTGCTGACAAAATCATCGGCGCAATCCACATCCGTTAAGCTCTGAATCAAGTCAAAATGCTGGCGCACTTGCGATATTTGTGAGTTCTCAGTCGCCTGGGCTTCCAGATCGCGTAGTATATTGGCAATAGTTGCATCCGCTGCACTACTGTCATGCCAGTTTGCCTGCAATAGCTTGCGCAACAGCTCCGGGCGCTGCTGATTGTCTAATTGGCGATCTGCTATGCCGATAAAGACCGCGTCAGCGGCGTTGATGCGCGCGCCAGTGATACCCAAAAACAACCCAGTCCTGCCAGGGCAGCGATTCAAAAACCAGCTGGCACCCACATCAGGATAGAGCCCAATAGTCACTTCAGGCATCGCTATCATAGTGCTTTGAGTCACTATCCGATGACTGCACCCAGACAGCAAACCTAAACCGCCGCCCATCACTATTCCCGCTCCCCAGCCGATGATTGGCTTAGGGTAAGTGTGAATACTGTAGTCCAAACGGTACTCCTGACTAAAATACTCAGTGGCAAATTCTGCGGTCCCGGAGTTTTTTAAGCCGTGATACAAACTAACCACATCACCACCGGCACAAAATGCCTTCTCGCCGACACTGTCTAGTAGGATAGCGACGACACTATCATCGCTGGCGTATTGATCCAGCTTAGGCTGCATCAACTTGATCATATCCAGCGACAACGCATTTAAAGAGCGCTCGGCGTTGAGAATAATTTCAATAATTTTTTTGCCGTTATCGGCCAAATGCTCATGGAACAATACTGAGCTCATAATTAACTCTCCCTCTGGGCCTGATTCTTATTAGTTATTTGTTGGTCCACTGCGGAGTACGCTTTTCCAGGAAAGCATTAACTCCCTCTTTTTGATCAGCAGTGTGGAACAGATCGACAAACAGTTCCCGCTCTATTATGTATCCCTGATCCCAACTGCGGCTACGATTCGATTGAATCAGGGTTTTGCAAGCGGCGACCGATTTAGGACTCTGCTGTGCAACTTGCTGCGCCAGTGTTAATGCCCGGGTGTAAGAGCTGCCATTTTCTACGCACTCTTCCACTAAACCAATGCGCAGCGCGGTTGCTGCATCCACTCGCTCACCACAGAGAATGATTTTTTTCGCCCAGCCCTCACCTACCAGCATGGTCAAGTTTTGCGTGCCACCCGCACAGGGAAGCAAGCCAACTTTAGCTTCTGGTAGCGCCATAATTGCCTTCTCTTCGGCGATACGAATATCACAGGCCAGTGCCACTTCTAGTCCGCCACCCATTGCCCAGCCATTGACGGCGGCAATAGATACCCCGCGAAATTGGGACAATACGTAAAACGCCTCTCCAAAATATTTACCCATATCCCGGGCCACGGCTAAGTCGCCATCACTGAACAAATTCAAATCGGCCCCGGCGGAGAAAAATTTATCAGTGGCCGAGCGGATCACCAAACTGTAGATCGATAAATCTGCGTTCAGGTCAGTTACTATATCGATTAAACCGATTAAACTCTGTTTCGTCCAAGTATTGGCAGGGGCATTGTTCAAGGTAATAATAGCCACATTTCCCTGCTTTTCTAGTAGCAGTGTATCCGGGTAATTTTTTGTCATAGTCTCTACTCTCAAAAGCCGTCTATAACAATGACAGACAGCCAAGGGCTAATGGTGAATTATAAAATCTGATTGGTTTCTTCGATTAAAATACGACGGGCTATAATCACGTTCATGATTTCATTGGTGCCCTCTAAAATTCTGTGTACTCTTGAGTCCCGCAGATAACGCTCCAGTGGATATTCTTGCATATAACCGTTACCGCCAAGAATTTGTAGCGCTTCATCACAAATATTAAAACACACATCGGTGGCAAAACGTTTCGCCATGGCACAGTAGGTACTGCGGTCCGGGTGTTTATTATCCAATTTGGAAGCGGCTAAACGCACCATCTGCCGTGCGGCAACCAGTTCAGTGTTCATGTTCGCGACTTTAAATTGCAGTGCCTGAAAACTGGCCAGCTCTCTGCCAAATTGCTGACGCTCATGTAGATATCTCAGTGCATATGTCAGTGCTGCCTGAGCGGTACCTACCGAACAAGTAGCGATATTCACCCTGCCACCATCCAACCCTTGCATGGCAATTTTAAAACCGTCGCCCTCTGTGCCCAATAGACAATCGGCGTCGATCTCGACGTTTTCAAAAGTTATAGAGCGGGTCGGCTGACAGTTCCAGCCCATTTTCTTTTCTTTGCGGCCATAGCTGATGCCGGCAGAATCGGCGGCAACGGCAAAGGCTGAAATACCTTTTGCTCCCTTGCCTGAGGTTCTCGCCATGACTAACAGCAGATCTGTTTCCCCGGCTCCGGAGATAAACACTTTCCCGCCATTGATTATGTATTTATCGCCCTGTTTACGGGCATTGGTTTTAAGTGAGGCGGCATCTGAACCAGCATTGGGCTCCGTCAGGCAGTAAGAACCTAACTTGTCACCGCTACTTAAGGCTTCACTCCACTGGGCTTTACAGCTATCAGTGGCAAAAGTACTCAACATCCAGCTGACCATGTTATGGATAGTCAGATAGGCAGTTGTTGCAGTACAACCTGCGGCCATCTGCTCGAAAATAATGCTGGAATCTAAGCGAGACAGACCTAAGCCGCCGCCCTCTTCTGGCGTGTATAAACCACAGAGACCCATCTCACCGGCACGCTTTAATACCTCCACCGGAAAGTGTTGCTGTTCATCCCAATGGGCAGCGTTGGGCGCTAGTTCGTTTTCAGCAAACGCCTTGGCCATGTCGCTATACGCCAGTTGATCTTCGTTTAATTCAAAATCCATGACAGTTTCGCCTTTGTTATTTTGTTAGCGCTTAATAATGACTCGCAGCTCTAGTGACACTTTATCTCTTGTTTATATAGCCTTATGAGCATATAAGCAAAAGCCCGATGCACTATTCATGCATCAGGCCCTAAAAAATCCCAGGATCTCAGGACTATTACTTCATATCAATAGTCGTGTTAACCCCAGTATCTATATCATCCTCGAACCAGCGCGCTGTGACAGTCTTAGTTTCAGTGTAGAACTTAAAGGCCTGTTTGCCGTAAGCGTGCTGATCTCCGTAAAACGACTTGCGCCAGCCGGTGAAAGAAAACATCGGTAGCGGCACAGGGACCGGAACGTTAATACCGACGATGCCGACTTTGATTTCATGCTGGTATTTACGCGCTGCAGCACCAGAGGCGGTAAAGATCGACGTGCCATTACCGTAGGGGTTTTCATTGATCAGGGCGATCGCTTGTTCCAGTGTTTCTACTTCCAAAGTGATCAGAACCGGTCCAAAGATTTCCTCTTTGTAAATTGACATATCAGTAGTGACATTGGTGAACATTGTTGGACCAACGAAGTTGCCATGGGGTAAACCTGGTACTTGCACATCTGATCCATCCAGGATGCAGTTGGCACCCGCCGCTTTGCCCTCGGCAATAAAACCTAGAACACGCTCTTTAGCGGCTGGGTTGATCTGAGGACCGTAACCCGCTTCGGCATCATCCCAGGCACCCGGGCGTACTTTAGCCAGTGCCTCTTTAATCTCTGGGATCCACTTTTTAGAATCGCCGACAAACACCGCCACTGAAATGGCCATACAACGCTGACCCGCTGCACCTACAGAGGCACCAGCAATATTGTTGATCACTTGCTTCTTGGCGGCGTCAGGCATAATCACCATGTGGTTTTTAGCACCGGCAAAAGCTTGTACCCGTTTCATGTGATCGGTACCCGTGCGGTAGATGTACTCACCAACAGCGACTGAGCCGACAAAAGAAATAGCCGGAGTATCGGGGTGTACTAACAATTGTTGTACCACTTCTTTGCCGCCATGCAGTACTTGTAAAATCCCACTTGGCGCGCCCGCTTCAATAAACAACTCTGCCAGACGCACAGGTGTCATAGGGTTTTGTTCAGATGGCTTGAGGATAAAAGCGTTGCCACAAGCGATAGCAATAGGGAACATCCACAGTGGAATCATTGCCGGGAAGTTAAAAGGTGTTACACCGACACACACGCCCAGAGGCTGAGTAAAACTGTAGCAGTCAATTTTGCGAGCGACATTTTCCAATGTTTCACCCATAGTAAGAGATGCGACGTTGGCAGCGTGCTCAACCACTTCAATACCGCGCCAGACATCACCCATAGCATCCGGAAAGGTTTTGCCTGATTCCTGGGACAAAATGGTGGCAATCTCTTCCTGATGCGTTTTTAATAGCGCCTGATAGGCCAGCATCACACGTGCTCTGTCGCCTACCGATTTCTCTTTCCAGATTTCAAAAGCTTGTTTAGCACCTTCTATCGCCTGAGTAATTTCTTCATCAGTAGCGCAAGGCACTTGAGCAATCACTTCCTGGGTCGCCGGGTTAGTAACATCTATAAGCTGAGTGCTTTTACTGGTAATGAATTCACCGTTGATTAACAGTGGAACTTGCTTGATCATGATAAGTTTTCCTGTGCTCTGAATTAAACCCTACCGCTATAGACTTTCAGCAGTTTTGGTCAGTCTTGGTTATTAAGTTAATTTAAGCACATAAAAAGCAGTACAAGGATTGATAATCTTGTGCAATTGATGGATTATATTGCGATTACTTCAACCCATTATTATAGGTCTCGTTAATGAGTCAGCCCTCCAACTGGCCTCTTCCATCAGGCAGCTTACGCCTTGTAGTACCGAGAACTGTCACCAATAAATTGGCGCAGAACCCACTCTGTGGTGACTTGTACCCAAAAGCCTCCGGTTACTACAAGCATGCAAAAAAACATACTATGTTGCGCCGGGTACACGATGACAACTTGTTAATTTACTGTGTCGAGGGGGGCGGAAATTGCCAGTTGGAAAACACCAGTTACAGCATCAATGCCGGCGACTTACTGCTGTTGCCTCGCGGCGTCGCCCACTCCTACCAGGCCAGTGATGACAACCCCTGGACGGTCTATTGGATTCACTTCGGTGGCGATAAAAGCAGTGATTTCATCGAGTATTTAAATGAGCGACAAGACAACTTCATCATTCGAGTTGGAGTCAATGCCCGCCTAATCGCCAACTTCGAAATACTGCTGGAAAGCTTACAGTCCAGTATTAACTTTAGCGCCTTTATTCACGCCTCTAATATGTTGCGACAGATACTCACTTATATCGCGCAGTTAAAACCACTGGCCAAAGCGCAGTTGGTAGCACATCAATTCGACTTAGAGTTGGTACACTCTGTGATGCAATCTAGCTTGCACCAAAAATTGGATTTGCAGACCTTGGCGCAAAGCGTCAATTTATCCAAATTCCACTTTATTAAGAAATACAAGGAACTGACCAACAGCACCCCAATCAACTACTTTATTCATTTAAAAATTGAACGCGCCTGTCACCTCTTAGATATTTCTACCAAGTCAATCAAAGAGATCAGCTATAGCCTGGGCTATGAAGATACTTATTACTTTTCGCGGATTTTTAAGAAAGTCATGGGTATTTCCCCCCATCAATACCGGCAGATGCGCGACAGTACTTTCCACAGCATTACTGAGTAGATTGTTAAACAGCGCTCCACTATACTGCGGCCCACAATGAGAAATGAGAAACCAGCCATGCAATTCCCCGCTATCGACAAAGCTCAGTACGGTAAACGTTTAAAAAACACTTTCTTTGCCATTTGTCTCTACATGCTCATAATTGCCTTGGGAGTATCTACTACGCTTATTGCCCTGATCGGATCTGGGGATGGCGATAACTTCTGGTTAAACGTTGCCGGAGTAGTGATTGCGGCACTGGGCTTAGCTATCATCTACAAATATGTTAAAGGCCACTCCTACCTTAAAGATATTATCTATGTGCGCGGCCTCAAAGCGCAGATGAATCGCATCTACCGCAGACAACGCCAGTTAAAAGCGGCAGCCGAACAAGGGGATGTAAAGGCAATGAGCATTTTAGATTTTAGTTACGCAGCTTCTGAGTTTGTCTACAAGCTGGATGATAATACCCTGACCTTAGAAGAACTGGCTCAAGCACAACAACAATTGCAGAACTGGGCTGACAGCCATAGTGTGAACAGCTTCCCTGAATATGATCAAGGCTGGTTAAAGGATTACTAGATAATAGACAACCTTTACGACAGTTGAGATTTAAGTCCAACACTTCACGTTATTAAACAATGAGAAGCCTATTTCCTTCTCATTTGTTATAACGCATATCAGGAAACGCCTGGACTTGGCACGCTGCAGATATTCCAAAGGCCCTGGTGAAAGGTCTTATGAAAGCCAATCAGCAGCTAAAACAGTAGACACTTCATAACTAAGCAGAACAGAGCAGAACAGAGCATCAAACATATTTACCTTGGCTCTAAAAGCATATTTCGGCTATTAGGAAATGTTTCTAATTCAAGCTAGAACTCACTATTAAGCCTTATCAATTGTCCCGCAATGTTACAATAGCGGCGAGTATGTAACAAATATTTGACAATAATCGATTACTTAAATGTACTTTTCAAAGATAAAGATATTTCACTTAGCTCTCCTTTTTGGTAAATAATTAGGCGAATTTAAGAAAGTACCAGCCCATTAATCAAAAGTTGATACTTGTAGACATTGGTTTTATTACTGATCTATACCTTTATCCGAAGTCCACTCTGAGTGATTGTTTAATAAAATTCAATGACATAATAAAGCTTCTGAGGGGCACCCAATGAGACATGCCTTAGTTATATTTTTACTTGTTCTGTTTTCACTTCCTGCTTACGCTACACAAACACTGATTTTTTCTACTGGAGAATGGCCACCCTATACCTCAGAGAAAGACCCCCAAGCGAGGGTTGCACAGACGATAGTCACAGAGACGTTTAAACTTGCAGACATCGACGTATTGTACAAATACTACCCCTGGAAAAGGTCGATGAGATTCGCAGAAGAACTTAAAGTTGAAGGTACACTTCCCTGGTCAAAGTCAGCAAAAAGGGAAGAAACCTATTACTACTCCAAACAACCTATTATTGTCACTAAAACTGTGTTTTTTCATCTCAAAAGTTTAGAGGTCAGTTGGGATACATTTGAAGATTTGAAAAAATATAGAATTGGCGGAAATTTAGCATACCTAAGTACCGATGTTCTGCAAAAAAATAATATAGAAGTGGAGCTTGTTCCAAGTGAAGAGCAAAATTTCAAAAAGATAATGGCTGGCAGAATTGACCTGACTCCTAGTAGTTTATTTGTAGGTTACTATATTATTAATAAATTATTTCCCAGATATAAAGCATCGATGTTCACTAATACCACCAAGCAAATACTACCCGAAAATGGAGTCTACTTACTGGTACCTAAAGGCCACCCCAGAGGCAAAGAAATAATAGATATATACGATCGAGCTTTTGCTGAGCTGGTCAATTCTGGTATGTATGAACAAATTATCGATGATTTTATTACTCAATAAAATAACGGTGCAGGGGTGAGTCAATCTCGGTCATTTCCAGTATTCTTGCGTACCGTTTAAGACGTTATACCTGCGCTTCGGATAGTCTTAAAGCACTTATATCTGCTGCTTGTCTGACTATCTAAAGCTCATCGATAATCATTGAGCCGAATTCACAATAGCCTTTAGTCCGATGGCTGCTTTTGGACGATACCGACGATTAAAACTTACCCTTTCAACGCCAGCAAACCAGCCTGGATAACCTTAGCAGCTGGAACAAAACGGACATTTTAATAATCTGCTTTGCATTCCAATATTTTGGACAATGTTTTAACACTTTATAGCTTTGCAAAGTTCCTTTTACAATTGAACTACCCTGAGGCCAACCTTCGGGTTTAGCCAGCAAGCCTTTTAGAAGGCTTTTTGTCACTAACCAATAACTGACAACATAAGGTAAGTCTATATAGACCAATGTATCAGCCACATCTAGTCGTTTATTAAATGACTCCTTTGGACCTAAGCCATCAATAATCCAACTATCAGCCGATAGTATATTTCCATGTTCCCTGTGGTACTTCTTTCGACCTAACAGATCACCATTTTTTGTCATAGACAATTTAATCTAATTGATGCAAATGTATTCCTGTCGCTGATGCCCGATTTTTACTCAAAGTAGACTTACTACTGCCAGGTTTACCAAAAAATGCTATTTTTTTCATACTAGCTCCATTAACTGAGACTTATTCCATGAGGCAGATATACAAAACCCGCCTCTTGGGCGGGTTTGATAAATTATTGACGCATCAAAAATCCACCATTGCTAAGCAATGATGGTAATTATTCTGACTTTTAGTTGCGTAAGATGAGTATTCATTTAAGAAATTTGCTGTAGCTGTAATTTAATGTCAACCACTGGTCGGATATAAAACACCGCCTAAACACAGAAAATATAATTAAACACATCACGCTTTTCAGCTGATATCAGTGGTGCCAGATAAAAGTTGTCACTACTTCCTGTGCACTTAAAGCCTGACTTAACTAAAACAGCCTGAGCTGCAATATTTTCCTTATCAGTGAAGGAAACCACTTCATTGGCTATTTTACTAGAACAGCAATAACATGCAGCCAAAGAGAGCGCTTCTGAGGCAAAGCCATTACCGGTAAACTTCTGGATTAGCCCGAAGTGAATCTCAATCACTGGTCCTTTTTTAATCAGTGTGAGCATGCCTATAGGCGACTTTATCTCGTTGAGATAGATAATCCAGACACACTTACCATGCAACTCAAAACTTTCAGAGGTTGACAGCTTTGTAAGCATTTTTAGAGTCTGCTCGGTGCTTGTATGCATTCTGCTCGCTTTATATTTGGATGATTCTGGATTACCCGTGTACTGAAATAATAGTTCAGCATCGCAGCGAGCAGCGTATCCCAGGCTTAGTTTTTCTGATACGACAATCATTTCAATAACCCCTTCTGTAGGATGAGCCTCCAGGACAGCATACACTGAAAATAGTTATTAAATATTAAAGGTTTGTGAATGGCTAGCTAGCATCATAAGAATGCTGCAGGCTTAACAAAACTTCCACTTTTTTCGATATCGAGGATTAGCTGCCCGATCACTTTTGCTTACTAATGGGCTGGCTCATAAAAGCGATGCCAACAACTAAATCGACAACAATTTCTGGCATATTTGCAAATATTGTAACTAATTTTCTAACACAGAATCTGGGATAGCGCGGATTTCACCTTACATCTATTTCAGTATAGGTGTCGGATTATTTAAAATAGGCATTTCCAGGCCAGTGCCCCATTCTCAGTAAATACTCGTCTAGTTCAGTCACTGAACTTTTATCCCCCTGCTGTTACTGCAATTGGTATGCCCTCTGGGTGCGATGTTTAGCGCTCAACATGCTCTGTACGCCAGAGTCGTTTTAGACTTGATCGCATGCTCCCTGATGGTAAAAGCTTAGAATGCTGCACCGGACTCATTTCTTAAAAGCGGCTAAAGCGGTGATTTACCTTTTATTAAAAGCCACACTGGAGAATGATGTGGCACATCATGGTTGCATGTCTTCTTTTAACAGTTCGGCAAGTTGTACTATCCCTATAGGTTTACTGAAATAGTAACCTTGTAAATATTGGCACTTTTCCTGACAAAGAAATTCTATTTGAGCCGCAGTTTCGACGCCTTCAGCAATAGTATTCAATCCTAGTGTATGCGCCAGGGCGATGGTTGCTTTAATAATAGATTCGCTCTCTCTACTATGACCAATCTGCTGGACAAAACTGAGGTCTATTTTTACAGTATCAATGGGTAGACGACTCAAATAGCTCAACGATGAATAGCCGGTACCAAAGTCATCAATCGCAATACTTATCCCTACATCACGAACAGCGCCTAAGATTTCAATTGATGCCTCAGGATCTTCCATTATTGAGCTCTCGGTCAGCTCTATTTGTAAACACTCAGGTTCGACCTTTAGCTCATTTAAAACGTTTTTAACCTTTTCGCTAAAATCCAGATCTTTTAGCTGTCGTGGAGACACATTGACGGCAACTGAAATTTTAAGGCAATTGTCAAAGCCAAATTGGTTTTGCAATTGCTTTATATCAGCACAAGCGGTACGCAAGACCCATTCGCCTATATCGCTAATCAAACCAAATTCTTCTGCCAGCGGTATAAAAACACTCGGAGGAACCGAACCTCTTTCGCTATGGTTCCAACGCGCCAGTGCCTCAACCCCCGCGATTTCTTTGTTACTGGACCTTACTTTGATTTGGTATAAAACCGATATTTCTTTATTTTGCAAAGCTTGACGCAGCGCATTGACTAAAAAGGCCTTGTTTAGGTTATGTTCCTGCAATGCAGGGTCATAAAAACAATACCGGTTGCGACCTTGTCGTTTAGCCTGATACATGGCGGCGTCTGCAGCTTTGTTCATTTCTTCAGGGTTGCTACCACATTCAGGGTAACAGGCAATACCCACACTACATCCGGAAAATATTTCATGACCTTCAAGTTGATGAGGCTTAGCAAAACTGTCTAATAATTTTTGAGCGACGATTGCCGCCTGATCAGGATGTTTAATATCAATCAGCAATATAGCAAATTCGTCGCCCCCCAATCTGGCAACCAGATCACCTTCTCTGGTACAGGCAAGCAGGCGGTGGGCAACAGATTTTAGCAATTTGTCGCCGGTATCATGCCCCCAAGTGTCATTGATCTCTTTAAAGTGATCCAGATCCAGAAACAGTGTGGCAATCGGCCGTTTATTCCTTTTTGCCTGCTTTAGCAATGCTTTTTGGTAACTGTTGAAAAAGGTGCGATTATTTAAGCCGGTGAGGTGATCAAAATTGGCAAGTTGAACAAGTTCCCGCTCGTTATTCCGCTCTATTGTGATATCACGAGAGAATATTGCGACCCGGGTGATTTTTTCCAGCGTATCAGTCTCAAGCTGATTATCTTCAATGGTATTCAGTATCGGGCATAGATGAACGTCATATATCATATCGCCGTTATCTTCTTCAAATTTAACCAGTCGTCTCGATTCAACTGCTTCACTGATGTAACGTTTGCGTTCAGCGAGCAATATTTGAGGGGACAAGTCATAAAATGAGCGTCCCACAATGTCTTGCTCTTGTTTTTCTAAATGGAGCATAGCGATTTGATTTAGTGCTAAAATATTTCCCTCTGTATCTATCAGCATGGCCGAATCCAGCTGCGAATCCAGCAGTGCTTTTATTGTTTCTTCACTGCGTTGCTGTTCATGAAGCGCCTCTTTAATATCCCTTTTTTGCTGGTCAAAATCGAGCATTATCCGCACTTTACTCAGCAACACTACCGGCTGTATGGGCTTATAAAGGTAATCAACTGCGCCCGTTTCATAGCCCTGTAAGGCAAAATGTTCCTGTTTACTGATAGCGGTGACAAAAATGATGGGGATATGGGCGCTTGCCTGGTTTTCAAGAATCAAAGTGGCTGTTTCGAAACCATTCATCTCCGGCATTTGCACATCCATAAGAATTAAAAACAATTCATTATTAATGACTTGCTTCAATGCTTGCAGACCTGATGTCGCTTCAACGATATCTAAGTTGAGTGGCTCTAATAAGCGTTTCAGCGCGTGAATATTCTTCGGTTTGTCATCTACTATCAACAGTTTTGGGGAAGACTCAGTCATTGTCTGTATCCTTAACATCGTTTAACTTTGTCAAAAAGCTCGCTATTTCATTCAAGGATAAAATATGATCAATTTTTGTCATGCCAATGGCCGCCTGTGGCATGCAAGAAACCTCAGCAGTATCAGGGGCCTGTACTATTGTTAAGCCCCCCTGAGCCTTAACTTCTTTCAGTCCTAATGCTCCATCGTTATTTGCTCCTGTCAAGATCACCCCAATCAGTTTAGCTTTATATACATCAGCTGCACTTTCGAAAAGCACGTCAATCGATGGAATCGCATAGTTAACCGGTAAATCCACACTCAGGCTGAATCTGTGACTCTCTTCTACCAATAGATGATAGCCTCTGGGGGCAATATATACCCTGCCAGCAACAATGAGTTCCCCCGGTGAGGCCTCCTTGACGTTGAGCTGACATAAGTCGTTTAAGTGGCGATGTAAAAAGTCATCCGCATCGGCCGGCTGATGTTGTACAACCAAGATCGGCAGCTTGAAATTCTCTGGTAAAACCGACAATATTGCGGTGAGCGCCCCCAATCCACCAGCTGAGGTGCCAATAACTACAGTGTCATATTGTTTCATAGTCGTTCATCAGATTGCTGCATTTACCACCCTGCCCGTTTGCGATAAATACGATGGGGTTGACTAAAATTATCGAAATCTTCGCGTACCGATGTAAAATCCAGGTTTTCTTTATCACCTAGCACCAGGAATCCTTGACTAACTAAACTGTCACGACAGAGATCCAATACATGATTCTGCAATGTTTTATCAAAATAAATCAATACATTACGGCATAAAATCAAATGCATTTGTGCAAACACCTGATCGCAGGTCAAGTTGTGATGGGCAAAAGTGATGTGATCGACCAGTGATTGCTTGAATTTAATTGCCTCATAGTTAGCATGATAATAATCCGATATTTTGTGTTTACCGCCGGAGCTAAGATAGAGTTCATTACAGTTTTGCAACGATTTAAGCGGGTATATTCCTCGGCTAGCCTTATCTATCGAAGCATTATTAAAATCTGTGGCGTAGATCTGTGCTCGGTTGAGCAGCCCCTCTTCTTCCAGCAGGATAGCCAGAGTATAAGCTTCTTCACCGGTGGAGCAGCCTGCATGCCAAATGTTAATGCGAGCATAGGTTTTCAGTTTAGGAAAAATTTGCTGTCGTATGCTGTTGAAGACCACAGGATCACGAAACATCTGGGTGACTGAGATTGATAAATCATTAAGTAAAGATTCAAAAAAACTTTCGTCATGGAATATTTTCGGGATCATCTCTGAAATATGCTGACAATCCGAAAGACCCATGTGGTGACGGATACGCCGTTTAATTGAAGCACGGGAATAATGACGAAAATCATAACCGTATCGCCGCCAAATTGCTTCAAGCAGGCAATCTATCTCATCATTTTCGATGTTTTTCTTATTTTTCATGGGTTTTATACAGCCAGATATTCAACATCGACATCAGTTGCTCGATATCGACCGGTTTAGTGATATATTCACTGGCCCCGGCAGCCATGCATTTTTCTAGATCTTCGTGCATGGCTTTGGCAGTCAACGCTATTATGGGAATATCCGCGTAAGACTTCATCTTGCGTATTCTGCGCATTGCTTCATAGCCGTCCATCACCGGCATCATAATATCCATAATAATCAATTCTATCGGAGCTTGAGTTGGGTCAGCTGCACTGGCTTTTAGTCGATTGTTTCCATCTGCTTCAGACAGTTTATCCAGTGCCGTCTGACCATTATCCGCCATAGTGACAATAAGCCCGCTATTCCCCAGGACTTTACTCAGGGCAAAGACATTACGCATATCGTCATCTACCAGTAGAATCCTGCGCCCTTTAAGCATTGCCTCGCTGTCGTGAAACACCGCAATGGGCTTATTTTGCTTGACTGTCTGTTTACTAATATTGTCGAAAAACAAACTGACATCGGCCAATAACCGCTCCGGTGATTCACTGCCTTTGATGATGATATCCATAGACAACGCGCTCAGCTTCCGATGCTGCTCTGCTGATATTTCCTGGCCCGTGTGGATCACTACAGGAATATCACACCAGGCGGGTGTTCCATGAAGTTTCTTGAGGATCGCCTGACCATCCATATCGTCCAGGCCGAGATCGAGAATGATGCCGTCAATCAGTTGATTATTTAACCTTTCAAATGCCTCTTCACCGGTCGAGACACACAGCAACGAGAGCTGTTTTGACTCAAGTAAGCGAGAAATGGCTTTTTGCTGCTTTTGATCATCCTCAATCAACAACACGGTTACTTGTTTATTTTTACTCTCGACTAAGGCTCTGAATATAGATTCAATGTCGTCCTGGGCGGCGGGTTTGCATAGAAAGCTCTTCGCGCCCCGGTTTAAATAAGTTTGTTTGCCATTGCGACCGGAGATGACGTGAACCGGAATATCGCGGGTGTGAGAGGAGTGTTGCAAGTGTTCAAGCATCAGTGTGCCGTCTATATCCGATAGCCCTGCGTCAATTAAAATACCTTGTAGGGGATAGTTCATCGCCAGATAAAGACCATCTCGGCCTCTGTTAGTCACTATGCCTTTAAATTTCATGTCACGGGCTATCTGCAGCAAGATTTTCGCAAACTTAACATCATCCTCAATAATCAATACCGTGTTTTCTAACTCACTTAGATTGTCTCGATCATCGCTAATAAAAAGCTCGTTAGACGCTTGCGCTTCGACTGGCTCTAGCGCTTCAGCTGTCTGCAGCTCATCATCTTGGCATAAGGTTTTTTGTAATGGCAAATACAGGGTAAACGTACTGCCTTTGTCTGTTTCACTGTGAAGCCCAATTTCTCCTCCCAGTAAACTCGCCAGTTTGGTCGATATACTCAAGCCAAGGCCGGTACCCCCGTATTTACGACTGGTGCTGCCATCAGCTTGTTGGAATGCTTCGAAGATGGCATTTTGTTTGTTATCTTCGATGCCTATGCCTGTGTCGGTCACTGAAAATGCAATCGTATTATCTGCGTTTAAGTCCTCATGCATAAATTGCATGGCTGCCTGCGGTCGATGCACCTCAATAGTAACACTGCCTTTACTGGTAAATTTAAAAGCATTAGAGAGGAAGTTTTTCAGGATCTGTAGTAAACGTTGCTCGTCAGTCACTATAAACTGGGGCATTCCCGTATCGAGTTGACAATTAAAGGCGACCTGCTTTTCTTTAGCAATACTGCTGAACATGCCATCAAGATTTTCCAGTACATCATCCAATTGTACCTCTTCATCGATAATGGTTAGCTTGCCTGCCTCAACTTTGGACATATCCATGATATCGCCAATAAGGTTGAGTAGATCTTGCCCTCCCTCGTGAATCATCTTGGCATCTTCTAGTTGCCCCTGGGTCAGGTTGCCTTCTCTGTTGTCGGCTAAAAGTTTGGATAGAATCAATAAACTGTTCAGTGGAGTTCTTAACTCATGGGACATATTTGCCAGAAAATCGGACTTGTATTGACTCGACTGCATCAGTTTATCGGCATTGGCGAGTAAATCTGTTTCGGCTTTTTTTAGCACTTCTTTTTGATTGAGCAAGGCTTGTTGCTTGGATTGCAGTTCTTCATTGCTCACTTTCAACTCTTCACTTTGTTGCTTAAGCTCTTCTTCAGAGGCCTTTAATTCCAGGGTTTGCGAGATCAGTGTTTCATTGGTGGATTTAAGCTCTTCTTGCTGTACTTTCAGTGCTTCGGATTGGCCCTGGCTCTCTTCTAATAGCGCTTTGGTCTCCTTTAAGTTAAAGCAGGCATTAAATGCTATGGCAATGGGCTCTGAAGATAGTCGTAGCAATTCCAGCTGGGCATCGCTGAATGGGCCAAATTTACCCACTTCGACCATACCGCCCACTTGGCCATTACTGACGAAGGGGAAGAGTAAAATATGTGATGGCACAGAGTCCCCTAGCGCTGAATTCACAGTCAGGTAATCTCCTGGTAAATTCGTTACCACAGTCATCTCTTGTGATAGCGCCGCTTGTCCTGCCAGTCCTTCACCAATAGCGATGGTGTTCTTTAATCTTGCTTGAGCTTCGCAGGCATAACCAGCGGCAAAACACAGCTGATCTGAGCTGCTTTGTGTATCAACCGTGTATAACAATCCGATTTGTCCGCCCAACAGTTCTACTAAGTAAGTGACAAGCTTACTTGACAGTGCAGCTGGATCTTGGTTACCTCTTAATACTTCTGCTAATGCAGTTTGAGAAGTCTTCAACCAATTTTGTCTCTGCGTTTCTTTTTGCGCATTGCTAAGGCTTTTGGTCATGGTTCTTAGCGCAATGCCGAGGGTATCTTGTGCCGAGCGCATCTGGATATTCGTCTCATAATTTCCCTGCGCGATTTCGTCTGCCTGATTGACCACTGCCTGCATAGATTCATTTAAGTGGTTGAGCCTGGTCACGACAATATCATCCGCACTTCGCGGCGGTATCTTGCGTGATAAATCACCCAGTGCCAGTGCCTCCATCACACTGCTTATCTGTTGCAGCGAATCGACCAGTTCCAAAAATGTTTGGTTCAATATACCAATCTCATTATCTGAGGTTTGCACTGTTCTTTTTACCAGCGCGCCATTAGACAACTCACGCGCCCAGTTGGTTAACTGAATAATCGGCTGAGTAATGGAGCGGGCACTAATTATTGAAAACAACAGCACCAGTATTAAGGTCAGAATACCGATGCCGATTGTTCTTTCAATAAGGTCTTCAGCCAGCAGCAAAGCTTCCGCCTCTTCAAATTCTGCCAGCATAAGTAATGGGGTGCCGGCAAAGTCTATCGGCAAGCCTACCCCTAATACGCTAACCCCTCTATAATTTTTGTAGGCCGACTCAGCGATCTGAATTTTCCCACCGGATGCTTGCCCGCCTTGCAAACGCTCAAACCATTCTTTGGTGCTGCTGGTCTCCACTCGTGTTTCTAACAAGCTGGATTGAGCCCCTAATCCGTCATTTGAACGCATCAGTAGATCTTCACCAACCAGATAGGCTTTACCCGAGTGCCCTAGGATCTGTTGTTCCATAATACTTGTTATGGTATCCGGAGAGAGGTGTATGGCTAGCAAACCCAGTTTGTCGCCATATTCATCGACCACTGCCTGTACCAGAAAACTGGAGATTTGGTTGTTAAAAGGGGGGTAATGTTCCATATCGGAATAGATGGCCGCACCCGTTTGCAAGGCTTCTTTGGCAGCCAAAGCAAACCGACTTGCGGAATAATCACCCGTAAACAGATTGTTTCCCAGATCATCGTCCCTGCGTATGCTGTATAAAACATTTCCCTGCTCATCCAGTAACAACAGATCTATATAACTATAGTTGGTCAGAAAATGTGACAGATCTGAACCATATTGATCTTCCAGGCTGGCCCACTGAAAACTGTGGGTGAATTTGGCCAATGATTGATCTGAAGATGCACGGGCAGATTTGAGTGCCAATAAAAAATTGACGGTATTTTCCAACTCAGCCTGTACCCGTATATTGGTCAAGGTAAAGTCGAAATAGTGAGATAAATCACTGTGTTTGGCCCGGGCAACTGCAGCTAGTCCCTCTGTACGGGATAAGTTGAAGGATTGGACCATTTGCTGAACACTAATAGCCCCGACAAAAACCATTGGTACAATGGCAACCACTAAAAAACGAATAAAGAGTGTACGGCCTAGCCCCCGAATAAACACTCTCGACAGATAGTCTGTTGCCAACCTGGTAATCAATCCTTTGTTTAATCCCATTAGCTATTACCTGATTATTGGTCGATATTAGCGCTACTGCTCAGTTATTTTTGTCGAGAAATTACTATCAGTAAAGGCGTCAAGGTTGATCGGCTCTCGTAATATACCGCCTTCAACCGCCAGATCCATGACCATCTTCATGCCCGGTATTTCAACATTAAGGTTTTTGTAATTGATCACATTGAGGTCTTTTCGCAAGCTTTGGATAATCGCCTGTTCGTTGTGTTCGGGTATGTGTTTGCGAATCATGGCGGCAATTTCTTTCATCGCCTCACCGCCTTTTTCTCGGGCAGCTTCTATATCTAGTCCCGCCTGATGAATGTAGTAAATGACTTCATTAATGGCTTCTTTTTTATTCTTAATTGCCCGGTCCGATGCGAGGGCAATACATTCTACGTGGCCTTTGGGCCAAGGTAATACGTCTTTAGAGTACCAGGCGACATGACCAAATTTATTGGTTTCCACCACATCAGCCCATGGCAGTGATTGCTCAAATGAAGCGGGTATCCCCTTACTGTTTTGTCGTTTAATAAAAGCGGGTGATTTAGCTGGCGCCACGGCTATAGCGATTACGTCTTCTCTTGTACCTGTCCCAATGCCCAAGGTTTTTCCGTGATCTTTAAGATATTTGTAGAGCACCACCATATGCGTAGCGAGCAGTGAAGGCACAGCTACTTGGCTAGGTCGGCCCAGCTGCTGTTTTACTTTGCTATAGGCCTCTGCCACCTTGGCATCGGGTTTGCGGTCTTCACGTTTTAGCGGTAAATTCACATGTTGGTTGATCAGGCCGTTGATCGCTAAGGCATTACCATCTCGGTGCATCTGCCCCACCCATCTGAATGTTGGACTGACACGATACATATCCATGGCCAAAGGGCTCATGACAAATGCCATATCAGACAACCCTTCTAGGAAATAGGCACGCAGTAGAGGCCAGCTTTTCATCCGCTTAATGCTGTAATCAGCTATTTTCATCTCATTGCGGTATTTTTCAAAGGCAATAATACCCGCATAATGATCTGCCAGGGGAATATAAGCGGCCTTAACAGGCGTTCTCTCAGCCCCGGATGTAAATGAACTCAATGCCGTCAACAGACATACCAGCGCCAATGCCTTCTTACCAATGATGTTATAAATCATAGGATTATCCTTTTGTGTAGGTTATTCAGGGCCCTAACGGTCAACAAGATGTCATGCAAATATTCCTGAAATGTACTGCTTGCTGCCGCTGTTAGTAAAACACAACATATTTTTCATAATGAATACCTTTTGCCAGGGGCTATGCCTATTAGCTTAGCTGGTTTTTTTCGTTTCATTATTATGCACTGCTAGATGTCGACAATTGGCTGTCTTTAAAAAATTGCTGAGTGTTGCGAAATGACTTAGAAAGGATATTATTGCCTGCCGATACAAGGCTGAATTTGGGATCTGCAATACTGCCTCAGTTTAGCAATACTATTCAGCAGTTTTTCCCTGCAGCAGCTGCAAATATTTATCATCAATAACAGCAATATGCTTAAAACTTATACTTCGTCCCCAGCGGACTCGATCACAGCACTTGTACTGATTTTGAAAATGTCACAGATGATTTCATCAAACTGAGTTACTGTTAGACCAATGGCCGGCTCTTGAGGTGTGAGCAAGATGAATTCCAAGTCTCTAACGCTGGCTTAGAATTAGTGTTTCTAACTAGGGAAAATGCGATTAAGTCCCCAATGTGAAATAATAGCCGCTTGATCACGCTAAGGTAGAATCAATCGAACAGCAGCTAGGATTTTCAGAGTTAGATTTAAGAAAAAGCCATCACAAAACTCGAAGAGAAGTGTTTCTGGCAAAAATGGAAGCTCTTATCCCTTGGGCTAGACTTGTCGCCTTAATTGAACCCTACTACCCTAAAGCAGGTAACGGTCGCAGATCCTATCCACTTGAGTCGATGCTGCGGGTTCACTGCCTTCAGCAATGGTATAACCTAAGCGATGCCGCGGCCGAAGATTCGCTCTATGAAATAGCGTCAATGCACGCTTTTCTCACTTATCTTTAGATCGGGCGATACCCGATCATACAACCGTCATGAAATTTCGCCACTTACTTGAGAAGCATTATTTAGGGTGACAAATTTTCGATGCTATCAACCAGTATCTCGAAGATTCTGGCTTGTTGATGAAAGAAGGAAACTCAATAGATGCCGCTATTATGGTGTTTTTAGGGCCTCTGGAGGCTCCCTGAGCGGCGCAGGGCTAAGCGAAGCTCGAGTATGCAAAAGCTCTAAAAGCCCTTTATATGACACCTACAGGCGCTCTGAAAAATTTTTTCCTGTTAACCTTTTTTGAACTTTAGGTTGAGTGGCTGGCGCGTTCAGTGCTTCAATTTCTGCGCGACGACGGCTTGAGTCATTTGCACATATTCACCCTGGGCATTAAAGGTATCTGGCACAGGCTGAACACCTTTGCCAACACCTAAATCTAGTTTTCCGCGTTGGATAGCGTCCAGAGAATACTGCTTAAGGAACGGATCGCGGGCCGCTATTTTACTCAGTACATCCGCAGGTATTGTGCGGGGCTCTCAATTCCTGAGTACTATAGAACGGTGCAATAAACGCGCTCCTAAATCAGCCAGCCGTACAAACAGCTGGATAGCCCGCAATTTATCCATTCACTCGCCTTTTTAATCTGAATACCACTCTCATATAACCTGGCCAATGACACATTCATGACTGTTCTCAATTTGAAAACAGTACTTGCACATTATGCGTATATATGAAAACAAACTAAGAGTTTATTATCCTTCCATCGCATTGAGGCAGGCATCGGCCACTCACATGCAAACTTACAAATTTAGGCTATATATTTTCGTTCATTATATCTAAATCAGGTGTCTAGAAAATCGGGGACTTATCAAAGCTTCTTCGAAAGTTCTGACCTTAACAAGTAATACAGCAAAAAAATTAGCCGGGTCGCATTCATAACTTTGCATAAAGGAAGACATCATGAAAATTAGAATCTTTGGCGCAGCAGGAAATATCGGTAGTCGGATAGTCAGTGAAGCATTGGCACGTGGCCATAAAATTAACGCTGTCGTTCGCAAAGTCTACCGAAACAACCCACTCTCAAGCGCTAATAAAACTCGCATCGGTGAGGTTGCGGTAACGCGCGCACCCTGTGAACAGTCCTTTGCAAATATATGTAACATTATGGGTTAGCTCGACTCGATTCATGGGGCTGGCTAAAAATGGATGATTGTAGGGTGAGTGAAATAAAGAAGTGATATAAGCCGCACCTGAATAACGTTATTTGTATTGCTACTGAAACAGAAAACGTACCTTCTAGAGTAAACTCTCAACGCTGGAGGCTGGACTATGAAATTATTTATGTTCGATAACCTGATGTTGGTTTGAACTCTTTTCACTAAATTTAATGCCCAGGGATACGGCTTATCTGCACCATTAACGTACTCATGAACATAGCATGTTAGATGATTCTTCGTAATCTGCTGACCTATAGCAAAATTAAATGAAGATTGCGCGGCGCAGCAAATGTGAACATCCTGGATGCTATCGCACTAACTTGTTGCTGATCTAAAAAAGTGACGGTCAATGCACTGAGGCGCACCAGAAAAAGCTTGATATACTTCCGAGAGACAACAAAGTCCCGAACTATGGGCCTCTGGATAGATTACAGTGAATTTTTTGGTACTAAACCGACTCAGATTAGGGTATAGAGTTTCGGGCCAAAAGGGGTTGAGTTGGATTTGACACATTCCAAAAGCCCCAATCCGCCAGGAGAAGTCATGCTAAAGGTAGTTTCAGTAGCAAAAGAAATGTTTAAAGCTAAGCAACCTTAGTGGTTATAGTTGGGATACCATCCTGCAAGCTTAATTCAAAATCATAACCGCAGATTGTCAAAAACTCGTATAGCTTATCCATGCTAAATTTCGAAACTTGACCGTTAGTCAAATAGCTAACACGCGGCTGAGTAATGCCAAGTACTTCTGCAGCTTTAGCTTGGTTCCATCCGTTATTATGAATTATTTCACGCAATACAATCATTAATTGGGCTTTAAGCTCTAAGCTTTTAGCTTCAGCAGAAGATTTTGTGCTTGATTCCCAAACATTGGAGACGCGAGTGTACATGAGAGGCTACCTATAAAATGATTCCAAGATTGATCTAGTATAAACACAACTGTTGAATATATCAAATTTGATATATTTATATATTGCCAGCTTTGATGTCGGCATTAAGTCTAGTTAGGCGGGTTTCTACTGTTCGGATTTCTTTCTTTGCCTTTCCTTCTACCTTCTTTTTGAAACTATGTAGTACAACAATGAACTCTTCATGCTGTGCAACGTAGATAACACGGTAGCTGTCACGGTGTTTAATAGTCAGCTGGTGCGAACCTTTCAGTTTCTTACCCTGTAAAGGTTTATCTGTCAGTGATCCTTGGTTCGTCCAATCGGGAAGTTCACTAAAACTAGAGCACTTGCTGCACTGTAACGCCTGTAAATTGGTCTTTACCATATCAAGTACTTCACGAGGGAGGTTATCAATAAATGCTTGAGTTTTACCCATATAAATAACATCCCTTTTCACAAAACCTCCTCAACTTGATAAACTATTAAAAACATTGAACAATCATATATTGTTCATATAAAAGATGGGGAAAACCCAGTCAAAACAGACCGCCTTATAAGGTTAAACGCTTAATTGAATAACTTAATAAAGTTGAAATTGCCCTGTTTCAACGAATGTAATATAAGCTGTGATAGTCCGCTGCATGTTGGGTAGCATGGCAGGTAGTTCATTCATTGAAAACCACTGCACAGATTTCGATTCATTCGAACCGAAAGAGATCTTGCCACTGTATTTTGTACAGTAAAAAAGCAGGTTAAATGATTGAATTTTATCTTTATTAGGGAATGTTATCTTCTCGTACTCAGGAGATGAAGAGAAACCAAAAGCTAGTACATCAGAAATAACTAAACCTGTTTCTTCAAAAGTCTCGCGTTTTATAGTTTGATCGATGTTTTCTCCTGGGTCTGCACTCCCACCGGGGAGCCCCCATACATTAAAATCACTTCGCAACTCTAACAACACTTGTTGTTGCTCATTTATGATCACTACTCTAGCCCCTGGGACTAATAGCTCTCTGTGACCAATCAGCCCTCGTAACTGTGATATGTAATCTGCCACAGGCTTTCCCCTGATAATTAATTTTTCTATTCTCATTCAATGTAATAACCTGAAAGATAACATAAAAACCAATTTCTCATTAAACGTTCGTTTAATAAGACATATTGAATTTCAAGGTTTCGTGCCTTTAACCTCTCATTTTCTGTTGCATTTACCCGTCTCACTATTCATAGTATCATTAACTCATCACTAACAGATATATATGAGAATATGACAAGATTCATAGGTTATGCAAGAGTCTCGACTGGAGAGCAAGCGTTAAACCATCAAATTGATGCTCTGATCAAAAGCGGATGCCCAAAAGAATTGATTTTCACCGACAAGATTTCTGGCTCTAAGAGTTCGCGACCAGGCTTAGACAAATGCCTGGATGAGCTAAAAGAAGGTGATACATTAATTGTTTGGCGTCTAGACAGACTTGGCCGATCAATGTCTCACCTTGTTAATTTAATTGAGTCCCTGCTTGAACAGAAGATAGGTTTCAAATCAATCCAGGATGGTGCTATTGATACAACAACGGCCTCTGGTGAATTGATGTTCAATATGTTTTCAGCCCTTGCCCAGTTTGAAAGACGGTTAATTCAGGAAAGAACTAAAGCAGGCTTAGATGCGGCCAGAGCCAGGGGGAAGTTTGGAGGCAGACCGGCAAAATCGATTGATGATCCAAAAGTAAAAATGGCCAAACAGATGCACCTAAACCAATCAATGAAGATCAATGAGATCTGCACATCTCTTAATATTTCTCGGGCTACTTTTTACCGTTATCTTTCTCTGTAGCGCACATGTGAATTGAGTTTAGGCACAATACAGGGCATAACATCCCGAATATGTGTTTGTAGTTTGAGGTAAGTATCGGCCAACGGACTAGACCGCTGTCGCGGTAATGTGCCAACTTCTACATTAAGCCTATTAGTAATCTCTTATCCTAGAGTATGGCGCGGTAGCACTGTCTGAGAAAGGAGCAATAAGTGCGTCGACGGCATCGCTGCAATCCGAACTCTGTTCGAAGTGTCAGGCAAGTTCCGTTTAGCCCCCGTTATTCAGAAACATTTTGTTGAATAATCAGTTCATTTTGTAAAAAATGTTCGATGAAATCTCTGAGACAAAGAGCGCGATTACTTAATAGTTTGCCACTGGGCCACAGAGTGTAAATATCTCTAACTGGCCCCTGCCATTGAGGGAGTACCCTGATCAGTTTTCCAACTTCAAGATGGTGTTGAATCTCAGAGTAAGGTAGTAGCGCAATTCCCAATCCATCTAATACTAATTGTGTGATTAGCTTTACGTCATTAATTATGCAGGAAAATTTCGGTCGTAGTGCTTGCTGTTTTGCAGTTTTATGATTGTACATCTGCCAGTGTGCAATGTGGTGAGTGCCGATCAGCCGGTGGTTAGTTAAATCGCTTAACTGCTCTGGCGGCGGAAGTTTAGCGAGATAGTGAGCAGATGCCACTAACAGCGTTTTGATAGACCCCACTCTTTTTTGATGGAGTGATGAGGATGCTTGCGGGCCGATGCGTAGAGCGATATCCGCCCGGGATGCGGGCAAATCTTGGGTTTCGTTACTTAAATTTAAATCGAGCTTTATCTCAGGATACTTGCCAATGAATGACGACCACATAGGGCGCAGTAAGCTCGTTGAAATGTTATTCGGCGCAAGTACTTTTAAAGGGCCGTCAAGTGAGCCCATCTGCTTTTCTAACTGCTGTTGTCTCGCTTCAAATTGTTCGACAATATCCACATAGGCATTATAGAAAATATCCCCTTGTGTACTCAAGGTAAACGCCCTTGCTGAGCGATGAATCAATTTGTAGCCGACTTGTTCCTCTAAGTGTTTCAGCCTTCTTGAAACGGTTGCAGCAGGCATGCCTAATTTTGCAGCCGCTTTAGCCAAGCTCTGCTGTTGAACAATGTTCACGAACAAAAATATGTCGTCTTTCATGATCTCATTTTTGGTATTTAAGAATGGTATTTTGATTGTATATTCTAAAAATGAAGTTGTATATGCTGCGTTTTCAAAATCATTGAAATCAAGAAAGGGGAAGTATCATGAATACATTTTTAGTGAGTGCCGGTTTAAAAACTTGTGCGGGTAAAACCAGTTCACAAGCGTTGACTAACTTGGCCAAGCTACAAGCTCAAACGATAAATGAGCCCGGCTGTCTTCGCTTTGATTTATTACAGCATCGCGATAACCCGGAACTTTTTACCTTGTGGGAAGAGTGGTTGAGCGAGCAAGATTTACAGGCACACTTTAAGGCTGCTCACACCTTAGAATATTTGGCATTGGAGCTGACAGAAGTATTGTATGTCGAAAAATTAGTGCGTATCAAGAGCGCTTAGAAAGGAGTGAAGATGAAATATCGATTGGCTTTTTCATTGTTAATGTCTCTGCTGCTCTCATCGTTGATGAGTGGCTGGGTGAGTTATGTCAATTTGGGTTTAGTGGAGGGTTTCGCTAGCTATTGGTTGAATGCGTTCGTTTTGGCTTGGCCAGCCGCAGCAATGATTTCGTTCCTTTCAGGTCCTGAAATACAAAAGCTTTCAAAATATTTAGCTAACAGATTATAGGAGCAGCTATGCAGTTACAAAGAGAAAATTATGCGGCGCTAGGGCCGGTTGCCGGGCCATATTCTCACTCGGTAGTTCATGCTAATACCTTGTACACCTCTGGGCTAACCGCATTTGGAACAGAACATCAAAAGGGCAGTATTGATGCGCAAGCGCGTAGTGTTTTTAAGCAGTTAGCGTCGATTTGTGCTGCAAACAATACCTCGTTAGCAATGTTGGTGAAAGTGACGCTCTTTGTCAGTGATATGGGAGAAATCGCGCCATTGAGAGCCGCCTTATTCGATATCTATGGCGAGCATATTCCAGCTAGCTCTCTTATTGCAGTAAATTCACTTTTTTCAGAGGATCTAAGTATCGAGGTAGAGGCAATTGTTGCACTAGCTGTGTGAGGGCAAACATCCAGCACTATTTACCCGGTTGCTGGATGTTTTTGTGTTTTTCGCCGTGGCCTGCAAGCCAATAAATTGTCAGATGCTTATGGCAGCGACCTTGTATGGTTGTGTTTCTATGCGGATAAGCGTTTCATATCAACTCCCCTGCCCTATCGAATTCCCAATCTCAAATTTATATCTTTGATCATTAGTCACTATAATTTCAGGTGTCTAAAAATACGTAATTCATATAGATTATGAAACAGTAATGATAGACAGGTTTACCTTAGCTAGCGTTCATTTTTGGAAACCTAAGACTAAGTGCCCGAAATCGCTCATTTGGTACATTGAGTTTAAAATTTCAGTTCAGAAAATTGATGCAGTTAAGCGTATTCCTCATTAGATTAAGCTGATGTATTTGATTGCATTGAACGATTCTATAATCAAAGGTAAAAAGCGTAAGTTTTGCAAGCTTCTCTTCACTGACTGTCCGTGGAGAAGAGGTAGTAACAATATTACTTCTTATCGCCATTACCTAGATGTTCTACACAACTAAAAACACAGTATAGATACTTGGCAGTATCCTCCTTTGCTACTTCATCAATGATTGTTGCTGTTGATCCTGCTGTAGCTGTACTTCAACAAACCTCTCCTTCACTATTTCAAAGCTTGGTGATATGCCGCTATCGCTATAAACAGCAGTAAAACAAAAAGCAAAAAAATAGCCACGTACATCAGGATTAACGTTTTCATTCTATTCTCCTATTACTGCGCCAACCTTAGTCAGCGCAATTTGTTTGATTGATTGCGTTTATTACTTTATTAAGTAGAGCCAAACTTTTTTCACGCACGATTTAACTTCTCCGTTATGTTATACATTCCCTTTAGTCTCAAAATGTACGGCTAGATTCTTTGCCGTTCTTACAGCGTTATCTTTACTTGTTGCTACGCCACTATGTAAGGTTTCACCATCTTTGATGCCAACGATGAACTGAAAACAGTGGTCATTGATTGGTTTAAAGTACAGATTAGATATATGACAATGAACACAGATTTCTTATATAAAGTTGATCAATATAGCGTCCGAAATTACAGGACAGTCTACTTAGCGTTTCTGAATTTTGGGATCCTGTACTTGTGCATCGCGCTTCTTGCTTTGGTTCTTCTATACGTAGAAAGTAGTGGGGAGGATTAAAAATCAGAAACTATGCTGATGCATTCTGAACTCTGCAAATGAGCGCCAGCACTATAGGTTTTGGAGATTTTTACCCTATTACAATTATCGAAACAGTGATAGTTGCAGTCATGTTCTACCTCGGTGTGGGTTTTATTGGCGCAATTATCGCTGATCGGATACTGGAATTTGCCGACACAAATGTCAAAAACCGTGAGTTACGCAAACAAAATGCAGATATCCTGGCGCATAACAAATTACTGGAGCAGAAAATCGACAAATTAATTATGCATGTTGCGTCACAAACTTGATCCGATACATAAGACCTGACAACCCGATATTTCCTGAATTTGGAGCCACTTACGTAATACTGGGAGGTTCCAGTACCCCGCGTTCAGCTCTGCTGTCTCTTCACTAGATGTGACTTGTAATCATGGCGTAGCCTCCTTCTTAAGCAAGTCATAGCTGCGTCTCAGTATATTCCGTTAGCGGCAATACTAGTCTGCGCCACGTTCTATTTCATGGCTAATATTCTGCAATATAGCGTTAATTTCGGCATGTTCTGACTCAGGTGCAGTACTGATTAACGCCTCTTGTAGCATTAAGTTGATTCTCTCCTTACGCAAAACAAACAAGTCGTGTAACGAGTGAGTGACAGCTAATCGTTCCTCAGGGAACACCTGAACGAGCTGTTTTATAAGTTCACCGGACTGTTTTGGCAGTGCTAAAACTAAGTGGATTGCAACATCGCGGGCTTTCAGAGAAGAGCCCTCCAGAGCTGTCCTGATCAAGATAGCCGGATCTTTTGGCTGCTGTCCCAGCGCTACTAACAGCAGTTTCAGTTCAGGGTCGCCTATCTCCGCTAAGTTATAGCTAACTTGTGGGTCCAGTACTGACGAACCTATTGATGTACCCTGCAAACTGATTTGATAGCTTGTAGTGGTCTCCAGTGTCTCAGTTCGAACAAAGAGTTTGCGAAACAGCAGAAATAAAATCACAAACGCGTGCACTGCAATCAGATAATAATAGAGCCACACACTGCTGTGTTGAGTCATCAGGAATCCAGCAATAATAGGCCCGAGTACTCCTCCACAGCCCAATAATATCTGCATAGTGCTAGTTGCCGACATTGCCTCTTTCAAATCGATATGATCGAAAACCTGGGTAACTGCAAGGGGGAACAAAGCGACCCCGGACCCTCCTGATACCAGAAATAGAAGCACTAATACTTCGATTGGAAAAGGGAAGAAGTGTTCTGCCACTATCAATAAATTACTGCACACTCCCATTACCATCAGGCCTGCGGCGACTAGACGTTTGTCGAAGCGATCTGCCAGCCAACCCGCTGGAAACTGAGTCAATAATCCTCCCATCTGGTAGGAGCCCAACACCAGGGACAACCAGATGCCTGAGATCCCGTGATCGTAAGCATAGAGAGATATCAAGGAGACGCTGGCAGCATTGATTAAACCGGCGCAAAAACACGAGAGGGTACCCGAGGGTGAGTATTTCCAGAGTCTTTTCAGCGACATTGCATGGGTGCGGCTCGGCAGTTCCGGCAATGGTAAACGACTCATCGACATAATAATCAGAGATATACATAGAAATACGCTTATCAATCCAAATAATCTCGGGTCGTGCTCACTGGAGAGACTGAACAGAAAAGGTGCCGAGCCAAAACCTATCGCAAAACAGATCTGATAGGTACTGAACACTTTACCTCTATTGCGCTTGTCGCTGAGCACATTCAACCAACTTTCCAGGGTGATGAAACTAGTAACGAAACAAAAACCTGCCACCATTCTTAACAAAGCTGTAATCCAGATATCATTCGAGTAACTGTGGGTTACTGACACAATGGCTAAGGTTGCTGCCATCGAGGAGAATGCACGAATATGGCCCGCACGAAGTACCGCCCTTGAGCCAAACAACCCTGCCAGTATGGCACCTACGGCAAACATACTCATGGCCAAACCGATATCGGCGGAGTCAAATCCACCGGCCTTAAGCTGGATTGGCAGCATCACGAAAAACAAGTTATGGCTAACTGCCACTGCAAAAATGGCGAACAGAATAGGTCTGATACGAACAAATATGTTAGTTTGCATGACGTTTAGGTATCTGGCTCAATAGGTTTGTAAAAGTTATAGGAAAAAACGCCTCGTCGGACGCGCTGTCTGCATATTACCGCCATAACTATATGGGACATCTGTGGCGAGTCAGCAGTATATCTAATTATGGCAATAAGAAAATCTGCTAACACTGCTAGTCAATAACTTGTACTCGGTTTGCGTGGAAATCAATAACTTCGAATATCGAAGACAGACAGCATAATCATCTCAATTCGCTTAAATGGTATTAGCTCTTAGTTAACCGAACACTTCGCTTAAAAATGTGATCGGAAAGCCCACGCTTTGATAATACCTAAATCTGGTGCGACCAATGCAGTCATGTTCCTGTTAAAACCACAATAAGCTATGTCTACACCTTCGTACATCACTAAGTCGATAGCGTACACATTTTTAAGAATTGGTATAACAGCTTCTATTCTGAAATGTGTCAAATCTTCATCTTCATGCCGATCTAGAGTCGACTGAATAGCTGCAGCACACTCTAACTTTATAACTTCAGTTGTTAACTCGTGGGCATTTGCTCTTGATGTTAAACCTAACAAGGCTAGGATCAAAATTATCACAGCGACTATGTATCTGTTTTTCATTTCTTTATCTCCTCGAATTTGTGGTGTTTCAGATTCAAGAGAAGTCTACTGATAAACACGTACTTGTGATGTGCACCAAAGGCCGGATAAAGTGCAATAAGTGCCAATGACAAGTTCAGCTCTAAAATTTCTATAGATTAATCAAAGAGTTTATGAAGTTGAGTTGTAGATTATGAGTAATTACACAATTACTTTTACACCTCTCGTAGTCTTTTAGAATGTTTGTCCAGAAAACAGTTTTCACTTACTGTGTGCTTTCATACCATCCGGTTTTACAAGCTTGTTCTATGCCCCACTCCAGCCTTGCTGCATTACATAGAATACCTAAGTATTAGAGCTCTTTATGCTATTGCTTTAGTCTCTTCAAGTGTATTTATTCGTCTCTGTGCCTGTTGAACTTTGCAGCTATTAATAAGAAAGCTACTGTTAAATTGGTTAGTACTATTTTCATCTCCTTGATCCTTTTAAACTGTGTGAATTAATTGCAGGCTTTTTTTCTAAGAAAACCCTCAGTTTCAATCACTCTCTGTATTGCCTCTTCTTTCAATCTAGATTCTTGTGTTTCCTGCTTAATTTGATATTGAAATTATAAGGAAAGAATCAAAATTGAGATGCCCATGTTTTGACAAGAGTAGTGCAAAGTATGACTAGTGTTGACCAGATCTAATAAACCCCATAAGCGGAGAAGCTTATAGGGCTAAGGAGAAATCTTAACTTTAAGCGATAGTACTAGTCGAAAGCGTAGACAGTGCCGCACACACCATGATTGTTACGATTGTTACGATTGTTCCGATTGTTCCGATTGTTCCGATTGTTCCGATTGTTCCGATTGTTCCAAAGGCTAATTTAGCCAAGCTGACATAAAAGGTTTGCATTGCCTCAAAGGTAGCGATCCTAAATACAGGGAATTTAATTGGAAATTTTTTTATTTTTTGCAGAGTTAATTCCAGGTACTGTTCATTTTTCCTTGATCCAATATACCATTACAGATCAGTCTATTAATCTTATCAAGCCAATAAACCTCTGAAAATCGACATGTTACAATCCGTTCTTGGTAAAAAAACAAAGCAATAATAACTACTTTTTCACATTCTCAGGTATTAAATGCGCGGTATCTCACTCTATTAGAGTCCGACTCTGCAGTGGATACGGAAATTGACCTACTGATCATCTCGCGTTCTGATAGTGATCATCTGGCAGGAACCGATGAGCTATTTAATCAATATCATATAAAAGAAAGTACTAGGTACAGGCTTTGCAAGGGATACTGACTCTTGGAAGCTGCATGACCAGGCCCTCAAAGCTGCAGCAACACAAGGCTAACAGAAGATATTAATCTAACTACTTCAACACTCGCTCACGGGACCCTATATGAATTTTCTGGGGCTGTAGTGACTTACATTTCAGGCTTTCCCAGAACACCGACTACATGGAAGCGAGTTTCGCAACACGAACAGCATTATTGTACTTGTAGAGTATGCAGGCCAATCAATTTGGGAAAAATTCTTTAGATGTACGCGTTTCCACCATGGTGGAAATTGTAATGATTAAATACATTTAATTGCATAGCAATAACTGTTACAAGTGTCTTCTACCTAAAATTTAAAATTCGTTAATTTGTATGGGATTTGAACTGATATTTTAGGTTTTCTCAACTTACCGTTGGGTTCTCTCAAAAGATCTATATGATTACTTGGATTTTATCGAGTCGAGATAATTATTTTTAGTTTGTATGTGATTTTTTAAAGGGCGAATCACAACAGGGTTATGTTCTCATGATTTTAAAGGGGTATTAAAATGAATAAATATAGTTTTTTAGATGATTATAGCGAAGGCTGCCATCCAAGTATTTTAGAGGCGCTTTCTAAAACCAACTTAGTACAGCAAACGGCTTACGGTGAAGATGAATATTCAATAGAAGCAAAGGGTTTAATCAAACAGCAGTTAGGAAATCAGGATTCTTCCATCTTTTTTGTTGCAGGTGGAACACTTGCAAATATTATTATCATGTCTAGCTGCCTTAGATCTCATGAAGCTGTTATAGCACCTAGCAGTGGGCATATTGTTGTGCGTGAAACAGGGGCAATTGAAGCAACAGGTCATAAAATAATCACTGTACCACCAGCAAATGGAAAGCTAACTCCTGATAGCATCCAGCAGGCACTAAATGCTAATGCACATTTCCCCCATATGGCAAAGCCCCGCCTAGTTTATATTTCCAATTCAACTGAAATGGGAACCCTTTACACAAAATCCGAAATGGTTGCACTATCAAAAATTTGTAAAGCTAATAATTTATTACTGTTACTTGATGGTGCGCGTTTGGGAGCAGCTCTATCCGCTGAAAAAAATGATCTAACTCTGAAAGATATCGCTGAATTGACCGATGTTTTTTGGATAGGGGGCACCAAAGCCGGTGCGCTGTTCGGTGAAGCTATTATTATCAACAACCCGACTCTCACTGATGACTTTTCGTTCCATATTAAACAAAGAGGAGCGCTGCTCTCTAAAGGTCGTTTACTCGGAATTCAATTTGTGGAGCTTTTTAAGGATGGCCTGTATTTTGAAGCGACTAAATTTGCGAACGAGATGGCGCAAAAATTCTCATTGGGAATACTGGAATGTGGCTTTAAGCTTTCAGCCGAGACTGAGACAAACCAAATATTTCCAGTACTACCGAACTCTATCATAGAGAGTTTGCAAGGGAAATTTGATTTTTATGTTTGGGAGAAAATCGATGACAGCCATTCTGTCATTCGATTGGTTACATCATGGGCAACAGATGAAAAACAAATTGATCTGTTTATTCTCCATATAAAGAAGGTTCTCTGATAGTAATATTTATCTAAAAAGTCTGTAGAAGAGCGAACGGCGCCGCGCTAATTTGTTACTGGTACAGCAACTAGCGGTTTCCGATCTAGCTTTCTGAAATGCTAAGCACATAGGTGGGGTTGCACTACCGCCACATTTTCACATAATATTTTGTTACCTTCGAAATGTGTTTTCAATAATTTATTGTTCAAATATTGGGGCCTGGGCTAACGCTTGCTACTTTGGTTTGCAAAAATCTAGTGGATATAGATAATAGTATTGCAATTCATATTTACAAAGTGTCTAAATATGGATTGAACGGATATACTAACTTTTAAACTGTAAATCTCATTTGAGGAAAACATGATTGACTCTTTTAAAAATTACCGCGCAATTTGTGAGGCCATCTCATTATTATTTCCTTCTCAGATAGAAGTTGTTATTCATGATCTAAAAACAAACCAGATAGCTCACATTGAGAATTCGTTCTCAAACAGAGCGGTTGGTGAGGATTCCTTAATTGACCTTGAAGAACTAGAAATTGAAATTGAAGGTAAGCGTGTAGTAGGTCCCTATGCAAAGTCTACTCCAGAAGGTGAATCAATAAAGTCAATCACAATTGTATTACGTGATGAGTCTGGTAATCCCTTGCAACTGTTATGTATCAATATGAAAACCGGGATCCTAGAAAAGTCTGCAGCACTGATAGAGGGCCTAATTGGTGTAGATTCGAGCGCTAAATCTAAATCCTTACTTACAAGTGATTGGCGTGAAAGAGCTAATGACATTATCGCTGGTTCTTTAAACGAACTGGGTATGCCGATGCACGCCACGACCCGGATAGAAAAATTGATCATTGTAAAGTCTTTAGACGACAACGAAATATTTCAAATTAGAGGCTCTACTACTTATATCGCGAGTGCTTTTGGCAGTTCAAGGGCAAGTTTATATAGTTTGCTACGCGATATTCGAAAAAACTAGAAAGCTATTGCTTCGATCTACCTTAGGGGGAATAGTGAATGAGTTATGAAATATAAATGCATAATTTATCAGATTCGTTTTTTTAAACTGCTTTTCTGTCTATCAAAACGTTGCAACATCGAGTTTTAATGCAAGTAGCTTACCAGGCAAACTTATCCTGAGTTTAGCACTATTAGCTTTTAACCTAACAGAATGTGACCGATCAGCCTTCTCTCCTGGATAGCGATGCCGTATTTACAATACCACCGCAACGCCCTAATGATTATGTCATACAAAAAAGTGGCGATTTTCAACTGATTCGATAAAAACTCTTAGAATACCTGGAAAATTAAATCGAATGGAGAATTTTGCAGCGCAGCCAGAAAATCTATTCCCCACCCACACCCTAGAGCCACTCTTAATCGCCGCGACTATTAAGGGCTCTTATCTGCTTAGGTTTGCAATAAACCTAGGGGATTTAGAATTTAAATAATCACTCTCTATATACAAAACGTCTAAATATGGATAAAGTGTATTTCTTGAATATTACAAATTCATTTGAGAAAAACATAATTGGCTCTTTTAATAATTACCAGGCGATATGTGAAGTCATCTCGAATAGAAAGTGTAACTGGTCATCTAAAAAGAGAAAAAACAGCCCACATTGAGAGTTTGCTCTCAACCAGAATAGTCGGTGATCAGCCCTTAATTGACCTTACAGAAGAAGAGCTAGAGATTGTCGCTGAGCAGTAGTTGGGCCCTCTGTAAAATCTACTGCAGAAGGTGGATTAATCAAGTCAATCACAATTGTAATATTTGCAGAGTATGGTGACCCTCTACAACTGTAATGTATCAATATTAAAAATTGGAAACCTAGAAAAATCTCACTGAATAAACGTAAAGTACTCAATTGGAGAAATAATAATGAAAAAAACATTTAGTTGTGCCTCTGCTGTTCTGGCACTTTCCTTTGTAGGTGTAGCACCAACTGTTAGCGCTGAAACTCTTAGAGTCGGCATGGAGTGTACTTACGCACCCTTTAACTATCGCACTCAAAGCGGCGAACTGGCCGGATACGACGTCGACGTGGCCAAAGGAATTGCCGAAATCATTGGCGCTGATCTCGATTTTGTCTGCCAAAAATGGCCAGGTATGGTTCCAGCACTGCTTGCCAACAAATTCGATTTAGTGATTGCTTCCATGTCAATTACTGACTCTCGATTAAAGAAAATGGACTTTTCAACCCCTTACCGCATCTCAGTCGGCAGGTTGGTAGGGCGAACAGACAACAACTTTAATTTATTTGACGATGCTGGTGCCCCGATACCAGAGAACTTTAAGGGTGTAAAAGTAGGCCTAGAGAAAGGATCTACCTATGCAACTTGGTTTAAAGCGAAGTTACCTGGTGCAGATATTAAGTACTACGAATCAACTGAAGCTGTATATCTTGATCTAATTAATGGTCGCACCGATGTCATCATGACCAATCCAATGAAAGCTCATCTTAAGTTCCTCAGTAAAGATGAAGGCGCTACTTATAGTTTTGTCAGCCCGCAAATCGATGAGAAGGAATATTTTGGTATTGGCGTTGGCGTTGGATTACGTAAAGGTAATGATCCATTAAAAATTCGTATTAACGCAGCACTAGAAACCTTGATCAGTGATGGCTCTCTAGGTAAATACGCACTGAAATATTTCCCGTTTACTATTCATTAATAGCAAGATGCCTGTCATAGGATAACGTTTCTCATAGGGCGAATCTGTTTTAACCAAGAATGTTGCCATTGAGCGCACTAAACCTGGCCAAACAGATTAGCCCGCAGCAGATCAGTTTCTTCTCAGACAGCTTCCCCCGTCTTAATGACAGTCAAGCTGCGCTGAAGTCTCTACGATTCAGCGCCAATTTATTACACACCTTAGAGGTATACAAAGTGGAATCTTTGACAGGTTGGTGGGATGACTTTTTTTGGGGTTCTCTTATTGTCGTAGAAGTTTTTCTTGTCAGTCTAGTATTGATGGTTTTATTTGGCCTATTGGGCTCAGCAGCAAAATTATCAAACAGTAAGATTCTGCACAAAATTGCCAATGGCTATACCATAATATTTCGTGGCACTCCGGAAATTTTAGTATTACTTTTATTTTATTTCGGATCAGCAATTACCCTTACCGCCATTGCAAATATCTTTGATCCATCGATTAAATTTGTTGATATCAATCCCTTTTGGGCAGGCTCTATCGCCATCGGCCTGGTTGTAGGATCCTACGCTACCGAGACTTTTCGCGGCGCTTTTTTAGGCGTCGACCCAGGGCAAATTGAAGCCGCAAGGGCATTGGGTATCTCTAATTTCAAAACATTTATCTATATCCGAATTCCCGCTATGTGGCGCCTGGCTTTACCACCTTTTGGCAACCACATGTTATCTCTGATCAAAGATACCGCCCTGATTTCCGTGATCGGCCTACAAGAAACGATGTTTGTCGCCGAGCAAGCAACGGCTAATACCGGAAAACCTTTTGTCATGTACCTGATGGTAGGTGTTATCTACTTGTCGTTCTCAACCATCATAACCCTCTCGGTCATGGGCTTTGAGAAATACGGCAATAAGCATTTGGAGGTGAGCAAATGAATTTTGATTTTTCACTAATCATATCGAGCATACCGCTACTATTGGAGGGCTTAGGCCTGACGATTCAGCTCTGGGTTATCTCTGGAGTCTTGGGATTATTGCTGGCAATTGGGCTGATGCTAATGCGTATCAGCGGTAAATGGTTTTTATATGCCCCCGCTATGATCTATATCTACATTTTCCGTGGCACTCCTATTTTGGTGCAACTATTTATTATCTATCATGGCTTACCGCAAGTGGAATTCATCCGCGAGAGTTTTTTATGGGTGGTGCTACGAGAGCCTTTTGGTTGCGGTATTCTCGCACTCACTTTAAATACTGGCGCCTATGTCTCGGAGATTCTGCGCGGTGGCGTTATTGGTGTTCCCAAAGGGTTGGGCGAGGCCGGTGCTGCACTTGGACTCTCTAAAGTACAACGCTTTATTTACATTACCACGCCGTTAGCTGTTCGCCTCGCAATACCGGCTTATAGCAATGACGTGATCAGTTTGATGAAGAGCACAGCGCTGGTCAGTACTATTACTTTATTAGACATGATGGGTATCGCGAGAGTCATCGTCTCTGAAACTTATGCACCCTATGAGATATTTATCTCGCTGATGATCATTTACTTAGTTATTACCTGGGCCACCCAAAAAGCTTTCGCCGTTTTCGAGCGGAGAATGAGCCGTCATATAATACAGTGAGGACACTATGAATTTAGCTAACACAGAGCCAAAACCCGTTATAAGTCTGCAAGATGTTGACAAGTATTTCGGTGAATTTCAGGCCTTGAAAAAAATTAATCTGACCGTGGCTAAAGGAGAACGTATTGTTATCTGCGGCCCTTCCGGTTCGGGAAAGTCAACACTGATTCGCTGTATCAACCGTTTGGAAGAGCATAATAGCGGCACCATCATCGTCGATGGGCACGAACTGACCGATCAAGTTAAAGATATTGATGCGGTTCGCCGAGAGGTTGGTATGGTGTTTCAAAACTTCAACTTATTCCCGCATTTAACGATTGTGGAAAACTTGATGTTAGCGCCCAGGTTGGTACGAAAAACGGCCAAGGATGAAGCGCGTAAACACGCGATGAAATTGCTAGAACGCGTGCGCATACCCGAGCAAGCTGATAAATTCCCGAGTCAGCTGTCCGGTGGTCAACAGCAACGTGTAGCGATTGCACGGGCGCTGTGCATGAACCCAGCGATAATGTTATTTGATGAGCCGACTTCAGCACTAGATCCTGAAATGATCAATGAAGTATTAGAGGTGATGACCGATTTAGCCAAAGAGGGCATGACCATGATCTGTGTTACCCATGAGATGGGTTTTGCCCGCTCTGTCGCTGATACTGTCGTGTTTATGGATGCAGGTGAAATTGTTGAGCGCAATACACCGGAGGAGTTTTTTAGCAATCCGCAGCAGCAACGCACTCAAAATTTTCTCAAACAAATCCTATCTCATTGAATTGTTGGAACCTTTATGCATAAAATTGATATTCAGCAGTTTTCCAACAATATAACCCTTATGGCAGATGCCAGGGGTGAATTAATCCGCAGCCTGGGTCCCGGTTTTATCGCTGCACAAACAACAGCGGATGGCAACTCAGTTACATCCTTCTGCCAAATTATTGAACAGAATTAAGGGGCCAATTGTGAGCGCTATTATAAAACTGCCAGAAATCAAGCAAAGTCTAAGCTCTATAGATCTTATACAAGCTATGGAACAAGGGTTTATCCAATACAGTAATGGTAATACTGTTGTGCCTCCTGTGGCCGAATTACTCTTTGATGATCCCAAAGGCGATACCCACATAAAGTATGGTTATATAAAGAATGATGACTATTACGTCATTAAAATAGCATCAGGCTTCTATCAAAATCCTCAACTAGGTTTGGCCTCCAGCCAGGGCTTAATGTTGTTGTTTGACCAAAAAACCGGAGTTCCCTGCGCCATTTTGTTAGATGAAGGCTATTTAACGGATATTCGCACTGCAGCGGCTGGAGCATTAGTCGCTAAATACTTTGCGCCAAAACAAGTCCATGCTATTGGTATTATTGGTACAGGGATTCAAGCGCGCCAACAGCTACTGCAATTACAAGCTCTCTATCAGAATTCAGATAATGGTAGGGGCCAAGGCCTCTGTAAAGCCCTGTGGATTTGGGGACGTAATGATCAAAACACAAAAAAGTTAGCTTCTGAATTTAGTGACTGTTTTGATGTAAATATTGCTCAGAGCCCAGCAGAAGTAGCAGCTCATGCCAACTTAATAGTCACTACTACTCCCAGTGAAATAGCATTGCTGAATGCCGCTGACATACAAGCTGGTACTCATATCACCGCAGTCGGTGCAGATACAGAGCAGAAACAAGAACTAGACAGCAAGATTTTAAGTAAAGCCGACATAGTGATTAGTGACAGTATTCCTCAGAGCAAAAGCCGCGGTGAAATTTATCAGGCGCTTAAGGTCGGCGCTATCGATGACAAAAAAGTAATTGAGTTAGGTACTGCTATTCAGGATAGCTCGCTTATTCGTGTTAATGATCAACAGATCACTGTCGCAGATTTAACAGGCGTTGCAGTGCAAGATATTATGGTTGCCAATGCGGTTTACCAATACTATCTAAAAACCCATAGCGTCTCATAACACTATCTAATCAATACTCAAACAAAGCCATTACACCGTTGAGTGCATTTCTTAACGGTTCTATAACCCTTAATTTTTCAGAGAAACAAATATGCTGCAATACATAAGTATCAAAGGTGGCGCTGAGCCGGTAGATTTTGAAACAGCAATACTGGATGGTTTTGCTGCAGATGGTGGTCTTTATGTTCCGCAATCTTTACCTCAAGTCTCTCTGGCTCAGTTAAAGCAATGGAAGAATCTTAGTTACGTAGAACTGGCGTTTGAAGTGTTATCACTTTTTATCGATAGATCTAGCGTTAGCGAATTAGAGCTAAAAACTATTTTACAAGATGCTTATGCACCTTTTGAAAAACAAGAAATCATTCCACTGCATCCCCTTAAAAGTCGATCGGATACTTTTATAATGGAGCTTTTTCACGGCCCGACTATCTCATTCAAAGATATCGGCCTGGCTTTTTTAGTTAATTTGGTAAACTTCTTTCTAGCGCGTAAAAACCAACGCCTCTCTTTAATAGTCGCTACTACAGGAGAAACGGGACCTGCCACCGCCTATTTTTGTGCTGGAAAATCACAATTAGATGCTTGGGTGCTTTACCCTAAAGAGTTGATCACCAAAGAGCAAGAGCGTCAAATGACTTGTTTGGCGCATCCAAATATACACCCATTTGCAGTATCAAACTGTCCCCGAGGCGGAGATGATTTAGATGCGCTAATTAGTAAACTCTATGCGGATAATGACTTTAAGAGCCAATTAAAACTCTCTAGTGTAAATTCTATCAACTGGGGTCGGGTAATGATGCAAACAGTTCATTACTTTTACGGCTACCTACAAGTTGTCGATACCTTGGGGGAAAAAATTAATGTTTCAGTACCCTCTGGTGGTTTTGGTAACTTATGCGCAGGTGCCCTTGCTCGTGAAATGGGTTTGCCTATCAAAACGTTGGTGGCTGCTAATAATAAAAACGCTTGTTTGGATAGAATATTCAGCCGTGGTCTATTTAGTAAACAAGCACTGCAAAGCACCCCTTCATCGGCAATTGATATTCTTATTCCTATCAATTTTTGGCGCTATTTATATTTCAAAATAGGCGCTGATAGCACACTTATTAAAACTTGGATGGACGAGTTTGAGACCACAGGTTCTATACAGTTTGAATCTCACATATTTGAGAAATACAGTGCTGGGTTTTTGTCCTATAGCGCCACTGACGAACAGACATTAGCATTAATTAAAAGCATCTATGAAACTGAACAGTATCTGTTAGATCCGCATGCCGCTGTCAGTTTAGCTGCTGCTGATACTTTAAAAGAGCAACTTGGCAATGAAAAGCTTATTTGCCTGGCGACCGCTCACCCGGCTAAATTTCCAAAAGTTATTCAGCAGGCATTAGCGGATGATGTATTACCTGATCAAGCAATGCACGACAGCATTGAGCAAGCTAAAAAGCTCAGTGAAAAATTACATTTATGTGAATACGACGTAGTTGAATCCGCATTGCGCCAAGCCATGCTAAGCAATTGGCAGTTCACTCATGGTAGTGATAAAACCGATCAAGAAAAATCATCATGATCGACATTACTCAGGGAAACACAAATTTTCCCTCGCGCTACCAAGGTCAGCAACACAACTGCGAGTAAAATTTATGATGTATAAAGAACCTTGGTCTAAGAGACACAAAAAAAATACCGGTGGATTGCAATACAGTTTTTCCAACTCCTTTACCGAGCCTCTCACCACCCGGGAATTGATAGACTATTCATTGGCAAGGGGTGACGAGCAACTGGTTGATGAATATTACAACCACCCGCTGGACTACACAGCCAACGGTGGCAGCCTGGATCTTCGCGAAGCTGTGTCTGAGTTCTATGGCCCCAAAATAAGCGCTGATAACATACTGATATTTGCAGGTTGTCAGGCTGCTTTACAGACAGCTGCTTATGCGGTTCTCGATTGTGATAGCCACAGTATAGTTTTCACCCCTGGCTATCAATCAGTTCAACAAGCACCAGAACACGCTCTCAGCGAAATCACCAAAATCAAACTATATGCAAAAAACCAATGGCAAATTGATCCGGTTGAAGTTGAAAAAGCAATTCAAAGTAACACCCGATATATTGTCCTTAATGAGCCTTATAGCCCTGCAGGCACGGTAATGAAAGCTAGCGTCCAGAAAGCATTGGTAGCAATCGCGCGCAAACACAAGATTACCATAATGTCTGATGAAGCCTATCGACTGCTAGAGCACAGCACCGATGACAGATTGCCTTCAATGGCTGATGTCTATGAAAGCGGCATCAGTGCCTGCGCCATATCAAAACCTTGGGGCGGCTGTGGTATTGCTATAGGCTGGCTCGCAGTACAAGATATGGAGCTCAAACAAAAACTGGTTGATGTTCAATATTTTGGCACCGCATGCCCGAGCAGAGCGAGTGAAATACAAGCTATCATGACACTGAGGGCTAGCGAGATTATTCTCAAGAAGAATCTGCAGATTATTCAAAATAACCTTCAGTTACTTGATCAGTTTATGGATCAATACAGTGATTTGTTTGAATGGGTACGACCTACAGCAGGCACTGTCGCTTTTGTAAAATTCAAAGGCCCCCTCACCTCTGCAAAGCTTGGCGAGCAGCTCGCCGCAGAAGGTATATCGATAAAACCAACTTACTGCTTTACAGACGACGTCAGAGACTATCAAGATTATTTTCGTATAGGCTTTGGTGAAGAAATGCTGCCAACCAGACTAGACGCGCTAATTCGATTTGTCGAGAAGCACAAAGGTACTTGGTAAAACAGCTCTATGAGTGATGATTTGAGCTATAAAAACCTCGACTGAGGCAGAGCGTTTATACTGTTTTATAACTAGTCGAGGTATTACTGTTTGAATCGCAAAGCGCAGCAAAATATTGCCAAAAAAATGCTAGTTCTTAATCATGCTGACGTAATAGGCAAGAGATCGAAAGCTTGCCGTTATTCCAGTATTTGTAGACAGCCTTCTGCACTGGGAAAAATCTTATCTGGCTATGGGAAGAGCGGGTTGATTAACAATGAACCTTGCCCTGAAAGCCATAAACTGCGAATCCCCAGAGGGATTGAATAGAAGATTATATAGCGACTCCAGCATTAACACTTTACCCTGACTTGATGGCCAGGTACTGATAAGATACCCCCCCCTAAAGAATTATTACTATTTAGTATTGCATGTTCTAATAGGTGACTGACAATATTGTGTTTATATGCAGGGTAATGGTAATTCCCGAACCTCGTTATGATTAACATAGTGCCACCCTCCCCCCATAAAAAGAGATATCGGTTCAACTCATCGAGTCTTAAGGTTTTGTACCTTTAACCTCCCCTATTCTGTGCCATTTACCCATCTCACTATTCATAGTGTCACTAACTCATGAGTTCAGGTTTATATGAGAAAATGACAAGATTTACAGGATATGCCAGAGTATCGACGGGCGAGCAGGAGTAAACCTTCAAATTGATGCCCTGATCAAAAAAGGATGTGCAAAAGAATGTATTTTCCGCGACAAGATTTCCGGCTCTAAGAGTTCTTTGGTGCCTGAACAGGCTTGGCCGATCAACGTCTCACCTTGTTAATTTGCCTGAGTCCTTGCGTGAACAAAAGATAGGCTTCAAATCAATCCAAGATGGTGCTATTGCCTGAACAACAACTTCTGGTGAATGGATGTTCAATAGGATTTCCGCCCTTGCCCAGATTGAAAGGCGGCTAATTTAGGGGAGAATTAAAGCAGGCTTAGATGCGGCCCGGGCTAGAGGCAAGTTTGGAGGCAGAGCGGAAAAATTGATTGATGACCCAAAATAAAAATGGTCAAACAAATGCACTTAAATCAATCCATGAAGATAAATGAAATTTGCACATCTCTGGTTATTTCTCGGGCAACTTTTTATCGTTACCTTCCTCTATAGTGCACTATATCAGTTATAGCATCCCGAATAGCTGCGTATAGCATGAGGTAAGTATCGGCCTAAAGTAGTCATTTTTCGATACCAGTCTATGATATAAGAACTAATAATGGCTAACCACCCATGCCGTTCGAAACGGTTATATTTTAAGAAAAAAAAGCGCATAACTAACTAGAATTTACCGGTGTCGTTATTAATTCTAATTGGACAGGTAAGTATGAATATTTTAAACATATTCAAATTAAGTATCCTTTATAAAAATACAATTTCCTGCGGGACTGTTTTGGTTGTATTTTGCACATTGTCTTTGTTAGCTCCTCAAGTAGTGCTCTCTCACGTTGGGGCGACAGGTGTTGTAAAACACCGTATGGATCTCATGGATAAATTGAAGAAAGAAATGAAATCTCTTTCCAGTATGTATAAAGGGGATAAACAATATGATCCGCATTTGGTGCGCCATGCCAGCGATATTATTAACAGTCATTCCGGGAACACTATCACTAAACTTTTTCCAGAGGGTAGTTTAAGTGAACCTAGTGAAGCAAAAGCTAACATTTGGCAGCAATGGGATTACTTTGTGGAACTGGCCGAACAACAACATTCAATTAGCCATGCCCTTTTTAGTGCCGCTAATAACGCCCCTGAGGATCCCTCTTTAAAAACATCTAATATGATGGGGGTGACTACAAACATGATGAGTGGTAATTTGTTAAAAGACTCTATAGATAACAAAGTTGACTTAGCCACCCTACCCTCAAACCAAGTGTTTAAATTACTGATTGATAATTGTTCCTCTTGTCACACTCGATTCCGGGTAGCAGATTGAACAGGTCACTCACATGAAGTCTAGATACATAATAGCTATAACCAGTATTCTAATCTCAACTGTTTGGGCCAATAGCTTTACATTCGCGGATGACAAATCAGAAGCTTTAAAGGGTCTCAAAGGAGATGTTAGCCGTGGAGCTTATTTGGCCAGGGCAGCCGGCTGTATAGCATGTCATACAGCCGCTGATGAAGGTGGGAAGCCTTTAGCCGGTGGAGTGGCTTTAGAAACTCCTTTTGGTACTTTTATTTCGCCTAATATCACTACTGATAAGGCACAGGGTATAGGTGCTTGGAGCCTTGAGCAGTTTGAAAAAGCTTTAAGAAAAGGAATTTCACCAGACGGAGAACCCTACTACCCTGCATTTCCCTATAGCTTTTATACTAAAATGACAGATCAGGATGTAGTGGATCTATGGAGTGCTTTTCAAACGGTTCCAGCTATTGCAAAGAGCAGCTCCCGCCATGAGCTTAATTTTCCTTATAATTTACGTGATGGACTAATTTTATGGCGATCATTATTTTTTGATGAACAGCCACCTGAATCACCCCAAACTTCAGACAAGCAATATACCCGGGGTGAGTACTTAGTAGAAAGTATCACTCATTGCGCTGCCTGCCACACTCCCCGTAACTTGCTTGGAGCTCTTGACAGAGGCTCAGACTACCTGGGTACTGAGTCAATGTTAGAAGGAGATGGACAAATCCCAGAAATAACAGCTAACCAGCTAAAAAAATCAGGATGGACAATCAAAGACTTATCTTATGCGTTGAAATCAGGTCTTAAGCCTGATGGTGATGTATTTGGCGGGAGTATGGGTGAGGTTGTCCGAGATAGTACGTCTTACATGTTAAAGCGGGACTTAGATGCTATTGCTTATTATTTAATGAATAAAAAGTAGTCAACTAATACACTCACAAAAAAGATTGTGAGTCTTTTAACAGTTTCTTCTTCTAAAAATGGATAAATAACAACGATTAATCAGCACGTTTATTAGCGCGAAATACAGAATCTAGGCATTTATTAACACGTCTGCACTGACCTTTTGAATTCACTATCATTAGCTGCGGCTATCCAGGCTGATGAGCTAGCGTAGGTTCAGTGAGTCGCAATCGACGGTATCTGCCAAGGTTGTGCAAAACGTCTGATGGGATATACTCCAACAGATAGTTCTCTGCTAATATTGATCTCAGACATTAGGGATGAGATTTAACTATGCAATACAGTGAGCGACACACGCCCACCCCAAAATCCTCACTGCTATTATTATGTCAAAGCGACAGTTTTGCCAATATTGGTAGCCGTACTACTGGTGGCGATACCGCAAGTTTTCTTATCGCCTGATAACAACAATCTGTTCATTTTATTAGGAATCCCATGCCCATCTACCTCATCCGCCACGGCCAGTCTGAATTCAACGCCGCTCATATGCAGGGTCGCCCGGACCCGATGATTTGGGATGCACCACTAACAGCGCTTGGTTGCGAACAGGCCCGTCAGGTGCGGGCAAAGATAGCTAGTCTTGGCATTCAGCAGGTTTTGACAACCCCGCTCACCCGCGCAATTCAGACGGCAAAGCTAATCTTCGACGGACTCGCGCCGATAACGATTATCCCTCACCACCGTGAATTGTTAACCCACAGCTGCGATGTCGGGGCGTCCCCGGCAGTTCTTCGCAACAAGTTTCCCGAATTGTCATTTGACGGGTTACCTGATGTCTGGTGGTATCAGGGTCCAGAGAACAAGGATGGGGTTCCGGTTGAACCCCATGATATCTTCCAAGACCGTATCGACGTATTTGCCGATCTCATAGCGGCCATGTCAGTCCGGCCACTGGCCATCGTTGGTCACGGCAACGTTTTTAATGCGCTTGCAGGGTTCGAAATGAGCAACTGTGAAGTCAAACAGTTCAACGGAGAACGTCCGACCGGCCCCCTTAATTTTTGCTAAATCAGTGCACTTCAACCAGTTTGCGTTGATGCGTTACCGGGCAGTGGCTAAGAGTACCTGTTAATTAAGTTTCTAAGCTAGTCGTGTTGAACTAACACCGCAAAGCTTAAAGGATGCTACTTTAGTCACTACTCGTTTACATACTCTGCTAAAACCCTTTCAAATAACAAATAATGCCCACAATAATTTGTCATATGGGCACATTTTTTTGATTTACACTATTAATTTTCGTTTAAGTGTCCAAAACACCTAAACTCATACATTACTGATATGTCGACAAACTACATTGCTGACCAAACACTGTCATTAACGGAGTATAAAATGAAAAATAATACATACATGTGCCTATTACGCAGCAGCACTGGAGAATGTGAGCAGCCTTCTGCATCCGAAATGGAATTGCAATATGCCAAGTACCAAGCCTGGCAGCAAAAATTTGCTGACAATATTTTGGATATGGGCAATAAGTTAGGATCAGCTGGTAGCGTTGTTCGACAGGAAAGCGCTAGCGATGGGCCTTATATTGAACTTAAAGAAATTATTGGTGGTTACATGATGCTGACCGCGGCAACCCTGGACGAAGCGATAACGGTAATTAAAGAGAGTCCAATGGTGGCAAATCAAGGCACCAGTATAGAGATAAGAGAAATCTGTACCCCTTGAGTCAAACAGATAGAGTAGAGCATTTATTTCGCCACGAGTACGGTAAACTTGTGGCGTTATTGCTGCGAAGATTTGGTGTACAGCACTTAGACGCCATTGAGGACGCTGTGCAATGGGCAATGGCCCAGGCTCTCGATTTCTGGTGCAGGGACAGTATTCCCGACGCTCCATCAGCCTGGCTTTATCGAGTTGCCTATCGTCACCTTATTTCAGAGTTTCGGACTACACAACGCAGAAACTCTTTAATCACTGAGCACTTATCTACCTTAGCAAGCGAAGTCATCGAGCTAGAAGAAGCGTCCTTTGCGGGCGAGATGAGTGACTCTATGTTGCGAATGATGTTTATTACTGGCAGCGATGCAATTCCGATTGAGTCTCAGTTAGTCTTTACCCTTAAAAGCTTATGTGGCTTTAGTATTAGAGAGATAGCCCTTAGGTTGTTTATCACTGAAGCCAATGTATACAAACGCTTTAGTCGTGCCAAAGCACAGCTCAAGACTCAGACGCTTGAACTGGATATGCTGTCAAATGATCAGATGCTCGCTCGGCTGCCTTCAGTTCATCGAGTATTGTACTTATTATTTACCGAAGGGTATTTATCTTCACACAATGACACGGCAATTCGTCGAGATCTATGTGAAGAAGCCATTCGTCTAACCAGCTTATTAGCCGCGAGTAATGTGGGTGATGTACCTGCTGGTTATGCTCTATTAGCACTGATGCATTTTCATTTGGCCAGAATCAGTACCAGACAGGACGAGTTTGGGTCGTTACTCTTATTAGAACAACAAGATCGTCACAAGTGGAATAAACAACAAATTACTCTGGCCATGACCTTTTTAGCACAGTCTGCCAATGGGGATATTATTTCTAGGTACCATGTAGAAGCAAGCATTGCTGCCGAACATTGTCTGTCACCTTCATTTTCACAAACACCCTGGGAGAAGATAGTCGCCTCATATGAGTTATTGCATAACATTGCACCTTCAGCACTGCACCGGTTAAATCAGGCAATAGCGACTGCTGAGTGGAAAGGCCCTGAAGCAGGGTTAGCTGTGTTGAAGTCTACCGATTTTCCTGAATGGCTGGGCCGCTCTTATCATTGGTATACGGTATATTCCGACTTACTTCTGCGCAGTGGTGAAATAACTCTGGGTCGAAAATACGCGGATCTAGCAATAGCTACTGCCCCCACGGATAGTATTAAACGATTACTTAGTAAACGGCTGCTAGAAAGGTGACTTTCTAAGTTAGTTCGACCTAAATTTTGGTTCAGGGGATTTTAAAGTTAAACGACTGTCCATCTGCTGCTTTCTCTAACAACACATTTAGTTTTATAGTCGCCTTACCTAGTTTACCAAAATGAGAAATATCAGCATTTAAAATTATGTTTTTCAATCCCTCAATTGGTGAGGAATTATGGCGATGGTGAGGATAAGCTATAGAGTGCACGAGGTTGGATAATCAGTAGCTTTCTATCCAACAAAGCTTGGTTTTGAGATTGAGCAAAACTTCGCCCCCGCAATCGCAATCCTAACATATGGCGATTTAACACTATTGGTTTCAGGCCCCAAGTCATCAGCTTCAATTCCTATGCTAGCCGGAACGGTACCTACCCCAGCCTGTAGGTGGAATAGAATCCTGCGAGACTATGAAGACTTGGAGGCCGTTGGAACTTGGCTAAAATCAGATGGAGTAAAATTCAGAAACGATATCCTCAATGGTGTTGGAGGGAAGCACAGAAATTGTCAAGATCCATCGAGTAATGTAATCGAGCTAACACGACCTGCATAAGTAAAAAGACAGTAATGCAATCTAAGCCTAGGTGAGACATGTAATAATTTACAGTCTCGCTGAAACGATGAGTAATCTTATTTTATCATCCAAGTAACTCACGTATTTTTTCGAGATAGCTACTCTCTTTAAGTTCAGATAAGAAAGATTGAATTTTTTCCGTGCGATGTAAGTCCCCGTGAGTGACTATCCAATTACTAATTTGCCACTGGATCTCTGGAAGCACTTGGAGCAGCTCTGTCTGCTCAGCGGCTTCGTGCGTCAAGAAGAAACCTATGCCTAATCCAGCGTGCACAGCCTGCTGTTGTACCACATGACTACTACTGCGGAAAACGATTTTATCAGTGTGTATGTTCTCTCTCAACCACCGATACATGGGCTGTATTGCTTTTATATTTTCATTGCCGATAAAATAATGACCCTCTAATTTATCTGCATTTTCGGGCTCTCCATGCTCTGCAATGTAGTCGACATGAGCGTACAATCCGATCGTTAAGTTAATAAATGGCAGGCAGACATAATCATCTTCTACGGGTTTTGTTCCGGTGCGGATAGCGACATGTGCCTGTCCGTATTCAAGCTTAAATTTATCTTCGCTGGACAAATAACAGACTTTGATTTTTGGGTGTTTATTCTGAAAAGATTTAACAGCCGGCAATAGCAAATGAGCGACAGCATCAATTGAGCTGATCACAAAATCACCTTCTAACTCACCTCCAATTGCTTTAGCCCGCTTAGCAAACTGATTGAATTGCTCCTGGGTCACTTTTGCCACTCTCAACAGCGACAGCCCCGCTTCGGTCGGTAAATAGCCGTGAGAATGGCGTATGAACAGCTTAACACCCAGGACTTTCTCTAGCGCATCTACATGCCTTAACACTGTCGCACGATGTACCCCTAAATGTTGGGCTGCGCTACTGACAGAGCCATATTTAACGACCATAAATGCCGTTCTCATTTCATTCCAATTATTGATAACCTTTTATCTCCATTGACCACCGATGTTACAAATACGCACATATATGCTGAATTTTAGCGCATTGTTTATTTTATGCATCAACTTTACAATCGCCATTCATTCGATTCAAGGACAAACATTATGAGAGTGTTAGCTTTTGCTGCTAGTAACAGTCGCAATTCTATTAATAAAGCGTTAGTGACTCATGCTGCGCAAGTGTTACACAATGAAATAAACCCCGAGACTGAGTTTGAGATCTTAGATCTCAATGATTTTGAAATGCCAATCTACAGTATTGATCGTGAAAAAAATGAGGGTATCCCAAAACAAGCTGAGAATTTTTTTGCCAAGATAGGCCAGGCGGATGCGC
>JABSQZ010000013.1 GCA_013215505.1 Oceanospirillaceae bacterium
CTTACGACTTACGACTTACTACTTACGACTTACGACTTACGACTTACGACTTACGACTTACGACTTACGACTTACGACTTACGACTTTTTACCACTATCCCCTAAATCTATATGTTCCAGCAAATAGTCCAGAAAGCTTCTGATGCGCAAACTGAGTTCATTGTCCGCATAAAACACTGCATAAATCGGCACCGCAATGCGCTGTGTTTGCCGCTCTAGAATGACCTGCAACTTCCCTGATTCTACCTCTTGCTCTGCAATAAATGATGAAATGCAAGCGATGCCACAGTGTTGCACAGCGAGTTGCTTTAAAGTCTCTCCGCTATCGGCAGCAAGTTTTGGTTGTATTTTCAGCCATTCGCCCTCTTTATCCAGCAGCGGCCAGCTATTGAGTTTTTCTGCTTTAGTAAATCCCAGACAACTGTGGTTAGCTAAGTCACTCACTTCGCTTATTGGGGTATGTTGTTGCAAATAGGTCGGTGAGGCATAGAGTTTACGGTAGCTATTGCCCAGTTTTCTGGCCCTGAGCCCAGAGTCAGTTAACTCGCCAATTCGAATAGCCAGATCGACGTTGCGTTCAATTAAATCGATATTATCTTCGCTCGAGCTGAGCATTATTTTGATCTGCGGAAAGCGCTGTTGGAAACCGCCAATAATGGGTGCTATTGCGTGCAAAGTAAAAGGGCTGGCAGCATCTAGCCTGATGACTCCCGCGGGCTGTTTTTGCAGTTTCGTTAAATGATTTTCTACGTTTGAGAGCTGTTCAATAATCTGCACTGCCTTTGGCAGCAGCCATTCACCTTCCTGGGTTAAATTGATCTTGCGGGTGGTGCGATTAAACAGATTGACTTGTAACTTGCGCTCCAATTTTTGAATGCTACGACTGACCACAGATGCGGCAATCATTAGTTCTTCAGCCGCCCTGGAAAAACTGCGATGTTTTACCACCATAACAAAGATTTGCAGCTCTTGTACTTGAGTATTGATCATTATAATTAATGCCAAATCAGCAATTGTAATTTGTAATTATAACGATTTTCTCATAAGTAACAATTGGCTATAGTGGCCGCAGTTGCAAGTTATATTAATTTTAGAGGTATCAAAAATGTCCCGAGTAAATATTCAACAACGTCAACCACAAGCCTACCGCGCTATGTTTGGACTTGAAAAATACTTAGCCAGTTGTGATTTAGAGCCTAGCCTGCAAGAGATAGTGCGGATTCGCGCATCCAGCATAAACGGCTGCCAGTATTGTTTGACTATGCACAGCGAGGCGGCGGTAAAATTGGGCGTAAGTGAGAAAAAGTTAGCGGCAATACACGTCTGGCAAGACAGTGATTTGTTCACCGAGCAACAGCAGGCGGCACTAAAACTGACCGACTCGCTCACCCATGTGTCCACTGACGGCTTACCAGCAGTCGTTTATCAGCAGGCAGCAGAGCAATTTGACCAAGATCAGCTGGCGCAGCTGATCATGTTGGTTGCCACTATCAATGCCTGGAACCGTATAGGAGTAGCGAGCGCGGGATGAAAAGCGACGTCGTTTTAATAGCAATATAAGCAATTATCAATTGGACCCAGGACTAACGCAGGTACCTGGGTTTTTAAACAATGACTTCCAACTTCCAACTTCCAACTTCCAACTTCCAACTTCCAACTTCCGACTCACATTTTCTCCGCCCCGGGCCCCAGCGGCTGTCCGTAACTGAACTCTACATAGTTGCCATTGGGATCTATCAGACCGCAGTAATAGCCCACCGGGAAATTTTCTTGAACTGCTGGCCACACCAGTTGTCCCTGTTGCTGTGCTTTTTCGGCGATGGCGTCAACAGCATTTATGCTTTCTACAGCAAAGCCTAAGTGGCTGAAATCATCGGCTCTGGGCTGCTGTTGTTTACCTCCTTTTAACAATACCAGGACAAATTCGTGCTCTAGATCTTGCTCGGCCATCCAAATAACTTCGGTGCGTCGGCTCTGGCGGCGGTGAATTACTTGCAACTGGCAGTATTGTTGATAAAACTGCACGCAAGCTTCCAGTTCCTCTACGTGCAGGGCAATGTGGGTGAGTCTTGGTTTCATTGCAGCCTCCTTGGCATGATAACGGCAAACTCGATTTACTCTCAAAAAGCGATCGGCATCTCTATGTTAAGTACGTTGTCTTCCTGTAATAAGGTATTTAGCCCTTCCAGTTCTTTAATATTGACGTCATCGATGAATAGATTGACAAAACTGGGTAAATCTTTGTTCTCATCCACCAAGTGAGAGCTGAGATCGGGATATTTTTGACAGAGTAGCAGCAGTGCCTCGCCGACATTAACGGCGGTTAATTCCTCCTCGGTAACTTCATTGGTGAAGTGTCTTAACTGAGCGGGAATCTTGATCATAATAGTATTCATTTTATTACCTCACGCGTTGACTATTGGACTTGTCAGTATAGTTTGCTCCTTAGCGCAGTACGTTTATGAGCGCTAGATCTAAGGTTGGGTAGTGAAAGCTAAAGCCTTCAGTTAACAGTTTTTCCGGTTTAACTCTCTGTCCGGTAATTAATAGCCCAGCCATTTCGCCTAACAGCAGCCGTAAAACCAATTCAGGTGCAATTAGAAAGGCTGGGCGCCCCAACTGCTTAGCTAAGGTTTTAGTGAAAGTTCGGTTAGTTACAGGGGCTGGGCTGGTTAGGTTGTATACACCAAAAGGTCTGCTCTGTTCTGGGTTATCAGCTTTTTGGTCATCGATTAAAAAGATTAAGGCGCGCACCATATCTTCAATGTGAATCCAGGACATATATTGGCAGCCGTCTCCCAGTCGTGCGCCTAGTCCAAATTTAAATGGCAATAGTAATTTATCTAAAAAGCCTCCTCTGTCACTCACTACCAGGCCAGTTCTAAAGAGACAAACGCGTACCCCTTGATCCGTTAGTCCACTGGCCGCTTGCTCCCAGGCCTGACATAAAGTATGGGTATATTCGCTAGCTGGACTACTGCGTTCAGTTAACAAACGATCTTGACTATCACCGTACCAGCCCACTGCCGAGCCACTAATGAGCGCTTTGGGCAATGTTTCTTGCTGTTTTAGCCAGGCGACAAGATCAACAGTTAAAGTAATCCGACTACTCCAGAGTTTCTTTTTTTGTGCCTTGCTCCAGCGTTTATCGGCGATCGGTTCCCCGGCGAGGTTTATCACATAATCAATCGGATAATCCCGCGGAAGTTCGTGCAATTGCCGAATAAATTTAATGCTATTGGGGAGTTTATTGCAGGCTTGTTGTGGATCGCGGGTTAAAACGCTGACTTGGTTTTCATCTGTTAGCAGTCGCTCTATTAATGCTGAGCCGATCAGACCGGTACCACCAGTGATTAGATAACTAGCCATTATCTGGCTCCTATCAGCAATAAGTTATTGATCTATTGGCAGGCCTACAAAATGCAGATTAATCATTAGTGGGGGTAACTGAATAATTGCTATGATCCACTAGTTAGCAGAACTGTAAAGATCCTGACCAGCCCTGTTACATGTGCTGCACAGGGGAGGTCTGTTGAGACGCGTCTTATAGTTTAGATCAAAAAATGATCAATGTCTCGGATATGAGATAGCATTTGTCTGCTTATGCAGAGAACTCTAATTCAATATCAGTGCACCCTTTGGCGCAGCTGACACCGGTCTTGCGCTGTTTGTCGCTTTTTTTGGGGGTCACTAGTTTTAGGGGTTGTCCACAGCTATCGCAGAGGACAGTGGCGCCCTTGCCCAGTTTTTTGATCATATTCTTCTGCTGTTTGAAGGAAAGTGCACTGCTGTTGTTAATGCTGGAAAAGTCTAATTTATGCATAGTACTGCTTTAATAAATTACTGTAGGGGTAGTATAAGCGCTGTGCTGCTCAGATATAACCCCCGGGCTCAAAGTGCTGCACCCTGATCTTTAGCTGCGTCGCTAAACTGTCGGTGCGAGACTTCAGCAGGCGCCATGGCTATCTGTCCGGTAATTAATGAACATTATCAGTAATATACCGGTGAGATCTCCTCCCGTGATTATATTGGGAAAATATCAGAGGACCAGGGTATGACCCACTGGAGCGCAGAACTGACAATACAATCAGCCAGTTACGTAAAAATTAGACGACGATACTCGGGCGCCGAGAAAGATAAAGAGCATTCGCTGAAAAGGTTATGTGTTTATTCCCAGCGCTTGGTAAAGCTGCATAATTAGCCTGAATAAAGATTGCTAAAAAAACCTCATAAGCGCTATCCTATAGCGGCTAAACTCATGAAAAAAATAATAATATGTCTGCCTTAGGTTAGCCAGTTACTCTTTAAAATTACCTTTAGCCCTGGCGGATTTCATTGAATGGAGTTTGTTTATGGATCGCGCAGAAGTTGTACACAACAACTTTATTTCTAAACTAGCCAGTGGTGATTTACCACCGCGCTTATCAGATGTCAGCTTGGTCGAATCAGGGCTAAGTACAACTAAGTTAATAGAAATATTTGAAAGCCAAATTTTAAGCCGCCAGTTGGACAGAACCTCGAGAAAGATGCAAGCCCGTGGCGAGGGGTTCTATACCATTGGTAGCTCTGGGCACGAGGGCAATGCAGCTATTGCCGCCGCCTTTAGAGTCGATGATATGGCGTTTTTACACTATCGTGATGCCGCCTTTCTGATCCAGCGCTCTAAGTTACTTGCAGGGCAGACACCTACCTGGGATATGCTGTTGAGCTTCACTGCCTCAGCGGATGATCCTATCTCTGGCGGCCGGCACAAAGTACTGGGCTCTAAGGCACTGTTTATTCCCCCGCAGACTAGCACTATTGCCTCACATTTACCTAAAGCGGTTGGGGCGGCCTACAGTATTGGCCTGACCCGGCGCCACCCGCCCGAACAAATGCAAATGCAAACTGACTCTCTGGTACTGGCAAGTTTTGGCGATGCTTCGACCAACCACTCCACAGCACAGGGAGCCTTCAATAGCGCCTGTTGGTCCAGCTACCAAAATGTTCCCATGCCGATTGTGTTTATCTGTGAAGACAATGGCATAGGTATTTCCACTAAAACTCCAGGTGGCTGGATAGAAGCGGGGTTCTCTCAGCGTCCGGGGCTAAATTATGTGCGCTGTAATGGCCTGGATATATTAGATACTTACAAGGCAGCCCGCGAGGTTGAATATCAAGTGCGTAAACACCGCAAGCCGGTATTTTTGCATATGAACTGTGTACGTCTATACGGCCACGCCGGCTCAGATGTGCAGACGGCTTATATGTCGAAAGCGGATGTGGAACGGGACGAGAGCAATGATCCGCTCTTGCACAGCGCCAATATTTTGATCGGCGAGGGACTGATGAGCGCCGAGCAGATATTGGACTTGTATCACAGTGTCGGTGAGCGGGTCGAACGGGTGGCTATTGAGGCGGCGCTTCGTCCGAAATTGACAACTGCCAAGCAAGTGATGGCCTCGATTATTCCCGCGAAAAAAGCTCACTTTGAGCATGTAGTGATTGACGAGGCCCAGCGCCAGCAGACTTTTGGCAGTGACGCCCTGGCGATGACTAAACCACAGCACTGCGCCCGCCTGATCAGCTGGGCGATCAGTGATTTGATGTTACAGCACCCAAACATTGTATTAGCCGGTGAAGACATAGGCCCTAAAGGCGGGGTTTACAACGTGACCGGTAAAGTTCACTCGCGCTTTGGCGCCGATAGAGTCATCAATACCTTACTGGATGAGCAGAGTATCTTAGGTCTGGCGATTGGCCTGGCTCACAACGGCTTTTTACCCATCCCGGAAATTCAATTTCTCGCCTATTTACACAACGCAGAAGATCAACTGCGCGGTGAGGCAGCGACCTTAAGTTTCTTCTCTAACGGTCAATATAGCAACCCGATGATTATTCGAGTGGCGGGGCTTGGCTATCAAAAAGGTTTTGGTGGGCACTTTCATAATGACAATTCACTGGCAGTGCTGCGCGACATTCCGGGGGTGATTATCGCCTGCCCGAGTAACGGCGCGGATGCGGTACTGATGTTGCGCGAGTGTGTGCGTCTGGCAATCCAGGAGCAGCGGATTATAGTTTTCATTGAACCTATCGCTCTGTATATGACCCGTGATTTACATCAGAGTGAAGACGGGTTGTGGATGGCAAAATATCCATCACCAGACATACAGCAGCGGATTATGTTAGGCCAAATCGGCCAGAACGGTAACGGTACTGAGTTGGCGATAGTCAGTTACGCTAATGGCTACTTCCTGTCACGTCAGGCGCAAGAAATATTAGAGCAGCAGCATCAGATGAGCATTCGGGTCATTGACTTGCGCTGGTTGGCTCCGTTAAGCGAGCAATCACTGCTACAAGCGGTCGCCGAGTGCGAATACATTTTAGTAGTGGATGAGTGCCGGGTAACAGGTTCACAAAGTGAAGCGCTGATCTGCCTGTTCAGCGAACAGTGCAGTCATAGTCCTAAGCTGCAAAGGGTGACAGCCACCGATAGCTTTATTGCTCTGGGAAAAGCGGCGACAGTGACTTTGCCAAGTTGTGATGCAATTGTCAGCGCGGCGCTTGAGTTAACCGCAGCGGCTACAGCTAATATGGGCGCAACTCAAATGCAGGAGCAGGTAAATGACTAAAAAATCCGCGTTAGTGATCTGCCCAGGCAGAGGCACTTATAACAAGGCCGAACTAGGTTATCTGCGCCGCTGGCACAGTGACAAGCAAGGGTTGATGCATCGCATAGACAACTATAGGGCCCAGTGTTCGCAAACTTCGATCAGTGAACTCGATGGTGCCGATAGTTATAACATCAGTAAACATACGCGCGGCGATAATGCATCGGCGCTGGTATATACCTGCGCTTACGCGGATTTCTTATCCATAGACCGGGATGAATATGAAATAGTGGCTGTTACTGGTAACTCGCTGGGTTGGTATGTGGCACTGGGCTGTGCCAATGCACTGCCAGAACCTGTGGCGTTGCAGCTGATCAATACCATGGGCACGCTGATGCACAAACACCTCAACGGCGGGCAGGTGATCTATCCCATTGTCGATGAACAGTGGCGGGAGATTCCCGGTCGTCGGCAGATGCTCTTAGATATTATGCAACAAGTGAATAGTCACAGCGATTGTCAGCTGTATATTTCTATCCAGCTGGGAGGTTTTTTAGTCTACGCTGGCAATGAAGCTGCACTGAAATACCTTTCAACGTTGCTGCCCTTGGAGCAACAGCGCTTCCCGATGCGCTTGCACAATCACAGCGCTTTCCACTCGCCACTGTTGCAATCTATCGCCAAGATGGGGCACCAGAGCCTACCCCCAGAGTTGTTTCAGCAGGGCAACTTGCCGATGATCGATGGACGCGGGCACATCTGGCAAGCGCATTCGAGTGATACTCAACAGCTGTGGGATTATACTTTGGGCCAGCAGGTAATAACCACTTACGATTTCAGCAAAGCGGTGCAAGTGGCAGTGCGAGAGTTTGCCCCTGATCGGTTGATAATCTTAGGGCCGGGCTCTACCTTGGGTGGCGCCGTGGCGCAGAGTTTGATTGAGATAAACTGGCAGGGACTTAGCTGCAAGCAAGACTTCATTGATCGGCAACAATCCGATGAGCCACTGTTGATCTCTATGGGTTTAGAAGATCAGCGTTCATTGGCCACTGGGTAGATAGCTATTGATAAAGGACGTTGGATGTTGCTGCACTTAGGCTGCCATTAGTGTATTTTTGTTGCCTGGTCATCTGTTGGAGAAATTAGAGACAATGCAAAGGCAACAGCCAATTGGCATATTTGATTCCGGAGTCGGCGGGCTCTCGATTGGCCGGGCAATCAGGGAGGCTCTTCCCTATGAAGATTTAGTCTATTTCGCGGATATAGAGTTTTCCCCCTACGGTGTTAAATGCACCGAAGTCATTAATCAGCGCTGCGAATACATTGTGAATTTTTTGCTTAAGCAGGGCTGTAAGGTAATTGTTATCGCCTGTAATACGGCTACTGTTAACTCGATCAAGTATTTACGGACCCAGTTTGCTATTCCCATTATTGGTGTAGAGCCGGGTATTAAACCCGCGGCACTGCAAAGCAAAACCGGGATTATCGGTATTCTTGCAACTGAGAAAACCTTGCAAAGTGCATCATACGCCCAGCTAACAGCCAAGTTTTCTAAGCAAGTAAATATATTGTCCAGAGCCTGCCCTAAGTTTGTGACTTTAGTTGAAAGCCTGCAACACAATAGTGACCAGGCAGTTACTGTGGCAGAACAGTATATCAACCCGCTGTTGGCAGCGGGCTGTGATCAGATAATATTGGGCTGTACACATTTTTCATTTTTGCGATCAGCGATAGAAAAAGTACTGGGAACTGAGGCTGCTATTATCGATACAGCGATTGCGGTAGCGAAGCAGCTGGAAAATAGATTGTATGAGCTTAATTTACTCAGACCGGGAGAAATCAACGGTGAGGCTTGGTTCTTCAGCAGTGCAGTTAATGCTTCGGCGATAGACGTTATGAGTAAACTGTGGGGAGATGAAGTACATCGCTCTGCAGTTAGGCTTTAAAGAGATGCGGATGTAATTCGATAGATAAACAGCAAATATTGAAAATTTACAGACCTACTTTCACTCCCTTTAAAGAGACTGATTTAGTCTTGAATCAGCATGATGGTATTAGCCTGTAATAATTCAGTGCAATCTTTTACACACTATAGATGACGGATGCTGAGATGGAGATTAAATTGCATAGATAAACCAGCAATGTTGAAGATTTATAGGCCTACTTTCACTTCTCTTAAAGAGACTGATTTAGTCCTGAATCAGCATGTTGGTATTAGCCTTTAATAACTCAGTGCAATCTTTTACACAAAGAGGGCGGCTATAGAGATAGCCCTGAAAGTTGTAACAGCCCAGGGATTCTAGCTGAATTTGATCTTCTCTGGTTTCTACACCTTCGGCAATGATTTCCAGGTGCATACTTTTGGCCATCATTATGATGGTTTCTACTATGGTTAAACTATTGGCATCACTGCGAATATCCTGAACAAAAGATTTATCTATTTTTAGTTCATCCAGTGGCAGTGATTTTAAATAGCGCAGCGAGGAATAACCGGTGCCAAAATCATCGATAGAAAAGTATAGGCCCTGGCTTTTTAACTGCTGCATGGTCTGAGTGACGGTTTCTATGTTCTCGATCAACATGTTTTCAGTGAGTTCGAGACACAGCAGTGAAATATCGACACCAGAGTGTTGTAGGTTGAGGACTTGTTCGACAAAATCGTGCTGAATAAACTGTTTAGGACTGATATTGACTGCCAGACGCTTAAAGGTTTCGGGTAGTCCCTGCGCCTGCCAAATAGCCAGTTGGCGACCTGCCTCCTCTAGTACCCACTTGCCTATCGGGATTATTAACCCTGTCTCTTCGGCAACGCCGATAAAATCGTCCGGAGGCACAAAACCGCGATGCGGATGATTCCAGCGAATCAGTGCTTCCATGCCAACCATTTCACCGGCAGCGTTTACTTGGGGTTGATAGTAAAGTTCAAACTGATCGAACTCCAGTGCGTGGTGCAGATCTTTTTCTAAAGTCAGTCTTTGGTTGACCGACTCTTGTAGTTCCTGCTGATAGAAGCAGATCTGATTGCGTCCCTGGCGTTTTGACTGATACATAGCAGTATCAGCCTGGCGTAGTACATCATCGATGGTCACTTCTACTTCCTGAGGAAACAGGGTGATGCCGATGCTGGTGGAGACATATAATTGGTGCTCCTGAATAACAAAAGGGGTTTTAAAGGAGTGCAGTAACTTAGTGGCCATCGCCTGAATGCTATTGATGGCATTATTTTTGTTATCCGCTATTTCTGGCAGTAATATCACAAACTCATCACCGCCGAGTCGGGCGACCGTGTCCTCGCGGCGCAGACAAGATTTGAGTCTTGAGGCCACTTGTTTGAGCAGATCATCGCCGATGCCATGGCCCAGCGAGTCATTGATCAATTTAAACCTATCCAGATCTAAAAACAGCACCCCACCATTGTGTTGATAGCGTTTAGCCGTGTTTAGTGCCTGGGTGATACGGTCATTCAACAGCTGCCGATTGGGTAAATCAGTCAGGGAGTCGTAAAACGCCAAATACTTAATGCGTGCTTCTGCGGACTTTCGCTTGCCTATATCGTGGGATGAGCAGAGCAGACAAGTTTTACCGTTGACTTCAACCAGTACGAAGCGCGCTTCCACCAGGTAGATAGTTTGATCGCTGCACAACAGTTCAATTTCCAGGGTAATAGTTTCTTTGAAACCCACCTGGTCGAGCATCAATTGTATGTCACTGCGCTGCTCTTCACTGCTAAGCTCAAACAAGGATAGGGCCAGCAGTTGCTGCTTTTGATATTTTAGCGCCAGACAACCACTGGCATTAATGTTGATTATGTTGCCTTGAATATCCATCAGACAAATAATGTCGCTGGACTGCTCCATGACCGCTCGAAAATATGCCTCACTGTCTTTGAGGGTTTGTTTGGCCTGGGTTTCTTTCGCTAACATAGTGTTGAAACTATCTACCAGAAATCCCAATTCATCCTGGTGCGGTTGAGTGGGCAAAAGCTCTAATTCGCCATCGTCTCTGCGGGTTTGTAGCAGTGCTAAGCTGTTGCTTATACGGGTGATAGGGCGAGTGACAAAAAAGTAAAAAACACCGAAGAATAGCCCGGCAGTTAACAGAGAGCCCAATAATTGAATATATATGACTTGCAAGCTGCGTTGTCGTAGTTTTTCGGTGACTACCGATAAATCAGCGGTAATTTTCAAATATCCGGTCTTGATGTTTTGCTCGGATAAAATCAAAGTGTGGTTATAGTAGCGAAAGCGGTTGGCAAATACCTTACTTTGCCAGTCCCATGAGGATGCTTGTATAGGCTTTTCCAGTAGCGCCAAACTGTTGTCAAAGTCATCAGTCAGTTCAGCTTTGTGGATGGTCGGATCTTTAAGTAGACTGGCAATAATACGTTGCGCTAAGACTTTATCCAATTGATAAGTCGCTTGGGTCGCCGACTCTTCGAGTAAACCTATAGTACGCTTGATCGATATTTCGAAATTCAGCTGGCTGTTGCGCCAATCACTGATGATCTGCACGGAAGAGGAGACGATACTCAATCCCAGCATCATTATTAACGCTAGTTTGAAGTTACGATAACCTAATTGTTGACGTAGGGGCAGCATTAGCGAGTCACTATATTAATTGGCGAATTTGCATTAAAGACCGTATTTAACATAGATTTTTTTTAATTCTCCACTGGCTTTAATGCTTGCCAGGCAACGATTAAAGGTTTTAACCAGCGCTTTAACATCTAATCCGGGTTGTAGCGAGTTGTTGGCAATATCATTTGCTGGGTAGTGAGTGGCGAAAAGGCTGAATCCAGTGGCGTTGGAGACGAAACATGAAGGCATCAATAAGCTGAAGGTTAACTTAGGGAAATGCATTTTTGATATATTGAACACAACAATACTACCTTTGTAGCTACGGCACACTACTGAACCTGAAATTGAAGGTTTACTATAAACTATAGTGAAGAAAATACATAAAAAATCCATCGCTGTTGAATAAAAACAACGGTTTAACCCGCGGTGGCAGGCAAAGGCGAGAGATTCGTATATCAATTTTGCATCACTTACGGAGAAAATTAATATAGCATTAACTTTTCTTGTCTACAGTGCATGTTGCGGTTCTTCTTGGCGTTGCAAAAAAATGTCATCTTTAAACTCTAGCACTAAAAAATCTATCAAGCTGCGCACTTTAGGCGATTGATAACTGCGTGACAGGTATAGTGCCCATAGCGAATAACGCCACTGGGTAAATTGTGTCAATATCGCTGTCAATTGCCCCGCCTGTATTAGTGGATTAGCGAGGTCGCAGGGGATCCTGACGATACCATTGCCGTTGATTGCAGATCTGACCAATATATCCAGTGAGTTGGCCTTAATATTCCCGCAAACTTCTACCTGAAAGTTTTGCTGCTGTTGTACAAAAGTCCATTGGTTTTGGTTTAAATGAACAAAGCAGTTGTGCTCAGATAATTGCCTTGGATGGCTTGGAGTTCCGCGCTTTTGCAAGTAATCTGGCGCAGCACATAACACTGACTCTAACTGCATTAGCTTCCTGGCGATCAGGGCTTCATCGGGTTGTTCGGTAAAGCGTAAAGCGATGTCAACGCGGTCTTCAACCAGCTGATTAAAATTATCTGATGCGACTATGTCTATGTTGACTTGGGGATGCAGTCGAGTAAATTTTTCTATTGCAGTTAACAGTAGTTTGCCGGCAAAACCTATAGGTGCCGCTATCCTGATACTGCCCGATAACTGCATTGTCTGCTCTTGTGCATTGAACTCTAAGGCACTGACTTCATTCAAAATTCGCTCACAATATAGCAGCGCATCTTGCCCTGCACGAGTAAGGCTGACTCGGCGGGTAGTTCTGTGTAATAACCGCTGTTGCAGCCAAGCTTCGACTTCTTGAACGTGCCGGGATACCTGAAGTCGGCTCAACTGCAATTGATCCGCAGCTTTAGTAAAACTTTGCCTGCTGGCGACTTCGACAAAGCTCCTGATGGCGATGAATTTATTCATTATTGGTATCTCTTTTTGATACAGTAAGTATCATATATGCATGTTTATCTCTAAATTATTGTCTATTAAACTACAGCCAACTTAATTAACACAAGAGAAATAGATAATGAAAATCGCAATTGTTGGTGCTGCAGGATGGGTGGGAAACGAAGTGTTGCAAGAGGCCAAACGCAGAGGGCATCAGTTAATTGCCCTAGTACGAGACCCTGCTAAAGTGACAGACACTGATGTTGAAGTGAGACAGTTTGATATTACCGATGCACATAGCTCATTAGCAGAGGCAGTTGCAGGAGCAGAAGTCATTGTCTCGTCGGTATCAGGACGACATAACGGTGATCAATCAATCTTTGCCAAAGCGGCGCAGCGGTATTTAGCCGAGTTACCTAAAACAGATGCCAGTAGATTAGTCTGGGTCGGTGGAGCCGGTAGCCTGGAAGTTGCGCCGGGAGTAAAACTGCTTTGCAGCGCAGATTTCCCTGAGGAGTATAAAGCTGAAGCTATTGGCATGGGTGAAGCGTTAGAGTTTTTTCAACAGAGCAGTAGTGTATTAAACTGGACTTTTATCTCGCCGGCAGCGCTGCTTTTCCCCGGTGAGAAGCAGGCAGCTTATCGAGTGGGTAAAGAGCAGCTATTAACGGACGCGCAAGGCCAGAGCAAAATTTCAGTGGCCGATTATGCGATAGCGTTAATGGATGTTCTAGAGACTAATTTATATCCCAAGCAGCGTATTGGGGTTGCTTACTAAAGAGCATCTAAACAGCCCGGTGACGTCGTCCAGAGGCTGCCGGGCTGATGACAGAAAAGTACTTGAGTCATATTTTAGGTGACCTTATAGCGCTATAGAGATAATTAGACATGAAAATTAGAGTCACGAAAATCAAAATCCCTAATGATAGTCATATATCAAAGATGCTGACAGGGGCTCATTATGTTGATTCTCATCAAGTGACTACTGCGTACTTAGGACGGTCAGCGCTGCAAATATGGTTAGAGCATATAGCTAGCACTCCCAACTGGATCAATTTTTTAATGGCGTTGCGCAATAAACTGGTGTCTACGCTTGGCCTTAAGGATCTCGGAGATTTACGGGCAAGTGATAAATTAAGCCAGGAATATCGAGTCGGGGATAAAGTAGGCATATTCTCACTCATTTCTCTCAGCGATAAAGAAGTCATTCTAGGTGATAATGACAAACACCTGGAAGTTAAAATATCCCTTTATAAAGACAGCGATTGTGGTGAATCTATCGTTATTTCAGCGGTAGTGCATACCCACAATATTTTCGGAAAAATCTATATGCTGTTTGTCACCCCAGTGCACAAGTTAATTGTCCCCTACATGTTGGCACGCTTCAGATAGCCCAATGTTTTGATGTGCTAGCTAAGCTAATACAGCTAGCACAGAGAATATAGCCAATTATCCAACTTCCAACTTCCAACTTCCAACTTCCAACTTCCAACTTCCAACTTCCAACTGAGTTCCCACCTCTAATTAGCAAATTAATTTGTTATAAACCTCCCCATGGCAGTGACTTTCTCCCGTTGGATTGTAAAATAGCCTGCAATTAAATTCGTAAATCCAGTACTTGATCAGCAGCAACCCAGCCTAAGCATAGAGAAAACAGTGAAGATTAGTAAACGCTTACAAGCAATAGACAGCTTAGTGACTAAAGACTACCAGCATATTTGGGATTGTTGTTGTGATCACGGCCAGTTAGGCATGACACTATTAAAGCGCGGCGCCGCTAAACAACTGCATTTTGTCGACATAGTGCCATCGATTATGGCGCAGTTGCGCAGCACGTTGCAGCAGCAATTTCCAATGCACCAGCAATGGCGAGTACACAATCTGGATGTGCTCGATTTGCCGATTGATGCAGATGCCATAGAGCAGCCGCAGTTGATTATTATAGCTGGGGTCGGCGGCGAGCAAAGCCTAACGATGGTTGAACATTTACTGGGAAAATTTTCCGAGCACAATCTTGAATTTCTACTCTGTCCGCTACGCCATCAATACAAATTGCGCTCTGCCTTGCAACGATTGCCACTGCAACTGCACAATGAGTTGTTAATCAAAGAGAATAAGTGGTTTTACGAAATTATCCACTTAGTGAAACACAGCGATGATCCAGCAGCAATCGTCAGCCCTATCCAAGCCAGGGGTTCATTAATGTGGCGTGATGCCACTGCACTACAGCATAAATATCTGCGACAAACCATAGGCCACTATCAGCGCATGCTGAAAAACACTAAAGCCAGCATTGCTGAACGCTCTGAAATACAGCAGACATTAGCCGACTATGTAGAACTACAGCAATCATTGAATAGTTAAATTTACCGATAAAAATAACTCTCACAACTCACAACTCACAACTCACAACTCACAACTTCCAACTTCCAACTTCCAACTTCCAACTTCCAACTTCCAACTTCCAACTTCCAACTTCCAACTTCCACCTTCCAACTTCCAACTTCCAACTCGCGCGTTGCGCGTTGCGCGCTGCGGCCACAAAAAAGCCAGACCCATCACAGGTCTGGCTTTTTATTGTTGCTCAGTGCTTAAATCGATTAAGCGAAAGCAGCGTTAAGTGTGGCGCTTGGGCGCATTACCGCTTCAATCTTGCTTGGGCTGGCATGGTAATAACCGTCCAAATCAGCAGCAGGGCCTTGCACGTCATTCAGCTCGGCAATGATCTTAGCTTCGTTGTCGGCTAAAGTGCTGGCAAGAGTGGTAAATTTAGCCGCAAGTGTAGTGTCTTCAGTTTGCGTGCTAAGCTCTTGAGCCCAAAACATGCTTAAGTAGAAGTGGCTACCACGGTTATCTAACTCGCCAACTTTACGTGAAGGAGATTTGTTTTCCTCCAGTAGCTTAGCGGTAGCAAGGTCAAGTGTCTTGGCTAAGATAGCCGCCTGCTTGTTGCCGTGCTTGATGCTCATGTCTTCAAGAGAAACTGCAATCGCCATGAACTCACCGAGCGAATCCCAGCGTAAGTGGTTTTCTTTCTCAACTTGTAATACGTGCTTAGGAGCAGATCCGCCAGCGCCTGTCTCGTACATACCACCGCCTTTAAGCATAGGTACGATAGAGAGCATTTTTGCAGATGTACCCAACTCCATGATTGGGAACAAGTCAGTCAGGTAGTCACGCAATACATTACCGGAAACAGAAATAGTATCTAGTCCGCGAACTTGACGCTCCATGGAGTAGCGGATCGCTTCGTTGTAAGCCATGATAGGGAGTTCAAGACCGTCGGTATTGTGCTCTTGCAGGTAGTTGTTAACTTTAATAATTAACTGTCTGTCATGGGCACGCTCTGCATCCAACCAGAACACTGCAGGTGTAGAAGTTTGACGGGCACGGTTAACCGCTAGCTTAACCCAATCGCGTACTGGCTCGTCTTTAGTCTGGCAAGCTCTCCACATGTCGCCCACTTCAACAGCGTGCTCCATCAGAACAGTACCCTTGCTGTCGACAACACGCATAGTACCGGCTTCAGTCATTTCAAAAGTCTTGTCGTGGGATCCATACTCTTCAGCTTTTTTAGCCATCAGGCCAACGTTAGGTACAGTACCTAGTGTCGTTGGGTCAAAGGCACCGTTGGTTTTGCAGAAGTTAATAGTTTCCTGATAGATACGCGCGTAAGTACTTTCAGGCATTACCGCTTTGGCATCTTTAGCTGTGCCGTCACGGCCCCACATTTGGCCGCCGTTGCGGATCATTGCTGGCATAGAAGCATCGACGATTACATCACTTGGTACGTGCAAGTTAGTGATGCCTTTATCTGAATCAACCATGGCGATTTCTGGGCGAGAATCGTAACAAGCTTGAATGTCAGCTTCGATTTCAGTGCGCTTAGCGTCCGGCAGGCCGGCGATTTTTTCGATAACGCTGCCAAAACCGTTGTTCGGGTTAACACCTAGCTCGGCGAATAGTTCACCGTGCTTAGCGAATAGATCTTTGAAGAATACTGTTACCGCGTGACCAAAGACGATCGGGTGGGAAACTTTCATCATTGTGGCTTTAACGTGCAGCGACCACATAACGTTGTTTTCTTTGCAGTCTGTCAGTGTCTCTTCGAAGAACTCGCGCAGGGCGCTGATGCTCATAGACATAGAGTCTAAGATTTCACCGCTCTCTAAGCTAAGCTCTTTCTTTACTGTGACAGCACCGCTGGTAGATACAAATTCAATTCGCACATCGGTAGCGTTATCTAAAGTGATAGATTGCTCAGAGCTGAAGAAGTCACCGCCGCGCATATAGTCAGCGTGAGACTGGGACGTTTTGCTCCAGGCACCCATAGAGTGTGGGAATTTGCGGACAAATGCTTTTACCGCGGGAGGCGCACGACGGTCAGAGTTTCCTTCACGTAGTACTGGGTTTACGGCACTGCCTTGTAGCTTGCCGTAGCGAGTTGCGATGTCTTTTTCTGCATCGCTGTTAGGATTTTCAGGCAGTGAAGGGATGTCTAAGCCCTGAGATTGGAGCTCGGCGATACATGCCTTTAGCTGTGGAATAGAAGCGCTGATATTAGGCAGTTTAATAATGTTAGCCGCTGGATCTTGAGTCAGCTGCCCTAAAAAGGCCAGGCCATCTTCAACTTTTTGCTCTTCAGCTAAATTTTCTGGGAAAGCAGCTAAGATTCGGCCCGCTAGTGAAATGTCAGTTAATTGAACATCTATGCCCGCTGCAGAGGTAAAAGTTCTTACCATTGGTAATAAAGAGTATGTGGCAAGTGCGGGCGCTTCGTCAGTAAGCGTGTAGTAAATAGTGCTGTTGTTAGCTGTCATATAGGCCTCAAGACGGTTTTGAATTAACTTAACGATTTGATAAATAAGCAGATTAAGCCATGTTTGGGCTTGATTCTGGATCGTTACGTGATTTTAGCGTGGCTAATTATACTAGCAAATACAACATTTTGCATCGTAAATCGACACAATCGCAGTTGCCTACCAGCAAAAAAGTTGTGTAAATCGGTAATTTTTGAGCCAATCAGATAGTAAATGCCGCTTTACTAGCGAATATTGTGGCAGTTCATTCTTACTAATAAGGATAGCCTCGATTGCAGGGGATACCAGTAACGGTCAATTAGGATTAAAATGTAGCTTAATGCACCTGGTTTTGTGACCTGCGTTAACTTAGGTGTTATACTTTGCCGCTTTTTTAGTCGCGATGATCGCTTTACAGCGTTACTAAGCTGCAAATATTTTTGTATATGGCTATTAAGTTATTCATATCATTCACTTATTTATTCGGTAAATTCAATTGCTCGTATCCTCTAATCTCAGTATCCAGTTTGGTGCAAAACCATTATTCGAAAATGTTTCGGTTAAATTCGGCAGCGGAAACCGCTACGGTTTAATCGGCGCCAATGGCTGCGGTAAGTCAACCTTGATGAAAATCTTAGGGGGTGACTTAGAGCCATCCACCGGTAATGTATCCACTGATCCTTTGGAACGCGTTGGTAAGTTGGGGCAAGATCAGTTTGCCTTTGAACAATTCAACGTAATTGATACTGTGATCATGGGCGACAAAGCGCTGTGGACAGTCAAAGAAGAGCGCGACGCTATCTATGCTAACCCGGACATGACCGAAGAAGACGGTATCCGAGTAGCGGATTTGGAAGGCGAGTTTGCCGAACTGGATGGCTACACCGCGGAGTCTCGTGCCGGTGAATTGCTTTTAGGTGTCGGTATTCCCACTGCTCAGCACTTTGGTCTGATGAGTGAAATAGCCCCAGGCTGGAAACTACGGGTATTACTGGCGCAAGTACTGTTTGCTGATCCGGATATTATGTTATTGGATGAGCCAACCAACAACTTGGACATCAACACCATTCGCTGGCTGGAAAGCGTGCTGAATGAGCGCAACTGCACTATGGTGATCATCTCGCACGACAGACACTTCCTGAACAGTGTCTGCACCCATATGGCAGATTTGGATTACGGCGAACTGCGCTTGTACCCAGGTAACTATGACGAATACATGACTGCCTCTACTATGCTTCAAGAGCAGTTACAGACTGACAACGCCAAGAAAAAAGCCCAGATTAATGAATTAAAGGCCTTCGTCAGCCGTTTCTCGGCCAACGCTTCCAAATCCAAACAGGCGACATCACGCTCCAAACAGATAGACAAAATTCAGCTGGCAGAAATTAAACCCTCCAGCCGCCAGAACCCCTTTATTCGTTTCGAACAAGAGAAAAAGCTACACCGTTTAGCCCTAGAAGTTGAAGGGTTGGCTAAAAGCTACGACAAAGAGTTGTTCAGCAATTTGAACTTGATGATTGAAGTGGGCGAACGGGTGGCAATTATCGGCCCCAACGGCGTAGGTAAAACTACTTTGTTAAGATGCCTGCAGGGTGATGTCGAGCCGAGCGCCGGTGACATTAAGTGGTCAGAAAACGCCGCTAAAGGTTATTATGCCCAAGACCATGCCAGTGATTTTGCCGAAGATAAACCGCTGTTAGAATGGATGGGGCAGTGGAGTCAGGAAGGCGATGACGAGCAAGTGATCCGCGGAACACTCGGCCGTTTGCTGTTTTCTCAGCAAGACATTCACAAATCGGTAAAAGTAATCTCCGGTGGTGAGCAGGGACGGATGTTGTTTGGTAAGTTAATGCTTAGCAAAAACAATGTACTGTTAATGGACGAACCCACTAACCATTTAGACATGGAGTCTATCGAGTCTCTAAACCTGGCGCTGGATAACTACAAAGGCACTTTGATTTTTGTCAGCCATGACCGCGAGTTTGTCTCTTCACTGGCAACCCGTATACTTGAAATAACCGAGCAGGGCATCGTAGATTTTCGCGGCGGTTACGAAGAGTACTTGAAGAGCCAAGAGTGATTCTGGCAAGTATCGGGTTGCAAGCACCGCTGCAACCTGAGCAGATAACCAATAGGAAAGTGACATGTCGATAAACTGGTTTCCAGGGCATATGAACAAAGCGCGCAAAGAGATTGCGCTGGCCATGGATGAAATAGACATGGTGATCGAAGTACTAGATGCGCGCCTGCCTATGTCCAGCCAAAATCCGATGATCAAAGATTTACGCGCCGGTACTCCGGTGCTTAAATTATTGAACAAGCAAGATCTGGCCGACCCTGAGACAACCGCCCAGTGGGTTGAATACTTTAACGCCCAGGAGAATATCCAGGCGATTGCTATAGATTATGGTGACAAAAAACTGATTGCCAGAATCCCGGAAATTGCCAAGAAAATGGCGCCTGCTCGCATCCTTAAAGAAAGGTCAGTACGGGTGATGATCATGGGCATCCCGAATGTGGGAAAGTCAACCATGATCAACTCACTGATCGGGCGACGCATTGCCAAAGTGGGCAATGAGCCAGCGGTCACTAAAGCGCAAAAGCGCTACATTTTGAGCAACGGGTTAGTCTTGTCAGATACCCCGGGAATGCTGTGGCCGAAAATTGAAGATTATGATTCAGGCTACCGCCTGGCAACCAGCGGTGCGATTCGCGATACTGCATTAGAGTATCAAAGCGTGGCGCTTTACGCCGCCGCATTTATGCTTAAAAAGTATCCGCAGCGGCTGCTAGAAAGATACAAACTAAAAGAGCTGCCAACCACAGACACAGAAATGTTGAAAGTGATTGGCAGCAAGCGCGGCGGATTGCGCTCCGGTGGTAAAATTGACATGCACAAGGCCGCTGAAGTGATGATTCAGGATATCCGCGGCGGCAAGCTGGGGATGATCAGTTACGAGACTGTGGCCGAGTGGCAAGATAAGTTTGCCGAGGCCGAGCAACGAAAATTAGACCAACTGGCAGAGCTTGAAGTAGAGCGTGCTAAGCAAGATTTAATAGATCAGGAGCGGGCCAAGCGCGATGCGCAACGCCAGGCTTATAAACAGCAGAACGCAATCGACGATGCCCGTCGTGAGCGCGAAGAAAACGAAAAGAAAGCAGAATTTAGAGGTGACCAGCAATGTCACGATTGAAGAAAAAACGTACTGGTCTTATGACAGTGCTAGAGCGTAAACCCAGTAAAAAAGAGTTTTTAGAAGACCCGGACAGCAGAGAGAGCCGCAAGAAAAAGGCCATGGATGCAAAGAAAAAGCCTAAGTCTACTTTTGAAAAAAGTCGCAGCCAAGTGAAAGATAAAGCAGAGGCTGCTGCTAAATTAGTGCAAGTGCCCAATGGGCGTTTAGCGGCTAAAATCAAAGCGCAAGCTAAACAAAAGCAGAAAAAGCAACAGTCGGAAGAAAGTTAAAACATTTGTACTGACAACAACAGGGCCGGATGCACTTGAGTTTGCGACAGATAACTTCTCGGGCTGAAGTATTACAAGACCTGCAATTGTTAGTGCAAATAGACCAACGGCTAGCGCCTGTGTTGGCGGCAGTGGACGATGTGCCACTGCGCTTGCGCGCACCAGGGTTCGGCGGGCTGGCGCATATAGTGGTCGCCCAGCTTTTATCCGTGGCCAGTGCCAGGGCCATCTCCGACCGATTAAACACCTTAGTTTCCCCTTTATCTGCAGCTAATTTTCTATCTGTTGAGCCACAGTTGTTACTTGATTGCGGTTTGTCTAAGGCTAAATTGCGGACGTTAACGGCGGTTGCCCAGGCAGAAATGCAAGGGCAGTTATGTTTTACTGACATTGGTAAGCAAGATCTCACTAAAGCCATCGCTGAGCTCTGTGAGATTAAAGGCATTGGCCCCTGGACCGCACAAGTCTATCTGCTGTTTTGCGCCGGGCACCCGGACATATTCCCGGCAGGGGATCTGGCACTACAAAAAGCCGTCCAGCATGCTTTGGATCTGACAGACAGACCCAGTGAGAAACAACTGCGAGATATAGCATCCGCCTGGTCGCCCTATAGAGGCAGCGCCGCGCGCTTGATGTGGGCTTATTATGCGCAGCTGAAAAAACGTCAGGGCGTTATTTAGCCTGAACTATTTAAAAAATTCATGAGTAAAGTTTGATGACAAATTACGACGTTATTATTATCGGCGCCGGAGCTTCCGGGCTGTACTGCGCGATTAACGCCGGTTACCGCGGTAAATCTGTGCTGGTGATAGAACACAGTAAAAGGGTGGGCCGTAAAATTTTAATGTCCGGAGGCGGGCGCTGTAATTTCACCAATATTCATAATGGTCCAAAAAACTTTATCTCCAACAATGAACACTTCTGCAAATCGGCGCTGAGCCGCTTTAGTGTGCAGACCTTTGTTGAGCAAGTAGAGCGGCACGACATTGATTACCACGAGAAAACCTTAGGACAGCTGTTCTGTGATGACAGCGCCCGCAAAATACTTGGCATGTTAATGACCGAAATCGAGTGGGCGGGGGTGGAAGTACAAACATCTACTTCAGTTGAGCGTATCGAAAAAACCGAGCAGGGCTTTACTGTGCAAACCAGCAACTGCCAACTGACTGCCACTTCAGTAGTGATAGCCAGCGGCGGCTTGTCGATCCCCAATGGCGGCGCATCCCCGTTTGCCTACCAGATAGCCGAACAATTTGGCTTAACGGTAACGCCACTGCGCGCAGCCCTGGTGCCATTTACCTTGCCGCCAGAGAGCTTAAAGTTCCTAAAACCACTATCGGGTGTCTCGCATTTTGTCACAGTGACCACAGCAGATGGCACCGCCTTTACCGAGGCTATGTTATTTACTCACCGTGGCTTAAGCGGCCCGGTAATGTTACAGGCATCCACTTACTGGAACAGCGGCGAGAAAATCAGCATCAATCTGTTCCCCAACGATGATTGCCTGCAATGGCTGAAACAGCAGCGCGAGCAGAAAGCAAAATCCGAACTGCAGACCTTGCTTTCCCAGCATATGACCAAGCGCTTAGCACAAACTTTAATCGAGTACTGGCAAGCCCACGGCGACAACTTACACGGCCCCATAGGGCAAATGAACAACGAAAAGCTCGAGAGCATCGCTGAACTACTGACTAACTGGAAAATCCAGCCAGGCGGCACTGAGGGCTATCGTACCGCTGAAGTAACCTTAGGGGGCATCGACACTAGTCAGGTATCTTCGAAAACATTCGAGGCACTCACAGTACCCGGTTTGTTTTTTATCGGTGAGAGCTTAGATGTCACCGGTCATTTGGGGGGGCATAACTTCCAGTGGGCCTGGGCTTCAGGGTTTTGTGCAGCGGGGTATGTGTAATAGGCAGGTGCTGAATTACTATTCAGGTGCACATGTGACATTTTTAAAAGATATTTAACTGATATTTACGTATTAAGATCAAAGGGATTTAAGTGCAGTTTCGACTGCGTCGAGTTCATTTCTTTTGTGGTAAAAGAAACCGAACCAAAGCCGCTCTTTGCCATCCATGGCACCGCTTAATACCGTTCATCCTGAACATAAAAAGCCACCCAATATTGCCGAAAGACTCCTCCGCTATTCACTAAATTGCCGGCCGTTCGCCAGGGACATCTCGGTAACTGCTCCCTGCGTTACTCTACCTCCTATATCCATATAGTCGCAGTCCCACTCACTCTTCGCGGCATCCTGCCGCTTCGCTTCGACAATTTAGCTAACAGCTCCGGCGGCAATACCATGGGGTGTGGTTGCTCTGTAGCTAGATGTGATGTGCGTGTATGTTTACTTTAAAAGACTCTAAAAGACTCTAAAAGACTCTAAAAATCAGAGGCAGTGGCTAAGTTCTGTGTTGTTTGTAGTGATTAATAGTGGATGATGGGATGGACGCTCCCCTCTACGGCGTCAATGCGCCAAACTAGTAGTCTAACCTTCTAGTTAACAAAAGGAGCGTCCACCATAAATATTATGCGATTGGTATTGATCTAGCAAAGAATATTTTTCAAGTCTGCGGTGTAAATCAACGGCTAAAATCGTTGTTTAATAAAAAAGTTAAACGTAAGGAGTTTTTAGCGTTTATGGCACTTCTGGAACCGACAGATGTTTATATGGAGGCCTGTTATTCATCTCATTACTGGTCTAGAAAGTTGAAAGAGATTGGTCACAACCCTTAATATTTCATCAACCTTGCTCTAGTGACATGGCTTCTTTTATTTCATCACTAATGAAGCCTTTTCGTGATAAATAAGCATAGGCTTTTGACTTTTCTTTATAATCAGATAAGTCGTAGTTTTTTTTGGCTAATTGATCACGACAGCTTCGATAAAAATCGATATCACCTGCAAGGCTTAGTTGGTATAGCGTTTCTTCAAATTTAGTGACGTCTATCAGGCGTTGCTTTAATTCACGAAGAATAAATGTTTGTCCTTTCCCTTTTCGATATAGCTTCATTATTTCAATTGTTAGATCTGCTTTTTCAGCTTTGATTTCTAACTTGGTTTGTAATGAATCATGTGCAGGGTGTTGCAATAAAGCTTGATCTATTTCTTGGCGAGAAAATCCTCGGTTTGTCATTTGAGAGTAAATTTTTTCTTTACTAACTCCATCGAAGGTTACGTAGCGACTGAGTAGTTGATTGGTTGCCATTTCATTGAAATTAATATTCCCCTGTTCAATAACTTGCTCGAGTGCCGTTTCTATTTCACTGATAGAAATACCACGCATAGTTAATTTTCGGCGTATCGCTGTCTTGCCAATTTCGTTGTTAAATGCAGATTCGCAATAATGTAACGCAAATTCTAAGTCGTTTTTTAAATAACGATTGTCGATGAGTTGTGAAAGTACCTTTTCTATCCACTCAATATTATCTGTTTTACGTTCCAATTTGATACGTATTTCTGCAATCGTAAAGTCTTGTTGGCTGAGGTGCCAATAAGCACTATTGAATACATTGGTGATGCTTTTGGCTTGTTTAAGTGGCGGGCGTTGCATAGGCAAGATCTTAATTTGATTGTTAGCAGGGCTAGTGTAGCAGAACGCTAAGTGTATTAAATAGTTGCAATAATTTTAGGTAAAGAAAATTGCTCATAGGACAATAAAACAGGACAGTCATCAGTTCTTCTATATAAATATCGAACAGAGGGTAAGCTGAATGTAGTTTATTTAGTTTTCAGCTAGTTCAGAGAAAGAAGTCCTGAGCAGGAGATTGCCCGTTCACAGCAGATCTGCTGTCAAGATCCCACTTACAAACACTTACCTCTGGGGAGTAATAATAGCTTCCCTTTGAGGTTTCGATCAAACGACGCAGCAAGACTTTGAACCTCTCAGGCGATGGGTGCTTGGTCGGTGGGTAGAAAGAGAAGTATTATTTTGTATCGAGGTACGGGCACGGCTTGCGGTTACTTTTGTGCTACATACATGGGGGTTAACTCATCATCCACATGTGCATGGCATTGTTCCAGACGGTGGACTCTCTTTGGACGGCGAACGCAGGGGCAGGTCTTTCCTTTTGCCTGTTATTTATACAGATTAAATTTCCTTACGGGCAAACTTTATTGGCACAGAACATTTTCTATCGCTCAGTGCTGATTTTTAGGTCAATAAACGCAAACACAACCCCTATGTTTTTGCGTTTATTGAGTCGTATGTTTGCTAAACGACTTCGACTTTCTGCTCCATGAACTCTACTGTCATGCCGCTTTGTATTTTACAGCGCTTGCGAAGCTCTACCTTGCCATTAACCTTAACTTGGCCTTCGCCAATCAGTACTTTAGCTCGACCGCCACTCTCTACCCATGACTGTACTTTTAACAGGTTGTTCAATTCAATAAATTCGCGACCATCTAACTTAAACTGTTCCATATTCTTATCCTATTCGTCTTTCTTAATTACGTGAGTTGCTGTCAACATCAACGTTGGTGAACTGCAGCGCTTTATAACATTTATCTTTAACGCAGAAGGGCTGCCGAATTATACAGGGTGATCTTTGTTAAACGTAGTGAATACAGATAAGAGAATACAATAACAGAAGAAATAGCACTGCAGTTGTGCCTCTTTTTACACAAAAAGGACAGGCAGTACGCCGAGCTATATCGGTATTAGATTAGAGGTGTAATTCCTCAGTGCGCTAAGGTTAGTGAACCGCCGAACCCCAGTCATGGGCTTTGCATCCTAAGGTGTTGAGTTAAGCGTTGACAGGGGAAACCATAGGCTGAGTATTGAGCTGCGAAATCGTCTTTAAGAGTGCTGACCTAATCGTCTGATAGGGAAGGCAATACAATCAATAGTCACGGAACTTGGGAGATCCCAAGGGCTGCTTATCGTGCAAACACCTTGTCGGTTATAAAAGTGCCTGTAGTTTGATGGCTAACTTTCGCACCAGTAATTAACTATCCAGATTGATTTTGTAAACGTTGATGAATTGCGTCAAGTGCGCTATTTGTTTGCTCAAACCAGCCATTGTCAGTCAATTGCTGGAGTGATTGCTCATTGAGGCCGCCACTAGTGGCGGCCTCATCCATCATGGTATGTAAATCAGGCGCCGTTTCTTGGATCGCATTATCTGCCAGAGAATGATACAGAGCGCGCACATAATGGGCGGCAACAGGCTCCGCTATGCCTTTTTGTATTAACCAATCTTGCACTGTGGCTTGTAGCGCATAAAAAGGGGCTATTTGCGCACTGGCACAAGCAAAAATACGAAGCTGAGCTTCATCTTCAACAGCAAGAGCTGTGCCTATTTTCTGTAATAATTCCTGCATTAGTGGACTGTAAGGGGTATAACTTAAGGGGCCTATCTGACGGGCGGCAGGGGGTAATGGAATAGCTTTGTATAAAGTGACATCCGCTGGAATAAGTGCTCTGGCTTGATCCTGGGTTAAAGTAGCAACGCAATTAACTAAATGTTGACCAGAACGAAACTGTAATTGCTGTAACGTTTGTACAGCAACAGAAGGTGGCACTGTTAAGAAAATAACATCGGCTGTATCAATCACCGCTTGGTTAACTTGTGCAACTTCTACAGCACGATAAGTGTCAGCTAATCGTGTTGATCTCTCTACACTGCGAGGGGAGAGCCAAATACTTTTGACGGGTTGACTCGCAGTGCAAAAACCTTGAATCATAGCCTCGGCGATCGCCCCGGTACCAATAAATCCTAAAATCATAACAGTCCCTCTTGCTTGTTTTTATGAGTTTGTTTGCAAGTAGCCCGAATATTTCATACAACTGTGTGTCTAGAAAACGAGGTACTGACCAGTCCAGAACACGGGATATATATGGGCATTCAACGCACGTCAGTTATGAGTTCTTTGGCGCAGTGGTTTTAACTGTAATCTAATCAGCGATAGACCTTAACAACTTTCTCGGCCTAACACTAAAAAAGGGCTTACTTATTAAAGTATGCCCTTTAAGTTACTAGGAGTAATTCCCCCTAGTGTTTATTATGCCCAGGATACTAACCGGGCTGTAATAGCTGTTAGCTCTTTAGCCGCCACTTATCTCTCACCGCTGAGTCTTTCTTCCCCGCTAAGCTATCCATGCGCTTTTTCAATCTGGCTAAATTCACCGCGCTGGATCGCACTGTGAGCTTAATATGTTCGTATTCATATTCTTCTTTAGTCACACTCATCACCGATCGAATTTCACCGATGATACCTTTGGCGGTATAGGGAACAATGATCTCTTCCTCGATCATCCCATCCAGAGAAATGCTCTTGATATATTGGTGCAGTTTACTCACATCATCGGGATTGCGAGCGGATGTCATCATCGCATCTGGGAACTCTTCCATTAATGCTTGTTGTTGCTCAGTACTGAGTAGATCTGATTTGTTCAGTACCAGTAGCTTTTCACTGTCCTCTACACCTACCTCTTCCAATACTTGGTGTACCACCTCTAATTGTGCACGAAACGAAGGGTCAGAGGCGTCAACCACATATAACAACAATGATGCATCTTGTGCTTCAGCCAAAGTTGAGTGAAAAGAGGCGACCAGATCATGGGGCAGTTTTTTAATAAAGCCAACCGTGTCAGATACTAAAATCCGCGGTTGAGTCTCAGGGTATAAAGCGCGAACGGTGGTATCAAGTGTGGCAAAAAGTTTGTTCTCCCCCTCGATATCACTACCGGTAATCGCGCGCATCATTGATGATTTGCCCGCATTGGTATAACCGACCAAAGCAACACAAAAATGCTCTGAGCGCTGTGTACGTCGGCCTTTCATCTCATCTTGAACGTTAGCCAACTCGTGCTTGAGTGCGGCTAATTGGTCGCGTACTTTACGGCGATTTAACTCTAGGTTGGTTTCGCCGGCACCTTTACCCATTTGGCGATCTCTATCGCCCGATGATGTCTCACGCAGGCGTGGGGCGACGTAATTGAGGCGCGCTATTTCAACTTGTAATTTTGCGGTTTTAGTACGGGCATGGCGGCTAAATATTTCAATAATGATGCCAGTGCGGTCAAACACTTCTACGCCTAATTGATTCTCGACATTACGTAGCTGAGAGGGGCTTAAATCACAATCAAATACCACCACATCAGCACAGCTATAGGGCAGGTTTTCTGATGAGATATTTTCAGGTATTGATGCGATATCTATTTCATCAGCGACATCTTCATGTTCTTCGCTAACTTCAAACTCGCCTTGGTTACCCGTAAGCTGCGCTATATCTGCTAGCTTGCCTGCGCCTAGGACATTGACTTTTTTAGTCGAACTGAGTTTTTGCGTTTGACTGCCAACCACTTTAAAGCCTAGTGTGGTTACTAACCGGGCAAGTTCTGCGAGTGATTCGATTGCCTCATCACCCTTAAGCTCTGGTGTACAAATAGAGATAAGTAAGGCGTTAGTAACTGATGCTTTTTCTGTTAGTTTCATATTTTCTTCTGTTAGCGCACCGCAGTGCAGAGCTTGTTTTTCCTGTAGGTTGCCAATTCTACGCTGTAATAAGGCAATAGAGAATTAAAACTAGAGGTTATCTTTGCTAGCGAACAATTGAGCGACAACTAGGTTTCTATTTACCTTGATCAATGCACCGATAATGGCTGGCCCTAGAGTCGTAGGCCATTGTGCAGCCTCATTGGACTGACCTCGGTCTTATGGATAAATTTCAGGCCAAAGAAGTGTTTAGAAAACGAGGGCCTTAGCGCAGAGCATTATAAACTTGAGAATTATATTCCCTAGAGGAGAACACTATTATCTTTTTGTTGCTTTAACGGGCAAAATCCATTGTTTTAGTACATTTATCCGCGCAGTGAGGCACCATCATGATAAAGCCATTGTCCCAGGACTCTTCCCCAAGCGTTGCGACGCTTGATGATCTATCAAGTCTGGCTGATTACTCGTTTATGGATACACTCAATTGTGATCCAGATGCGAACAAAAATGGGGCCGAACACGCACCGCGACAAGTTTTTAGCGGCCACTATGTCCCAGTCACTCCCACAGCTATCAAAGATCCAGAATACGTTACTCACAGTAAAAGTTTTTTCCGGGAGCTTGGCTTCGCTGACAGCTTGGCACAGTCGACTGATTTTGTGCGGATGTTCTCCGGCGATATCGCTCAGGTACCTTCGCCGCTGCGCACCGTTGGCTGGGCGAGTGGCTATGCACTTTCTATCTATGGCAATGAATATTACCAACAGTGTCCATTTGGCACTGGCAACGGTTACGGAGATGGCCGCGCTCTTTCTGTACTTGAGGCGGTTATTAAGGGGCAGCGCTGGGAGATGCAATTAAAAGGCGCTGGCCGCACACCTTATTGTCGCGGTGCCGATGGCCGTGCAGTCTTGCGTTCTAGTATCCGGGAGTTTTTGGCGCAAGAACATATGCAGGCACTTGGAGTTCCTACGTCTCGCTCGCTGTGTTTGTATGTTTCCGAAACGGAAAAAGTTGATAGACCGTGGTATTCAGAGGGCTCGCGCTCGAAGAATCCAGATAAACTTATCTCTGAACCCGTTGCCATCTCGACACTGTTGCACCCTCATTCATAAGGGTTGGCCAGTTGGAACTCTTTGCACGCCGTGCGCGTAAAGAAGAGCACCCCAAAGCGATGGATGAGCTTGAGATGCTGGTGTTGCACCTAATCGATCGCGAGTATGCTGACGTTATCGACCACAAAATAGAGCTTACCGAGAAGGTACTGATACTGGCACGGGAGTTTTGCAGCCGATTGAGTTCACTGGTGGTGAATTGGATCCGTGTAGGCTATTGCCAAGGTAACTTCAACAGCGATAACTGCGCCGCGGGAGGCTTCACACTCGACTACGGTCCCTTTGGGTTTTGCGAACTATTCAACCCGCAATATCAGCCTTGGACTGGTGGTGGATTACACTTTTCATTTTTCAACCAGCCCCTGGCAGCAGAGCGTAATTTCCAGATGTTCTGTCGCGCGCTAAAGCCTTTACTTGCCTCACACGCAGATGCTTTACAACAGCTAGATGAAATTCAAGCAAGCTTTACTGAAGTAATACAAATGCAAAAGCAACGGATGTGGGCTAGTAAGCTAGGCCTTGAGAGTTTTGATGGTTCGCTATTGGGCGAACTGGAAACACTCATGCTACAAACTGCAGTGGACTACACTATTTTCTTTCGTGAACTATCGGGGATACCCGATGACATTGAAGCACTAAAAAAGAGTTTCTATGCAGGACCTAGTTATAGAGCGGACCCTAATGCAATGGATCAGCGTTGGTCACAGTGGCTCACGAAATGGAGATCGCTGATTGAGAAAAATGCTCAGCCTTACTGCAAAGAGGGACTTTCTACGCAGATGAAACTCGTCAACCCAAAATACAGTTGGCGGGAGTGGTTTGTTGTACCTGCGTATCAGCAAGCGACCAGCGGTAATTACACACTAGTGCGAGAGGTACAAGAGGTAATGACCCAGCCATATGCTGAGCAGTCACAGGAGGTAGAGGACAAATACTATAGGCTTAAGCCGTCTGAGTTTTTTGAAGTAGGTGGTTTGTCGCATTACAGCTGTTCATCGTGATTTTTTGAAAACTTTAATTTTGCGGTTGCAGTAGCCATGGGAATTACTCTAGTTTAATAATATTTCAAAGTGTTACTTTGACCTATAGATTCTAGGTTTCCAAAAGAAATTAACTCGACGCAGTCGAAACTGTACTACAAGCCTTTGAATTTCAGGCATCGCGTAGGGTGCGAGGGCAAATCTTACCGTTTGACTTTTTCTCAAATAGTAGAAGAAAAATCTAAGCTACTTTTACAGATTTTATTTCCTTACGGGCAAACTCTACTGTAAATCTGGAGTTTGCCCGTACAGATTGATCGATTAAATGAATGACAAAGGGTATCTGGTTTATTCAGCTGAGTAGATCATCCGGCCTCGGGTAACAATAATCCTTCATCGTCTTCAATATTAGCTTTATCCGTCAGTAAACTAGCATAAACGCCGCCCATTGCCAGTAAGTTCTGATGGCTACCTCGCTCCACAATCTTGCCTTGGTTGAGCACCAATATTTGATCGGAGTGTCGGATGGTACTCAGGCGGTGCGCAATCGCGATAACGGTCTTTTCTTCAAACAAACGTCCAATGGCTTTCTGGATCAGGTTTTCGGTAATGGAGTCCACCGAACTGGTGGCTTCATCCAACATCATCACTTGCCCGCCTTGAGCCACTGACCGCGCAAAGGAGATCAGCTGAGCTTGGCCTGCCGACAGATTACTGCCATTATTTTTTAGTTCAAATTGGTACTGATCAGCAAGATCCAGAATAAAATCGTGGGCATAAACGTATTCAGCAGCGTCGATCACTGCGTCCTCTCTGATTTCTTCACAACCTAGAGAAATATTGAAATGAATATCCTGTTCAAACAAAAACACGTCCTGCTGCATCAGGGAAAATAAGTGCAACATTGAGTCTTTGGGAATGCTGGACAGTTCAATACCGTTCAGTTCAATGCTGCCTTCGTAGTCCATATAGGTTTTATTGATGAGGCGAATGATCGTCGACTTGCCTGAGCCGGTAGTGCCTACCAAGGCCAATTGTTGACCCTTGTTAAGGGTGAAGGACACATCATCTAAAACATAAGGACCGGTGCCGCGATAGCGAAAACGCACATTTTTGAATTCGAGCGTCTCGAAATTTTCCAGCTTATCTTTTATCAATTCTTCAGGCAAAAATGTTAGCCCTTGCTCTTCAAGGTCTTCTACAAAAAGTTCTTCGATGTGCTCAAAGGCCGCAAAAGAGCGCTGTATGGAAGCGATTTGTGAGGTGAAGTCGCGCAGCGGTACGAACACTTTTTCCAAGGTATTGATGAAGGCGATCAATACGCCAAGGCTGACGACGCCCGCGAGTACCTTGCCAGATCCATACCAAATAATCAGTCCGATGGTGATGGAGGTGATACCCGTTATAATCGAAAATAAACTGGCATCGTATTTATTGGTTTTTAATTGCGCGCGCAAGAAATCTTGGGTGTACCTATGATACTTAGACTCTACCTCTGTCTCGGCACCGTATAATTGCACCGTTTTTACGCCTAACAAACACTCTTGTAAAAAGCCTGTGCTTTTAGCCAGAGATGAGCGCGTAATAACATACATTTTACGCAGGCGATTGCGCACATACTGGGTCAGTATCAGCACCGGAGGAAATACCAGCAAGACCAACGAGGCTAATTGCCAGTTAATGAAAAACATAAAGATGAGCACCGCCAGGGTATTGATGGAGTCTTTCACCAAATTCAGCACCCCCAACACAAACGAATCACCTATGACTTCTAAATCGCTGGTTAATCGCGACAAGGTGACACCCGTCGGCGTTTTGTCATAATAGGTTCTGGGCAGTTTCAAGATGCGCTCAAACAAGGCCATACGAATATCAAAAATGGCCTTCTGCCCCGTCATGCGTAGGCAATAGGTGTAGATGGCATCGGCAATGTAGTTGACGACTAATACCAACAACATGAAGGCAATTAACATCAGCATCCCATCGTATTTACCGGGTGTAAGGTGCTCATCAATGACTTGAATAACCAGCCAGGGAAACAACAAGTTAGCAAGCACCGATAGCGGCATCATCAGCAAACCAATGACGGCGGTTCTTTTGTAGCGTGATGCATACTGAAAGAAATGTTTGAGGTATTGAAAATCAAGAGATTTAATCATCTAGCGGTCTCCGATTCATGCTGTTGTAATTCCCATGTTTCGCGGTAATAGCTAGATGATTCAAGTAGTTGGGCGTGAGTACCACGGGCGATGATTTCGCCTTTTTCCAAGACCAAAATTTTGTCCATGTATTCCAATGCGCTAACGCGATGAGAAACCACTAACAAACTCTGGCCTTGCATGCGATTGAATACCCCTCTTAGAATCGATCGCTCAGTGTCGTAATCCACAGCCGATAGCACATTGTCCATAATGATTAGATCACAGGGTGTGAGCAGGGCACGGGCGATACTCAGACGTTGCTTTTGTCCACCCGACAGCATGATTCCTTTTTCACCCACTAGCGTTTGGTCGCCGGCGCTAAAACGTTGCACATCTTCACTTAACTGACTGAGATTGAGTACTTGCGCGACGTCGAGATCATCAATGGTTTGACCTTGTTGTTTGGCTCCGAATTTAACATTTTCAGAAACTGTATCGGAAAACAGAAAAGGATTTTGGGTAATGGTGCGCACATAGCTGCGCCAATCATGACGAGACATCTGCGTAATATCTTTGCCACCCCAAAAAATTTGCCCCGTATCAAGAGATAGGTGATGATTCAAACAATTCACCAAGGTACTTTTCCCCGAACCAATGCTGCCTAAAACGCCCACTTTTTCTCCAGCTTGAATAGAAAAGCTTAGATTCTTGAGCACTACTTCACTGCGTTCACCTTTAGAATGTGGGTAGCGGTAACTGAGGTTTTTTACCAAGAGGGTTGATCCTCTTAAGGTGGATTTCTCATCATCGTCCATTCTCAACATATCCGTGCTTGGCACCTCGTTATTAAGAATACTCTGCACACTATCAATACTGATCATGCCCATTTGATAAACGGTGACAATTCGTCCTAAGTGCATCAACGGTAGAGCTAAAAGTACGGAGTAGGACAAAAACGCGGTAATCTCGCCAATCGATAGTTGTGCCTGTAAAAGATAGTAACCGCCGAGTCCTAAAATTAGTACTTTCATGAAGTGGTTGGCGTAATCCAAAATAGGCATAAAGAAAGTTTGGATTTTGGCAATTTTCATCGTGCAATCAAAGAGACGGCGATTGATCATATTCACTTCGCTGGTGGCCCACTCACCCATTTGCTGATTTTTAATCAAGTCGATGCCCGATAAATAGTTCATCAACTGCTCGGACAAATTCTGCAAACATATCAATCGCTGTGCTTGTAAGGCGCGCAATTTTCTAAAACCAAGCCAGAAAATAATAGAGGCGATAATTATGGGAACCACAGAGTACAAGGTGAGTTGCGGAGAGATCCTCCACATCCAAATCGGCGTAAGAGACAATGCAAATAAAATATTAAAAAATTGTAAAAAACCAATGCCATAAAACAGGCGAATACCAGTGAGGTCATTATTGATAATGGATATAAGTTTGCCAGAGGCATAGCGCTCGTGAAAAGTTGCAGGCAGACGATTCAAACGGTGAAAAACATCATTCTTTAAAGTCGCTTCCGTCATTCGCCCTGGGTTTAACGAATACATTCGGGACAGAATACGGATCACCACCATGATCACCGATAGCGCAATCACCCACTGCACGTTTTCAAGTAAAGATGCTTTCGACTCGATCGTTGATTTATCGAGTAAATCAACGGCAAGCTGGATGTAGCGCGGAATTTCCACCTGCAGATAATTCACCATAAAAATACAAACCATCGCAAACAAATAAGAATATTTGTTTAACAGTAAATAGTGAATTATAAAATTTGATTTAGTCATTACTGTCCACGCCCTCGTGACTGATAGATGGATGTTGGGCAAGGCAGGCTTCGATAATCAGCTGTCTAGGGTCTCCTTGTTGACTCAATTGCTCAAGTAACCATGCAGGTAGGCGAATGGGCTGAGTTTTCACACCGGGCTTGCGACCGCAACCGCTGCGCTTGCCGCCATGATCACAACAGCCTTCACTAAAATTTTTGGGCATCATATTTCGCTTTAAAAGGGACGTAGTAGGATTTTGATAAGTGTACATTTATCAAGTGGTTTTTGCTACTAATGATTCATAACGAATTCCTAGTAATACTGAATCAATGGGGTCAGAGTAAATTGATAACTTAGCTGGAGTGTTTTTTGTTTGATTGCATGGCCGATATGAGAAAGATCAATGTCTTATAGCTCGGTTAGCCGGGCTCAATTTGGTATATATCCTCCAACATATCATGTACCGCGGTAATATCCGTCAATTGGAGTTTTTACGGATGCGGGATCAGGACTATCCTTTTGTTCCTTAGTTAAACAGGGAAGGGCGTTGTTTTACATGCCCTATACGGATTTCATTTCCTTACGGTCAAACTCTATAATCACAGCACAAGTGTATTTAAGTAATTAAAACGAAGACAATGTTGAGTAGCAGGATAACGATCAGCTATACAGATTAAGTGCGTATCGGGGAGTTGGAATGTTTTCTCAAAGTAAGCCAAACATACTGTCATTGGTTAAGTGGAGTGGAAGTTATTATAGACCAATGTTTGCTACCTACTGGCCGGTTATGACACATTGCGGACGTATGAAAACAGGACTTAATGCTTGAATATTTGGCGACTGCTATGGAGCGAGCAGTATAAATTCAAGCTGTAACGCCTCTAATGGATTCATCAAGGCGTAGGAATTAGTCAACAATCACCTACTTAGATCTACACTTCCCATGAACCATACTCTCACGCGCGTTATTAGAATAAATCACCCATATGTCGCTATTGTTGATGGCCTCGACAGTAGCTGTATAGTACTTCTTATTAGTTGAATCGGTCTTAGATTTACAAAGTATACGGCTTCCTTGTCTCCAAACCATACGACTTAAGTGGGATTCGTTATAATTAGATTCGAGGCCGCCATTGAATTTAATGGCGTAGTCTCTGACGCGAACAGCAGTAATTGTCGCCGGATACCAATACCCTGTGTGATAAGCAAGAATCGCATCTCCAGCATTAAATTTATGACTACTACCGCCTGGTGGTGGCGGGCTATACTGTTGAGTTATTTTAGGTGCCGGTATGTATGGAGTTCCATCGTAAATGCAATCGGATGACCGCCGGTACTGAACGTTCCCACGATCGAATTTAATTTGAAATATATTATACTCATGTGTCGAAAGAATTTTCCCCCTAAAATAGGTGTTGCCAGCGCCTTTAATAGTACATTGGAGTTTCGATCCAGTTTCCCAAGTATATTGAGCAACCTTTTTAGCGTTTACACTGCTATTATTAATATCGTACTTAACTTTATAATATGTTGAATAACTACCGGTTATTCTGCCTGGATACCATTTCCCATTGCCAGCTAGTCCAAAAACCCTATCACCTTTGCTCCACGAACTTAGTGCAAGTGCGGGTAATGTATAACTTAAGGCACAAATAATAGCTATCGCTTTAAGAAAGCGACTAAATGTCATTGAATCTGTTTTCATAAATTTAAGTCTCTACCAAAAATTATTAATATGCCCAAAAATATTCCCTAGCTTTTAAGGAAATTTGTGGATAAATAATAAAAATGTATAGCTTTCCAAATCACCTACTAGATGTGCGGGTATAGTGTAAAGCGCTATTTGCCGAAAAACCGCACCATTGCGACATTTTGCGATAAGCATTCGAAAACCCTAGTAATGACCCTGTATACAAAATTTTAGAAGCATTCCCATAGTGTAAATTCATTTCATATCCATGGGCTAATGAATATAGAAAATCAGTATCTGCACGTATAAGATTTTCTGCGAAAGGAATACCGTACTCATCATAACCCGCATAAGTATGGGTGCTATTGAACTGGTCTTGTTTGTAGCGGCTATCAATAATCCATTGGACACGATCATTATCTTTTAATCGGGTTGGATAACCACGCGCAGTCGCTGCTTTGAACCATACAGTTAAAGGGAAGTCAGGCGGAAGTCCATCACCCCAGGAAGCAAAAACCTGGATAGAATCGGTACCTTCGCCTCCTGCTCGCAAAGAACAATTTGTAACCCAGTCGCCATCTTCTGTGGAAAATGTTTGTACTGATGCCTGCCAGTTTTGATACTGTTGCCTAATATTTTTTGCTTTGTTGGGTCTCGATAATGAACCAATTGGAACACTAGGTTCAGAAGTGGCTGTTGGAGCCACTTTTAGTACATTATTAGCGGAAAAATTGCACCATTCAGATGCTTTAAGATATGACGCAGAAAAACCACTTAAGGAAGCAATATGTAGGGCTTTACCTGAATCATAATCGTACAGAGTTACTTTGCTCCCTTTTGCGAATGCACGAAAAAGCTCTAAAGTATCACCATCATCTAAGTTGCCCTGTATACTGTTTAAAGCGTAAGGGAAACCAGAATCATCGTGACCTGTATACGTATCACCTCTGTAGATGAATTCTTGGTTTTTGGCATTAACGACCCAAGTAACCTTTTGTTTATCCTGAAGTATCCTCTCGGAACCACGGTATATCGTTTCAATAAATTCCACCGTTGGCATTGTACGCAGGTTTACACTTCCCAAACGTATTTCAGCGCCGATCGTGCTCACTCCGTCACCACCTGTATGGATACGGCAGCTTGTTATCCATTCTCCATCGCTATCCTGAGTCGTATCAGTACTTGCGGTCCAAGCTTTATAATTTTGCTGTTGGTGATTCTCTTTGTTGCGCGAGGATATAGGTTTGGTAGTTTTCGATTTGATGCGAGCTTTAGCGGATGTGTTGGAAGAAGGAGGTGCAGTGGCAGTTGGGCTTTTTTTCTGACTTTTACTGTCCTTAGTTATACTATCGATAACTTCTTTAGAAATGCTTTCAACAACATCCTCTAATAAATCATCCAGAAACCCTGCTGCAGATACTGAAGTGTTATAGCTTAAAGCGAAAATAGTGGCGGTTGTTGCCAGTAATGCTCCTAATTTCGTCGCAGAGTAATTCATAAATTAATATTCCATTATATGATTTTTATAAATAACAATAATTGATTTCATAATACGCCTGAGGCTATGTATAAATTGCGGTACTGCCTCTTTATGATGTATCGAAAAGCTGTTGTCTATTCGGCGAGATTATTCAATTAACGATTTAGATATAAGGAGTCAGTTTATCCTCGAATTTCATAATAGACTATATTATGGCAGTTACTAGGATGTTGAGGGGTTGATGCATTTCTTTCGTTGACATTCTAATAACTCTCGATGAATTTAAGTAATTACAACTGACGGTGATGGTTTAGAAACATAACAGGTTATTCAAGAACCTAAGGCCTTCTATACCTTTGGCACTATTTGGTTTTCAAGTAATCCAGCATCGACTTTATTCTGTTTAAATTTCAAAGAGACATGAGTATTTGAACAGAAGTGATCTTTGTAAAAAAGTGCCAACTGATTCAAACCTAGGGAAATGACAGCTTTTGGCCGACAGTCGTCATAGCTAACCGAAATTACCGATTGGTTTAGCGGTAATTTCTGTTGCAGACATAGTGCTCTCCTTTAAGCGGTTGGTGCTGATGGGCGCATGGGCTCGCCGGAAGATTTAAGCTTGCCCTTAACTTCTAGAACGATTGCTACGATTGCTGCGATTAAAATTGCACCAAAAAATATTGGGTAAATTATGTCTTCATCTTCTAGGAAATCACCTATTGCAAAGAGTATGAATAGAACAATAACGGAAAAAATGTGCATAACTACAGCTGCTATTATAATACGGGTAAACTTAGCGACAATATTACGAAGCGGCTTGATGATGACACTAAGAGTTGTTGTAACTGCAATTAACAATAAGCCAAGCAAATTGTTAATTTCTGTTGTTTGAACAATTGCATACCAAGCAAGTACACCGGAGGCAAAACCGAATAAACCTGCCAAATTATTTAATGTATTAGCTTCTGCATGACGATCCCATCTAGCTCGCCCCTCATCATCCATTAAGTCCCATTTAGCTTTGTTATTTTCGTAAATTCGAAGATCTTCCTGGTGTTCGATTAAAGCTTCTTGATAATGAGGGTTACAGTAATTTCTTCCTTGTGAAATTATTGTTTGACACTGACGACATCTTTTTGGTTCATTGCTCATGACTGTCTCTAATTGGGTGCTAGTATAATTATCAGGGAGCATAAATTAGCTAACCTGCATAACAGGTTAATAGTGCGCTGGCGCATTTACATGAAAGTAATATTTACTAAATTTACACCAGCACTTTAATTTAAAAGTACTTTATTTACTGCAAGCTGTAGTTTTGATCAGGCTCACTTTCTACAAATATTGAGCGCAATTTCATTCAGAAGTAGTCTCCTAAACATTTGAATTTAACAGAAAACGAGAATGTCACTTTGTAGAAAAGTGCGCCATCGTTGAACTAAAAACAATCTTATGAACAGATATATACTGATAGATTGTGCATTTATACAGCAAACGAATAAAGGCCCTAATATCAAAAAAAGGCCGACAGTCGCCATAGCTAACGAAGATTCACGCTTGCAAATCAGCCTGGGTAACGGAAAACCTGACACATTGCAGACATTTCAAAGGCCCTGGATAAAGATGTGGTGTCTAGTAATGGAGAAGCTTCCCCCTAATACTTGTGCAGCTTATTTGCAACGAAGCCGATTTGTGTATAAATCAATTCACTCTGACCAAATTGATTCTAAGTAATTTTAGGTTTTTAACTATAGATTCGACTAAATCATTTTCAGGTCGCCCATAAAGTGAAATATTCAAAGGAACACTTCCATATAGGTTACTTTTATCGATCAATTTTCCAGTCTCAATTTCATGTGTTATTAAGCTCAAGGGTAACCAAGCCATACCGATACCATTTAATGCCATTTCGCGAATACCTGCTGAAAAAGCGGACTCACAAATAACTTGGAACGTTGGGTCGCGCGTTAAATTTTTGCAATTTGATGTAGATAATACTCGATCGAAAAAAGAATCTTTTGGAAAAGTAATAATTGGAATTTTATCAGGTAACGAACCATCAGAATCTAACATAGGTATTAAGGAACCACCTACTACAGGGACTAAGTGATCAGTGCCCCATGTCATACTTAAAAAAGTGTCATCAAACGGGAATTTAGGATCGTCTGGTGCTTCATAACATAGCATGATATCGGCATCACCGCGTATTAGCATGGAAACACACTCGCCTTGGTTTTCTGTCTTTAAAGAATATGTTATTGGTTCAAATTTCACATTCACAAGAGATATAAAATCAGTAAACATCGAAATGGCCAGTGAGTGTTGAGCTGTGATAGTGAGATGTTTTTGCTCTGGGTCCGCCAGGCTCATTTTTTTCCGTAAGTCATTCAGGCGCAGAATCAGAGCTCTAATCTCTGCTTCGCTATTGCGGGTACTATCGCGAATTGTTACGCGGTTCACATTACGATCAAGAATCTCATACCCAAGCCAGTTTTCGAATGCACGAATTCTACGTGAAAATGCCGGTTGTGTGATATCGCGCCGTTGTGCAGCACGCGTAAGGTTACCTTCTTCAAGAAGGATGAGTACGTCTTCAAGCCAGCGTAAGTCCATATTAAAACATTCTCTTGGAGGTTGTTTTCAATTACTACCCATACTTAATGTATGGCTGGACGTATAATTTTGCATTTTATTTCATACATATCAACTGATAATGTAACTAAAGGTATGAATGGAAGACATCCCAACCATATTTAGTTCAAACAAACTACTCATTGATATAAAAATATAGTATTCCTTTGTTTGGTTATTCGGACATCTTCGATCCATCCAAATACAGTGGATAAGTGCATATCAGCAATAATTACCAACAAAAAAAAGAAATCGATAAACGACAGTAAATTAAAAACAATAAAGGAAAAAAATAATGAAAAAATTTATTATAACAACAGCAATTTCAGCTTGTATTGCGATTGGATTTACTGGGGCGGCATTTGCAGACGCTGGCAACTCACCAACTTTGAAAAGAATAGCAGATCGAGGTTACGTCACTATTGGGCATCGCGAAACATCTGTCCCATTCTCGTATATTGGCGATGCACATGAGCCTATTGGTTATTCAATAGACATTTGCCTCAATATTGTTCAAGCAATAAAAACAGAATTGGGCAATGATAAGCTGACTGTGAAATACGTGCCCGTCACCGGACAAACGCGTATTCCATTGATCGCCAATGGCACTATTGATCTTGAGTGTGGATCGACGACCAATAACCTAACACGTCAAAAGCAAGTTTCTTATCTATCGACTACGTTCATCACCGGTACTAAGATCGCCAGCAAAAATGGATCAGGAATTACTGAAATAGAAGATTTAGAAGGTAAAATTATTGGTATGTCAGCCGGGACAACTAATGAAAAAGCGCTAAAAGCTGCCATCGCTGAAAAAGGTATTGATGTAAAAATTGTTACCGTAAAAGATCACAGCCAAGGCTGGTTAGCATTATCAACTGATCGTATTGATGCATATGGTTCTGATGATGTTTTACTCTATGGTTTGATTTCTAAATCGAAAAATCCAGAGGCGTATCAAGTGACCGGACGTTTCCTATCATTTGACCCGTATGCCATTATGGTGCCGCGCAACGATTCAACTTTTGAACGTTTGGGTCGTATCGTTATGTCCGATTTAATGCGATCTGGTGGTATGGAAACCATTTACAACAAATGGTTCGCTCCAGGTCCAACAAATATCAATATGGCACTATCAGATCGGTTAAAAGGCGCGTTTGATACTCAAGCTTATCCTCATTGATCCAACTATCAAATCTATGATGTAACACTCAAGCGATGCATTTCATATCGCTTGAGATATTAAGGATAAGGGGAAGCTATGCAGTATAATTGGGATTGGGGGATTCTTTTTAGAGACCCCTATATTTGGTGGCTCGTAGACGGATTGCAATGGACCTTAACGATCGCTATCTGCGCGTGGGTCATCGCTTTTTGCCTTGGATCGATTTTGGGCATAATGCGCACCTCAATCAATCCATATTTACGCTTTATTGGAACGGCCTACGTAGAGCTATTTCGCAATGTACCTTTGTTGGTCCAACTGTTCCTTTGGTATTTTGTATTTCCAGAATTACTGCCAGAAGAGGCAGGGCGCTGGGTGAAACGTGAAATGCCGATGCCAGGCTTTACTACTACAGTATTGGCCTTGGGTTTGTATACAGCTTCTAGGCTTTGTGAACAGGTACGTTCTGGCATCGAGGCAGTTGGTATTGGTCAGCGCAATGCAGGTCGAGCAATCGGTTTATCAGAAACGAAAGTGTATATTCATATACTGTTACCCAATGCATATCGAATTATTATTGCCCCGCTTACCAGTGAGTTTCTAACTATTTTTAAGAATTCCTCCCTCGCTTTAACCATTGGCGTTATCGAATTAACGGGGATGACACGGCAGATTGAAGAGTATACCTTTCAAGGATTTGAAGCTTTTACTGCCGCGACCGTTATTTATAGTTTAGTTACCTTTACGGTCATGGGCTTTATGCTTCATCTTGAAAAACGCCTGTACGTTCCAGGCATGATAGCAGCGGAGAAATAGCATGGGTGATTTTGATTTTGCAATTATATACAATAATCTTCCCTTCCTACTTGAGGGTATGAAAACGACACTTCTCTTAACGGTTGCTGCCATATTTGGTGGGATTGTTATAGGAACAGTACTCGCTATGATCCGCCTGGCAAATATCCCTGTTCTGAGTTGGGTCGCCGCGGCCTATGTCAATTTCTTCAGATCACTGCCGTTAATCCTGGTCATCTTTTGGCTTTATTTTTTAGTGCCATTGATCTTGGGTCGACCTGTAGGGGCATTTGCTTCAGTTCTTGTTGCTTTCGTTCTCTTCGAAGCCGCGTATTATTCCGAAATCATTCGAGCGGGGATTTCCAGTATACGCTCTGGCCAAGCCGCCGCTGCCCGTGCTATCGGAATGACCTATTCTCAAACGATGCGTTTTATCGTTTTGCCGCAGGCCTTTAAAGCAATGATTCCAGTTTTGTTGACACAAGCGATTATCCTTTTTCAAGACACTTCATTGGTGTACGTGGTGGGGTTAAAGGATTTCTTAGTGAGTGCAGAGCTCATCGCCAACCGTGACCAAAAACTTATTGAGATGTTTGTGTTCGTGGCCGTTGTCTATTTTACAATCTGTTTTGCAGGCTCAATGATTGCCAGCCGCATACAAAGGAAGCTACCAGTATGATACTAATGGAAAATGTCAGTAAATGGTATGGCTCGTTTCAAGTTCTTAATGGCTGTACAACATCCGTATCCAAAGGGGAGGTTGTCGTTGTTTGTGGACCATCCGGCTCAGGAAAAAGTACATTAATCAAAACCGTTAATGGTTTGGAAACTATTCAAGAAGGTAAAATTACTGTTGAAGAAACTATTGTTTCTAACAGAAAAACCAACTTGAACCAATTGCGCTCTCGTATTGGTATGGTTTTTCAAAACTTCGAATTATTTCCCCATATGAGTGTTCTGGAAAACGTTAAGCTTGGTCAAATGAAGGTGCTCGGTCGTGCGGACTCTGAATCTGAAAATAAAGCAAAGCTGTTATTAGATCGTGTGGGGTTGGCTGATCATGCTGCCAAATTTCCAAGCCAACTCTCTGGTGGTCAACAGCAGCGTGTGGCAATAGCGCGGGGATTGGCGATGGATCCGATTGCGATGCTTTTCGATGAGCCGACCTCCGCACTTGATCCCGAGATGATCAATGATGTACTGGACGTTATGGTGGAATTAGCCAACGACGGAATGACCATGATGGTGGTGACCCATGAAATGGGGTTTGCCAAAAAAGTGGCCGATAGAGTGGTGTTCATGGATGAAGGAAAAATCATTGAAGATGCTACAAAAGATGATTTTTTTGGATCACCACGCAGTGATAGAGCACAACAGTTCTTATCAAAAATACTGTCTTATTAATCACCGCTAGCAAAGTAAAGATGATCATAAACTGTTTATGTAAGTGGTTATTATTTGGAATGACCAAACGCCCATATCTAGTTTTTTTCATCTCGAAGCATTGTGTCAGCCTCGCCATGACCACGGATCGAGATGTCGTAAAATTTACCCAAAGGGAGCGATCACCGCGTTCAATAATACGGCGTTAAAAATCGGTTCAATATCCAAGAAGCAGGAGCACACTGACTCCGCTATTGGGCCGACTTTGCCTTGTTTTATTGTCGCTCGCTACCTTTTACGACAGTCTCTATTAGGATCAAAACCCGCTAGTTTTCGGTGTTTTTACAGAAAGCCATCATGCGCAGTGTAGCTTACTGCGCGTTTTCACCAGAAAAAGGACATCATCATGGTAACACCCCGGAAGGTTGGAATCCTGGGAGGTATGGGGCCAGAAGCAACCGTGCTTTTAATGCAGAAAATTATTCAAGCAACGCCCGTTAAAAATGATAATGATCATATTCCCATGATCGTGGACAACAACCCTCAGGTGCCTTCACGTATTGACGCTTTGATCCATGGTAAAGGAGAAAGCCCTGGCCCTGTTCTAGCCAAAATGGCTCGAAGTCTAGAGGATGCGGGTGCAGAGGTACTGATCATGCCCTGCAATACCGCGCATCACTATGCCGATTTTATTAATTCAAGTACCTCTGTCCCTTTTCTAGATATGATCTTTCTTACTTCTAAAGAAATAGCGGCCCTACTACCTACGGGGAGTAAAATAGGTATTTTGGCCTCTTCCGCGGTGCGTTTGACTGCGCTATTCGAAAATGCACTGGCTAAAGTTGGGCTGCAAGCGATCTATGCAACAGATGACAGCATTTTACTAGCAACTATTCAGATGATAAAGGCCGATGGCCCTTCACAAGATGCATTGAATGTTTTGAATAATGTTGTTGAAGATTTAGAAAATGCGGGTGCCGCAGGGATTTTAATAGCCTGTACTGAATTCTCATTACTTAGTAAATCAGTCTTAGCCACAGTGCCCATTTTGGACAGCCTTGAAGTTATTGCTCAAAAAACAGTTGATTTTTCCTTAGCAAAATATCCAGCCAAAAAGGAGGTTATCTCGCAAAGTTTACATCGAATGTAAACACTAACCTTTAGAAAAATCATGCAGCCTATTACTCCAGCCACACTATTACAGAGGCTAGGTACTAGAGGGTAGCAGTCATCAATTTTAATAAAATTAAAGGATTTATAATGAGTAGAATTGTCTATGTAAACGGGGAGTTTTTATCTGAGGAAAATGCTAAAATTTCTGTTTTTGATCGCGGTTTTCTGTTCGCGGATGGAATTTATGAAGTAACAACCATTCTCGAAGGACGATTGATAGAAAACGCACCACACCTAGCTAGATTGGCGCGTTCTGCAAAAGAGCTAAATATAGAATTACCTTTGCCTATTGAAAAAATTGAAGAAGCTATGCGCTTGCTTCTAGAAAAAAATAACGTTCAAGAAGGGGCACTCTATCTTCAGGTAACCCGCGGACCAGCTGATCGTGATTTTGCTTTCCCAAAAGAAGCTAAACCATCACTTGTCATGTTCACCCAAAAGAAAAATCTGATAAATAATAAATCAGTAGTAAACGGAATTTCAGTTAGATCTGTTCCTGATATTAGATGGGCCCGTCGCGACATCAAGACAACTCAATTATTGGCTGCTTCTTTAGCTAAGCAATCAGCATTAGATGCAGGTGCTGATGACGCATGGTTGGTTGAAGATGGATTCGTTACAGAAGGAAGTTCAAATAACGCATATATTTTTACCAAAGAAGGGGTGCTTGTGACTCGTCAACTGGGGAATGAAATTTTACATGGCATTACTCGTTCTGCAATTTTAAAACTAGTTAAACAGGGAAATATTAAATTAGAAGAACGACCTTTCACGCTGCAAGAAGCTCATAGTGCACAAGAGGCATTTGTTAGCAGTGCTACAACCTTCATATGGTCAGTAGTAAAAATAGACGGCAATATTATAGGTTCTGGAGAGCCAGGACCTGTAGCTAAAAAGTTACGTCGAATTTATATTGATGAAGTTCTTGCTCGTTAAATATCTCCTTTTTAATTTGTTCAAAAGAAGCTCCAGAAGCTAGATATTACGCTGGATGTTTGTGCTATATCGCTTGGGATGTGTCAGCCTAACTCGATTATCGAGAACTGTCGCACTCAAGTTTTGGGTGGCCATCTATTGCGTTGTGAGTCTTGTCAGCGCAATCATATTTTATACAACTCCTATCGTGCCCCTTCCCTATGAAGCAGATGTCATCAAACTATATTCTTCAAATTATGGGACACCATCTTGAGAAAACGTCTGCTAGTGGTCGACAGTCGCCATAGCTAGCCGAAGATTCACCGCTTGCAAGTCTGCCTGGGTAACGGCAAAACCTGACACATTGCAGACTTTTTAGATCAGGATTAACACCGATAGCACGCGATTTTTGGAGTGCGAAGCAGCGGAAAAAATTCGCCGTGGCCGACTTCCGCCAGTCACGGTTAAGCACTTGCCAACCGTTTTTCTGACTCATAGCTGCCGTTTCAAAAGCACTGATAAAATGAGTATTGTGACCCAACAAGCGTCTAAAAAACAGGGTGCTTATCAAAGCGTTCATAACACAAATACTCAATGCTTAACCTTCCTTCTAGAGCTATGTACGGTAAACTTTCTCTAGTATCTTCTTGCAATAGAGATTGAATTACTTCTATACGATTAGGAATATTAAGCAAGTCTCTGAACCCAGATTAAGTCAAATAACGTCGCGATAGCGGGCGCTTATAAAACCGCGAATAAATACTTTAATCCATTGTATTCACGGCTATTTTAAAAGCTGTCGCACTGAAAATTGTCCCGTTAATAGCCTTGTTATGGACAATTTAAACACACCTGACCATCTTCACATGAGGGATTCCCGTGCTCTTAGCTACATAGGAGTCTCCAGTGACCTCAAAACCAAATTTTTCATACATTGGCACGGCATGTAATCTAGCGTTGAGGTAAACCTCTTTTGCACATTTTTCTAGCGCTATATTGGTGATTTTTGCAAGGATTTGAGTACCTAGCCCCTTACCTTGCATTTCAGGACGAACGACCATCTGAGATATCTTGAATATATGTGGGGTTTCTTCGCTAAGCCTTCCATAAGCACATAACACCCCATTATCTGCTATAGCAACGTGAATACTGTCCTCTTCTAGAGCATCGAACAGTATTTCTCGTGGGAGATTGGGCTCACGAAAGAACAGCTCATACCGCAAATCTAAAGCATCGCTGTAAAGCTCATCCGTGCTTTCTAGTTGAATAATTTCCATTCATCTCCTTGTCCATACAGCTTAATACTGTGCATGCGCGTTTGTAGAAATAACGAGCTTCTGGTTATTTGTTTTTGTTCATGTTTATGTTTATGTTTATGTTATTGATATTGTGGCTGTTTCTGAAAATTCCCAAGTGTAATTGGACATGGAAATTCAATTTTAATATGCCAACACGCACGATTATTGCGTTCATCGCAAATACTGCTGTCTTTATAATCAGTGTTGTAAATGTAAAAATTTATATCAGACGTGACCGAAATTGGCCGTTAGTTGTCATCTGTTAATGAATAGGGGCTCTCTACAGGTTCTCACCCAACCTCCTACATGTGCGGTTTTGCACTCAAGTAGGAAAAAGGCAAGGCCTGATCCCGTTCTCCTCTTCCGCTCTTTGTTTTAATAGCGCATGGTCTAATCGAGCAATGGAAGATGCAAACTATTTTAGTTTGCATCATTCGCACTATTCTTTTGTCTTAATTGTTATTTCAATCTTTTTATTATCACCTGCAAACCATTTTTGCACGTAGATAGACCCCAAAACCGGTGGCATACCGTTTTCAGGTACTTCTTTGTATCGAATACTGTTTTTATTTAGCTTTTCAAATTCGAATGTAATTACTTTCTCAGCCACAACTGCTTCAACCTTTGTTTAATATTACGATGCACATTGTATAAGTGCAGGTAAATATATTCTACTGTTGCCAGCTACAGTCAGACCGTTATCAATGAATGAGTAGAATTAAAGGGGGTAGCCTCCCCCCTTGACCACTACAAGTTAGCTTAACCAGGCGGAAGCATGTCCGACATCATAAACAGGCTTCTTTGAGGTATTTTATAAAATTTCGTTTTGCTTTATAAGTAATTGCTAAGCGCGCTAGCAATAGACTAAATTCGCTTTTTGATTTTGGCGTATGGCATATTTTTTTGACAGTTATCAATGCTGAGATTGCTTGGCGATAGTGCTCGTTATCTGAGAATCTAACATAAGCTGCTATCAGCTTTTCATACAATGGCAGTGTCACGTCGGGGGAGGCGGGGTAGGCATCAATTAACCGAGATAAGTATTCTTTGGGGAGTTTATCTTGTGCCTCTATCTGAAGAATCTCGGTGTGGCGTTGATGATAAAAAAGTATATCTAGTATTAAACGGCTAAAGGTGAATTGATTAAGGGGATCTTCTTTTTGCCGCTCCCTTAATTGATCTAAAATTGTCTGTGGCTCAAAGCTAAATGCCTGGGGCACTGAGTTATAACTATGCTGCTCGCTAAACTGGTGCATTTTTTTATACAGACTAAATGAAGGTTTAGTGCTAAATGCTTGATCGAACAGACTATATGCTTGCGTATGCTTTTCTTGTTGTACCAGTAATTTAACTTCAGCGTTTAATAACTGGTGGGTAACATAGTGCGAATCTTTACTTTTCTGGGCACGTTTAAGTGCCATTGCTGCACGTTCCCACTCAGCTGCTTCAATTAAAAAATCTACCAGCTTTACAAAATCACTGGCTGTGCGTGCGTTGCGCTGTTGCAGTTCTATTAAAAGGTCTAGGTTCTTGGTCTGTCTTGCATAATCATTAAGTTTATAGAAGAAAAGATGATAATGGCTATTTTCATCCCAGGTTTCACTCCATTTTTCAGTGGCCGAAGGTACGGGTATTTTTTGCCAAAGGAGCAGCAATGCCTGATAAAAAGCGTCGCGGCCCTCATCGCCCAATAAGTGCTGATAGGCACTAGGGACATCAGGTGCTATTTCATTATTTTCTTTAAGCTTGGTCAACAAAAACGCAACCAACTCTTGTAGACTAAACTGTTTTGCTTCAACCACCTGAATAAATAGCTGGCCTAAGCTATCTTGGCAGTGAAACCGATAACCGCCTGAGTCATCCACGCTCTGCAATGCCTTGTCTAAACGGCTCAGCGCATAATCCGTTAAAGAAAACAGTAGGTCGGTACTCAATCCTTCACGTTGCTCCACTAGTAAATCGATAATTGGCTCAGCTTGCGCAAAATATTGGCCGACTTGCGAATAGCGGTGCAAGTGTTTATTTAACGGAAATGCCTGAGTAATTTTTTTCTTGAGGAATGTGGCATCTACAGGATTGAGCGCATTGTGAGCACGTAACGCCCACTGGCTAAAGTGTGCTTTATCCTCTGAGATTAACTTCAATAAGCTAATTTCAAGATCACTGCGCTCTAACTTTTCTAAAAAGCGCCGCAGGGTATCTAGCTCTTGCTGTTTTGCAGAAATTTTAGGCTTTTTAGTGATAGTGCTGGTTATTTGGTTTTCGCGAACCGCGAGTACCACGGCCACACAGTGCTTACAGAAATCTATATTCTCGGAAGCTGGGCAGCTACAATGGCCATCTACTCCTTGCAGCGCGAAGGTTAGCTGTTGTTGATAAGCATAATTGCCACTGACGTTTGCAGTTACCTTGGTACCATTTATCTTATATACCAGCTGAGGATCTTGTTTGTAATAACTGCAGCCTCTTTGAAACGCACTAGTACCAGCCAAACGCTTAAGTTTTTCATCACTGAGGTCAAGCGCATCTAAGTTGAGAGGGGAGGTGGGCATGGAGTCTTCTGTATCCTTTCGAGTATTTAGGTACTGTGCCGGTTAGGGAACTAGGGTGCAAGTTAGAAATGTTTTTGTTCTGAATTGTCTGATTGGCAAGCTTGCATAGGGCTGTCCTAGATATTAGCACTTTTGCGAGTTGCGACACCTTATCGTTTTATAACTCAGTTCACCGATGAGAATTAAGATTGGCTCGTTTTAAACACATATTTTAACGCTTGCTCGCAGGAGGCTGCTATATGATTAGCTGGCCTTGCGTTTTGGCTTTGGGCTAGTGGCAAGACCAACCCTCGCTTCCCCTTATATGTGCGGTAAATGTAGTCTTTGAGAGTAAGAAATCGGATCTCTCAGCCATATAGCCGCGCAGTGTTGCAAGTTTGCTTATGTGACTGAAAGCCTGAAAATTGTCTTCGTTTTAATTCCTTAAAGCAGTTATTATAGCTGCCTTAGCATAAGACATTCAGTTATGCTTTGTCTTGGTTTTAATTCCCTAAAAAACAGTGATCTGTTAGAAGAATAGATGGGCGCAAATTGAGATTATAAATCATGGCAACGGTATTGTGTTTTGGTGATTCAAATACCTGGGGAACTGTGCCGGGGGAGAATGGCCGGTATGATGAGAATGAGCGTTGGCCAGCCCTTTTGAAAAGTGCGTTAATCACCGAAGCAGAAGTCATTGAAGAAGGTCAGCAGGGGCGTACTATTGTTCATAATAACCCGTTTCAAGGGGAGAAAAGTGGCCAGCGATATTTAAAAGATTGCCTAGAAAAATACGCTCCTGATTTAGTGCTGATCCTTCTGGGTACTAACGATTTAAAAAAACGTTTTGCTCTTTGTGCTGATGATGTGGCTAAAAGCGCGGGCCATCTGGCTGAACAAACGCAACAGTACAAAAGCTCATCTTTGCAGAAAACGGTTAAGGTGTTGTTGATAGCGCCGCCTCCAGTGTATGAAGTGGGTTTTTATGCAAAGATGTACGCAGGGGCTGCCGCTAAATCAATGGATTTTGCCAAATACTATGCCCTGTATGCACAGAGAATAGGTTGTGCATTTTTTGACGCAGGCTCTGTTGTGACCCCCTGCACAGAAGAAGGTATTCATTGGCCAAAAGATCAGCATCAATTGTTAGCGAATGCTTTAGTACCCATTATTAAAAATATGTTAGATGAGTCAGGCTAGTATTAGTGTTTTATAGTACTTGATAGTGCTTATGAAATATCTTTAACTGCTCTGCACGGGCTGCATTTTTAATTTTGGTCTGTTATTAAACCAAAGGGCTAACAGCCTGTAAATCATAGGATAAAACATGGCATCAGCTGATTCTCTGGTAGTACTTGATTTTGAAACGAGCGGAATGTCCCCTGATTATGGGGATCGGGCAATTGAAATAGGAGCGGTACGTTTAGAAAAAGGAGTGGTAGTGGATGAATTTCAAGCACTGATGAATCCAGGTTTTAGAGTCAGTGGCTTTATTGAAAACTTCACCGGCATTAGCAATCAAATGTTGGCAAAAGCACCACCTTGTGAGCAAGTTATGCTGCAATTTGCTGATTTTTTTGGTGATTCTAATTTGCTGGCACACAATGCCAGTTTTGATCAGCGCTTTCTGGACAGTGAAATGAAGCTTATCAAGCGCGCCTACAAAGGTGAGTTTTGTTGTTCAATGTTAGTGGGTCGCCGAGTATTTCAAGATGCGCCCAACCATAAGCTGGGTACCTTGGTCAATTATGTTGATTTACCGGTTGATGGACAGTTTCACCGTGCACTCTATGATGCCCAGATGACGTCGGGTATTTGGCTTGCAATGTTGGAAAAAATTCGTGCAGATTATGCTTGTCATGATATCAGTTTTGCCACAATGAAAAAGCTGAGCCGTGTTAGCAAAAAGCAGGTAGCAGGCTTTTTAGCTTCAATGTAGCTATTTCTTAAACGTTATAGACATCCCTGTGCAATTAGAGACCGGCAAGATTTAGTTACCGCTTTGCACACTAAACTTAGTGTATTAAGTGAGCATTAAATAGTGCTTGGAATTTTCTTTTTTCAGTGTTCAACACGCTGATCTATTATCTCCCAGATTGCAATACGAAATGCTGCATCTTATCTATGTTATAGCCAATCGCTGAAAAAACGCTGTCACTCATGCAGCTAAAAAATTACCTGTCTGATTGTAAACCTCCCCTGAAATGGGATCATTTGCTGAAGAATAGACCTGTAGTTAGTGAAGAGGCTCTGTTTGGAGAACTCGAAGATGAACGAATTAACAGCAGGTTAGGTAATGATATAACCAGTAGCTTAGTGAAGTACCCATTCTGTAAAGCTAATGTAGAGTATATTGAGCAAATAAATTCAGATGGCGGTGTAAGCATAAGACTGTTTAAGGATGGGCGATTTCAACCAATAGAAAAGTGAGATAATCCACTAAACCTAGGTTTGACGGCTCACAGGAAGAACAGTTGCACGTTTTAAATTATCACATTAACAACCTGCTTTGTTTGCCAGCATTCGTGAATTTTGGAGTGCATCAATCAAAGCGGATAATTAGCACAATTAACTCTCCATATACTAGACAACCGAAACAGCGACTAACATGAACGATTTAGGCCTGTGAATCGGATAATTTCAGGTGCGGTGTTTGTCCAAGATTAAAACACCTTGTAAGTTGATTTTGAATGCGTTTTCACGCAGGTTGGCATTGTCAAATGTCTAAAATTTAAATACATCACAACAAGTTGTATTTAAGTATTTAAGACGAAGACAATGTTGCGTAGCAGGATCAAGATCAGCTACACAGGTTAAGTACGTTTGAGGGCGTTGGAATGTTTTCTCAAAATAAGACAGGCATACTGTCATTGGTTAAGTGGAGTAGGAGTTATCTTCCACCAATGTTCACTAGCTACTGGCCGGTTATGAAACATAGCAGACATTTCATAGCTTACTCATAAAGAGTATTACGGTGATTAAATAATTGGCAGTTAGGCCGCCCTTGTTGCGGGCACAAGTGTCATTGATATGACTTTAAAATTCGGTCAAATTCCCCTTTGTGTCGCAGACGCAATATTGCTTGGTTAATAAGCAGAATAAGATTTTTAGCATTGTTTGCTTTTTTTGAGATCATCAGATGCATAGTCCAAGGCTTAGCGTAACCTAATGGGATAGGCTTTATTCCCCTGGGAAGATCCTTTGTTTTATCTATAAAGTAATGACCTGCACAATCTCTTGAAGAGAAAGGAAGCCCTCGCAGCGGGATCTTTCCAGCATTTCCAAACCGTTCTTTATGGAAAATGTTATTAGTGAAATATTGGGTTCTCTTAGTCCATATCCTTCCAAGTTTGTACCTCGATTGGCACAAAGTTTTAAACCAGTAATCTGCTCCGGTGACTTGATTGGAAATGATAGACGATCTTTGTTAGCGAGGAATATGCTGGGAGTGAGGTTATATAGGGGGATTGAATAGTAAAATAGCTCAGCTCTTTGCAAATTGTATGATCCATCTGCAATGATATCAAAGCTTCTGGCATCAACTGTTGATTCGTAACATCTTTTCCAGGGCACTGGTTTAACGAAATACTCTAACTTCAGTTGTGCAAAGAGTATTTTTAGCATATCAATAGTCACTCCTTGCATAGGACCTTTAGTAACCTGCTCCGAGTAAAAATGATAAGGTGGGAAGCCTCCATTACCGTGGCAAATACGGACTACATTCGTATCGGCATATGCGATGTTAGATATCCACATAGAGGATAGGACAGTAAAAATTAAGATCAGCTTTTTCATGTGTTCCTTCAAATGCAACTGGAATGGGAAACAGATTTGTTATACGTGTAATCGCCGGAAAACCTCTGCCGCTAAAGGTTTTGAGTTCCTAAGCGCTGAGATATGCAGTATCTGTAATTTACATGAATTTCATATAGATTAGGCTTTTTTTATGCCAGACCATATAAGACTAAAACTGATTTATTTTTAATTTTTAAAATCTAAAAATTGAAGTAGCTTCCCCTACGATGGATGACTTTCGTCTGTCGATCAGAATGAAAGTAGGCAAAGCCAACGATAGGCTAACTAGGTATGTCATCAAACGCCTTACCTTAATACTCACGTGACTCTGCCTCAAAAAAATTAACGGATCTATGCTTGTAACTGACCCACACTCATACCCATACCCATACCCATACCTTCAATTGCAACTCACTGTTTATACATGAGTACATCAGCTTGGGTAACGACAGGAGTCGATACTGTAGTGGTCAAGTAAAAGTAGCCCACCAGTTGGATACTATAGCGCTAACGAATAGGGAGGTGGTACGAGTAACCACTGGCAGGTAGCAGATAAAATTCGAGTTAATTCATTTTACAGGTAAGATAATCCGGCCATAAGGATTTTCTTTTTTCAATAAATCAGACAACTTTTCCATAAACTCCTTATGTTCTACACCCAGATAATGGAAAAGAGGTAACTTGGAAATGAGCTCCCCTAAAATAGGAACAGGCTGTAAATCAACATTATCAAACTGGCTGTTAGTGGGATTACTGCTATCAAAAAATCCGGAGATAAGCCCTTTTTGATACGCATCATACATTTCAAAGGTACTATAGAAAGCCATTCCATCTCGATTTTTCATATACAGTTCTTGCCAGACGACGCCCAGTGCATAGCCTAGCGGCAGGCGTTCACGCACTTTCTGATTTGGATGTAACCAAAGTGAATTTGAGATATAAAAAAGCGGGGTGGCTGAACGGACGAATGGACGTGAATATTCCACCTCTACCAGAGGGAGTCGAAAAAACTCACCATCAACGATCCTCTTATTAAAGTACAGAATCCCACGTCGTCCTGGAAGTTCGCGAAACTTTGTATTGCATCCTAACTGAAGGTAGAGCGCTTTAAAGGATTCAAGTGTAGCTTCTACTAAAGGATCGTCCTGAATAATCGCTAACGTTTCTGGGCATTGAACGTGCTCATCAGCAACTGACGGCAGCGATAACAACAGTGCTAGACAAAAAAAGGATACATGTGTTTTCAATAGAAAATTCTCAAGTCTGTACTTCTCAAAATAAACACTAGAATACAGTATAGAACACAACCGACTTCTTCAGGAATAGTTCTTGCATCTGAGATTCATTGGGCCTTTATAACTTTCTGCAACTGGGTGATACCAGCTGTGGTGAACCTAATTAACTGCCAAAACATGGGATAGGTAAACCCGTTTAGAATCGGCTGTAGATCTTTGCGGACGATGTTCCTGATTCAGCGTGCTCCCCTCTTTAACTCCGATTAAATTATCGGTGATTAATGACAGGTGAATAAGATAAACTCTAGCGGAATAAGATCTGGTGAATTGATTCACGAAAATTTTTTAACCTGCGTTAATAAACTGTTACAGACAATCCGGTTTTTCTCCTTACTCTGCCGTCGAAATACGGTCATTTATTGTAACCCACTTAATTTTTTCTCATTAAACAAATACTGCAAATATTTAATTAATACGCAGCGTAACGTACCTAAAAAAAGGCGTTTTGCAGCGCACCATTAAACAGTCTTAGTTATTATATTCTTAAGTTAATACATGCAACTTTGATTAACCCAATTCTTATAAAGCTGCTATTTCTACCGAGGAACTAAAATGGCTCGTATACTCTATTCAGGTAACCGTAATGCTTCCAGCTGGGCCTTTCGTGCCTGGTTGGCACTAAAAGAACAAAGTATTGATTTTGAAGAAATCATCATAGATATTAGAAGACCGCAAAGGTGGTCAAATTTAGCAGCAGTAGGAGATTTTTCCCCTCCTGCAGCTGTGCCTGTACTCGTTGATAACGACAGCGTAATTTATGATTCTAATGCCATTATGGAATATGCAAATGAATTGGGTGACAGTACTCTATTACCGAAAGATTTAAAATTGAGAGCTCAAGCCAGAGCCTTAGTTGCTTGGCAGCATTCGACTTTCGGCAAAGTATGCCCTTGTTTGTCTTTTGAAAGTGCTTTTTATAAAGAAAAGAAGCTGTTAACAGCCAATGAAATAACTGCTACGGAGTGGGTTTATTCAATATGGGAAAATTATTTAACCGAAAATAATGGCGACTATTTAATCGGAGCTTTCTCTTTAGCTGACATTGCCTTGCTTCCTTCTGTGCTTAGGTTCAAGTCACATCATCCTGTAGCAGATAAGTTTCCTCGGACCATAGAATGGATGCAGCGGTTAATTAATCGACCCTATGTCCAAGAATGGCTAACAGATGCTTATGCATTAGAGCCAATATACTGTGAGGGTTATTACAGTAGCTAAAAACATTCAGATTAATGAGCGTTAACAACTAACTTGTGCGATGTCTCATTTAGATGAAATCGATATTTACTAAATTTAAGTCAAGGATTTAATTTAAAAAATTTCTATATTTCAAACTGTAGTTTTAGAGACGGCTAATTGCCAACAGATTTAGACACATTAGAATTCAGTAATAGTTCTATAAGATTATGAATTTTATAGAACTATAGAATATCGTTTGGTGCTGCAGTACTCCAGCATTGCACAAAATATAATATTAAAATTAGATGCTTGCTGATGGGGGCATCCACAGAGGCATGAAGTTGAGGTTTCGGTATCAGAAAACCTTTTATGGCCCAGCTAAGAGCAGGACCAGACAGATTGAGAATATTCCACTGGCCTCTGTTTTACGCCAAAACTTTCCTGATCCCGTTTTCCAATGGCTGAACAGTAGGCGTAGATTGCCGCTTGGGGGAAAGGCTAGAAAAGTGTAAATAGAGCAACTCAACTTAGGGACGCAGCGCACTGCGCAGGGGGCCAATGAAGCTGAAGCCCGTAGCAATCAACTATTGGGGATCGCGAAAACACAGCGAGAATTAACTCACAAGTTCAATCTGTAGTCGCTGTCAATTCAGTACTTGGCAACTGCTACAGACTAACAATAGGTAAACTAATCAGCTTGACGATTCTGCACTGCTCTGCTCTGTATAGCAGTGCAGAAAAGCCGCAACCTGCCATGCTACACAGTGACAGTGACTGCCGTACTTTCAAGCTTATTCCCCTGTGCACAGCAACGCCATACAACAGTTACCGCTCAGCCGTAAAACCATGGGTTAGCTGACAAATAGCCGAGCAACCCTCGTACTAGCCCGGTCAGCGACAGCAGTAGCAGCAGCGCTATCACAGCGCGGCGCAAGTGTCTTTCATTTAGCTTGTGAAAAAACACAGTGCCTATCTGAATCCCCAAAGCCATCGGCAACACCATAATCGCGCTGTAGATAACCAGCGACTGGTGGTAGAGATCATGTGCCGATACAGACAAGATAAGAATAAGGTCTGCGCCAAAAAAGAACAGTACTAAAGTCGCCCGCAACTGCGGCATGCTCATGCGCACTGAAGCTAGAAAGGTTGCCACCGGCAAGCCGCCTACTGCAGAGGAGCCATTACAGATACCGGCGAATAGCCCCATACTCAAATAACTGCTTTTCGTCACGACTCCCCGGTACTGCCAGCCGGATAGCAATAGCAAACTCAAGATGAAGATCAAGCCACTTAGTAGTAACCGAATATCCGTAGCTGATAACAATACCAGTGCATAGACCCCCAACGGCGTAGCTATTGCAGTACCGGCTAACAAGTATAGCAGCGGCCGAAACGCCGCCTGACGCCAAGTACTGGCAGCCATATGGATACTGGCAACTATCTCTAAAATAGCCACCATCGGCACTACCGTGGCAGGAGGCATAAAGAGTGCCGCCGAGGCAACCACTAACGCCGAGAAACCAAAACCGATGCAGCCGCGCACTACCCCAGCTAGCGCCACAATCAAACTCAGTAACAGCCACTCATAATCCATCGCAAGCACTCCAGCAATAATAGTAAAATAAGCAGTGTAACTAATATACCGCTGCACTTCTTAAACCAGTTGGCGCAAAGTTTTGGTGCCTGTCTCCCAGTCTGATTGAATGTATCTATTCTTTGAAGAAAGCACACAAACCCCAGATAGCTGAGGAAGGGCTACTTTGCCTTACTCTTAGCTCTAGTATGAGACGACCCAAGTATCGGTATTCCAGTCATAGAGTTACACAAGGTAAGTTATTTCAGAACAGCAGACAAAATAGATTTTTAGTTATGTCATTTATAGTGCATAAAGTATGGGAGTCAAAATAACAGAGTATTTAGTCTCATTAAGTAGATTCTTATACCGCGTCAAAAGCTTCCAGGCCTATGAAATGCCGACGGCCACCTAGATTTGGCGGGAGTTTGTTGAGGTTGGTGATTGTTTATAAATGAATAAACTGAGTTTTTAAAGGTGCCTTTAAAAGTTACCAGGACAGTGTAGTGGCCAAATTCGATGTACCACTACCATGAGTGAACGCGTCGTTGGAAATGCTTGGATAGAGGGTTAAACGGACTCAATAATTATCAATAAAAATTTTTCTATACCCAGCCAATACATCTGTGATTGTCATTACTGGTTGTAGCCTGTAAATTCTGAGGGGTTGGAAAGTATAACAAGTCATGACAGGGGAGAGAAAATATTGATTGGAGCAGAAGGTACTCAGCATTATCTTAGTCGACCTATACAGCTTCCCTGTGGCGTGGTGTTAAAAAACAGGCTGGTAAAATCAGCTATGTCAGACTCTCTGGCAGATGGAGAGGGAAACCCAACACAGGCACAGATTCGACTCTATGAAAGATGGGCAGAAGGTGGGGTAGCGCTATCGATTATTGGCGAAGTACAAGGGGATGCCCGCTTTCCTGAAAAGCCAGGTAACCTGGTTTTGGGAATAAGTTCCAATCCTGAGGCTCTGCATGCATTGGCCTGTCGGGCTTCAATTAATGGTGCTCATATATGGCCTCAGATAGGTCATGCAGGGGCACTGTCCCACTTACCTATCAGCCGACCTAAAGGGCCTTCAGCTCTTCAGATTGGAAGTTTTAAATGTGCTGGTATGTTGATATCTGAAGTTAAGCAATTGCCCGAAATCTATGCCAAAGCTGCAAAACTTGCAAAAGATGTAGGCTTTACTGGTGTGCAAATACATGCGGGTCATGGTTTTTTACTGAGCCAGTTTTTGTCGCCATTATTTAATCGTCGTAGTGATCTGTATGGCGGTTCAATTGAAGCGCGCTGTCAGATTATTGTCGAGGTTATTGATAAAGTCCGGTGTGCGGTTGGTCATTCATTTCCTATTGGAATTAAGATTAATTCATCTGATCAGTTAGAAGGAGGATTAACACCAGCAGATGCTTTAGAGGCCATTCGAATGCTAGACCGGACTTCAATTGATCTAATTGAGATAAGTGGAGGTACCTATTTTCCAGGAGTACAACCAAACTCTGGTAGCCCAGGGGGTGGAGCATATTTTGTTGAGTTTTGCCAAAGAGCACAGCATGTAACGAGTGTGCCTTTGGTGGCGACAGGGGGATTTAAAACACGTACTCAGGCGTTAAGCTCACTGAGTAGTGGTGCTGTCGATATGGTAGGGGTGGCACGCGCTATGATTTTGAATCCTGCATTGGCGAATAGTTGGCTCAGTGAAACAGCTGGTGATCCGGATTTTCCAAGATTTGAGGCTCCGCCTCTGGGTGGGGTGACTGCTTGGTATACAACACTGCTAACAGCCGTTGGCAATGACAATGAGAGCAACTTCGCACTAGACATATCCTCAGCTATCCGTCTTTACGAAGAACGTGATGCGTTGCGTTGTGTTAAGTGGCGCAAGAAGTTCTCCGCTTTGTAACCCCGGACTTTGCCTGAAAACTAGAACCTTTTTTAAGAGTGTTTTTGGTTTTATTGGTGCCCTATATACATAGAAAAGAATAAACATAAAGCACATCCCGCAGAAAATGGGGTCGTGTGTTGCCTTTTGCCCTGGTGTAAAGCTCAAAGAAGGGTATTGTTTAATGCCCCTTATAAGAATCTTATTTCCTTTGGGGCAAACTCTGTTGTCATTTTAGGATCTTAACGGACAAACTTTGTTGTCTTAGAGCAGGATCGCGTTTTTATTGCACCCATAGACATGCTAATTTTCGACAGCAATAGACTTTATGCTCCATGCAAAGTCCAGGCAACTATATCCCCGTAGGCACAGACTTTTTGCTCCAAGCAAAGTCTAAGCACCTACATCCATGTAGGCGACCTGCATGTCTGTAGTTGGCATGCCCTTTGGGTGCTATGCCTAGATCCCGGAATCTCTGAATGCCAGAGGTGCACCGAACTTGATCGCATGTTCTTTAGGCTGCAAGTGATGATAAGTGAAAAAAAACCGATGAATAATAGGAAATCTGAATGTTAAAATTGAGTACTGCTGTCATAGGAGTTGTTGCTAGTTCGACGTTATTTGCGAATCCGATCGACCAAGTTCGTCCCGATGCACCTGAGTTAGCCAAGTTCGGGAAATATTCAATTGGTGTACAAACTGTTTCGCTCTCTAATAAAAATCAACTTGATGTATTGTCAATTGATAAGGGTAGAAAATCACCTCGTTATGATCGTCAATTGACCTTAGAAATCTGGTACCCCACACAAAGTACCTCCTCAGAAAGGGGAGAATATAAAGATGTCTACCTAAGAGATGGAAAAACAAAGGTCACTTTAACCGGGCGGGCGCAACGTGATGCTCAGCCCATTAAAACTTCAAATGCTTTCCCCTTAATCATTCTATCTCATGGTTATCCGGGGAATCGATTTCTGATGAGCCATTTAGGTGAAAATTTGGCTTCCAAAGGTTACGTTGTCGCATCGATTGATCATACAGAAAGCACTTATGAAAATAAGCAAGCATTTGCCAGCACTTTGGTGAACAGATCGCTTGATCAAATGTTTGTTTTAAATGAAATGGAACGGTTATCTAAGAAAACAGGTCATTTTTTAAAGGGGTTGGTTAATGCGGATCAAACGGGGTTAATTGGTTACTCTATGGGAGGCTACGGTGCCGTTATTTCAGCAGGGGCGGGTGTTACTCAAAAGAGTATAGATTATTCATGGGGAGCTCCTAACGGATCGCTGAATGTCCATAAAGCCGGTAGTCAATCGCACAGTGATTTGATCGACTCAAGGTTGAAGGCTGTGGTAACTTTTGCACCTTGGGGGAAAAATCATGATTTTTGGGATAAAAAGGGCCTTGAGGGAATAAAGATCCCAATAATGTACATTGCTGGATCAGATGATGATACCTCAGGCTATGAGAACGGTGTTAAGTCGCTATTTGAAGGCAGTGTAAATACAGACCGTTATTTATTAACCTATCATTTTGCTAATCATAATGCAGGTGCTCCAATGCCTGCACCAAAGGAATCATGGGAATACAGTGACGCTATTGGTTTCGCACCTTTTGAGCATTATGCCGACCCAGTGTGGGATTCAGTAAGAATGAACAATATCGCTCAACATTTTTCCACAGCATTTATGGACATTTATTTAAAAAATCAAAAAGAGAAAACTGCCTATTTGGATTTAACTGCACATTCTGCAGAGGGCGTTTACAGTCTCGATGAGCAGAATAAACCAACAAAGGAACATAGCTATTGGCTTGGTTTCCCGAATAAAAGCGCTAAGGGACTAAGTTTAGAATTTAAAGCACAAAAATGATTGAGGTGTGATGACATTAACTAACAGAGATCGTCTGTGACTCTTGGTGTTTTTATCAATGGATAAAAACTCCATAAAGCACTGATTTATAAGATTTATTATACGACAAACAGGGCCTTAGCCCCGTTTTCGGATTTGCGCTACTCACTCATTTATCTATTTTTATCGGCAAACCATTGCTCCAAATATTCACTGCACTGCACTAACTTAGTCGGTACGAAATATCGTACCGGGTATAACGCATATAGCGTTAACATCGGTTGTTTTCCAACAACCGCTATTTTATGCACTACTAATGAGTCTCGCGGGGGTTGGAATCCCGGTCATGGCGGCCTTAAATGGTAGTTTAGGGACTAAGCTGAACAGCCCTGCATCAGCCACTACCATTTTATTTGTCGTTGGCGGTTTAGTGTCTACGATATATTTGCTGTTATCAAAGGGTATACCTAGCATGCCCATTCAAAAGACAATCCCCATTGTTTTTTACTGTGGAGGTGTGTTTGTGATTTTTTATATTCTTAGTATTACCTGGGTGGCTCCAAAATTTGGCGTTGGTAATGCCATTTCATTTGTTTTGTTGGGGCAGTTAATTTCCATGGCGGTCATCGATCAATTCGGGCTGTTAGGTGCACTACGATATTCTCTTTCAATCCAGCGTTTATGTGGAATAGGGCTAATGATTGTTGGCGTATTTTTATCGGTTCGTGGCTTTTAACCAAGAGCGTTTTTTGCAACAAAGATCTCGAATTTGGCTCTATAGATTACTATTCAAAGTGTTTACAATGACCGCTTTAGGCTAATATTGTCCAATGCCACTCACCGTTCAGTGCTAGTTATCAGCCATGACAATGCCAGAATCTAATACAGAGCAGGGGGGTTAAGGCTCTGGTGAAGCATTTTGAGAATAAGCAAGTGCCAGGAAAACCAATGGCATTTTGTAATTCGTTAGTCTTCAAATTGTAATAACACGATGTTAATAAAGGTGATCTTCTTACAGAGAACCTTCGCCTGGTGAATTCATGCCCATGCTGGGCGTACACCAGTGCATGTTGTCAGAGGGTTCTTGCGCTGCGGCTCAAAGCAGAGCAAAATACCGGCATTATGTATCCCAGCAGAGGAAAATTTTGCATGACTCCTGCAAGCTCGCCTATTCATACCATCGTTGATGACTTTGTAGCGCCGGTATGTGACGACTTTGTGCTGATTTTGTATCAAGATGCCGATATTTTATTGATCAACAAGCCAAGTGGTCTGCTCAGTTTATCGGGTAAAAACTCTCTGAACTGGGATTCGGTACACTACCGTTTAGTGCACGGGCAAGAGGGGGTGAGCCCTCCTTTCCCCCAGGCAAAATTAGTGCATAGATTAGATTTTGGGACCTCAGGCATTATGCTGGTGGGGTTGAATGCAGAGTCGACCAAACATCTCAATAAGCAGTTTCAAGCGCGAAGCATTCAAAAGCATTATATCGCCCTATTAGAGGGCTGGGTTGCAGATGATCAGGGGCAAATTAAAGCGCCGATAGCGAAAGATAAAATGCTGTTTCCGCGGGTGAAAATTTGTCGTAGCACAGGTAAAGCGGCCCTCAGTGAATACCAGGTATTACAACGATTAGAGCAACCGCGGCGCACCTTGGTGCAATTTACGCCTCTAACAGGGCGCACCCACCAGTTACGGATTCATAGCCAGGCAATTGGCCACCCAATTCTTGGCTGTGATCTGTATAAAAATGATCACAGTGAGCAGATGGCAGACCGTTTGCTATTACACGCCAGTGACTTGTATTTTGAACATCCTAATGGCAGTGAACAATTCCATGGACAGTGTCCCTGTGCATTTTAATAAGAGTGGCCATATTGGTTTTCCTGCGCTTTTTTGTACCGCTAGTAAGAGTAAACATTTCTACTGGTTATTGCTCAAAGGTGATTTTATCGAATAACAGCCGTGCTAAAACTCGACTCATTGTTCCAGGCAGCGGCATGACTCTAGGGTAAAGTGCTGAGGGAAATAAGCGGGGCAGGCTGTAAAAATCATTTATTTATAAGGGTTTAAAGTGATTTAACAGCTAAACCCTTTCTGGAATAGGCATGGGATTTTCTACAAGCGTTGGCAGGTGAGTTTCATCTAACAGCCTATACCTGTGTTTCAGTGGTTATATTTAATTGATCAAAAAACACACAAATTATTTGACCCTGCTAAGAGGGTTATATATAGTGCCCGCAGCTAGAAAGAAAGTCTCTTGTTTGAAGTCTCCATTACGTAAGTTCACGTCCTGTAGTTTCCAAGTGTTACAAAATTTCAGTCTGTTTCACCATACAAATGCCTTTATAGGCGCACTTAATTTTTTAAAATACAGGATAATATTATGTCTAATACAACTACTGGTACAGTTAAATGGTTCAACGAAACTAAAGGTTTTGGTTTTATTGAGCAAGAGTCAGGTCCAGACGTTTTTGCCCACTTTAGCGCTATTGCGGGTGATGGTTTCAAAACTTTAGCAGAAGGCCAGCGCGTTGAGTTTGTTGTAACTCAAGGTCAGAAAGGTCCTCAGGCGGAAAATATTGTAGCTATCTAACGGACGGCTATAGCCCGGCTAGTTCCCGGGCAAAAAAGCTACTAGTGTGAATGGGTAGTAAATTAAAGGGCATACTTTAACGAGTAAGCCCTTTTCTCGTTTTGGGCAGCTCAAATCTAAGGTTTTATCTTTTGTCAAACACTCCTCAATGTAGTCACGAACATTAGCCCTGGTGTGCCTTTCGCTTTGATCTAAAATTTCCCAGCAAAGTAAAAATGACTATTGTGTAGAAACAGCGCATTACCGTCGCTTTAGCATGCAATGGCGGGGCACACAGTGGTGAGCCAAAAAACAGTCAATACCTCTTTGAGTCTTTATAAAAAAATAAACGCTGCTAGTTGCACGCAAATCTTACATATATGCGTTCAAAACTGAAATTGTTAAGAGGATAGCTGATCTCGGTAATTAGGCCTCTGATGTGACAGTCAGTTATTAACGACGAGGCTTGCAAATTGTCTTGGTTTTAATACCATAAAAGCTGCTATTATAGCTGCCTAACCATAGGGCGTTCAGCCATGCTTGGTCTTCGTTTTAATTCCATTAATACCTAGTTGTTTAGTGACAATCCAGACCTACACGAACGGGTAAAAGATCATTAAACTGTAGTAGTGTCAGCGCTATAGATGACAAAGTCGAGGGCTGTCCTATTCGACAGAGGCATCTAACAAGCAGTTTAAGCCACTCACCTCGCTCTCCTGGACAAATCATTGGGTGGCTTGCAGTTGACCTCTGTGTGAGATACGTCAATTACTTAAGCAGGTAGAACAATCTAATTCTCCAGAGCAATAAATTGATATCATGATGAAAAAAACATTATCTTTAAAGATCAAAAGAAATAAAGTCTCAAAGCAAGTAGACGAGGTGTTCAAGAATGCATCTGATGATGACCCACAACAGCGTTTTTCCAATGGAATAGCTATTAATCCTACTCAGTGTATTCGCCTGGAATTAGGTTCTCAGCAACTTACCGCGCGAGCAATGGATTTGATCACACCTATCGGAATGGGCCAGCGAGGTTTAATTGTTGCTCCACCGGGCTGTGGGAAAACTACCCTGTTAAAACAAATTTGTCAGTCGGTGGGGAAAGCATATCCCGAGATAAAGTTGTATGCGTTACTGATTGATGAACGACCAGAAGAAGTGACTGATTTTAAACGTAGCGTGTCGGCACAAGTACACGCCTCATCCTCAGATGAAAGCTATGAGCAACATGTGCGTGTGGCGAATCAACTCCTTAACACCGCCCGTGCGGAAGCTGGCGAAGGGCACGATGTTATGATTGTCATTGACTCTCTCACCAGGCTCTCACGAGTACATAATGCAGAGCGAAAGAGTAGCGGTCGTACAATATCGGGCGGACTTGATGCCAGGGCCTTGGAAATACCACGAAAACTGTTTGGCGCAGCGAGAAAGATTGAAGATGGTGGGTCACTTACCATTCTAGCGACGATACTGGTGGATACCGGAAGCCGGATGGATGAGGTGATATTTGAAGAATTCAAGGGCACGGGTAATATGGAGGTTGTTTTATCACGGGAGATTGCCAATCAGCGAGTTTTCCCAGCGTTAGATATTGCTAAAAGTAGCACGCGCCGTGAGGAGCTGCTTATAAATTCTAAAGATATTGAAAAGGTAAGAGTACTGCGCAGGGAGCTTAGCGACCTTAAACCGCTAGCAAGCGCCAGGAAACTTGTAGAATTACTAGAAAAATACCCAACCAATGCAGAGTTGTTGAACCGTTAGTTGCCAAAAGTATTAAAATCTGTCTATCAAAAGACTGAATTTACCTAGACGATCAACCTAGAAGACGGGGTCTGGTCGAAACAATAAGTTCAGCTGATATGCTGAATAAAAAGAATATCCCGTTATAACTTGAAGTCTAAAAGTAGATCTAAAGTACAACCCAAAAGAGGTTGCCAACGGGTCCTCTGCTTCTTAGGGTGTATCTGTTCATCAGCTGCCCTCCTGGTAATAGATGGACTGCAGGCATACTCTAGCTCTGATCAGTTTGTCGGCTACCTCCCCCTCAACTGAGATTCGGTACTTACCCTTATAGTGCATGGACAAGAAGGGGAGTTTTGCATCCCCCCAGCCAAAATTAGTACCGAGATTCGATTTTTCAACTTCAGGGATTATGCTGGTGGGGGCTAGCTGCAGAGTCAACCCGACATCTCAATGAAAAGTCGCAAGCGGGTAGCATTAAAAAGCGTTATCTAACCCTGCTAGAGTGGTGGGTTGGGGAACACAGGTAAGTGAATACCTAGTATGAAAACGATTAGGGCAACCGTGTCGCAGCTTGCTGCAGTTTACTTCCCCGACTGGCGCACCCACCAGTAACGAATACATAGCCAGGCAATCAGCCACCCCATTCTAGGCTGTAATCTGTGTAAAAAATCATAGTGAGCAGATGGCAGATAGTTTGCTGTTACACGCCAGTGACTTGTATTGTGAACATCCTGATGGCGGTGAACAATTCCATGGACAGTGGCCCTGTTCATTTTAAAAAGAGCGGGCATATAATGGGTTACTGTCAAATCAGGTCCGGGCTGATACTTTCTAAATACCCTTCAGTAAATCAAGTAGTTCATCAATTTCTATAGGTTTAGCCAAATAATAATTTGCTCCAGATTGTAAACATTTCTCCTTGTCGCCGGGCATTACGTTTGCTGTGAGGGCAATAATAGTCGTTTCTTTAAAGCGATCAATATTACGAATCAACCCTATGGCTTGATAACCATCCATTTCAGGCATCATTATATCCATTAATATCACATCGATATCAGGATGTTCCTCTAACAAATTTAAACTTTGTGGGCCAGAAGAGGCAATTCTAACTTCATAGCCATATTTACGAAGAACTTTTGCCAATGAGAATAGATTACGCATATCATCATCAACGAGTAGTATATTGGCTTTGGACGCAAGGTCTGTTTTATCTGTCTGAACTTCTTTGTTTAAGGGTAGTTTATTTGTTGGCTGGGGCTCAGGTATAGGTTTAGGTTCTGAGTCGGTCTGCATTTGATTACTCGGATCGAGGTCTTTGGATTCGGTTGGTTGTATGTCATCTATGAGGTTTTTATTTTCAGAGTTGGGAGTTAATTGATTAGCAAACTGGGTCACAGCTGTTAATAACTCTTCATGGGAGTTGTCTGATTTAAGGATGACTTTACCGCCAAAGGGTGCAAGTTTTTTATGTTGCTCAACAGAGAGCTCCATGCCGGAATGTATGATTATAAATATGGATAAGTCTATTGATTTATCAACGGATAACTTATCTAAAAGAGCAAATCCTGATATATCCGGGAGGCCCAGATCTAATATAATAACATCGAATTTTTGCTGATGAATGATGTCAAGTGCAGCTTGGCCTGTATTAACACCGCTAATTCTAACATCTAATGATTTAAGCAATTTTTTAATCGCGAATAGCGCAGCACTATCATCCTCTACTATTAAAACAGTAGGCAAACCTTGTTTATTATCGGTAAGTAAATCGATTATTGATTTTAATTTATCACTGCTAACAGGTTTACTAGACTGGCCTACAGCACCTAATTCACGCATATTACTGAGATTATCAAGGGCACTGATCAAGTGCACGGGAATATGTTGTGTTGCCTGGTTGGATTTAAGCTTGGCTAACACCCCTGCGCCATCTAATCCTGGTAGCATGTAATCAAGTATGATCCCGCTAAAATCATGTTCAGTGGATAGCTGTACACCTGTTTCGCCATCTGATGCGACAATTGCCTGACAGTTTTGAGCGTGGCAAGTGTCGTAGAGGATTTTTGCAAAATGTCGATCGTCTTCGACGATTAATAGCAATTTTTTGTCTGACTCTAATTGGTCTCTATCATCGATAAATGGAGGGAATGAGTGGCCAGTCAGTAATCTTGTAGTAACCGCATTTGTTTTATCGAAAGTATCGGCTAGTACCCTTTCTTTATCTGGAAGCTGCTTTACGTCGGCTCTTGCATTAATATGGCTGACTGTTTCAGTATCGACAATAACATTTTGTTCATCTCGTACTGGTAAAACCAACTTAAACACAGAGCCTTTGCCCAAAATGCTTTGTAGTCCAATATCGCCACCGAGAAAGTGAGCAAAACTTAATGAAATTGACAATCCGAGCCCGGTACCTCCGTGCTCTCGACTGGTTGAACCATCAGCCTGTTTGAATGCTTCGAAGACATGGCTTTGCTTGGACTCTTCGATACCTATACCAGTGTCTTTTATGGCAAAGACGATGACATCTTCAGATTCATCCAGTAGACCTCTTTCTGAATGGGCACAAATATCCAAAGTGACCGACCCTTGTTTAGTAAATTTAATCGCATTGCTGAGTAAATTAGTTATGATTTGTCCTAATTTCATGCTGTCTGTGAGGATAAATGGCGGCAAATTCTCTGCAAGAACAATTTTAAAGTCAATCGACTTATCTTCGGCCATGTGTTTGAATCGATTTTTCATACCATGTGCAAAATCGGAGAGTGACACTTGCTCTTGATTAAACTGCATTTGTCCGGCTTCGACTTTCGATAAGTCTAGAATATCATTAATTAAGCCTAACAAATGCCGCCCACTATCGTGGATCACTTCTGCTGATTCAACATCGTCTTCAGATAAGTTGCCATCGGAATTTTCAGCGAGCAGGCGAGCCAGAATTAACAGGCTGTTTAACGGTGTTCTCAGCTCATGGGACATGTTTGCCAAAAATTCTGATTTGTATTGGCTCGCCTGTGCAAGTTCTTCTGCTGATAATTTTAGTTCCTCTTGCTGTATTTGCAGTTCTGTTGATTTGCGTTGCGAGTCGTTGAGTAAAAGATTGAGTTGCATTCGATCTTGAGAAGACTGCAGTGAAATTGCAATCGTCTCGGACACTAAATCTAACAACTCGAGTTTATTTTCAGAAAATGGACTAAACATACCAATCTCTAAAAGTGCTTTCACCTCGCTGCCGACGCTGAAAGGGCAGAGCAATATTTGTTTTGGCTGAGCATTGCCCAAAGTTGTACCAACCTTGGTATAGTCATCAGGAATATCAGAAATCAATATTGCTTTGTTTTCCAAAACTGCCTGGCCTAAGATTCCCTGACCTTTTTTAAACGACCTAAAGACAATATCCGTTGAGTTTACAGCGTAGCGTCCTCTTAAGTGGTACACCTTAGAGTTAGTGTCATAAACATATAAAAAGCTAAGTGGGCTATCCAGGTAACTTGAAAGAAAAGTGGTTACCCGGGAGGATATTTCATCAACCTCCAATTGGCCGCGAATCTTTTCGTAAAGGTAGTTTTGACCCGATTTTAACCATTGTTGTTGTTCATTCTCTGAGGAAGATTTTTTTAGCTGTTGGGTCATATTGAGTAGGGCTATCGATAATTGATCTTTGTCTGTACGAGGGTGAATGTCGTCACTGAAATCGCCATTGGCAATATCGGTTGCGATTTTTGCAATGTCAGCCAACGATCGTGTCATATCATTAAATAGCTCGGCAAGTTGTACTAGCTCATCATCACCATCAATGGGTATTTGGTAATCAAGCGCTCCCTGTTGAACCGCTAATGCTCCCTGTCTAATATTCATAATTCGATTGAGTACCAGACGAGAAATACTGATATGTAGCACGAAAAAAATCAGGGCCGCTATGATCAAAAATAACACCAGCATCAAACGCGATGCAGTTTTTACAAAACTAAAAACTTCTTCCCGATTAAACTCCAGCACAATTTGCAGGCCTTTTTCAATAAAGTCGGCCTCTCTTCGCGCCGATAGGATACTGATGGCATTATCTGATTTGTTTTGTACACTGCTCTCGAGTAATAGCTGTTCAGCACTGTGAATTTGCAACCCAACGACAGGCATACCTGCTCGTTGTAATTCCCTACCACTCTCATCTAACAACTTGGAAACTTGTGTTTCCCAATCGTAAGAGACCAAGACCCAACCAATGACCTCTTCTTGAAATTTTACTGGCGAGATAAACCATTGCGTTCGAGATATGGGTAGGCCCAGACTAGATAACCAGGGATCCTCCAAAGGCATTATTGTCGAGATCTTGTCATGCATGTGTTCGCTAAGTCGTGGGATATTTTTGGTGGAAGCACCTAACAGGTTTTCCCCAGGTATTCGCTTGCCTTCGCTATCCCGGGTTGTAACTGCAAAAATCTCACCGTCTTGGTCGATTAAAATAACGTAGTGAAAAAAAGGATAAATTGTAACCAGACGATTAATTGCCTGGGAAATCCCACGGCTTGACAATTGATTGAGCGAACGAGTGATAGTGGGCTCGCTAGATATAATTGAGCCAATATTGACAATTTCTTTATGTTTGTTGCGTAGCTGTTGTACAACAGAATTAAGCTGATTATTTAAGTCTACTTCAGCACGCTTGGATACATAGTCTTCAAAATAGGATGTAACCAGCAAAAAAAGTAGGCTAAATGAAATCAAAATAACGACTAAAATTAGCGCATTTATCCTGAAATTAAGTTGCTTAAATTTAGCTATTTTCATAAGAGAGTTATTTATCTATCAATCGAGATATTTTACATTGGGAATACTCGCTGGAATTTCGATGCCGAGTAATTCCATACTTTTTCGGTTGACCAGAATCAAGGGTGGCTGGTGGAGCCTGCTCTGTATTTTTGTTGGTTTCACCTTATTAAGGAGTATTTGCACAGCCATTTCACCAGACATATATCCTATGGTGTAAAAATCGGCGACAGGTCCAAAGGTAGAGCCTGCTTCGACGCCTTTTTTGTTAGAACTTAAGATAGGAATTTTCATTTTTTGCGCGACTTTAATGAGCATTTCTTCACCACCGCCTTGCATTAAAGTATCAGTGGTCGTAATAAATGCGTCGACTTTACCCGCAAGTGAATCAGCCATTTTCTTAACTTCCAGTATATCGTTAGGTTGCTGGTCTAGGACTTCCAAGCCTTTTTTGCGCAGAAGTCTGCTCAAATTGACTGCCTGAATTTTTGAATTAGGTTCACCTTTTCGATGAAAAATGGCAACCCGCTCAGCACCGGGCAATATAGTAGTCAACAAATTCACATACAAGTTAAAAGGCACAAAGTTACTGGTTCCTACCAAATTATTCCCAGAGTATTCGAATGATTCGATCAGTCCGCTATCCGCCGGGTATGTGACGATTGAAAATACGATAGGCGTAGAGCTTGGCATAATCTCTTTTACGATACTGGTGCCCGGAGTGGTGAGAGTATAGACAAGGTCGACTTTTTGTTGTTTAAAGGATTCTGCTATATCTTTCTGTTTTTGTTTGTCGCCATCGCTTTTACCATAAATGATTTTTAGGTTATCACCTTCAATAATTCCAGATTCCGCAAGCGCATCTTTAAAGCCTTTTAAATTGTTAGGGTATCCGCTCCAAACAGACACACCGATTGTATGCCCGGTTGTGTGTTCTGTCGCAAGTGTCAGATTACTGCTCAGAGCAACCAGTGCGATGCAGCTAAAAGACAGCCACTGAAATTTCATTTTCATGATTTAAATCCTTTTAAAACAATAAAATAGAGGTATAGAGTGGTCATTGAAGGACCTTGGTGGCAACCATATAGTGAAGTATAGTATAGATTATCAATCTTTATATTTTCGATGATGTTAAAGACTTTTCATTAGTTACTTTAAGTTCTCTTAATGATTAATAGTCGTGGATTAGCTTAAGATTCTGGCAACGTTATCATCAGCAAAAGTAGTAATTCTGATCACTGCATTAATGGGCGGCTCCCTGCGCTGCGTCACAGCGCCAGGGCATGCCTGAGTAAGCTGTTGGTAAATTATAATTGATCTATTTTGGTTAAATGGCATCGACCATAAAGAGGTAAAGCATTAAATAAGAACTACACTTGTAGTGTTCCCTTGCCCGGATAGATATCCTATATGCCAAACAGGTCGATTCAAAGATACACTATTAATGGCTATTTCTCATGAGTGATAATTTACGTCCTTCGATATTAATTGTGGACGATATATCTGCCAATAGAATTGCGTTAAAACGCCTACTTAAGAATATGGATACTGATCTGATAGAAGCTGATTCAGGTCAAGAGGCACTGTGTAAGGCCTTGGTACTAAAAAGACTATCACTCATTTTACTCGATGTTCAGATGCCAGAGATGGATGGCTACGAAACAGCAGAGTTCTTGAGGGAAGAAAAATTGACTCGGCATATTCCGATCATCTTTGTTACAGCAGTTCATCGTGATAAATCTCATATTCTAAAAGGCTATACTTCAGGGGCCATTGACTACATCACTAAGCCTATAGAACCGGAGATATTAGTTGCTAAAGTATCCTTATTACTAGAGTTATGGCGACTTAGGTTTGGCCTGGAACAAGAAATACGGGTACGAAATGAATTAGAAGTCAGAAATAGATTCCTGGCCGAACATGATGTTCTCACTAGCCTGCCCAATCGACGTCATTTGTTTCGCAAGATAGAAACAGCGATATCGGTAGCCAATCGAAAGAATAATCTGTTTGCGCTCTTATTTATCGATTTGGATGGTTTCAAATCAGTCAACGATACCTTCGGTCAAAAATGCGGTGACAAGGTACTCATCACCATCGGTGAGCGTTTTAGTAAACTGATCAGAAAAAGTGACACTGTGGCACGCATCGGCGGAGATGAATTCGTCATTTTATTTACCGACATCTTTGATGCAGGCCTCTTAACAAACCGTATCGATCAAGTGCTCATTGCAGCAAAAAAGAAGATAGTTATGCAACAAAACATAGTCAATCTTAGTGCCTGTATAGGTATCATTGTCTATCCAGATAAAAATGACGATGCTGAAAAATTGCTCTATTTTGCTGAAGTAGCGATGGGAAAATCGAAAGAGGCCGGTAAAAACACCTTTAAATTTTTTTCCGAAGAGATGGATGCCGCTGCCCATAAAAGAGCAAAAGTGGAGAGACTACTTAATTATGCAATAATAAATAATGAGTTGAGTATACATTTCCAACCCCTAATCGACCTCAAAACCTCCTTACCCGTTGGAGCCGAAGTATTACTGCGCTGGACCAATCCAGAATTGGGTTCAATTTCACCTGAATATTTCATACCCATCGCCGAATCAACGGGACTCATTTATGAAATTGGGGAGTGGGTTATAGAGCAATCAATAAGTCGATTTGAAGAAATATGCAAATTATCATTTTTCGACCAAAGCATTAACTTCAGAATCGCAATTAATGCCTCTGCGATGCAATTTAGAAATAACGACTTATATCGATCACTGCAATGCGCTATAGACGACGGGAGAATTAAACCACAGCAGATAGAAATTGAAATTACAGAGGGCTTGTTGCTCGATGATACCGATGAGGTTAGGAAACAACTACAGTCGATATCTGACCTGGGTGTCAGTCTATCGGTTGATGATTTTGGTACAGGTTATTCATCATTAAGTTATCTAAAACGCTGCCCAATCGGAACAGTCAAAATTGATCGAAGCTTCATATCAGGAATTCCAGAAACCAAGGAAGATAAGATATTAGTGCGCACCATTATCGCTATGGCTCATGGTCTGGAGTATGAGGTCATTGCGGAAGGTGTCGAAACAAAACAACAGCTTGACTATTTAAAAACGGAAGGCTGCGAAATAGTACAGGGCTTTTACATCAGTAAACCAATACCCTTTGATCAGTTTAAAATATGGTTGTCAGAGCATTTGAGCTAACCCATAACACTTCTCAACAATAGTCAGTAAAAATAGACAGACTCGGCAAATAACCTTTGCTGTTTCTTTCTATCAACGGTGTTCAGGATAAGGCCATTAAATTTCTATAAATCTTGCCAGCGACAATTATCCAAATTTGCAGTCACTCTTCAGAAGAATAATCACTTAGGTTTGGATTATAGTGTTGAATCCGGTTGCCGCCCAAGCGTTTTGCAGCATACATTGCCTTGTCGGCATGTCTTAATAACTCATTGATTTCACAGCCATCGCCAGGATATTCAGCAATGCCGATGCTTACTCCAACCTGTATTAGTTGACCGTTAAATTCGATAGGTGCAGTTACCTTATCAATGATATCTGCAATTTTTTTCGTGAGTATCAGTGGATCATCCATGTCGACCATTAAAATCACAAACTCATCCCCGCCGGCACGTGCCAAGATGTCATAATTTCTGATTAAGGTGTGCAACCTCGATGCAACCTCTATCAAGGTGATATCGCCCGCTTCATGTCCGAGGTTATCATTGACAGCTTTAAAGCCATCCAGGTCAATCATCAGTACCTTGAGTACTGTGTTTGTGCGTGACGCACGATTGAGTTCACCCGCGAACAACTCCATTAACGCACGTCTGTTATATAAGCTAGTTAACTCATCATGACGCGCTAAGTGATAGCTTTTCTGCTCTGCCTCGACACGTCGTTGTATTTCCTGTTCCAGCTCCGCTCTCATTCTCCACAATTTTAAAAAAATGCTAACTTTTGATCTGAGAATATCTGGGTCGATAGGTTTGGGAATATAATCGACTGCACCAGAGGAGTAACCTTTAAGTACATGGCTCTCATCACGATGAACAGCTGTTATAAAAATGATCGGAATGTGATTGGTTTGATCTTCTTCTCTTAGAATTTCAGCCACTTCATAACCGTCCATCTCGGGCATCTGAACATCTAATAAAATAAGTGCTAAGTTTTTCAGGTTCACAGCATGTTTAAGCGCTTCAATTCCAGAATCTGCCTCGACAATTTCTGCATCATAATCCCTGAGGATCTTCCTGAGTGCGATACGATTAGCAGCAACATCATCGACTATTAAGATTTGAGGTGCGTTTATTGGCACAGTTGTCCCCAGTTATTTCTAATCATTACTGTTAAATATAGTACAAATTTTAGTAAGTCAGACAATGGTTAACTCATAAGTAGAGCAGAATGTACTCTAAACTAGAATCGAATCTCTATGCTGCTACTCCGCTTTGCCACAGACCTAGTTAAGAGTAGATAAATACTGTATCGAAGTTGTAAATGTCATCGAGCAGTCCCGGCAATTTTCTATTTGATTACAAAGCTTTGAACTAAACCTTAGCCACTCAATTGCCGAATGTTTGATGGCCGATAAAGATGTAGCTAGCTGTTAAGGTTATTAATGTCCGCCGAAACTTCAATCTAATCGATTATATAGACATAGAGCATTGCTTATCTGAATTGAGTACCAATAATTTTGGTACATTTACCTATTTTGCATTTCCCGTGTGGGTAGTAAATTATAACTGTTGCACGCTGATAAATATGAGGGTTTGCTATTGTTCATAAACCTGCCTGCAATAATATGCCCTTGATGTTCGCATTGTCCCGACCCAATTATCAAGTAGTGCATTGGTAGAGACAACTCCTACAGATGTGTTTATGCAAACGCAAAAATGTAGAGTTTTTAGTTCTATGAAAGGAGCACTAAAAATGAATGTTAATAGATTTTTATGCAGCCTGTCGCTTTATTCTGTCTGAACATTATGGACAGTCTTGCCTGGTTTGCCATGGAGGTCCTAAAGGGGAAACAGACATATCTGATGGTAGGAAAGAAGGCGGGGTATTAGCAAAATTGGGTGGTGCGATCAGTAAAATCATTTACGACTAACATTTAAATTTAGAAGTAAAACATTATGGATATTTCAACAAAACTTGTTGTAGGTAACTTGAGCTTCTCTACCATTGTCGCCGTTGCTTTCATTTATATATTGTTTGGTGTGCAGGCAACTTCAGATATAAGTATTGAACAGCAAGAGTTTGTTAACCAGCAAATTCAAGCCATTCAACAACAAGAAAAAATACTTAAGCTGCAAACTAGCGAAAGAAATCAACTCATGTTGATCATTGAAATTGATCAGGAATTTAGAGACTTACGCGCCTGGTTACTTGATTTATCTGTCAGTTGGTTAAATGAAGCTGAAGATAACGCCAATATTTCGCACGAAAATTTACATAGGCAATTTGAAGAACTGGCCAAAATCGATGCTGCTTTAGCTCAGACCTTGTCTGAGAAAATAGACCAATTATTTGAGCTTATGCTTGAAGCTGTTGATTCTTATGTTGATGAAAACCGTGTGCTAGGTAATTCATTGGTGGCCGATGGTCGAGTTTTAGTTGAGGGCATAGAACTGTTAATACATGATTTTCAACAACAAAGTAATGTTAAATTGGATAATCTTAATCAACAGGCAAGTCAAGCTGGCCAAATCGTTACACTGTCCGGCAACGAGGTAAAACAATCAGCCGATAATATAGTCACTAATAATTCTTCATTGCACACAGTTTCACTGTTAATTTTAGCGCTTATTGTGTTACTGAGTTTGGCTTTCAGCTATTTGATGCGTCGCGAATTATGTGTGCCAATGGAACGATTACGAAACACAGTAGAAAGCATTCAGCAACAATCAGATCTTACTCTTAGGTTTGAGGTTAGGTCTATGGATGAAATTGGTGTCACCGGCACGGCATTTAACTTAATGATGGAGCAGTTTTCCAGCATCGTCAGTCAGGTCAGTGATGCTTGTATAGAATTAGATCAGGCGATATCAAATTTAGTCAATTTGATGCAGCAAGCCAAACAGGGAGTAGTAAAGCAGCAACAGGCAACTGTGCAAGTAGCCGCTGCCATTACTGAAATGGCAACCACAGTGCAGGGAATTGCCGAGCATACTGAACAGGCAACTCATTCCACCAGTCAAGCCCAAGAGTCGGCAACACAGGGGCGGAAAATGGTCGACAGTTCAACATCAGAGACCCAGGAGTTATCCCAACTGATCTCCAGGGCTGACCAAGCTATCCGCGATGTTGAAAAATTTAGTAATGATATTGGCACGGTCTTAGATGTGATAGGCAGTATTTCAGACCAAACTAATCTACTCGCCCTTAATGCCGCGATTGAAGCGGCGAGGGCAGGTGACGCGGGCCGTGGTTTTGCTGTAGTCGCCGATGAAGTGCGTACTCTGGCACAGAGGACCCATGAATCCACGACAGAGATCAACGATATTATCGCGAGCTTACAATCAGGCACTCATGATGCGGTAGATCTGATGAAAGAAGGCAATAAAGAGGCATTACATGTTTCCAAGCAAGCCGAAGAAACCGGGGTTTCATTTGAAACCATAGAACAAAAAATACATGAGATTAATGATCTTAATACCCAGATAGCTACGTCGGCAGAACAGCAAACAACGGTTGTCGAAGATATTAACCACAATATTGTCGACATTAACGATAGCTTTGCAACGACCACCGCTGCCGTCGAAAGTACCTTGAGTGCAAGTGAAAATATTCTCAAATTATCTCATCACCTTGCCTCTTTAGTTAAACAGTTTAAGGTCTAAACTAAGGAACATGCGAGCATCTTACCTGGGGTGTCCAGAGATCTAGGCGGCGTACCCGTAGGGCATGCTCCCTACAGACGATTACCTTCATATATGTAGTCAGGTGCGATAGCAGAACACGGTAGCTTGGTCAGGCAACTTGCAATAGTCAGCTAATTCCGCCTGTTTTAGTCCTCTACTGGCCAGAAGACAGTAGTTTACACGCCTCACCTATAATGGATCATCAAGACGGCCACTTTACGAAATTCCGATAAAGTGGGCCATGCTATTTATATTAAAGATAAACAACAAAAACTCCGCTGGCAATTAAGCTATATGCCCCCCCAACTCTAGTTTCAAACAAGAGTTATTTTCGGGAAACGATATTTTTGTCGAAATGAAATGCCGTATACATCTATATGAGTTCATGAGTTGGCTGTATTAGCAGTAAATACTACAAAATAGAGAAATTTACAGCACAACAAAATTATAAAAGATTTGCAATCTCCTCTTATCCAGAAAACTTTAAAAAAAATTGGATGCCTATATATGGCTGATTAGAAACAAGTATTGAGATGGGTGAAAAGAAGTCATCGAACTAATAAAATTGTCGGGGTAATAAGGCTAAACAGGAAGTCACAATAAATTCCAGAGTCAACGGGATCAGGATTTTTTTTCGAAGCTGACAGAGGTAAAAGACCAGAGCTGACCGATGCGTTGTTGCTATTTTACAGAGCCTGAGCTGATAGGGCCAAGACTCTGTGCCATTGTTTTAAGTCTGAGCCAGGATCCGGTAGCCCATTCTTGGAAAGTGAACACAAACTTGTCCAACTTGCGGGGCTTGGCGCAAAATTGCAACCTGGTTGGGGGACAGATAATGCAACCGGCCTTCAACAGCAGGCCCGCCACTTATCGGCTCTATAGATACTTTTCCTCCCACCTGTACACCGGTTGGATCTAGCAGATCCGTCTGTTCTGGTGTTTGGTGGGTTGATTCTTTGGCAATGTCCAGTGCTTGCTGAGCACTCATATCTTCCTGTGTGCCATGGCCAATATTTTTTATGCGATTGGTCCATGGCAGTAAATTGGTAAATTGCGACATAAAGGCATCGGCATCAGCCATGCGATCGCGCAAGAACCAAATAAGATAATAAGCCAGGGCATCGGGTAATCCGGGCGTATCACCTAACATGAATTCACGTCCGGCCAGCTGTTCGTCCATCCAGCCAAACTGTGTACGCACATTAGCCAGACACTGGGTATAATTGGCTTTGATCTGGTCAAGGCTAAAATCAGGGCCGAAATAAAGTGGCCCCCTATCTGCCAGAAACTCAGCCGGCATATTAGGGCTCATTTCAACCAGTGCAACTGTCACAACGTCTTTAAACAAAGGACCATCGGCCCATTGTCCAATGCCCCAGACCATACCTTGTGCTGTGCCAGGAAATAACGTTGGTACCGGGAAGCGACGTTCCAGTTCAGCAATGATGCATTTGGTGTCGCAATAAATATCAGCACCAATCTGCATAACCGGGGTTAATCGATACCCCCCTGTTAAGGGCATCAGGTTTGGTTTTGGTGGCAACCTGGGAATTTCAACAGATTTCCAACTCAAGCCTTTCATGCCAAGAACAACCCGGACTTTTTCTGTCACTGGAGATTGTGGGTAATGGTGCAGGATGATGTGATCGTTGGCCATGCAGAGTAGTCCTTCGCTTAAGGTAAGTGCGCCAAGTTGAGATGAGCTGATGAACCCAGCTTCGAAAATGACGATAAAGTGATGATTTTACTCCTTGTTAGTATTTGCTGCCAGTAACTTTAAACGGGTTAATGCATCATCAATGGCTTTATGGGTTGGTCTTTACCCGCGGAACCTTCGCACCTTGTTCAAAGCCAGCCAGGTTTCTGTCGCTTCTTTGGTTGTCGTTGAAGAGAAATTCGGCACTGAACTGAACATCCATCTGCAGCTTAACTCGCTGTTTCGTGCAAAAGTCAGTCACTAAATTAATGACTGGAAAGCCAGGGTAGTGTTAAAGCCAAAGCTGCTGGTAAATAGGCAGCTAGAAAACCAACATTCAGGACAAAAGCGCAGATAATTTAGCAACTCAAGGCAGATGGCATGGGTGCAACGCAATAGCGAGAAGCCAGGATGTAGCAGGACTTAGGTTAAGGGCGTTTTAAAGGCCAATCCATAAATTGAACCCGGTTTCAATCCATAGCAAAATGTGGGAATGATCTATATGTGTAAAGGATTTGTAGGGATGTGTAGCTGGAATAGTGGTTATTGTAACTTATACCGGGACATCATTCAGACAGCAGCTTAGAGGATTTGGATCAGCGTAAGGCAGGGTTTCTTTAGCAATAAATCGGACAAAAAAATATCACTTACAGAATAACTAAAGGTTTAAAGGGCTATCTGTGTAATGTTACTTTTCAAAACTCTTTTTTATAGAGCATATTTTAGCCTGGATATTAAGAAAACTCTGGCACAGTGCTGGGTCGAAATGGGAGTTTGCGCCTTTATTAATTTCACTGAGAGATCTTTCAATTGTCCAGGCATTCTTATAGGGGCGCTTCATCGTCAAAGCATCAAAAACATCCGCTATCGCTACAATTCGCGCAGCTTCGGGGATATCTTCACCTTGTAGCCCTTGGGGGTATCCAGAGCCATCCCATTTTTCATGATGGCAATAGGCAATTTCCGCCGCCATTCGAAACAGCGGCATATTGCATTGCTGTAATATATTTCTGCCAATCACTGCATGGGTTTTCATGACTTTCCATTCTTCATGATTTAACTCGGTAGACTTCTTTAACACAGTATCCGGGATGCCAATTTTGCCAGTATCATGCATCGGGGCCGCAAGTTCCAACAGATTACAATCCCTTTCGCTCCAGCCATTTGCTGCGGCCAAAGCTGCAGAATATGCGGCCATGCGCCAGATGTGAACACCGGTATCCGGATCATTAAAATGGCCAGCTTCACCGAGCATGTGAATCGTAGCCCGTTGACTCTCTCTCAGTTCAACAGTGCGTTCAAGGACTTTTTTTTCCAGGCTATCGCTATAGCTCCTCTCTGCCAACTGGGCCCGGCGCATGGAAATTTGCACAGCAATTCGACGTTTAATATCTTCGGGATCACTTGGAATCATTATGCAATCCGAAACATCCAATCGATAGCTGATACGCCGTTGCTCACTGTTGCCAGCAAGCATGATAATGGGGATCTCCTGAGTAGGGGTAGCGTCAGCTTTGAGCTCATGGCTAAAATTACTGCCATTAGACAACATTGCCAGAGTGCTATCCAGTAAGATCAAATCCGGCACTTTATATCGTAAACAACTTCTGGCGACACTTAAATCTGATGCTATACCCACATTGTACCAATCGCTAAGTAGAGGTTCTAATTTGACATATATTTGTATTGGGACTGCCATGAGTATGGATGGTTTGATCATTGTATTTCTCCGTAGAGTTAAGAGAGCAGCTCTTCATCCAGGCATTTTTCCATTCACTGCTATCTCGCCACGGTCCCTGGCGATGGCCAGCGATGTCTCTGCAAAGGCGGCCATGGCCTCCACATGGTTCTCCGGATCTAATACAGATATACCTACGGAAGGAATGAGTCGGGAATCATAAGCAGATATCATTTGTAGGAAGTTGTTCGCGACGATCCTGGCTCCGGCTTCATCAGTTTCCGGCAGCAATGTGGCAAAGGTTCGTTCATTCCATCTTGCGATCACGTCTGAACTCCTGGTCGTGATGAGGCCACTTAAGTCCCTTACTATTTTGGAAACTGAAGCATGATCATCTTTGAGCGCGTAACAGGGGTCGAATTCAAACAACACCAGGGAAAGAGACCGATGGTGTCGTTTTGCACGTCCGATTTCACCTTCTATGTGACAATTATCCAGATAGCCGCGGGTCCATAGCCCTGTCATAGGGTCTTTGAGACGGACGTCTCGCTTTTCACTAGTGATGAAAGCTTGCCTAATTCGAAGTAAAAGGGCCTTCATATCGAAGGGCTTGGTAATATAATCATCGGCTCCACTACTTAAGCCCTTTACTTCTGCGGTTGCCTCCGCCGTCAATATGATAATAACCGTTGGATCGAAATTGGGGTTGCTTCGCAATATTCCACAAGCCTGAATACCGTCCATTATCGGCATCCGAATATCCAACAAAATTAGGTCAGGTCGCTCCTCTTTGGCTAAACTGATGCATTCCTCACCATCAGCAGCATGACGCACGTCCAACTCAATGTCGTCTTTCGATAAATTTCTACGGATGTTTCTTTCCAGGCTTTTTCTAATGCCCCTCTCATCATCAACAATCAGTAACTTTCTTAAAACAGTCATGGTGAATACTCCAATTTAAATTTGCGGTACCGGGAGGTGGATACTCTATATGAGTAAGCTGATGGCGTTTGTGGTCCTTTCAGCATGCTGCTTAACTAATAATTGAGTATTAGTTAAGTCAAAAGCAAAATATCGTCGGTTTTTCTCATTGCTATAAGGGCAGCCTAAGCAAGGTGTGTATTCTTCTGCAATAGCTGCGAAAATATTATTGATAGACATGGATATCTGAATGATTTCCCTGCTTAGGGTGGTCAGTTTTTTTTCATTTTTTCGGGGATTGATGACCACATTATCAAGAAGCATAAGCGGGGCTTTGTCTAGGAGGACAAAATCTGCTTCTCGGTTGGTGTCATCGGTAAATAGAATACTTTTTTGCATATACTCTCTCCTTGGATGTGTCGTAAGAGCAACTAAGAGGACACAGCAATGAAATATGCCCCCGCAATTTTAAATCAACAGCTATGATCTTCAAGGTCGAAAAATGGGTAAGGAAAATGAAAATTGACTGCCCTTCCCCGTATTGCTTTTGACCCAAATTTCTCCCCCGTGTAATTGGATCAGGCGTTTAGCGATTGGCAGACCTAATCCAGTCCCTGAAGCTGCGCGGGTAGAGGAGTCGTCGTCCTGTGAAAATAGGCTGAAGATATTTTTTTGTTTATCCTTGGGGATACCACAACCGGTGTCTGTCACGGAAAATATAGCTTTTGATTCCTCCCGAATAGCAGAGAGGGTTATGCAGCCTTGGTCGGTGAATTTTACAGCATTGCCCATTAGGTTTAACAACACCTGTTTCAGTCGTATAGGGTCAACATCAATGATTAAGTTTGAGGGCACATCAATGCTAAGTTCGAGCCCCTTTTGCCTAGCTAAGGTATTCATGGATGTTATTACTGCCTCGGTGATCAGTAGGGCTTTTGTTGCCTGTTTGTTTATTTTCATATGTCCGGCTTCAATCTTTGAATAATCTAAGATTTCATTGATTAAATTGAGCAGATGCAGGGCATCTTGGAGCGCATCCCCGACGATTTCTAATGGCTCTGAGGTATCGATATCAATCAACTTTGAAATGCCCTGATTAAAGTGTTCGACGGTTGTGCTATCTCTCAGGTTTTCTGCAAAAACATCAATATTAATATCTTTCAATAGGTTGTGAAGATTCTCTGTACTCAGAGTGGCCTCAATCATTGCGTGTAGATCTTCCTTGTCAGAAAGCTCCTGGAGATTACCAATCACGATGGTCAAGGGTGTTCTTAATTCATGGCTTACGATATTGAGGAAATTTGATTTTGAGCGGTTGGAGGCTTCCGCCGTATCTTTGGCAATCAGCAAATTTTTATTGGAAGCTTCGAGTGCTTGGGTCCGTTCTATGACTATTTCTTCCACCCGTTGCTTGCGACGAGCCTCAACAATAAGGTGGGTCCCCAGCAGGATGGAGAATATGACGCCAGCAAGCATCATATACCATGGTCGATTACTTTGTTGAGCTGCCAACCAAGCCTGTGTAGGGTTCGCTTTAATACTCCAAATACGTCCAGCTATGTGGAATTTTTTTTCATAACTAATAGTTGCATCGGCAGTCCCATTGGAAAGTTTGTGCAAAAGTGCAGTTTTCAAAGGTGCAGAGTTATCTAGAAGAGCCATAGAAACTCCCACGTCGTCGGACACGGATTTGAGTGCCATTGCTACAATATCTCCTGCTCTGAAAACTCCCAGCACGAAGCCGCGTAGGTTCTCTTCATCATTCGCAGCAGAAAATACAGGTGAGAAAGCCAAAAAACCGAATTGTTTAGCCGTTTCCTGAATCAAAGAAATGCGAGCGGTGATAGTCAATTTGCCGCTTCTAAGGGATTCTGTCAGAGTTACAAGTCTGGCCGGACTGGAGGCAAGGTCGAAGCCGTGAGCTTTTTCATTGCCCTCATAGGGAGCCACGTAATAGACCGGGAAATACTCCTCTCTTGGTTGTGCAGCTACCATAAAGCCTTTTGCCGACTTATCACGAATGCTAAATTTCGGATAGCCAGAAGCTTTCATAGCCACCTCATACCGGTGACGCTCAGCGTGTTTTATCCGTGGGATCCATTCCAATGCCTGGATACTGAGATCATCCCGATTGCTCATTTTTGCAACCATATCAAAACTATTGAGAGTGGGGTTTTGCTGAGTTTTGAATAGGCCAACCAGTGAATCTAACGCAACAAGATTAAGATCCAATTGGCGCCGGATCGCAGCAACCCGGTTATCCATTGCCTGGTCAAATGATATACGCGCTTGCCGCAATTCATTATTACTGGTTACCCAAGTCGCATATGATGCAAAGGCTAGATCGAAACAGATCAATATAATAATTGCTGTTTTGAGAAGGTTAACTTTTTTTAATTCTTCCATGAATATGACTCCTCAATTTCCAGGGGCTTGGATGATTATCTATGCAAGGGAAACTGCTCTAAAGGAGCTGCTCAAGACGAAGAAACTTCTAGAGCTTTCTGAATTTTATCTTTGACACTAATAAACTTAATCTAGTCCAGTGCTGAGGTAATACAGTGAGCGAACATGGCCAGCATTGCCTTCGTGAGCCGTTCATACTGGTCGCATCTAAAAGTGTTGCTGTAGTTTCCATAGTCTCTGCATACGGTGCCAGCTTCGTCATATTGAACAAATGTAACGGTGCATCAATCGAGTGGGCTGTTAAAGTGACCCTGTCAAAATTCAACTTAAGTTTCGAGCTCTCGATTTTCAGAAGCTCTTGTCGATTGTCTTCATAAATAGATGAAAGGATTTCAATTATCTTACGATGAGCAACATCTTTGACTAAGCCAGCTAGTAATTCTTGATATTTATTGGTCGTCACAGTTTTTTCAGAATTTCCTTATTCATTCAGACCGTTTTCCTTTTTCTCGTCCTTAAGATTAGGGGGAGACCCTGTATCAAGCAACATCAATGCCAAGCTTTAAAAACGGAGCTGAAAACGTGAAATAATAAATTAAGCAATTGATTTCATTGGGTACTATATTATCAAAGCTAGAGGGTTAGCTTTTCTGAAAGAGAGATTGGCTTTACGTTCTGTTGTCAATTTGCAAAAAATCTCACTCTGCGTATCAATTTGAAAAGGGCAGGATTAGCCATCTATTGCTGCAAAACAGGTTCAGTAATACACAGGGCAAACGCTGATATTTCCAGTGATTATCTGTTTTCTTTGTCTCTGGATCTTCGTGAGTGCCAGCTAGCTTTGATCAAACAAAAATATAGCGGAGAGTAGCGGCTAACTTTATAGCTATCGTCTGCAGAAAAGCTACCGGGCTTACCTATTAAATTTTTTGTTTAATTTGTTATGGGAATTCCCTTGAGTTTTTATAGCAAAATCAAGTTTCATTCTTAAACTCTCTTTGGCAGTATAAGGAGCAAATTATATTCACCATTGCATATAATTCTATGAAGTGTCGGCTGTTCTAGGGGGGAGTCAGTCAACCCATTGCTGCGCTGCCTTCAGGCATAGAGTAGCCCCGGTCAATGACTCGTAGTGTGCAGCTAACTTTATAGCCTGGGCTGTGGCACGGGCGTTTATCAGTAGTCATCGTATGATCACTATGCTCTGCAAAGTACTTGTTAATTCCTCCTATTGCGTGACTAAATTAATTACCCTACTACAATATCTATAACAGCATAGATGAGAGCGACACTGCGATGCTAAATCAGGCAGAGTATTTCTACACTGCACATTTCATCCTGCTGCAGAGGCTCCGCTGGCTATAGTGCAGGCAGACCGCGGGCTCGCGAGAAAGAAAAAATCTAGTACAAGCGAGAGCTTCAACACTGTTGATTTAGGGTGTTGCCAGACAAAACTATGTTACAGGGAAGTTGATAATGAACAAGTTTTTATCTTTGGCCGGCAGTGTTCTGTTGAGCTCAATGATGAGCGTACCTCAGGCTTTAGCGGGTGATGGTCAGGCTGCAGTCTATGGGGGATACAACAGTAAACCCAGCAATAACAAAATGTACCTTTTTGATGGGAATAAATATGTGCGCTGGCACTCAGCGAATGCAAAAATGGATCAGGGTTATCCAAGAGATATAAGGGCCTGGCGAGAACTACCGCCCAACCTCGATGCGGGGGTCTACGCTGGATATAGTAAGGGAGCGTTTAATAACAAGCTTTATATCTTCAAAGATTCCTATTACTGGCGTTGGAATATCGAAGCGGGCAGAGTGGATAAAGGCTACCCTAAATTAATAAGTAACGGCTGGCCAGGTCTTCCAGATAATATTGATGCAGCGGTGTATGGGGGGTACAGTGCAAGCTCCAGAAATAACAAACTGTATTTTTTTAAAGGCGCTTATTATTATCGCTGGGATATAGAAAAAGATCTGTTAGATGTCGGTTATCCAAAGTTAATCCGAAACGGTTGGCCTGGCCTTCCTGATAATTTGGAGATGGCTGTCTACGCTGGTTACAGTTCCCAGGGGCGAAACAATAAGCTCTATTTTTTTAAGGGCGATAGGTATTGGCGCTGGAATATAAGTAATGATCGAGCAGATGCAAACTATCCTCTGTCTGTCTCTGGTAATTGGCCGGGCTTGCGTTAAAAGACAAGAGAGAATGTGGCTAACCCTTTTATATCGCTGGTGGAGCTATTTCATGGCCAAAATGTGGCTAGCAGAAGAGCGAAAAAGGGGAGATCCTTTGTTGGCGAGTCAGGCCTAGGGTACTGACAAAAACATCACCCCGCCAAAGTAGCCCTTGTCAGATCGCTTTACTCAACAAATTAACAAGGGGTGATCCGTTAGTCATTCAAAAGCTAATCCTAATATGCGCACCGCATCAACCACCTCAAGCCAACTGTGGCAAAAGAATAGACCTGAAATTTATCGGCCTAATATCCGCTTGTCTGCATTATCCAGCGCTGTGGAAATAATCTAGTCTGTAGTGCTATTCAATGGGCTGGCCAAGATAACTATCAAAAATGTATTGGGTTTTGCCGTTTGATCTTAGGCTTATTACTGCTTGTTGCAGCTTAGTGCGTTGACTTTTTGTTAGCTTAAAGCTACAGGCCAAATACATACTCTTTTCAACAATGATCAGTGGTCGATCAAAAAACTGAGCATTTAGCCCCTCTTGCGTGGCGATATATTTAAGTATTGATATAGCCCCGGCAACAGCGTGCACACGGCCGGCTTGCATCATTTTAATCGCATCGATGTACTGGAGGGTGCTGACTTTATTTAATGTATGATCGCTGTGAAATTTTTCATCAAACTGTATTCCTAAAGGAACTGCTATGAGCATTCCTTTAAGGTTAGAGTAATCTTTGAGCACAACACCAGCCACAGGTAAAATACCCGCTGTTAATGTATAACCAATCGGCTCAACAAGGTCCAAATTGTCAATAATAACGGGTGAATCAGCAACTAATGTGCAAGATTTCATATCCTTCAGCAAGGTTGCCAATAAACGCTTCAGAGGTAGAGTTTGTATAGGTAAGCCAATTCCACTGCTGTCACGAATTTCATTTAATACATCCAATAGAATACCTGTATTTTCCCCATTTTCGCGCTGAAAACCGTAGGGGATTTGTTCCATGACAAACATACCTACATCTTCCTCCGAGCTGTTCGCATATGCAGATAACATGAGTAAAAGACAGATAATAGGTATCTGAACTATGAGTTGCCAAGCTAACGTTGATTTCATCTTTCTAACCTTAAATCTCAGATGATATTTTTGCAAACACTGAAGAGAAATTCAACTAGGAAGTCCCTTTAACTAATTGTAATCATGGTGAAAATTCAAATTATTTAATCATGTCGATAGCTGATAAACTATCACTATAATAGAAAAAATATAGCAGTACTGCGAGCAGCAGCCTGCTTAGCTGTTTGCTTTGTTAATGGGTTGAAGTATGTATATGTTCGATTAAACACAATATAGTAGTCGCTTACAGATATGCTAGTTATGGCTACTTTAAAGGCCCTTTTTTTATGATGAGGCAAGAGACTTCGATAACAGTATGACAAATGGAATCAACAACAGTTAATTTCTGCACAATGGATAAGGATTAGTACATTCCCGGATACTACCGAAATTAGTCGCTACAGGGATTATATTAAGCACCGGGGGCGTAGGTATGGATATATGTGCTGGGCCGCTACCGAGAAGGGCTTTGCCAAGGGCATAAAAATAGGACATCCATGCAATTACGCCAGTGGCTACGGTTGTCAGTTTCTTGTTGTTATTCCAGAGAAAAGCCTGGTTATCGCCCATACGGTTGCACATGTTGATATTGGCATCAGTCATCAGCAAATGGGTCAGCTGTTACTACTGATCATAGCTGCAGTGTCTCAAAGATAAAGCGCTTATAGATGGATTAAAGCCCAGCCGGATCTTTTTTGTACACTCAGATGTAAATAGGTTTATAACCCTCCAGCTACATTATTGACAAACTAGCAGCGTATGCGGATGACTGGAATTAGTGCTATGCGCCAGTATGATTATGAAATTTTAAAGTAGAATAATAAATTCATTAGATAACATAATATTATGTTCTAGTATTCGAAATATATGTTCCCTAAGCAGTTCGCCATAAATATTAGGGCTGTAAATCTTCTGAATTTATATTAAGAAAATAAATTTTCTATTCATGTTTTATAAACATCTCGCTGCTCTTTAATCCCTGCTGCTTAAATATCTATATTTTAATGGATACAGGCGCTAGCTTAATTTCTGTTTCGCTTGGCTTTTTTCATCTTTATAGTCTAATTTTAGTTTTATGTACTCGCTCTACTAACTAAGGGAATAAGTTCAGGTGCCTAATTCCGGCGTTTGAAAAAAATACATTCTGCTTACTAATGTAGACAGCAATATGGAAGGGAATATGCTCGATTACCTCGCATTAGCAACTTTAATCTTCGCATTTATTACATTATTTTACGGCATCATTGTTGTCCATGATATCCCGTATGAAATTGCCGTACATCGAAAGCACCCGCATCAAGATGCGATACACATTGCTGGATGGATTAGCATGTTTACGCTAGGTGCTATCTGGCCATTTTTGTGGATATGGGCGGCGCTCTACAGAGAAGATCGCGGCTGGGGGTTTGACAATTCGGTAAATGCAGCAGCTAAACCATTACTACAATCGAAACTGGATGCGCTTGAGAAGAGAATCGAGCAGCTGGAACAATTAAACCCGATTGAGGCGGATAAACATATTTCAGTCGATGCAAACGAAGAGGAGGACAAATAATGGATCTCCTGCTGATATTGACCTACAGCGCATTTTGTATTGCTATATTCAAAATATTCAAAATTCCACTCAATAAATGGAGTGTGCCAACAGCTGTACTCGGGGGGATTTTTCTGATTGGCTCGTTGATATTGCTAATGAATTTCAATCACCCCTATTCGGAGATGAGTCGACAGTATTTTGTCACTACCCCCATTGTTCCCAATGTGACAGGCCAGGTGATCGAGGTGCCCGTTAAAGGCAACAAACTCCTGAATAAAGGGGACGTGTTATTTCGACTTGATCCAGAGCCGTTCCAGAATAAAATTGATTCAATTAAAGCACGTTTAGTTGGGGCACAAGCAGACTATCAAAGGGCAAAAATACTGCTTAGTCGCAAAGCTGGAAGCAAGCGAGACTTGGATATAGCTAACGCCAAAGCCAATGATTTGAAAGCCCAACTGGCACAAGCTAATTACGAACTTAAACAGACCATCGTTAGAGCGCCGGACAAAGGCTATGTGGTTCAAGTAGCATTACGACCAGGTATGCGTGCCGCCAGTTTACCGCTGCGACCCGTGATGGTGTTCGTCAGTGGCGAAGGTCACTATCTGATTGGCTGGTTTCGTCAAAACAGTTTGTTACGCCTTAAAGTGGGTTACGAGGCCGAAGTTGCCTTTGATGGTATCCCAGGTACCGTATTTTCCGGTGAAATACAGATGGTTATGCCTGCTTTGGCCGAAGGGCAAGTTCAGCCTTCAGGTAACTTGATTAATCCGTATATGGCACCACGTCCAGGGCGCATCCCGGTATTGATCAATATTACTGACCCTAGATATGAAGCCTTTGCGGACCAGATTCCCGGTGGGGCATATGCTCAGGTAGCAGTCTACAGCGACCATTTTTCTCATGTGGCAATTATGCGGAAAATATTGCTGCGCATGGCTGCCTGGTTGAATTATCTTTTCCCGTTTCATTAATTTGAGCTAACCTCCGAATTTCCTGAGGTTTTTTATATCGACAATGAACTTTGTATTCGCAGATTTTGGAGATATGCAAATGTTGCATAAGGCACGCAGACTATTAGTTATTGCGCTGGTATTGTCTTTAGTTGGTTGTGTTGTGCCCTTAAAAGGCCCTAGCCATGAGGAAGTAGTTAAGCAGGCCTTACCAATAACAGCCGAGATTGGCTTGCAGTGGAACAAAGAGGACTCTGAAGGCCCGGTAAAAAATGGTTGGCTCGCCACCTTCAAGGATGAAACCTTAGAGCAACTTGTTGATGAAGTGCTGCAAAATAATCCAGAGCTAGCGGTGGCGCAAGCAAATTTGCAAAGCGCAGCGTCTATAGCGAATCAAGCAGGTGCCCGATTACTGCCGGATGTCAATGTTGCAGCGGCCGCGCAAAGCACTACCCGGGGAAGTAAGACCAGCACAGGCACAGGTGTTTCTTTGAATGTGCAGTGGGAACTCGATCTCTGGGGCAAATTAAGTGCCAGTTCCAGCGCTGCAAAAGAAGCCTATCGCGCCTCTGAGGCTAACTTTGAATTTACCCGGCAGTCTTTAGTTGCGCAAACTGCCAAGGCTTGGTATTTGGCTATTGAAGCCAAGACTCAAGAACATTTAGCTGAGCATGCTGTGAAAATCTACCAAAACTTTTTGTATATCGTACGTGTTCAAGTAGAAGTCGGTACGGCACAACAGCAAGATATTTATCTGGTAAAGGCTGACTTAGCCAAAGCAAAAGACCGTCAACACAAAGCGTCAGCTTCTTTAGAACAGAAGGTACGTAATCTGGAAATATTGTTGGGACGTTATCCTTCCGCTGAACTAGAGGTCCCTCGTGTGTTTATAGAGATGCCACAAAGTGTGCCTACAGGGCTTCCGGTAGAGTTGCTTGAAAGACGACCTGATTTACGCGCAGCCGAACGACAAGTCGCTGCTGCTTTTCAACGTATCCAAGTGGCAAAAGCAGCAAAACTTCCCAGTATCACGTTAACAGGCTCGGGCGGGCGTTCCAGTAATGAATTGATTGATCTCATTGGTGTAAGTAAAGGTTTCTTTTCACTTGGCAGTAATTTTCTAGCACCTTTTGATATCGGAGGTGAATTACAGACTCAAGTGGAGATTGAAACAACTCAACAGAAAGCCGCGTTGGCGACATATGGCAGTATTGCTTTACGTGCCTTTAATGAAGTGGAGTCCGCGTTAGGTAATGAGGCATCACTTAAAGAGCGTGAAGCCTTACTCGCTTCAGCGGTAAAATACAGCAGAAGTGCATTACGGGTTTCCAATACTCAATATAAAATTGGCCAGGTGGACTTATTCAGCGTGTTACAAATGCAAGCGAGGTCGATTGATGCAAAGATGTCGCTGATTGGAATAATGAATGCTCGACTGGCTCAAAGAATAGACCTGCACCTTGCACTAGGTGGCAGCTTTAGTGAATAACTAACTGATCGTAATTTACTGGGGATTAATAGGGGGATTGGCTTGCGCTGATAACTAAAAATACAAAAGGACTTTATGTACGCGTCGGAATAAAACCCTGCGGGTAATCGCTAGCACCATTCACAAGGATTGGAAACTGAGGACAAATCAATGAAAAAACTAACAGGACTGATTACTATTATTTTCACGCTAATAAGCGTTGGTTGTGCTTCAAACTATGTGGCAGAAGAGCAATATTCTGGATATTTATCAGATTATTCATTACTTAAACAAGAGCAGACGTCAAGCGGTGGCATGACACTTCGTTGGATTAGTGAAAAGCTATCTGCAGAAGATTATCACTCGGTTATTTTTGATAGAACTGTTTTATACCCAGAACCAAAACCAACCAAGCAAGTCAGTGAAGCGTTACTGGTTCAATTTAGCCGGTCAATTGATAATGCATTAAACACTGCGGCCCGAGGTGCATATAATGTTGTCGCGCAACCAGGGGAAGGGGTTCTTCGAATTAGACCTGCTATAACAGGCGTTGAACATAGTAGTGAAGCTATGACGGCGATTGATATATTACCTGTGGCGATGATATTTAACTTAGGTAAGGCGGCAACAGGAACAACGGATCAAGATGTAGAAGTGTTTTTAGAAGTGGCTGTAACCGATAGCCTAACGGGTGAGTTATTGGCAGCTGTGGTACGAAAAGGTCAAGGTGCGCAACTTGAAAATAATGAAGAACAATTAAGCATGACCCATTTGAAAGAGATGGTACAAAACTGGCAGCAAGATGCTGCTGATATTTTTACCCGGTTATCAAGGTGATTTATAACCGGTAGATTGCAGGGGGTGGCTGTATCAGAAGTACAGAAACCCCGCTAATACCCGTCTAAATTGAGCACTTTTTACTTCATTAAAGAGTACTGGAGCATTGGCAATGCTTTTTACAGAAAGCGCTAATATTCACTATAAATAAGCACCTGCTAAAGGCTGTTTAGCGCTGAATGGTATTTTCAGCTCAAAATCATACCTATTCCATTCGGGTTCGTAGCTGGGCTGTTGTTTTTTCGCGCTAATAGGGATTGGAGCAAAGTAAATCCATTCTAGGATTATCGAAATTCTCTGCGCCTTTTACGCAATTCTCGGCGTCTCAAGTAGGCTGCCTCAATAATTGCCTCGGAATTATTCTATCCCTCTTATCTCGTATCTATGTAGTCACGGCTAACGGGTCACTGCCAGAGAATCAGTGAATCGGCTTCAGCCATTTGGCTAAGACGCTGGGGCGACTATCCCAGGAAATTTGAGTTACCGGCTAATGCCTTGAGCCACAATATCATGCAGGATTTATTTAGGTGTTTTTTGCAGAAATGAATAAAAACTATGACATCACTGCAAAAAATCTATTATGCGACCTGCTCACTTAAATATAGAAAGCTATTAAATATTTTAGGTTGCCGACTGTTATTTTGTCAATTTAATGAATGGCCACTAAAATGCTATCGCGCTTACGTCCAAAGAATACAATGGTCGCTAAAGTTGCAAGAATGACAGCAGGCATTGCCAACACTATTGGATCAAACGCTATATGGTAGCCAATGGCACCGAGCATGATCAGGATTAAACCTGATGCTGCTAATGCACTATATTTTCTCACCCATAAAGCAACCGCTCCGAGTACTTCACAGGCACCAATGAAATAACCAAACAACGGGGGTAATCCCATGTTTGCGAAAGATTGATGCAGCATTTCTACACCCATTAACTTAGCGACACCCGCAGCGCCAAAGGCTGCAGCCAATAATGCAATAACAACCCAAGTTGCGATAGTTTTATATTTACTCATGATATTTACCTATTGAATTAAGTAGTTTAGTAACGATGAATCTATTTTAGGTGAAATAAATGTACATTAAAATCTAATATATATTGATATCATATAAATTAATACTTAAGGTGATGGGCGTTGACACGCGAAGCTATCGATAGCCTTTTGCAATCCAATCGATGCTGGTTTAGTTAATTTTCAATCGAATAGTTTAGAAGGGAAAATTGATGACACTCGAACAATTGAGAATGTTGAAAATGGTCGCTGAACAAGGCACTTTGAAGGCTAGTAGTGAACGATTATTTAAAACCCAGGCCGCCATTAGTCAAGGTATAAAACAGCTCGAAAGTCAGCTGGGTATTCAGCTATTTGATCGTCAGAAGTACCGATTGGAATTAACCGCACAGGGACAGCAAATATATCAACGGGCACTTAAACTATTGGATCAAGCCAGAGAAATAGAAATGCTTTCTCACCATTATGTGACAGGTAATGAAGCAAGCATTACCTTAGCATTTGAAGGTTCGTTCAATTTGGTTAAGGTTCTACCAATATTAGAAAAAATCCAAAGCCAGTATCCAGATACACAAATAATTCTGCAACAAGAATATTTAACTGGGGCATTTTATGCCCTTGAGCATGACAAAACGGATATGGTCATTACACCTGCGGATGCACTTAGGATCAATTCTAAAAATTTGCAAGTTGTACCGCTCTATACTGGAGAATTAGTTAATGTAGCCTCTCCGCAACTGCTTGCACGCCATCCAAATTTGCAGAGTGTGAATGAGCTAGAAAAAGAGTATCAGATAGTCGTTCAGGATTCCGGAACTGGCACTCAAGGAGTCACTCTTGGTGTGAAAGATGGGCAGCGATGCTGGTACGTGAATGATTTGTCGACCAAGAAAATATTAGCCTTAAGTGGCATGGGCTGGGGTCGATTGCCGGGTTATTTAGTCGAAGAAGACTTAAAAAATGGAGCCTTAAAAAGATTCAATTTGCTTGATGTAGAAAATGAGATGGAAGTTACCTATTATGCAATTAAGCACCGTAGCAGAGTACTAGGCCCTGTTGCTAGCCAGCTTTGGGAGAGTTTAGGCTCATTGTCAGAGAACGTTTAGATGAATAAAACTAACTATCAGATGCTAAATTCGCCGGGGAGAGTTGATTTTATTTCCAGTAAAAAAATAACTCGCCGCGGACAATATAGTAATAACATACTGATTCTATAATGATAGAAAAGTGGCACTTTAAGCTGTTTAGAGTTTTATAAATGAATAGCAACAATCTAACCAAAAAGCATCACTTTCCCAGCGTAGCATAATGAACAGGGGTGTAGGGCGTACTGAATTTGTTCGCAGGTTCTCTAAGGTACAGCACTGATGCTCTACCTTTGATTAAACTAAAACCTTTATGCCGCTGGCGCGTTGAAGCGAATGCGAAATACCTCTGCCTCGTCCGCTGCAGCAGTCAAAAGCTGTTCAGCAGCATCACTCCATAAATGCAGCGACATCGATTTACCCGCGTAGGCTTGCCTCGGGCTATCATTTGCTGATGGCAGGTTAAGAATAGGCTCTAAGCCGATAGGATTGCCCTCTGCGATGACTAATGCATATTCAACATCGGTATCTATATCGACCACCTTGTCTAATGAGATAAAAAAGTGACCATCCCAAAGCAGGTCAAGAGCGTCATCACGTAAAGGTTTGATTTTAATGAACCTGGGGTCATTGTGAAATTTATTGTAGTCCTCTGCACAGGACCAGTTGGTTAGTGATCCCATCTCTGGAACTACGCCAGCTTTGTTAGTGGCGGTGATGGAAAAAGAACCCAGTTGGCTAGTAGCATATTCCGCCAGTACCGGGTTTATTAAAGGAAAGTATTCTGCAAAAACTTGCATCTCTTTGCCTTTGGTTACTTTACCAATCGCGAATTCGAGGTTGATGCCGGAGTTTAATGTTAATTGTAGAGCCACGAGTGCTGTCCTTTTTCGTATATTTAAGAAGTTGGATTATGGGCTATCTAATAACGGAAATCAATATTTCCGGAAATATAGATTTCCGTATTTAAAATTGCCACTGATGTTATTTCCGCAATGGTATCTTTCTGCTAATATGCCGGTTATGAAACAAGACAAATCTATACGTCCTGATAAAACCAGAGGACGAAAGCGTGATGAAAGGTGTACTGAGTCAATTATCCAGGCAGCCATTGAGTTGTTACTTGAAGTTGGCTATGACAAATTTCGTATTCAAGATGTAGCTGAGCGAGCGGGTTGTGGTACCGGTGCTATTTATCGACGCTGGCCAAAAAAAGAAATTCTGGTTGCGCAGGCAATCCGAAGTATGCCTGTTACAGTGGCACAGTTAACAGACGATCCGCTAGCGGACCTACGCGAACTGGTTAACTCCAAGTGCATCAGTACCGTTGAAAAACCCGATCTTGTGCCGGGGCTTATTTCTGCAATGCGCGCCGATTCTAGAATTGAAGATGCGGTCAAGGAAGGTTACTCTCTAGAATATTTACGAACCACTATCGCCCGAATCATCGGAGAGGATCATCCGCACCTCAACTTGCTTACTGAACTGACTCCGGCAATTGCACATCTTCGATCTTCATTTTCACCTCAGGGCATAGACCCTGAAGTAATGACAGACGAAATTATTGCACTTATCCAGTCCTTTGCAAAACTACCCTCGCAATAACTGCTGCTCGAAATTATGTATCAGTATGAAAATAGTTCAGTGCCATAGCATCTAGAGACGGCTGCGGCTCCCCCAACAACGGGAACAATATCTACAGCAGCAAATATGGCTCTGACTCTGATAGTCTCTATTGAAAATTGTTGTATATTTAATTCTAGCCATTACACATCTGCAGTCGCAGTCGAACTGTACTGAACGCGAGCTGCTGTGGTTTGTCTTGGCCAACTTAGCGAAGCGTTCCCCCGACAATGGTTAGGGGCCTGAGCCCGCTGCTAAGTCGAAAAAACCAATATTACCAAGGGTATATGTGCAAAAATAAACAACAGGAATACAGCAGAAAATAGCTAATGTTGAGAGTAATGCTTGCTAAGGAAATAATCTGAGTTACCTATTAGCAGAATGCTTTTATTGATTAAGACCCAATAAAGGCTGTCGGAGATTTCCCGTACACCGGTTTGAAGGGCTGTTTAAAGTGTCTGTAAATTGTTCATCGATGTTATACTTTAGTCATGAAAAAGGTCAACTTAATAGTCAAGCGGGGTTTTAAATTTACCGCGCTGTTCATCAGTCTCTGCTGTTTCTCAATCGCCAATTGCCAGGCTGACACTGTCTTGAATATCTCTACTGGTTACTATCCTCCATGGACTGGCGAGCAATTAAAGCAAGGCGGTTTTGTTAATCACGTGATTACAGAAGTCTATAAACGCCAGGGATACCAGGTTAAATTCAGCTATTTACCTTGGAAGCGTAGTTTTGAAAGCACTAAACAAGGTAAATTTCATGCAACTTCCTATTGGTATAAAAATGCTGAAAGGGCGTTAGAGTTTTATTATAGCAAACCGCTAAATAGCGAAAAATTGGTGTTTTTCTTTCTGAAAGACAATCCAATGCCCGACTGGAAAAGCTTAGATGACTTAAAGGGATACAAGATTGGGGCAACCAGGGGATACACATATACTGAGGACTTTTGGCAAGCGGCAGAGACAAAGCGCATTAATGTGCAAGTAGTCACCAGCGATCTGCAAAACTTAGGTAAATTACTCAAGGGAAGAATAGACTTTTTCCTGACAACGCTGTTAAGTGGCTACACTTTAATTCAAAAAGAGATTTCTCCTGAATCTGCTGCATTATTTACTTTCCATCCCAGACCATTGTCTGAAAAAAACGGCCATTTACTGTTTCCTAAAAACCGTCTGGGATCCGTAGAACTGTTACAAGTGTTTAATCAAGGTCTTGCCAAAATCAAAAAAGAGGGTTTATACACTAAACTTGTCGATGATTTGCTCTCAGGCGAATACAGTAAGAAATAGGCATTGGGAAAATGAGCATTATTGAGTAAATTTCATGCAAGATTATATTAACTCAAAAAATTGTACGGCCTCTGGTGAAATCCTGCTATTCACTCCAACCAATTGTAGTATAAGCTGTTTTTTAGCGATGGCTAATAGCCATTAATGATCAGATATTCAGGTTAAGCTTGGATCATTGAAGTGACCTCTATTGTCATACCCCATACTTTCTTATTTTACACTACACTCTATTTATTCACCTTGAAGTATCGTTAAAATCAAGTTGTTCAATGCAGGCAGGCAGCTATAACAGGTTGATTGGGACCTATATTTGTAACCAGGGCAGTGCCCTTATTAAATATGTTAACAAGTGGCTGTCAGATATAGTTTTCAGCTGGTTGATGATAGTGCTAGGGCGTTAATCGGAATTTAATGGCGCATATTAATCTGCACAATGAGTGTCTCTTTTGCTACAAACCCAATATGTACAGCTGCGAAATAAAAGTTTTGATCTTGGTGTCGTCATAAAAACACGTTGATTTTGTTGCATGATTAATGATGATTTTCTAACCATTACATAATAAGAGATTACTCATGAGTAAAGCCCTCAACCTAAAAAAACCTTATATTATTCCTGCAAGGCCCCAGGTACTGGTAAAAATTATTAAACTGCTAGATGCCGAAGACATAGATATCGATGAAATAGTGAGGGTGCTACGCAAGGACGTATCGCTGTACTCGGCTGTATTAGCAACGGCGAATACTCCTGCATTTGGCGGTACAGGCAAGGTCACTTCATTAAACGAGGCACTGATGCGTATTGGCTTTAGTAAAATGTTAACTATTTTACGGCTACTTGCTCTAAAAAATTCATTTTCTAAGGCAAGTAACCTCGAAGCCTTTTGGGATACAGCAACAGAAGTTGCACAATTAACCATGAGCATCATGAAAAGGGTCTCAAAAAAGCATCTCGATGATGCGTATTCGCTGGGCATGATGCACAATTGCGGAATTCCCATGATGATGGAAACAATCCAAGAATATCAACAGTTCATTGACGGTATCGATACCGGACTGGTCAATACCTGGCTAGATGCAGAAAATGACATATTTGGTATGAATCACTTTCAAGTAGGTTATGAAATTTCTAAACGTTGGCTTATGCCCAGCAATGTCACAGAGGCTATCATACTTCAAGCGACGGACATTGAAAATTTGGGGCTGGATAATAGCGAAAATGAATCGGTTAAATTACTGTTGTGTTCACTGCTAATGGCCAAAGATGTAAGCAGTATTTATCGACGATTATGGCGCGTAGGTGACGAGCAACAAGGGCATAATAAGTTGGAACCGATACTCGCATATGTTGGGATTTCTGAGACCGATTATCATGATATGCGTGAAACTTTTTTAGAGCGCTTAGAGCAGCCTAAGTAAGAAAATAGCTGATGGCCATACAGTTAATTCAACCAGGGTATTACTAAACAATAGCTGTAGAGCTCATTATCAACTTGTACCCATAGATAGTATCCAAGCAAAATTATTGTTTAAAAAACATATTGGGAAAAGTTCATATAGTGCTAGAAGACCGTGTGACAAGGTCGCAAGGCTAACCCAGACTTACAAAACGGCTGGTTTATTGCTGATCGTTACTTTTTTGCTGATCATATTCCCATTCACCCATATATTTGTCGCCATTACTCCAAATAAAAGATCCTTGACCATGTAGTTGGCTTTTCTGCCAATCACCCACATATTTGTCACCATTGATCCAAGTATAGCTCCCTTGACCATGCTGTTGGTCATTACTCCATTGACCCATGTATTCATCGCCATTAGCAAAGGTTTTAGTGCCCTGACCGTGCATGGCGGATTTTACCCATTCGCCGACATAGATACTGCCATCCGCGTAGGTCTTAGTGCCTTGGCCATGCTGTTGGCCACTTTTCCATTCACCCATATAATGGTCGCCATTGCTCCAGGTAAAGGTGCCTTGACCCTGCAGTTGATCATTTATCCATTGACCAATATATTGATCGCCATCTGCAAAGGTTTTTGCTCCCTGACCATGCATTGAAGATTTTTTCCATTCACCGACGTATTGGCCGCCATCCGCATAGTTTTTAATTCCTTGGCCATAGTGTTGGCCATTGATCCATGCACCCACGTATTTATCGCCATTATTCCAAGTATAAGTGCCCTGGCCGTGGAGCTGGCCATTATCCCATGAACCCACATATTGGTCGGCATTGCTCCAGGTAAGAGTCCCTTCGCCATGCTGTTGGTCATTAATCCATTGACCCACATACTTGCTGCCACCGGCATAGGTCTTAGTTCCCTGACCATGTTGTCGGGAATTAATCCATGTACCCGAATACATGTCGCCATTACTCCAGGTATAAGTGCCTTGCCCCTGCTGTTGTCCACTAACCCATTGGCCTGCATATTTGTCGCCATCCGCAAAGTCTTTAGTGCCCTGACCTTGTATTTCGGAATTACGCCATGCACCGACGTATTGGCTACCATCCGCGTAGGTCATAGTTCCCTGGCCGTGCATTTTGTTATTGCTCCATTCACCGGCGTATATATTGCCGCTAGAATAGGCCAAAGTCCCATGGCCATTGCGTTTTCCATACAGAAAATAACCGATATATTTGCTGCCGCTCGAATAAGTTAATGTCCCTTGACCATGCTTCTTATCATATTTCCATTTTCCGACATATTTGTTGCCACTGGCATAGGTTAAAATCCCCTGGCCATGTTTTTTTGCATTGCTCCATTGCCCGACATATTTAATCCCGTGTTTCTCAACTGAAGTTCCAGCTCCCGAGATGCAGTTTCCTTTGATGCATTGGGCCGCATAGGATAGAGGGGACATAATCAGCAGTAAGGGTATTGTCCAATATTTAATTGCGTGTCTGATCATTTGTATAAACCTAATGCGTGTATGGCAGGCGGATGGGCATTGACAAAAACGCCCACTAAGATTGTTCAGCAGCCTAGCATGTCTGACCCTCTTTAGCCGATAATCAATCTACCAAACAGATGGAACCACTGACCACCATTACTTCGATTATAAACCTTGGTAATAATATATCACTCCTCATGACCTACACATGAAGCTTATGTAGTACGGTGAATTTTACTATCACAATAAAGGTGCTGAAGGCGGGAAAAGTACCACCCCTGCGAGTTATAAATTGCAACTGTTTAGCAGCCAGCCGTACTTCAACTAATGATTGCCGGAGTGATATTTCCGGCAAACGATGCAAGAGATAATTCTATCGCTATAACCTAAACGCTGTACGGCAAAGACATTAAGGAATAACATAACCGGCTTGATTTTAAGAAACCACTGTTGGATAAGTGAGTATGTGTTGGTAACGCCCTAATTATGCGTCTGTCAAAACTTGCTAGTTTCTAAAAATCATATAAACGAAATTTAGCAATCTAAAAGGTACCATTTCTTATGTTTTCACAGTTACAGCACCCCCCTGCAGATCCTATTCTGGGATTGTCGGTTAAATTTAAGGCTGATAGCAATCCTAACAAAATTGATCTTGGCCCCGGAATATACAAAGACGAGGCGGGTCATACTCCGGTTTTAGCTTGTGTGAAAATTGCTGAAGATTTCCGTGTTAAAAATGAGGCCAGTAAGGCCTATCTAGGTTCAGCGGGTTCCGCTTCGTTCAATGAAAAAATAGCACAGTTGATTCTGGGAGATCATCGGGTAATAGCTGAAAACCGTGTTCGTACGGTCTCGACCCCTGGTGGTACAGGTGCCTTGCGCATAGCGGCTGAATTGATAAACAGAAGTAAGCCTGGGGCGACGATTTGGGTCAGTGATCCGACCTGGGCTAACCACCAGGGGGTTTTTAAAGCCGCGGGCCTGACTGTGAAAACCTATCCTTATTACGATTACGCGAATAAGTCTCTGAACTTTGATGGCATGATTGAAGCACTGAAGCAAATCCCTAAAGGTGATGCTGTGCTGTTACATGCATGCTGCCATAACCCAAGCGGTATGGATTTAAACCCAGAGCAGTGGCAACAAGTCGCTGATCTGAGTAGAGATGTTGGCTTTACACCGGTGCTCGATATTGCTTATCAGGGCTTTGGTCAGGGACTGGAGGTGGATGCCTTTGGTCTGCGGCTGATGGCTGATACTGTTGAACAGATGATTATTTGTAGTTCCTGTTCGAAGAACTTCGGCCTTTACCGCGATCGCATCGGGGCCTGTTCGATTATTGGCAAGAGCGTCATCGCCGCCGATATTATTGCTGCGGTCATGCTAAACGTGGTCCGGGTTAATTATTCTATGCCTCCGGCTCATGGTGCAGCATTAGTAGAGACGATTCTCAGCTCACAAGAGTTGACCAATCAGTGGCATGCAGAGTTAAAAGAGATGCGAGACCGTATCGCTGCCATGCGTCAGTTGTTGGTTGAAAAGCTGCTTGAAAATGGCGTAACGCGCGACTTCAGCTTTATTGCCAGACAAAATGGTATGTTCTCATTCCTAGGTATCGATACTGAACAGATACAACGGCTGCAAGATGAGTACAGTATCTATGTAGTAGGTTCTAGCCGTATCAGTGTCGCAGGACTCGCGACTAGCAATATCGACTATCTGACACAATCGATTGCTAAAGTTCTATAAACAAATGACAAAGCAATAAAAAACCGCCGTTAATAGTATTAACGGCGGTTTTTTTGAAGCTTATTATTGTGCGGGGAATCTATAGTCGTTAAACGATTTTGTTTGCACTGACAACTACGCCGTCGCTATCAGCATATAGATAATCGCCTGTATTAAATTCGATACCGGCAAAGGTCAATTTAATATCTGTTTCACCTTCTGTAACCGGGATATATTTGCGGGGGCATGTTCCGAGCGCATATAAAACCACTGGGATATCTTTTATCTGTTCAGTGTCTCGAATGTATCCATTGACTATGATGCCGGCATAGTTGTTTTTGTGGGCGAATTTCATTAAGTTTTCGCCGACCACTGCGTAATATTCGCTGCCCACATCAACCACCACCACCTTACCTGTACCGTCCTCGTCTCTGAGTAATTTGATCAGCGCTGAATTATTTTTATGCAGTTTTACAGTGACTATTCGGCCATGGCAGTTGTCTGCTCCGCCATAATTTTGGTAGCCAGCACCCAGCACAGATACCTTTTCGCTATGCTCATCACAGATGTCGGCTGTATAAATTGGCATAAATATTTCCTTTTTTCATTTTTAACGCATGATTCTATCATCGAAGGGGCGTTTTTTTACATAATCTTTTGCTATGATGCGTTTTTAATATTTTGGACATAATGATTATATGAAGGTAGTCACAGGTGTCGTCGGTAACGATATCCACGTTGTTGCCAATCGACTGATTGATCTCTCACTACGGGCCAGGGGCTTTGAAGTGTTTAATTTGGGCGTCAATACTTACTTGGAAGAGTTCTTTGATGCTGCAGTGGAAACAGGTGCTGAAATCTTGTTGATCTCCTCGCTAAATGGCGAAGCTGAGGGCTGGGGTAGGGAAGTTAAACTCCTTAAAGCGAAATACAAGGATTTAGACAATCTCATTATGATGATTGGCGGCAATTTAGTGGTCGGTCATGGCAACGCAGAAGACATAGTGCCTAAGTATAAAAACTATGGATTTGATTTGGTCTGTCACCAGGTTGATCTCAATACAGGTTTAGACTCCCTGGAAGAATTTATCCAAAAGAGAAACAGAAAATGAGTTTGCTGCAAGAAGAGAGAGAGATAATTCTCAACAATGAGTTCGTTGATAGCTTCGATTTTGCCGAAGTGACTGAGTTTGTGAAAAACGCCAGTAAAGATCTGTTTATATCTCATCTGTATAAAAACAAAGAAAAAATGCTGGTTCAGCCTCGCGGTGGTTTTCCTACCTATAAAAAACAGTTCGCTCTGAATGAGTTCTTTGTTGAGGCAAATGTGGATGTCTTGCCATTAACTATTGATTCAAACACCCGGCTCAATGATTATGCGACAGCCAGAAAAATGTTGCGTCTGAGCGAAGAGAACGATGTCGATATGCTCAACGGTTACCCGTTGGTTAATCACGGTTACCGTACCACGCGCAAGATGATCACCCACTTCAACAAACCTGTAAGCCTGCGACACGGGACACCCGATGCCAGGCTGCTGATCGAGACAGCCATCGCCTCGGGTATTTTTGAGATAGAAGGTGGTCCCATAACTTACCTGTTGCCCTACTCGAAGAATTTTCCGTTAGATAAAGCATTTTTGTATTGGAAATACGTGGAGCGGGTGTGTGCCAACTATTCAGAGCTAAATGAACCTATCAACCGCGAGTCTTTTGGCCCGCTGACAGCGACTCTGGTGCCGCCTGCCATTACTATCGTTATTCAACTGCTGGAGATGTTGCTTTCTCTGGAGGAGGGGGTTAAGTCCTTCTCTGTCTCTTTCGCCCAAAACGGCTCAATGATTCAAGATATAGTCACTGGTGCTGTGATAAAAAAATTGGCGAAATACTATGCCGAGCAAATAGGCTGTGGTGATGCGGCCATACACTTGGTCTATCATCAGTGGATGGGGGCCTTCCCCACCAATAGAGATTTCGCGGAACAGTTAATCAATACATCAACGGTGATCGCGGCAATGGTCGGTGCCGACAAGATAATTACTAAAACACGCGAAGAAGCCGTCGGTATTCCCACCAAGGAAGCCAATGCCAAAACCGTGGCCAATACCCAATATACGTTAGGTATACTCAATGGTTTGCCAAAGGTCGTCGATGAGGAGGAAGAAGAAATTCTGACCCTGGAAGTTGAAGCCATTATGGAGGCGGTGTTTAATGATCCTGCGGACACACTGTGGCGTAAAGTCTTTAACTCGATTAAAAACGGTATTATCGATGTACCTTTCTCGCCGCATATCATCAATCACAACGAGCTGATTACCATACGCGATGCCAAGAAAAACATCAGAATCATCAAACGTGGCAACGTGCCTATTCCCGATCGATGTTATGAATATGAAAAATCTCAGTGTGACTTAACTAAAGACACCACAAGTATCGTCAACGATATTGTTCGTGATATAGGAATAATGCAATGAGCCAGCAAAACAATAAATTGCTTATTGATGTAGGCAGTACCTATTTCAAGGTCAGTACCAACGACAACATTGAACAGCATTTCAGAGATTTTAACAAAGATATCCTGGACGATTTAATCCACCGCTGCGGCGATACGATAAAACGCTTTGATAAAGATGACGTGTATATCTGCTCTTCTGCAAATGGTGGTTTAAATACCCTGATTATCGGTATAACTAAGACATATTCGCTAAAATATGCCACCAATATCGCGTTCAACTCTGGTATTAACATTATAGATACTATCCTCTATCAGAACATTGCGGAGTACTCTGTTCCCAGCGATTTGGTTGATGTAGTGATTATAGTGGGTGGCATAGATTCATGTGCCGGTTTGTTTTCTGATAGTTTGTACAGTTACCTCGCCAAGCTCAGCTACTCCAATATCGTGTTTGTCGGTAGCGAGCAAGACGCTCCGGCGCTAAAAGAGCAAATATCGAATCTTGTGGTATTGCCTAACGTCATTGATAACAAACTGCATATCGTCGAAGATTATCTTAAGGAATACCTGACAAACTTGTACCAGCAAGATATCGAAGGTAAGGAAGATATCAAAAGTTTGTACGATATTACCGCCAATCAGATCTATCCCACTCCTTATATCGTCAATAAGGCGCTGCCAGAGATCGACACACGATACTCTGTGGTGAATCCGTTTATCTTGCTCGATATCGGCGGGGCGACTACTGATATTCACTACTCTAAAGATTTAGTCGATGAAAATATCGTCACTAAGAATGAATTTGACCGGCTGGTTTTCAAAAAGCTCGGGGTGTTTAAGTCCAAGCAATCTCTGATTTTTACCGCGAAAAATAATGAGTTCGTCTACGAGCTGCTGATGCATCTGAAAGTAACCGAGAATATCTTTAACGAGCAGAGCCAGAAAGCCACTAAGATACTGATGCAGTTAGCGATTTTTTTGGTGTTGTGCAAAATATCGCACTATAGAAAGGCCTATATTAATCTTAAATTTCTCACTATTAACTCTTTTGTATTGACCGGAGGCATCACCAAAGTACTCACTAAAGAAGAGATTGAAAATATTGTCGCGTTTTTCTATAAGAAAATACTAACCTCGGAACACCGGCCAGTAGTCGTACTAGATAGTAATTACGATATTTGGACGCTGGGCGTAAAAGGAGACTAGTTATGTCAATTAACTGCATTAGATCACTGCTCGATAAGGCAGTGCAGACCCATAGTGATAAAACCGCATTAGTGTTTAATGATGAGAGCATCAGCTACGCGCAATTGTATAGCAAAGTTAATCAAGTGGCCTTTTATCTCAGCGAGTTAGACTATCCAAAGCGTAGCCGTATTGGCATATATTCTAATAAAGGCATAGAACAAGTCGTTGCTATTCTGGCTGTTTTATCCACGGACTACATTTTGGTACCGCTGACAAAAATGCTCAAGTCGGAGCAAGTCGAGTACATCATTAATGATTGTGATATTAAATGTATTATCACCGATAAACTCAAGCTAGAGAGCGTCGAAGAGATCGGCTTTGATGGGCATATCATTTCCTATGAGACGACCGATCGGGAAAAAGCCTCATTTGAAGAAATATATAAGTACTACAACAAACCATATAGCTGTGAAATTAACGGCCACAACAATGCAGTGATCACCTACTCCTTTGGCATGACAGGCACACCTAAAGGTATCGTTATTTCACACCGTAACTTGATCGATTCTGCCAGGGTTGTCTCCCAGTATCTGAAATTAGACCACCATGATGTCATCTCGGGTCTGCTAACTTGTAACCTCGACTACGGATTAAACCAGGTCTTTTGTAGCTTGTATAAAAAAGCCACCCTGGCGCTGCACCGGTTTATACTGCCAGAAGACTTTTTTAACCACCTGATCAACGATAAAGTAACAGTGCTGCCGCTGATGCCGGTGAATATTTCACAAATGTTTGATGATGGGCAACGCATCCCCAGCGCGGAACTCTTTGACGGAGTTAAAACGATTACCTCCTCGGGGGGGAATGTCACGGCAAAGATGATAAAAGACTGTAAAAATACTTTTAAAGAAGCCGACTTTTATTCAATGCACGGCCTCACAGAAGCGTTTCGCTCAACTTATCTGGACCCATCACAAGTTCAGATACGCCCTGATTCTATCGGCAAGGCGATTCCCGATGTAGAGCTCTATGTACTCAACGAAGAGGGGAAAGAGTGTGGTGTACGCGAAGTAGGGGAATTGATTCACCGTGGAGGCTACATCTACAAGGGCTTCTGGAATGCACCAGAGCAGAATGAGCAGCGCTTTAAATCGGTGCAAATTCTCAGGGACGTCATTGATTTACAGGGCCAGTTAACGGATGAAATAGTGGTTGCCACTGGGGATTATGTCTACAGAGATGAAGAGGGTTATCTGTACTTTGTCTCCAGGCATGATGACATGATTAAAACCCGTGGTTATAGGGTATCACCGCTAGAGATAGAATCCGTTGTCGGAAAAAATATAACCCAGATTGAGCAATGTGCGGTATTTGGCATGCAAAATGAGCTGATCGAAGAAGAGATTGTGATGGTCTACTCGGCGCCAAGTGAGTTGTCCGGCGAAGAAATTTTGTTCGAGCTGAAAAAGCATCTGGCGTCTTATATGATTCCGAGCCGGGTTATTTATAAACGCTCTCTACCGCTAGTACAAAGTGATAAAAATAAGATCAATAAAGATGAATTGAAGCGAGAGCTGTCAGCCTGAAGCAGGTTTTACTCTTCGTTACATCACTTAAAGAGGCCTTTCGAATCGAAGGGCTTTTTACTTTATTGATAGATAAGCAGTAAAGGATAAAGGTGTAGCATAAAGGATAGTTTTAGTTTCTTAACTTCGAAATAACCGATCAGCCAATATCTGCACAGCTCCCAATCTACCTCTCTACATTCAACAGAACCCCATCGCAGCACTTGTGTGGAATATGTCGTATTCAGTACTGAGCAATAGACATTCATCCCATATTTTTCGCTTGAGGATGATAATTGTTACTAATCCTGAATTTGAATATCTCACACGCCTAACAAACAAAGTGCTGGGGCACTGCAAAATACTTATGGCAGGTTTTAGTCTTTAGCTTTTCACAAAACGTCACAGTAAGCCCACAGTGGGAAAAGTCGATTCTATGACTAGCGGCGGGTCCTTGTGGTGCGATGCCTTGTTATCGTCCTGCAATAGGGCATAAAAACAGTATCTATTACCAAGACGATTGTTGTTTTAATTTTACTGTCGATACTGACCCGCGAGGGGAAGATACAAACAAGTCAGATATGCGATATGGATGAATTTTTAGTGATCATCTGGCAGCAAGCGGTAGCCGTTTATAATCCCGTGGAAAGGTCTCATCATTAAACTGGGTAGTCCTGCGAATATCTAATCGCTATATAGACTGCAAAGAAGATCCTTTACTCATTCTCATACTCCCTAAGACTAAATCTGAAAACATCATCTGAGCTGTTATCTCTGTTTGATAGTTTTAAAATACAATAGTCAGCTGCCAATTCTAAAATTGGCATCGGGCATTAATTATGTGGATTTCTCGATACAGTTCGATAAGTAATATAGTGAGAAACAGCTAATAATCCAGAAAACTACAGGCTCAAAAAAATCGTGCTCTGCTGAGCAGGAGGTTTACATGAAGTGGTTAATCCCCATCATTGCAATTGTACTCATTTCCAGGCTTTCATTTGCCGAAGAAATTGAAGTGAATATCATGGTAAATGATAGCCACCCTCCCTATGTTTATACTGATGAGGGAGACATCAAGGGCATCTATATAGAGGTTCTTAAACGAGTTTCGCAGCGAATGAGCGGATATACATTAACTTTTACCCCCGCTCCCTGGTTACGTGTCAAAAAACTAATCCAAGTGGGCACGGCGCTCGCTTTTGTACCTCCTTATTATCATGGACATGACTGGCTCTATGTATGGCCTTACTCTATTTCTATCATGGATGAGAGCGTGGTGGTGGTCTGTCGTAAAGACATTCTAAAGACAGCCCGGCCGAACTGGCCTGAGGACTATGTCGGGCTTATAGTTGCCAACAACAGTGGTTATGACGGTTTCGGGGGAGCAACCTTCAGGAAGTTTGTAAAAGAGGGGACCATCACTTTGGCAGAGGCCAAAACTACCCAGCAAAACTTGCTAAGGCTGGTACGCAAAAGGGTCGATTGTTATATGGGCAACCAGATCTCCGTGCAGTGGCGTCTTAAAACCATGCTCAATTCGGGTGATTTAACAGTGGCCGAGAAAGAAAGTATCGTCGAAGCCGTGATAATTTCTACGGATGCCGTGTATATGGGATTTACCGACCGCGATAATGGAAGGTTTTATTACAAGCGTGACTTTGTTCAGAAATTTAACAACGAAATTTACAAGATGAAAAAGCACGGAGAAATCATACAAATATATAAAGAGTATTTTAAATAGCCTATACAGGGTTGAATGCCTGGGGGGTATGAATTAGCTGCGCTTGTATATTTCTATGTTGCTGCGATCAGAAGTATTAGTTGTAAAAGGCAATGACCTCAGAGAAGTACAGCTAGCGACTACACAACGTGTGTTACAACAATATACTCGAGAATTACCATGCTCGCCCAGAGTCAGTTTTTGCTGTTTTCAAGTGGGGATACTATTATCTATTAAACATGTATGTGAATGATATTGCCTCAAACTGTGATTTATAGGGATGAAGTATGAATAAAATTTTATTTATGTTGATGATTTCTCTGATATTTACCAAAACAGCAAGTGCTGAAACAACACTTGTATTCGCTAAGATAAGAGACACGCCGGACCAGATGATCGGCGCTGAAATATTAAAAGTCATTTATAGAAAAATTGGGATTCCCATTAAAATGGTGGATTTTCCAGGGAAAAGAGCCTTAAAGGAGTCAAGTGAAGGAAGAGTAGACGGTGAGGTACATAGAATATTTCAGGTAGGAGAAGACTATCCAACCTTAATACGTGTCCCTACGCCTATTAATTATATTGAACCTTCGGTTTTTTCAAAAAATCATAATTTTACAATAACTGATTGCTCAGCGTTAAAAAATTATACTGTCGGTATCGTAAGGGGAGTTAGACATGCTGAGTTGTGTACAAAAGGTATGGATAAGGTCCAGGTCATAAACTACAGCGTTAAAATGATGGAATTATTGGATGCAGACAGAGTCGATATTGCCATCACTGCAAAGATCAACGGACTTGTACTGGTCAAGAAAATGGGTGTCGAATCAATTCATCCTCTGTCGCCACCTTTAAGTCGGATGATGGTTTATCATTATGTGCATGAAAAAAATAAGCAACTGGTCCCTAAAATTGAAAAAGTCATTGTTGAAATGCAACTCAGCGGTGAACTGGAAATGTTGAGAGAAAAAGCAATAAAGACACTTTTGGAAAACGCTGAATCAAAATAGCGAATTATTTAAAGTACTAAAAAATAGCTAATAGGCGGCTATAGGTGTCGAACTGATTGCAGACTCTGCTGCAAGAGCGATTTAGCGCGATATCAATTTTTTATAGACCGCCTTAGTCGTAATAGAGGTTAATCTAGGCAGAGTTTCTAAGCGACAGCGTACCTGTTCCATTTGCTCCATCGTTTCCGCCTGGGCAAAAATTATCATATCGATATCACCGATAGCCGAATGGCACTCGCGTACTTGGGGTATTGTAGATATTAGCGGCACTAATTCTTCGCAACTACCGTGGCTAAAGTTAATATGAAAATAGGCGGCAACCCCGTTACTTGGCTGTTGTACTTCTACCCGATACCCTCGAATAATTCCCTTTCCTTCTAATTTATTAATCCGGCTGCTAATAGCCGTGCGCGACAAACCAATTTTTCGGCCAATGTCAGTGTTTGATTGCCGGGCATTATCGGTTAAAAGGGTCACTATTTGTTGATCAAATTTGTCCATGGCTTCGATGTTTTTTTACTAGAGAATAAAGAGCGACAATATCATGTTTTTGCGACAGATCCAAAAGCCGCGATACGGTAGCAAAAGCTGCGTATCGCCATCGAATAAACACGTTTCGGATCTGCTATTAAAGGTTATTAATCGCTAATATCTGGGTTGTAGATCACAGAGTTTAAAGCTTGTGCCTAAACCTAATTAAATCAGGGGTATTAACGATGAAAATTTCTTATATTGAATCACCAGAAGGCCTATCCCATCGTGGATCCCAATGGAATACTTTGAAAGGACATATACTCTCTCAGAGCCCGGATCTATTAGTCACCAATGAAATGCCGTTCGGAAATTGGTTAGCAGCAAGCAGGGAGTTTAATGCACAAGAAGCGCAGGCGTCAGTGATTGCTAATAACCAGGGTATTGAAGCGTTACAGCAACTGGATATCCCCATTATTCTATCTTCCCGGCCCGTAGCAACGGCTGACAAGCTGGCCAATGAAGCCTTTGCCTTAGTCGATGGAGAGTATCATTTTGTCCATCAAAAGCATTACTTTCCAGAGGAGAGTGGCTTCTACGAAAGGGCATGGTTTGACACGGATATCCAAGGATTCAAGGTGATCAAAACACCGCGGATAACAGTAGGATTTATGTTGTGCACCGAGTTGATGTTCAACGAATGGGCCAGGGCCTATAAAAGACAAGGCGCACATCTTATTGCGGTGCCAAGAGCCTCCGGCCAAAGTCTTGCCAATTGGAAAACCGCCGCGGCGATGGCGGCAATTGTATCTGGCTGCTATGTGGTGAGTTCAAACCGTGTCGGTAGATATGATGCTGAGCTAACGTTCGGCGGTAAAGGGTTTGCCTTCGCACCAGACGGATCGCAAATATCCGAAACAACTTCAGCTAATCCTGTGGTTTCCTTTGAATTAGATTTTTCCTGGGTCAACGCGGCGCAGTCTAATTATCCATGTTATGTAAAGGAAATAGACTAGTCATAAGGGTAGTGATGATATTCAGCAATGTATTAATTGATTTGTTTCCAGTTTCGATATTTATCCGAAATAAATCCGGCATGTTCATAAGCTTTGGTTAGTAAATCATCCTGTTCGCGCAGATAGACGATGTAGCTTTGTAATGCATTATAGAGTTTAGGCCTGTTTTTATTGACGATAAAAACTCTAGCATCTGCGAGTGCTACTTTATAGCCATCAACTCGACTAAATTTCCCCTGTTCCTGTAAGGAAAATAAAGTGAAATTGGCACGTTTACGGGCTAAATTCGGCCATATTAAAGTGTAACTGGGTAATAAATGTAATGATTTAATGGGCATGCTCTGCAATGTTTTAACGTCTACTTTCCACGAGCTGACTGTTGTAGCAATCAAAGTGTTAAGTTTATTTTCTCTAAATGCTTTTGAAACTTCTTCTAGCTGATTAGCCGAAGTAAAAATGCCAACAATAAACTGGTCTTGTTTGATGACAGGGTCGGTAAGCAAAAAGCTGGATGTTGTGGGCTGTTCTGTCTGACTCAGCGATGCCCTAAAAATGCTGTGACCCAATAAATCTCCATTGCCTTTTGCTAATTCTATAGTCTGTCGTTGCGGGTTTCCACCCGGAACAAATTGAATATTATCTGCAAAATTTTCCCGTTTTAGTGCATTACAAATAATCACCAACTCAATCTGGTGTCGTGAAATATTTTTAGTTTTTTCTGAAAATAGCCTGGGACAACGATCTAGTGGCCAAAGTGACGTCTGTTGATTAATACCTACGCGCTTAGCAAATTCGCCATGGATTATTTTCTCTTGGTGGACCAATCTTATATTGGTTTCTGACAGGGCGTATTGGGGTAAGGTAAGTAAAACTGCACTGATTAAGAGAATGAGTATTTTGATGTGTTTGAGCTTAAATAGGCTATGCATATGTATCGCCAAGACTGTGTTTTCATGCAGGATTGCTCAATATCTATACAGGATATAGATTAAAGCGAAGCAGTAAATCACAAAGGCAACTGAATTGAAATCTATATTATTCATAGGCCTGAATATATGTGTTATCTGTCAAATACTATTTATACAAATTTGTATCTGCGGATTCAATTAGGGGAGCTTTAGGAGGCTTAAACCCAGAGTCCTCGGCTCAGGATTTAAGTTAATGGTGATCCGTTTACTTTTAACCATTGAATCTAAGTTGACTAACCGTTAACACTTTATTGATTGAAGGGCAGGTGCATCACTGTGCTTAATGTGCGTGCAAGTTTGATCCCCATAGTAGTTATCTGGGTAATTACACCGACACTTAGCCGAATGTTGTGTATTTCTATCCGGATGAATACGCTTTTCTATACTGTGATCGATTAATTTATTCATAATTTTAGCTCCTATGTTTGCTGTACTAATGATGTAGGAAGCGTAGGTAATAAGTAAATTTGATTAATCTGATCGTTGTCTTCAATTATTTCTATGGTATTAGCCCTCTAAAGAGCGCCTTTGCATAGCTTGATAAGCGCTTGAATACTCGATATACGGGTGTAGTTAGGCCGGATAATAAAAGCGATACGCCGATGTGGGCTAGGCTCATTAAGGTGCACTGCCGACAAGGTCTTATTTTGCAGTGTGAGTTGCTCCAGCGCCATTTTCGGAATAAGTGTGGTGCCCATTTTCCCCAAAACCATTTGTACTAAAGTGTTCAGGCTGGTGGCGCCAAAGCCATGGTTAGCTGTTTGTTCGGGCAGTTTACAGGCCGCCAGGATGTGGTCTTTTAAACAGTGTCCCTCCTTTAATAACATCAGTCGACTGTGGGTTAACTCGTTACTGGTAATCTCTTTTTGGTTGGTGTGTCGCTCACCTTTTAGTGCCACCCAATAAAAGTCTTCCTGCCAGAATTCAAGTGCCAGCAACCCATCGCAAGGGAAGGGCATCGCCAGAATTGCACTGTCTATCTCACCACGTTTAACCAAATCGACCAGTACGTGAGATTGCTCTTCAACGATATTGAGTTGCGCTTGAGGGTAGTGCTGAGCAAGAGCTGGAAATAATTTTGGCAGTAAATAGGGCGCTATAGTAGGTATGACACCGACGGACACAGGGTAGCTCAACGGTGATTGACCCTCATTTGCAAGCTGCTCTAGTTCGCCAACTTGCAATATAATGCTGCGTGCTTTGTCCAGTATCTCTTTACCCAGTGGTGTCACCAGGACTTTTTTATTATCTCTTTCGAATATCAGTAACCCCAGTTGTTTTTCCAGTTCACTCAGGGCAGTACTCAGCGCCGACTGACTGATATTGCAGTTCTCAGCGGCCTTTTTAAAGTGCAATGTTTTTTCAACCGCCAGCGCATAGTAAAGTTGCTTAGTCGATATCATATTAAGTCCCTCCATAAACCAGATATCTCTAACAGTAATCTAAAAAATAGAACGTAACAATAGAAATAACTCACTTTATTGATCGATAAGCAGGCCTTATATTAGCTCCTGTAAACGAGACATTCATTACAAACCGAATCTGGAGGCCAACATGGCACTTATCAATACTCAAATTAAACCTTTTAATGCAACAGCTTTTAAAAACGGCGATTTCGTTGAAGTATCCGACCAGGATCTTAACGGTAAGTGGTCGATCTTTTTCTTTTACCCTGCGGATTTTACCTTTGTATGTCCGACTGAATTAGGTGACTTGGCTGATCATTACCAGGAGTTTCAAAGTCGTGGTGTCGAGATCTACTCAGTCTCCACTGATACGCACTTTGCTCACAAGGCCTGGCACGATTCTTCAGACACTATAGGTAAAATCCAATACACCATGATCGGAGACCCTACCGGTGATATTACCCGTAATTTTGAAGTGATGCGTGAAGGTCAGGGCCTGGCGGATCGCGGAACATTTCTAATAGACCCGGATGGTGTGATTCAAGCCATGGAAATTACTGCAGAAGGTATTGGCCGTGATGCAGAAGACTTATTACGTAAAGTTAAAGCTGCCCAATACGTTGCTGCACACCCAGGTGAAGTATGCCCTGCAGCATGGAAAGAAGGTGAAAAGACTATGGCACCGTCTCTGGATCTGGTAGGAAAAATTTAAGGCTAAAGGTGAGATTAAGCAGGCTCTGATACTAAGGTTACAGAGCCTGTTTTAAAAAAGTTGGCAAGCGATAGGAGCATACACGTGTTAACAAACGATATATTAGAAGCGGTAAAAAGTTACACCCAGTCGATGAAAAACAAGGTAACTTTTGTTTTACAAAGTGGAGAGCACAGTAAACGCGCCGAATTATTAAACTTCCTATCAGGTATTGCTGAAGTAAGTAACAAGATTCAATTTACAGAGCGGGATCTGCCTGGCGTGTTACGCAGCCCGGTCAGTTTTCTTATTGAAGCGGAAGGTGTCGATACTGGAATCCGCTTTTCGGGTATTCCAAGTGGTCATGAATTTAACTCTTTTATACTGGCTATTTTGCATTCATCAGGTACTGACCTGAAGCTTGATGACAGTGTAAAAAACATCATTAGGGCGGTGAATGAAGAACTGAAATTTGAAGTATTTATCAGTTTAAGCTGTCATAACTGCCCGGATGTCGTTCAGGCACTGAACCAGTTTGCTTTACTCAACCCCAATATTAGCGCTGAAATGATCGATGGAGGTCTGTACCCCGATCTGATAAAACAGCGGGATATTCAGGGTGTACCTAGTGTTTATCTCAATGGTGAGTTGTTCGCTAATGGCAAGGTAGATACTGCGCAATTAATAGATAAGTTAATGCTGCGCACACCCGCTTTAGCCAAAACCAATAATACTGAGAGATTGCCGCTACAAGATGTCACCGTTATAGGCGGAGGCCCAGCCGGTGTCAGTGCGGCGATTTACAGTGCCAGAAAAGGTTTAAAAGTGACCTTGATTGCCGATCGTATCGGCGGACAAGTGAAAGACACTATGGACATTGAAAACTTGATCTCAATGCCTAAAACAACCGGGCCAAAACTAACAGCTGCACTAGAGTCACATCTAAACGAGTACCAGATCACCCTCAAAGAGTACTTAAAAGTGACGGATGTTGAACAGGGCGAAATTAAAGTTATTACCTTGTCTTCAGGGGAGAATATTCATAGCAAAGCCTTAATCATTGCCACAGGTGCCAAGTGGAGAGAGCTAGGCATACCCGGCGAAAAAGAAAATATCGGTAATGGTGTAGCTTATTGCCCTCACTGCGACGGCCCGTTTTTCAAAGGTAAAGATGTGGCTGTGATTGGTGGGGGAAATTCAGGTGTCGAGGCCGCGCTGGACCTGGCTGGCATCGTCAAATCAGTGACTGTGTTTGAATTTATGCCAGAGCTAAAGGCTGACCAGGTATTAGTGGATAAAGCCTATGCCAAGGACAATATCAGTATCTACAAAAACACTGCCACTAAAGAAATTAAAGCGCAAAACGGAAAAGTTAGTGCCATTGAGTATATGGATCGTAACACCCAAGAGCTGCATAGCCTTAAGCTCGATGGTGTATTTGTGCAGATTGGTTTAGTGCCTAATAGTCATTTCCTGGCTGATGTTGTTGAACGGACAAAGTTTGGCGAGATTGTCATTAATGAAAAATGCCAAACGTCGGCAAATGGCATTTATGCCTGTGGGGATGTTACTACTGTTCCCTATAAACAAATTGTTATTTCTATGGGCGAGGGCGCAAAAGCATCGCTGTCTTCTTTTGAGTATTTGCTCACCGAAGGGGATAGGCTTGAACAGCTGTTTGCTGAGCAAAACTTTAAAAGTAGCGCCGTAGCTTCTTAAAAAGTTTGAGCCATCTCTGAGCTTTTATGGGATATGAGTGTCGATGCCAGGGGAGGCTATTTGCCTGGCATTTTTCAACACTTATATGATCTTTAAACTCTTGTTACAGCAATAATGGTCCGCAAAAACAGTGGGGTTTGCCGACCATTATTTTTATTGCCTAAATGTCGTGACAGCTTTGACGGTGCAGGGCATATACGTCCAATCGCATATCTGCCCTGTAACTTAACTCTACTCATTGTGTAGATTATTGTTACCCGAACGGTGGTTTAATCTTGCTATCATTGATTCATAAAAATGCTGACTACTGTACTGCAAAGTAAAAGCCCCATGACAACATTGAATAAAGTCTGATGGCGTCTATCCGCTAAAAAAGAGCGGATTAAATGCCCGAGTGCAGCCCAGCTGCTGACCCCAATAAAACAGACGGTAAAAGAAATCAGGCAAAATATAAGTAAGTATAAAGAAGTTGGAGAATTAGCGGCAACAAACAAACTGACACCCGACATAGAAACCAGCCAGGCTTTGGGATTGAGCCCCTGAGAAAGCGCCCCTTCAAGAAAACTCGGAGGTCTGTTAGTCGTCTCAGACTGATCCGACAGAGGGCTAGCGGTGGCAATTTTAAAAGACATATAAAGCAGAAAAGCAGCACCGATATATTGCAATGTGCTGATTATCTGCGGAAAGGCATTGAGCAGACCATTCAAGCCAATTCCAGCCAGAAAGACGATTAAGGTATAGGCAACGCTCGCACCCAACACATGCGGTAGAGCGCGCCTGAATCCAAAATTAGCACCGGCACCTGTGGCAATAATGTTAACCGGTCCCGGCGAAATCGCTCCGATTAATGCAAAGATAAACATCGACATAAATATGGTCATTATTATGGTCCTCAGGCCTGAGCCTGTTGGTTAATTGTACTTATTGCTTGAGGGTGGATAATTTGCCCTGTCCGTTTATGGCGGGACAAGATCTGGGCGTTTGAAAAGAGATCAACGCAGCAATGCTAAATTTCCGCTAAATTTGTTGACCAACTTTTCATTGCCATACAGCGCAATACCTTGATATTGCAACTCATCGATTGGCGTGGATTGAAGCTTTTGGGTGTATTCTTGATAGCTGCGTGTGCTTTGTGTATAGCTGGTCAGATCTATCACCGTTAATTCAGCTTCATGCACTTTCAGCGCTTCACGCATCTCATTGAGTTTGAGACTAGTACTTTTCAATATAGGGATGGCTACGGTGGTGATGCCGTGACGGCGGATATTGAGATGATCGAGAAAGTCCTCTCCAATCAACTGTGGAAATTGCTTTCCCAAACTCAGTGACAGAACCGCTGCGGTATTGGCCATAGGACCTTGGCTTAGATTTTCATCGATAATAATGACACATTTCATATTTAACACCGGCTAGCTCCTTAGTGGTTACAGGTTGATGACCTGTTCTTTGCAACGCTGGATTAAAGAGTAGCGCAAAGAAGAGTTAGTGATAATATGGGTTTATTGATATTAACTGTTCTATGAGGTCGATCAATGATTGATGAACTACGTGCCATGGCAATTTTCGCTACCGCGGTTGAGTGTGGCTCTTTTCGGGGTGCGGCAGAAAAACTAAAGCTGAGTCCATCCGTTATCAGTCACCATATTTCCAAGTTAGAACAACAGTTAGGTACCAGTTTGCTGTATCGCTCTACCCGCAAACTTTCTCTGACAGACAATGGCAAAAAGCTTTTCAGCTCTACACAAATGATGATTGTGGCGGCTGAAGGTGGCCTAAACGACATTGCCGCGCAGTCTTGTGAACCCAGTGGCAACTTAAGCCTGACAATACCGGCCATGTTTGCACAGTCGCAACTGATGGATGACATCGGCGCTTTTGCAAAACTTTATCCTAAGATAAAGATGTCCATCTCGGTCAGTGATCTGGCACAAGATCTGGTCCGTGACGGTATAGACCTGGCAATCCGCGTAGGTGATCTGAAAGACAGTAATCTTAAATGTAAACGTTTATTCAATATGCCTCGAACATTAGTAGCATCGAGCGCTGTTGCAAAATTGAGAGGAGCTGTTTCACATCCACAGCAACTGACTACTTGGGATTGGATCGCGATAAAAATGCGCCCTAACCATAAGCTGTTGACCAATAGCATGGGTGAAAAGGTACAAGTGGATTATCAGCCGCGAATTACCCTGGATAGTATGGAGGCAGTTTGCCAACTTACCTTGGCCGGACTTGGACTGTCATCGCCACCGACTTTTATGGTGGCAAAGTATATTACAGAAGGCCTGTTAACAGAGATTCTGCCCAACTGGAAGATTGAAAGTTTGGGGGTCTATGCCGTCTGGCCAGATAACACATTTCAGAAAAGCCTGAGTCACCGGCTGGTGGAGTTTCTGGTTAAATGTGCACAGGAAACCGACTGCTCGGTTCAGTTAGCCACTGATTAAGTCACAACAGCAGGAGCTAGAACAATCACCCATTCAGCATTGGTAATGCAACTGTAATGTAGAAAGATAACCCGCTCTTAGCTGCTGAGTAATTTGTTCATTAGTGACAGTAATTTTCCTATATCAACCGGTATATCAAGCTGTCCATTGACTTCAAGTATAAGATTTTTATAACTATTCTTTTGCTTAGATGGGTTGTTCATAGAAATGATGATTGAATTATCATCGATTAATAGTTTTCTGATGTTCTCTGAAACTGAGTGAGGGGCACTGATAATTAGGTGTTGCTCAACCAGCAGTAACTGATAATTATGATCCTGGTAAATGTCTTTTGCTTCACTGGCACTCGCACAAAAATCAACGTCGAAGCCGATTTCAATGAGCTTTTTTGACAAGCTGAAACAAGCCCTCATGTCACTATCTAGCAACAGAATTTTATTGGCTATCAGACTTTGATAATCTTTTTTAAGCTGTTGAATTTGCGCCTGGTCATGTTGTTTTGCTGTTTTTTTATTGACCTGGATAATCTCTTGGTTTTCATAATTAAAAACGCTTGGCTGATCTACTCCTTGAAAGGCTTTTTTAACGGTATTCGAAGTGGTCTTCGCATGCTCCTCACTCTGATATGTTGCATTAAAATCGATTGGAAGGTGAATACTAAAGGTACTGCCTGAACCATAACTACTTTGTACTTGAATATCGCCACCCAATAAATGGGTTATTCCTCTGCTGATGGTTAAACCTAGACCGGTTCCGCCGTAGTGACGGCTGTCTGAACCATCGACTTGCTGAAAAGATTCAAAAATGGCTTGTTGTTTGTATCTTGGAATGCCAATTCCACTGTCTGTCACTGCAAAGGTTAGCGAGCTATCGGCACGCTGGACTATGTGGGTGAACTTTATCCCAGGCTCAGTGGGTGCAATGGTTAATCTAATAGACCCCTGTGGGGTAAACTTGATGGCATTAAACAATAAATTACGTAGTACCTGCGCCAGGCGTGACTCATCACTAACAATTTCTGCAGGCAAATTTTTGTCCAGGCTTATGCTGAAGGACAATTCTTTTTCAGCGGCAAGAGGCGTAATCGCTTGGTGCAAATAATTGGCTAGTTGGCTTAATTTTAGCGGTTTAATATGCAGAGTTAGTTTTCCCGCCTCTACCTTTGAGAGATCCATAATATTATCGATTAATAATTGCAGGCTTTGACCACCTCTGCGGATAACTTGTAAATCTTCTATTTCGGTGTCATCGAAGTGCTGTTTTTTGTTTGTTATTAGTGCCTGGGTCAGTAACAAAATACTGTTGAGTGGGCTGCGCAATTCATGGCTCATATTGGACAAAAATTCAGATTTATACTTATTGGCCAGTGCTAGTTCTTGAATTCTCACTTCTAAATCTGTGGCTGTTTCATCAATTATTTCTTGTTGATGTTCCAGTTGTATCTCCTTCTCTTGCAGGTCTTTAATGGAAGATATATTTAATAGCATCAAGTTGGCAAAAATGGACATTAGTACTTTGTCATCTTTTCTAAATGCATCACCTTTGCTAAAAAATAGCAATGCACTGGTTTTATCCGATTTTTGGGAGAGACTGATGGCAAAAAGACACTGGGCTCCCATGTCACGCCAGTTTAATAAATCACTCAGTAAGGGTAAGTTGTTAAATTCAGTTGCGAACCAGTTTTTTTGCTTATAGAGCATCCCTAGCTGTTGTTCAAATTCAGCATTGGCTCGATGATAGCTGCAAGCTAGATTGGTTGAACTAGCATAAGTTATGCTCTCGCAACAGTATGCCTGTTTATCCTGATTAAAATGTACATATTGGCAATGATCAAAATTAACAATCCATTTGAACTGCGACATTGAATCTTCAAACAGTGCTGCAGTTTTAGTCGAGCGGGTTATTTTTAGCAACAATTCCAGCAAATTATTCATTTTACTGATCATGGCGCTTTTAGAAAAATGCTCCATCAATGAAAACCGATGTCCAAGTTGTGTTCATGCAGATATTTAATCACTTCAAGATCTACATCAACTTTTAATGCCTTTGCCAAAAATACTCCTGAATCAGCATATGAGACTGTGTATAACGCTTCTATTACTTCTGTTTGAGTGATCCCCAGCTGATAAAGTGTCTGATAATCATTATTGTCGACTGCATTGGGATCATCCAGGGATAGCAGACAAAAACCGATCAAGGCAGCTATCCTTTCAGGTTCAAACTCTGCAACGCCATTCATTATTGCGGTTAATGTTTGCCGATCAGCTTCGAACATGTCACAAATGGCCAAGTGAGCAGAAGCACAATAAGTACAGCGTCTTTTTCTTGCGATGGCCAAAAAGATTAATTCTTTAACTTGTGCCGGCAGTGTGCCTTCAAGTATCACTTTTTTATAGCTCAACCAAAAAGCTTCAACCAAGGGGGGGGCAGAAGCCAGCAGTCTGTAGAAGACAGGAACTGAAGAAAATTTATCAATCACTTCATCAAAGACATTCTTAACATCATAACTTAATGCTTGATCTTCTATTATTGGAAAAATACTCATAGGTTTAAGTCCTGAATAAATTTCAATTTAATCAAATCGGATATACAGTTTTTTTTCAGCCAAATAGATTTTAACCGATTGATCAATTTCAATTTTGGTTACCTTGGCCAGATATATACCGCTGTTGGCATAGGCAACAGAGTATAAAGCTTCCAACACTTCCTGTTGGCAGATACCGTAGCTTTGCAGTTGTTGATAGTCACGCTCAGTAACATTTTCGGGGTTGTCCATCACTGACAGACAAAATAAAATTAATTTCGAGACTCTCTCTGGCTGCAACTCTGAGATATTGCTCATGAGAGCTTCTATTGTATGCCGCTCGATATTAAAGATATCGCAGATGGCCAAATGGATAGATGAACAGTAAGCGCATTGGCGCTTACGCGCCACCGCCAGAAAAATTAATTCCTTAATGTTAATGGGCAATAGACCCTGGCCGATAACTTTTTGATAGGTTAGCCAATAGGCTTCTACCAGAGGAGGACAATTGGCGAGAAATCGATAAAACACCGGCACAATACCAAATTTTTGCTCGATTTCAGCAAATACCATCTTAGTACTTTGGCATACTTCTTCATCATTTAAGATGGGAAACATACTCATGCTTGCGTACCCCTTGTTTGGGAACATGCGAACAAGTCCTGGGCGCTTGTGACTTATAGAGTATTGCTAAACCTAGACACATTACTCAGAGCGCATGCCGACTTAACACCTGCTGGTGCCTACATGGATGTAGGTACTCAGACTTTGCCTGGAGCTTAAAGTCTGTGCCTACATGGATGTAGGTACTCAGACTTTGCCTGGAGCTTCAAGTCTGTGCCTTTCGAAAGTTAACAACAGTGACTAATAGATTAAAGTACTCTGTAAGCTCCTACGGGAGGGCCATAAGGCGATTATCGGCTTTATCTGCAAGCTGACCCAAGACTAGGCATTGTGCTGTGCTACCCGTTTACGATCTAACTTTTTTATCTCAGAGAAAGACCGAATCGAGTTACATGTTGCTTCATTAATCGTCGGTGCATTGGTTCGATAGCACAAAGGTTTAATGGCAGCTTATTCTCGTTAGCAGATAAGCCGATAGCTATAGTGTACCCCTTAATTAACCTCATTTTGGAAATATGAGAATAAGTCCTGATTATGCATAAATAGCGGCCTGAATTTGCAGGACCCTATAAACGTAGCAGTAAGGAAAATTCATTCCCAAGTTACTTCACAACTGAAGTTATCAAAAATAAAATTTGAGCTATTTATGTTCTGTTTTACCTTAAGTGCCAGTAGCTTAGATCGATACATAAACGTGATCATGGCGCTTTTACACCAAGAAATATGATGCGCTGGATTGTACTTACTATTATTTGCTTAACGCTAACAGCTGGTGTTGTAGTTCATGTTCCTGACGGTTGTTTTGCTAATCCTGGACTATAAATTTTAATAGTTAGCTAACGACATACTTAATCAAGTAATCACTTTAGTAAGAAAATCTAGATGATCAGATTGACACTGTTTTCTACTATCCTCGTACTATATTTCTCAAAAGACTGTTTTTTGAACTGTCCATTAGTCGCTCTCATTGCAAAAATCTTATCTAATTACGCATCCAAACCAAAAACATTTGCCCATTTCTGGAAATTACTCTCTTCACTTCTATACTTTTTTACTAAGGAATAAAACAACAAATACAAAGAGCTATTACGCTGGGAGAAGCCACTGTGGCGACATCAACAGAATTCCAAAGCTTTCTTAATCAATCACTGTCTGCAATCAATTCAGGTAACTGGCAAAACATAGAGTTTGAGAAATTCGAATTTAATGAACAGCAAGATCAAACCATTACTGAGCTTAGAGGTTTAGCACAGCGATTTGACAATATTGTTGAGCAAAACTATTCCCTTGCATCGGGAAGAAGCGCTATATCGATTCAACAACAAGGTCGTCAAGATAAGCTTTGGCAATCTTATGAAGACCTTGCAAAAGCGCAGCTTGATATAGTTCAGTTAATGGGGGCTATTGCCGAAGGCGATTTAAGCAACAAGGCACAAGTCAAAGGTAAAGATGACCAATTAGCCGCGGCGATCAATCAAATCGTCGAAAACTTGGAAGAGACCTCCAGACAAGCGGATGTGATTGCCCAGGGAGATTACTCGTCCGAGGTACAACCGCGTAGTGACAAAGATGCTTTAGGTAAGGCCCTTTTCTTAATGACGCAGAGTTTACGAGAAGCAGGAGAAGTGTGTAATGCGATCGCTTTGGGTGATTACTCTGTTGAAATCAGTCCCAAAAGTGATAGAGATTTGTTAGGAAAAGCTCTGTCTATAATGACCAAGAATTTGCGCGATACCACTAATAACAGCTTACGGGAAGATTGGATAAAAACGGGTCAAGCTGAACTGGCTAATGCTATGCGTGGTGAACAAGATGTTGCTGAACTCACTGATCAAGTTATTACCTATATCGCCAATTATACAGGAGCGCAAGTGGGCGTTTTCTATATTGCTGATGAGGCGCGTAATTTATCCTTAGCGAGTAGTTATGCTTATCAGCGTCGTAAAAATGTACCGGGTATAATTGGGGTAGGTGAGGGCATAGTAGGGCAAGCTGTTAAAGAAAAAAAAACCATTATGTTTTCGAATGTTCCTGAAGATCATATCAGTGTTAATTGTGGCCTGGGACAATCATCGCCTAACAACTTAATGGTGTCTCCGATATTACTGGAAGGTTCCGTTAAAGGGGTGATAGAAATAGGGTGTTTTGGCGAATTTGATGACAAGACCATAGAGTTACTTGAAAGGTCAAATGAGAGTATTGCCATGGCAATTAGCAGCGCGCATGATCGTGTCAGGATGCAAGACTTGTTAGAAGAAGCGCAGCGCAGTGCTGAAGAACTGCAAGCACAGCAGGAGGAGTTACGTGCGTCCAATGAAGAGCTGGAGGAACAGACTAAAACCATTAGCATGTCGGAAGCAAGCTTAAAAGCACAGCAGGGTGAGCTACAAGCATCTAACGAAGAACTGGAAGAGAAGACAGAGTATTTGCAGAGTCAAAAACAGGAAATACTGGATAAAAATCGTAAAATTGAAAAGTCGAGAAAACAGCTAGAAGACAAGGCTCGGGAATTAGAAGTTTCAAGTAAATATAAATCAGAATTTCTCGCTAATATGTCTCATGAACTTAGAACACCCTTAAATAGCTTATTGATATTGTCAGAGATGTTGTCTGAAAATAAAGAAGGCAACCTTACTAAGAAACAATTAGAGTCAGCCGAAATTATCCATCGGGGGGGCCAAGATCTGCTCAATTTGATCAATGATATATTGGACTTATCCAAGGTTGAGTCCGGTAAGTTAACATTAGAGATTGAAGACATTGAACTGCATCACCTTGAAAGGAGTATTTGCACTCAGTTTGAACCCCTAACACAAAATAAAGATTTTAAGTTTATTAGTGAAATTGCTGCAGATTTACCTAAAACAATTCAAACTGACCAGATGCGTACTTTACAAATCTTGAAGAATTTAATGTCTAATGCCTTTAAATTCACAGCCCAAGGTAGTGTTATCTTCCGTATTTTTGTACCAAACAGTGATGTCGTTTTTAAACAAAGGCATTTAAATAGCCAAAATTGTATTGGCTTTAGTGTTGTTGATACCGGTATAGGTATAGAACAAGATAAACAACGCTTGATTTTTGAGGCATTTCAACAAGCAGACGGTTCTACAAATCGTAAATTTGGTGGTACTGGCCTGGGGTTAACTATTTCCAGAGAGCTTTGTCGTTTGTTAGGTGGTGAACTGCAAATCTGCAGTGAATACAATAAAGGCAGTACCTTTAGTGTATATCTACCGCTACTTAATGACGGTCAGTACGGTAACAGAGATCTACTTGGTGACCACATAGGAATAGCCCCAGCGACCTCTAATTCAATCAGCACAACGTCCCCGAGCTCACATCCTCACAGAGAACAGAACATAACACCGCTTACCTTACCCGCTGTTGAAACCAGTGGTTACATTGAGTCGGTATATATCGAGGATGACCGGGGCATAATAAAGCCTGGTGATAAAACCGTACTGATCATTGAAGATGATAAAGATTTTTCCAGCGTGCTAAAGGGCATTTCAAAAGTGAAAGGTTATAAAGTACTGCTGGCTGGCGATGGTAAAAGCGCCCTGCACTTGGCGGCGAAATACCAACCTAGTGCAATTATTCTGGACTTAGGTTTACCAGATTTGGATGGTTTGAAAATACTAGCGTTGTTTAAATCTGACTTAACCACCCGACATATTCCCGTGTATATTATTTCCGCCAGAGAAGGGCAAGAAAACGCGAAATATCACGGTGCCATAGGCGTCTTGAAAAAACCAACATCGATGGAGGAACTGGATAAGGTCTTCACTGTATTTGATGAGATTCTCAAGAGTGAGCCTAAAAAACTTATGATCATCGATGACGATGAAAAACATTGTCATAGCCTAAAGCTGCTCTTAGAGAACAACGGTATTGAAATTACCGAAGTTCATTCTGGTGAGCGGGCAATAGAGTTAATGAGCCAAATACAATTTCACTGTATCGTTCTGGATTTACAATTACCGGGCATTAGTGGCATGGAACTTTTGCAGCAAATGCAAAAAAGCATAACAGAAACTTTACCTCCTGTAGTGATTAATACGGGTATGGAACTCAGCGAAGAGAAATACAGTGAACTGAGTCGTTATACCGATAAAATAATCCTTAAGTGTTCAGTTTCCAACGAGCGCTTATTGGATGAAGTGATGTTGTTTTTACATCAGACACCACTGTCACTGCCAGATTCTCAGCGTCAGGCCATACAAATGTTGCACAACGAAGAGAGCTTTTTTGAAGGCCGTACTCTATTGTTAGTTGATGATGACTTACGTAATACCTTTGCGCTTTCTACGGTATTAGAAGAGAAAGGACTGAATGTTATTATTGCAGCAAATGGCCGGAAAGCTCTGGAAGCGTTAGAGCAAAATGACAATATAGAAGTGGTATTAATGGATATCATGATGCCTGTGATGGACGGTTATGAAGCAATGCAAGCAATACGTGCCCAGGACAAATATCAAAGTTTACCTATTATCGCCCTAACCGCAAAAGCAATGGCCGAAGATAAAATAAAATGTTTGGAGGCGGGGGCTAATGACTACATGAATAAGCCGGTCAAAATGGCCGAGTTATTGGCCTTATTAAAAGTATCGATAACATAAGGCAAATGTATGGAATTAACCGAAATAGCAGAAATTGAGATTGACACCTTACTAGATGCCATTCGACGCCGCTATGACTATGACTTTAGTAACTATGCCAGATCGAGTTTGAAACGGCGGATTAATGGACTGTTAATAAAAGAAAAACTGGATATGCCTTACCAACTCATTCCGCGTATATTATATGATGAGGAGGTATTCAATCGTTTTTTGTCTGAATTATCAGTGACAGTCACAGAGTTGTACCGTGAACCGGAATTTTTCTTAAACTTGGTCGAGTCTATTTTTCCGGTACTCAATACTTATCCGTATTTTAAAATTTGGCATGCAGGTTGTGCCACTGGAGAAGAGGCATATTCACTAGCGGTTTTATTGAAGGAGGCTGGCTTACTTAGTCGGGCCAAAATTTATGCCACGGACTACAATAATAAATCGATAGATATTGCTAAACAGGGCATATATAGCGCTGAAAATATTAAAGCTGGCAATAAGGGTTATTTAAAAGCGGGTGGCAAGCACAGTTTTTCTGATTATTATACAGATCATCACGGTGCGATTAAGTTCGATGACGAGCTGAAAAATTCCATTACTTTCGCTTACCATAATTTAGTAAAAGACGGTGTCTTTGGTGAAATGAACTTGATTATATGTCGCAATGTGTTTATTTATTTTGATACAGAATTACAAAATTATGTCTTAAATTTATTTAATGAAAGTGCAATTAGTAAAGGTTTTTTGTGTCTAGGTAATAAAGAGACCATTCGTTTTTCTATATTAAAAGATAAATTTGATACCCTCTCTGAAGGAAATTCAATTTACCGGAAAAAAGATTAGCCATGGCTCAAATCTATGAAAAACACTGCCATTGAGGTTAAATTTATTGCAATTGGTGTTTCTGCCGGCGGCTTTGAGGTCCTCAATACCTTAGTCACTCAGCTACCTGCAGATTTTAGTTTACCGATCGCCATTGTTCAGCATCGCAGCGCCGATAGTAGTGGCTATTTAGCCGAACATCTCGATATCAGCGCTAAGATTAAAGTGAAAGACGTTTTTGATAAAGAACCAATAAGCCCCGGAATCGTCTATTTAGCGCCCCCCGATTATCATTTACTGATAGAGCGAGGCTTTTTTTTCAGCTTGTCACGAGATGATAAAGTCAATTTCAGCAGACCTTCTATAGACGTATTGTTTGAAAGTGCAGCAGATATTTACCGACAAGCTTGCTTAGCTATTATCTTAACCGGTAAAAATCACGATGGGGCAATGGGTTTGGCGAAGATAGTAGCTACTGGCGGAACAGCCATTGTCCAAAACCCTGGTAGCGCACAGGCAAGTGAAATGCCCATTGCGGCAATTAAAAAGGTCCCCACAGCCTCTGTTTATACGCTATCACAAATTACTGCTTATTTAATTACCTTAAATAAAAATCAAAAAAAGTGAATGCGTAACTAATTCTAGCTAAGCTCAAATTTCCGAGCGAAAGTGAAGTGAAGGACTATACTTGGAATAGAATTTTCCTGGGATTGCTTATGGAATTACACAACAAGAGCAAGGTATTGATAGTCGATGACCTTCAGGCTAATCGGTTTTCGCTTGAAACAATGCTTGAACCCCTCGATATTACTGTCATTCATGCTGAATCAGGAGATTCCGCTTTAGCTAAAGTGCTGGATTACGATTTTGCGGCTATTCTGATGGATGTGGAAATGCCCGGTTTGAATGGTTATCAAACGGTGCGATTAATCCATAGTAATAAGAGGTTCAAAAACATTCCTATAGTGATGATCACAGCAAGTGATAGGGATAATAATCTGGTAAACAAAGCGTATGAATCAGGTGCTGTGGATTACGTAATAAAACCGGTTAATAAGGTTGTGATCATCAATAAAGTACGCCAATTTGTTGAACTAGATCGTCTACACCGGGTTGCCAAACAAGCTATGACAGAGGCTGAAGAAAGCAAGTCGCGCTTACAAGCCTTACTTAATTCAGCAGGGGGCGCCGTCATAGGTATAGATTTGCTTGGGGTTATTACCTTTGCTAATCCGAAAGCCTGTGAAATTCTTGAAGCTGAACATGACCATTTAATGCAGAGTAATTTACAGGATTATTTTCTAACGGAGCAAACTGATGAAACGTCCAAGACAACGGATTCTGCTTTATCGACTGGTATCAATAAAAATAAATTGTTGAGTATATTCCAGGAGTATAAAGATTCTAATTCATCTTACGAACGCTGGAAAACCATCCATGGGAAAGCTTTTTACGTTGAATTTACCAGTAATGTGACGGTTGATAAAAATGGCAATACCATTGGCGGTGTTGTTATGTTTCAAAACATCAACCAACGAAAAGAAGATGAGCAGAAATTACATTACCTGGCGAACTATGACTCTCTTACCGACTTGGCAAACAGAGCCTATTTTTACGATACTCTCGCTAAAGTGATCATTCGGTCACGGCGTACAAGTGCATCCTTGGCGGTCCTGTTTATCGATCTTGATCATTTCAAAGTTGTCAACGATCATTACGGGCACGATACAGGCGATATATTACTTAAGTATGTTAGTGCCATGCTCAGAAGCAGTGTCAGGGAAGGTGACCTCGTTGCCCGTATGGGCGGGGATGAGTTTGCGGTTATACTTTATGACATAGATGATGCTGTAGGCATGGCGAGTGTTGCGCAAAAAATATTGAACAAGGTTGATAAACCTATAGATATACAAGGAACGATATTAAGCGTAAGTGCCAGTATTGGTATTGCCTATTTTGAAGGGGAAACCATGACAATGGAGGACTTACTAAAATCCGCCGACACTGCTATGTACAGCGCGAAGTCGCAAGGGCGCAATAACTACCAATTTTTTGCAGCAAGCATGCATGAAACAGTACGGGAAAAGCAATCCATTCAAGTAATGTTACAACAGGCAGTCAAAAATGAAGAACTTTCCTTAGTCTATCAACCACAAGTTTCATTGAGTAAAAATAATATTGTTAGATGTGAGGCACTATTGCGCTGGCAACCCAAAGAGGGACCTGCAATCGGTCCTGATAAGTTTATTCCAATTGCTGAAGAATCCGGTCAAATAGAAGCACTTGGAGACTGGGTATTAAGAGAAGTCTGCCAGCAAGTTGCAAAATGGAATGCGCTGATTGGTTCTAAAGAGATAACAGTGGCAATTAATGTGTCTGTTCGCCAGTTAACAACTAATAAATTCCAGGAAACACTCGCTAAATTACTGGAAATACATAGCATTTTGCCAAAACAAATTGAAATTGAAATTACCGAAACAGCGATGTCGAGTAATTACGATAAGATGATTGAAGAATTGGGTAAAATTCATCGATTGGGAACATATATCTCACTGGATGATTTTGGCACAGGGCACGCTTCTCTTGAAAATTTACGAAAATTACCCTTAGATAAATTAAAAATAGATCGCAGTTTTATCCAAGATATTGGGGTTGATCAGTGTGATGAGGATATTACTAAAGTTATCATCGCTATTGCAAAAAAATTGACCTTAGAACTGGTAGCTGAAGGTGTTGAAACGGTAGAGCAATTGGAATTTCTGGCAGCAGAAGGCTGCGATATTATCCAGGGTTACTACTTTAGCAAACCTCTACATCCCGATAAAATTATTACGTATCTACAACATAACAAGAACCTGTTCGAAAAGGAGTTCGAAGAATATTATTTATATTTAGAGAAACGTAAATCAATGCCCGAATCTGTAGTAAAACTGCTAACAGCAACTTAACCTGAAAAACTACCATGCTGCATAATAAATATAAAGTAACAGGGCAAGTCTCAAAATTAAGACATGAGCAACTGTGTAGCTTGACCAAAGATAATAATGCAAGGGATTACTCATAGTTGCTTGAACGGAAATTTATAAGGGGTTATCTCACTTCCACTATAATAATTTTCACTGTAAATGTGAAGTTTCACCAGTCTAATAATGGCCGCGATTGGGCCGATAGCCGCCATACTGAATTAGTTGAAGTACCTAGACAATAACAGCCAATAATTCCATCAATAACCCTGGCACCAACCGCTGCTCCAGCGGTCACAATAAATCCACGGGCAAAGTCTGGTTTCTGTTCTCAAATACCTCACCAGTAAATACCAAGATTATCGACAAGAAAAAAGTGCCGCCAATATAGCCCGATAACGCCTGCCAGTTTATCCAATTTAAGCACAGGCATATTTCCTGTCGATTCATTACGAAAAGCCCAACCTGAAATGTTCCGGACGATAAACGTGTGAAATAGCGAAATAATAGCACTATATAAAGAATACTTATGAAACATGCCTGTTCATTAACACTATGAATTTAAAGCATTAGTATTTTTATTGGCAGCTAACGCGTCATAGACCAAATAACCCTGAATTTTTCGCTGTTGTATTTTTTTTGACAGTCTGAGATTTCATACCATACTTAAACAGCTCGATCTTATTCATTACAACTGACAGTCAGTTGTAATGAATAAGACCGAGCACTGTATCGTAATAAATATTTTGTGCCTTATATTAATTCCCAACATGGAGGTTGGCAGAGTGGCCATTCATAAAGTTATCCCGTTATTGTTACTTTTTCTTGGAATTTCCTTTGCTGCGTTTGTAGTATCTGAACAATATACAGATAAAAATAGCGTACATCACTTAACTATTGCCGATGCATCTCAGCCAGTTTTCTCTCTGCTATATATAGCGCAAGAAAAAGGATTTTTTGCTGAAGAGGGAGTCGACGTTTTGTTTAGGCCCTTTACATCTGGGCGAGATGCGCTTCAAGATACCTTGGATGGTAATTCAGATCTGGCAACCTCTTATGAGACCCCAGTAGTACTACAGTCCCTTAAAGGTGAAAAGCTAAGTATTGTCAGTTCACTGCACTTCTCCAACAAAAACACCTCCATGCTGGCACATAAATCATCAGGCATTGAAAAGCCCTCCGATTTAGTAGGCAAAACAATAGCGGTTCCTAAAAATACCAACGCAGAGTTTTTTGTTAATATGTTTTTGGCCAGTGAAGGGATTGAGCTAAGTGACGTTAAAGTGATCGATGTTCGTCCAGAAAATATGGTGGAGACTTTTAAGCAAAAGAGAGCGGATGCGATTGCGGTCTGGAATCCGCATCTCTATCGCGCCAAAATTCTGTTTGACGAGAACGTAGTCACTCGCTTTTACTCCACCGCTTATACCGAATTTTCAGTGTTAGTAGGCAGTAAAGCTGTTGTAAACGAGAAAGCAGAAGCGATCAATCGATTAATCAAAGCGCTGGTAAAAGCTGAGAATTATCTGGCAAAAAATCCTCAGCAAAGCCAGGACTTGATCATCTCAAGATTAACACAACATTCAAGCGAGAGTATAAAGGGAACCTGGAATGATTATCAGCTAAAAATCAAACTCAATAATGTCTTGCTGACGATCTTAGAACAAGAAGCGACTTGGTTGAACAAAGATCTCGAGGTAGAACTACCAGATTTTCGAGCCTCTATTGACGAGCGTTTTGTCCGTGCAGCCAAAGAAAATGGGGTTACTCTTTTTTAGTCGCTACTACAAGGGAGTTGTTCTATGCAAAAAGGTAGTTTGAGTATCCGGGTAAAAACTATCCTGCCTTTAGCCGTCTTGGGGCTGTTTGCGTTTATTCAATTTGGCTACTTATTTTCTACTTTCTCTGTATTGAAAAATGAACTGGAAAAGAAAATTAATACTATTACCCATATCGAACAACTCAGTTTCCGATTGAACGGTATAGAAGGGCAGCTTAAAACACTCATTTTTTCATATCATGTTGCAAAAGATCCCAAAAAAATTGCATTGATCAAAAAAAAGCGTCATCAAATATTAAATACTTTAGCAGAATATCAGGGCTTACTGACACAAAATCGTGGCCGTGCCGTGTTACAAAACTACCAAATTCTCCGACTTCAATTAGCAACCTTGGCTGACCAATTGTTGCTTGAAATATCAGTAGGTAATTCGGCTCGGGTATTAGCATCTTTTGAGCAATGGTTAATCAAAGAGGAGCAAATTTCTGCCCTGAGGGCTGATCTGATTGGTAATGTTATCAACTTAAATCAACTGTCTCTAAAAGCATTGCAAGCAACGCAAAAGAACCAAGTGATTATTATTCAGCTTTCTATCATTCTTAATATTTGTCTGATTATTATGGCTTTTGCATGGTCACGAAAATATATTACCAACCCACTAGATGAACTGATTGTAGCGGCCAAAACTATTGCAAGAGGGCAATATGATGTCTGTTTGAAATTGGGTGGAAAAGATGAAATAGGAATACTCACTACTACATTTCATTCTATGGTAGAAAACGTCAGGGAATTCAATCACTCACTTGAAGTAATGGTTGAACAAAGAACCACTGAGCTAGAACAAGAGGTTGAGCAAAGAAAGGCTACAGAAGCCGAGTTGCGGCATTATATGATAGAGCTCGAACGCAGTAATCGCGATCTAAGCCAATTTGCTTATGTTGCCTCACATGACTTACAAGAACCTTTAAGGATGGTGGCAAGCTATACGCAACTGCTAAGTCGACGTTACGCTGACCAGTTAGATCAAGATGCCCACGACTTTATTGGATATGCTGTCGAAGGCGCTACCAGGATGCAAAAACTAATAAAGGATTTGCTTCAGTACTCCAAAGTGAACAGTAAGGAATTGAAACTGGTCCAGCTAAATTTTTCTGACATCGTAAATCGGGTAAAGGCAAACCTTACGTTTTTAATAGAGGAGTCGGGCGGAAAAGTAAATTATTCAAACAGTGCCGTGGATTTAAAATTGCTCTCAGATGAAACCTTAATAACTATGCTGGTGCAGAATCTGATCTCTAATGCTCTCAAGTTTTGCTCAGATCGTCCCCCCGATATTCGAGTAGATGTGCACAGTAAAGAAAGCCACTGGCATATTTCGGTGGCAGATAATGGTATTGGCATTAAAACAGAGTATCAACATAGAATTTTCAAAGTATTCCAACGCTTGCATAACCGTGATGAGTTTGAGGGGAATGGGATCGGACTTTCAATATGCAAAAACATTGTAGAAAAACTCGGGGGTAGAATTTGGATTGAATCGATTTACACAGAAGGTAGCGTCTTCCATTTCACATTAGCCAAGAAACTCAGAGTTAGGGGGCAGAATGAATATGCAGAATCTGAAGCCGATAAAGATCTTGTTAATTGAAGACAACCCCGGAGATGCACGCCTTACCATTGAAGCCATAAAAGAACATGGACTGACCAAACATGCCGATATAACGCATTTGGATGATGGCGAAAAAGCCAGGGAATTCATTTTCCAAATGGCAGCCAATGCAAATGCTGTGCTTCCTGATTTGATCTATCTCGATTTGAATCTTCCCAAAATCAGTGGCCTGGAGTTACTGAAACTTTTAAAGAGTAACAACAAATTTAAACAGGTACCTGTTGTTGTATTGACTTCTTCTGAGCAGAGTGAAGATGTGATTGAGGCTTATGATGAGCACGCTAGTTGCTACATTACCAAGCCTGTTGACCTAGATAAATTTATGCAAATAATCAGAGACGTCGACTCCTTTTGGTTTTCAGTGGTCAAACTCCCTTCTAAAATTTAAGGTGGACTCAATGTTCAGCAGCAACGAACGCGTGAATCTAAAAGAAGATACACACTTTGAAATACAAGTATTGCAGGTTGAAGATAATCCGGGTGATGCTCGCTTGATGTTTGAATTGTTGTTCCGAGAACAAGTAACAGATATCAAGCTGTCGCAAACAGAGAGTTTGCAAGGAGCATGCAAGTTAATCGGGGAAGATTATTTCGATGTGATCTTACTTGATCTGTCATTACCTGATGCTCAAGGTCTGGAAGGTTTACTGGCTATTTTGAAGATGGCGCCAAATATTGCGGTGGTGATTATTAGTTCATCTGATGATGAATTGACGGCGCTAAAGGCACTTCAGTCTGGCGCTCAGGATTATATAGTGAAAGGAAGGTTTGATAGCTATGCCTTAAATAAGTCGATCCGCTATGCAGTCGAAAGGAAGAAAATCGAAGAACGCTTAAGTTATCTTGCTCTGAATGATCCGCTAACCGGTTTGTTGAACAGGGCATCCTTCATGGCAAGAGTCACAGAATCGATTGATCGATCAAAAAGAAATGGCGAAAAGTTAGCCGTATTTTTTATTGATATGGACCAGTTTAAACAAGTGAATGATAGCTTTGGGCATTCAGCAGGGGATGAATTATTAATCCAAGTAGCAGCGAGGTTTCGTGATTGTTTGCGTGCGCAAGACATACTGGCCCGATTATCCGGTGACGAATTTGCCATTTTAATAGAGCAGCTAGATGAACCTGAGAACTCAGATAAAGTAACACAAAAACTATTGGCGGTGATGGGTCAACCATTCTATCTCAGTAAACAACAGGTGTATTCTACAATCAGCATTGGGGTGACCGTTTTTCTTGGTAATGAGGCATCAAGTGAGGAGGCCTTGAAACAAGCTGATATGGCGATGTACAAAGCCAAAAAAAATAATGGCAGTAGTTGTGAATACTTTGACCAGGCATTAGGTGAATCATTACAGGTTCGCCGTATTTTAGAAGTAAGTGTGCAACGCGCAATCTGTAATGGGGAAATGGAACTCGAGTATCAGCCCCAGGTTGATGTAGATAATAAGTTGATAGGTGTTGAGGCTCTTCTTCGCTGGCGCCACCCTGCTGTCGGGCTGGTGTTTCCAAATCTGTTCATCCCATTGTTGGAGGACACAGGAAATATCATAGAATGTGGCAAATGGGTATTAAAGGAGGCGTGCCAGACGATTCAAGGTTTAATTGATCGGGGAGCTGTTTCTGCTCAATTACAATTATCGGTTAACATTTCAGCGAAGCAAATCAAGTGGCCTGACTTTTATAATACTGTAAATGAGGTGTTAGTTAAGACTGGCTTCCCGGCAGATCAGCTGGTATTGGAAATTACTGAAACTACATTAATGCAAGGTAGTGAATGCAATATAAAAACTTTCAATCAGTTGCGAGAATTGGGCGTTACCTTTTCTATTGATAATTTTGGTACCGGCTTTTCATCGTTAAGTTATCTGGCAAAACTCCCTTTCTCCTGTATGAAAATTGATCGCTCTTTTGTGCAGGATATTGGCAATGACAAACAAAACTCTACCTTGGTGGGAGCCATCATAGGACTATCGGAAAATTTAAATAAAGATGTCATTGCAGAGGGGGTAGAAACCAGGGGACAGTTTGATTATCTGGTTGTATCAGGCTGTACAAAATTTCAGGGATTTCTCTTTTCTAAGTCCCTGGATCCAAATTCTCTCATTAGGTTTGCCGCAAAGCGATAAGAATGAAGTCACTTAGCCTAAAGTAGCAGCGAATAAGGCCGCTAGTTCCTGTACCCGTTATAAAGCGCTCTGATGGTGGATCGATACAACAGCACAATGACTTTCAACTGCAAAGCGTGGCAGATAAAGCTTGCGCTCCCCAGCTATGCATGTGCGAAACAGCAGTCACATTGACAGTTATAAAATTTTCCTGGATGTTTTGAAATAGTTAAATAAAAACAAGCAACTCCGATAGATTATGACAATGTAAACTTTTATAAGATATTACACAATTACTGCAGATACATTCACCATTGCTTCATCTAAACCAACTATACTCTCTGGTCACTGCATATAATCAATTTTAGCAAAGGAAAGCGAAACAAAACTATGACTAGCCAAGAGAGAGAAATAACTTTTAGCCCTTCGGATCAATTGGTTTCTATCACCGATACACGCGGTATTATTACTTATGTTAACGACGAGTTTTCCAAAGTGTCAGGTTATACCCCTGAAGAATTAATTGGTCAGCACCACAATATTGTCCGCCATTCAGATATGCCGTCCGCCGCCTTTGCCGACTTATGGGGGAAACTGAAAAAAAATAAACCATGGCGTGGCATGGTGAAAAATCGTTGTAAGCAAGGTGGCTACTATTGGGTGGATGCCTACGTAACTCCGCTGACAGAAAATGGGATAGTAACGGGCTATCAGTCGGTGCGGGTCTGTCCGAGCGCCGAGCAAAAACGTGATGCCATCGCGCTTTACCAACGATTAAATCAAGGCAAAAAAGTTGCAGATTTTGCGGCTAATCGATCGTTAAAGCACAGTTTGTTTGCTGTGTTGTTATTCTGCATTTTCGCCTGGCAGTTTTATATGACAAAAAATTTAATGGATCTGATTAGCCCATTATTAGTGTTAGCAGCAATGTTGGTGATTTATCGGGAGGAGTTTTTTAAATTACCGCAGTATATTTCTAAGCTAAAAAACAACATAGATAGCCCATCCAGATACATCTTTTCCGGAAAAGGGCTGGTGGGTATCGCCGATTATAATCAGGAAATGTCCATAGCCAGGTTACGCACAGTATTAGGTCGAAGTAGTGATTATGGAAACAGCCTGGTAGATACCTCTAATATTCTCGGCGAAGATGCCGAGAAATCTTTAGCGGGTCTTATGCTACAAAGCGAACAGTTAGGGCAGTTGACAGTGGCTATCAATGACTTCAGTGCTTCAATTGCAGAAATTGGCCACAGTACTGTTAACTCCAACGAGCACATCAAAGCAGTGGGTAAAGTCTGCGAGGAGGCCATAGAAACCATTAATACCGCTGAGGGGACCGTTTCTTCATTGGCCCTAGAAGTCGAAAACTCTGCCAATTCCGCATCGGAATTGATGCATGATGCGGATAAGATCTCTAACATTATGCAAGAGATTAGTGGTATTGCTGATCAAACTAATTTACTGGCCCTAAATGCTGCCATTGAAGCGGCCAGAGCGGGTGAACAGGGAAGAGGATTTGCAGTAGTTGCGGATGAAGTTCGTACTTTAGCGGGACGAACTCAGCGAGCCACAGAACAGATCTCGGACTCGGTAGTCGCGCTCCAACAGACCCTCGCTGCCTGGGAAATTACTATGCGTAACAATCAGGAGCAGGCCAAACAATGTAGCCAACAAAGCATTCTGGCGGGTGAGGCAATGATCAAAGTCATCGCTATGATGGGCAAAGTTTCTGATACTTCCCTGCAGATCGCCGCGGCGACAGAACAGCAAAGCCTGGTGGCGGAACAAATTAGCACCAGTATCCAGACAATAGATGAAATATCAAAAGATAATACCCATCTTACCGAGAAGCTAAAAGAAAATGGTAATGCAGTGCAGAACAGTGCTGCGCAAATCAATGCTCTGAATTATACTTTTCAGTAGATCATCAATTAGGCAATAAACGCTTAGATCCGATATCTCTTTAAGGGATATCGGACGGTATGTACTTGCATACCAACTTCACGCTTTTGTGCGGACTTTAAACAGGTTGGTACAGTGAAAAATTCAGCTGCTCTAGTAAACACTCTGCCCCCAAGGTCTTAATTAAATATTATAAAACTCATCATTTATCCATGTTCGCCTAAAGTGACTATTATGATCTTAATGAAGATAAAGATTAGCAAATTAGTAGGTGTATCAGGTCAAGAATATGGATAATTGCTCCACATAAAGACCCACTCATATCATATTGGATAAAGGCCGCTAGCGATGACAAGCTTTACAGCGATTAAACTGATTAAACTGATTAAGCTGCATACAGGTGGCCCTATCACAGCAGAGTTATTTGAAATGGTTGAACAGGAAATCCCAAAGTGACAGCGGGTGAATTTTTAGTTAAGCAAAACCATATGTCACTTGACCCGGCTATGTTCGGTTGGATGAGCCCGGATACTAATAGCTATATCGTCCCGGTAGCGTTGGGGGACGTGATGCGAAGTGCCGGTATTGGTGAAGTCATAGAAAGTAACCATACAGACTTTAACGTGGGCGATCGGGTGTTGGGGATGATGGGATGGCAGCAATATTTACTCAGTAGTGGCGAAGGTTTGAACAAGATAGAAGTTCCATTGCCCGATGAAACTATTTTTATCTGTTTTCGCCCTACCAGGTTTAACGGCAACTCAAGGTTTATTTAATGTAGGTAAACCTAAACAGGGTGAAACTATCATCGTCATCGTCATCGTCACCGGGGCCGCTGGTTCTGTCGGTTCAATTGTTGGCCAGTTAGCTAAAGCTGATGGTCTGCAGTTTATTGGTGTGGTCGGTAAAAATGAAAAAGCCGATTGGATAGTGAATGAATTAGGTTTTGATGCTGCAATTAATTACAACAGCGACGATTTAGACCAACAACTGGCGCAGCTAGCGCCCAGTGGCATAGATTTGTTTTTTGATAATACTGGTGGCCCGATACAACATTTAATCGTGGAGCGTATGAATGCCCACGGTCGTATCATCGTCTGTGGCTTGATTGCCGGTTATGACAAAGAGGTAGCAGCAGCGAGACCCAGCTGGATGAGTGTCCTTAAACGTCGTCTGACCATCCAGGTTTTCACTATGCCTGATCACTTTCACCAGGCGCCGGCGCTGCTGGAAAAACTAACCCCCCTATGTAATGGCGGGTAAGATCAAACATAGAGCACATGTAATAGAGGGATTAGAATCGGCGATCGAGGGTTTGAACTTGTTTTTTAGCGGTGATAATAAAGGCAAGTTGATCGTCATACGGTAGAACATTAATAGTATGAGTTGTAAATTATCTCTGTTTCTTTTGAGCCTAAAGCCATAAAAGGTTGTGTAAGTCTATCGCTGCTTTTAGCGGATAGGTCAATGTCATAAGTGCAGCTAATCACTGTATTAGCGAAGCGCCCAAAGCAGATTCTGCCAGGGGCTTCGACTATTACACGACTGCAGTGGCTTTAGGTATATCGCGCTGCACCAACATGCCCTGACTGATGATGAACTCAATTATCTGATCCACCCCCTGGGCACTCTTTAAGTTGGAAAAGACAAAAGGCCGATCTTTGCGCATGCGCCTGGCGTCCACATCCATTACTTCTAAAGACGCACCTACCAGGGGTGCTAAGTCAGTTTTGTTGATAATCAGCAGGTCAGATTTGGTGATGCCAGGGCCGCCTTTGCGCGGAATTTTATCGCCAGCGGATACATCGATCACGTACAAGGTGAGATCCGAGAGTTCCGGGCTGAAAGTCGCACTGAGGTTGTCACCGCCACTCTCAACAAAGATGATGTCCAACTCGCCGTGACGGGAAATTAACTGATCGATGGCCGCTAAATTCATCGAAGCGTCTTCGCGGATCGCAGTGTGTGGGCAGCCGCCGGTTTCCACGCCAATAATGCGATCGGCAGAAAGTGCCTGGTTGGCGGTCAAAAATTTGGCGTCTTCCTGAGTGTATATATCGTTAGTGACCACCGCGATGTCGTAATAATCGCGCATTGCAGTGCAAAGTGAGCGCAGCAGGGCGGTTTTCCCGGAACCGACCGGACCGCCAACACCTATACGTAAGGTTTGTTTAAGTTGTTGCATCTGTGAATCCTCGTATGGAATAAGTATCAATTGGGCATAGTGTTAAGAGCGAAAGAGCCGGGAGTACTGGGTCTCGTGCAGGGCGCTGGCAATGGCCAGTGCCGGTAGACAAGCGCCGACTTCATCGGCGGGTATATCCTCTGCGCTGTTAATGGCTTCAAGTATCGCCGGTTGTAAAGTGCCGAGCAGGCGCTGCGCCTGAGTTTGCCCCAAAGGCACCAGTTTAGTTGCCGCAGACACTTGGTTTTCCAGCCAGGACCAGCAAAAGCCCAGTGCTGCTGTCGCATAACTAATTTTCCAGTGTTGGGCGGCCACAGCAAACATAACCACAAAGCTTATCTGCTCTGCGGGCTTAAAGTGCAACTCGATACCCTGATTGCGCAGTACTCTGGCGAGCGCTTCGCCCATCGCCGTATCGGTTAAGCGCAGCTCTTTACTTTCTCTACTAGCCAGGACTAAGGCGTTGTATTGTTCTAGCTCAGAGGGTTTCCCCTCAATCAGGGTCTGCATGCAAAGTCGTAAAATCGGTAGTTCTAACTGGGCAATTGATTGACTTAACTGCATCTGCAACCACTGCTGGATTTGCGCTTCGTCACTCACCCAGTTGCTGTCGATTGCGTACTCTAATCCCTGGGAGAAGGCATAGCCGCCCACCGGCAAACTGACGCTACTGAGTTGCAGTAGCCGCAGCATCGAGGTATCAGTGCTGCTGATGGACATGCTTGTATGCTCCAGATTCCGGGGTGAAAATACTCAACTGATGTTCGATCTTTAAGCCCAGTTGCAAAAGCATCTCTTCCAATACATGGTCGGGCTTTATCTGCAGAGAGCACTCGCCCACTTGTAATTTGACGTGTCTGTTGCCCAAGTGATAGCAGGCGCGGGAGAACGTCTGCCAGTCGCCGCATTGGGCCCGGGCAACTTCTTCCAGAGCGCCTTGAATCTGCACGATCTTGCCACACAGCGATTGCAGATACTCACCGACTATTAACGGCTGACCGCGTTTTAGAAACAGTCGTACTTCTGCACCGCACTCACTGTTTAGCAACATTCGACCACGCTCGCGTTGCTCGTGAGAAAGCACCACTACAAAGTCTGCTGGATCAGGGCTCTCTAGTCCTATTCTATGGTGAATTTCTAGCATAAATATTCCTAAAAAAGGTTGTAGAGTTGAGCGAGTGGCAGTTCAGTGGCAGGTTCACAGCTGAGCAATTCGCCATCGGCGCGCACTTCATAAGTCTGCGGATCGACGCTGATGTCCGGCAACCAACTATTGTGTACCATGTCTTGTTTAGAGATATTGCGGGTGTTCTTACAGGCGACTAGCTGTCTCTGTAATCCCAGTTTAGCGGCCAACTTGTTGTCGATGGCCGCCTGGGCGACAAAAGTCACACAAGTATTGGCCGGTGCCAGGCCAAAGCTGCCAAACATAGGTCGGTAATGTACTGGCTGTGGGGTTGGAATGGAGGCGTTGGGGTCACCCATCTGCGCCGCAACTATCATACCTCCCTTGATGATCAGCTCGGGTTTCGCCCCGAAAAAGGCGGGTTTCCACAGCACCAGATCAGCGAGCTTGCCCACGTCTACTGAGCCGACTTCGTCGGAGATACCGTGGGTTATCGCCGGATTGATAGTGTATTTGGCGATGTAGCGTTTGGCACGAAAGTTGTCGCAACCGCGTTCTAAATCTTCTGCCAGCAAACCCAACTGCTGTTTCATCTTGTGGGCACTCTGCCAGGTCCTAGTGATGACTTCGCCGACCCGGCCCATGGCCTGTGAATCAGATGAAATCATGCTGAAGGCACCACGATCGTGCAATATGTCCTCGGCGGCTATGGTCTCTTTGCGAATCCTTGAGTCGGCAAAAGCTACATCTTCGGGGATGTTACTGTCCAGGTGGTGACAGACCATCAACATGTCTAAGTGTTCGTCCACTGTATTGTGAGTGTAGGGGCGAGTCGGGTTGGTGGAGGAGGGCAGTACGTTGGGCGAGGCGCAAGCTTTGATGATATCCGGGGCGTGACCACCGCCGGCACCTTCAGTGTGGTAAGTGTGGATCACCCGGCCTTTAAAGGCCGCCAGGGTATCGTCGACAAAACCGGACTCGTTTAAAGTATCAGTGTGGATAGCGACTTGCACGTCGTACTGCTCGGCGACACTAAGAGCGTTGTCGATAGAGGCGGGGGTAGTGCCCCAGTCCTCGTGAAGTTTCAGGCCACAGGCCCCAGCCTCTAGCTGTTCAGCCAATGCCTCGGGCAAACTGGCGTTGCCCTTGCCGAGAAAACCTAAATTCATCGGCATGTTGTCAGTGGCTTGCAGCATTTTACCGAGGTGCCAGGGTCCGGGCGTACAAGTGGTCGCCTTAGTACCTGTGGCAGGTCCTGTGCCACCGCCTATCATGGTGGTTATCCCGGACATCAGCGCTTCTTCTACCTGCTGTGGGCAGATAAAATGAATGTGTGCATCTATGCCCCCGGCGGTGAGTATCGCCCCCTCGGCGGCGATCACTTCTGTGCCCGGACCTATCACGATGTTGATGCCATCTTGAATGTCTGGGTTGCCGGCCCGGCCGATAGCGGCAATACGGCCCTGTTTAAGACCGACATCGGCTTTGACTATACCCCAGTGATCAAGTATCAACGCATTAGTGATCACGGTATCTACCGCTATGTCATTAGTGACTTGGCTCTGGCCCATGCCGTCGCGTATCACTTTACCGCCGCCGAATTTGACTTCATCGCCGTATTGACAGTGATCTTTTTCAACCTCTATCCACAAGTCAGTGTCGCCCAGGCGCACTCTGTCGCCAGTGGTGGGGCCGAACATCTGCGCATAACTTTGTCTGTCGATACTGCTCATGATGAAGGCTCCGCAATCTGCCCCATCACTTGTCCGCGAAAACCATAAATGGTCTTTGACCCAGCGTAGGCAACCAGTTCAACATTGCGTCCCTGACCGGGCTCGAAGCGAATAGCAGTACCTGAAACAATATTTAAGCGGTAGCCCAAGGTTTCTTGTCTGGCAAATTTAAGCGCCGGGTTGACCTCGTAAAAATGGTAGTGTGAACCGACTTGTATCGGCCGGTCGCCGCTGTTTTCTACCCGCAGCTGTAAAGTCTTGCGTCCGACATTGAGTTCGATGTCGCCTTTGGCGACTTGTATTTCACCTGGAATCATTGGCTCGCTCCTCGCTTTCAGCTGATAGGTTGGTGTACTGTGACAAGCTTAGTGCCGTCCGGGAAGGTCGCTTCCACTTGAACTTCGTGGATCAGATCCGGAACCGCCTCCATCACTTGCTCGGCACGCAGCAAGGTCTTGCCGTAGCTCATCAACTCGGCGACACTCCTGCCGTCTCGGGCACCCTCGATGATCTCCATAGAGAGATAGGCCATGGCCTCAGGGTAATTGAGTTTGACCCCGCGCTTTAGACGACGCTCTGCCAGCAGAGCGGCGCTAAACAGTAGCAACTTGTCTTTTTCTCTGGGTAATAAATCCATGCTGAACCTCTTACTAGCGATGGCTAGTGGTTGTTATTGGTTATAATTAGGTGGCCCAAATACGCGGTGGGCAGTGGGGAATCCCCAGTAGCGACGGGCGCAACTGCGCCCAGCAGTCGCTAAATAACAGCCGTGCCTGCTGAGCACAATGGCCCAAATAGCGCAGTAAAATAAAATCGCCGCAGTGACTGACCGAGCACAGTGGAGCGCTGCCAGTCGCCAGTGTCGTATCAGTACTGGCTGCCAGCTCGGCGCATAGTCGCTGTAATTTTTCCAGCAGAACCTCCAACTCGGCCCCCTCAGTAAAAGGGCCTGCCACCATCAGGGCGTTCACGGGTCTATTGGCGAAACCGCAGCTGCTGTTGATTAGCTCTCGGTTGTGGTCGTTCAGCACCAGCCGCTCGCGCAGGACGATGCGTCCTGCAAGCTCAATTTGCAGGCACTGTTGCAAGCTACCGCTGTTAAAGTCCTGACCACTGGCAGGCAGCCCCAGAGCGCAAATGTCCCAGCCGATAAAAGAGCTTCCTTTTGCCAGTGTCACTTGAGTGTCCAGGCGGGTATTGGCGCCGGGGTAGATAATAGTTTCCAGCGGCAGCCATTCTATGCAGGCGTTGCTGTGCACCGACAATCTGACAATTTGCTGTTGTAAGGCTTTATCAGCACGTGCGCGATACACTCGCCCGGCACCCGGGGTAGTGATCAGCACTTTGCTGTTTCGATCTGTACTGATATTTATTTGCAGTTTGTCACCGGAGACTAAACCGCCGGGGGGGTGCAAAATATAGACGTGGGGCAGTTCTCTGCCCTCGGGGTAAAATGCTTTTTGCACATACAGGGGACCGCAGTGGCTACTGTGGCTGATCACTACACCGCGTTTAGTGGAGCTTAACTGTAACTTTAAATGAGCATGCCAACGGGAGACAGGCGGCTGAGATTCACTGCGGCTGTCGGGCAGCAACGCTGAATCTTGGCTTGTGGTTGTGTTCATGTTTTGCAAGCCTGCAAGTAACTACGACTATCGCCACAGTAGCTATAATTATTGTTATGCACTTAGTTGGTGCGACTTAGGTTTGTTATGGTGCATTCGTCAGATAAGCAGTCCCTGTTGGTGCGCTTACCTGAGTAAGTGGCGCAGCGATTACGACACATTGCAGTGTAATAGCAGTTATCATGCCAGAGTTATCAGCAGTGTTTTTAAACGCTTAATGCTGTTAATCAAACCGCCATGTACTGGCGAATTAATGGGTCGTTGAGGTTCTCCATGGCGTCGCTTGCAACGATGCGGCCTTTTTCCATCAGCCTGAATTCTTTACCCACGCGCCGTGCAAAGCCGAGCTTTTGCTCGACCAGTATCACGGTCATTCCCTCGGCGTTTAGCTGCAGTATCACATCGCCGATCTGATGCACTATATTGGGTTGAATCCCCTCGTTTGGTTCATCCAGGATCAGAATTTTCGGATCTATCACCAGTGCCCGGGCGATCGCCAGCTGTTGCTGCTGCCCGCCTGAGAGGTCGCCGCCGCGGCGCTGCAGCATGTCGTGTAGTACCGGAAACAGTTCGAAAATTTTCTCCGGCAGCACCCTGGCTTTATCTTTGCGAACCGGCAGGCCGATGCGCAGATTCTCCTCGACACTGAGCAGCGGGAAAATATCTCGCCCTTGGGGAACATATCCTATACCAGCGGGAGCGCGGGCCTCGGCGTTGCGATTGTGCAGCGGTTCGCCCTCGAGCAGTATTTCACCGCTGCTGATTGGCAACAGACCCATCAAACATTTAAGCAGTGTGGTTTTGCCGACCCCGTTACGGCCCATGATGCAAGTACAACTGCCAGCGCTTATCTGCAGGTCCAAATCCCAGAGTATCTGCGAACTGTTGTAGTGTTGGCTGACTTTATTAATCGCAATCACTGACTCTCTCCTAAGTAGACGTCGATTACCGCCTGGTTGTTTTGAATGTCATTCATGCTGCCCTCTGCCAATACCGATCCCTGGTGCAAGACTGTGACGGTGCGGGCGATACTGCGCACAAACTCCATGTCGTGTTCCACCACAATTACCGTGCGCTCGCCGGCCAGTGAGGTCAGCAGTTCTGCGGTGCGCTCGGTCTCCTCGGCGGTCATGCCCGCCACCGGCTCATCGATTAGCAGCAGCCGTGGCTCGGACACCAGTAACATGCCAATTTCTAACCACTGTTTTTGCCCGTGGGAGAGTGCTCCTGCCAGCATAAAACACTGCTGTTTAAGGCCAATAGTTTGCAGAACCTGATAGATGCGATCAGTTTGCGCAGAGTTGAGCCTGGCAAAGAGGGTGGCCATCACCCCCTTGTTAGTTTTCAGCGACAACTCTAAATTATCAAACACGCTCTGCGCTGCAAACACGGTAGGCTTCTGGAACTTGCGTCCGATCCCCAGCTGGGCAATCTGCGCTTCATCACGCTCCAGTAAATTCAGCGTTTGGCCGAAATACACAGAACCCGAATCGCATTCGGTCTTGCCGGTAATCACGTCCATTAAGGTGGTTTTTCCGGCGCCATTAGCGCCGATCAGGCAGCGCAGCTCGCCGTCGTTGACGTACAAATTGAGATTATTCAGAGCCTTGAAACCGTCAAAGCTTAAATTCAATCCCTCCACGTACAAGATCACTTGCTTGGATACGTTTATCCGTTGGTCCGGTTGGCTCTGTTGCATAAAAGACCAGACCTGGTCCTGACGCATAAATTCAGCAGCTCCCTGTAAAATAGTCATCTGCTCTGTGGCTCCGATTTGAAAGTTTTATTCAGACTAACTTTTTGTTTAATCTGACCGACGAGTCCAGCCAGTCCCCTAGGTAAAAATAAGGTCACTAGTACGAACAGACCTCCCAGGGCAAACAACCAGACTTCGGGCATGATGGCGGTAAAGCGAGTCTTGGCATAGTTAACCAACAGCGCCCCGACAATCGCGCCTATTAAAGTCCCGCGCCCGCCTATGGCAACCCAGACCACGATCTCGATCGAGTTCAGCGGTGAGAATTCACCGGGGTTGATGATACCTACTTGAGGCACATACAAGGCACCGGCAATCGCCGCGATCACTGCCGAGTAGACAAACAGACAGACTTTGAAGTGATCGGTGCGATAGCCGAGAAAGCGGGTCCTGGCCTCAGAGTCGCGAATGGCAATGATTACTTTGCCCAGACGGGAACTGAGGATTAACTGGCTGATCATCAATACCGCCGCCAGAGCAACTGCAGTGACTATTAGCAGCGCAATGCGAGTGCTGTCGGCCTGCAGGCTAAAGCCGAGAATGTCTTTGAAATCGGTAAGGCCATTGTTGCCGCCAAAACCCATTTCATTGCGAAAAAACGCCAGCAGTAATGCGTAAGTCATAGCCTGAGTGATGATCGACAGATACACACCGGTGACTCGCGAGCGAAAGGCCAGCCAGCCAAAGACAAAAGCCAGTAAACCGGGCACGAGTGCCACCATTATCATGGCAAACCAAAATTGGTCCATTCCCTGCCAGTACCAGGGCAGTTGCTGCCAGTCGAGAAACACCATGAAATCGGGTAATTCCGGGTTACCGTAGACACCGCGATCACCGATCTGGCGCATCAGATACATCCCCATGGCATAACCCCCTAGAGCAAAAAAAGCACCGTGTCCCAAACTGAGAATACCGCAATAGCCCCAGATGATATCCACCGCCAGCGCCAGCATTGCATAACATAAATACTTACCGAGCAAAGTGATGGTATAAGTGCTGACGTAAAACATTGAACTGGGATCTAACACTAAGTTGCCCAACACACAGGCCATTGTGACCACAAATAAAATCAGCACAAAAGGCAGGACTGAACTTTGTACTGCAGATCGGTTGGAAAAATATTCAGTTAGCTTACTCATTCGGTAGCCCTCCCTTTTTGTGGAAACAAACCTTTAGGGCGTTTCTGGATAAATAAGATTATGAACACTAATACAAAAATACTGGCTAATACTGCACCGGTGCTGGGTTCTAAAAGCTTGTTGGCAATTCCCAGGGAAAAGGCCGCCACTAAAGTGCCAAATAAATTGCCGACCCCGCCGAACACCACCACCATAAAAGAGTCGATAATATAGGCCTGGCCTAAATTGGGACCTACGTTGGTTAACTGGCTCAGCGCCACCCCGGCAATACCGGCGATACCTGAACCCAGACCGAAGGTCATGGCATCTACCCAGCCAGTGCGGATACCCATCGCCTTGGCCATATCACGGTTTTGCGAGACGGCGCGCACGTTTAGCCCAAGTGAGGTTTTCTTCAAGATAAACAGCAGTGCAAAAAACACCAGCAGTGCAAAGGCCAGGATGTAGAGCCGGTTTAAGGTCAGCGAAAACACTGGGTTTATCTCCCAGGAACCACTCATCCACTGGGGGGAGGCGACCTGGCGGTTCAGCGGTGAGAATATGCTGCGCACTAGTTGCTGTAAAATCAGGCTGATGCCGAAAGTGGCCAGTAGAGTCTCGAGCGGACGGCCGTGTAAAAAGCGAATAACACAGCGCTCAATTAAGATACCGACACTGCCGGATACAATGAAGGCCAGTGGGATAGCCACCCACAGCGAGTACTCAAGCAGATTTGGCATTAACAGCTGCACCACGTAAGTGGTGTAGGCGCCGATCATGATCATTTCTCCGTGGGCCATGTTAATCACCCCCATCATGCCGAAGGTGATCGCCAGCCCTATTGCCGCCAGCAGTAGCACTGAACCCAGGCTCAGGCCAAAAAACAATTGCTCCAGGTAGCCGTAAAATTCAATGCTCTGCTCAATTTTCAGTAGCGCTTGTTGCGCCGCCTTTTGCACCGACGGATGTGTTTTAGTGCTGTTTAATGAGGTTAAAGTATTGCGCACTTGCGGCTCTAAACTCTCCTGCAATAGCTTGATAGCGCTCACTTGCTCTATGGCTAAACTGGCGTTGATCGCCCGGTCTATGGTCAGCGCCAAATCCATCAGCTGTTGTACCTGAAGATTGTTTTCACTCAGACGCAACTGTGCGATGTTGCTAATAGTTTCGGGGGTTAAACTACCCAACAACGATTGCAGAGCCGCCAACCGTGCCTGGGGATCTTTAGCTGATAGCTTTAACTTAGAAATGTGCTGACGTAAAAAACCGCGGATTTTGTTATTGACACGAACTTTTTTGATTTCATTAGCGGGCAACGCGGCAATAGCAGCGCCACTAAATAGTTCGCTGTAGTGTTTTTCGCTGCCGCTTTTACGCACTGAAATCATCTGCGTGCTGTGTTTAATATAATACAACTGACCTTTGAGCAGTGCCTGGTACAGTGGCAGCATATTGGTGCCTTCGCGACTGGCAATGCTTTGCAGTAGCTGCATTGATTGTTTTAATTTATTGTTAGTTAGCTGTTGTAATTGCTCGGCTGTATCGCTGGCGAGAGTAGTTTGTTGCTGGGCTTGTAACTCGCAGGCGAACAGCCCAAGTACAGCGCAACAAATGACGAAAAAGTGTTTCAAGGTATACTCCCGAAAATCGAAAAACCACAGCGTCGACGCTGTGCTTGATGGATAGAGGCAGGTAGGATATGGAAGAAATATCTGCAATGCCCGGCGCCACAGGGCAGCGACTTGGCAGTTAGAAAATATAGAGATTGTCAGTAACAATTATCTGGTGACTGATTGCCCAGGCACTGATCATCTAAAAAATCACAATCAGTGCCTGCAGCACAGAGGTTATTACCTCTTAATACAGTAATCTTACTTTTGACCAGAACACAATTTAGTCACAGTATTGTAGTTACCGCATTGAGTCTTGCTGCTCCAATCTGCGATCAAATCTTTAGATCCGGGTAAAAAATCAGACCAGGCATCGCCGGCAACCACTGAATCTGTTGACCAGACTACTTCAAACTGTCCGTCATCCTGAATCTCACCGATCAGCACTGGCTTGCTCAAGTGGTGGTTGTTGTTCATGGTCGCGATACCACCGGTTAAGTTAGCTGTAGTTTGCCCCAACATCGCTTGCTCTACGGCGTCGACAGCTGTAGTTCCCGCTGCTGTGACAGCCTGAGCCCACATGTTGAAACCTATATAAGTCGCTTCCATGGGGTCGTTAGTGACGCGTTTGTCATCGCCAATAAAGGCTTTCCACTTAGCAATAAAGGCGCTGTTCTCATCGCTCTCTACACTTTGGAAATAGTTCCAGGCGGCTAAGTGACCCACAAGTGGATTAGTATCAATGCCCGATAATTCTTCTTCACCGACAGAGAAAGCGACCACTGGAATATCTTGTGCAGAGATTCCCTGGTTGCCTAGTTCTTTGTAGAAAGGTACGTTGGCATCACCATTGATAGTAGAAACGACGGCGGTCTTCTTGCCTTCGCTACCAAACTTTTTGATATCAGAGACTATAGACTGCCAATCGGAATGGCCGAAAGGTGTGTAGTTAATCATGATGTCAGCATCGCTCACACCTTTAGATTTCAGGTAGGCCACTAAGATCTTGTTGGTGGTGCGTGGGTAAACGTAATCGGTACCGGCAAGTACCCAACGTGTAACCTCAAGATCGTTCATCAGGTAATCGACCGCCGGAATAGCTTGTTGGTTAGGAGCAGCTCCGGTGTAAAAAATATTTTTCGACGACTCTTCTCCCTCGTACTGCACTGGGTAGAACATCAAGCCGTTTAGCTCTTCAATCACTGGAAGCACAGATTTTCTTGACACAGATGTCCAGCTACCAAAAATCACATCAACCTTTTCTTGAGTCAGTAGCTCGCGGGTTTTTTCTGCAAATAACGGCCAGTTAGAGGCGGGGTCAACAACCACGGCTTCAAGCTGCTTACCCAATAAACCGCCTTTATTATTCTGCTCTTCGACCATCATTAAAACGGTGTCTTTCAAGGTGGTTTCGCTGATCGCCATAGTGCCGGACAGAGAGTGTAGTACACCGACTTTAATAGTGTCGGCGGCGATGGCGCTGGCGCAGATGGCACAGCTGACAGACAGTGCCAGTGTTGAAAGCAGTTGTTTGATCTTCATGACGTATTTTTCCTCAGATAGATGTCGAACGAATCCCCGGTTGCTGCATAAATGACAGCTTGGTCGCTGCATAAATGGCGGCCTGGAAGATAAAATTGCGCAGTGCACGGCACTGCTAAATTTTTACTGAGGCTATTATTAAAAAAAAAACCGTTAATCACTATCAGGTGAATAACGCAGTGGCATACGTTATTTGACGTACTGCTGCTATTAGCACAAACCAAATCAGCCGCTAAACAATGAGCAAAACTGTGGCAGGGTTAGCAAAATGGGCGAATAATACAGCTTTTTATTAATGCACTTGTACCAGCACGCGCAGGGCAACGGCCGCGGCCGCAGTGCGATTATCCACCGACAATTTAGGAAAAACCTGCTCCAGGTGTTTGTTGACTGTCCTAGGACTCATCTGCAGAATCTGGGCAATTTCACGATTGGTTTTTCCCTTGGCAATCCAGTGCAGTACTTGAGACTCGCGACTGGTTAAATTTAAGCGCTTTTGTAGTTGCTGTTCGTCAGTAGGGCGCTGACCATCCATCAGCCGCAATAAAATATCGCCGTTAGCCTGATTGCTGATTAACTTTAGTGACAGAGGGTAGTCAAGCTGTTGCAGCTCAAGCTGTTGCTCAGCGGGTGGCTGATGACTAAACCACTGTCGTAGTTGCGGGGCCAGCTGCTGTTGCTGCCAGGATTCATCTGCCCTGGCTCTGGCGAGTAACGCATAGGCTTGCGGGGTAGCCCAGAGCAGTCGTCCACTGGCAGAAAAGGTCAGCAAGTGCTGCCCAGTACTGTCCAGTGCCGACTGGGCGCTGTTAGTGAGTTTGGCATTAGATAAATGGACTTTCATACGTGCCAATAGCTCGCTGCTGTCGATAGGTTTAGTCAGGTAGTCCACACCACCGGCGTTGAGTCCGCGTACTATATCAACGCTATCGGTGAGTCCGGTCATGAATATTACCGGAATAGGGGCCAGCTGTGGGTCGGCTTTCAATGCCTGGCAAGTACTGAATCCATCCATATTAGGCATTAGTGCATCCAATAAAATTATATCGGGCCTAATCCGCGCAGCGATGGTCAGCGCCGCTCTGCCATCCAATGCTACTAGTACGTCCATATTGGCATCTTCCAAGACCTCGTTAATCAAACTCAGGGCATCTGCCGAATCATCGACCACCAGTACGATATCTCTGCGCTTGGCATGACTGTTTGCGGTACTATGCATCGCTGCTGATCTCCAGTGCTTTGGCAAGTTGTTCAAATTGAAAGTTAGTACACAGCAGTTGTAACTGTGACAAGGCGTTAGGGGAAAGTATTGACAGCTCGGCTATCTGAGTAAGTAATTCGCTGGCCCCTTTGTGGTAGCCCATTTGCGCGCAAGCTTTGAGTTCTAACAGCAGTGCGTGATCGGGAATTACCAGGGCTTGAGCTGCGATGGGCACTGGCACGTTGTCTTGCTTTGGATCCACAGGAGTAACACTCTGGTACACCCAATTAATCTCTAAATGACTGGCAATAGTCTCTAGCAGTAATGCATTAGCGACAGGTTTTATCAGGTATCCATCGTAGCCGTATGCGGATTTTATATTGCCATGTTGCTCTTGTACGTCGGCAGAGAGCATCACAATGGGCGTTTTGATATTGCGCTGACGCAATTGTTGCGCCACTTTTAAACCGTTAATTCCCGGCATGTTGATATCCAATAGAATAAAGTCGACGTCTGTTTCCTCTAACATTTGCAGGCATTTTTCTCCGCTCTGTGCCTCCAGTATGCGAAAACCAAGCGGCATCAGCAGCTCGCTGAACAGGCCCCGGACCACAGGATCATCATCAACCAATAACAAACTGCGCTGATAACCTTCGTAGCCCGCTATCTTTTTCTGATTCTTTTTCTCCAGCCCTTGCTGGGTAGCCCAGGGCAACATAAGACTGACCTTAAAGCAGCTGCCCTGACCCAAGGTACTTTCAACTTGTAAGTCACCACCCATGATCTCTGCCAATAGTTTGACAATGGTCAGACCCAGGCCTGTACCAGGTAAATTACTGCTGTGGCTGTCACGGACACGCTCAAAAGGGTGAAAGATACGCTCCAGGGCCTCCGCATCTATGCCGATTCCAGTGTCGCGGATAATGAACTCGGCCACTTGGTTGCGATAGCGCACACTAAACTCAACACTACCGCGGGTTGTGTATTTAATGGCATTAGAGAGTAAGTTGTTGAGGATTTGCCGCAGTCGTTTTTCATCGCAAATAACCACTTCAGGCAACTTGGACAATGGCTGATAGTGCAGGCTAATTCCTTTGCTGCGTGCCTGCATGTTAAACATATCGACCATCTGCGTGAGTAATTCAGGCAGTCGCACTTGGCTGCGATACAAGTCCAGACGACCTGCTTCAATTTTAGAAATATCCAGTAATCCCTCGATTAAGTCGGTCAGGTACTGGCCGTTTCGGTGGATAATCTGCAGGCCTCTGTGGTGCTCTCTGGGCATGTTAACTTTATCGAGTAACAATTGAGCGTAGCCGAGAATTGATTGTAAAGGGGTACGCAGCTCGTGGCTGATACCGGTCAGGTAGCGACTTTTTGCCGCACTGGCGCGTTCAGCAAGCTCTTTTGCCTGTTGCAGAGCTAAGTCTGTCTGCTGATGCGCTTGTATTTCCAAGGTGAGCTTTTGCGTTTGGCTGGAGGATTCTTGCTGGGCCACCCTGCGACTGTCATGCGCTAACAGCAATAGCCAGCAGAGTACCCCAGAAACAATCAATAAACTGACGAAGACAATCCACAAAGTCTGCTCTAACAGTAACAGTGCACTGGGATCAAGGGGCTGCATATGTCGGTAAATGACCGCCAGTAGTGCAGCATTAAGTAAATTAACAACAGCTAACAGCCCGAGAAAACGGCCCAATTGACCGGTGATCACTTGGGACTTCTTGGCGGATAAAAACAGCGCCAGAAAATCTACTAATTGCTGCGATATACGTGCTTTTGGCTTGCAACTATCCAGGCAGCGAACCTCTAAGGTGCAACACAGAGAACAGATAGGCAGTGCGTAGGCGGGACAGTAGCTCATGTCCGGTGCCTCAAAATCATGTTCACAGATCCCGCAGTTTAAGTTGACTGTAGCCGTATCCAATGGGTCATTATGCATGGCTTCGGTCTTTGACTGCGCTAGCGGTATCAGTTGCGGAGACTGTCGCGCTAGATAGAAGCGCCCTTTAGTGAGCCAGGCAATCAGTGGCACTAAGATAAAACAGCTCATAAGGCTGATAAAATGGCCCAGATTTTGCATTACAGCACCGAATAAACCCAAGTAACAAAGTAGCCCGATGCTGGTGGAAAGTAGCATAGAGCCACAGCCTACTGGATTGATGTCATATAAGTGGGCGCGTTTGAATTCGACTTCTTTTGGGCTCAGACCCAAAGGTTTGTTAATCAGTAAATCGGCACACACTGAGCCTAACCAGCTGACTGCCACTATGGCAAAAATTCCCAGAATAGACTCTAGTACCTGGTAGATCCCCAACTCCATTAATAACAGGGCTATGACGACGTTAAATACCAGCCAGACCACACGGCCTGGGTGACTGTGGGTAAGCCTGGAAAAGAAGTTAGACCAGGCGATGGAGCCTGCGTAGGCATTGGTCACATTGATTTTTAACTGCGAAATAATCACCATCAGTGCCGCGAGAAATAATGCCAGTGAGGGAGTATTGGTGAGGTAGGAGAATACTCTATAGTACATTTGGCTGGGGTCGCTGGCAGAAATAGGGTCAACGCCCTGGCTAATGGCCAGATAAGCCAGGAATGAGCCCAATAACATTTTAACCAAGCCAATGATGATCCAGCCGGGGCCAGCTAACATTAACCAGAACCACCAACGGCGCTTATTCTGGGCAGTTTTTTGCGGCATAAAGCGCAGGTAGTCAACCTGTTCACCAATCTGCGCAACCAGGGCAAAAAATACCGATGCAGCGGCCCCAAATAACATAATATCAAAGTGTTGGCCGCTGTTTACCGAGCTGGGGGTGTAGCGGCTCCAGTCATCCAGTTGCTGGTATTCGCAGTAGATCACAGTGACCAGTGCTGTAAATTGCAGTAACAACCAGAGGTTTTGCGTACCCAGCTGGAATTTGCTGATGGTTTTAATGCCGTGAGTGACTATTGGAATCACCGCCACCGCGCACAGCAGATACCCTACTTGCAGGGGGATGCCCAGCAGTGCCTGCAGAGCAGAGGCGAGAATTGCCGCTTCAATGGCAAAAAAGATAAAGGTAAAAGAGGCATAAATAAGTGAGGTAATAGTAGAGCCTAAATAGCCAAAACCGGCACCACGGGTCAGTAAATCAATATCCAACCCATGTTTGGCGCAGTAGTAGGCGATTGGCGAACTGATAATGAAAAATAACAACGCCACCGTAAACATCGCGATCAAAGTATTGGTAAAGCCGTAACTCAGTGTCACTGCTGCGGCTATGCCCTCGAGCGCTAAAAAAGCAGTGGCGCCTATGGCCGTTTTGGCCACTCTCTCGATGCTCATTAATCGCCCTTTGTGGGCGGTAAAACGCAGTGCATAGTCTTCTAAGGTCTGGTTGGCAACCCACTGATTATAGGTGCGGCGTGTTTTAACTATCTGTTGTAATGCAGGCATGGGCTTCTATTAATTTAGATGCCCGATATTAGTGCATGAATGCTTTGTAATAGGGCAGATTAGGTAGGTATTTTTTAATCTTGGGTAGATTTTGTTGAGCCTGATTAAAAAACCTAGGAACAGCACGTAAAGCATGTTTTGTGCCAGTCTCTCAGGGAAGGGGATTATTTCGCAAATCACGAAACAGAATTAGCTAGGGAGCATACGAATAAGTCCGTTATCTTGACGGCGGGCTCTAAAGCGGCCAGTTGCTCACAAAGTGGCGCAGCGCTACGACTTTTACGGCCAGTTACCGGCCCTTAGCTACATTCCTGTTGCTAACAAGAATGTCTGTCGTTAGCATTTAAGTCTTACTGATTATTTAAACGTGCAGGGGTAAAAATATACTGTTTATAAGAATCATCTATACCCTTTAAGAAGGGATTTTCAATGTTAAAAATCTTACTTTTCTGAAAATTTACGAAGTTGACACTGGCATTGTAATGTTTATGCCAGAGTTTATAAAGTGATCCATTTTTGTAAGCGATTTCTAGCCCTGTCTGAACCCTTTGAATAGCCTTTAGATTTTTTTTGCTGCTAAAAAAGAACCGTGGCAATGGATAGTAGAGAATGATACTGGTATCGGCTGTCAGCTGAGGATCATTGGCACGGGCTTGATATTCGGACAGTATTTCGTTGGCTCCTCGGCCGAATAGATCTACCCGGCTCCTGGCAACCATTTTAAACAGTCCCTCGTAGCTGGTGCCTTCAATGACTTTAAAACCATTGTGGCGCAGGATCTGGGTATCAAGCCAACCCAGGCCCTGGCCGATAGAAAATTGTTTTAACTCTAGTAGAGTGGTCACTTTGTGAAAGGAGGACTTAACGTTAGGCGAGACAAAAAAAACTCGGTAGCCGACAATGCCTAAATCAACGGGAAAGTTAACCGCCCCATATTTATCTAAAGCATTCTTAGAAATTGACTGTTTGACGAAAAAATTTATCAGTCCACTGGTCTCTAATGATGCAAAGGCACGTTTGTGATTCATTAAAGGACTAATGATTAAGCGGTAGGGACCGTGACTCTCGATGGTCATTTCAAGCGCGAGTCGAAACAGCGCCAGGTCGTAATTATTTCTAACATCTTTGTCACTTTTAGGGGACATATAGGTGAAAATTGTCTGCCCACTGCTGTGAAAACTGAGTGACACCATAAATAAAAAGCAACATATTCTCATACGAATTTCCATTCTTAAAAAATCATATTGAGCAACTAGAGACTATACCATTGTCGCTAGATAAGCTAAGTAAATGGTTTTTTGTCTGCACTTTGGCTGCTACATTTATAACTCAACTAAGGCGGTTAGCCTTGCTAAGACGCTATTAATGAGGTTAATCATCTTGCGCTTAACGATTGACAAAACTGTCACTTATATTAATATAACGAACGTTCGTTCTATTAATCTATGGATTAATACTGAGGTATTCATAAAGTGGCGAGGATAAAAAATGAAGCTTTACATAGTCAACGCAGGCAACAAATTTTGCAGGGGGCCAAAAAATGTTTTGCCGCTCAGGGATTTCATCAGACCTCCATGCGGCAGATTTTAAGTGCGGCAAACATTAGTACCGGTGCTGCTTATAACTATTTTTCCAGCAAAGCCGATATAGTGAAAGCATTTGTTATTGATGAAAGGGCAGATATCAGTGAGCTTATCGGACGCTTAAAATCATCTAACCAGCCATTAACCGGTATTTCAAGACTGGTGTATGAGGCGATAAGATATACCTCCCATGATGAGGCGGTACTTTCAGTACAAATATACGCTGAAGTCAGCCGCGATCCGGATATAAGCTCGCTTGCACAAGAAAATATCAACTTACTTAAAGTTGCCTTAACTGACGCATTGAATCAGGGCATTAAAAGCGCTGTGATAAATAAACGCTATAGTGTCGAGCACTGTTTAGAACTGATCATAGCTCTGATTGAAGGGAGCATCGGGCGTATTGCGCAAAACCCTGACTTAAAACCTGCTCAGTTGGCCGACATAGCAAAGGACAGCATTGAGAGGTTACTTAAAAATGCATAAATTAGTCATCTGGGTTTTGTTTTCACTGTTTTATACTCCCCTTAGTATCGCAGAGGAATTAGTCTTTGAGCATAGACAAGATCGTTTAACAGGGCATTATCTGCAACCGATTAACGGTAAACCGGCTAAAGCAATTCTGCTGTTTGTACACGGCGATGGCACGACAGCTTACGATGCAGACGGTTACTACGATATTATCTGGCAGCCCTTGCGAGAGAATGGCTATGCTATTTTTAGCTGGGATAAACCCAACGTTGGAGACTCCACCGGGAATTGGCTGGCACAAAGCATGGCAGATCGCCAGTCAGAAGTATTAGCGGCGGTAGATGCGGTACAAAACAAATACCACTTTAGGGCAAATAATACCGGGCTCATTGGCTTTAGCCAGGCGGGCTGGGTAGTACCTGCGCTCTCCAGTAGAGTTGATAAAATAGGCTTTAGTATAGGCATAGGTTTTGCCAGCAACTGGATTAGCCAGGGCAGCTATTATGCAGAAACTCGTGTGCGCCTGCAGGGAGGCGATCAACAGCAGATTGGCGCAGCGCTAGATGACTATAGCCTGAGTATTGATTTATTCAGAACTTCTCCCTCCTATGCCCAATATTTAAAGTGGGCAGGAGAAGACCCAATGAGCGCAGGGCGATACCAATTTGTGTTGAATAATTTTCAGTCCGATGCGGTTGCTGATTACAAAAAAATTAAAGTTCCAAGCTTGTTTTTGTGGGGGGCAGAAGATCTAAACGTCAATGCCCGGGCAGAGTTTAACTGGTGGCAACAACATCCGCATCCATTGGTAAATACTAAATTAATGGCTGATGCCAATCATGCAATGTTAAAAGCAGACACATTTAACACTCAAAGCTATGGTTTAAAGCAATGGCTAGAACTGATGTGGCTGGATCGCGATGCCGTGGCATCAGATTTTTTTGCCACTGTATTATTATGGTTAGAGGGACTCAATATGAAAAGTAATATCAGCCAGGTTGATAATTGAAGAGAGATAGCAGTTAGGACATAGGTTGGCGAATGACTGTTTGGCAATTGTCGTCAGCGGCACCACGATATGTAATAGTTTTCATGGTAATTTCCGCTGCTTTTTTCACCAAACTCATCGATAAACGGCTGCGTCTTATGTACGGTAGCTTGCTCTTCTGAAAAAGATCCAATCGGTAATCTCAGGGTGCTTTTGCTCTTCTGAAAGGGGCAAAGTTATATCCATCAGCGGCTACTGGATCATTTTTCCTTTGCCCGGTTGTGGGGGCATGCACTCTATCGTCAGTGAGAAAATCTGCAGGCAATATATTCAACGATCTTTAGAACATCATTTAAAGGTAATATTGACCGTCTCAACGATCTTTGCATAACTGCCATCTTCTTTCATTTGCTCAATGGTCAGGGCAATGTCTGCAGCTAACTGCTGATGTTTTTTATGCATATAGGAGTAAATTCTGGTTGGGTATATCTTGTTTATTTTAGTGATATTTGAAAATAGACTGTAGGCTTCTAACAGATCATCTCCCAGTCTGCTTTCTGATATGACTAAGTCTACGGAGCCTTCGGACAACATTTTAAAGGCGTGGGTGTCGTTGTTAGCTGCAATTATCTTGTCTGCAGGCAGGTATTGAGGAAGAGTTTTCTCCAGATTTTTTCGACCTCGTGAATAGGCTACAGTGTGTCCTTTGAGATCAGCCCAAGTTTCAAATTTTATCTTTTTAGTGGCAAAAACTGCTAACCAGACAGTCAGCATTTTAGATTCTATTCTGATCAGGTCAGGGTATTGACCACCGCTGACTTTATGAAAGTCATAAATTCGGTGAAGCTCACCGTCTAAGAACCCGGTACTCGAATACAACAGTGACCTGAGGCTGGGGTGATGTAGCGCTTTAAATTTAATGCCGTTGCGCTTAAAGGCTTCAGTGAGTATAGGTACGATAATACTGGGCTGATATTGATGTAGAGGCTGGCCTCCGGTAAAGGTGATTTCTGCGAGCGTTTGATTGGAGGCGGATGCTATGGCCAAAAAAACCAGCAAGCTGAGATACCAAGGTTTAAAGCTTAAAAAATTCTGCATGCTGAGCTCCCTATTTAAATAATAGGTTGAAACTTAGGTAAGAAAATCCGCCACAGTAAAAACATTACCAGAAAGTAGAATAGTATTTTTTCTATTTTTTGCTAAGTTGTATCTGAGGTATAACAGAGCGCTATTTAATCAACAATAGCTGCGGTTTTTTGAGCAACACATAATGGTTTTTAATGAAGCTATATAGAGGGTTATAATTTTTTGCTATTAAAATTTAAAACCTACAGAAATAATAGCCGAGCTGTCTATGACTGAAATAAAGGGGCATTGTCAGTGGGCAGTATAGGGCAAAAACTGCAGCCAATGCCGTAGTTCTGATAGGCTATAAATCACTGGAATTCGGTCATTTTAAAGAGACTGAGTAAACCTTTATCGCATACAGGAACCGTCACTAGAATAAGTGTTAACTAATAATTTATAATAATTACTGAGAGGTAGAGCATGAGCAAAATTTTAAACTGGGGTATTCTCAGCAGTGCGAAGATTGCCCGAAAGCAAGTAGTACCCGCATTGCAGCAATCTAAACTACTGAAAGTGACGGCGATCGCCTCACGCAGCGCGGACAAGGCACAGGCAGCTGCCGATGAATTGGGCATCGACAATGCATACGCCAGTTACGAACAACTACTCGCCGACCCCGATATTGATGTGATCTACAACCCTCTGCCCAACCATCTACACGTCCCTTTGACAATAGCCGCCCTACAAGCAGGTAAACACGTTCTCTGCGAGAAGCCACTGGCACTGACCGCAGATGAAGCCGAGCAAATAATAGCAGCGAGTAATCTCAGTGGTAAATTAGTAGAAGAGGCCTTTATGGTGCGTTCCAACCCTCAGTGGCAGTGGCTACGCCAACAGATTCGTAACAAAAGTATCGGGGAACTCAGGGCAATTCAAGGGGCATTTAGCTACTTCAATAACGATGTCAATAACATCCGAAATCAGCCGGATATCGGCGGTGGCGGAATCTATGACATAGGTTGCTACTTGATCAATACGTCCCGTTTTATTACCTCAGAGGAGCCTTGCAGAATTGCTGCAGTGCTTGATAATGACCCGCTAATGAAAACCGATAGGTTGGCGTCAGCTATCATGGTCTTTCCCAGCGGCGTGCAGATGACCTGGTTATGCTCAACCCAATTAGTGCCCTATCAAAGGGTCAGTTTTCTAGGCACCAGCGGCCGGATGGAGGTGCAGATTCCCTTCAATGCCCCCAATGACAGAGAAAATTTAGTTTTAATAGATGATGGCACAGATTTATCAGGGGCAAAGCTGCAGCGACAGACTTTCCCGGTTAGTGACCAATATCTGCTACAAGCCGAAAATTTTTGCACCGCCATTAATCAAGGTACCCTTCAGCATAACCCGCTTGAGGATTCTATCGCCAACATGCGAGTGATAGATGCGGTTTTTAAAGCTGCCCAAACAGGCCAGTGGGTGGATCTATAAATTAAAGCTTAATGACTAGCCCGGTGTTTCTCTCGAAACGCCGTCTGGCCTGCTGATCAGGGCTTTAAATTTGCAGCCAGGCTAGCTTCTCTAACGCTAGATATGGACGAGGAATATCCAGCTGATTTCTACAATAGAAGATTAAACTTAAACATTCCAATATCAATCTGACGGATTGGGTTTACCGAAAATTAGGCTTTTACATAAGCCTGCAAACAAAATTAAAAGGTGAAGTACAAATGAGTAAGGTGAGGGTGCATTGGGAATGGGCGAGCGAAGGGCAGATGTTGACAGCCGAAGCTGTGATCACTGTGGATTATTTACCCATAATTTAAAATTTTTTACAGAAAAAATAATTTTTATCCAATCTATTCATCCCAGACCAGCTTTTTCGTATTTATTTATTTTGATAATGGACGAGATAAATGACTGGTAAAGCTACAGATTAACGGAATATAAACTGTCAAAGAGTCTAATGACAAAGAGTCTTTTTTTGAAATTGCAGTTTACTAAAGGATAGCAAAAATAAGACAATTGACCCATATAATCAAAGGCTTGAAATATTAATGTCCCTGTGAGATAACGTTTTGCGCGACGGTTTATTTTTACAGGGTGTAAATATGCGAGACTTATGGATGTCAGTTGCAGTAATTTTTGCTGTTATTGTTACAGGTTGCCGTGGATCCGGCGACAGCAACAATGCAAAAAATCTAGAGAGGCAAACCGATCCGGTAATTGTTGGGCAACAGCAGGATACTGCTGCTGATGTTTTGCGCTGGCCAATTATTGAAGGGGTCTATGGAGAACCTTCTTTAACTTATACTTTAAAGGCCAATGCGGGTACCAATTTCATCTACATTAATGATATTCAGGCCCAAATTGATATCGACTGGCAAGAGTTAGATCGGCTGTATATTAGCGGCGGCCATTATAGTTTTATCAAAATCCGTAATTTACCACAGCGTAGCGCCGCCAAACCATTAATCATCACTAACATTGATGGCCAGGTAAAAGTTGGTGGAATGGGCCATTATTACCTGTTGGAACTGATCGGCGGGTCAAATTGGATACTAACCGGACGCTACGATGCGCAAAGCCAAACAGGCGATGAAAACTTCCCCGGTCACAGGGGAGGTAATTTTGCCAACAGCCAAAACAGCTACGGGATTATGATAGATGACGATTTTATTACGGATCAAATTTCCGGTTTGCAGGTGGAGGGGGCGACTGAGTTTGAAATTGAGTATCTGGAAATAACCGCAGTTACTTTTGCAGGCATGAAGATCAAAAATAAAGGCGAAAACATTCAGCCAATGGAAAAGGTAAAGCTGCATGATAACTATATTCATGATGTGGGCACTGAAGGTTTATATATCGGAAGTACAGGCAGTGCGCCGCTTAACCAAATACGCGACTGGAAAATATTCAACAACCGGGTTTTGCGCACCGGAGCCGAGGCTATTCAATTAAGCCAACTCGGCGGCCACAATCAAGTATATAACAATGTTTTTGGACCGGCGGCAATTGATTGGCGGGCAATATTCCAGAACTATCAAGATAGTAATCTGCAGATAGGCATACGCGGAGGATATTTAGAGATAGATAAAAATATTTTCATCGGCGCTGCTGGCACTTTGATTTCTCTGTTTTCCAGGCCTGTAGAGGGTGATGACACAGAGCAAAATGTTGGCGTAACTATGACCAATAATTACTTTGTCGGCACCCGAAATTTGGGCATGTATATGAATAACGTCGCTATTCCAGGTATGACATACCGCTTTGAAAACAACGCATTTTCTGGCTATCGATTTGAGTACAATGAAGTACACAGTCACGTGTCTCCGACGGGTGCACTATTGAAAATTGCCAATCTGGAAACACCGATTATTTTTCAAGATAATACCTGGAACGGTCCGCTTAATTTCACCACCGGGCTCGCAAACAACGGTACCCATAATAATCAGCTGGGGGTTGATAATGTAAATGCGCAACCTTCGCTGGTGATTTTTGAAAATAGTGATTTACCCAATAACCAGGACGTTTTAAATTTAGAAATGTGGGCTGATATTGCAACTCTTGGAGACAAACAGCCAGTAGAATATTTCATGGATGACATTGTTATGCACTATACAAAAGTTTACCAATGTGTGATGGGAGTTTGTACTGGCGGCATAGAGCCACAAAACAACTTGTCGATGTGGGAAGAGTTAGCACAGCCGGTAGACGATGTCCGTATTGTCGCTAATAGCGCATGGGAGCATTTAGGATTACAACCAGAGCAATAAACATAACACTGAAAATATCGGTGGCTTCGGGGAGACGATCCGAGAGCAAGTTTAACAATTAGATAGTGACATTGAAACATAGTAAAACAGGCTATTACAGATAGATATCATGCATAGGCCCGATGTTTTTTACCAGCAAAGTCAATGTTACCCATCCGGTTATTCGAGACAGTGACCAACGGACTGAAACTAACTGAAGTTGTAGTTACAGTATTAACCCAGTCAAGAAAGCTAACCCCAATGCTTTTCAGGTCACAACGACAGGGAAGTAAAGGCACTTATTGGCTATTAAAACCTACGGGGACTGCAGAGTGAATTCAGGAGCAAGCATTCTCTGCGAGCTCCTGTGGTTTCAAGGCAGATCAACAACCCTAGGTTAGTTTAAATCAGCCTGATAGGCCGATTTAAGTGCTAACTGAGTCTTCGCGGTTTCCTGCTTTAGCAGCTCATACCATTTTGTGCCATCTTTAACATTGCCTTTGAACCAAGTGTATACAGGTTCTGCAGCCTTCTGGAATTGGGCTTTTTGCTCTGGAGTAGGCACATAGATAGTGCCGCCAGCTGCGGTGAAATCTTTGTACGCCTGGATTGATTTGCGCTTAGGTGAGGCAAAAGTTGCCTGCTGTAAGGCACTGAAACCGTCCACTACCACTTTGCGGAGATCTTCTGGCATGGCCAGGAAGTTATCGTTATTCATGTACCATAGCGCCGACATATAAGCGTGGCCATCTAAAGTGACATATTTCAGACCCGCTTCCGGAAACTTCATGCCCATAATATCGGTAATACCATTTTTTGATCCTTCAACGATACCGGTCTGAAAGGAGGTAAACAGCTCTGGCCATGGGATAGGTGTCGGGCTTGCGCCTAAGGCTTTAACCAGCTCTTGCGGTAAATCTGCCACTACCGTGCGTATTTTTAGCCCCTGCATATCGGCCGGACTTTTCACTGTATGTTTAGTATTGGCGAAGTTTCTCCAGCCCCCGGTATTACCTATGGTCATCAGACGCACTTTGTTGTCTGAATCCTTGAGGATTGCCTTGCGCATCTCACGGGTGAAATTACCAGATAAGACACTTTCAGCAACCCGGTCATCGGTTAACAAGTAAGGTAGATCGAGTACTTGCACATAAGGATACATATTAGCCGCGCCACCTGAGGTGGAGATATAAATATCCACGGCACCATCTTCCAGCGCCTGCAGACATTCTGTGCCATTGGCACATAACTGGGTACCGATAAACAGATCAACTTTTATTTTGCCGTTGGAGTGAGATTCAACATAATCCTTAAAGACTACCAGGCCGTCGTAATCTTCATCCTTGTCGTTCGAGTTAGCGGTGGCTCGCAGGTTAAAATCAGCGGCTGTTGCCGTCATGCTTAGTGCTAAAGAGACTGCTGCCACAGAGGCCAGCAATGTAGTTTTCAAGTTTTTTGTTGTTATCATGATTGTGCTACCTTTATTACCTTTGCGTTGATGAAATCTCCCTGAGTAGCTACCCAGCGGAGGTTAGGCTAACCCCAGCCAATGAGGTATCGTCATTGATAGCGAGGGGAAAAAGGTAATCAGAAAGATCACGACTATTTCCACCGCTAAAAAAGGCAATATGGCTTTGGCTATGTTTTCTACTTTTTCTCCCGAGACACTGGAGGCGACGAACAACACTAGCCCCATAGGGGGTGTGGCCAGCCCCACTGTCAAGTTGACAGACATAATGATGGCGAAGTGCACAGGGTCGACACCGATGCCGATAAATACAGGTGCCAGTATAGGGCCCAGAATAATGATCGCGGGACCCGCATCCAGAAACATACCGACGATGAATAATAAGATATTGATCAGGAATAACAGTATCAGCGGATTGTCGCTGAAAGACAGTACCCACTGCGCCAGTTGCTCTGCAGTATGCGACAAACTAACCACTGTTTTGAAAGCAATAGCGGCGCCAACTAACAACAGTACTACAGCTGATCCTTTAGCGCTGCGGTTAAAAATCTCCGGTAACTCAGAGATTTTAATAGTCTTTAACACCCAGATACTGATAACCATTGCATAGGCCACGGCGATTGCCGATGCCTCGGTCGGGGTGAATACGCCAAACAGTATGCCACCGAGAATAATCACCGGCGTCAATAGGGGCAGAGCGGCTGATTTTCCTGCAGCGGCGCGTTGCGACCAGTTTTGTTTAGGCGCAGCCACCGGGAAATCGTATTTTTTTGCCATTAATGCGATCACCCCCATCAGCCCCAGCCCAACCATTAATCCAGGCACTACTCCCGCCGCAAAAAGTGCTTCGACTGATACTTCCATCGTATAAGCGTAGAGAATCATATTGCCGGATGGGGGGATAATAGGTCCTATCACCGAGGATGCTGCAGTGATGGCTGCGGCAAACTTGCGGCTGTAGCCATTTTTTTCCATCGCCGGAATCATCATCGAACCAATCGCTGAAGTATCCGCAACTGCAGAACCGGACATTCCGGCAAACAGCATACTGGACATAACATTGACATGGGCCAGACCACCGCGAACGTGGCCGATAAAGGACTGGGAAAAGTTAACCAAGCTTAAGGTAATCCCGCCTCGATTCATCAGTTCTCCGGCCAACATGAAAAACGGAATCGCCATCAGCGGAAATGAGTCGATGCCGTTATAAATATTGCGAAACAGCATTGGGATATCACGGTCCATTCCCTCTGCCAGCAAGATAAAACCCGGGGCGGAAAGCATGGCAAAGAAAACCGGCATTCCCAGTAACAAGAACAGCAAAAACAGCGGTAAAAAAACAATTAGCATGTTGAGGTTACCTCAGTGACTTCAGTCTGATAGCCGCACATTGCTCGTAACTCTTTGAGCGTTAGCTCGAGATTTACCAGTAGCATGCTACCAAAACAGACCGGCATCGCTAAATAGATCCAGGCTCTGGAGAGGTGGAAAGTAGCTGCCCGGGTCCGAAAGCCGCGTTGAAAAAACTCTAATCCTAAGACAAGTAACTGATACAGCACCAGCATGGCTACGATTAACAACAGTAGTTTAAGCGCCCTGGAAAGTGCTTTTGGCAAGTATTGTTGCAGCATATCTATTGAGACAAAAGAGCCTTCACGGTAGGCGCTGGCAGCGACCAGAGCCATCATCCAGATCATTAAAGCGCGTGCCACCTCCTCTGGCCAGGGAAGGGCATTGTTCAGTACATAGCGAAAGAAAACCTGCAATACAATAGTAAAGACCATCGCCGCGACAAACATCCATGCCAGGGAGCGACCAATGCTAATGATCAGCGAGTTGAGTTTTTCCAGCCAGTTGACACAGAAGTTTAATAGCTTCATTGCCTTGTCCCTTGTGGGGCCTCAGAGCCCGCTTTGAGTTGCAGGCGGGGCTTGTTTAGTAAAACCAAACAAGCATTCTCAGAGGCGAAAATGTAGTATTTTTATATTTAAATTACGGCACTTCGCAGCCGGCAGCTGCGCTATAGAGTTCAAACCAGCTCTGTCTATCTAGTTTTACTTCGCAAGCTTGGCCCAGTCTTCTAATTCGCTCTAGGTTATTGGTACCTAACACTGGGATAATGCCCGCTGGATGCGCCAGTAACCAGGCAATGGCGATGTGATCAACTGCACATCTGTGCTCATCGGCAAGTCGCGCTAACAGTGGCTGTAAACGCCGTGCTGCATCAGAGTCATTAAACAATTGCCCCCCGGCCAGTGGTGACCAGGCCATTGCAGTGATGTCGTCTATCTGCATGTTTGCCAAAGTGCCATCGGTAAAACTATTTCGCTGCAATAAGTTTATTTCAATCTGGTTAACGACAATCTTATGTTGCATATACTTCTGCAGTAGCCGCCAATCCGAAGGCATGAAATTGGACACCCCGATAGCGCGCACTTTACCGCTATCGATCAATTGATCTAGAGCAGCGGCGGTCTTAGCGGCATCCATGAAAGGATCCGGGCGGTGCAACATTAACAAGTCCAGATAGTCAGTGTGTAAATTTTTCAGACTGATGTTAACGCTGTCATTAATATATGAAGCAGAAGTATCATAGTGCTTTACTCTGCGCTGAGGAAATTTACTAGAGGGTATCGCGATATCACATTTACTGATTAGCTGCATCTGCACTCGCAGTCCCGGTGCCTGCGCCAGGGCTTTACCAAACAGCAGCTCACATTGGTAATCACCGTAGATATCGGCGTGGTCGAAGCTGCTAATTCCCTGCAACAGACAAGCATCAATTTTTGCCCGGGTATTTGCGACTGAGGTGTCTTCATCGTCAGCAAGGCGCCAAACGCCGTATACCAGCGCACTCAGTTTTAAATCATCTTGTAAGTTATGTCCCTGTAACATCTGTTATGTATCTCTTTATAAGTTCTTATTTTTTTAGGTCGTATTTGTGTAACCATTGCTTGTGTAATTACCATATCAGTGTATTTTAATTGTGTAAATCAATAATGAATGAATTGCTGAATGAATTATACCTGCAATAGATGTTTAGTCTCAGTACGGCCATTTTTCCTTTATAGTAGGTAAAGGAACATGTAAATAAGTTCGCCCTTGGGCGAACAGAGTACCTCGATCGAAGGTGTATCGCACCTATGGGCATGATAAATTTCGCCGGGCACAGATTTTTGCTCCATGCAAAGTCTGAGTACCTACCTCCGTGTAGGCAACCAGCCCGTCTGTCATTAGCATGCCCTCTGGATGCGATGCCCAGATTTCGAAATGCTCTGTGCGCCAGAGGCGTGTTGGGCTTGTTCGCATGTTCCATAACGATGTTCATTGGATGGGAAAACTCTTGATTACTAATACAAGCCAGCAACTGCCGCTATATAAAAAAATCTGTGAATTACTGCACCGTGAAATCACCGCCGGTCACTGGTTGCCCGGAGAGCGTTTACCGGTGGAATCAAAATTGGCAGAAAATCTTGGAGTAGCCATAGGTACTTTACGTAAAGCACTGGCACAACTAGAGTCTGAAGGTTTGCTTGAGCGCCGTCAGGGGTCGGGGACTTATGTAAAAAGAGCACCCTCGGGGAGTGCGGTGTATCAGTTTTTTCACCTCGAACTACCTAATGGAGGAGGGGCGCCCACCGCCCAGACTTTGTCGGTGCAGCAAGTAACACAAGAAGCTATAGCCACCCAATTAGGTTTAAAGTATTTAAAAACAAAACTCTGGCAAATACGCCGTCTGCGGTTTCTCAATAAAACCCCGGTTGCGGTTGAGGAAATCTGGATTGACCATAGACACAGCCCCTTATTAGAAGCCAGTCAATTACATGAATCCTTGTATATGCACTACCGGGAACACTTCGATTTCTGGATAGATCGGGTCGAAGACAAAGTTGACTGTGCTCAAGCACCTCTGTGGGCAACTCAAGAGCTTGCGCTGGCGGAAAATACAGTACTCGCCAGGGTTGAACGCAAGGGCTGGTCAGATAAAAATCAGCTTGAGGAGTTTTCCCGGACCTGGTTTATAGCAGAGCAATGTCGCTACATAGCCCGCTGGTCATAACTTGACTGCAGGCGATGTAAGCCTGGCTTTATCTGCGTTGTTAGTTTATTCCCCCCCCCTCTCATGCTTGTTTAGTGATGCAGAAAATTTGGCTGGCTAAATATCAATAGCTGATGGCTATCTAAAGGGAAGGGCAGCTAGCCATTGACAGCTTCTGGTAGATGAATGTCCGCCGCTGAAGCTGTATGACAAGTAACAGTTTTCATACCTTTCATTAAAAAAATAAGGAAAACAGCAATAATGAAGCAGCATAAGGTTCGATACGGTTTACTTGGCTGCGGCATGATGGGCTTGGAGCACTTGCGTAATTTAGCACTGATCGAAGCTGCTGAAGTGGTCGCCATTGCCGAGCCTGATCCTCAGATGCAGAAAAGAGCATCCGAGCTGGCACCTAAGGCCGTCATGTTCGATGATATTAACGCGCTGTTATCCACCGCTGAGTTAGATGCCATCGTTATCGTTACCCCCAATTATCAGCACGCCGAGCAGTTGTTGCAGATTCTCGCCAGTACCCAGTTACCAGTGTTAGTAGAAAAACCCCTGGTGACTAAGCTTGAACAAGTCAGGGCAATAAAAGAAGCGGTAGATAATCACCCGGCAGCTGTTTGGGTTGCCATGGAGTACCGCTACATGCCCCCCATTGCCGAATTTCGCCGCCGTTTGCAACAACAGCAAATTGGCCCGCTAAAGATGCTGAGTATCCGTGAGCACCGCTTTCCCTTTTTGTCGAAAGTCGGGCATTGGAACCGCTTCAACCGCAACACCGGAGGCACATTGGTGGAAAAATGCTGCCATTTTTTTGATTTGATGCGACTGCTGAGTCAGGACGAAGTCATTCGCGTTTATGCCTCTGCAGGCCAGGATGCCAATCATCTGGACGAAACTTACGATGGGGAAACGCCGGATATTATTGACAATGGTTATGTGATTTTAGACTTTGCTGGTGGTCTGCGGGCGATGCTGGAGTTAAACATGTTTGCTGAAGGTTCTCGGTATCAGGAGGAAATCAGCGCTGTAGGTCTATCAGGTAAACTAGAGTGTTTTGTCCCAGGTCCTGGCCGGTTCTGGCCAACGCAAACTTTAGGCCCTGCACCCCAGGCCAAAATAGTTTACAGCCCTCGCGATCCCCAGGGCCCGATTGAATCAACCATTCCAGTAGACCCGGCTATTTTGCAGGCGGGAGATCACAATGGCTCAACCTATTATCAACATATGGGGTTCTTAAAGGCAATTACCCAGCAAGGGTCTGTGGAAGTCTCAGCCGATGATGGATTAAAGGCGGTGGTTATAGGCTTGGCAGCTCAGCACTCAGCCAGAACCGGGATGGCGGTGACACTCAGCGAAGATGGTCTTTCATTCTCTGACTAATGTATTACAGCTCATGTCTCTGGGGAACCCAGCAAAGTTGTTTAGCGGATATATAGCCGGGGTCAATCAAGCTAAAGTCAGCCCTGGACTAATAAACCAGTACAGCTCTGCTCTCTGATCGCTTTATTCAGCCTTGCAAGCGTTTGGTTTTGTTTGATTAATATCAATGTTTATTGAATGAATAAAAATACTCCAAGACAATTCATTTACTATTGATTTACATTTATTTGGTTCGCTGCTACAGTTGCATAACAAATAAACACTACGGTTGGAGGGTAGTAATGAGCATTCAAATTTCGAGTATCCCGGAGCAAAAACAAGTAAAAGGCCTGGATTTTCCCTTGGTATTAAATGCTCCCAACACTGACGTAGCAAAATCGCAGCAGCATTTTCATCACTGGCTAGGGGACCATCGCCAGGAACTACAAGCGCTACTCATTAAACACGGCGTGATTTTGTTCCGAGGATTTCCCGTCTCATCTGCGGATCACTTTGAAAAGATGCTCGACCAAACCGATTTTGTTAATATGCCCTATGTCGGTGGAGCCGCTCCCAGGACCCAAGTTACCGCCTCTCGTATCGTTACCGCCAACGAATCACCGGCCTCAGAAAAAATTCCCTTTCACCATGAGATGGCACAGGTCCCCACACCTCCGGGGTATATCTTTTTCTACTGTGACGTAGCACCCGAGGAAGGTGGGGCCACATCGCTGTTACACTCAGCTGAAATTTGCGATAGATTTTTTCAAATCGATGCCGGATTCGCCAGTAAAATTGAGCGGCTCGGCGTCCGATATAGGAGGGTGATGCCTGAAGTTACAGATAGGACCTCAGCTATTGGCCGTTCCTGGAAAGAGACCTTTCAGATAGAGACTCGCCTACAGGCAGAGCAAGTCATGCGGGAGGCAGGTATGAGTTGGCAGTGGCTGGATGATGGCAGTTTACGTACAGAGACTAAAACTTTGCAGGCAATTCGTGTTGATCAGGAAACCGGAGAAAAAGTGTTTTTTAACTCTATCGTCGCGGTTTTCAGTGGCTGGAACGACAGCCGAAATCGCGGCGTTAACTCAGTAGTGAGCGATGACGATGAGCTAATGGATAAAGAGGTTATCGACCAGCTAATAACGCAGATGGATGAACTTTGTGTCAACTTTAAATGGCAACCAGGCGATGTAATCTGGGTCAATAACCATACAGTGATGCACGCCCGCCAACCCTACAAAGGTGACAGGCTGACATTGGCCTCAATTTCTTATAAGTAATCTGAAAGGTGTTTTGCAAACTAAGCAATATTTATTTCATCGATCAAGAGGGTCTAACTTGCTTATTCTGTTCTTTTCGCTTAGTCACCCGCTGAAATACAAACCAGGCACTCCACATGATTAATGTCAGTGTAATTGCGGCAATGATGGCTGGCTTAGGGTTATCTAAGCTGCTGATAGAGCCTGCATAAGTTGCGATTAGCGCATAGGGAACTGAACTAGCTGTCCATGCAAGTAGGAAGGTAACAAAGGGCATTTTAGTGATACCCGACAGGCAGGCGGTGACCTCTGGTAATATGGACATTGCTCTGGAAAATAAAATCATCAAGAAGCCGTATTGGCTAAATCACCGGATATATCTGAATATATAACGCAAAATAATATTGCCAGATATCTTGGTATAACACCCGTTGGCTTAAGTCGGATAAAAAATAAATTGAGCAAATGAAAGCATCTTAGTAAGGGTCAGGAGGATGTAAAACATTCTGTGTAACTGCTCGTTTAGTTATTTAAACATAAGGGGTTAGCTCATCTTCGAACTCAATCATAAATCTGTTTAGCGCTGGTTTCCAGTCCCTAATCGGCATAGTCCACTTTTT
>JABSQZ010000014.1 GCA_013215505.1 Oceanospirillaceae bacterium
TTATAGCGATTGATAATTCATCCTGCTCGCTGTGTTTTGGGTGACCCCTGCAGCGAGGAGGCGAATTATATAGATCTGAGGAGCGGCGTCAACCGTTAAATCAAAATATTGGGATTTATCGTAAATACGCGGAAATCAGGCCATGAATCGTTCAATTAACAGCCAGCTCGAAGGTATTGGTGCTCTGTGGATAAGATAACTAACTTTTAAGTTACTTATTGACTGCCAGTGCACGCTTTACCAAATCTGCTGCTTCGTTCATCACCTGAAATATGTAATTTTGTTCTACGGTTCCGGAAAACAGATAGGCTTTAGGTCCGCGCGCATAAATCGCCACATCTTCACCACTATGGGTTTCAGACTTTCGCGCTATTACGGCCTGCTGTTTATAACCCACAGCAGTAACATCTGCTTTACTCAAGTCAGCACGTTCACCAGTAATGGCACCCGGACCATTCGCATAAACTAAAGTGGTATAAGGCTTACCATCGGTAGATAAATTGAGCTTTCCGTGATTTTTGCCATCACCAGCATCTATTGCCTGGGAGAGCCCTAATATATCATTACCGCGTTTAGCGTAACCTTGCATCATCAAGGTGTGTGAATGATCCGCAGTGACTATGATTAATGTCTGCTGTGGATCGGTACTTTGCAGCGCGACTTTTACCGCCGCATCAAAAGCCAGCCCCTCTTCGAGAGCGAGCCCGGCGTTACCCTGGTGATGGGCATGATCAATGCGCCCAGATTCGACCATCAGTATATAGCCCTGCTGATTCTCTGCTAGTAACTCTATTGACTTGGCAGTCATTTCCGCCAGTGACGGCTCGCCAGCTTTATCCTCAGTTCGGTGTGCCTCATAAGCCATGTGCGAACTATTAAACAGTGCTAATACTTTCTGATTCTCTGCTGTTAGAGCATCAAACCCCTGTTGACTCCATATATAAGTGCTCTGCTGATAACGTCTCTGCCACTGATCGATTAAATTTCTTCCATCCGTTCGCTTTCCGTACTGCCCTTGTGAGTCGACAATTTCTCTGTCGATAAAGTGCCCTCTGCCACCACCCATGATGACATCAATGCCATCGCCTATATTAAATTCAACTAACTGCCTGGCTATATCAATACAACCTGCCGCTTTCTGCTTCGCGCTTAGCTTTGAATCATCTTCATAATTTCTATCTGCAGAATGCGCATATGCCGCAGCCGGCGTGGCGTGTGTTACTCGGGCGGTGGTTACTATACCTGTTGACATTCCAGCCGCTTCGGCCAATTCGAAAGCGGTGGTCGCCGGATTGCTTAGGGCGGCCACACAATCTCCCCGGTTAACGTCATCAGTCACAGATAACAGACCCGCTTTGGTCTTAACACCGGTCAGCATAGCCGTAGCTGTACCTGCAGAATCTGGGGTTTGCGCGTTGGTATTGTATGTTTTGGCCAATGCCAGATTTGGCAGGGCATCATAGGACAAGCTGTACTCTTCTCCTGTCTGCCCACGTTTTTGTCCGGCATAAATACGGGTCGCTGTGACAGTGCTTACACCGTTACCATCACCGATAAAGAGGATAATATTTTTTGCTTTAGTTCGGATCGGCTGCTGCGCTTTAATCTTAGCTAAGGTCTGTAAACTGGCCTGATACCAGCGATCTTTACTCTGACTAATTTCCAGGGCGCTAGCTGGATTGGCCAGCACGACGCTAAATCCTAGGATTGAACAGATTAATAGATTCATGATTACCTCTTGTAGTGAATGGGTGATTCGCAAAAGATAAGCTAGTGATATGACGGGATGGGAATTTTGCCGGAAGCTCAGGCCACCGGCATTCACCTTGTGAGGCTATCGATATATACGGTAGCTGGCTAGCTACCGTATATATCAGGTTTATCTTCTTACCGAATTTTTCTTCGAAGCTGTCTTTCTCAATTTTCTTATTTGCTTCTGGAATCGCTCTTTCTTATCTAACTTTTCCCCGGTTGAATCATTGCGGTCACCCGCGTAGGGGTTGATTCCGGTTCTGAATTCAAAGCGTATCGGTGTTCCAAACACTTTCAAGCGCTTGGTAAATTTATTCTGCATATACTTCTTATAGGAATTTGGTAACTGATCCGTTTGATTACCATGTACTACGATCACCGGTGGATTCGAGCCCCCCTGGTGTGCATAGCGCAACTTAATTCTGCGACCGCCAGGTGACGGTGGCTGATGGTCGGAGACTATATCTTCCAGCATTGTCGTCAGATAGTTAGTTGTCCATTTCATCATCGCACATGCATAGGCTTCATCGATGGATTCATACATTTCGCCGACACCGGTTCCGTGCAGCGCAGAGATAAAGTGGAAGCGTGCAAAACTGGCAAAATCTAACTTGCGTTGAATTTGCTCTTTTACATCGCTGCGCGCCTCCTTGGTCATGCCATCCCATTTGTTCAGTGTTATCACCAGGGAGCGGCCAGTACTCATCACAAAACCGAGCATATGTAAGTCTTGATCCGTGACACCTTGTCTGGCGTCTATCACTAACACTACAACATTGGCATCGTTGATAGCCTGCAGAGTTTTAATAATAGAAAATTTCTCTACCGCTTCACGTACATTCTTTCGCCGTCTCACTCCGGCTGTGTCGATTAAGGTATATTCCTGACCGTCTCGCTGGTAGGGAATATAAATACTGTCCCTGGTGGTGCCTGCCTCATCGAATACAATCACTCGATCTTCACCCAACAGCCGATTAACCAATGTAGACTTACCTACGTTAGGCCTACCCACCACGGCTATGCGCACACCTTTGCCTAAGTGACGGTTTTCATCCTGGATAGAATCGGGGAAAGGCTTAAGCACATACTCAATTAATAATGTAACACCGCGATTATGCGATGCCGCAATCGCCAGTGGTTCGCCCATACCTAAGCTATGAAAATCCAACACGGCGATATCAGGGTCTATGCCGTCGGTTTTATTTACCACCAAATGCACGTTGTCTTTGGTTTTACGCAGGTGCTTGGCGATTTGTATGTCCCCAGGATTTAAGCCATGTCGACCATCAACCATGAATAAGACTACATCGGCCTCTTCTATTGCCAACAAAGATTGCTCGGCCATCTTGTAATGGATACCTTGCTCATCGCCGGTAATACCACCGGTATCGACCACGATAAAACTGTGCTCAGAGCAGCGACCTTCACCGTACTTTCTATCACGGGTCACCCCGGGCATATCAGCGACTAACGCGTCCCAGGTTTTGGTCAAACGGTTAAAGAGAGTCGACTTGCCAACATTTGGTCGACCAACAATTGCAATTACAGGTAACATTTTTTCTTTCTCAAAATAAAAAAGCCTTCCAGTGTGGAAGACTATTTGTTTGATAGTACTGATCTGTTGCCAGATTATGCTGACAAAAGCCTATCTTCTATATAATTACTAGTTAGTTACACTATTGTGCAACCCAGCAACAAGTCCGCTTTAGCTCTGACTTTTGCATTTCTAACTAGCCATTGACTATTTTATGCTCAGCGCGGTCAAACGACCATTATTACTCAGCACATATAATAAATCACCTTTGACCAACATATCACCTACCAGTGCACCGCCGAGCTTATAACGGGCTACAAAACGTCCATCTTCCTGGGATAGAAAATGTAAATAGCCTTGCACATCCCCTACTACAACCTGATTAGACAAAGTAGCGGGAGTAGTGATAGTGCGGTTTAACAGCAAGTCCTGGCGCCATAATTCAGCGGCGGATTGTGCACTTATACCATGCACAATATCCTGGTCTGAACTGAGGAATATGCTGTCATTAGCAGCAGCTAGTCCCCGGTAACTTGAGTACTCTTTACGCCACAACACTTGAGCATTGAACGGATTAATGGCAGTAAGATTACCACGATAGCCGGGTACGTAGAGCACATTTTTGTACAAAATGGGCTTGCCATCTACATCGGTCAGCCGCTCTATATCAGACTTCCCCTTGGCAATATTTACGCGATGCTCCCAAAGCACATTGCCACTAACATTATCCAGAGCGATGAACTTACCGTTATCCAGACCTGCAAGGGTTGCATCAAGGGCGACTAAAGGTGAGCTGTTACCCCGTAAAGTGAGTTTTGGCTGATTGCTGCTATAGGCCCAAAGTTGTTCTCCGGAGAGTAGATCCAGGGCAATTATGTCACCATTCACCATTTGCAGTACCGTCAACTTATCATTGAGTTGCGCTTGAGAGACAACTTCACCGCCGACAGAAACTTGCCAATTAATGGCACCTGTTGTCGCTGACAAAGCAATCACATCACCGGTGTAAGTAGCCACTATTGCCACATCTTTATTGGCACCTACTCCACTGCTAATGGCAGTATCTAAATCAACCGACCATTGCTTTTTACCCGTTTGCAAATCATAGCTAGATACTTTGCCTTCAACATCCGTCACTATAATAGAACTCGCAGCAACACCGGGAGTCAACTGATGATACTTGTCCCCAAAGTTACTACCAATATTTTGCGACCAGACCTTAGTCACACTCTTTTCCGACACTATGCTAACCAGTGCGCTAGGTTCTATTTCAGCGCCGTCACTGGAACAACCAGCCAGGGCCATAGCAACAACAGACAACGCAATTATTTTTTTAAAGTCGAGCATTAGCCTTCCTCTGCGGTCAAATCATTTATCTTCATTGATAGTATCTGCTGAGCGGATCCAACTTCCTTACTATCCAAGGCCTTCTGATATGCAGCCCGGGCTTTTACTGTATCGCCTTTGGCCACATAAATATCACCTTCAAGCTCTCCCGCCTGGACGTTCAGAGCTTCAAGGGTAACGCCGCTAAGTAACTTGAGAGCACTATCATACTCACCTTGCTCTGCATCGATTTGCGCTTTGCGAATCAGGGTAATGGCTTTAACCAGCGGTTTTGGCTCTGAGTTCAAGACCCAATCCAACTCTTGCTCAGCAGCGTTTAAGTCACCTGAGTTAACGGCAATCTTAGCCATCAACAATGAAGCAAATTTTGCGTATTCTGAATTTTGGTATTCCTCTTTCAAAGATTTAGCGATGTGCTTTGAAGTTGCGAGGTTTTCTTCTGCATCGGCATCCGCGGCCGGAACGGCTAAAGTAATCATGCGCTGGTACATTGCCGAGGCGTTCTGGTTGGCAGTGATTTGTTGCTTCTGCCAAGCTTTAAATCCATATACCGCTGCAACAGCCACAGCAATCATTATTACTAAAGATTTGCCATTGTCTTTCCACCAAGATTTGATCGCTGCTAGTTGTTCTTCTTCAGTGCGTAACTCTGTCACTTTACTACTCCTAAACCTTCACTAATATTGTTGATTAGAATTCTGTTATTACCACTTAGTTGTCAATTTCAACCTTATAAAGTCACAAAACTGCAACCAACAAACTACTATTTTCCCGGCGCTGGTGCTTCACACCTTGCCATTGGATGCCCGATCGGTAATCGATTAGCACCCATGATTGATCACTAGTCCTGCAAACTGGAGGCTAGTTGTGCGATGCTTATATCGCGAACAACTTGTTCAGCATGCCAAAGTGTTGCCACCAACTCTCCATCAGCTGCACGTTTCACTAGAACCACTTTTTCAGCGCCGCTTTGACGCGCTTTGTTGAGTACATTTTTCAACCCTGAGCAATGCAATCTTATGCACAGATCCGGCTTAGCATTGCGTAATTGCTCAGCGATCAGCACCAGCTCGGATTGTATGCCTTTGTCTTCGGCTGCCAGGTATAAATCTAAATTATTGGTAATTTTATCAGGTATCGCCTTGAGGGTTTCCAACAGCAACAATAATCGCTCTGCGCCCATAGCCATCCCCACAGCCGCTGTTGCTTTGCCCCCTAACTGTTTGACCATGCCATCGTAGCGACCACCGGCACATACAGTTCCCTGGGCGCCCAGCTGGTCAGTAGTCCATTCAAATACGGTCTTATTGTAATAATCCAGCCCCCGGACTAACCTTGGGTTGATCTTGTAGCGGATACCCGCGGCATCCAAAATCGACGTTAGGGTAGTAAAATGCTCCGCCGCTTCGTCGTCCAGATAATCAGACAAGTTGGGAGCATCGTCTAATAGCGCCTGAGTGCTCTGCTCTTTAGAGTCTAAGATTCGCAACGGGTTAGTTAACAGACGCTTTTGACTGTCTTCATCCAACTGCTCTTTACGCGCATTCAGATACTCGACCAATGCGCTCTGATACTGCTCTCTCGCACTATTACTGCCAAGAGAATTCAACTCCAAGGTCAGTGAATCTAAAATCCCTAATGAGCGCCAAAAACTGGCACATAACAAAATCACTTCGGCATCGATATCGGCACCGGCCATGCCAAAAGCTTCCACGCCAATTTGCTGAAATTGACGATAGCGACCTTTTTGCGGTTTCTCATAGCGGAACATCGGGCCGCGGTACCAAAATCTTTGGGTTTGATTAAAAAGCAAACCGTGCTCGATTCCCGCTCTGACTATGCTCGCGGTCCCCTCAGGACGCAGTGCTAATTTCTCACCGTTACGGTCTTCAAAGCAGTACATTTCCTTTTCAACTATATCGGTCACTTCACCGATGGAGCGATTGAATAATTCGCTGTTCTCTACTATTGGGGTACGGATTTCACCGTAACTATAACTGGAGACCACCGCTTGAAATTTAGCTTCGAGATACTGCCATGCTGAGGATTGTTCAGGAAGGATGTCATTCATCCCCCTGATAGCTTGAAGTTTTGACAATGTTCTATTACCGGTAATTAAAGGGGTAGCGTAAAGTTCGCTATATTCTTACGACTGATGCTTTGCAAATCAATAGAGCTCCCGCCATATGTGATACTGGAAATACTATTTACCCGGCCAATGGATACTTTAAGTGGAGTATCACCGCTTAGAGATAATTGCTCACCGGATTTTTTAATGCCATTAAATAAGATCTTGCCTTGTGCATTTTTAATGGTAACCCAGCAGTCATTACTAAAAGACATTTGCAGCAACTTAACCTCTACTGCAGCCACTACTTCAACGGATTCCTCAGCGATGCTGGCTACCGGATCGGGTTCCAGTGTTTTTACCACTTGCTCCAGTTCGGCTAATTCTGAGGTACTCTGAGCTTCCGCCTCTTCATCAACTACATTTAGCGCCAGCTCAATACCATTGCCATTACTGATCACTTGTGCTGCCTGGGCCTCAACAACACTGACCACTTGATCGGTGCTGACTGCAGCAGGTTGACTTTCAGTAGCAGTCGGTTGAACTACAATAGTCGGCGCGACAGCCACTGGCTCTGATAGCAGCTGTGAATTACTGGTTTCCACTTCAATGCCACTATCTAATGAAGGTAGCACCAACTGCTTGCCATTTGCTGTTTCAACGGCAACCGGCTCTTTCGAGGCTAGAAAAGGAGCATTTAATCCATATTGTGTCTGCCACCACCAATATATAGCACCGGCCAAAAGTATCACAAAAAGTAGCGATGACCACTTCATCACCGGATCGCCAACCTTTACTTGCTCCTCTATTTTAGAGACAGCCATTAAGGGTGCTTTAATGTTGTGATTGCCATACACAGCATCCAGCAATTCGATCAGCTCTTCACCATTCTCGTTGACCGCTTTAGCATAAGCTCTAATATAGCCGCGACAGAACACCATGCTCGGCAGTTTTTCGTAATCACCTTCTTCGATCCACAAGATATAATTTCGCGGCAAATACAAATCGTCAGCTATTGACTTGGGGCTAATTCCTAAAGCTTCCCGAGCTTTTTGCAAACGCAGACCAGGTGAACCTTGATTTTCAGTTACTAATACTTCGTCAGACTTACTACTCACTGAGCTGACTCCTTATATTCTTTATATTTATTAGGGAATAAGTTTTCCAATAACAGCAAATATGTCACCACTTCAGACAAATTGCCCTTTTTACGTGCCAAATCGATACCTAGAATCAAACTATCAGCAGTATGATGTGTTTGATTATCGGTAACTAATTGCAAAAACTCGCTGTATCTTGCATTAGATTTAAAAGTTTCTCCAGCAGCCAATAAGTTTTTACTTAAATTTATCAAGGCAAAGGCACTTTTACCACCTAAATTGACCGAGCGTTGAAATGCCTTATCAGCTAATTTGCCATCATCTAGCGCCGAATAGCAACGACCGAGATTATCTAGCGCTGCCGCTCTTCGATTGTAAAACGGATCTTTTGTTGCCAACTCCAGTTCTACACATGCCCGGGCATATTGTTGCTGGGAAAACAAAAACGCACCGTAGTTGTTGTGGAACATAGCGGAATCAGGATCTGTTTTGATGGCTTTTTGGAAATACTCTTCCGCCAGTTCTATCTCCTGCTCTGACTGGAATATAGAACCCAATACAACATAGGCGCGACCATAACCCTTATCGTAAGCTATGGCCTTTTGCGCCCACAGACGGGCACCGACATTATCCCCTTGCTGATAGTAGCTGATAGCGACATCAGTATGTTTCAGGGCTTTTTCTCGGGCACTTATTTCATTCGGATCAGGGGCACCTATGGCACAGGCCGTCAACATTAGCGACATAGCTATTAACTGGGCATAGCGCTTAATCATCTGCAAGTTTGACTCCAATGTCGGCCGGTGATTGATTAGAATGTTAAGTTCTCATCGCAGAGCTGTCCGGCACCACTTGCTGCACTACCGGAATCAGCTTTGCAGTCCTTCTGGTTCTATCTTCTACCATCCCCACTAACTGACCGCAAGCCGCATCAATCTCCTCTCCACGAGTACGCCTGACAGTAGTGCGGATGCCCGCTTTATGCATAGTATTTTTGAAGTGCTCTATAACCTCGGCTTTAGGCCGTTCATAACCAGAATTTGGAAAGGGGTTGAAAGGTATGATATTGAGCTTGCAAGGTAAGGTCTTGAGTAGCTTTGCCAACTGTTTGGCATGTTCAGGCAAATCGTTAACGCCAGCCATCATAGTGTATTCGATGGTAATAACCCGCTTATCATCTAGCTTGGCTAAGTACCTGTGGCAAGCCGCCATTAGTTCTTTAATGGGATAGCGCTTATTAATGGGTACTAGTACATCACGTAATTCATCATTGGGTGCATGTAGGGAAACCGCCATCGACACATCGATAACATCTCCCAATTTATCCATTGCTGGCACTACACCTGCAGTACTTAAAGTCACCCGCCGTTTAGACAGGCCGTAGGCATTGTCTTCCATCATCAAGTGCATAGCACTGACAACCCGCTCAAAATTCATCAGCGGCTCACCCATACCCATCATTACCACATTCGTGACAACACGTTTGTTGGCTGGGTCCATAGCCCCAAATGATTTAATTGCAATTCTCACCTGACCAATGATTTCAGCGGCAGATAAATTGCGATTAAACCCTTGTTTTCCGGTGGAACAAAAACTACAGTTCAGCGAGCACCCCACCTGAGAGGATACACACAAAGTTCCTCGATCACCCTCTGGGATAAGCACGGTCTCGACACAGGAGCCGCCCTCTACTCGAATGACCCATTTGCGAGTGCCATCTTTAGAGATGTCTTGTGAGACAACTTCCGGGCCGCGAATCTCAGCTTGCGCATTTAACTTTTCACGCAGTGATTTACTGATGTTGGTCATTTCATCAAAACTTTCAGCCCCTTGCTGATGTATCCATTTCAGCACTTGGGTTGCTCTGAATGGCTTTTCCCCTATATCCTGAAAATAGCCCGCTAATTGAACGGGGGTCATACCCAGTAGGTTAGTTTTTGATGCATCTGTCATTTGTTCTAAATCTCTTAAATTAATTGAGCACGGAGCCGAAACTCCGTGCTACATCACTTACTTAGAAAAAAAGTAAGCAATCTCACGTGTAGCTGACTCTACAGAATCAGACCCGTGTACAGCATTCGCATCGATAGATTCTGCGAAGTCACTGCGGATAGTTCCTGCAGCCGCTTCTTTAGGGTTAGTAGCACCCATCAGATCACGGTTTGTCAGTACTGCGTTTTCACCTTCTAATACCTGCACTACAACTGGACCAGATGTCATGAATGCAACAAGATCTGCAAAGAAAGGACGTTCACTGTGCTCTGCATAAAAACCTTCAGCTTCAGCTTTGCTTAGGTTTCTTAGTGACAGCTCAACAATTTTAAGATCCGCTTTCTCAAAACGCGATACGATTTGACCGATAACATTTTTTGCTACTGCGTCTGGTTTGATAATTGAAAGCGTGCGCTCAATTGCCATGATTTAATTCCTGTTATTTAAATTAAGTTAAAATGATAATTCGACCAAAATTCACTGGCCGTAAAAAACTCTGCATTATACGCCAGAGTTAGCTATAAACACCACTGCTGTTCACTTGTTTTTACTAAACTGTTGTTTTAATTTTTAGCTGTCAGAAGAAAGAAGTTTATGTATGGCTGCGTTGTAAAAAAATCCCTATTAGCAAACACCCTAAAGACGCCATCAGCAAAATTTGCCGGCATTTAAAACAGTAGCTTAGCTCGAGGAAATTAGCGGTCGATGCCAAAGCAAAAAAAAGGCGTTTGATTGCGCCTTTCAATAGCCGCTATAAAAGCTGACAATAAGATTAAAATAACATTTTACAGGGCTTGTAATTTCTGCACCGTCTCAACTATTTTCTCTGCCGCGTACTCAGCTTCTTCGAAACTGGTAAAACGCCCGATTGAGATGCGCAGAGAGCCATGCGCTTGCTCATCTGTTAAGCCGATCGCCTTTAACACATAGGAGGGCTCCAGGCTGGCCGAAGTACAGGCAGACCCCGTTGAAACTGCTATATCTTTGAGCGACAGCAACAACATCTCACCATCGATTTCGCCGAAACATAGATTGAGATTCCCTGGCAAGCGGTTATCCAGACCTCCATTTACTGTAACCCCCTCAAGGGCTTGTATTTTACCCCACATTAAGTCCCGCAACTGGGTCAGGCGAATATGCTCCGCCTCCATCTGCGCACCAGCAAGAGCAAAAGACTCACCCATACCTACCAATTGATGGGTAGCTAAGGTACCTGAACGCATACCCCTCTCATGCCCACCACCGTGGATTTGCGCTTTAATACGAACTTTGGGCCGCTGCTTCACATAGAGCGCTCCCACACCTTTAGGACCGTAGATCTTATGGGCACAAAAAGACATCATATCTACATTGAGCGATTGCAGGTCTATCCTTAACTTGCCGACACTTTGCGCCGCATCTACGTGATAACTAATGCCTTTGGCGGCGCAAAAATCACCAATCGCAGCAATATCATTGATGGTGCCTATTTCATTGTTGACATGCATCAGCGTCACTAAAATAGTATCTTCTCGCACTGCTGCTGCCAGCTGCTCAACAGTGATTCGCCCATCACTTGCCGGTTGCAAATAACTGACATCAAAACCTTGCAGCTGCAACTCTGCGCAAGTATCCAGCACCGCTTTATGCTCTACAGTACTGGTAATTATATGCTTGCCCTGCATCTCTTTCTGCAGCGCCAAGCCCTTAATAGCCAGATTATCAGACTCAGTTGCCCCAGATGTCCAGACAATTTCCCGGGTCTGTGCCCCCACTAAATCAGCCACTTGCCGGCGCGCTTGTTCAACCGCTTCCTCCGCTTTCCAGCCGTAGATATGCGAGCGTGAGGCAGGATTGGCAAAATTGCCATCCAAGGTCAGACAGTCCATCATTTTTTGCGCAACAATAGGATCGACCGGGGTGCTAGCGGCATAATCCAAATAGATAGGTAGCTTCATTTATCACTCCAAATTAACAGGCATAAAGACAGCTATTTTTTTTCACTGCCAATGTATTTTGTAATGCTGGTCAACATACCCCTGAGTATATTAACTTCGATTTTATCGGGAAGCGCCCGCATAATTAAACGGCGTAGACGGGTCATGAATTGACGAGGGCTGTTTGGATCCAGAAAACCGGTTTTAACCATTGTACTCTCAAAATGATCAAACATTAGCTCCAACTCGCGCTGCTCTGCCAGCGGAGCATCCCATGGCGTCCCCCATTGCGGGGCCTGGGCACTGACATCGAGCAATGATGCCATACGAATTTCATAGGCGATTACCTGGACAGCCGCTGCAATATTAAGAGAACTGAAGCTAGCCACTGAAGGTATACAGACGTGATGTTGGCACAAATGCAACTCTTCATTGGTCAACCCCCGATCTTCTCGTCCAAAGACAATCGCCACCTTGGAACCGTCAGTTGCTTTATCTGCGGCACAGATCACCGCCGCCATTTCCCGGGGATCCATGATTGGCCAGGGAATATGCCGCTCTCTGGCACTGGTGGCAAAGACTAACTGACAATCCGCAATTGCCTGCTGCAGCGATTCGACCACAATGGCAGCCGTCAAAACATCATCGGCACCCGCCGCACGGGCACTCGCCTCAGCACTGGGGAAAGATTTTGGCGCCACTAACACCAAGTTCGACAGCCCCATGTTTTTCATAGCCCTGGCGACACCCCCTATATTGCCCGAGTGAGTGGTATTGACTAAAACAATCTTAATATCTGTTTGCACGGTTTTGTCCAGCTTAAAATTTCCGCCATCTTAACAGATTCAACCAGCGGGAGAAGCTTTGCACCTGCGTCTTAATTGCCACGGCTATTACCATTGGCAAATTTAGTCAGATTTACCGGCAAATCAGTCGCTGTTAAGAGCAAATGACACAGCGCCTGAGCACAACCGCGCGCTGATAAAAAATAATTCAAATTCCGCTGTTATTTATTTATGGCAACTAGCGACACTGCAATCCGCTAGGTGATATAATGCCGCAATCTTAGTCCACAACATTATCAGGTTCTTTAACAATGCAACCAATGCTTAACATCGCGCTACGGGCAGCCCGTCTGGCCAGCGAACAAGTCCAACGCGCTTCGGAAAGGCTCGAAATCATTCGCTCAGAAAAAAGCGAAGTCTCTGAACTTATCGAAGAGACAGCCCTTAAGACCGAACAGACGATTGTTCACACCATTCAAAAAGCTTATCCCAACCATGCTTTACAAGGGCAATTCACCGGTGATTATCCATCCATCGGCAAGCAAACAGAAGCTACTTGGTATATCAGCGCCTTAGATAATATTGCGAATTTCTCCAACGGCCTACCGCAATTAGCGGTATGCATGGCGGCAGTGATCAAGGGAAAAGTTGAGCACGCTGTTATCCTCAATCCAATCACCGGAGAAGAGTTTACTGCCAGTCGTGGCCACGGAGCAGTATTAAACGGTCGCAGGATCAGAGTCAGCGACAAAAAAGGCCTAGAAAACACCTCGATCGCCACTAACTTTGCCGACACTAGCGGCGATACTGCACAGTTAGAGTCATATCAGTCAATGGTCAAGGAACTGCACCAGAATCGCGGCACCCTGCAAAATTCTGGCTCAGCGGCACTTAATTTCGCCAACACTGCCGCCGGCAGAATCGATGGTGGCTTTGCCGCTAAATTACAGCAGGCAACTTCACTATCTGCCGCTCTTCTAGTGCAGGAAGCTGGCGGCCTGATCGGCGATCTTGCCGGCGGCCCAAACTACAAAAAATCTGGCGAGCTGGTTACCGGCAACGCCAAAGTGTTTAAAGCATTGGTACAAGCTATACGCGCCAGCAAAGCACAGCAAGCTGACAATTAGACTGCCTACAGAGGCATGCAGATTGCATGCCTCTTTTTGCTGCAACACGACTCACAGCCCATAATAACACCGCACTATCAGGCAATAAATCTGCTTTCCACTCCCCCAATCTTTGAAAATGATCTAAAAAACCACTCCCTTCTGTTTTAACCCAGCTATGAGCATCTACAGCAAATGCTCAACACACAATCATGTTATCCAACAACACGGCTAAACAACAACAAACCAGCGTGTCGTGGAACGCAAACTAAAGTAGTACAGAGCAATGCTTGTGGAATTTTCAGGGACTTTAATAGCACTGACAGGGAAACCTGTGCGGGAGAAATAAAAATGCCGGTTTAGCTTACAGCTAAACCGGCATTTTTGATGTTGTAGTGCCTGCACCTCAACTAAATCAGGGCCGACAAATCACTAAGTTAAATAGCGAACGGGTCGCGTATAACAATAGTTTCAACACGATCAGGACCTGTAGAAATAATATCTACAGGCGCCCCAATCAACTCTTCTATACGTTGAATATAGTCGATAGCAGCTTGCGGCAACTCTGCAACGGTTTTTGCGCCAACCGTTGACTCAGACCAACCTGGCATTTCTTCGTAGACAGGAATCGAGTTTTCGTAGTCTTCACTGTCTAGCAGCGAAGTAACGACATTGCCTTGCTGGTCCGTATAGCCTGTACAAATCTTGATCGTTTGCAAACCATCCATCACATCCAGTTTTGTCAGACAAATACCCGTGATAGAACTCACCTGGATAGCGCGCTTGAGCAATACCGCATCAAACCAACCACAGCGACGTGCACGTCCGGTAGTGGCACCAAATTCATGACCTCGCTCAGCTAAACCCTGGCCAATATCGCAGGTCAGCTCAGTGGGAAATGGACCGCCACCGACACGGGTCGTGTAAGCTTTAGTGATACCTAAAATATAGTCCAGGTACATAGGACCAAAACCACTGCCAGTGGCCACGCCACCCGCTGTAGTATTGGAAGACGTCACATAGGGATAGGTCCCGTGATCTATATCCAATAGTGCCCCCTGGGCACCCTCGAACATAATACTGTCACCGCGCTCACGCATTTCGTGCACAAGTGCCGTCACATCGGCGAGCATTGGCCGTAATTGCTCTGCCATTTCCAGACACTGAGCATAGACTTCTTCAACACTGATCGCTGCAACACCGTAGTAATTAACCAGCGCAAAGTTATGATACTCCATCACTTCAGTTAATTTTGTGTGCAGTCGCTCACTGTCCATCATATCAGCCAGACGCAGGCCGCGACGAGCGACTTTATCTTCGTAAGCCGGACCGATTCCGCGACCGGTAGTACCGATCTTGGCGTTGCCGCGCTTTATCTCGCGCGCCTGGTCAAGCGCCACATGGTAGGGAAGAATTAGCGGACAAGCCGGACTAAGTTTCAGCCTACCTTTGAGGTTAACCCCCGCCTTCTCCAGCCCCGCCATTTCCGTAATCAGCGCTTCGGGTGAGAGAACCACTCCATTGCCTATCAGGCAGAGCACTTTCTCACGCAAAATTCCGGATGGGATCAAGTGTAATACGGTGGTCTTTCCCTCGATGACTAATGTGTGACCAGCGTTGTGACCACCTTGAAATCGGACCACTGCCGACACTTCTTCAGTGAGCAAATCGACAATCTTACCTTTGCCTTCATCGCCCCATTGAGTACCTAAAACAACTACGTTCTTGCCCATTGCGGTCTCTTAATTCTTAAGTTTAAGATTATGATCTCTGGGCGTTATCACCCAGCTACCAGCTTGTTTTTCCAAAACCCGGTCACAACACAATTCAGTCTCGTGAACGTCCCCTGGTAATTTTTGCATTACACGCACTCCCTGCGCACGCAGCCTGGCTATTTCTGACAATAGCGCAGCATCTTCGCCTGCAGGTGCTAATACACCGGCACGCGCTTGAATATTTTCACTGATATCAGACAGTGTCACTAAGTCGGTGCTGAAACCGGTTGCAGCCCTGCTGCGACCAAAATCTTTACCAATTTCGTCATAGCGGCCGCCTTTAGCTATCGCCTGCGCAAACTGTGGCGACAGTGCAGAAAAAACCACCCCAGTATGGTAGTTGGCTCCGCGCAGCTCTGCTAAATCAAAATACAAATCAATATTAGGATAGCGGGCCGCAATCAAATCCGCCAACCGATACAGGTAACTTATTGCATCTTTCACGACTTGCGGCGCCGCTGCTAATTGTTGTTGCGCCAACGCCAGTACTTCGATGCCACCGTTTAATCTGGGCAGGGCACTCAACATTGCCGCCTGCTGCTCAGGCAAGGCCAAAGCCTGAATAAACTCTTGCAGTTCCGGCAGTGCTTTGTTCTGTACCAGAGCATGATAGCGCTTTAACTGCTGATCATTCAGCCCGACTTGCTGTACCACGCCACGATAGACGTCTACGTGTCCCAAATCTAAACTGAGTTCGGATTCTATACCGCAGGCAAACATAGTTTCAAGCATCAGAGAAACAACTTCTACATCGCTTTCTATGCCAGCGTGCCCATATATTTCTGCACCTAACTGCAACGGATTTCTTGAAACCAACATGTTTTCTGCCAGAGTGTGCACTACAGGACCACAATAACAGAGACGATTAGCCCCTTGATTGGTCATTCTGTGAGCGTCAATGCGCGCCACCTGCGGCGTTATATCTGCGCGCAACCCCAGCGCCTGGCCTGATGTTTGATCGACTAACTTATAAGTATTAATGTCCAGGTCTTTACCCACCCCAGTCAGCAGAGACTCTAAGTGCTCAACCAATGGCGGCATTACTTGCTCATAGCCCCAATTATCATATAAATCTAATAATCGGCGGCGTAACATTTCAACTTGACGCGCCTGAGGCGGCAGGATTTCTTTTACACCATCCGGTAGCAGCCAGCGTTCAGCTAATGCCATAACTCTCTCCAAATACAGTTAGGATCGTCCGTACAATCATATTGATCCTCAGCGCGCCAGATAGATACCGGCTACGCCCGCCAACATACTTACTAAACCAATTATTCTCAGTGCACGATCATCTATTTCACTGAGCTGCTGCACTAACTTGCGCCACCTGGCCGGATATACAAAAGGCAAAATCCCCTCTATAACCAACATAAGACAAAGAGCTAGAAACAGCTCATATAACAAATCATTGGTCAATACTTAAACTCCGGCTAGCTACCAGCTTACAAAATTCAGCGGCTGATTTTCTGACACACACAAAAAAACCGGACTAACGCATTAGTCCGGCTTGATCTATTCTAACATTAATCAGCAAAATAATTACATTAATTTTCTACTTTGATGATTAATTAGCAACCCCTGGTTTAGAAAAGTACTTAAAGAACTCACTATTGGGTTTCAGCAACATCACGTCACCACCACCAGAAAAGGACTCAGTGTAAGCTTTCAAACTACGGGTAAACTTGTAAAACTCCGGGTCGGCTTGATAGGCATTTGCGTAAGTCGCAGCGGCACTAGCGTCCCCGATACCCCGGGTAGTTTCAGAGGTCTTGTAAGCTTCAGCTAACAGTATGGTTCTCAGTCTGTCTGCATCGGCACGAATCCCCTCGGCAACTTCCTTACCGCGAGAGCGCAGTTCGCGAGCCAGACGTTCACGTTCTGTACGCATCCGCTGGTATACAGAGCTGGATACTTCCGGCGGCAGTTCAACCTTCTTGATCCGCACATCGACTATCTCCACACCCAGTGACTCAGCTACACCATCGAGCCTCGTAGCATCAGCATCAGCATCAGCATCAGCATCAGCACTTGCCGCGCGAGCCGCTGTCGGATCGTTGAGCCACAATTTAACTTCTGCCATCAACTTTTCACGCTCACCTGAAACGACTTCGTTGAGAGTCCTGGTACCGAATTGGTTACGCAATTGCGTTTCAACCCGAACCGAAATCAAGTCAGTCGCTCTGCGCAAGTCACCGGATGTCGCCGTATAGTACTTCTCTACATCGACAATGTGCCACTTAACAAATGAATCGACGATTAAACGCTTCTTTTCACTGGTCAGGAAAGCTGATGGGGGACTATCCATAGTAATCAGACGCCCGTCAAAAATACGTACTTTATTGACGAAGGGAATCAGAAAGTGCAGACCCGCTTGGACATCGCTATTGACCACTTCACCGAAGCGCAATTTTACCGCGCGCTCAGTTTCCTGAACAATATACACTGACTTAAAACCAACGATGACGACCACTAATAATAAAATAGTGGTTAATAATGACTTACCGCTCATTTCCGCGACTCCCTTGTAGGCGCTTGACGTCGACGCGACTGCTCGTACTGGCTCGCTGCCTGGCGAATAGCCTGATCATCTAAATAGGTGCTAGAGCCCGAAGCTGATTGAGGACGATTCTGCATTAACTTATCTAATGGCAGGAACATTACATTATTGCCACCTTCAACATCCACTAACACTTTAGAGTTATTGGCTAATACTTTTTGCATCGTATCCAGGTACAGACGATCCCTGGTTACTGTCGGTGCCTTTTGATACTCAACCAACACCGCGGTAAATCTAGAAGCTTCACCTTCTGCATTGGCGACCACTTGCTGCTGGTAAGCATCTGCCTCTGCAACCATGCGTTTAGCCGCACCACGTGCCTCCGGTAGAATCCCCTTGGCATATGTCTCAGCTTCGTTTTTAGAGCGCTGCTCATCTTCTCGAGCCTTGATCACATCATCAAATGCATCTTGGACCTGATCGGGTGCCTGTGCATTCTTAATGTTGACTTGATTGATTTTTAGGCCCGTGCCGTAGTTAGCCATATAACCCTGCAGCAAACTCTGAACCTCAACCGCCAGTGCATTACGCCCCTGGGTCAGGATAGAATCCATATCTGAGCCGCCGACTACGTGGCGCAGTGCCGATTCAGCAGCATGTGACAAACTGACATCGGGATCGCGAACTTTCAGCACATAAGCGCTGGCGTCACTGACCACATATTGGATAGTCATACCGACATCGACAATGTTCTCATCACCGGTCAGCATCTGAGCATTGTGGTTAGAACTTCTCACCCTGGTTGTATTAACCACAGTGACCACATCAATACCTATAGCTTTCCAATGCAGTCCCGGATTAACCGTTTCAGTGTATTCACCCAGACGCAAGACCACGCCGCGCTCTTGCTGATCGACGGTGTAAAATCCTAGTCCACCCCACACCAAAGCGGCAATAACAAACAGTATTCCGAACATAGCCGGACTATTGGTTGGGCCACGAGGGCTGTCATCGGAACCTGAACCGCGCTTCTTGCCACCAAAGATCTCACTGAGCTTATCTTGCAATTGGCCTAACGCCTCATCGAGATCAGGAGGTCCTTGTTCTTTTTTGCCTTTACGGTTTTTATCATCGCCGTTTCCCCAAGGATCCTGGTTATTACCATTACCACCGGGCTCATTCCAAGCCATATCGCTCTCCGTTTAATAAGAGTATAAAATTAATTTTAAGCTCACAATCCCAGCTCGCGCAGGAGTGATCAAACCAATAAAACTTCCAATCCAATCAGCTAGTAGACTTCCACTATCCGATAAGGTTCTGTAGCCATGCCGACTCGGGTCAACATTTGCAGTAAATCTTTGCGCTGCACTCTGACATTCAGCAGCATATCGCCATTATCTTCAATCGACTCTGAGACCACCGCACCTTTAGCAAACAATAGCGAGCGCAGCTGCCCAAATTGAGGCGCCACTTTAATCACTTCAATGATTAAATCTTCGCTGAGCAAGTGCGTGATCGCTTTAAACATCAAGTCCAAACCTTCGCCACTGACAGCTGACAACCAGACCCTTACAGGCAGACCCTGACTGTCATAGTCGATGCGCGGCCCCTGACCTTCAAGCATATCAATCTTGTTGTAGATTTGCAGTACCGGCACATCACTAGCGCCGATATCTGTCAGCACTGTATCTACCTCAACGATGTGTTTGGCCCGCTCTTCATCAGAACAGTCTATTACATGCAGCAACAGCGTAGCTTCAACAGTCTCCTGCAAGGTAGCGCGAAAAGACTCAACCAACTTATGCGGCAAGTGCCGAATAAAGCCCACCGTATCTACCAGTATCGCAGTCCCGACATCATCCAACTCAATCTTTCTTAAAGTGGGATCTAAGGTTGCAAACAACTGATCTGCAGCATAGACACCCGCTTCAGTAATTTTGTTAAATATTGAAGATTTTCCAGCATTGGTATATCCGACCAGCGCCAGTGTCGCAATTTCCGCTCTGGCCCTCGCCTTGCGCCCCTGCTCTCGCTGAGTACGCACTTTTTGCAGACGTTTGTGGATCGTCTTGACCCTCTCACGCAGTAGACGACGATCAGTTTCCAGCTGTTTCTCACCGGGTCCGCGCAAACCTATACCGCCTTTTTCCCGGTCTAAGTGAGTCCAGCCGCGAACCAATCTGGTCGACATATGCTCCAGCTGAGCCAGCTCTACTTGCAGCTTACCCTCATGGGTTCTGGCTCGCTGGGCAAATATATCTAAAATCAGCCCGGTCCGATCAAGCACCCGACATTCAAGCTCTGTCTCTACATTGCGTTCTTGCGCAGGGCTCATAGCATGGTTAAAAATGACTAATGTTGCCTCGTGCTGATGCACGAGCTGTTTTAGCTCATCGAGCTTACCACTACCAATGAAATATTTTGGGGAAGGCTTGCTGCGAGAGCCAGTCAACATCTCGATGGGGTCGGCTCCAGCTGAGAGAGCAAGTTCTTCTAGTTCACGAGGAGATTCTTGATCGGCTTCAACAGCCATATCCATATGCACTAAAATTGCTCTTTCGCCGGACTCAGGGCGTTCAAAAAACAATCAATCCATCCTTTATTCTTCCGGCTTTTCTTCCGGTTGTGGCAATTTAACTGGGCGCGATGGCACTACCGTTGAAATCGCATGTTTATATACCATTTGGCTGACAGTGTTTTTCAGCAAAATTACAAACTGATCGAAAGACTCAATCTGCCCCTGTAATTTAATACCATTAACTAAAAAGATGGATACGGGTACCCGCTCTTTGCGTAATACATTCAGATAAGGGTCTTGTAACGTTTGCCCTTTTGACATATTGGAATCTCCTACCGAAAATAATGAATACTCAATCAATACATATTAGATCAAATATTGGAAAACTGCCCTATCAACAACTGCTAATCTCAATTTGAGTTACAGCGATAGGCCAAGGGCAAACTCAGTCATATAGTCACAGCAATTTCTGCTTTTACCCAAAAAATTCATTGTTGAGCAAGGAAGACAACTAACAATTATCAACCCTAACTGAACAACAAAAACACGTTACATCTATATAGTGCCAGAGTCTAGCAATTTCAAGACCCTAGCCGTTAAATCTGCAGACTCATGTTCAAGCCAGTGCAACTGCTGCCAACTTCGCAACCAGGTAATCTGACGTTTGGCTAATTGGCGGGTGGCAACCAGTCCTTTTTCCACCATCGTTGGGTGATCGATTTCACCCGCCAAGTGCATCCAGGCCTGCCGGTAACCAACACAGCGCATCGAGGGCAGCGTTAAATTTAAATCCCCGCGCCGATACAAATCTTGCACTTCCTGCAAAAACCCTTGTTGCAGCATGATTTCAAATCTTTGCTCTATTCTCTGATGCAAAGTTTTTCTCTCTCGCGGCATCACCGCCAGATTTAAAACATTGAAGGGTAATTCAACCCTTTGTTGCTCGGCCCAGTGTGCAGTTAACGATTTGCCGGTAATTCGATACACTTCGAGTGCCCGCTGAATCCGCTGCGAATCATTGACCGCCAGGCGCGCCGCGGCCTGCGGATCCACCTCTTGTAACTGCGCGTGCACTGCCGGCCAGCCCTCAGACTCAGCCTGTGCGCTAATCAGCGACCTGATCGCTTCATCAGCCTCAGGTAATGGCGCCAACCCTTTCGTCAGCGCATTGAAATACATCATAGTTCCGCCGACTAACAACGGGATCTTGCCGCGTTCGCTGATCTGCTGCATCAACATTGTGACATCAGTGCGAAACTGTGCCGCCGAGTAACTCTCGCTCGGATCGATAATATCAATCAGGTGATGTGGATAGGCAGCTAACTCATCGGCACTGGGCTTGGCGGTGCCAATATCCATGCCACGATAAATCAATGCTGAGTCCACGGAGATCAATTCACAGGGAAGTTTATCGTATAAATCCATTGCCAGCGCGGTTTTACCTGCGGCCGTGGGGCCCATTAAAAAAATGGCCCGAGGGAGTTTTTTTAGCTCTGTCATTACTGGCCCCGCATAAACAACTTATCCAACTCATTTAAACTCATTGCCGTCCAGGTAGGGCGACCGTGATTACACTGTCCGCTGCGCTCGGTAGACTCCATATCCCGCAACAGCTGATTCATTTCCGCTATCGTTAACTGCCGGTTGGCACGTACCGAGCCGTGACAGGCCATAGTAGAAAGTAATTCATTAATTGACTCTTCTATCTTGCGACTACTTCCCAGAGTCAATACGTCCGCAAGCACATCCCTGACCAGCTGCTCGACATCCGACTTAGCCAGTGCCACAGGCACCTGACGAATAGCGATACTCTCCTCACTCAGTCGAGCCAGCTCAAACCCCAACTGTTCGAACATGACCTGATGCTCTTCGGCACAGTCAACTTCCAGGGCACTCAGGGCCACACTCACCGGCACCAACAGTGGCTGCGAGCGAACCTTCTCCTCAGTGTAAGACAATTTCATCCGCTCATAGACAATTCGCTCGTGAGCCGCGTGCATATCAACCACGATCATTCCCTGAGCATTTTGCGCCAGGATGTAAATCCCATGTAATTGGGCGATGGCAAACCCCAGCGGCGGCACTTGTGCAGAATTGTCCGCCAACTGTTGCATGCTGACCTCGGCGCCGGCCTCACTGGTCCGCCCCAACTGACCATAGGAACTGGCTTGCTCACGCATAACACCCGCGGATTGACTGACTGGCCGGTAAACTGAAACCGGCTGCGCCAATAGGCCTGGCGAACCGCTATTGGGTACATTTAGACCAATCCCCTGCTGCTGTGGGATTGGCTGCTCGGTTACAGCAATAGCACTGTTAGCTGTTGAGTGAGGCTGTGACGGACCGGTTTGAAAGTCCGGCCGCACTTCGGCAATAACCCGGTGAATAGCACGAAACAAGAAATCGTGCACTAAGCGGTTTTCCCGAAAGCGCACTTCGTGCTTAGTCGGGTGCACATTGACATCCACCAGCGCCGGATCTAACTCTAAATACAGCACATAGGCCGGATGCCGGCCATTAAATAACACATCAGAATAGGCCTGTCGCAGAGCATGGGTCACTAGTCGGTCTTTGATCACCCGACCATTGACAAAGAAATATTGTAAATCAGCTTGGCTGCGAGAAAAAGTCGGTAGACTAATCCAGCCGCGTAAGCTTAAGCCAGAAGACTCCGCCTGCATTTCCACTTTTATCGACTGATCAACAAAGGCTGGCCCACAAATAGCCGCCACTCTGCGCTCTTGCTCACGCAAACTCTGCGCCTTCTTCAAATGACGAATCACCCGTCCGTTGTGGCTCAGCGAGAAGTCCACATCAAATCGAGACAGCGATATACGCTTCAGCACTTCATCTAAATGCTTAAATTCGGTATTTTCAGTGCGCATAAATTTTCTGCGCGCCGGAGTATTAAAAAATAAATCGCGCATTTCTACGGTTGTGCCTTGGGGATGAGATGCGGGACTGATTTCGGTTGCCATCTCCCGCCCTTCTGTGCGCACCGACCAGGCAGCCTCTGCATCGACACGCCGCGAAGTTAAGGTCAACCGCGAGACCGAACTGATACTTGCCAGGGCCTCGCCACGAAAGCCTAAACTCCCCACCGCTTCCAGGTCCGTTAATTCAACAATTTTTGAGGTGGCATGGCGACTCAATGACAGCGATAAATCCTGCTTGTCGATCCCGTGACCATTGTCGCGAATGCGAATTAATTTTATCCCCCCCTGCTCGACGTCCACATCGAGCCTGGTCGCCCCTGCATCTAGGCTATTTTCCAATAGTTCTTTGATCACTGACGCCGGGCGTTCCACCACTTCACCCGCTGCTATTTGGTTAGCCAAACGGGGTGATAATAACTGTATTCGCTGCATATTTTTTAGGTCTGATTTAATCATTTATTGAACGACAACTGCCGTCTTAACTCGTTGGTATCTGTAAACTCTGGCCAATGCGGATTTTGTCACCCACTATATTATTTAGCTGTTTAAGGGAAACCAATTTCACACCGTAGCGAAAAGCAATCCCCGACAGGGAATCACCGCTGACAACTTTGTACTGCTGGCGCTTGACCAGCGCGTCACCGTGTTTCTGTTGGTAAATGGCGGTATAGACAGGGGGTTTATGTAGAAAATGTTCTTTAATACCGGCAAAAATAGCCCGGGCCATTTTTTTCCGATAAGCCACTGTCCTCAGAGATTTCTCTTCACTAGGATTGGAGATAAACCCCGTCTCAACTAATATCGAGGGTATATCAGGTGATTTCAACACTAAAAATCCAGCACTCTCAACTCCGGACTTATGCATTCTGGCAAATTTATCAATGTTTTTATGAATTTTTCCGGCGACTTCCCGACTATCTTTGCGAGAGGCTGTCATCGACATATCTAATAAAACACTTTTCAGGACTTTATCTTTGTTATCCAGACTGAGATTACCGACCCCACCGATCAGATCAGAGCTATTCTCTTTTTGCGCCAACCAGCGTCCCACTTCACTACTGGCCCCTCTATTGGATAGAACCCATACAGAGGCACCGCGCGCCTTGGCGTTTTTAAATGCATCGGCATGGATTGATATAAACAAGTCAGCATTTTTCTTGCGGGCAATCGCTGTCCGCCCCCGCAGGCCAACATAATAATCACTGCGCCTGATCATCCGCGAAATAAATCCGTATTCGGCGTCAATTAATTTTTCTAACTCTTTGGCAATAGCCAGTACCACCACTTTTTCTCTAAGACCTGAGGCCCCGATTGCGCCCGGATCTTCCCCGCCATGTCCCGCATCCAGTGCAATGACAATATCTCTTAATTTTTTCCCCGCCGGCACTTTAAACGCCATCTTAGTGACAGCTTTATCCTTAGATGCTACTTTGGCGATGGTAGGATTTGGCTCAACTATGGCGGCGGGCTTTTGTTTCTCAGGTACTTTGGCAATATTAATCCGCGCCAAATCAACTACCAGACGGTGACCGTAGTCATTGTTAGGCGCAAGCGAAAAACTTGTCGGCTTTAAGGGTTCCAGTAAGTCAAAAACGATGCGCAACGGCTGGGAATTACCGGCACGCAATTTTTTAATTGGGCTCGCGGCCAAATTTAGTTTATTCAAATTGGTGTTTAAATTTGTTCCCTGGATATCTATGACTATTCTGTCGGGATTTTTAAGCGCGAAGATCTTGTGCTGTACCGGTCCGGACAAATCAAAGACCAGACGAGTGCTCTCCGGAGCCAACCAAATTCTGACATTATTGATTTGCTGCCCTGCCTGTGCTGACTGACTAAAAAGTAAGACCAAACAACACACACTTAAGTGCAAATAGGACTTGCTGTAAAATTTAATCAAAGCGATCATAATCTGCTACAAAAACCTATAACTATTGATTTAATGTCAGTGCCCAATGAATGCTGCTAAGCCCCTTTACACGACAGAGATTTTTTAGACCGGGCTAAAACTCAAAACATACAGAGACTCTACACTGAGCAGGGATTATTACTTAACAACAGCGGCCAATAACTGCTCTATTTGCACGACTGCCAAAGCGCCTTTTTCAGTTCCCGACCGGTAGGTTAATAGCCGCCCCAACTCTTTAATACTAAGTTCTATTTCAATATCGGCCACCGGCAGACAGCCCTTGCCTTTATCCGGCCACTCAATCAAGCTCAACATACTGCTAGAAAAATAATCCCTTATGCCTAAATATTCAAGCTCTTCTGGATCAGCAAGGCGATAAAGATCAAAATGATAGATTACCGAGCTGGCAAACTCGTAGGGTTCAACCAAAGTGTAAGTCGGGCTCTTTACCGCGCCCTTATGTCCCGCTGCCCAAATCACTCCACGGCAGAGAGTCGTTTTACCTAAACCTAAATCGCCCTGTAAAAACACCACTCCCTGTGCTTGCATAGCGGTAAATAAAACTTGACCAAACTCCAGCATAGCGGCTTCATCTTTGGCGTAAAACTGGCCTTTCATAAGTTTTATCTCTTAAATATTGATTAATATACATCAGTTCACTCGGCCAAAAACGCTGCTATTCATCCAACAAAGAGACTGAATCATAGACAACCCCTCCAAAAATAAGACCTTAAAAAACATAAAAGCGCAAGTTTACCACCCTAGCCCGATGATAGCTCCTATATTCCTCAACTGAAAAGCAGACCCAGGCATCCCCAATAAATCCCTCTCACTTGTGCACATAATCCATTATAATTGTCATATTGAGACCACAAGGCTTCACCCCTTATAGGTACTTTGATTCCCGCACATTGAAAACCAACTGAGCAAGCAACTTTGACAACAATCCCCAGCCCGCCCTTACGCCAGTGTCAACTACAAGAACTGGCCGACAACATCGACCTCTGGGCCAAAGAGTTGGGATTTCAGCAATCAAGTATATTAATCCCGGACCTGAGTACTGAGCACCCATTGCTAGAACAGTGGTTAGAGCGTGGCTATCACGGCGACATGCAGTACCTGGCCAACAATCTGGATTTAAGGAGAGAGCCTTTAAAGCTAGTCCCGGGTAGCTGCAGAATCATCAGTGTCAGGATGGACTATCAACCACCGGCAACAGATTCTATCAAGGTACTTCGAGATAAAGATAAAGCCTATATTGCCCGCTACACTTTGGGCAGGGATTACCACAAGACCTTACGCAAACGACTGACCACCCTCGGCAAACGCATACAACAGCATAGTAGCGCTTTAGGTTACCGCGCTTTTGTCGATAGCGCTCCGATTATGGAGCGAGCGATCGCCGAACAGGCGGGGCTGGGATGGAGCGGTAAACACACACTACTAATAAATAGAGAGGCGGGATCCTATTTCTTTCTGGCTGAACTATTCATTGATTTACCCTTACCCACCACGGAAAAAAGACTAAAGAACCACTGCGGAAAATGCACTGCCTGCTTAGACATTTGCCCCACAAATGCTTTTGTCGATGCCAATATTTTAGATGCCAGACGTTGTATTTCTTACTTAACCATTGAGAGCAAGGATGCCATTCCGCTTGAGTTACGAGCCATGCTGGGTAACAGAATTTTTGGCTGCGATGACTGCCAGCTGATCTGCCCCTGGAATAAGTTTGCTAAATTCAGCCCCGAAGACGACTTCAAACCGCGGCACAATCTGGATGACATAAGCCTGCTGGAACTCTTTAACTGGGATGAAAAAACTTTCCTAAAAAAAACAGAGGGCTCTGCGATCAGAAGAACAGGCTTTGACGGCTGGCAGAGGAACATAGCAGTAGCGCTTGGCAATAGCCATGGCGGAGCAGAAGTCGAAGCTGCGCTCTCAGCGAAATTAAGCAGCTGCAGCCCGCTGGTTGCAGAACATATAAGTTGGGCACTGCAACAACTAGAGCACAAATCACAGCGGCGCACCGAAGACTGTCAAATTGTAAGAATCATCGGCGCCAAGAGTTAGCGTAGCTGCTGATAACTGCTACACTTAACTGCGAATAAAATGCTCTTTATAATACTTGAGTTCCATAATAGACTCGCGAATATCGTCCAGCGCCAAATGACTACCTTTTTTGCTGAAACCGCTTAGAAGGTCAGGCTGCCAACGCATTGCCACTTCTTTGAAACTACTGACATCAATGTGTCGATAATTGCAGTAGGCCTCGAGATCGGGCATGTATTTATACATAAAACGCCGATCCTGAGAGATACTATTACCGCACAGAGGGGACGCACCTTCAGCCACATGCTGGCGAACAAAATCCAAGCTCAACTGTTCTGCCTCTAGCAGAGAAACTTTACTGGCTTTAACTCTAGCGGTTAATCCGGACTTGCCATGTTGTTCTATGCACCAGGGATTCATATTATCTAAAATGTAATCACTCTGGTGAATCACCAGCGAGGGGCCCTCGGCAATAATATTTAAATGAGGATCAGTTACTATTGTTGCAATCTCAATAATGTGGTCAGTTTCAGGGTCTAGCCCGGTCATTTCCAGGTCCAACCAAATAAGATTATCTTTTAGTGACATCAATCTTCCTCATTTATGAGACAGCGGCGACTGGGCCACTTATAATAGGTCGGCCAAAAGCACTAATTATAGTGCGAAATCAGCCTAAAGCGTAAAACTAGCCGTTTTATTGCCAGCGCAATTAAACGACCAAGTACCCCATAAAGCAAATATTATAGGAATAACTGGCACATTATATCCTGTAATTGAGAGAATCGGACAGTACTGATACATGTCAAAACGAAAATTAACCCGCCGCCAAGCTTGGCGGGTAGAGAAAATTCATAAGGAACGCACCGAGCGCGCCTTAAAAACAGACAATAAAATTGTCGATCAGCTGGATGCCAGCGAACTAGGCGGAGAACAACTGGGATTAATAATTTCTCACTACGGAAAACAAGTTGACGTAGAAGCCATTGATACAGAGCATAAAGGCAAAATCTACCGTTGTCATCTGCGCACCCACTTGGGACAATTAGTCACAGGTGACAAAGTTATCTGGCGCCAGGGAGCAGAAACTGGAGTAATAGTTGCGGTACTACCTCGCAACACAGAGCTACAGCGCCCGACCAATCACGGAGAGCTTAAACCGGTTGCCGCCAACATAGATCGCATTGTTATTACCTTTGCCATCGAGCCTCAACCTTTTAGTAATTTGATAGATCGCTACTTAGTGGCATCGGAACTCAGTGGTATAGAACCGATTTTACTGCTCAATAAATCCGATTTGATCGATGACAAAAACCGGCAGAAAATAGATCAGCTAATCAATAGATATCAAGATATTGGCTACCAAGTGCTAACCGCCTCCACCACTTTAGAACACGGCATGCAGGCACTACACGATCAACTGAACAACAATACTTGTGTCTTTGTTGGTCAGTCCGGTGTCGGAAAGTCTTCTCTGATTAATGTTTTACTGCCAGGTGTCGATATTAAAGTAGGAGGCCTCTCGGAACAGACCCGTAAAGGCAAACACACGACCACTACTGCCAGATTATTCCATATCCCCTCCGGTGGGGATCTAATTGACTCCCCGGGAATCAGGGAGTTTGCACTCTGGCATTTAGAAGAAAAGAGTATTATCCGTGGCTTTGTCGAATTTAAGCCTTTCATTGGCATGTGTAAGTTCAGGGACTGCAAACATATTAGTGAGCCCAAATGCGCACTGCTACAGGCCATCGAAGATGGAAAAATCAGCCCCTCCAGAATGGACAGCTACAGACGCATTATCAACTCTTTGAACGAAGAAAAGTAGCCAACTGCCTAATAGGTCCGCAATTTTCTCTGTGGGCTTGGCAGCGGGCAGATTATGCAACAAGTAACGCAGTGCTGTGTCGTCAACGTAGAGGCAGGTTTCAGCCCACGACAGCAGGGGATGACTGAACAGCCATGGCATTTTTCGACGGCCAGGGCTATCTCGTCAGTCGACGCCAGATTCTGGCAATGCCTGTTTAACCAGGGTGCATTATACTTGCTGGTATCCCCCCTGCCTACAGCTAAGGTAAAATGTTGTTTACACTCTAATAACTTATATGTTTTATTAAATACTACTACACTGTATTCAACAGCTGACAGCCGATGACGACTACTGGAGTATTTAAACTACAGGATTGAATATGAGCGAACAGATTATCAGTAATTTTGAAGATTATGATGAAGGTGTACTCTACGGATCAGATGCCTGGAGCAACTATCTCATGGATAGGCCGCTGCCAGCCAAAGCCAGTAGTTTAAAACGTCTGAAAATGCTGATTACCAGCGTCAGTTCAACCATTCAGCAATTGGAAGCCGTAGTCAAAAAAGATCCTGTACTGACACTGTATGTCGTCAGGGAAGCCCAATCAATACATAATCAAAACAACACTGAAGTCAAAAGCATCTTGCACGCTGTCACCTCTTTAGGTTATGACGGTATGGAACAAATCAGCAACAGCCTAAAGCCCATCTCTCTCAATCCTACTAATGTGCAACAGAAGCGTTTTTTGCATGCAATCGCCAGCAGTCAGCATGCGGCCAGCCAGTTACACCAGTGGATGCAGATTAAAAACCTCCCTTTAATCGAAGAGTCTTACCTGGCGGCATTATTTTATAGCATAAGCCTCTGGTCGCTGTGGTTACACGCCCCCCTGCATATGCAAAAAATTCAAATGCTGATCCATGAACACAATGCCCCCCCCACTGAAGCGGAGCAGCAGATATTAGGCTGCAGCATGCAAATGATCTCTAAAGCACTGGCAGAGGCCTGGCAGCTTTCACAACTTACTCAATTGGGCCAGGACCACAACACTTCACCCTCTTACCAGACACTGAAGAAACTACACTTAAGGGCGCTGCGAGACCCGAGTCTGGATGATCTGGAAATAAGAGAGCTCAATCACATTACCCAGCAAAAATATTTTCCGATCAAACTTGCCAATTGGTTAGCATTAAATGCTTCGCGCAGCTGGGAATCTGAAGATACTTTGCACAATATAGATTTAATCAGTGATTATATGGGGATCCCCCAAGAAGCCGCTATTAGCTTAGTACATAAAATTGCCGCACGATCATCCAGGAGCTACTTTTCACCGGGAATAATGTCCCCGGCATTCCAGCTATTGTTAATTCCCTCTGCTATTAAAGCGCATTATAAAATGGGCGCCAAAGAATTAACCGCCAACAAAGGCTTGTACCCTGAGCCAGAAGTACCGATGATAATCCCCATCTCCGATATTGATAACCAAAGTAAGCACTATCACAACCAAAGTTTTTATGAATTGATAGCAGCGCACTTAACGGCCAGCGCCGAGGATGCGAAATTTGAAAAACCCACCCAAGTGTTGATGGCGCTGTTACAGGGACTGGAAAAAGGATTAGCGGTTAAGAGAATCGCGCTGCTGTCTGTCAGTCATAAATCGCAGAGTATTAAAACTATTCAGAGCATCGGCTTTGCAGAAGATGACGCGATGAAGAGACTGGTAATTCCCCTCACATCGGGCAACCTATTAACTAACAGCTGCAGTAAACAAAGCTATGTTGTCTACGATTCTCGCTCTGCAAAAAAACTCGCCGCAAATATAGATAAGCGACTAGGGTTAGCGGTGAGTGACGAGTTTATGCTTGTTTCAATCTTCAAAAACAACCGAGCCATTGCCGTTGTATATTTGGATATGCAAGACCAAACAGGCGATGGAAAACTATCCAATTTTGTCCGCGACAGATGTAGACACCTCTGTTTCGCCGCCTCTGCGGCACTGAGTAACTTATAGACAGCAACCACTGGCTATTGCCGCGGTTATTTTTCCCACCACAGCCTGTTCTCTTCAGTAACTGCTGATATTTCCGATTAGCTTGTTGATAACTAATCAGGATAACTTTACTATCCCTACCCAGATCAATTTCAACATTGCCGCTTTGGACCATGGCCATGGCCCTGTATCTTCGCTGCAAGAAATAGAATGATTAGACCGCGAATAGCATCACCGTGCGGCGATGCGAATGTTGGCTTTCTAGCCGGTTTTGAGGCCGATATAAGTCAGACGAACTCGTTCTCAGCTCCCCGGCAAAGTACAACACTATTTTTATTATCAGATTGGGTATCATTGTGAAAAAACAGCTATTTATAGTACTGCAACAACTTGTGCCGCAGCACTTAATATCCCGTTTTGTAGGTTTATTTGCCCAGTGCAAAATACCCTTAGTGAAAAATCAGTTTATCAGCTGGTTTATCGCAAAATATAATGTCGACATGAGCTTAGCAAAGATAGAAGATCCCTCTGAATTTGCAGATTTCAACGCCTTCTTTACCCGTGAGCTTAAACCGGGCGTGAGACCCATTGACCAGCAATCAGATTTAGTTTTCCCAGCTGACGGTGCCATCAGTCAACTCGGAGACATTCATAACGGTCGAATCTTTCAAGCCAAGGGCAAAGACTTTTCTCTGAGCGCTATTTTGGGTGCTGATCCGGCACTGGTCGAAAAATTTTCCCAGGGCCGGTTTGCCACTATTTATCTATCCCCTAAAGATTACCACCGAGTGCACATGCCGATCAGCGGAAAGCTGATTGAGAGCATATACATTCCCGGTGATTTATATTCTGTCAACCAATCTACCGCGGAAAATATAGACGAGTTATTCGCCAGAAATGAGCGGCTAGTGGTCATATTTGAAACCGAGGTAGGACCAATGGCGATGATTTTAGTGGGTGCGATGATCGTCGCTGGTATTGAAACTGTCTGGGGCGGACAGGTATGCCCTATTGCTAAAGCGTTACAAAAACAGCATTTTTGCAACGCGCAACGCGCTGATATTATCATCGAAAAGGGCGAGGAGATGGGTAGGTTTAAATTGGGCTCGACCGTGGTCTTGTTATTTGCCGAAGACGCCATCAACTGGAAAGAGCATTTATTCCCACAGATGCCCACTAAGCTCGGCGAGGGCATGGCCGATAAAGTTAGTGCAGCATAGCCATCCAGCCGAACCCGTACCATCACCGACCCGCTATCGGCTGGTATTTAGCTAGCAATATAAACATGAAAAATGCCGGCGACGACAACTGAGAAAGAGCATGAATACAACTAAAAACTGGCAACAATTACTCACAGCTGCTGGATTGCAAGTGAGTGCTGAGCCGCCCTCATCAGACTTGTCTATCTGTCCGCTAGACTACCAGAGCATGATTCAAGTCGAGGGAGCTGACAGCGAAAATTTTCTGCAGGGACAACTGAGTTGCGATCTCCGTGAAGTCGTCCGAGACGGCAGCAGACTGGCTGCTCATTGCAATCCTAAAGGCAGCATGATCAGCTTAATGCGGGTGATTAAAGTTGCTGATGTTTTCTGCTTGCGCCTTAATTGCCAAAGTGTAGCAACAGCCCTGAGTACCTTAAATAAATACATAATGTTTTCTAAAGCTCAGGCTTCTGACTTACAGCAGTGGTTTGGTTTTGGTATTCAGGGGAGCGCTGCAGATTCGCTGCTACAGCAACACTTTTTGCAGTTACCTGCAACCACTGACCAGGTCATTGCCAGCAGTGACAAATTCCTGATCAAAGTTCCAGGTGACAGATATGAGTTATGGCTCAAACCGGAGCAAGCTGAAAGCTGGCTGACAGATAACATAGTTGCGGCTAATTTAGTCTCGAGCGAGCACTGGCTTAAACAAGAAATACTCAGTGCTATCCCCGATATCTACCCGCAGAGCAGTTGCAGCTACTTACCGCAGATGTGTAATTTACAGGCCCTGGGCGGGGTTAGCTTTAACAAAGGCTGCTATACCGGCCAGGAAATCGTCACACGGCTACATTTCAGAGGCAAGCTCAATAAACACTTGCTAACAGCCAAATTAAATTTTGACAATGCGGATAATTCAATATTCATCGGCTGTGACATAGATAGTGCGGACAGGGCAAAAATTGCTAAAGTATTACAGTGCGTCACTATTAAAAATGAGACCTTTGTGCAACTGGTTATCAATGTTAAATACGCTGCTGAGGCACTGTTAAGCGAGACGGGCTTGGCGCTGCAAACTCTGCCAAACCCCTACGACTTAGATCCTTCGTTATTTGTCCGCAAAGACTAAAACAATACCTGACCACAGCTTTGAAACTGTGACAGGACTGTCAATATTAAGCGGCGAATAGACCAGCACTAAACTGAAAGATACTCAGCACCGGCTTAGTGCTTACGCTTTGGACCTACTTCCTGGCGGATTCGCTGGTTTTTATAGCGCCGCTCTAAGCCTGCTTTTTCCGCTGGCTTCATACGCATTGGCTTTTTATCAACCAGTCCCAAGTGCTTTGCCAACACTTTAACTTCTTTGTGTTCCAGCTCTTTCCAAGTGCCTATTTTGACGTCACTTGGCATAAAAATAGTACCGTAGCGCACCCGTTTCAAACGACTGACCCGAATCCCCTGGGACTCCCAGAGACGGCGCACTTCTCGATTACGTCCTTCCATAACGACACAGTGGTACCACTTGTTAGCCCCCTCACCATCGAAGAACTGAACATCGGTAAACTTCGCCATGCCATCATCCAACAAAACGCCTTCTTTTAAATTAGAAATCATCTCGTCATCAATATTTCCCAGCACTCTAACCGCATATTCTCGATCGATATTCGCCGACGGATGCATCATCTTGTTAGCTAAATCGCCATCACTGGTAAAAATTAACAAACCCGATGTATTTATGTCTAGGCGACCAATCGCTATCCAGCGACCATTCTTTAAAGGTGGTAAATGGTCGTACACTGTGGGTCTTCCCTCGGGGTCATGCCGGGTAGAGACCTCACCTACTGGTTTATTATAAATCAAAACTCTTCTGGGACTATCCAGCTCTGAGACCAGTTCAATGCCCCGCCCGTCAAGCTGCACTTGATCGCGACGAGAGACTCGATCGCCTAATTTTGCCTTTTCACCATTGATAGAAAATCGACCTTCTTCTATCCAGCGCTCCATCTCACGACGTGAGCCATATCCGGAGCGCGCCAATACTTTTTGTAACTTTTCATCACTCATTTATGACGCTCCATACTCATTATGGGTTTAAAAAAAAAGCCCCCTGACGAAACATCAGGGAGCTCTGGTTTGCGCTATTGTACAGCTTTTATTTAATTAAGCAGCTTTCTTTTGAACAGTTATTCGCATCAAAAAACTGCTGAAATACCACTGGGGTTCTGCCTCTTCCCGACCATTCATGGGTAATATCGTCTACAACTACTCGGTATTTAGCTTGGACTTTCTTTTTCGGTGTCGCGGGAACCAGCTCTTTTAAGTCTTCAAAGCCAATGCCTGAATCGGCCATTGCTTTGCGAATAGCTTCAATTTTTTCTAATTTAACTTGCTCGGCGGCACTTCGCGCTAGCTCTTGCTCTTTGTGTTCATCCAAGATATTAGTCAGATCAGCAATGATTTTGGTAATATCTTCAGTTGATAATTCCTGGCATTGTTTACGCAGTGAATTTTTTCGAGTTAATATTCTTACAAAATCAGTCATTAGTGAATCCTAGATATTAAATTATGTGTTTTAAATTTAACTCAGAGTTGATTATATTTCAAGATCTAACATTTATCTAATTAATAAAATACTACTTTTACTAATATTAAAAGTGGCTAGTATCGCCAGCTCCTACTCTTATTATCTCAGGCACGTCTTCCACTAAGTTAATAACCGTAGTCGCCTCCATCCCGCAATAACCACCATCGATTACTAAATCTACCTGGTGTTGCAAAATATCTCTTATCTCATAGGGATCAGTTAACGGCTCAGTATCTCCAGGAAGTATCAGCGAGGTACTCATAATAGGTTCAGCAAGCTCTGCCATTAAATCCAGTGCAATATTACTATCAGGTATTCTTAAGCCAATGGTTTTACGTTTGGGGTGCAATAGCCTTCTAGGTACTTCTGAAGTCGCTCTAAGAATAAATGTATAAGCTCCAGGAGTATGGTTTTTTAATATTCTATACTGCTGATTATTAACTTTAGCGTAAGTACCCAACTCACTTAAATCCCGGCAAACTAAGGTGAAGTTATGTTTATCATCGAGCTGGCGGATTCGTTTTATTCTATCTACAGCAGTTTTGTCCCCTAAATGACAGCCGATAGCATAAGCACAATCTGTCGGATATATTACCAGGCCACCTTTTCTAATGATCTCCACGGCCTGTTGAATTAACCTCTTTTGCGGATTATCCGGATGTATCTGAAATAACTGGCTCATTATATTCTCTTCAGTGCTTTTGGATCTGCTAAGCATTTTGTTAGTATGTGAGGTAAATCATCTGCAACCTTTGGATATCTTCCCAGTGTAGTCCATTTATTTTCAGGGGTGTGGAAATCACTGCCGGCAGACACTAACAGCTGATGTTTTTCTATTTCAAATTTCAAAATATTTTGCTGTTCAATATTAACCCCCGGATAGCTTATTTCAATACCATCACCACCGAGCAGTTTAAACTCAGCAATGATCCGCCTCAACTTACTCATGGTTAATTTATACTTAGTCGGATGCGCTAAAACAGACACGCCAGCACTTTGCTTAATTACATTTATTACTTGCTCTAAGCTTGGCCACTCAACCGAGACATTAGCGACTTTCCCCGCGCCCAAGTATTTTTTAAATGCCTCCGCTTCCGAACTCACTAGTTTAAGGTCACAGAGTACTTTGGCAAAGTGTGGGCGACCTACTTGCCCCCCGGCAGCTTTTTCATATACCAGCGATAGAATATCGGGTAATTTTTTCTTCACTAGCTTAGCGGCAATCCGCTCAGCGCGATCCAAACGTAAGCTTTCAAGCAGGGATAAATGTTCAATCAACGCGGGATTATCTATTTGAATGCCCAGGGCCACTATGTGCAAAACTTGCCGATCCAGCACACAAGTCAGTTCAGCACCACTGATCAGCTTTATCTGATCTGAAATCTCACCGCTGCGCTGCAGTGAAAGCAGTTGGGAGCAACCCGCGACTGTATCGTGATCGGTAACTGCCAGTATTTTTATCTCATTTTGTAGTGCCGACTCATACAGCGCAACCGGGGATAAAACCCCGTCTGAAGCTGTCGTATGGGTATGTAAGTCATATTGTGAAAAAATCATAATTACCGCTTTATAGCAAATTATTAACCGGGAATATTTTATGCTTGTACTATCAAGCATTTCCATTCAGGTTGAAATGACGTCTATTCGAAAACAGAGGATATTGTAAACAATTTTTGCAACATATTCACAACTGAGGTCGATAATCTGTTAAATTTAGCCAACCTTTTATTATTATAATTAACTGCTGTTAACTGAGAGATTATGAAACTATTTTTAGATTTTTTACCTATTGTTATTTTTTTCGCTGTCTATAAATTCACCGGTGACATAATAATGGCCACCGCCGTGCTGATTCCCGCCACCATAGTTGCTATCAGCTACACTTGGATCAAAGTTCGAAAAATTGAAAAAATGCAATTGGTCACTTTAGTACTGGTAATACTGATGGGCGGAGCAACCGTCATTTTTCAGGATAAAACATTTATTCAATGGAAACCTTCAGTCGTTAACTGGTTATTCGCACTAGTCTTTTTTGGTAGTCAGTTTATTGGTGAGAAAACTATAATCGAGAGAATAATGGGTGCCCAAATAGAATTAAAGAACAAAATTTGGACCATTTTGAATTTATCTTGGGTAACCTTTTTTACTTTTATGGGCATTATTAATTTATATGTTGCCTTCAATTACTCCGAGGAAACCTGGGTCGATTTTAAACTCTTTGGCATGTTAGGGCTAACAGTGGTATTTATCCTAATCCAGGGGATCTACATCTCAATCAACAGTAAATCTAACGACCTGCCACCCACCCAATAAGGAACTCATACATGTTGTATGCATTTATTTGTCAAGACCAGCCCGACTCCCTGCAACAGCGACTGCAAGCCAGACCTGAGCACTTGGCAAGATTACAGAGCTTAAAAGAGCAGGGACGCTTAATCATCGCCGGGCCACACCCGGCGATTGACAGCGAAGATCCAGGCCAGGCGGGATTCAGCGGTAGCTTGATTGTGGCAGAGTTTGAAAATTTGGCCGCTGCTGAGCAATGGGCCAAAGAGGATCCCTACCAAATCGCCGGTGTTTATAAAAAAGTGTTGGTCAAACCCTTCAAAAAAGTGCTTCCATAGTCTATAACTGTTTAAAGTGATTGATACTGTTAAGAATAAAGGGTTCCATAACGGAACAACTATCAGTACAATACTCGAACATGCGCATGCCTATAAAAAAATTTCACTATGGTGTGCAACTGATGTTAGTAGCAATAATTCACACTATAAAGGAAGTTTAAAATGAAAAAGTTCGCTATTACTGCCGGCATGGCATTAGCAGTGGCCATGTCTGGATCTGCCATGGCACACTCGGACAACCACGGCTATGCTACAAATTCAAATGGAACAATCTGGCGCAGCAGCAACGGCGCTTGCGTTAAGACTTCAGTATGGTCTGACGCTGACTCCGCTGCATGTGACGGAACAGCTGCAGCAGAACCAGCAGCTGTAGCGGTTGCTGCGGCAAAGAAATTTGCTGTTTTCTTCGATTTCGACAGCGCGACTGTTGGCAATGTTTCACACATTGCAGACTACATCAATGGCTTGTCTGAAACTGGAAGTATTAGCTTAGTAGGCCATGCTGACCCAATCGGTGACAACGCATACAACATGGCTCTTTCGCAAAGACGTGCCAACAACGTTCGCAGCGCGCTAACTAACTCAGGTGTTGACGGATCTGTAATCTCTGTTGATGCTCAGGGCGAATCTGCACCTGTAGCACAATGCTCTGGTCGTGGTGCTGAATTAATCAGCTGCCTACGCGCCGACCGTCGTGTTGACGTACAAATCTCAGGTAAAAGCAGCTAATAGCGCTTAACCCTGAGTCCTTGATGATTCTTATCAAGGTGATCTGTATTCACTTGTAGCTAACTTCAAGTGTAGATAAAAAAAGCCAGTCGTTGACTGGCTTTTTTATGCCTGCTATAAACTCAGTGGTGACTGCTAAAGACAGGCCTGTCCTCAGCACAGCCAGCAGTACGACCCAGCCTGCCCTCTAGAACATCAACCGGCCTGCCAACAACTTCAACTTCAACTTCAACTTCAACGTTACAGCGACCGTTACTAAGCTGAGCCATACAACACATTTCAATCAACATTAACACCAATGACTGCAGCAGTCACCGCTCTTAGATCCGACATTTCACAACGACAAAAAAAAAGCCAGCTGTTAGCTGGCCCTTTTTTCATTGCGACGTTAAAGCGACTTAGTTAACCCAGCCAGACGCGCGCATTGCGGAACAGGCGCATCCAGGCACCATCTTCTTGCCACTCATCTGGTGCCCAGGAATTCTGTACCGCTCTATAGACGCGCTCCGGGTGCGGCATCATAATAGTTACCCTTCCGTCTATCGAAGTCATCCCGGCTATCCCCAGAGGCGATCCATTTGGATTTTGTGGATAGTGCTCAGTCACTTGGCCAAAGTTATCAACATAGCGCAATGCCACACTGCCAGAGTGAGTGACTGTTTGTAAATGCTCTTGCGAGCTAAACTGCGCCAGACCCTCACCGTGAGCAATAGCAATAGGCATTCTTGAGCCCTGCATACCCTGCAAGAAAACTGAGGCGGACTGCTGCACTTCTGCCATGGCTACCCGGCCTTCAAATTGCTCTGACTTGTTGCGCACAAATTTTGGCCAGTGGCCAGATCCAGGTACTATTTGCTGCAAATTTGAAATCATCTGACATCCATTACAAACACCCAGCGCCAAGGTATCTGTGCGCTCAAAATAGGCGGCAAACTCATCTCTTGCAACATTGTTGAACAAGATAGATTTGGCCCAACCTTCACCCGCTCCTAATACGTCTCCGTAAGAGAAGCCACCGCAGGCCACCAGCGCCTTAAAGTCAGCCAGGGATACTCGCTGCGCCAATATGTCACTCATGTGCACATCGACACTGTCAAAACCGGCCCGATCAAAAGCAGCCGCCATTTCAATCTGTCCGTTGACTCCCTGCTCACGTAATACCGCAATCTTAGGTCGCACCCCGGTCGCAATGTAAGGGGCGGCGATATCCTGATTGATATCAAATGTCAGAAGCGGAGACAAACCTGGATCTTCCGGGTTGGCAATTAAGCTGTTCTCCTGTTCTGCACACTCTGAATTATCGCGAATTTTTTGTATTTGATAAGAAGTTTCTGACCAAACTTTTTGTAAGGCGATTCGTTTTTTACTGTAGATTTCATCTTCATCAAAGTGAATACGCAGCTCATCATCCCAGTTCGGCGAGCCGATAACAGTGGCGATTCCACCCAGTCCCGCTGCCGTTAACTCAGTCAACACTTCGACAGTTTTGTCCCTGGCTACTTGAATCACAGCACCCAGCTCTTCATTGAACAGCGCCGCCAGACAATCACTGCGTTGCTCTGCCAACATGTCCAGATTGATATCCACTCCGACGTGACCGGCAAAGCACATTTCTGCAACCGTCGCCAACAAACCGCCATCCGACCTGTCGTGATAGGCGATAATTAACCCCTGCTGGTTCAACCCTTGAATTGCTGCAAAGAAAGTTCTCAGTAAATCCGCATTATCCACATCCGGCACTTCCTGACCTACTGCCTGATACACTTGAGCCAGAGCTGACAAACCCAGGCGATTTCTACCTTCACCAAGGTCTAATAAAATCAGGTCTGTGTCCCCCAAATCAGTGCGTAACTGTGGCGTCAAAGACTTTCTGACATCGGTCACTGGGGCAAAACCAGATATAACCACTGACATAGGTGAAGTGACACTCTTGTCCTCTCCCTGCTCGCGCCAGGCGGTACGCATCGACATAGAATCCTTACCGACGGGTATAGTAATCCCCAGTGCCGGACACAGCTCCATGCCCACCGCTTTTACCGTGTCATAAAGTTTCTCGTCTTCACCCGCATGCCCGGCTGCTACCATCCAATTGGCAGACAACTTAATATCGCTGATATGATCTATTGCGGCAGCTGCCATGTTGGTCAGTGTTTCACCTATAGCGATCCTGCCCGATGCAGCGGCGTTAACAAGGGCCAGCGGGGTTCTCTCACCCATTGCCATAGCTTCACCGCGACAACCCTGGTAAGAGGCGCTAGTGACCGCACAGTCGGCTACGGGAACTTGCCAGGGGCCGACCATCTGGTCTCTGACAACCTGACCGGTAATGGTTCTGTCACCAATAGTGATTAAAAATGACTTAGAGGCGACCGCAGGCAAGTTAAGCACCCGCTCAACCGCCTCATCCATTTCGATAGCACTCGTATCGAAGGCATCTACTGCATAGGTGGTACGCTGCACACTGCGATGCATCTTAGGCGGCTTGCCAAAGAGCACCTCCATCGGCAGATCTACAGGTTTGTTTTCGAAATGCTGATCCCCCAATGTTAAATGGTGATCTGCTGTCGCCTCACCCACTACCGAGAATGGGCAGCGCTCTCTGCTACACAATTCGGTAAACAGCGCCATATGCTCTGGCTGCACCGCTAATACATAGCGTTCCTGAGATTCATTGCTCCAAACCCCCAACGGGGACATTCCCGGCTCATCATTGTTAATATCGCGCAATTCGAAGTCACCACCGCAACCACCGTCCTTGACTAATTCGGGAAAGGCGTTGGAGAGGCCACCGGCACCCACATCGTGAATAAACGCGATCGGGTTGTCTTCACCCATCTGCCAACATCTATCTATCACTTCCTGACAGCGTCGCTCCATCTCTGGGTTGCCACGCTGCACTGAGGCGAAATCCAAACTCTCCGCGGAACTGCCTGAAGCCATGGAAGAGGCAGCACCACCGCCTAGACCAATTAGCATCGCCGGACCACCGAGGCAAATAAGCTTTGCACCCACTTCAATCTGACCTTTGTCGACATGATCTGCGCGTATGTTACCCATACCACCGGCAATCATTATCGGTTTATGGTAGCCACGCATCTCCAATCCAGCAGCGCCATTGACACTCTGCTCAAAAGTACGGAAATAGCCCGTCAGCGCCGGCCGTCCAAATTCATTGTTAAAGGCAGCGCCACCGACAGGCCCTTCGATCATAATATCCAGGGCCGAGACGATGCGTGACGGCTTGCCATATTGAGACTCCCACGGCTGTACAAAGCCGGGAATATTTAAGTCTGAAACACTGTAACCGGTTAATCCAGCTTTGGGCTTACCACCACGCCCGGTGGCGCCCTCATCGCGAATTTCACCACCGGATCCTGTGGCCGCCCCGGAAAATGGCGCAATTGCAGTGGGATGATTATGCGTTTCAACTTTGATTAAAATCTGAATAGCTTCATCGTTATAGCTATATTTATGACCGCTCTGCGAGGGATAAAAACGCGCTGCATCACTACCGACAATCACAGCAGCGTTATCCGTGTAGGCGGACAAGACGTTCTCCCCACCGACCTCATTGGTATTGCGAATCATCGAAAATAATGATTTCTGCTGTGCTTCGCCATCGATATCCCATGAGGCATTAAAAATCTTGTGGCGACAGTGCTCCGAGTTTGCCTGGGCAAACATCATTAGCTCCACATCGGAAGGGTTACGATCTAAACCGAGAAAGCCTTCGACCAGATAGTCAATTTCGTCGTCCGCCAGCGCCAGCCCCAAATCGGTATTAGCTTCGACCAGCGCCGCCCTGCCACGACCTAAAAGATCAATTCTGAGCATCGCTGCAGGCTCTGCCTGAGAAAATAGCTGCTGGGCTAATTCGACCTCAGCAAACACTTGTTCAACCATTCTATCGTGGACTAATTGCTCGATTTTGAACATCTGCTCTGTGCTTAATTCAGTCGTTGAATGCAGGTAGAATGCGGTGCCTCGCTCTAGACGAGCAACCTGACTTAAACCACAATTTTTAGCTATATCTGTCGCTTTACTCGACCAGGGAGAAATAGTGCCAACCCGAGGTGTGACAAACAACATTTGACCCACAGGATCTTCTTTTGCTACATTCGGTCCGTACTGCAGTATAGTTTCCAGCTTTACAAGGTCTGTATCGCACAGCGCATCATGTAACTGTACCAGGTGAATAAACTCAGCATAGATTCCGCTAACAGCGGGAACTTGCTGTTGCAAAGTGGCTAATAGCTTTTGTTGACGAAAGTTGGAAAGGGCGGGGGCACCACGCAAAATAAGCATTTTCAGATTGAACCTCATGGGCAAAACAAAGAGCGAAATTTTCGCCCCGTATTTTACCTTAGTAGCAACCATTAGAGTACTAGAAAAACTTGATTATGAGTCGAAAAATACGTTCATTTTACTTTTTTGCATTTTTACTGAGTATTTCTCTAGTGGGATACCTGGTGTTTAAAATTCAAACAACCAAGACCAGCCAGCTCAGCTCAATTGTCAGTGCCAATCTACTTAAAGTGAGCACTACCAATTCAGCGGATACCTATTACCTGGAAAAGAGTACAGCGGTTGGTTTTGAATACGAGCTGGCCAACGCCTTCGCCAGTCATTTAGGGGTGCAAATTGAATTCTCTGTGCGGCAAAACCTCGCAGAACTGTCCACTGACCTGCATAATCGCGACAGCCATATCAGCATCCCCGGCCGCGCCACCGTCACTCACAACTTGCCTGAGCATCGGCGCAGCATCGCCTATACTACACAGCAATCAGTAGTGGTCTACAGAGTCACTCGAGGTATCAAAGCCCCGAAACAACTGACTGATATTATCGGTCGCAACTTATTGGTGGCGACTGACTCACTACAGAGCGAGCAGCTGGAAAAAGAGAAACTGACTCACCCACAACTTAGCTGGTCCCTTGCACAAGGGCAGACAACTTATGAGATACTGCAAAAAATACAAGATAAAGATTTTGACATCGCGGTCATTAGCGCCGTTGAATTCCAATCTATCGGCCCGTACTTTCCCGGGCTTAAAGCGGCATTTGAGCTACATAAAGCGCAGGGCATTCACTGGCTGACAGCCGACAAAGCAGACCGCTCACTGCTCGATGCGCTGGATAACTTCTTCTCTAGCAATCAAAGCATAGAGCTAATCAAAGCCCTGGAGCAGAAATATTACCAAAACAGCAACCCCCTTAACTTATTTGACACTTTAACCTTTAAAAGGGACTTCCAGCAGCGACTGCCCAAACTGCGGCAATTTTTTATGCAGGCCGCCCAGCAAACCGACATTGACTGGCTACTACTGGCCGCGATTGCCTATCAGGAGTCCCACTGGGACGAAAAAGCGGTGTCTCCCACGGGGGTTAAAGGCATTATGATGCTGACCAAGGCCGCCGCTAAAGAGGTTAATGTGACAGACCGAAGAGATCCGCAGCAGAGCATTATCGGTGGCGCTCAATACCTAAACATAGTCAAAGATAAAATTCCTGCACGGATTCTGGATCCCGACCGAACTTTTTTAGCCCTGGCAGGTTACAACACCGGATTTGGCCACCTGGAAGATGCTAGAATCCTGGCGAAACGCGCCGGATTAAATCCCGATTTATGGGAGGATGTTAATAAGACTTTGCCGCTGCTAACCAAAGAAAAATATTTCACCACAGTTAAACACGGCTATGCAAGAGGTTATGAACCGGTTAATTATGTAAAAAATATTAAACGCTATTTGCAGATTCTAAAGTGGGAAATTCAACAACAGCAGCTGAAAATAGAAAGTAGCGATAAGCACAACAACGCTAACCCACTACTCGAAGAAAACAAAGCAACTGAAGCTGAGAGCCTTAGCGACACACCACCTTCTACTTTATAGCCAGAGGATTGATTACACAGAGTGCGACGCTTACAGCGCTTTTTTCTTCAGTGCTTTTTTCTCTTTGCGCCTGCGGGCAAAGAATTCAGAAATGATTGCACCGCACTGCTGAGCCTTTATACCGGCACACACTTGTACTTTATGGTTCATACAATCCTGGTCAAATAGCTGTAAGTTGCTTTCGAGTGCACCAGATTTTGCTTCGTGAGCGCCAAAATATACCTTTTTAATACGGCTGTGAATAATCGCCCCTGCACACATTGCGCAGGGCTCGAGGGTCACATACAAATCGGCATCAACCAAACGATAGTTTTGCAATTTTTGTGCCGCCTGACGCAATGCCTGTATTTCGGCGTGAGCCGTAGGGTCGTTGCTGCAAATAGGGCTATTGCTACCGCTGCCGATAATCTTGCCCTCAAGCACTACCACCGCACCTACCGGTACTTCGTTGCGCTCAGCACTGGCACTGGCAAGCACCAGCGCCTGTTCCATCCAATATTCTGGCGAGTGAGAGCCCATCAGCTGACAGCTTGCAAAAAACTACTTATTCCCACTCAATAGTGGCCGGCGGCTTACTTGAAACATCGTAAGTCACTCGTGATATTTTCGCTATCTCGTTGATAATTCTACCTGAAACCGTCTCCAACAGTTCGTATGGCAAGTGCGCCCAACGAGCGGTCATGAAATCGACAGTTTCTACAGCACGTAGCGCAATAACGTACTCATAACGTCTGGCATCACCCACCACTCCGACAGATTTTACCGGTAAAAATACCGCAAACGCCTGGCTGGTTTTCTGGTACCAACCTGAACGATGCAACTCTTCCATGAAAATGGCGTCCGCTTCACGCAAAATCTCAGCGTATTCTGGTTTAACTTCACCTAAAATTCGCACACCCAGACCAGGCCCCGGGAAGGGATGGCGATAGACCATCGTTTCCGGAAGACCGAGTTCAAGTCCCAACTTGCGCACTTCATCTTTAAACAATTCGCGCAGCGGCTCAACTAATTCAAATGCCATATCGTCAGGCAAACCACCTACATTGTGATGGGACTTAATCACATGTGCCTTACCTGTTTTAGCGGCTGCAGATTCAATAACATCCGGGTAAATTGTCCCCTGTGCCAAGAAATCCACATCTTTAAGTTTCAGCGCCTCCTGGTCAAATACTTGAATAAAAGTATTACCTATCACTTTGCGCTTTTCTTCGGGATCGCTGACACCGACTAATCGACCTAAAAACAATTCGCGAGCATCGGCGCGAATCACCTTCACCCCCATATTCTCAGCGAACATTTTCATCACCTGATCGCCTTCCTGCTTGCGTAACAGGCCATTATCGACAAACACACAGGTCAGTTGATCTCCGATCGCCTTGTGTAACAAAGCTGCAACTACCGAGGAATCAACACCGCCAGAAAGCCCTAACAGCACTTTCTTGCCGCCAACTTGTTTACGAACTCTCTCTATCTGGTCGTTGACTATATTCGCTGAAGTCCAAAGCGATTCTGTCTGACAAATATCCTGGATAAAGCGCTGTAAAATGGCCCCACCTTGCTTAGTGTGAGTCACTTCAGGGTGGAACTGCACTCCGTAATAATTCTTCACCGGATCGCACATTGCCGCAATAGGTGCCGATTCAGTAGAAGCTATAATGCTAAACCCCTCTGGCAATTCAACCACTTTATCGCCGTGACTCATCCACACATCTAACAGCGATGCTCCGGTATTGGTCAACTGATCTTCCAGCCCTTCAAATAAACGACTGCTGCTCTGCTCCAAACGTACTTTTGCATAGCCAAACTCACGCTGCGAAGAAGTTTCAACCCGCCCCCCTAACTGAGTGGCCATGGTTTGCATGCCGTAGCAGATACCTAATATCGGCAACTTAGAATCAAAGACTATTTGCGCAGCTGCGGGTGACTCTCCCTCCGTCACCGACTCCGGCCCACCCGCCAAAATAAATCCTTTTGGGTTAAACTCTTTTATGTCTGCCTCAGGGCAATCCCAGGGGAAAATTTCACAGTAGACGCCAATTTCTCGCACCCGACGTGCAATTAACTGAGTGTATTGGGATCCAAAATCTAAAATTAAAATTCTCTGGGAATGTATATCTGCGCTCATATCTTTAACTCCATCGTCGGCTAATTAGCTTGTGCCAAAAAAAAAAGCGGGGCACTTAACAGCACCCCACCCTTGACGAATTACTATTTTTAAATACGATAATTTGGTGCTTCTTTCGTAATACTGACATCGTGTACATGACTTTCATTCATGCCAGCGCTGGTAATGCGCACAAAGCTCGGAACAGTACGCATTTTTTCAATATCGGCACTACCTGTATAACCCATGGAAGCGCGAAGTCCGCCCATTAACTGATGAACAACTCCCTTCATAGTCCCCTTACAGGCAACCCTGCCTTCAATCCCTTCAGGCACCAACTTTTCCGCACCTTCTGAAGCGTCCTGAAAGTAGCGATCCGAAGAGCCGGAGCTCTGCGCCATAGCACCAATTGAACCCATACCACGGTACGATTTATAGGCGCGTCCCTGGAATAATTCTACTTCACCTGGCGCCTCATCCGTGCCCGCCAACATCGACCCTACCATAACCGCAGAAGCTCCCGCAGCTATCGCTTTTGCTATATCACCGGAGAAGCGGATACCGCCATCGGCAATTAGCGGAATACCGCGATCTTTTAGCGCCGCAGCGACATTGGCGACTGCAGTTATTTGCGGAACTCCTATCCCTGAAACAATACGTGTAGTGCATATTGATCCCGGGCCTATACCCACCTTAACGCCGTCAGCTCCGGCATCGGCCAGGGCCACAGCAGCTTCAGCAGTGGCAATATTCCCGCCTATCACTTGTACTTGAGGAAAGTTGTTCTTGATCCAGGCAACTCTATCAATAACACCTTTGGAGTGCCCATGAGCAGTATCAACAATAATGACATCGACACCCGCTGCAACTAATAATTCAACCCGCTCGGGGGTTTCAGGACCAGTACCAACAGCGGCACCGACTAATAATCGGCCCCGACTATCTTTAGCGGCATTTGGAAACGCCTGCGCTTTGTACATATCCTTAACGGTCATCATGCCTTTCAAACTAAAGGCATCATCCACGACTAAGATCTTTTCAATGCGATGTTTACGCAATAAGTTGCGAACTTTTTCCTGATCGACACCTTCAGCTACAGTGACCAGCTTTTCTTTTGGCGTCATGATCGAAGCGACTGTTGCATCCAGATAGTTTTCAAAACGCATATCACGGCTAGTAACAATACCGACCAATACATTATCGTCTACCACAGGAAAACCTGAGAAACCTGCACTATCAGCCATTGCTCTAAGCTCCCCTACGGTCATTTTAGAATGACAAGTAATAGGATCTTTGACCACGCCAGCTTCGTACTTTTTAACTTTTTCAACTTCTTGGGCTTGCTCTTTTGGCGTTAAGTTCTTATGAACTATGCCAATACCGCCTTCCTGCGCCATGGCAATTGCCAAACGCGATTCAGTAACGGTATCCATCGCAGCAGAGGCGAGAGGAATGTTAATGGTAATTTTTTTGGTTAAACGTGAGACAAGGGAAACGTCTTTAGGTAATACCTCAGAGTAACCAGGTAGTAATAAGACATCATCAAAGGTCAGAGCCTCTTCTATGATTCGCAACATAATTAACAATCCCGCTAGAATATAATGAACGGTTAAAAATAAGCGCTGCATTATACCTAAATGCCGCCACTAAGACAATCGCAATATACGATTGCAGACAATATTTTCATAAGCTAAATTTCTATTAACCAATGCTACACTATAGTTTAATATAAACTGATGAATACATTTAACAAGATGCGATCCGCACCCCAAAGCAGGCCCGGCTACAACAGAAACATTGCAGCTAACACAAGTTCTATATCGGTCACTGAACTCAACCGCCAAGTCAAATCGATGCTGGAGAACTCATTTCTCAGTATTCGGGTACAGGGAGAGCTATCCAATTTCTCCAAACCGAGCTCAGGCCACTGGTACTTCACGCTTAAAGATGCCAGGGCACAGATCCGCTGTGCGATGTTCAAAGGCAGCAATCGCCATGTAGACTCTCTCCCCAAAGAGGGTGATGAAATTATAGTTCAAGCTAAAGTTAGCTTGTATGAGGGCCGTGGTGACTACCAACTTATTTGTCAAACAATGCAGCAAGCCGGCTCCGGACGACTGCAACTTGCCTTCGAGCAATTAAAAGCCAAACTATTAAAAGAGGGACTGTTTGACAGCGCCAATAAACAAGCAACACCAAAACTAGCCAAGCATTTAGGGGTCATTACCTCGCCCAGTGGCGCAGCCATCCACGATGTATTAAGCGTACTAAAGAGGCGCTTTCCAGCCCTGCCCGTGACAATTTATCCCAGCCCGGTACAAGGTTCGGAAGCGGCCAGGGGCCTGATCAAAGCTATCGCTCTGGCCGAGCAACAACAACTTTGCGATGTCTTGATTCTTACCCGAGGTGGCGGCTCTCTTGAAGATTTATGGCCTTTCAATGAAGAACCCCTGGCCAGGGCAATCTTTGCCTGCAGCATCCCCATCATCAGCGCAGTAGGTCATGAGGTAGATTTCTCTATCTCCGACTTAGTCGCAGACTTCAGAGCTGCCACACCCTCGGCCGCCGCCGAGTTAATCAGCCCGGATCAAGACGGCCTGCGAATCCAGATAGATCAACTGCAACAGCGACTCTTAAACCAAGTCCGCAATCAACTACAGGGACATAGGAAAACCTGCCAGGGCCTGGCAGCGAGAATGAGATCCCCACAACAGAGGCTCGAATTGCAAAATTTGCAATTGCTAGCGCTGAAAAACAGACTATTAAAACCCACTAACAATACCCTGAATAGCTACCAGCAAACTATCGCCTTGCTCGGGCAGAGAATCAACAACCAGAACCCCCAACTGTTGATAGAACAGAAGAACTCTCACTTAAGTCACTTAAAACAGCGCATAGCACAACTGATCGAACAAGCTAACCGCGACCGGCGTCTGGCGCTTAATGGCACAGCAGCCATGCTCCATAGCGTCAGCCCGCTCTCAACCTTAGAGAGGGGCTATAGCATCGCACAGAACGCCAGCGCTGAAATAATCACTGACTCGAAACAACTGCAGATAGGACAACAGATAACCACTAAGCTACACAGCGGCGAGTTCAGCAGTACCGTCTGCGCAATTAAACCACCCGTAAACAAAAATTAATTAGCAATCGCTTATCAGCCGGCTGTGGAGCAGACCAACAACCCAACCACGCCGCCTGCTAAAGCAAAGGGCTTTTTGCGACCCGCTAACCGCAACAAGAATACTGAAGAGCCGCCCAAAATAAACGGCCAACTCACTCAACAGGGCAACCATGCTAGAGCCTTTTCTCATTCTGTGGTAGCCTTCGATTTTAATTCACAAAATAGATGCGATAACCAATGTCTGATATAAAAATTGAAAGTATGGAACAATGTGCAAGTTACGGGATCGGCCGTCAAATGGGCGACCAGCTGGCGCAGAATGGCTTTGACGGGATTGACTTTAATGTGCTGGCCCTTGGCATTGAAGATTCATATACAGGCCAAGAACTGCGTATTCCCGTAGAAGAAATTCAAAGTGCTTTCACCAAGCTCAACGAGATCATGAAAAAAGCACAAGCAGAGCAGGAAAAATCAGCCAGCGCTGAAGGCACTGCATATCTAGAGAAAAATGCTCAGCTAGAAGGTGTAGTTAGCTTAGAGTCAGGCCTGCAGTACCAAATCCTTGAACAAGGTGATGCCGCCGCTGAAAAAGCCACTAAAGAATCCACAGTACGCTGCCACTATCACGGCACTTTCATTGACGGCAAGACTTTTGACAGTTCTTATGATCGCGGCCAGCCCGCTGAATTCCCTGTCAGCGGCGTCATCGCCGGCTGGACTGAAGCACTGCAACTAATGAACATCGGCGCCAAGTGGAAGCTATTTATTCCCTACAACTTAGCTTACGGCACTAACGGTTCACCTGGCTCGATCCCAGGCTGCGCCACGCTAGTGTTCGATGTTGAACTATTAGCTATAGTATAAGTTAGAAGATATTAATGAAGCTACATTATCAAATAAGCGGCGACGGACCTCCGCTTATTATTTTACACGGTCTGTTCGGCACCCTGGAAAACTGGGGCTCACAAGTATCTGCACTGAGCCAGTGTTTCACGGTGGTTAGCATAGATCTGCGCAATCATGGCCGCAGCCCGCATGCAGACGCAATGGACTACCCTCTGATGGCCGCTGATGTGATTGAATTAATGAATCAATTAGCCTATCCCAGTGTCGCCATTATCGGCCATTCGATGGGCGGTAAAGTCGCTATGCAAATCGCTTTAAACTACCCACAGAGAGTGGCGCGACTTGTGGTTGTGGACATTGCTCCCGTTATTTACTCTGCTCACCATGAAGATATTTTCAACGGTTTATTTAACATCGAACTGGCGTCACTTAGCTCCAGAACCGCAGCTGACAACCAACTTAAGCCCTACGCAGCAGACCCGGGAATTAGAGCTTTTTTATTAAAAAATTTGTATCGCAAGCAAGACAAGAGCTTCGGTTGGCGTTTTAACTTGCCGATTTTGCGTCAGGCATACAAAAATCTGAGCCTCGCACCGACCGGCCCCCCCTTTGCGGGTGATACTTTGTTTATCAAGGGAAAGAATTCTGAGTATATTTTACCGCGACACCAAGTAGCGATCACCGCCCTGTTCAGCAAGGCGACATTTAAGATGATAGAAGGTGCTGGCCACTGGCCACATGCAGAAAAACCGAAAATTTTCAGCTCAATAATCATCAAATATTTAGCCCATCAATAAGCGGATGAAGATGCCAAATAATTTCTTAATCACTAAAATTTTCCCCATCCTGGCTATACTCGCCATCTATGGGCTGGGCACTTTTGAACTGCCGGGCATGGTATTTCTACCTATTGGCTTAAGCATTGCTATCTTGGTTTTTTACATCACTCGAAAGTACGGAAACCCAAAAGAAGACAAAAAAGACAAAAAATAGTTATATTACAGCAAGTTACTTAACAGTCGTTAAGTATATAAATGACGGCAGATGGATTAAACATTTTGATCAATGACAGAACCTTCTGGGAAGGACTTAACAAAAGCACCAGAGTCTACTAATTGCACATTGAGCCGGCGAAGCGTTTCTTGAATCTCATGAATTTGTGCGTTGTATTCTTTTAACACGTCCATGGATGCATCCATACTCTGCCTGCGAGAATTAGCTAGCGCTTCATTTCGCTCTTGCTTGGCCTGTTTCAATTCCTCCTCAGCTAAAAACTCTTCACGTTGCAACTTTTGCTGCTCGGCCTGTATTTGGCTGTCGCGAACAACATCTCCGACATCATCCTCTTGTACTGTATCATCTCGCAATTCAGAGAGAGCTTTAAGAGCGATATTTTTAGCTTCGGCGGCAACTTGTCGATCCGCTGGAGAGGGATCTGACACCGACAGCGCCGCCCTGATAATAACTTGCGCCTTCTCCAGAGTCGCCCTGGGATCATTCTCTACTGGAGAGGTATCTATAGAGACTTGACCTGCTGTAGCGTATAAGCGTCCGTCTGGGCCATTTGTATAGGAATATGAGGGGGAGCCTGCATGGGGACCACCAATGGAAGCATGGGCTTGCTCGTGAGCCCTCACGTCTCTGTCTCTTGCCGCTAATTGCTGTATTACTTTAAGTTCGGCCCGCTCAAAATCAATCTCAGCAGCGAGTTTATCAGACGTTTTACTGACTTGCTCAGCACGCACCACTGCTACTTCTTTTACGCTATCATTGGCCGGTTTTCTGGCAACATCAACAGCAGCACCCGCCACTAACTGTCCATACACAGCGACCGCGTCTCCCACTCCCGCTACCAGTTTTGAGACCACTGAACTTGACTCGCCAGAAGTTTGCGACTGATGATCAGACTGCTCAAGGCTACGCTGTTCTGATTTTAATAATTGGGATGAGGAATTTTTTGCCGAGGAGAGCTGCTGAGTATCTTCAGATATGGAGAGAGATCTATTGGCGGGGAAACTGAGAGTTGAGCTTTGTAGTTCCATGTAAGTACCTCAGACCACGATCAAACTAAACAACAACATCTACGTTGGCACCTAATGCCACGCTGGCATTGATCTCAGTAGTATCAGTGACAACTTTAGTGGTTGCGGCTTCCGTACCAGGGTCTAAAGTTGTTTCGTCTACGGAGTTGTCTAAAGGCACACCGGATGCTGTCTCTGGAATGGTGGCACTCCCGGAGCCCTGAAAATCACCTGCGGCTCTAGGGTTGTTATCCAGGCCACGGTTTAAACCGATAAGACCCGTTTGCAATGCATTGGTTATATTCATCACTGTATCCATTCTATAAAAAGTATTTAATTCATATATTTAAAATATAGTTGAGGAGTGACTTAACGAAACCCCACAAAATTGTAAAATAAAAAATACTTAGCACAGACCATTATAGCTCATTTATTACACAATACAAATATTTAGAAAAAAGTCCTAAAGTATTTGCTGCAGTTGCAGGTATCTACTGGCAGCGATTGGAGATTTGTCAACCAAAAACGGAACCACCCCTAACAACGGCGCATTGATGGCGTTTTTCAAAGTGGCGACACTCTCCTCGCTAACCTGCATTTGTGGGTCTATGTGGTTGGCAACCCAACCCGCTAAAGTGACTCCATCTCTATGAATAGCCTCTACCGTCAACAGTGCGTGATTAATACACCCCAACTTGACTCCCACCACCAATATTACGGGTAGCGAGAGCACTTTGGGAATATCCGCCAAGCTCTCACGATTGTTTAAGGGCACCCGCCAACCACCAGCGCCCTCAACCAATACAAAGTCCGCTCGATTCATCATCGCACCGCGACAAAAACCGCTAATTCGCTGCAGATCTAATCTCCTGCCCTCTTCTTTAGCGGCAATATGCGGTGCTACTGGGCGCTGCAGCGCTATAGGGTTAACTTGCTGGTAAGTTAACTTCACAGATGCAGACTGCATTAATTTTAGAGCGTCCTCATTGCGTAAACCCTCATCAGTCATTTCGCAACCTGCAGCTATTGGCTTTAATCCATAGCAGCTCATTTTTCGCTGTTTTGCCGCTTCCAACAATGCCTGTGAAATAAAAGTTTTTCCGACATCGGTATCTGTTCCAGCGATAAAATACTTGTGCTTTGCCATACTTTTTCCCAATTCAGAGACTTAATTATCCGTCTTTTCTCAACAGCAGGTAATAGACTTCGTAAGTCGCTGGTAATTTCCCATTTTGCTGACGAAAGCTCTCATAGTTCGATTTAAACTTGCCAATCCTGGCTCTACCGGTCAGGCCTTTGTTTTCCCCGGCATTCATATTATGTGCGCCGATATTTTTCAACTCCGAGGTTAGTTCCGACAATTTATTGTACTCCAATACAGTAAACTCACGCCGCTGCCGCTCTAGCTTTAAATTAGCGGGCAATGCTGCCAGCAACTCCTCAAAAGCAACAAATTTATTCACATGCACATTTTCATCTACATTGGCCCAGGACTGCCGCAATTCACATAGGCTGGCCGGGCCCAAACTGGAAATCACCGCGCTGCCGCCACTCGTAAGTACTCTGGCAAACTCTTTAAACAACAGCTGCAGATCCGCACACCACTGAATCGCCAAACTGGAAAATAACTGCGCAATGCTATTATCGGCAAACGGCATAGCCTCTGCATCCGCACACAGCCACTGAGCCCTGGGCAGCACTCTGTGGCGGCGGGCATGTTGCAACATCCCCTGGGCAATATCCAGGCAAATTAAATCTCGGTGCGGGTAAATACGGGTCAGATGCTGGGAAAAATAACCGGTACCACAGCCTAAATCTAAAATGCTACCCTTATCAGGTATAGACTGACCAACCCATTGCAATAACTGTTCCCCGACATCTTGTTGCAGTGCTGCGGCTTTGTCATAGGTGTGCGCTGCCTTACTAAACGAATCTGCAACTCTTATTTTATCTATTAATAGTGACATCTAACAACTACCTGCATCAATGCGCCGGGTAAATTTAACTAGCTCATCCGCCAGCCATTGCGGGTCAGAAATAAAAGCTAAATGCCCGGCAGCGGGGACCCCCATACTAGATATTTTTTCTGACATCGCAGGGAGAATATGCTGCAGCTGCCGAGGTACCAGCTGATCCATTTCAGCGTAGAAATGTAGCGACGGCACTGACAAATGCTGTAAAGTTTCCCTGAGATCATGCCTGAGCAAGTGCAAACTGGCATTTAACTGAGTGTGCTGGGCATTACTATGCACAGCCCGCAACTGTTTTAGTATCACTTTGGGCAGACTGCCGTTTTTAACTTGCAACATGAAAAATCCTAACAACGTTTTCTCTGGCTGCTGTGCCAGCTTAGCTTCAAAGGCCGCGAACTCTGCTTCAGACATGCCATCCGGCCAATCATCCCGCTGCACAAAACAGGGGTTACAGGCCAGAGTAACCAACCCTTTTATCTGCCCTTGTAACTTCTCAGCCAGTGCTATAGCCAACATGCCACCCAGAGACCAGCCCAACAATACACTCTCTTTCGGTACCTGCTCCGCCAGTGCCGCAACAACCGATTGCAGTGAATATGTTTCGTGCATAGAGACTGCAGACAGCCCCAGCCCAGGTAAATCGATACAAGTGATAGAGTAATTCTCTGCTAAAAAGGGCAGCCATGGCTGCCAGATATCACTGCTAGTACCCCAGCCGTGTAAAAGCACTAAATTGGGTTTACTGGATTTAATTTCTTTAAGATGGATATTCAAATTTAATCTCTTTTACCGCTGTGGATAAAGCCGCCAACAGCTGCTGTACATCAACAAGACTATGAGCAGCACTGAAAGTCACCCTAAGCCGCGCCTGGTTGAGCGGAACCGTTGGCGTGCGTATCGCTTTAACTTGCACGCCCAGGCTCGCCAACTTGTCACTGATAGCAACAGCTGTATGTTCAGCACCAATCATTACTGGCTGAATAGCCGTGTCAGAAGGCAGCAACACTAGGCCCAACTCCTGACAGCCGCTTTTAAAGCGCGAGATCAGCAGCTGCAGATGCTCTCTGCGCCAACCTTCCTTTTGAATCAGTTGCAAGCTTGTGCGCGTGGCTGCCGCAATGGCTGGCGGCATACTGGTGGTATAGATGTAGGTACGGGAAAATTGAATCAAGGTTTCTATTAAGGCATCACTTCCAGCAACAAAGGCTCCGGCAGTACCAAAGGCCTTGCCTAAGGTCCCCATTAATACCGGTACTTGCTGTTCAGTTAACTGATACAACTCTGTGCAGCCCGCCCCCTGTTCACCCAGGCAACCAAATCCATGGGCATCATCTATCATCAACCAGGCATTATGCTGCTCGGCTTTGTCAACTAATGCAGGCAAGTTGGCGATATTACCGTCCATACTAAACACTGCATCTGTAACTACTAGTTTACGTTCAGCAGTTGATCGCGCTAATTTATTTTCCAGACTATCAACATCGTTATGCAGATAGCGCTGGAACTTGGCCCCGCTTAGCAACCCGCCATCCAGCAGCGAGGCATGATTGAGCTTATCTTGAAATACTGCATCGTTTTTACCCAGCAGGGCATTGATGACTCCAATATTGGCCATGTAGCCGCTGCAGAAAAGCAACGCTCTGGAGCGATTACAAAACTCAGCTAATTCTAACTCCAGCTGATGGTGATGATGACTGTGACCATTGACCAAATGAGAGGCGCCTCCGCCAACTCCATATTCGTCTGCAGCCAATTTAAAGCTCTCAATCACACGGGGATGATTGGCCAGTCCTAAATAATCGTTGGAACTAAAATTTAGCAGTGCTTTGCCATCGACAATAATTTTTGCACTCTGCGGGCTCTGCAACACTTGCCGGTGCCGATACAGAGAGCGCTGTTTTCTCTGATCCAAAACTTGCTGTAGATTATCAAATGACATACTTAGCCACCTTTCAGTAATTTATGGAACATGCAAAGAAGTCCGGCGAGCCTTCGGCTTATAGAGTATTGCAAAATCTAAACATCGCAGCCAAAAGGGACGCAAAGTACAGACAAGCTATTTATCTACCTACAAATGCTGCAGGCACACAAACTTTGCATCGAGCAAAAGTCTGTGGCTGTTGAAAGCTATCATGCCCGCGAGTGCGCTAGCAGCCAAATTGAATACTGCGTAAGCACGTAGGAGAGAGCTCTGCTGCTCGCAGAGAAGACCCAGGGCTTTTGCATGCTCGCTAGCCAATTGCAGATACTTACCACTCGCTATCAGGAGAAAGACTGCAATCTGACTAAAATTTTTGACTAAGACTAGGCCGAATAGAAATGTGCGCTATCTTGCTCTGCCTGGATATCTTTTAATAACAGCGCCGACTGAGTTTCATCATCATCTGCTATACCCTGCTCCGGGTTGATACCTAAACGCTTGAACAACAATAAGTCTTTATTGGTTTCAGGGTTGGGGGTAGTAAGTAAACACTCACCATAGAAAATCGAATTTGCGCCAGCAAAAAAGGTCATTGCCTGCATTTCATCAGACATCGACTGCCTTCCCGCGGAGAGCCGGACATGTGATTTTGGCATCATAATTCTGGCCACGGCGATGGTGCGAATAAAAATCAAATGATCTAAATCTTCGACATTTTCCATCGGTGTCCCGGCAACCTTTACCAACATATTGATGGGTACACTTTCAGGTTGGGTGGGCATATTGGCAAGCTGCATCAATAAACCGATTCGATCACCTGCCGTCTCACCCATGCCCAGGATACCACCACTGCAGACTTTCATACCCGACTCACGCACATTGTGCAAAGTATCCAGGCGGTCTTGATAGGTTCTGGTGGTGATGATTTTGTCGTAAAATTCAGGGGAGGTATCCAGGTTGTGGTTGTAGTAATCAAGGCCGGCATCGGCCAGCTGGTCAGATTTATCAGCATCTAACATACCCAGTGTCATACACGTTTCCAGACCTATCTCTTTTACCCTCTTTACCATCTCAATCACATAGGGCATATCGCGCTCATGGGGATGCTTCCAGGCGGCTCCCATGCAAAAGCGGGTAGAGCCCGAAGCTTTAGCTTGTTGCGCCTTAGCGACCACAGCTTCCACTTCCATTAAACGTTCACGTTGCAGGCCGGTATTATAACGGGCACTTTGCGGGCAATATTTACAATCTTCAGGGCAGGCACCGGTTTTTATCGATAACAAAGTACTGACTTGAACTTGGTTGGGATCGAAATTTTGCCGGTGAATAGTATGCGCCTTGAAGAGTAAGTCATTGAATGGTAGGTCAAATAATTCCTTAACCTGATTTTTAGTCCAATCCTGACGTAGCTGTCCATCTTGTTGCATCTACAATGTACTCCCAACAGTAGCTTAAAACAGTTAATCTCTTTTATCCGACATATGATAATCACCCATGAGAAACTGTCAACTTATGGTTATAGATTTTATAAACAACTGTACATTTAACACACAGCACTGTGTGTTTTGTGATATGCCTAGCCATGCGCCCAGGCCTCTCTGCAAGGGTTGTCTCAAGGACCTCCCCTGGCTGAACAAACAGTGCTTTTGCTGTGCACTACCTTTACTCAGTAGTTATAAGGAGCAACTGTGTCGGTTATGTTTATCCAAACAGCCGTATTTTTATCGAACAACCGCTCTGTTTAGCTATCAGTTCCCCATCGATTTATTAATGCCTAAAGTTAAGCGGGAGCAACAACGTTTTCACTTGAAATGGCTGGCCCAATGCTTCATCAAACGTCTCGGTAAACAGCAGCTGTTGGCTGAAGCTTTAATTCCAGTGCCTATTGCCAAGTCAAAACTACTGCGCAGAGGTTACAATCAGGCGGAGCAACTAGCGCTGGAACTGAGCAGGCAATTAAATATCAAAATGGACAGAACGACAGTCACTAAAAACCGCAGTACACAAGCTCAAGCAGAGTTGAGCGCAAAAGCTCGCAAAAAAAACCTCCTGGGAGCTTTTGACATCCAGCAACACAATTACCGCCATGTAGTAATCATCGACGATGTAATGACTACGGGGGCAACGGCCAATGAAATAGCCCATGCCTTGCTAAAATCAGGGGTGGAACAAGTTGATGTCTGGGTTATTGCCAGAACCCCACTGTGAAAAAGTTGGATCACGGTTTAGGGGGCCTCAGAGTAATACCCCGTATTGTATGCCGCAGATATGAACGCTTTAGAGCCCGCACAGTAGATGAGGAACTTATTCGCAGCCTCCTTAGTTACCTCAACAAAAATATCCACAGTCGCTAGATTGTGCCCGAGTTATATTCTGCGTACACTCCGGGCGTTCATCTCAATGTTAAGGTCTAGACATGACAGATTCGCTTTCCAGCTTCACTTTTAAAACGATCGGTGTCATCCAGTCCCCTTTTAAACAAAAGTTTGGTATCCCCCGCCAACCGGGTTTGACCCCGAGCATTAAATCATCCATTGTGCTTGAACCTGAATATGCCTGCGATGAAATCGTTGATCAGCTGTTAAAATCTTCGCACATCTGGATTTTGTTCGTTTTCAGCGCCTGTTATGAAAAAGACTGGAGCCCCAAAGTGCGTCCACCACGCCTGGGAGGTAACAAAAAGGTCGGCGTATTTGCTAGCAGATCACCGTTTCGACCTAACCCTATCGGAATGTCTGCGGTAAAATTAACCGGGATCCGCAGCCAGCGTGGATCACTGATTATTGATGTACTGTCTGCAGATCTGATGCACGGCACGCCAGTGATCGACATAAAACCTTATATTCCCTATTCGGACAAGTTACCTGAAGCTACCAACCAACTTGCAGAATCTCTTTCACTGCTTAGCCAGCCGATCTTTTTTAGCTCTCAGGCCCTGCAGATTTGCGAGCAGCTATTATTATCTGGGGAGGGCAATTTAAGAATAGAAATTGAGCAAGTATTGCGCTGCGACCCCAGACCTGCTTATCAAAAAAATACTCTCCGCGTTTATGGCCTATCTCTATACCACTGGAATATTCGCTGGCAGATAACCCCTGACAGGATTGACGTATTGAGCATTGAAAGCTCTAAAGCGACTTTTTAGTTCCTACTTCTCAGCAGCATTTAAGGATAAATCATGACTCCAGAACAGCTACAATTTGACCGTGAGAATATTTGGCACCCTTATACCAGCATGACCAACCCGACGCCCTGCCTGCCAGTAACTTCGACTCAAGGTGTGTATCTACATTTGAGCACGGGTGAAAAGTTAATTGACGGTATGGCCTCCTGGTGGTCCAGTATTCACGGCTACGGCCATCCGCTGCTCAATAAGGCCGCTCATCAACAGATAGACACTATGTCACATGTGATGTTTGGTGGCTTAACTCATGAACCGGCTATAGAACTGGCCAAGAAATTAACCGCTATAACCCCCGAGGGCTTAGATAAAGTCTTTCTGTCAGACTCCGGATCCGTGGCCGTAGAAGTCGCGATTAAAATGGCCTTTCAATACTGGATTTCTAAAGGACTGAGCGAAAAAAATCGCCTGTTGACGGTCCGCAATGGTTACCACGGAGACACCTTTGCCGCTATGGCTGTCTGCGATCCGGTTAATGGTATGCACGATATGTTTAGTGACGTACTGGCTAAACACTATTTCGCCCCCAGCCCGAAAACTAAATTTGATCAGCAGTGGGACCCACAAGACATCAGCCAGTTAGCTGAACTACTTTCCAAGCATCATCAACATATAGCGGCGTTAATATTAGAACCTATTGTGCAAGGTGCTGGCGGGATGCGCTTCTACAGCCCCGAGTATTTAACCCAGGCAAAAAGGCTTTGTGAAGAATTTAATGTGCTGCTGATAGCGGATGAAATTGCCACAGGTTTCGGCAGAACCGGAAAAATGTTTGCCTGCGATCATGCCAGTATTTCCCCGGACATCCTGTGCCTTGGGAAGGCCTTAACGGGGGGCTATATCAGTTTAGCCGCCACTCTGACCACGACTGAAATAGCCAATACTATCTCCGATGGCGGCGCCGGTTGCTTTATGCATGGCCCGACCTTTATGGGTAATCCTCTCGCTTGCGCAGTCGCCAACGCCAGTATTGATTTATTACTGGCAAGTGACTGGAAATCTCAAGTCAGCAGTATAGAGCAACAACTCAAACAGGGTTTAGAGCCCGCCAGAGGGTTGTCTAATGTAGCAGATGTGCGCTGTCTGGGGGCTATTGGCGTGATAGAACTAAAAAGTCCGGTCGACAGCGTCAAAATCCAGGAGCAATTTAAACAACAGGGGGTATGGGTGCGACCCTTTGGCAAACTCGTCTATATCATGCCCGCTTATATTATGCAGCCAGCGATTGTACAACGATTGACAGCGGCAATGGTGGAGGTAGTGGCTAATCACTAATCGTTGCCAAGACCAAACAAAATCTAATAAAACTGCAGAAGCGGCTAAAATATAAGACTTTTTCCTATGTTTATAATTTCACTTCTAATCATAATGGTCCAAGTGGATCTCCTGTTCAAGGAACGAATAAGAAGGAAGACCATGGCAAGCGGAAAGGACACAGGGTAAGTATATAGGGATATCTTGAAACCGCAGGGAAAATGGAGTCAGCTGAAGCCTTTATGACGGATCATAGAGGCTTTTTTCATTTTAGGCCCTATCCATCAGCACGCTCACAACAGCTACTCAATTTAACAACCCGATATTAACCACCACTGCAAACCTCATATTAGATTAAAGTTGTAACTGATCAACGGGTGACAACCTTAACGGTAATAATTTATCCAGTACTAACTCGGCAACAGACATATTGACACTGTAGCAATAGACTTCAACCCCCTGCTGCATCACCGACCTCAACAACTCTCCATATCTGCTATCGATAAAATCGGCAACAGTCACTTCTTTAATTGAACTGTGCAGTACACAAAACAGCAACACGGATCTGGCACCTGTCTCAAGCATACTCTGCAGGTCCAGCAAGTGCTTTTGCCCGCGGGTGGTCACGGCGTCCGGAAATGCCCCCAGATCGTCTTGCAAGTGCAAAGTTACACTTTTAACTTCCAGATAGACATCCGCCATCCCCGCCTGGGTCAAAAAAAAGTCAACCCTGCTGCGCTCGGCATACTTAACTTCCCGGCGGATATTTTGATACTGTTGCAGAGCATCAATTTTACCTGCCAACAGCGCTTGCTCTACTATTTGGTTGGGCCTGGCGGTGTTGATGCAGATGAATCGACCTGCAGATAATTCGACCAACTCCCATGAATACTTGTATTTTCGCTTCGTGTTGTCGCTCTCATACAACCAAATTTTGCTCCCAGGGACCGCACAACCGGTCATAGCCCCAGTGTTCGCGCAATGCACGGTAATCTCTTCACCGCTGCTTAAACGCACATCGGCCAGAAACCTTTTGTACCTTTTAATAAGGACAGCTGCAACCAGCGGTTTGTCATACTGCATTTGGATTTCCTTTACATAGACAAAAAACGATCATACAGAATAGCGGGAACAAAATGGAAAATTAATTTACTGTCCATACCTCTTTTAAATCAACAACTCTGGGCGGTTTTTAAGCAAAAATACAGTCTGACTGGGCCTTAAATTTGACCAGTGGTAAATTTTTATTTGAGTTTTTTCGAATGAAAAGCTTTTCAATTTCAAACAGGTCTGGTATTTTCAGCACCCTTCCGATAAGGATGATATTTTTTTATAATTGTAAGGACAGTGCGATAGTTCAAATCGCCAAAACTTTCGGAGCGTGAGGCAGCAATATGCCAGACACTAATACAGCTAAATCAGCACGCTTTTCACCTTACCAGGTGAAACAGGGCGAAGAATACATGAACGATCAGCAGAAGGACCATTTTCGTAATGTTCTCTCTCTGTGGAAACGGGAATTGATGGAAGAAGTTGATAGTACTATCACTCATCTTCAAGAAGAAGTTTCCAGTTATGCCGATCCAAATGACAGGGCGAGCCAGGAGGAAGAGTTCAGCTTAGAACTTCGAACCCGCGATCGTGAACGTAAATTGATCAAAAAAATCAATGAGGCGATGGACAGCATCGACGAAGATGAGTTCGGTTTTTGCGAGGAGTGTGATATCGAAATCGGTATCCGCCGATTAGAAGCTCGCCCCACCGCAACACTCTGCATTGATTGCAAAACGCTTTCTGAAATTAAAGAAAAGCAAAACGGCAAATAAATGGTCCCGAGCCGGTCAGCGACCGCCGGCTCAACTTCTATGTACATCGGACGTTTTGCCCCCTCGCCCACTGGAGAGTTGCATTTTGGCTCTCTGCTTGCGGCTCTGGCCAGCTACTTAGATGCAAAAAGTAATGCTGGCATCTGGTTGTTACGCATTGACGATCTCGATCCCCCTCGTGAAATACCCGGCGCTTCCAGCAAAATTATTAGCACACTTGAGACATTTGGCCTGCTGTGGGACAGAGAGATTGTCTATCAGAGCCAACGCTACTCGCACTATCAAGAAGCGCTCGCCAGGTTATCGGCGCTCGCACTCACCTACCCCTGTAACTGCTCCAGAAAAGCCATTAAAGCTCGCAGCGGTCACAGTCATTATGACGGTCACTGCCTGATTCATAAAGTGCCCCACTGCAGCACCAAATACTGCTGGCGCTTCAATACTCAAAGACATTCTATCTCCTGGACTGATGGCATCCAGGGGCTGCAATCCCTACACTATCCGCAATTGGCAGATTTTATCTTAAAGCGCAGTGATCATTTATGGGCTTATCAACTGGCGGTGGCAGTTGATGATCAGCAGATGGGAATTACCGACATAGTTCGCGGCAACGATCTACTGGAAGAGTCGGCAAAACAGCTGGCACTGATTGCGGCATTAAATTTACAGCCAATAAATTTCAATCACATCCCACTGGCACTCAATCCACAGGGACAAAAACTCAGTAAACAAAATCTGGCACCGGCACTGAGTACCCAGAAGATTACCAGCACCTTGTTCCGGGCTCTGTGCCTGCTCGGGCAAACCCCAGATAAAGCACTGTTACAGGCAGATAAGAGCGAATTATTAAAACAGGCCACTTTAGACTGGAATGTAAACCGAATACCTTTAAAATACCCTGACAACTCTTTTAGCTAGATAACGATAACGATGCAATTTCACCGAGTATTACTGTTATTACTGATTGCCTACTGGTTGTTCTTTCCGGCCATGATCGAATGGTGGTTTTTACTTAATTTGGCGCCGCGCTATACTTTCATCAGCTGGTTGGCCGTCATCTTGCTCTGTTTATTTGTAGACTACAGGCGAAAAACTGAATAATGTTAACCCTCACCCAACTGTTTATCATAGGTTTCAGCTACCTATTAGTCTTATTTGGCATCGCTTTTCTGGCTGAAAAAGAGATAATACCCAGGCGCATCGCTCGCCACCCCGCAGTTTATGTATTGTCTTTGGGCGTCTACGCCAGCATCTGGACTTTTTTTGGTTCATTCAACTTCATCCATCAATCCGGATTAGTATTCTTAGCCTCTTACCTGGGTGCTACAGCCGCCTTTATTTTGGCACCTGTAGTGTTAATCCCAATATTCAACATCACCAACAGACACCAACTCAGCTCCCTGGCTGATCTTTTTGCCTTTAGGTTCCGCAGTGGATCGGTTGGCACACTCACTTCTCTGCTGTTACTTTTTGCCAGTTTACCGCTGCTATCTATTCAAATTCAAGCGGTCACAGACTCAGTAGATATTCTCTACAGAAACAGCTCAGACTCCACCACTGCATTGATATTTTGTGGCGCTATCGCATTGTTCGCGATTATTTTCGGCACCCGAAAACCTTCCTTAAGAGCACGCAATAGCGGCTTAGTCGCAGCCATAGCGACAGGCGCATTCATTAAACTACTGGCCTTCGTTGGCTTTGCTGTGTATGTGTACTTTGAGGTCTTAGGCGGCCCCAGTGCCAGCAGCCAATGGATTGAAAGCTCTCATAGCGCCTCAATGCTCCTGGAGAAAAGACCTGAGAGCGACAGCTGGCGCACACTACTGCTGGCATTTTTCGCCTCGGTGATTGTAATGCCGCACATGTTCCACTTACTATTCAATGAGAACCAATCAGTCAGTAATTTACACACGGCCTCCTGGGGCGTACCCCTGTATCTATTTATCCTGGCCGCTGCAGTCCCGGTAATCACCTGGGCGGGGATAAAACTGGCCATCCCCGGCAACCCCTCCTTCATTATGTTTTATATAAGTGAGGTACTTGAATCTCAGTGGTTGATCATTGCTACTTTTATCGGCGCCCTCGCCGCCGCCTCCGGAGTGATGATAGTTGCGGTACTTTCGATCGCATCTATGTTGCAAAACCATATTATCCTGCCACTTATTTCTATCCCCAATAACGCGCATTTTTATAACTGGATACTCTGGGTAAGACGGGCACTGATCTTACTAGTAATCACCATCAGCTATCTGTTCTTCCAGAGTTATGGTGTTGCCAAACAACTGCAATTACTGGGTTTAAGTGCCTTCATTGCATTTTTGCAGTTTTTACCGGGTTTGATGGTGACATTATTCTGGACCCGAGCCAACAAACTGGGCTTTATTTCCGGACTGTGCATTGGCATTCTCACTTGGTTTATCAGCACTTTTTACCCTCTAGTTGTGTCCAATTCTGCACTATTGAGTGATTTAGACATTGGTCAGTTCAGCTGGCAGTCGACCGCTATTTTGTCGCTGATACTAAACGTGGCCGCCCTGGTCGCCGTCTCACTTTTAACTGAGGCATCAGCCGAGGAGCGCCAAGCAGCTGAATCATGCCTTTACAACGCAATGGAGAGACCTTCCAGCCTATTCCTCTCCCCCTTTAACATTGACGACATCATTAAGCTGCTCTCTCCGAAAATAGGCGAGCAAGCCGCTCACAGAGAGCTGCAAAAAGTTATCGCCTCACTGTCCCTCAAAGAAGGGCAGCTTAAGCCCCTTGATCTACTGAGAGTGAGAAGCTTACTGGAGCACAACTTATCAGCACTGATCGGCCCAATTAAAGCCGCCTCTCTGCTTGAACCTCTCTCTACTAAAGATGACAACAACAATTTTAGAACCCCAGATATTTTAATGCTCGAAGACCAACTGGAAAACTATCAGGAGAGAATGAGCGGCCTGGCATCGGAACTCGATGAGCTGCGTCGCCACCATCGCACCACATTGCAAAAATTGCCCTTGGGCGTCTGTACTATCGACAGGCAACAGCGGGTCATTTTTTGGAATTTGCAGATGGAAAACCTAACACAATACCCTGCCTCTAAGGCCCTGGGAACATCACTACCTGCAATACCCGCCCCCTGGGGACCTTTTTTACAAAAATTTGCCCTCTGCAGCGAAAACCATGCAACTGATCTGACATTAGACGTTAACGGCCACAAACACTGGCTTAATTTACACAAAAACCAGCTCAGCGAAGGCAAAGATTTCTCCCTGGTAATACTGCTGGAAGACGACAGCGAACAGCGAATATTAGAAGAAAAGCTTGCGCATACCGCCCGCTTGGCTTCAATCGGCCGATTTTCCGCCGGGGTCGCCCATGAAATTGGCAATCCGGTAACGGGCATTGCCTGCCTGGCGCAAAACCTCAGCTTTGAAACAAAAGACCCAATCATTTTGGAGACGGGCCAACAAATCCTCAATCAAACCAAACGCATCAGTCGGATTGTCAAATCACTGATGCGCTTTGCCCACACCGGACAATCTGCTGAAGACATCACTCACAGCCCTATCGATTTGCAGTCAATTATTGACGAGGCCATTCACTTAGTGGCTCTGGACAGCAGAGGCAAGCAAAAAATATTCCACTGTGAAATCGCTACAGGCACTGTAGTGATGGGAGATTCCCAACAATTAATACAAGTGTTTATTAATATTTTAAATAATGCTTGCGATGCATCCCCAGAAAAGGGCAAAATCAGCATCAGCTGTGAGACCCACTCCGAGATAATAACCTTAAAAATTACCGACGAGGGCACTGGGATAGATCAGCAATTAATAGACAAACTATTCGAGCCTTTTTTCACCACTAAAGATCCGGGAAAAGGGACGGGGTTAGGCTTGTCATTAGTGCACAATATCTTAACTGAACATTATGGTAGTATTGAAATCATCAGCCCAGCCAATAAAAATCAGAATAATGGCACACAGGTGGTAATCACCTTACCCGGGCTCCCGAGCACTATTCCAAACGGTGCTCTACACGGAGAATAGGTAGTTATATATGAGTCATATTCTGATTGTTGAAGACGAGCAAGTCATTCGATTTGCCCTGAAACGATTTTTAGTGAACAGTAATTTTACGGTAGAGGACACCGGATCTGTCGATGAGGCCATGACTAAATTCAATCTGGCAGATTTTGACTTAGTGATTAGCGATTTGCGCTTACCGGGCGCTCCCGGCACCGACCTCATAGGTCACGCAAACAGCACCCCGGTTTTGATCATGACCAGCTACGCAAGTATGAAATCCGCAGTCGAAGTGATGAAGCTCGGCGCCACTGATTACATCGCCAAACCTTTTGATCACGACGACATGCTCAGCACCATCAAGCAAATCATCGCCAACAGTAACAAATCTAGCCGGACCCAAAAGGCCAGCCCTGACAGCAAAAAGCAATTATTAGACAACGCAGTTCCGGTAAAGAATCACTTTATTGGCAAGAGCCTGGTGATGAAAGAACTGTATAAACGTATTGACAAAGTAGCCAGGACTGACGCCACAGTACTGATCCTAGGCGAGTCCGGTACCGGTAAAGAATTAGCCGCCAGATCCATCCATGATAAAAGCTCCCGCAAGGACGCGCCGATGATCTCAGTGAACTGCGCTGCGATCCCGGAAAACTTAATCGAATCAGAATTGTTCGGCCATGAAAAAGGCGCCTTCACCGGTGCCACCAACCTAAAGGTCGGCTTAATTGAAGCCGCCAATGGCGGCACACTATTTTTAGATGAAATAGGCGAATTGCCTCTGGAAGCGCAGGCCAGGTTATTGAGGTTTTTGCAGGAGGGTGAAATCAGGCGCGTCGGCTCGGTTGAATATAAAAAAATGGATGTCCGACTGGTCGCAGCCACCCACAGAAACTTAAAAAAACTCGCCCATCAAGGTCTCTTTAGAGAAGATTTATACTACCGTCTGTATGTGATGGATATCTGTATGCCACCCTTGCGAGAGCGGCGCGAAGACATACTGTCGCTTGCCAGCACTTTTCTAGATAGAGCAACTGCACGACTAAAGTGCCAACCCGCCTCTTTCAGCCAAGACGCAATCAACACTCTCAATTACTATAGCTGGCCCGGTAACGTGCGCGAGCTTGAAAACGCCGTCGAAAGAGCCATCATCTTATGTGAAACAGGACAGATCACCAATGATCTACTGGGTCTGGATCTGGAAAATAACAGTTTGAATGATGCGGTAATTAATTACATTGAGCGGCCAATCAAGACCCGGCAAAAAGAGCCCTCGCATCAGTCTGGAGGCCTGTCACTGAATGACTACTTTCAGCGCTTTGTACTTGAGCACCAACACAACCTCAACGAAACTGAGCTGGCCAAGAAACTGGGAGTAAGTCGTAAATGCCTCTGGGAAAAAAGACAGAGACTCGGCATTCCGCGCAAAGCCAAGGCATAGTAATTTGCTTTACCTTCCCCCTTATTTGAAATTAATGGTGCCTGAGGACAGCGGGCACCGAACTCAGCGGCCTGTGTATAAACCCCGGATCGCTCTGCGGCTTTGCCGTTCTGCGATGGACCCACAGCGTAGCCAAACACCTCCTCTGCCTCACAAGCAAAGTCCAAATCTGGTTGTTAGCGCCTTAAACAGCCACTGCGGCATTTTTTAAATACTGCCGATAGATAGAACTTCAACTGAGAAATCCCGCTGAGCTCTATTAACGGTCCAGCGCTATCAATGGCCAGCTGAGTACAGATGTTACCGCAGCAGTGTTACCGCCACTATAAGTAACACTTTTTCGGGTTCACAAGTAACACTTGTCAAGTGAGTTTTACTGAAAACTTCGGCTCATCAAAGTAAACTCATTTAAATTAATAACTTAATAAACATGGCATAACTAGTGCAGTACAACCGTTATAATAACAATAAGAGAAACACTGCATTTACTAATATAAAAATAACAACAAGTTATTGCAGCCAGCAAAGAGTCTTAGAATAAAAATAACTTCAAGGCTAGTACCATATTTCTGTTATTCCTTAGGCAACAAAAAACAATAATCATAAAATGTTGCCTCAAAACCTTCCCGCTGGTTCTTTAGAGCTTAAATATCCAGCTCAGGGACAATACTGTTGAAAATTTCTGGACAGCATTCAACTCTGACTTGGTGCTTGACTACCTACTGAAAAATACCCTTATCCTGACGCTCGTTCAGTGTTATGATGCACAGCCAAAATCACCTACATAAATTCTATAGATATAAAATGCCTAGTTTTTTTAAAAATATAAAAAAGTTATTCTCTAAGCCTGCTGGTCGTAAAGCGCATCAGCAAGCAGATCCTGTTGCAAGTAAAACAGCCAAGCGCACAGTTAACAGGTCCCCTGAGCAAGCGCCAAGACAGAAATCGCATATGGATCCTGCCAGAGCTGAAACTATCAATGCCACCATCATCCCTGAGTCGGAACATCAGATAATATTTCGTAATATCGATAACAACGCCATTAAGATAGTCAAAGACTTACAGCGGGCCAGTTATGAATCTTACCTGGTAGGCGGTTGCGTCAGGGACTTACTATTAAACAAACGTCCTAAAGATTTCGATGTCACCACAGGGGCACATCCGGAGCAGGCACACAAAGTTTTCAATCGCTCCAGACTGATCGGCCGCCGTTTTAAATTATTGCATGTACGCTTTGGCAGAGAGCTGATTGAAGTCGCCACATTCAGAGCCGCACACGACAACAGCAGTGAAGAACAGCATGCCCGACAGGCTGATTCTGGAATGATTCTGCGCGATAACGTCTATGGCACTATAGATCAAGATGCGCTGCGTCGCGATTTCACTATTAACGCTCTCTACTACGATGTTAACACTCGTAGTATTTACGACTTCACCAATGGCTACCAAGATATAGCTGATCGCAAGATTAGAATGATCGGCGAACCCGAGGAGCGCTATCGCGAAGACCCGGTCAGGATGTTACGCGCTATCCGCTTCGCCGCTAAATTGGATTTCAGTATTGAACCGCAAACGGCTGCTCCGATCAAAGAACTGGCACCTATGTTATATGATATAGCCCCTGCCCGCCTATTTGATGAAGTTCTTAAGCTGTTGCAGTCTGGACACGGCAACGCATCCATGGAATTGCTGCGCGAGTATCACTTGCTGCAAACCCTGCTGCCGCAGACAGCCCAGGCGCTTGAACTGGGAGTGGGCAATGCAAATGAACTCATATTTAATGCCTTAAAAAATACCGATCGCAGAATAAAGCAGCGCAAGAGTGTTAGCCCGGGATTTTTATACGCCGTTTTGTTATGGCCGGTAGTCCAGGATCAGCTAAATAAAGTACTGGCTAACAAGCGTATCCCCCCTATAACAGCATTGCATGAAGTCGCCTCCAATGTCATCTCTGAGCAGGTAAAGCGCACTTCAATACCTAAGCGCTTCTCTACTAACATTCGTGAGATTTGGGAGCTGCAATTTCGCTTAACAAGGCGCCCTGGCAATAAAGCTCAGCAATTAGTTGAACACCCGCGCTTCAGGGCAGCGTATGATTTACTGGTACTCAGGGAAAAGAGCGGCGAAGACCTAGAGGGAATGGGCTCTTGGTGGACAGAATATCAGGATGCTTCACTAGAACAGAGAGAACAACTGGTCAACAGCTTAAACGCGAAAAAGCCCAGCCCGAAGAAGCGCAAGACAGCCGCTAAAAGCATTCCGGAAAAAGTCGTATTCGAAAAGTTCGATGTGGTAGAGCAAGTCAAAGCCAAGCCTAAATCACGGCCTAAAAAAGCGCCTGCTGGCAAGTCAACAGACAGAGTAAAAACGCCAGAAAAAGCCAATACAGCGACGATTGATCTGCCGGAGAATGGCTTCACTGACTCAGTAACTCAATCAGAAGATACTTCCTCTGCAAAGCCCACAGAGCAAGTCTCTAAGCCTGTAGCAGATCCATCTGATAAACCTAAGATAGCCGTTAAGCCTCAGGCAACTAAGGCTAAAGTGTCAGTGCCTGAAAAGTCTCAACCTGAACCCACTAAGCCTGAGACAACTAAGTTTGAACAACCTCAGCCTAAAGTAGTTGAGCCTGCAGAGCACAAGCCAACAGTCAGTGTTGAAGAACACTCTACAGACAGAGCTACACCGAAAAGAAAACAACGTCGCAGCCGTGCCAAAAATGACCCGAGAAACAAATAGTTCTACAGTGCGTTGTTATATTGGTATTGGCAGTAACCTTGCCAATCCGCTACAGCAAGTCAAAACCGCTATTGTGGAACTGCAGCAACTGGCGGGCTGTCAATGGCGGGGGGTGTCATCACTTTACCGCTCTGCACCTGTAGGCCCTGCAGGGCAGGATGACTATATAAATGCAGTAGCCTGCCTGGAAACTGACTTATCCCCGGAGTCATTACTGGACGCCCTCCAACAGCTGGAAAATACTCACCAACGAGTGCGTATCCAGCGCTGGGGTGCCAGAACTTTAGACTTAGACATATTACTGATTGCACAGCAACACATAGACACAGCCCGATTAATTGTCCCGCACCCCCACATAGAGCAGCGAAACTTCGTATTGGTTCCCCTGTTAGAGCTAGCGGGTGATATTTCTATTGGTCAGCAATCCCTGACCCAGTTACTTGAAAACTGCCCGGTGGGCAGCTTGGAAAAACTTTAGTCAATTTGTAAAAAGTAGCTAACCTTCAATCAGAACCATAGCAAAGGACTAAACCTTATGAGCAAAGTCACACTTAATACTCTTAATGCTTATAAAAAATCTGCAGAAAAATTTGCGGTATTAACAGCCTATGACTCAACATTTTCCAATGTCGTGTCCAGCTCAGGTATTGAAGTCATCTTAGTGGGAGACTCGCTAGGCATGGTACTGCAGGGCAATGACAGTACTTTGCCGGTCTCTATGCAAGATATGCTCTACCACACCAAATGCGTAGTAGCAGGTAACAATAACGCCTTAATCATGGTCGATTTACCGTTCATGAGTTATGCCACTCCAGAACAGAGCATGAAAAACTGCGCCGCGCTGATGCAGGCGGGTGCCAACATGGTCAAAATTGAAGGCGGTGCCTGGCTGGCCCAGAGCGTATCTATGCTTATCGAAAGAGGCATCCCGGTCTGTGTTCATTTGGGTCTTACGCCTCAGGCGGTGAATAAATTCGGCGGTTACAAAGTACAGGGACGGGACCCGCACAGCAGTGAGCAACTATACAGTGACGCCCTGGCACTGGAAAAAGCTGGCGCCAGCGTATTGTTACTTGAATGTGTTCCCAGCAAAGTGGCGCAACGGATAACTGCAGCGGTTAGCATACCCGTTATAGGTATAGGCGCCGGACCGGATACAGACGCCCAAGTGCTAGTGTTACAAGACATGCTTAACATTCCAGAGGGTAAAAAAGCAAAATTTGTTAAGAACTATATGGCAGATGCCGCCGACATTCCAAGCGCTATCAGCAACTTTGCAGAAGAGGTGAAAAACGGGACTTTCCCGGGCGCAGAACACTGCTTCGAATAAAGTATTGCAACAGATATCTCAATACCGGGAATAGGAAAAAAAATGCACAGTATTACTAAATTAGCCGAACTCAGACAGCAGGTACGCAGCCTTAGACAACAAGGCAAAACCATCGCCATGGTCGCTACTATGGGTAATTTACATGAAGGTCATATAGCCTTAGTGCATCAGGCAAAAACACTCGCAGATGTGGTTGTCGCGACTATTTTTGTCAACCCGCTGCAGTTCGGCAGCGGCGAAGATCTGGAGAAGTACCCTAAAACTCTAAGTGCAGATAAGGCCCAGTTAGAAAGCGCCGGCTGCCATTTCCTGTTTGCCCCTACCGATGCAGAAGTCTACCCGCATGGCAGAGATAATCAAACCATTGTCGAAGTACCTGCAACGTCCAACTTATACTGTGGAATTAGTCGTCCTGGCCACTTCCAGGGCGTTGCTACTGTTGTCTGTAAACTCTATGCAATGATTCAGCCCGATGTCGCAGTGTTTGGACAGAAAGATTACCAACAGTTGCATATCATTCGCCAGATGACTCAAGATTTATCTATCGCTGTGGACGTCGTCGGCTCGCCTACCATGCGCAATAGCAATGGCCTGGCACTGAGCTCTAGAAACGGCTATTTAACCGCCGATGAATTACGCCGTGCCCCGGCACTGCATCGCGCATTACAAGCGACCAAACTAAAATTGGAACAGGGATCTGATGATTTTCCACTGCTTTGTGAGCAGGCACAAAAATCACTGGAAGAAGCTGGTTTTAACAGGGATTACTTTGTCATCGCCAACGCCAATACCTTGATGTTAGCCCAACCGGGAGACAGGCAACTGGTTATTCTTGCCGCCGGCTATATGGGAGCTGCCAGGTTGATAGATAATCAAGTAGTCAACCTGTAACCACCCTTTAATATTAACTGCCAAGCGCCAACCCAACTGCTATTCAAAATCTTTTGAATAGCACAATCCTCTATTCCCCGATGCCAGGCAATGTCAGCAACCGCCTCTGATTAACGCTATTTCTTTATTCAACAACCGACCAGATGCTAAGAACTCAGAAAATAATCCGTGTGGATTTTGACACTAAGCTAACAGCCTATTTATCTTTGGTAAATAAATCTAGCTATTTTCCGACAACTGTAAAATTAATTTTTTTTCCATAAAATTACAAACAAGAGCTTGAATCCACTAACAAATTAGTGTCTTATGTTGATTGAATTATACACAACAACATCAATAATCACTGTATTAATTCACAGCACCGGCAATCTTCACAGCCAACCTACTGGCCGCTAAACAGCACAGATTACTGTTACTTCAAAGTAACTTACCGCTCTACTCACAGGGAATATGCCTGGGTGACTCTCAGCAACAAGGACAATAACAATGAGCAACATCAAAAATATTTTGGCGAAATTAATAAGTTTTGATACGGTTTCGCGACATTCAAATTTAGCGCTAATTGACTATGTGCAAAGCTACTTAACAGACTTGGGCATCGAGAGCCGGCTGGTCCCCAATCAAGAGCAAACTAAAACCAACCTCTACGCAACTATTGGCCCCAATGTCGCCGGCGGTATCATTCTGTCGGGGCACACAGATGTTGTACCCGTCGATGGGCAAGACTGGCACACAGACCCTTTTACCTTAGTGGAAAAAGATCAAAAATATTTCGGCCGCGGCAGTTGTGATATGAAAGGCTTCCTGGCGATTTGCCTAGCGGCGGTACCGGCCATGCTCGAGGCAAATTTAAAACGCCCAATACATTTGTGTTTTTCTTATGACGAGGAAATTGGCTGTGTCGGCGCTGTAGATTTAGTCGCTGAAATTGCCGTGAATTTGCCTCCAGTAGAGGCGGTATTTGTCGGCGAGCCCACTTCCATGCAAGTGGCGAATTTACATAAAAGTGTCAATTCGATGCTGACAAAAATTACCGGCGTTGAAGCCCATTCCAGCAAACTCAATTTAGGGGTCAGTGCTAACTTCGCCGCCGCTAAGTTGATCAACTTTTTAAGTGATGCCCTGGATGAGTATAGAGCTAACCCGCAAACCGATTTAACCAGTCTGGAGCCCAATTACAGCACCCTTAATATTGGCACCATTCATGGTGGCAATGCCACTAATATCATTCCAAAATTTTGTGAGTTCTCAACTGACTTGCGCACCGTACCTAAAGATGACCCGGATATTTGTGTGCACAGCTACAAGCAATACACACAAAAAATAGCCGCACAAATGCAGGCACAAAACCCCATTTGCAGTATCGAAGTCATAGACAAAGCAGCGGCGCCAGGACTGGCACCGGAAGAAAATGGCGTTGCAGAAAGCCTGGCGCTGCAGTGGTCAGCCAATCAACAGGCAATTGCCGTCGCCTACGGAACTGAAGCCGGACTGTTCCAAAAAGCCGGTTATTCAACCATAGTCTGTGGCCCCGGGTCTATCGATCAGGCCCACAAACCCAATGAATTTATCGAGATAGCGCAACTAGAAAAATGCGCGGTATTTATCGAAAAGTTAATCCAACATTCTGCAAATTAACAATTCAAGGTCATTATAAAAAAGAAAAACAGCAAATATGCTAATCAAAGGGAGTGCTATAAATGTCTATAATGAAAAAAATACTGACAACCAGTGCCATCGCCAGCATCATTTTAGGTGCCAGTGCAGCATCGGCTAATACTCTAAGATTCGCCTTTCAAGGTGATGCACAAAGTCTTGACCCGCACGGTTTAAATGAAACCTTCACTTTGGGTTTTCTGAGTAACGTCTATGAGGGGCTGACTATGCTCGACCAGGACCTTAAAGTTATTCCTGGCCTGGCCACCAGCTGGGAGGTGACCTCACCCACCAGTATCGTATTTAAACTGCGCCCCGGGGTTAAGTTTCACAACGGTAACAGCTTCAATGCCGACGATGTCATTTTCACCTGGAAGCGCACTCTCTCTGAGGGCAGTGATCAAAAAGTTCGCGGCGCCATGGTTAAAAACATTGTTAAACTGGATGACTTAACCATAGAAGTTCAGACCCAGGGGCCTCAACCTCTGATGCCCAGCGAGTGGGCCTGGATTTTCATTATGGATAAAGAGTGGTCAGAGGCAAACGGTGCCGGCAATGCGGCCAACGTCAAAGAAGAAAATGCTAACGGCTATACTTTAAACCATGCCAACGGCACTGGCCCCTTCGAAATAGTCAGTCGTCAACCCGATGTGAAAACGGTGTTTAAGCGCTCAGCAAACCACTGGAATACTATCGACTCCAATATAACCGACATTATTTTCACTCCAGTTAAGCAAGCTGCTACTCGTACCGCCGCATTAATCTCAGGTGAGCTGGATATGGTTTATCCGATTCCGGTGCAGGACTGGAAGCGCCTGGATTCAGAGTCGGGTGTCAGCGCTATTCGCGGTCCAGAGGCGCGCACTATCTTCCTGGGCATGGACCAATTTCGCGATGAACTACTCTACTCTAACATCAAGGGCAAGAACCCGCTGAAAGACCTACGGGTGCGTAAGGCAATGGCTCACGCTCTCAACTTAGATTTAATCAAAAAGAAAATCATGCGTGGAGCCTCAACCCCTACCGGCTTAATGATTGCCCCGCAGGTTAACGGTTTTAACGCAGATTATAATACTCCCTACAAATACGACCCCGCCCTAAGTAAGCAATTACTGACTGAAGCTGGCTATCCAGATGGATTCGAAATCACTATCGATTGCCCGAACAATCGCTATGTCAATGATGAAAAAATCTGTCAGGCAGCGGCATCTATGATGGCTAAAGTCGGCATTAAAATGAAAGTTCTGGCACAGCCTAAATCCAAATACTTCGGTAAAGTACTGGCACAGAATAACTATGATACTTCTATGTATCTGCTGGGCTGGACACCGGGATCAATGGATGTGCATAACGTCTTATTAGGTTTGCTTTCCTGTCAGAACAAAGAGAGCAAAGCGGGTCTGTTCAATTTAGGCAACTTCTGTAATCAACGTGTCGACGAATTGCAGAAAATGGTGGGGGTTGAAACCGACCCCGCCAAGCGACAAGCTTATATCGATGAGGCAATGCAGATTATAAAAGACCAGGTAGCTTACCTTCCGCTGCACCAACAGCCTCTTTCATGGGGTGTCAGTGACAAATTTAGCGTCAATCAACGAGCAGACAATGCCTTTGATTTCCGCTATGTCAGTAAAACTCAGTAATAGCAACACAGCTTGGCGGCCGGTATCCACCGGCTGCTGATTTCGCTAACTATTTTTCTGCCCACACCGCTTAGAAGGACTAACTGCATGTTTTCTTTCCTTGTCAAAAGGCTGTTGCAAAGTATTGTAGTTCTTATTGCCGTTGCCCTGATTGCTTTTTCGCTGTTCAAATTTGTCGGCGATCCTATTAACAACATGGTGGGTCAGGACACGACCTTGGATGAGCGCGAAGCATTGCGTGAGAGATTAGGTCTCAACGACCCTTTCCCAATTCAGTTTTACCATTTCATTACCGATGCAGCTGTCGGTGATTTTGGCATCAGCTACAGACACAAGATTCCGGTCAGTGACCTGATTGCCGAGCGGGCTCCCGCCACTTTGGAGCTGTCGATAATATCGGCGCTGCTGGCAGTGTTCATCGGTATTCCCATGGGGGTTTACACCGCTATTCACCGCAGCGGTTTTATCTCCAGATCCTTTATGACCCTATCACTGGTGGGGATATCTCTGCCGACCTTTTTGATTGGCATTTTATTTATCTTCTTATTTGGGGTTATCTTGCGCTGGCTGCCGACTTTTGGCCGCGGTGAAGTTGTCGCCATAGGTTGGTGGACTACTGGGTTACTGACCTGGTCGGGGATTAAGTCTTTAATTTTACCTTCTATCACATTAGCACTGTTTCAGATGACGCTGATAATGCGCTTAGTACGCACCGAAATGCTCGAGGTGCTGTGCACAGATTACATTAAGTTCGCCAGAGCCCGGGGCCTAAAAGAAAATGCGGTCAATTTTGGGCACGCCCTGAAAAACACTTTAATCCCAGTAATCACGATCATTGGCCTGCAATTGGGGCTGGTGATGGCTTTTGCCATTATCACTGAAACCGTTTTTCAATGGCCGGGCATGGGAATGCTGTTTATCCAGTCAATTGAGGAAGTTGATGTGCCGGTGATGGCGGCCTATCTGATGATGATCTCGCTGATCTTTGTCGGTATCAATCTACTGGTAGATATTCTCTACGCTTATGTAGATCCCCGCCTGACTATCGATGGAGGATCTAAACATGGCTAGTGCCAACAGTAATTCTAAACTACGACAGTTTTTTGCCGGTGACTTATGGTATAGCTTTATCCACTCCCCGGTGGCTCTGATCTCATTTATCATCACTGTGCTGTGCTTATTGCTGGCATTTTCTGCGCAAGTGATCGCCCCTTTCGATATCTTTGATCTGGCAGTTATAGACCTGATGGATGCTGATCTACCTCCCCCCTGGAGCAGTGATGAGGGAGACAGTAGGTTTATTCTGGGCACCGACGATCAGGGCCGGGATATTTGGTCCGGGATATTATACGGTGCGCAAATTTCCATTTTTGTCGGTTTCAGCTCAGTGATTATCTCCGCTATTATCGGTATAGCACTGGGTTTATTAGCGGGTTATAAAGGCGGCCGCATTGACAGTTTTATCATGCGTGTGGCCGATATTCAGCTATCCTTCCCCGCCATTTTGATCGCACTATTGATCGACGGTGTAATGCGTGGTCTGCTGCCGAGGGAGTTACACGATGAACTGGCCATCTATGTACTGATATTCGCTATTTCCATCTCAGGCTGGGTACAGTACGCCCGCACTATTCGCGGCTCAGTGATGGTGGAAAAACACAAAGAATACGTTCAGGCTGGACAAGTTATCGGCCTGCCTCAACATATCATAGCGCTGCGCCACATACTGCCTAACGTACTTAGCCCTATCTTTGTCATAGGTACAATCCACTTGGCCTCGGCCATCATCACTGAGGCAACACTGAGCTTTTTAGGGGTAGGTATGTCACCTACTACCCCGTCGCTGGGCACACTGATTCGCATCGGCAATGAATACTTGCTCTCAGGCGAGTGGTGGATAACCCTCTTCCCGGGAGCGGCTCTGGTGATATTAGTACTTTCTGTGAATATTTTTGGCGATTGGCTGCGTGATGCTCTCAATCCAAAATTACAATAGGGGCTGTGACCATGACTTTACTGGCAACAAAAAACATCTGCATAGGTTTCCCTAGTCGTCACGGCATGTTTGTCGCAGTTAACGATCTGAGCATCAGCGTCGAACCCGGTGAAATTTTGGGTATAGTCGGCGAAAGTGGTGCCGGTAAATCAACCGTGGGCAACGCGATCATCTCTCTATTACAACCCCCGGGCAAAGTGATCAGCGGGGAAGTCTGGTTTAAGGACCAGCGCATCGACAACTTATCCACTGAGCAGAAGCGCCGCCTGCGCGGAAAAAAAATTGGGATGATTTTTCAGGATCCACAGACCTCGCTGGACCCACTAAAAACTATCAAACAGCAACTGGTAGAAACCATAGACTTACACTTGCGCCTGGGCCGCAAGGGATCAGAGCAGCGAGCGATTGAACTGCTTGAACAAGTCGGTATCCCCGATCCCAAACTGCGTATGTTGCACTACCCACACCAATTCTCCGGAGGGATGCGTCAACGTGTGGTCATAGCGCTGGCCCTGTGTGGCGAACCTGAGCTGATCATTGCCGATGAGCCAACCACCGCTTTAGACGTCTCAGTGCAAAAGCAGATTTTAGATTTGATGCGCAAGCTCTGTATCGAAAAGAATGTCGGGATGATTTTAGTCACTCATGATATGGGTGTTATCGCCGAAGTTACCGACAGAGTCGCGGTGATGTACAACAGCAAACTCATGGAGATAGGTGATACCCAGCAAATTTTGGGCAATCCGCAACACCCTTATACACAGAGTTTAATCAGCGCGATTCCCCGTCCCGATAAGAGAATAGAGCGCTTTCCATTAGTCACTTATATCGAAGATGTGATCGAACCCCAAGATGATTTTGATCTCTCCAGCCACTGGCTGGGCCAATCCCGGGATTTCTCTATGCAAGTCGATGATGATGGGACTATCTTGCAAGTGCAAGACTTATGCATGCGCTTTCAAATCAGTAACTCGATGTTTAAGAGTAAACGACTCTACTTGGATGCGGTAAAACAGGTAAATTTTTCCATCAAAGAGGGAGAAACCTTTGGCATAGTAGGGGAAAGTGGCAGCGGAAAATCTACCATAGCGCGAATGGTCACGGGACTCTACCAACCCTATTCCGGATCGGTGCACTTTCTCGGTAAAGAGATCAGTGCCATCAATCACACCCCTGAAGTACTGGCTTATAGACGGCAAATGCAGATGGTCTTCCAAGATCCTTTCTCCTCTTTGAATGGCAGAATGCGGGTGATGGATATAGTGGCTGAGCCGATTATGTTCCATAAGCTCGCGACGTCAAGGGAAGAGTCACAACAGATAGTTCTGGACTTGTTAAAGCTCGTTGGCATGTCCGACGATGCCTACGCTAAGTATCCACATCAATTTTCCGGTGGCCAGAGACAACGGATTTCTATCGCCAGAGCCCTGGCTACCCGACCACGATTTTTAATCTGCGATGAGCCCACCAGTGCTCTGGATGTATCTGTACAGGCACAAATTTTAAACTTACTGAAAGACCTGCAACAAGAACTTAACTTGACCATGATGTTTATCAGTCACGATTTGCCGGTAATACGGCAGATGTGTGATCGAGTTGCGGTGATGCAACACGGGCAGATACTAGAGCTGACAGAGACCGAGCAATTGTTTACAGATCCACAGCACAGTTACTCTAAGCATTTACTCAGCTTAATGCCTAAACTCGATATGCTCACGAAACGGAGGCAAACTACTGTGCAACAGCCAATGGACACTCAGCTCTCTGCCAACAGCTTTTAAGCAGAATGCAGATTGTCCAGAGTTGTATTTATACACCGATGATTACAGGCTGTAGCAGGGGAAAACTGCGCCGAACAGCCACTTTTAACACAGCGAATCCACCGCACTGCCACAACTAAACCGACAGGGGAAAAGACTGATATGGCCAACACTCTATTACTTCGAGACGCGCGGATTTTTAACGGTAAAAAAATGCTCGATGGACCACTTTCGGTATTGGTAGAAGATCAAAAGATTAGTCGCATCGACACTGATGAGGCTTTTGCCGGTTATCGGGGAGCACAGTTCGACATGCGCGGTAAAACCATCATGCCCGGCCTGATCGATTGCCATGTGCACTTATGTTACACCGCCTCTGGGGACCCCAGCGGCGACGGTAAAAAAATGGGGCCGGCTCAGCTGACCTTAACCGCTCTGAAAAACGCCCAGGCTACTTTAAAGGGAGGCGTTACTTCGCTCAGAGATTGTGGTGGCAGGGACTATTTAGAATTTTCGGTGCGCGATGCGATCAACGCCGGGGAGTTCGAGGGGCCCACTATCTTTGCCTCAGGAAAAATTATTTGCATGACCGGCGGCCACGGGCACTCCCACGGGCGCATTGCAGATGGGGTCGAGGAAGTACGCAAAGCGGTGAGGGAACAAATTCACGCCGGTTGTGATTTAGTCAAGATCATGGCCACTGGCGGGGTGATGACCCCGGGAGTGAATCCGGAAGATGCTCATTACAGCGCCGAGGAAATGGCTAGCGGGGTGCACGAAGCCCATAGATTTCACCGCCGCACTGCCAGTCATGCACAGGGAACAGAAGGCATTTTAAATGCGGTGAATGCCGGTATCGATAGCATAGAACACGGTATATTTCTGACCGAGGAATGTATCGATAAAATGCTTTCCGCCGGTACATATGTGGTGCCGACTCTTGCTGCATTGCACAATATAATGGCAGTGCCTAAAGATACTGACGGCCCCAAAGTCCCCGATTTTATTTTAGAAAAATGTCGCAGAGTCGCAAAAGCACATAGCTCTTCGATCAAGGCTTTCTACGCTGTTGGTGGCAAACTTGCCATGGGTACAGATGCAGGCACCCCGCATAACAAACACGGTAGCAATGCCCAGGAACTCAGATTTATGTGCGCTAACGGCATCAGCAATCTCGATGCATTGAGAATTTCTACCTATAACGGTGCCGATCTTATGGGCTTGCCAAAACATGGACTTATTGAACCGGGCTATGCCGCCGATATTTTAATCGTCAACGGCAATCCAGCCGAAGATATTGAAATGGTCGCCAATACTGACAACCACAATATGGTGATTAAAGCGGGCCGCATCGTCCACAGCGCTATCAATCGCTGATATAGTTTCACCATCGAAGATCATTAATCTGGGTTACCGCTAGAGACTAAGTTAGAGCGCTGAGGTTATCTATCTGCTGCAGCGCTTTTTTTGCATCACTTTTATTCGCCATTCTATAAAAAATTACAATTTATTGTTTTTTATAAAAAGCGCTAGGATAAGTACAACTTTATTATTACCCACAAAGAGATTATTTCATGAAAGAAGTAGTTATCGTCGCCGCGGGCCGTTCGGCTATAGGCGCATTTAATGGCAGTTTGTCATCCCTTCCGGCAACCCAAATAGGCGCACAGGTAATTAAAAATCTGCTGGCCAACGCAGCTATCGAAGCCAATCAAGTTGATGAAGTAATCTTAGGCCAGGTACTCACCGCCGGCTGCGGGCAAAATCCGGCCCGGCAAAGCGCTATCCTGGCAGGTTTAAATACTGATGTGCAGGCAATGACTATCAATAAAGTCTGTGGTTCAGGGTTAAAAGCCGTACAGTTGGCTGCCCAGGCAATCGCCTGCGGTGATGCTGATATGATAATCGCCGGGGGCCAGGAAAATATGAGTTTAGCCGCCCACGTGCTGCCCAACTCCCGCAACGGTAAGACCATGGGCGATTGGCAGCTAAAAGACAGCATGATTGTAGATGGCCTGTGGGATGCGTTTAATGATTACCATATGGGTGTGACTGCAGAAAACATCGTCGATAAATACCAGTTTAGCCGCAGCTCTCAGGATCAATTTGCCGCAAAATCGCAAAACAAAGCTGAAGCCGCCATGACCTCTGGTCAATTTGACGGGGAAATAGTGCCTATCAGTATCCCGCAGAGACGTGCTGACGATATTATCTTCGCCCGTGACGAGCAACCGCGCTTTGGCAGCACTGCAGAGTCCCTTGGAAAACTGCGCCCGGCATTCAAAAAAGACGGCACTGTGACCGCCGGTAATAGCTCAACATTAAACGATGGGGCCGCTATAGTGATAGTCTGTAGCGCCGAAAAAGCAGCGCAGCTAGGACTCGCGGTAATGGCGACTATTCGCGGTTATGCAGCTACCGGTGTGGACCCGAGTATCATGGGTACAGGTCCAATATCAGCGACCTTAAAAGCGTTGCAAAAATCCAACTGGACTGTCGGTGATTTAGATCTGATAGAAGCCAACGAAGCCTTCGCCGCTCAGGCGATGAGCGTCAATCAAGAACTGGGATGGGACACAGATAAAGTCAATGTCAATGGCGGTGCTATCGCCCTGGGACATCCAATAGGCGCTTCAGGTTGTCGTATCTTAGTAACGTTGCTGCATCAGATGCAACGCAGCGATGCAAAAAAGGGTCTGGCTACTTTATGTATTGGCGGCGGTATGGGAATAGCCCTAGCAGTAGAGCGCTAATTTAACGGCCAACAGGGGTCTAATTTAAGAGCCCTGTTGGCTCTAATTTAAAAACCCGGTCGGCTCTAAATTTAAAAACCCGGTCGGCTCTAATTTAAAAACCCTGTCGGCTCTAAATTTAAGAGCCCTGTTGTGGCAGACTGCATCAGGCTTGGGCAATCGCACCCTTGCCAATCCCCTCGTAAGCGCGCACTGTCACTTGTCGGTCCGCATAGCTTTTTTTAAGCTCGTTGGCGATATGCTGAGCTATCTGCTCTACTGTTGTTTCAGTGGCTAAGTCATCACAGCGTGAACTGGGCAACCTCAAGCTGAACTCTCCCTGGGGAGCGCTGTACTGATAACTGTTGTAACCATCTTGTTGCTTAATCAGATGCGCTTGACTGCCTAAATAAATATCCCGCCACTTGTGCGCCCACTGCCGTTCCAGCTGTAGATCTCTGTCACCATCTAAGTATATTTCCAGCTGCGAGCGATGCCCGTGGGCAATCCGCTGACAATTGCCGTCGTGCTGTTGCAGACCGTGACTATAATGGTAATAGGCTCCGTCAATTTTTTCCGGGACAAAGGACAAAGTTAATCCTTGTACTTCATCACCAAACAGAGCCAATAGCTGCCCTTCACACCAGCTGGCCAGAGAGTCCAAGCTAATTTCATGGCGATCGACCAGGGCAAAAGCTTGCTCTGGAGCCTTACAAGAGAGTTTTTCACCTGCTGCATAAGTCCAGTGCAATTGTATATTTTGCTGTTCTGTCACTATTTCAGCCTGCGGACTTTGCGTGGGAATGACTAATCTATGGTCAACATAAGTATCCAGCCAATCTCGCACCCTGCTTTTCACCAGACCAAAATCACAAATCATTCCCTGAGAGTTTAAACTTCCGTCTAATTCAAGTTGTGCTAACCAAGATTCGCCCATCATGCCGCGATCGGCGTCTAAATATGAAAAATCCACATTCGTTAAATTCTTTACAAATAATTTCAAAGTTGATCCAGAGGTAAATAAGTAAGTTGATAGGATGGGTCTGCACCAGACAGAGTATCACTGTTGGCTATTTTAGCGCAAAGCGGCCTGGTTGCACACATCGAGGCTACAATTTGTAGATTGCTGCTGGGTCAACGCCCTTTCAAATCTGTAAAATACAGTACAGTCATATGGGTTTGTTCTGGATCTTCTGTAATTAAATTAAACACATACTTGGTTGCACCGCCCTTTCTCAGGGCCGAATTGAACTTGTGCATCAATCGCGCAGTTGAACTGATAATAATTTGTTAGCAGCTAGTCCTGTTCTCAGCTAAAAGCTGAGGTATAATGCAACTTTTTAATAGAGCCCCCTACATGCGCTTAGATAAATACCTTGCCCACGCAACAGGCCTTTCCCGTAAAGAAGTAAAGCGTGCCCTGCACAGAAAATCCGTGAAGGTAAACGGAGATATCATCAGAGACTCAGCTTTGCAAGTGAGCGATACTGATGACATTATTTTCCAACAACAAAACATCCAGGCGCCGAAGCTCAGATACTTGATGCTCAACAAACCCCAGGGCTATGTTTGCTCTAACGATGATCCGAGCCACCCGACAATCGCAGGGTTACTTACAAATGAGATTCGACCACAGGAGCTGAACATCGCCGGTCGTTTAGATGCTGACACTACAGGGTTACTGCTGATCACTAGTGATGGTCAATGGCTGCATAAAGTCACCTCGCCTAATCACAAACAGCCAAAACGTTATTTGGTAGAAACTGCAGACCCCATAGACCCCTCGGCTATTGAACTGTTTGCCAAAGGTATTGAGTTAAAAAGTGACAAACACCCTACCAAGGCGGCAACATTGGAAATCATCGAATCGCATATGGCCTATCTGACCCTGACAGAGGGGAGATATCACCAAGTTAAGCGGATGTTCGCCGCTATTGGCAACAAAGTAACTGAGTTACACCGGGACCGTATTGGCAATATTGTCTTAGATGACGATCTCGGAATAGGTGAATACCGGGAATTGACCGACGCTGAGATACAACAAATTCAATGAATAACTCCAGCAGTTTTGAGTTACTTTTCGGCCAGTTCCCAAGCGCTGGTGATAAAGCGCTATGGGTTCTGGATGAGAACCCACCACTAAATTGTCCCGCGGCTACTGCCAATATCGAAGTCATCAGTAACAGATACGATGTTGTTGAGCTAATGCAATCTCGGGGCTACAGTGCCCGCTTCAGTGATTTCCAATTCGAGCAGCTACAGACCCATAGCTACAGTCGAATTTTTTACCGCATATCTAAAGAAAAAGCCCTGGCACACCATATCATCAACAGTGCTCAGAAACTGCTCTGTAACGAGGGTATTCTAACCATCAGCGGCGCCAAGCAAGAGGGTATAAAAGGGTACATTGAGCGAACCGGAAATCTCTATGAACATTTAGAAACTTATAAAGCTGACAAGCAAAACTGGGCCGCCAGCTATAGACAAACGGGCCCTTTAACGCAGTTATTGGATGACAAAAATTATACTGCTTTACGCCTGCTCAGTGGCACTAGTGAGAATAAAAACCCAATCGAGTTTTACTCTAAGCCTGGAGTATTTGGCTGGAATAAAATAGACGCGGGTAGCAAACTATTACTGGAGCACTTAGAAGAAGTTTACCGACACCGGGATAAACCTGAAGCACTGTTAGATATCGGCTGCGGTTACGGCTATTTAAGTGTCTGCGCAGCCAAGCTGTACCAATGCTCGGTGACGGCTACTGACAATAATGCCGCGGCGATCACTGCCTGTAGCTACAATCTACAGCATCACCAGATTGAACATAAAGTCGTTGCTACTAACTGCACTGCCGCAGTCACTGAACAATTCGATTTAGTTTTGTGTAATCCACCCTTTCACAGCGGTTTTCAGGTTGAAAACGACCTCACAGAGCAATTTTTACTAGCCGCCAAACAGCGCCTTAGAAAAAATGCAGTGGCTGTATTTGTCGTTAACTTACACATTCCCCTGGAGCGTAAAGCAAAAAAGCTATTTAGTGGTATTCAAACTATCAGTGATGACCGACATTTCAAAATTGTCCTGTTGAGTCAATAGTACAACCGCACTTGAAACAGGTTATTAACTAGGCTGTATTCTCTAGCCTAGCTGACTGTTACCCCTGCAGTCTACCGAAGCAGCATGCCTAAGCTACCTGTGGGCAGATTCTGTAAATCCGCTGACAAGTATTGTTTTAATAACCTGTATCGCTGTTGTTGCGCATCGGTTTTAGTTACATTCTCAATCAGCGCTAAATACCTTTTTGCCATACGCCGCGCTTTTTCTTGTCCGTCGGAATCTAAATGCAGTGATTCCAAATACATTTGCGCCAAATTCAGTAATGCTGCGCTGTTTTGCCGATTTAATTCAAATGCCATAGTAAAGTACTTTACCGCCTTGGCCCTGTTGTTGTTCAGGTATTGCTTGATTCCCTGTAAATTAACTTTGCTGCTTTTTTCTGGTTCTGCACGCTGCGTTGACTCAGCTGGCGTTACTATTGCTGCGGCATTTTTGCGTTGTGGAATTAAGCCCAGTGCAGATTCCATCAAACTGTTAATATCAACTCTGAGGCCCTGATCATGATGTATCTTTTCAGCCAGGGCCCGGTATTCTCTGGCCCCGGAAGGATTATTTAAATCCTGCTGTAATTGGCCTTTAAACAATGCTATTTGCACTTTAAGCTCAGGGTTTTCCGGAAAATTAGTCTGTGCATCCCTTAATAAAATATCAATTTTTTGCTCAATTTGTGCTGTTAAACTGCGATCCAGCTTTATTTCAACGCGCTTTACATTAGCCAGACCCAGGTAAGGCTCAGGGGTTCTATAGCAACTTCCCTCATGCAGGGCGATGCTGCGTTTATAGGAATTTTCGGCCAACTCCAGTTGCTCAGTAAATAACGCCAGTTTAGCCAGTTTTAGATTTCTCGGGATCGACATTGAAGTGATATTAACGGCAGTACTTAAGATGTTCATAGATTGAGAATACTGACCGGCCTCTTCGAATATTTGCGCCTTCAAATCATAGGCCCTGATTAATAACGGTGCCTCTGCTATCAGTTTATCTAATCTAATCAGTGCTTGATCCTGCTTGCCAATGGCGACCAGCGCTTCACAAATTTTAATTTCAATTTTATTACTAGGAGCCACTGCCGCTATTTCTTGCAACAGTACCAGGGCTTGCGCAAAATCTTTAGTTTGCAGTAGCAAATCCGCTTTCATTTGTTTGACGGACAACATTGAAAGGTTTTGGTCTAAAACAAAATCGCAAAATTCCAGTGCCCGGGAAAGGTTGCCAGTGTCTAAGGCCTGATTGATAGGTTTTACCGCTTGCTTACGGATTAAGCCGCTCTGCAGACGCTTTAATAAATCTCCGATGCTAAAAGGTTTGGCAATAACAAAATCAGGCTCGCTTTGGGTTGCATGTAAAATAACTTCCGGAGAATTGTCGCTGGTCATGAAACCCCAGCAGGCACTGGGTTTGATTAAATCTCTATGCCTAGCCTCTTCAAGAATTTGTATCCCTGAATGGCGCTCGGTAATAGCGTGCCCTATCAGAACTAAATCGTACTCACCTTGTTTGACTAGCTCCAGAGCACGCTCAGAGGTAGTTGAACCTTTAATTCGCTGAAAACCTAATGTGGCCAACATCGCCATTGTTGACGAGCGCACTAAACTACTGGCATCGATAACTAGCGCACTCTTCGTTGTAAAATCAATTTTTTGCAAGTCTAACGGCCTATTCTGATTGTTTTAATTATTTTTGATTAACTATTTATAGCCAAATTGGCGTATTTAAACAAGCTTGGTTTTTGTCGTATACCCCTAACGGGACAGCAACATTACTAGCGTGGAAATTTAATAATAAATTTAGTGCCTAGATTTACCTGACTCTGGCATTCAACGGTACCTGATAAATTATTCACCACTAAATTGTATAATATATTCATTCCCAAGCCGCTCCCGCCACTGCCACGGGTAGTGGTGAAAAAAGGTTCGAACACTTGCCTTCGGGTATCTTCAGTCATGCCTCTACCATCATCCTCATAGATAATAACAATCACCTGCCCAACTAGTTGCAACTGAATATTAATCTTTCCGGCTATACCTGATACAAAGGCATGAGTCACTGAGTTGATGATTAAATTGGTAAAAATTTGGGTAAACAATCCCGGATAAGAATTTATCCCGTAGTCGCTACTGCGATCGTATTGAATGCGGATTTTTGATTCAAAAACTTCAGCCTTAAGGCTATTTACCACATTTTTAGTGTATTCGACTAAATCAAATTCCCGCTTCATCTCACTGGATACATCTACAGAGACCATTTTGAAGTCTTGTACCAATTCTGATGCCTGAGTCAAATGACTAGTCACTATAGTACTGGTTTCTTTCGCTGACTGTAAGAAACTGACAAAATCCTCTTTACGTAATTGCCCCTTGTGGAAAGCGCGTTGAAAGTTGGTCAGTTTTTCCTGCAAGCTGGAAATAAATGTCAAACAAATACCCAGTGGAGTATTTAACTCATGGGCGATACCTGCCACTAAACGGCCCAGTGACGCCATCTTTTCTGCTTCAACTAACTGCTGTTGTGTGTTATTGAGATTATCTATTACCTCCACTAATTCTTCAGTGCGTAAATCGACCAACTTTTCCAAACTGTGCTTATGCAATTCCAATTGCGCGTTACTTTCACTTAACGCGGTGGTGCGCTCTGCTACCAGCTGTTCTAAGTGCAATTGATAATTTTTATTTTCTCTTTGTAAATTAACCTGCTGCATGGCCCTGGAAACAGTGGCTTGTAACAAATTTGGATTTCTTACCGGCTTGTTAATATAATCAAACGCCCCCAGATGCAATGCCTGTACTACATCTTCTATCAATCCAGCGCCCGATATTACTATGACCGGTGTATCAGGTAATAATCTAACGCAGTTATCCAGCAAATCGATGCCACTCATTAGCGGCATTCTGAGGTCTGTCAGAATTAAATCTGGTAACTCACTTAACGCTAAAGCCAATCCAGACTTTCCGTTGTTTGCCTCTAGCACCTTATAACCCAGATCTTCAAGCTGATCACAAAAACTTTGCCTGACAATATCTTCATCATCAATCACTAAAATAGTTTCAGTTGTGTACTTTTCTGACAAAGTTAAACCTCCAAGTTGACAGGACAAGCGAGTTATCTCTAATCCGATCAACTAAATTGGCAAATCGCAAAGACCCGTAAAGTTTAATGCACATTGGCTGCAGCCCTGGTTGGAATTTTTTCTCGATTTCCCATTTTAGGCAGGCAAATTGTAAACTTACAGTATTTGTTCAATATAGAATCTACCAACAACTTCCCGCTATGGTTTTCAGTAATAATAAAATAGGAGACACTCAATCCTAAGCCTGTACCCCTGCCCTCTTTTTTGGTGGTGAAAAAAGGTTCAAATATCCTGCGTTTTACCCCTTCATCTAAACCTGGTCCGTTGTCTTCTATCTCAATTAGGGCCTCTTCAGCTTCCCGGTCATATTTTATTCGCAATACAAACATTGGCGCTTGTACATTTGCCTCTTGCATCGCCTGTGCACCGTTTCTTAATATATTTAAAAAAACTTGCTGAATTTTTCCAGGTTCGCAAACAATTCCCGGCATATCAACTTGATAGTCCCTAGTTATCTGGATACTTTTGAAATCGAAATTGTTTTTCAAATTGTAATCGGTGGATGACAACTCCAGCGCTTTGTCCAACAAATCAGCTAAATCTTGCTCTGAGGACTGCGTATCATTTTGCCGAGAGAAATTCAGCATATTATCAACGATCACTGCCACCCGGTTTCCAGATTCTATAATACTGTTTACCATCCGTAGTATGCCCCGATCTTTCATGTACTGCTGCAGAGATTGCATACTGATTGCCGCATCTTCACAAGCTTGCAAGTTCGCCGGGACAGTATAACCCGTCAACCGATTGAGCATTACATTGGCCGTTTGCATCATGCCCGCCAGTGGATTGTTTATTTCATGGGCCATTCCAGCTGCGAGACCACCCACCGACAGCATCTTCTCCGACTGAATCATCATTTCCGACAACAGTACTTGCTCTGTGACGTTATCTAGCCTTATAACCGCCCCTGACTCACCACTGGTGATCAGAGGATAAATAGTGATATCTTCGTAACAGACTTCTCCAGCTTGGAAATATAAGCTTTTAAGATGACTAGATTCCCGTCGCTTAATGATCGCTGCACTGATATTAGATAATTGCGTTTGCAACCTGGGAAAAACATCAATTAACTCACGCTGGTATGCCTCTTCCAGGCTTATCGAGGTTTCTTTTTGCGCCGCAAAGTTCCACTGGGTTATCCGGCATTGCTGGTCTACTCCTATTAAAATAGACGACATTGAATCAATGATATTGGCCAGATAATTACGCAGCCTATGTATTTCCTGGCCGGCTTTGGTACTCTCCGAGATATCGGTTGCGATAATGATCACCCCACCATCATCGAGCAACTGTTCAAATATTTTTAAATAGCGATTTTCTCCCAGAGGCAAGACAAAATCATCAACAGGGTTGCGATGCATTGCCAACCTTTTAGCAAACCACTTTTTTGTATCAAAACCGAATTCCTGGGTATAATATTCACTGCAAGAGCGCCACATATTCTCGAAGCTCATACCCAACTCTATGTTACGCATGTCCCTATTGACTACTTCGCCAAATTTGCGATTGAAAAATATTAATTTATCCTGATCATCAAAAATGGTCACAAATAGATTGAGACTATTGACCGCGGCAATCAGTCTTTTATCCAATTCCTCAACCAGACAGCGTTCAGTGACATCCCGCCCCGCACCAATATAACCAATAAAATTTCCTTGCCGATCATACCTTGGCTCTCCGGAGAGACTGATGGTTACCAGGCTGCCATCTGCTTTGTGGGTTTTTATTTCGTAATCATTGAATTCTTCTCTGTTGTTCATCTGTCGAAGTTCATCTTGCTCTGAACCTGTATGGGGCAGGAATTTATCTGTATATGACTGAGATCGGGTTTTGCCAATATAATGTTCTGGAGGCAGCCCGGAAATTTTTTCGACATTGCCTGTTATATACGTAAATTTTAATTCGGCATCCATTTCCCAATACCAGTCAGCGCCGATTAACGCAAAATCACGAAAGCGACTTTCACTCATGGCCAGGGCATGCTGACTCTCTTTTAGAGCGGAGATATCCGAACCTATAGTAATAACGCTGCCATCTTGCAAGCGCTTCATATTAAAAATAAACTGCTGGCCAGTAAGCTGCTCAACTTCAAAAAACTCCTCTGAATTTCGTAGCCCCAACAACCAATGCTCAATCCACTGGTTCTTTTCGCTGCTATTCAAATTAGCACCTGAGCCTTGCATCACTGCATTCAGATAAGTTTCAAAAGGCGCACCTATAGCGATGCTTTCAATGACTGCAGCATTGGTTTTTTTGAAACTCTCATTGAAAAAAATAAACTGATTGTTGGCGTCGAGAAAAAAAACCACTTCTGTAGATTGATCGAACGCTGAAATCAGCTGTTGCGAGCGCTGCTCAGATTTTTTACGCACCTGGGCTTCGAATAACAGCGATTGATTTGATTTATAAAGTTCCGCAGTTCTCTGATTAACGCGCTGTTCAAAAATTAAATTCTGAACGGTTAGCTCATTACCTTTTTTGATAAATAACGCGATGATCATAAAACCGCCAGCAAACAAACTGACCAGTGTAATTAGCAAATGAAAATAAAGTTCATCTATTGTTGAGTGTCTCTGGACGCGAATAGCACTGCGCAGCTGGATTGCGTTGATAGACAGAGCATATAAGCTTTGCAAATGCGTCGTCATTAATTGATTGATTAGCTGAAAAGACTGGCTATCACCTGTTTCCAGTTTTTGCACCAAAGGGTCTAATTGGAATAGGGTTTTTCGGGTAAACTCAACAGTCTCTCTACCTGTGTCAACTGCAAATAACTTGCGGTTAATTCTGCCCATCAGCTGCGCATCATAGCGACTCCAGAATATATCAAAGCTGGTGATGACTTGTTGTCTACTAACTCCTTGATGCCCCATATATAAATAGCTGGCATGCTGTAAAAAATTTCGTGCTTCGCGATCAGCCTGGTTAAGGAACCACACCAGACTCAATTGGGCGTCAGTTTTTTGAATATTTTGTAGATTTTTGATTTTTGTTAAATCAGTCACTAACGTAATACTCAAAACCAAAGTGATGAGTGCTGATGTCAGATATATAATTTTTATTCTGTTAAACATCTTAATACCTCTAGAGGATGTTTAAACTTTTTACTTGCCATATGGAGCGGGTGTAATATTTATGGTCTCTCGACAATTCCATATCTGACCAGGGATAAATAACCCAACTTGGACCACGGCGTCTGACGCTCAATATCTTACCGTTATGTTTTAATGCCAAAATAATTGAATGTCGGATTACATCCTGCATTGGGATAGTAACTTTATAGCCATTTAATGCCGTCGCTTCGATATAATTGCCATCAGCGGCGAGTAACTGCAATAGATCTTGAATCTTCGGACCGGTAAATTCATGGATCCCCTCTGTCCAAGGTGTTTCAGTTTTGATGGTGGTTTGCGGCATAGCTTGTAACATCGCAAGATCAAATTGCGCGTTAGACGCACCGTTGGTATGAGAAATATTTCCAGTAACTGTTAGTATAATTTCGCCTTTAGCCTCAGATAAAACAGCGGCAAAAACACTTTGACTTGTAAAAGTAACAGCTAAAAACACAAGAACCTTAATCATTTTTTGATGCCTCTAACGGATTTGCAATTTTTATTATTGTTAACCCGACAAACTATACCCCATTATCCCTATAAATATTATGGCTATGTAATAAATATATAACTTACCCGATCATTGCTAGATTACTGACCAATGTATGCATCAGATTTTTTGATCTTAAAGAGGTCCCTACTGACTCAAAAGCTATTCACAACATTGCCTGTAAGTCTGCTATCTGAGAGTAAGTTGCCTGAGTCGCATTGGCGATCGGCCAAATTTTTTAGATAAAATGTAGGACAAAGTACAGGAATAATACAAATTGAGCAGTGCACAAATAACGCTCTAGGATTACTTGTCTGGCCGAAACTACTAACAATGATCGCCAAATGTATTAAAAAATGATGGGCTAAAAATTACCATTGGCTGCAGAAGATATTTGCGGCAACCGGCAGCTCTTCAGTTGTAGAGCACGCCTCTGGACGAAGCCACAGAGGACATGCTGAGTGCCTAATACTAAATCAGCTAACTTTGTGCATCACTCTGGGATTTGCACTCCAATCCAAATGATATTTTTCATCCTTATCGCGGTCAGTCCTGGAAAAGGTATGAGCCCCAAAAAAGTCTCGCTGTGCCTGCAGGAGATTGGCGGGTAGCACCGCACACCGATAAGAATCATAGTATGCTAACGCGGAAGACATTGCGGGGTGCGGTATCCCCATCAATGTGGCACTGGCGATGGATTTTCTCCAACTGAGTTGAAACTTAGTAATCTGTTGACTGAAATAGGGGTCCAGTAATAAGTTTTGTAACTTCCCGTCACTGCCGTAGGCCCGGCTGATATCTTGCAAAAACACCGCTCTGATAATACATCCGGCACGCCAAATTTTGGCAATAGCGGCAAAATCTAAATTCCAGCCTTTGTCTTTAGAGGCAATTGACATCAACTGAAACCCTTGTGCATAGGCACATATCTTTGAGCAGTATAAGGCATCGTGTAGCTCTGCAATTATCTTAGCTCGCTGCTGGGCACTGTATTCAGGTATTTGAGGACCGCTCAATAATCCACTGGCAACCAACCGCTCTTCTTTTAAACTAGAAATACTTCTGGCAAACACCGCTTGGGTGATACTTTGTGCCGGACTGCCCATTTGCAGTGCAGACACAGCTGTCCATAATCCAGTGCCTTTTTGCCCCGCTGTATCTAGAATCATATCCACCAGTGGTGCAGCGGTAATTGGGTCTTGCTGACGAAGCACTTCAATGCTGATATCCATAAGATAACTGTCCAGCAACCCGCAATTCCACTGCTCGAAAATGTCGGCTATTTCCATGGGGCTCAATTTCAGTCCCGAGCGCAAGATATGATAACTTTCACAGATCAATTGCATATCCGCGTATTCAATGCCGTTGTGCACCATTTTTACATAGTGTCCGGCACCACTGGCACCAATATATGCGGCGCAGGGCTCTCCTTCCAACACCGGATTACCCGGTTCAAACCTCTCTATCGGCCTTCCGCTTTCAGGATCTACTTTTGCGGCTATGGCCTGCAGCACCGGAGCGACTCGGGTCCAGGCATAAGGGTCACCGGAAGGCATTAACGAAGGACCAAACCTAGCGCCTACTTCACCACCAGAAACAGCGGTGGAAAAGAAAATAAAATGCGGCCGGTATTTTATCTCTCTCTCTATTGTATCTGTCCACAAACTGTTACCGGTATCGATAACTATGTCATCTGCTTTGATGTCCGCAGCGATTAAGTGTTCACAAACATGATCTACCGCATTTCCAGCGGGGACTGAGACCATCAGCAAATTTGGTTTGGACAGAGAGTCCAGTAGCTGGGTATATGAGCTACAACCAAAAATCCGCTGCTCACCCTCCCCGCGCTGTTGCTGATCCATTGTTTCAAGTTGCTCAATCTTTTGATTATCCAGATCAAAACAAGCCACCTTATAACCATTATCTGCCAGATTGAGTGCCAAATTATTACCCATGACTCCCAAACCGATAAAGCCTATATCACATAACATTTTGTTGTTCATACCCAATACCTGATCCGAAATCTAGATAAAAAAACCGTAACCGCAGTGTCGCAAGGAATAACTGCAATAATAATAAATGCAATTTTAAGCAATACAATGGTCGCTATCAACAACAATAGCTTACCAATGAAATCTAGACCAAAAAAAACCATCTAAAAGATGGTTTTTTATAACACAACAGAGCTACACCTTAATGTAAGATCTGACTCAAGAACAATTGTGTTCTCTCATTTTGTGGATTGTCAAAGAACTCCGCAGGGGTATTCTGTTCAACAATTTGACCAGCATCCATAAAGAGAACTCTATCAGCTACTTTACGGGCAAAACCCATCTCGTGAGTTACAACTATCATGGTCATGCCCTCTTCGGCAAGTTCAACCATAACATCTAGTACTTCCTTGATCATCTCAGGGTCGAGTGCTGATGTCGGCTCATCAAACAAGATAGTTCTTGGCTTCATGCATAGCGAGCGAGCAATAGCGACACGCTGTTGCTGACCACCAGACAACTGACCTGGGTACTTCATTGCCTGATCTGGAATTTTCACCTTTTCTAGAAAGTGCATCGCCAGTTCTTCAGCTTCTTTTTTCGGAGTGCCGCGTACCCAAATTGGTGCCAAGGTGCAGTTTTCCAAAATTGTCAGGTGCGGGAACAAGTTGAAGTGCTGAAAACACATACCCACTTCCCGACGTACTTCGTCAATTTTTTTGATATCGTTGGTAAGCTCAATGCCATCGACAATAATTTGCCCTTGCTGATGCTCTTCCAAACGGTTGATGCAACGTATCATAGTAGACTTACCTGAACCTGAGGGTCCACATACTACAATCCGCTCGCCTTTTTTTACTTCTAAGTTAATATCACGCAGTACATGAAAGTCGCCGTACCACTTGTGCATACCTGCTATTACGATAGCGGGCTTATCATTATTATTCGCCATTGGTGGCTCCTAGTTATTATGTCCAGTGTTGAGCTTCTTCTCTAAATGTAGGCTATAGCGTGACATACCAAAGCAGAATATGAAGAAGAACAAACCGATAAATACGTATAATTCAGTACTTAACCCAGCCCATGCGGTCGTTGAAATCGCCGCCATGCCGATACCTAGTGGATCCAGCAGGCCGATAATAACGACTAATGTAGTATCTTTAAACAGGCCGATGAAACTACCTACTATACCGGGAATCGAGATTTTCAATGCCTGCGGCAAGATAATCAGACGCATACTCTGCCAGTAAGACAAACCCAATGCATCCGCGGCTTCATATTGACCTGTTGGTATAGCCGCCAGACCACCACGAATTACCTCAGCGATATAAGCTGCTGAGAATAGCGTTACCATGATCAGTACCCGCAGTAACAAATCGAAATTTGATCCTGGTGGCAAGAAGTATGACAGTAAGGTAGAGGCGATAAATAACAGGGTAATCAGTGGCACACCACGGATAAACTCGATAAATATCGTCGCCAATATGGAGAAAATCGGTAATTTTGAAATTCGACTCAATGCCAGCATAATACTGATCGGCAGTGAGACAAATATTCCCGACAAACCGATAATCAAGGTCAGTAAGATACCGCCCATTTTGTTGGTTGGTACGTCAACCAAACCGAAGCTTCCGCCAACGACCAGGAAGTAACTGGCTACTGGAAATAACACAGCAGTAATCAAGATCTTATTGTTGGCTCGCAACTTTTCAACCAGTACTACCGCGATAGTCATCGCCGTTAAGATGAAAGCTACATTGACTCTCCAGCGCTCCTCGATAGGATAGAATCCGTAGACAAATTGTCCCCATCTGCGATAGACAAAAGACCAGCAAGCGCCTCTGTCATCACCCATCATTGCCAGACATTCTTTTCTGCTCTCTGCACCGAGAACCACAGAGTCAATGAATGCCCACTGGATAAAGGGCGGCAGTATTAAATACACCAAATACAAGCCTAACAAGGTCAGGAAAGTATTACTGGCAGAGGAAAAAAGATTATCTCTCATCCACCTTACCGGACCTACTGAATTGGGCGGTGGCGGTAGAGATGGGTGCATGCCCGGTTCATAGTTATTTATTTCTGTAGACATAATATTACCTCGACACCAGTGCTATACGCTTATAGTAGATATTCATCAGCGCCGATATAAATAGCGATATGAACAGATAGACGCCAAGTACTATAGCCATGCTCTCCAATGCTCTGCCGGTCTGATTCAGCGAAATCCCGCCAATCGTTGCCACTAAATCCATGTAGCCGATAGCAATGGCCAGTGATGAGTTTTTAGTCAGGTTTAAGTACTGACTGATCAGAGGTGGAATAATAACCCGTAGCGCTTGCGGAATAACCACTAATCGCATGGTGAAGTTAGGTCTGATACCAAGAGCGTGTGCAGCCTCAGTTTGTCCATGACTGACCGATTGAATGCCCGCGCGTACTATCTCCGCAATAAATGCACCGGTATACAGCGACAGGGCAAACCACAGCGCCATGAACTCGGGTTTGATTACAAAGCCACCCTTAAAGTTAAACCCTTTTAGTACCGGGTAACTCATTTCAATAGGAGCACCTGCCAGCAGGAAGGTAATGACCGGTAAGCCGACAATAGCAGCAGCGCCGATCCAGATAGCCGGAATCAATTTACCGGTTTGTTCCTGTACTTTGTTGGCGTGTCTCTTGAACAACACCGCAAAAACAATGGCGACCAGCAGCGCAATCCACACCCAGCCAAAACCATCCTGGGGAATCGGCTGCGGCAGATAAACCCCGCGGTTAGTGGCAAAGAACATATCCATGATTGCCTCTGCTCTTTTCGGCACAGGTAAGGAGTGAATAATGATGCCGTGCCAGAGGAGGATTTGCAGTAGTACCGGAACGTTACGGGTGATTTCGACATACACTTGCATTAAGCGAGATAATACAAAGTTATTGGACAGACGTAGAACACCTGCGGTAAAGCCTAGAAAAGTTGCGACTATAATACCGCAACCAGCTACTAGTAAGGTATTGAGTAAGCCGACTAATCCCGCTCTGAAGTGCGAGTCGGAACTGTCATATTCGATTAAGGTTTGGTTAATATCGTAATTGGCTGGCGATGTCAAAAAATCGAATCCAACTTTAACCCCTAAACGGTCTAAGTTTTCGACGGTATTTGAAACTATGTTTCCGAGAAATAACAATATCCCTATCACTGCTATTATTTGCATAATAACGCCGCGGGATTTTTTATCTCTCCATAACGAGCCCAGTGTCACGGTCTTTTTTTCTTGAACTTGCATGCCGCTCATATAGACAACCTGAATAGATTAGAAAAAAAACGAGCCCCTTTTCTGCCAGCCGATCAAATCGGCCGTTTAAAAAGGAGCTCGCTGCTAGATTACTACTTGTTTATTACTTCAATGGTGGAGCGTACTGGATGCCACCGTTAGTCCAAAGTGCGTTTAGACCACGTTCAAGCTTAAGTGCAGTTGACTTACCAACGTTGCGCTCGAAAGACTCGCTGTAGTTACCCACTTGCTTGATGATGTTGTATGCCCACTTCTTATCAAGACCAAGCATAGCGCCTAGCTTAGCGTCGTTTGAACCTAGCAGCCCCTGTGCAGCAGGATCTTTATCGTTTGCAGCACGCTCGTCTAAGTTCTTAGAGTTGATGTTAAGCTCTTCAGCGTTCAACATCGCGTTGTGGCTCCACTTAACAATATCTAACCACTGGTCGTCGCCGTGACGAACTACTGGTCCTAGTGGCTCTTTAGATATGATTTCAGGTAGAACAATGTGTGCAGTTGGATCTTCGAAAACTGAACGCTGTGCAGCTAGTGCAGATGCGTCAGTTGTGTATACATCACAGCGACCGGCAAGGTAGTTTGAACGACCTTCAGCAGAAGTTTCAACAGGTACTGGCTCGTAAGTCATACCGTTTAACTTGAAGTACTCAGCAGCGTTAAGCTCTGTAGTAGTACCAGTTTGGATACAGATAGAAGCGCCGTCTAGGCCTTTAGCTGAAGTAACACCTAGAGCTTTAGGAACCATGAAGCCTTGTCCGTCATAGTAGTTAACGCCAGCGAAGTTCAAACCTAAGCTCGCGTCACGAGTAAATGTCCAAGTAGTTACACGAGACAATACATCGATTTCACCAGACTTTAATACTTCGAAACGAACCTTAGAAGTAAGGGGAACATATTCAACTTTTTCTGAATCACCTAATACAGCTGCTGCAACAGCACGGCAAAGGTCAACGTCAAGACCTTCCCATTGGCCGCTATCATTTGGAGCAGCAAAACCAGCTAAACCTGTAGACACACCACATTTCAATACACCACGTTCCTGTACCTCTTCCAAAGTTGAAGCAGATACATTCATCGCAGTTAATGCTGCAAGACTAACAGCAATAGGTAATAGTTTTTTCATTGTTAAGGTTTCCTAATTATTATTTGATTCGCCTCGCCTCTCTTCCTCGAAGCGCACTCCAATGTAAGAGTAGTACAGAGCATAAAAGCCTACCTATAAAAAGTCCATGCTTTAATCCTGCGATTCGTCAACTTTATGCCTTTTTTTTACAACAATTGCACAATTCGCTGTATCAAAACCAACAAATCGTGTGTTTTTTAGGCTTTTTGCTGTTCTGACATTTTTGCTCACAGCTATTATTATTATCCTAAAGCGACAATAATAATTTCATTACCGTTAGTTGATCTGTTTATTTTGCAGCGCCAGCTGAACCTTGCCTGAGTATTTCATGGAAATTTCAAGTTATTTTACCGGCAAATACTCCAAAACCAATACACTACAGACAGATACCCTTTGTTTTTCTGTATCGCTATAGACTAAATATTTTTAACCGCTGCTTAATCTGCACCTAAAATATAACCAATCACTACACTGGCCCTCACCCAATACCCCCCCTAAAAACATTCTCTGTTTATTGAAAACAGCTCTGTCAAACAAGATAGGCTTAGGGTAAAAATGACGGCGAATAACCTGATTAACGAGATTTCAACAACAGCGATGCTTTTATTATCAGGCATAAAAAAGGCTGCAAAAGCAGCCTTTAATTATTCACTATTGCCAGGCAATAGATCAGTGTTTTTAACCCACAAACTTAATCATTACACCTGCGGCAACCGCCGAGCCGATAACACCCGCTACGTTTGGACCCATTGCATGCATTAACAAAAAGTTCTGAGAATTCGCTTCCAGTCCCAATTTATTTGAGACTCTGGCCGCCATTGGCACTGCGGAAACTCCTGCAGAACCAATCAGAGGATTGATTGAATTACCCCCTTCCAGCTTATTCAGCAGTTTGGCCATCAATACCCCCATAGCGGTACCAATACAGAATGCAATGATACCTAACACCAATATACCCAAAGTGGTCAGATCTAAAAACTTGTCCGCCGACAGTTTTGAACCGACTGAAAGTCCCAGGAAAATGGTCACTATATTTATCAGTGCATTCTGCGCGGTATCACTGAGACGATCCACCACTCCACACTCGCGCAATAAGTTACCAAAACAGAACATACCCAATAGCGGGGCGGCATCTGGTAATAACATGGCAACTAACAGCAGTAGCACTATAGGAAATAAAATCTTCTCGATTTTACTCACCTGGCGCAACTGCACCATAGTAATTTTGCGCTCGGCTTCAGTCGTCAGAGCCCGCATAATAGGTGGCTGGATCAATGGCACTAGTGCCATATAGGAGTATGCCGCCACTGCAATCGCCCCTAACAGATGTGGCGATAACAAACTAGCAACGTAGATGGCTGTGGGACCATCGGCCCCGCCGATAATGCCAATTGCCGCAGCGTCCTGGATAGAGAAATCCATCACCCCTATAGTCGTTAAACCGACCGCACCTAATACGGTGGCAAAGATACCAAATTGAGCCGCTGCGCCTAAAAACAAGGTTTTAGGGTTGGCTAATAAAGGCCCGAAATCGGTCATCGCACCCACACCCATAAATATAATCAGCGGTGCTGCACCTGAAGCGATTGAAACGTTGTAGAAATTGTACAACATGCCATTGCTATATCCGCCATCTTGCGCTGCCAACACAGCAGCTTGATGGGTAGATGCATTAGAAGTGTGATAGGCCTCTGTAATAGACTGCGGATCGGTACTGCTGATACCCAGAGCCGATGACAGATTTGCCAAAATCTCCGGCTGGGCAAAATGCAGCGCATTTTCCACCGCGGAGAAAGCTAATCCAGCCTCCGGAATATTGGCGAGAATCCCACCAAAGCCAATAGGCACTAATAATAGTGGTTCGAATTTTTTGTTGATGGCGAGGTAGAGCAATATTAGCCCTACCACCAACATGATTAACTGACCGGGCTGCAGGTTATAAATACCTGAGGCCAACCAGAGATCGAGAAGCTTGTCCATGATCTAACGCCTTATGCCAAAGTTATCAGTGAATCGCCAACTTGCACAGCATCACCTTCTTTAACATCGACGCTAACCACTGTACCAGAGCGCGCCGCGCGTACTTCAGTTTCCATTTTCATCGCTTCTAAAATAACAATCACGTCACCTTCTTCAATGGCATCTCCAACGGAGACTTCAACTTTCCAGATATTACCCGCCAGCGGAGCTGATACCTCTTCTCCGGCCTTAACCGGCGCTGCTGCAGGTGCTGCGGTAGCTGGCACTATTGCAGAGACATCCCCACCTTCTTTAACTTGCACAACATAATCCTGACCATTGACCGAGATTGTGTAAACTTGTGGGCCTGTATTCTTTGTTGTTGCCATGGTCATTGCATCCTCGATTGTTGGTACGGGTTCAAAAGCATCCGGGTTATTGCGGTTTTCTAAATATTTTAATCCAACTTGCGGGAACAGAGCGTAAATTAATACGTCATCAATCCTGGAGTCTGCAGGTGCTAACTCTATGCCTTTTTCTTTGGCCAGTTGCTCTAACTCAACCGTTAAACTATCCATTTCAGATTTCAACAGATCAGCGGGTCTGCAGGTAATAGCTTCTGCGCCATCTAGCACTTTTAGCTGTAGCTCTTTATTAAAAGCAGCCGGCGCCGCGCCATACTCGCCTTTTAATATCCCCTGTACTTCCTTAGAAATAGTCTTATATCGCTCACCTACCAATACGTTGATGACCGCTTGAGTACCGACTATTTGCGAGGTTGGAGTCACCAGTGGAATCAATCCCAAGTCTTCACGCACTCTGGGAATTTCCTGTAGTACTTCGTCGAACTTGTCCGCTGCGTTCTGCTCTTTTAGCTGTGCTTCCATGTTGGTCAACATGCCACCTGGAACTTGGGCAATAAGGATGCGTGAATCGGTACCGCGCAGCGAGCCTTCAAATTTGGCGTATTTTTTACGTACTTCACGAAAATAAGCCGCTATTTCTGACAGCGCATTGAGATCCAGACCTGTGTCTCTGTCTGTTCCCTGCAGTGCCGCCACAATCGATTCTGTAGCAGTGTGCCCGTATGTCATCGCCATGGAGGAGATAGAAGTATCTACCCGATCAACACCGGCTTCGATAGCTTTGAGTATCGACATATCTGACAGCCCAGATGTAGCATGTGCGTGCAACTGCACTTCAAGATCTGTCTGCGCTTTTAACCGAGAGACCAGTTCATAGGCATCATAGGGAACCAAGATACCGGACATATCTTTAATACAAATGGAATCGACCCCTAAATCTTCCAATGATTTAGCGTAATCTACCCACATTTCAATTGTATGAACTTTACTTTTTGTATAAGAAATAGTGCCCTGCGCGTGTTTGCCAGTGGCCTTAACCGCTTTAATTGCCCGCTCTAAGTTTCTTGGGTCATTCATCGCATCAAAAATACGGAATACATCGATGCCATTAACTGCTGCACGCTCAACAAATTTATCAACCACATCATCTGCGTAATGCCGATAACCTAATAAATTCTGTCCTCGTAATAACATTTGCTGTTTAGTATTTGGCATAGCGGCTTTCAGTGAGCGCAGACGATCCCATGGATTTTCGCCGATATAGCGAATACATGAATCAAAAGTTGCTCCACCCCAAGTTTCCAGGGACCAAAAGCCAATGCTATCTAATTTTTCTGCAATAGGTAGCATATCGTCGATACGCATACGTGTAGCAAACAGAGACTGGTGTGCATCACGTAGTACAACATCCGTGATACCTAACGGTTTCTTAGCATCTGACATCTTTACAAGGCCTTTTTTTATGACACGGTTTAATTTAATTCTTAGAAATATTTACTCTAATTTTTCACACTAAGATCGGTACTGATGTACAGCAGCAGTAATCACTGCAACTAACTCATCGTCGGTAGCAGCTGCTACAGGGGCAGCATTCCTGCGCACCTTTTTCAACGGCGCTACAGCAACAGGTGCAAATTTCACAACCAGTTTGGACATCAGCATCGTCACTCCCACTAACAGTGTGAGAAATACAAATACAAAGCCCATGCCAAAAACCATCAATGACAATCCCTGTGAAATAAGACTTTCTTCCATCGCTAGCTTCTCCTAAAAATGATTTTTTGTTTTAAATGAGCAAAACACCAGCCAGGCTTTCTGTCGAGTATTGCTGATATTTTCTATAAAACGCGGCTAATTAAACCCGAAAATGACAAATTTGGCAACCACTTATAGGCAGTTGATTATTCTAAATTGGATATTGTCGACAATTATAATTGCTCTTATCTGCCTTATTATCGATCAATATCCCCTTGACTTACAGCCCTTACTCAGGCCTAAATACTTTAACATTAAGCAAGCCTTTTTCCTGCAGGCTCTGCGCATGTAACTGGCTCATAATCCCCTTTTCACAGTAGAGTAGGTATTCGTATTCATCACTCCAGTGCTGCATCTGTGTTTCCAACTCATAAAAAGGCGTCAACAGTATTTCGCAGCCGGGCATATTCAACGGCTTCTTTTCCTGTTCATGAGGTGCGCGGATATCCACTATTTTTTGCATACTGGAAACTTTGCTCAAAGTTTCAATCTGCTGCTGCGCCTGCAAGTTCTTAACTATGTCATCAATTTTCGAGGTCCGGGTCTGCTCCAGCGCTCTATCGAGGATAGACATATCTAGATTTAACTCTTCAGCTTCGACCTTTTCAAGTTTTGCCCTAGTGGTGGGACGATCCGAAATAACCCCGCAGTACTCGGGGATAGACGCCACCAAATCAAAACAACCCAAGGCTTTAGTCTTATCGACTATCTCTTGCTTATCGGTAGTGATTAGCGGGCGGAAAATCACCTTAGTGGTCGCTCTGTCTATGACTGCCAAATTGGGAATGGTCTGGCTAGACACCTGAGCGATGCTCTCTCCTGTCACCAGCGCATCTATCTTCATAAAATCAGCTACTTTTTCGGCCGCACGCATCATCTGTCGCTTCAGCACTACCCCCATAAATGAGTGGTGTACATTTTGTAGGATATCGCCGACTACTTCAGAGAAAGGTACACTGATGAATTTGACCCGGGCACAGGAACCGTATTCCTGCCATAAATGCAGTGCTACTTGTTCAACACCCATCTGATGGGCTTTACCGCCTAAGTTAAAAAACAGAAAATGGGTTTTAGAACCGCGACGCATCGTCATGTAAGATGAAACTACCGAATCGAACCCTCCGGAGATCAGCGACAGCACCGGCTCTTGTGTCCCCAGCGGATATCCGCCCAAACCTTTGTGAATTTCATTAAAGACGAATAACTTTTGATCGCGCACTTCCAGATCCACATACAGCTGGGGAGTTTTGACATCCACGCCATTGGTGTCAGCGTGCTCTAATAGACCGCCGCCTATATAGCGCTCCAGATCTATTGATTTAAATTCGTGTTTACCAGAGCGTTTCACTCGCACTTTGAACGTTTGACCCACAAGACGCTCTCTATAGGCTTGCAGAGTGTGCTCAAAAGCTTCGTGAAAAGAACCCAGCGGATACTCTTGCACTTCGATAAAGGAATGAATACCTGGAGCTTGAGCCATTATTTTACAAACCCCGGCTCGGTGCTGAATTTTTTCCTCAGGTAATACAACTTCCAATTTATCCCAAAACAAACTCACCCGAATGTCATCATCCAGGCGCCTCATCACTATCTGTAAATTATTCTGCAGACGCTGGATAAAACGCTTGCGCACAGGACGGCTTTTAATGGTTATTTCAGGGAACAGTTTTACGATAAATTTCATAGTAGTTTCACGGTTTAGATAAATTTTAGGCGCTTATTTTAAAAGTTTGACCAGACAATTAGAAGCAATTAATTCTTTTACTACCAAGAATATCTAATATTAAAAATAGCATAGTTCAGACTGTTGCTTAACAGGAAGAGTAGTACCCGCTTGCAAAGCCTTTATTGCCCATTGCAGCCAGCTTAAATCCAGCGCCAGAGACTTTAATTAAACCGCACACATCAAACAGCAGAGGCTAACAATTTAATCCTCCCAAGATCAAAGACTGCCTACCGGAATAAGGACCTGACTACAGAGCACTGCTCTGTTTGCGCGGCTTACTGTAGATACAAAACAGCCCCGATGTTAGCCAGTGCTCTGATGCTTGAATATAAAGGACGATGAAGATGCACTCGGGATTACTCATCGCTGCGCTCTTCGCCCTTCGGGTCGTTGCACAAAGACGCAACGCTGGCTCGACTCGAACCCTGGCGGGAGATTGCCTGCAGGGATGCAGGTACTTAGGATTTGTCGGGAACAAAATCCTGCTCACCCTCCCGGGGATTCCTCCAGATACAAAAAAGCCCCGATGTTAGTCGAGGCTCTGATGTTTGAATATAAATGGCGGTGAGGGAGGGATTCGAACCCTCGATAGAGTCTCCCCTATACACCCTTAGCAGGGGCGCGCCTTCAGCCACTCGGCCACCTCACCTCAAGAGGCGCACACTATACAAGACTGATTTTAAAATAGAAACCCTTAATGAATAATTATTTTAAAATAAGTTCTTTTAGCTGTTTTGCTCCGCCTTTTCTCTTTGAATACGTTGGTAAATTTCCTCACGATGCACTGAAACATCTTTGGGGGCATCAACACCTATACGGACTTGATTGCCTTTGATACCTAATACGGTGACAGTAACTTCATCACCTATCATCAGTGTTTCACCAACACGACGAGTAAGTATTAACATTAGTAAGATCTCCTATTAATCTTTAAAAGCACGCAAATCAAAAGTCCATTAATCCATTAACTTACAACAATTGATGTGCGCTAAAGCTTGCAATTACTATAAAGCAAACGCATTACTGCGTCATTCACTGATTGTGTCATTTCGGCCTAACTCGAAAGCCGAATGTAATGACCTAACAGCCAATTCCAAATATTTTTCTGCCAGCACCACTGACACTTTAATTTCCGATGTAGAGATCATCTGAATATTGATATTCTCAGAAGCTAGAGCATCAAACATCTTTGTGGCCACACCGGCGTGTGAGCGCATTCCTACACCGACTATAGAGACTTTGGCAATCTTGTTATCACCTTTTACTTCTCGGGCCTGTAACTGCTTAGCAGTGCGCTGTAATACCGCCTTTGCCTGATCAAAATCATTGCGGTGTACCGTAAAGGTGAAATCGGTGCTCTGATCTTCGGCGACATTTTGCAAGATCATATCGACTTCAATATTCGCCTGGCTAATAGGCCCAAGAATTTTCGACGCTACACCTGGGATATCGGGCACACCCATGATCGTTAATTTAGCTTCATCTCGGTTAAAAGCTATACCTGATATTACCGGCTTTTCCACTTTGTCATCATCCTCTATGGTTATCAACGTACCGGGGCCCTCTTTAAAGCTGGACAACACCCGTAGCGGCACCTTGTATTTACCTGCAAATTCAACTGCACGTATCTGTAAAATTTTTGATCCCAGACTGGCCATTTCCAGCATTTCTTCAAAGGTAATTTCCGATAACCTCTGCGCCCCTTCAACCACTCTGGGATCCGTCGTATAGACCCCGTCTACATCGGTATATATCTGGCACTCATCAGCCTTCAGTGCCGCCGCCAACGCAACTCCGGTGGTATCGGAGCCACCACGCCCTAAGGTGGTAATATTATCGTGCTGGTCGGCTCCCTGAAAGCCTGCAACGACGACGACTATACCCGCGTCCAAATCATCGCGGATTTTTTGCACATCAATATCTTCGATACGCGCTTTGCCATGACTGTTATCCGTCAGTATCCTCACCTGACTACCCGTGTAGGACCTCACTTTTAGCCCCTGGTGCTCTAGCGCCATAGACATCAAAGCGATAGTCACTTGCTCACCGGTCGCTAATAGCACATCCATCTCCCGGGGAGACGGGACAACTTGCATTTCTTTTGCCAGGGCGATTAAGCGGTTGGTTTCACCACTCATCGCCGACACTGTGACTACAATGTCATGACCTTGGTCCTTAAAACCTTTGACTTTTTTGGCTACTGCCTGAATACGCTCAACAGAGCCTACCGAAGTACCGCCGTATTTCTGTACATATAGAGCCATCGCTGCTGCTCTCTCCGTCTATTACTCATACCATTAAAACCGACCCGACAGAAACACTGCCGAGCCATAAATAAGCCACTACAGCTGCTTTAAATCAGCCAACAGTGCATCCAGCGCCGCGGGAAGTGCCGCTGCATCCGTACCGCCACCTTGGGCCATATCCGGCCGGCCACCGCCTTTACCTGAAACTTTCGCCGATAATTCGCGAATGATATCCCCCGCTTTCAGCTTGTTAGTCAGCTCCTTGCTGACCCCCGCCACCAGAGAAACCCGACCTTCAGCTACGGCTGCCAGCACCACGACGGCATTTCCCAGCTTATCTCGTAACTGTTCTACTGTAGCTCGCAATGATTTAGGATCAACATCTTGCAGTGTTTCAACCAATACATTGACACCATTGATTTGCTGCGCATTATTAATCAGCTGTGCACCTTTCGCGGCCGACATCTGATTTTTTAGCTGCTCGATTTCCTTTTCCAGTGAGCGGTTCTTATCGGCGAGTCCTTTAACTTTATCTAGCACCATATCCCTCGGGCCTTTCACCAGTGAGGCAATCTGCGACAATTGCTTATCTATGCTGCACACTAGTTTTAACGCACCCAAGCCAGTCACCGCTTCAATACGACGCACACCTGAGGCAATCCCCCCCTCAGATTTAATTTTCAGCAAGGCTATGTCACCGGTGCGCTGCACATGAGTACCACCACACAACTCAATCGAGAAGCTATCGGTGCCCATACTCACTACCCGCACTTGTTCAGAGTATTTTTCTCCGAATAGCGCCTGCGCACCTAATGCTTTGGCAGCAGTGATATCCATTTCCCGGGTAATAACAGCTGTGTTATCCATTACTTGCTGATTAACTATAGCTTCAACTTCACTAATCTGCTCTTCAGTGACCGCCTCGAAATGAGAAAAATCAAAACGCAACTTTTCTGGATCAACTAGAGATCCCTTTTGCTGTACATGATCACCTACTACTCTCCTCAGCGCTTCGTGCAGCAGATGGGTTGCCGAGTGGTTTAAAGCACAAGCCAGTCGCTGAGCCACATCTACTGTTGTGCTCAGTGTCTGACCAACCGTTAACTGACCATTTAACAACTGCCCCTGGTGCAAATGCAGGTCTCCCTGCTTAGTGCAGTCATCGACCATAAATGACAAGTTTTCAGCACTTAGCACTCCGCTGTCACCTACCTGCCCACCAGATTCTGCATAGAAAGAGGTACTGTCCAATATAATGGTGGCTTTTTGTCCGGCACTTAAACTGGCAACAGATTCACCCTCAGCCAAAATGGCGATGATAGTTCCGGACCCCGTGAGGTCTTGGTAGCCACTAAACTCGGTGGTACCTTGAATATCTAGCTTTTCATTGTAATCGCTATTAAATGAGCCCGAAGCTCTGGCGCGTTCACGCTGGGCCTGCATTTCTAGCTCGAAACCAGGCATATCAATTGACAATTTATTTTCTCTGGCCACATCTGCGGTCAAATCAACCGGAAAGCCATAGGTATCATAAAGTTTAAAGACCACAGCACCCGGTATTTCACTACCTGCAAGCTTTTTAATTTCCTGCTCTAACAGGCGCATACCATTATCCAACGTTTTAACGAACTGTTGCTCTTCTTTGAGGATAACTTTCTCAATTTGCCCTTGCAGTGTACGCAATTCAGGATAGGCATCACCCATCTCAATAGCCAGTGCCGCGACTAACTTATGAAAGAACACCTCGGTCGCGCCCAGTTTATTACCGTGCCTTATTGCCCGGCGCAATATTCTACGCAACACATAACCACGTCCCTCGTTAGAGGGCAGTACACCGTCGCTAATTAAGAAAGAACAAGAGCGAATATGGTCAGCTACTACCCGCAGTGACTTGGCTTCAAGATCAGCAGTGCCGATAATAGCGGCGGCAGCTTTTAACAGATTTTGGAATATATCTATCTCGTAGTTACTGTGTACGCCTTGCATGATGGCCGAGACCCGCTCCAGACCTAAACCGGTGTCAATAGAGGGATTGGGAAGTTTAGTTTGCACCCCAGCTGCATCGCGATTGAACTCCATAAAGACTAAGTTCCAGATCTCGATATAGCGATCGCCGTCTTCATCTTCGCTGCCCGGAGGTCCGCCCCACACATCGGCGCCGTGATCAAAAAATATCTCAGTACTAGTGCCGCAGGGACCTGTATCACCCATAGACCAGAAGTTATCATCGCCTAAGCGTGAAAATCTGCTCATATCTATGCCGATATCATCGCGCCACAAGGCTTCAGCATCTTTGTCGGTATGATGCACAGTGACCCAGAGCTTTTCTTCCGGCAATTCCAGTACTTTGGTTAAAAACTCCCAGGCAAAACGAATCGCATCAGGCTTAAAATAATCGCCGAAGCTGAAGTTACCGAGCATTTCAAAAAATGTATGGTGCCTGGCGGTATAACCAACATTTTCTAAATCGTTGTGCTTGCCACCCGCCCGGACACAGCGCTGGGCAGAGGTCGCTCGGGTATAAGGACGTTTCTCTTCACCGGTAAAGACATCTTTAAACTGCACCATTCCGGCATTGGTAAAAAGAAGGGTTGGATCATTTCCCGGCACTAAAGAGCTGGAAGGCACAATTTCATGGCCTTTTTCAGAATAGAACACAAGGAAAGCTTGACGAATTTCGGCACTGGACATGTATTTCATAACAACGACTTTATTTATCCATAATCTTTATATAACAAACACATAGAGAACAGAAGAAATAATCAGAACAGCCACAGGGCTGATTCTCCCGCTCTTTATGCAAAAAAATAGCGGCTCATTATATATCGTGGTTATTAATTGTTCGAACTATTTATCAATAATATACGAATCAATTGCAGATTTTTTTAGCAGCAAATTATTAGCAACAAAAGTTATTGTTTAGCACGGCTACCAGCGCATCTTTACTGGATATGAACAACGATTATTTACATGTATAATTTTATAAGAAGTAGCGACGACAACTGCTTAATGCAACATCGAGCGGAATGAAGTTTATTGCTTTGGGGGAGGTGATTTTTAGGAAATAATCGGCGACCAGTTAACAGCAGTGAACTAAATACTCAGAGCTGATCAATAGAATTGTGGTTCATCTTGATCAATAGCGTGGTAAATTTCATCCAGAGGGAAACCCCTTGCCGACATCGAGCGAAGACAACGCTCTTTACTCTTGCTGTCATCTGGGTTGTATTGGCGGCGATATTTCCGCTTAAAACAATCCGCAGCCAGCACAAACCAATCCAACTCTGATTCTTCCAATAGTCGTTTGGCGAGTTCGCTATCAATGCCCTTCTGGTTTAATTCCTGAGCCACCCGGCGCAGGCCATAACATTGCTCAACTCTGCAGCGCATCAGCATTTGCGCACAGCGCTCTGATAGCCCTTCAGCTCACAGTCATCAACAACCTGGATTAGCAAATCGGCATCGGGGCAACGTTTAGCCAATTTTTGCTGTAGCTCAGGCTTTGAATGCTCGCGTCTTGCAAGCAGCCTGATGACCGCCTGCAAGATACCACTAACTGACTAATATTGTACATTCTGCCTAGATTTGAACACTTGCGACAAGAGCGAAACTAAAGATTATTTTTCAGCGGCAGCGGCGGTTTTTTTGTCCGCTTTTGTTGTTTTGCTATCCTTTTTATCTTCAATAGATAGTAGCTGCTCACGGATGGCCGCTTCAATAGCTGCTGCATCTTCAGGGTGTTCCGTTAAATACTTTGCCGCATTCGATTTTCCCTGACCAATTTTGCTACCGTTATAGGCGTACCATGCACCGGCTTTTTCTACTAGCCCCTGCTTAACCCCCATATCGATAAGTTCACCCATTCGATAGATGCCCTTGCCAAACAAAATTTGGAACTCAGCTTGCTTGAAAGGTGCAGCAACTTTGTTTTTAACCACTTTTACCCGGGTCTCGTTGCCGATCACTTCATCGCCTTGCTTGATTGCCCCGATGCGGCGTATATCTAAACGCACTGATGCGTAAAACTTAAGCGCGTTACCACCAGTGGTTGTTTCAGGGGATCCAAACATCACGCCAATTTTCATGCGAATCTGGTTGATGAAGATCAACAAGCAATTAGCGTTCTTTACAGAACCTGTCATTTTGCGAAGCGCCTGTGACATCAGACGCGCCTGCAAGCCCATGTGCGATGCGCCCATTTCGCCTTCAATCTCAGCTTTAGGGGTTAGTGCCGCGACTGAGTCAATAATGATTACATCTATGGTGTTTGAACGGATTAACATATCGGTAATTTCTAATGCCTGTTCACCTGTATCTGGCTGTGATACTAGCAAATTATCAACATCGACTCCCAGCTTTTCCGCATAACCAGGATCTAAAGCATGTTCAGCATCGATAAAAGCACAGCTCTTACCCATTTTTTGTGCTTCTGCAATCACTTGTAAAGTCAGGGTGGTTTTACCAGAAGATTCAGGCCCGTATATTTCAACGATACGACCAAAGGGTAAACCGCCTATGCCCAGCGCCACATCTAACCCAAGAGAACCTGTAGATACAGAAGGAATCACCTCGCGCGGCTGATCACCCATGCGCATAATGGCGCCTTTACCAAATTGACGCTCAATTTGGGAGAGAGCGGCATCTAAAGCTTTTTTTCTGTTATCGTCCATTTTTTTCACCTGGGCTGGAATAGCAATTTTGTATTTAGTGCGCAAAACACTGTATGAATACACAGCATTATGCGCAGTATTATTTTAAAAGCAAGCATATTTATACAATTGCCGTCCACAGATAACACTATCAGATGCAGTCATTTCACTTTTACTGAATGCTAAATGGCCGCAACTCCCCGAGATCCGGGTTAACGGTATAATTAAGGGGGTAGAAAAACATTTTCTCTGGGCAAAAAATCAAAGCTAATTAATTTATCGGCGCTGCGAAATAGCCAGTGGATTTAATCTTCACTGAGAACAATCCGCCTTTTACTTGGCTGGTGTTGCTTTAATCTGTGGAATCTTACTGTCTTTTTTAAACTTCACCTGTCAATGCCTTGCTACTCCCACGGCCTAAATATTGCGACATCATTGCGACGACGATAACGGAAAACACTATTCTCAACCATAATATCGCCGTAACATCCGCACCCAGTAACAATATCAACAGCGTATCTTCAATTAAACTGTGCGCTAAGCTCAGCAGGCTGATAGATAGCAATACATCCCGCTTGCTTATACTGCCACTTTTAATTTCCGCTATCAGCAACCCGGCGCCAAAGCTCAAGCCTAAAGTAATGCCTATAATGGTTATATTACTGGCGTCTTTAGTAATATTAAGCAGTTTGAACAGCGGTGACAACGCCAGCTGCATCAACTTTTCTACACCGATCAACCGCAGGAACCGCAGCAATATCATCAGTGCCAAGATAATAAAGAAGATACTCCCCAACAATAGCAATTGATCCACTGCCCACTGCCACAGGCTCTGCTCCAATTGCTCACTTTGCCACAGCAACACAGCCGGCTGCTGTTGATAATCAAGTTCTGAGTACAAGTAATTTACCAGCGCCGCCAGTAACAACCCTCCTCCAAGTTTCAGGCTTATAGTCAGGCGCCAGCTGACCCCCACCATTTTCGCAACTGCCCCCTCCATAGGTATGGAGTGAGACAGCAATATCAAAATGCCCATCACAGACACTTGTGCCACACTCAACTGCATACTGGCAGTGACATCCACAAACACTATCATGGCGGTATAGATGTTAGTCAGAATTGCTGTGGCCCAAATAATTCCCATCTGTTCCGGCAGGCCGACAAACTTCATAAAAGGCGACAGTAAGGTCGACAACCACAGCGTCCCCCCTAACAGATCCAGAATTTTTACCAAAACAATAGTCGGTACCATTACTTTCAGTAACGTCAGATACACTCCAGTTACCTGTTTAAGCAAATCTTTTATCGCCGCGCTAACCATCTTAAAACTACCTTCTAAGTGCCCTTATTGAGCCTCTATTATAGTGACCTGTTGAAGAAATAATTCCATTTTCTCACCTATTAACTTAATATTTATTTCTTTTTCAGCCGGTTTAATTAATTATGTTTCTCGATCGCTTAGATAAAGCTATTTTACGTCAATTACAGTCTGATTCTTCCGTCAGTAACTTAAAACTGGCCGAAATTGTTGGTCTTTCGGCACCCGCCTGTCTTAAACGGGTTAAGCGCCTGCAACATCAAGGAGTCATCTGCCGCCAGGTAGCGCTGTTAAATCAAAGTGCCTTTGGCACAAGTCTACATATGATAGTAGAGATAATGATGCAACAAGACCGGTTGGACTTGAACGATGCTTTCATCAAACGTATCCAAGCGGCTGATGAAGTACACGAGTGTTACAAAGTGACCGGCGAAGTTGATTTTGTATTAATCGTCGTAGTGCCTGACATGCCCAGCTATGAAGACTTTTGTCAGCGAGTTATTTATCAGGAGCGAAATTTGCGCAATTTTCGCACCCTTATTTCCATGAACCGGGTCAAATACGACACCCGTGTTCATATCCCGGATTAATATTGTAGACTCAGCGTAACTTAGCTACTGTTAACCGGCATTTTTCTCAGGAGTATCACTATGAGCTTTACCTCTAAATCACTCGCCCGAATTCAACCATCGGCAACCATGGCCGCAGGCGCTAAAGCTGCGCAAATGCGTAAAGCGGGACGAGATGTAATCAGCTTAGCGGCCGGAGAGCCCGACTTCGACACTCCTGATAACATCAAGCAGGCAGCCATAGCGGCCATAAATAATAACTTAACCCGTTATACTGCAGTGGATGGCATCCCCGAATTGAAACAGGCAATAGTCGATAAGTTTAAACGGGAAAACCATTTGCACTATGAACTTGAGCAGGCCTTTGTCGCCCCCGGCGGTAAACCTATTATTTTTAATGCCATGCTGGCCACTTTAAACCCCGGTGATGAAGTGGTAATTCCCACCCCCTACTGGGTTTCCTATCCGGATATAGTGTTATTGGCCGGTGGGACTCCGATATTCGCGCAAACCACTATAGACACAGGTTTTAAACTCACAGCAGAAGTGCTGGAAGCGGCGATCAGCGATAAGACTAAATGGCTGATTTTCAACAGCCCCGGCAATCCCTCAGGTGCCGCTTATACTAAAGCTGAACTACAGGCACTGACTCAAGTACTGTTACGCTATCCGCACGTGTGGGTGCTCACCGATGATATGTACGAACACTTGGTTTTTGATGATTTTATCTACCACAGCATTGCCGAGGTAGAACCACTGCTTTTTCAGCGTACTTTAACCATGAATGGAGTCTCAAAAGCTTATGCGATGACTGGCTGGCGAATAGGCTACTGTGCCGGCCCCGTTGAGCTGATTAAGGCAATGCGTAAGCTGCAGAGCCAGAGCACTTCCAACCCTTGCTCGATCAGTCAATGGGCAGCAGTTGAAGCCTTAAACGGCCCTCAGGACTTTATTGCCAGCAGGGCGCGGGCATTTAGCTTAAGGAGGGATTTGGTTGTGGATAAATTGAATGCGATAGAAGGCATCCTCTGCCCTAAACCTGAAGGTGCCTTTTACGTCTATCCCTGCATCCAAGGCTTAATAGGCAAAACCACCAACAACGGGATATTAATAACGAGTGATAGCGTATTTGTCGAGCAGTTACTGGCAGACACAGGGGTCGGGGTTGTTCAGGGAGCCGCCTTTGGACTAAGCCCTCACTTCAGAATTTCCTACGCCACCAGCGAGCAACTGTTAGAGGATGCCTGCACCCGCATCCAACAATTTTGTGTTAGCTTGCGCTAACTTGGGCGGATAAATTAAAACTGGCCGCAGCGGCCAGTAAACCAGCTTGACTAGGCTCTATCACCGGCAACTGTATTTCATCACTGAGCATCTGCCGGTAGTCGGCCAGACCTGCACAGCCCAATACCAGGCAATCTGCACCCCTGGCCACCAGCTGTGCAGCAACTTCTACTAGCCTTTGGGTCACTAGTTGGGTTTGCTGCAACTCGGTGGTTTTTAAATTTAGCGGCAAATCTGCACAGATAAAAGGCAGCAGATTAAGCTGCTGTAATGCCAGCTTATGTCGCTCTACTGAAGCTTCGAGAATCGAGATAATACCAATATTTCGGCTGACGCTTGCCGCTTGCAAGTACGCCGACTCGCCAATGCCAAATATCGGCATATCGCAAGCTTCCCGCAACTGCTGCACCCCAGGATCACTGAAGCAAGACACTACTAACGCATCACATTGTTCAGTTGACGCCACTTGTTGTAACAGGGGAATCACTTGTTCTATATGCTGCTGCGTCTCTATGCCTATAGGCCCTGCAGCTAGATGCTGGCACTGCCAACTTATATTCTCTGGCAACTTAACTAATGCTAAGCCGCGGCCAATAGCCGCAGTCATGCACAGCGAAGAGTTTGGATTAATCACCAGAATTTTTTTATTTTGCCGCTGCATTTATCAAACTCCTAAAATCTATATTAGATACCCTGTAAATAATTTAAAATACTTTGTTTTGCCGCATCGATATGCGAACGCATCTCCTGCGCTGCCCGCTCCGGCTGGTTGGCCTCGAGCGCATCCAGGATGGCTATGTGCTCGCTACATCCCGGTTGCAGTCGTTTTGGTAGCTGTCGGTGATCAAACATCCGGGTACGCATGCGCAGATTTAACAGCATTTGCGCCAGCAACTTATTGCCGCTACTCGACGCGATACCATTGTGAATGGCATCATCGACGTTCCAGTGCTGCTCGGCAGTATTACTCTGCGACGCCAACAGTTGCGTTATCATGCTGCGCCACTGCTGTATTTGTTCTCTATCGATCCGCCCGCAGGCCAAACGCACGCTCTCGATTTCCAACAGAGTACGCACATTGAGAATCTCCATGAACTCATTCACACCGATGTTGAGCACTTGTAACTGCCCATCGCTGCGCGATAACAAGCCCTCAGCCTCCAGTTGATTTAGAGCCTCGCGCACCGGAGTGCGGGAAACATCCAGCTTTAACGCCAGCTGCCGCTCTTTAATCAGACTGCCGCCGGGCAGTTCTCTGCAAAGTAGTAATTGTAAAATTTTTTGATATACCGCCGCACTCAAGCCGCTTTTAATCTGTTTCATAAATCTTCTTGCTGACTAAATTTTGCCATTGTCGTTTATTTGTCACTATTTAACCAGATCTTGACATGGTATACCAGTGGTATACCATGTCAAAACATTAACCGGGAGAGTTTGTATGTACGATATGATCATCAAAGGTGGCACAGTAGTAACTGCAGCAGATACCGTGGTACAAGATATCGCCATCAGCAACGGTAAGATAGTTGCCCTTGGAGCTGACTTAGGTGAAGCGACGCAGTTAATTGAGGCCAGCGGTAAGATTATCACCCCCGGCGGAATCGACAGTCACTGTCATATTGAGCAAAAATCTTCCTCGGGATTGATGACTGCCGATGATTTTTACAGCGCTTCACGCTCGGCGGCCTTTGGCGGCACGACCACTATCATCCCCTTCGCCGCTCAGCATAAAGGCCAGAGTTTGTATGATGTTTTTGATGACTATCATCGTCGGGCCACTGAGAAATCGGTAATTGATTACGCCTATCACCTTATTATTGCCGACCCCACAGAAGCTGTGATGGGAGAACAACTAGAGGCAATGATCGAGCGGGGCATCACCTCCTTTAAAATCTATATGACCTACGAGTCGCTCAAACTGGATGACTATCAAATTCTCGAGGTACTGTTTCGCGCTCGCGAGCTACAGTCGCTGGTGATGATTCACGCCGAAAACAATGATGTTATCCGCTGGCTAACCGATAAATTATTAGCCCTGGGCCATAGTCAGCCAAAATATCACGCCATCAGCCACGCCCGCATCGCCGAAAGTGAAGCCACTCACAGGGCGATCTCGCTGGCCGAATTATTAGATACTCCACTGTTGATAGTGCATGTCTCATCGGCAGAAGCCACCGCAGAAATCCGTCGCGCTCAGGAGCGTGGCTTGAAGATATACGGCGAGACCTGCCCGCAGTACTTGTTTTTGACTGCCGAAGATTTAGATCGCGATGGCATGGACGGTGCCATGTTCTGTTGCAGCCCGCCACCGCGAGACCAGGCGGCTCAAGATGTGATCTGGCGGGGACTGTGCAACGGTACTTTTGAAGTTTTCTCCTCCGACCACTCGCCCTATCGTTTTGACTCCAGCGGTAAGTTAGCCGCAGGTGACAACCCCAGTTTCGATAAGATCGCCAACGGAGTTCCGGGATTGGAGATACGCCTGCCGATGCTTTACTCCGCTGGAGTGGGCACAGGGCGTATGAGTTTAAACCAGTTTGTCGCTGTGACCGCTACCAATGCCGCCAAAATGTACGGTATCTACCCGCAAAAAGGCACTATTGCTGTGGGCTCTGATGCGGACATCGTAATTTGGGACAGTCAGCGTAAGGTAACGCTGAGCACTGAAATGTTACACGATGAAGCTGGCTACACCCCCTACAGCGGCACCCAAGTGACCGGTTGGCCAGAGCTGGTTTTGAGCCGCGGCCGCACAGTGATTGCCAACAACGAATTACAGGTTGAACGCGGATCTGGCGCCTACGTGCACTGCGGTCTCTCTGCGTACGCCATCCCCAGCGGCAAAGCTGTCAGCGAACTAACTCCCGCCAGTAATTTCGGCGCAAAAATTCTCGGAGCTAACAATGAATAAAATAACCCGCCAGAGTAGTGGCGTTTTTGTTATTTGTGCGACCCCTTTTACCCTAGAGGGCGACTTGGACCTGGACAGCACCGAATCATTAATTGAATTCTATCTGCAACAGCAAGTCACGGGCATCACTATCCTTGGCATGATGGGCGAGGCCCCAAAACTGAGTAGCGCTGAAACTATCAGCTTTATGCGACATGTGCTGAAAATTGTCGACCAGCGGGTTCCGGTAGTAGTCGGTGTCAGTCAGGCGGGTATCGATAATTTAGTGCAGTTATCTCACAGTGCGATGGATTCTGGTGCAGCCGGAGTGATGATCGCCCCACCACCGAGCATAAAACATGAACAGGCGTTATATCAGTATTACGCCACTTGCATGCAAAAACTGGGAACAGCGGTACCGGTCTGCTATCAAGATTTCCCGCTGGCCACTAATGTGCATATTTCTGTGCCCATGCTAGTCAAACTTTTTACTGAGTTTGAGCAACTGGTAATGCTCAAGCATGAAGACTGGCCCGGTTTAAACAAAATAACTCAGCTGCGAGCGGCAGTGCCAGAAATGAGTATTTTGGTCGGCAATGGCGGCATATTTTTACCTCAGGAACTTGAGCGCGGCGCCAATGGCGCCATGACTGGCTTCGCTTTCCCGGAGATGTTAGTTGAGGTCTGTAAACTGCAAAAACAGGGCAAGCTGGACCTCGCTGAAGACATATTCGAAGCTTATCTGCCACTGGTACGCCACGAGCAACAACCGGGATTCGGCCTGGCGGTGCGCAAGGAAGTCCTGCGGCGCCGCGGCGCTATCGCCTGTGCGCTGACCCGTGAACCCGGCCCACAAATGAATAAAACAGATCATCTGGAGCTCGATCGTATGCTGCGCAGATTAGATAAACGTTTAACAGAAATAAGAGGCTAAAAAAATGGATTTAGGGTTAAAAGGAAAACGTGCATTAATCATGGGTGCCAGTCGCGGTTTAGGTTTTGCTATCGCCGAGCAATTAAAAGCCGAGGGTGCACAAGTTATCATCTGCTCACGCAGTGAGCAGAGTTTGCAACAGGCACTGGCAAAACTGCAGCAGATAACAGCTGGCAGCGCCAGCTACATAGTTGCCGATCTCAGTGACAGCGTTTCAATCGATGCTATGGCTGAGCAGCTGCACAGCCAATTTGGCGGCATTGATATTTTGGTAAATAACAGCGGCGGGCCGCCACCTGGCCCAATCAGTGCAGTAGATACTGATATGTGGCAACAACAGTTTGCCACTATGGCCAGTAGCATTTTTCGTATTACAGGGCATTTTTTACCGGGAATGCGGCAGCGTGGTTGGGGGAGAATTCTCAATCTGGCCTCATCCGGCGTTCTGCAACCTATCCCGGTACTGGGCATATCCAATACCATCAGGGCTTCAATCATCGGCTGGTCCAAAACACTGTCTGTGGAAGTTGCCAGCGACGGGGTAACTGTTAATACCTTACTACCCGGACGGATAGCCACAGACCGCTTACAACAATTAAATCAGGCAGCTGCTGATAAACAGCAAAAGAGTGTCGAGCAAATTGTCACGGCTTCCCTGGCCGATATCCCTATGGGACGCTTTGGGGAAGTAAGCGAGTTTGCAAAAGTAGCGACTTTTTTAGTCAGTGAATGTTCGTCTTATATGACCGGAGGATTGATCCGCGCCGACGGTGGCGCAATAAAATCAATCTGAAGGCGGGATTTCATCCACAGCAGTGGTGTAGCTACTCGCTGTGGATGATTTTCAAATTAATCGACTTCAATTATGTTGTAGCTGTGAGTGATTTCAATACCACCAGCCTTAAGCATAATTGAAGCTGAACAGTACTCATCTGCAGAGAGCCGAACCGCACGCTGAACATGACTTTCTTTAAGCTTGCGGCCACTGATAGTGAACTCAATATGGATTTTGGTAAATACCGCAGGCACTGCATCAGCGCGCTCAGCGCTGACCTTAGCAACACAATCTACGATGTCCTGACGTGATTTTTTAAGAATGCCAACGACGTCGTAACTACTGCAACCGGCGACCCCCAGCAACATCATTTCCATGGGCCTCCCGCCTTGCTTTTGCTCGCCATCCATCATCACATCAAAGCCGGATTCAGTTTTACCCTGAAAGCGAACATCGCCATCCCATTTAGTCGTTACTTGCATCTCATACCTCTATCTATACTTCAGAAAAACATTAACTCCAACCGGCGCTCAAACAGCTTAAAAAAACAATTCTTGTAACTTAGTGCCCGGGTCACCGGCGCGCATAAAAGCTTCACCGACTAAAAAGCCATGCACATTTTTAGCGCGCATTGCCGCCACATCATCACGGCTGTGAATCGCACTTTCGGTGATCACAATGCGATCTTTGGGGATAAATTCCAACAGCTCAAAGGTATTATCCAGGCTCACATCAAAAGTATGTAAGTTGCGGTTATTGATGCCCAGTAATTGATTATCCAGGCTCAGTGCCTGTTCCAGTTCTTCACCGCCGTGTACTTCAATCAACACATCCATCCCCAGACGATGGGCCAAATTATTAAGCTCTTTCATCTGTCGATCTTCCAGGCAAGAGACGATCAGTAAAATACAGTCGGCGCCAATAGCTCGCGCCTCAAACACTTGGTAGGGGTCGATAATAAAATCTTTACGGATCACCGGCAGGCTGCAGGCGGCCCGGGCCTCAACCAAATAGTGTTCACAGCCAAAGAAAAAGTCAGCATCGGTCAATACCGACATGCAAGTGGCACCCCCTGCCTGATAAGACCTGGCGATTTGCGCTGGGTAAAAGGGATCTCGAAGCAAACCCTTGGAGGGGCTACGTTTCTTGGCCTCGGCGATAACCGCCGGACGCCCCTGCTCAATGCTCTGCTGCATTGCCCGGGCAAAGCCTCGAGGAGCCTGATCACTGTCTAGAGCCAGTGCAATGCTCTTTTCCAGATCGGCAATGCTCTTGTGATCAGAGCGTTCGGCGATTTCTTCGATTTTTCGTTGTACTATTTTCTTTAGGACCGTCGGTATATCGGACATGATGTTCTCTTTATCGATCAGTTAAAGGCTTGACTGAATTCTACTAATTGCTGAAATTTCAGCGCCGCGCTACCGTTGCCAATCACTTCTTTAGCGATAACGACGCCCGCCTTGATGTCTGGGGCTAAATCGGCCGCGTACAGAGCGGCACCGGCGTTAAGGGCTATCATATCCGCCGCTTTTAAATCCTGACCGTTAAAGGCCGCCTTGATCATCAACAAGCTCTCCTGGGCAGTAGCCACTTGCAGGCCATTTAAGCTCTGCGGGTTGAGCCCGGCATCTGCGGCAGTAATTCGGTACTGAGAAATCAGCCCCTCTTTTAACTCGGCCACATAAGTTTCACCATTCAGACTAATCTCATCCAGCCCATCACTGGCGCTGACCACTAAGACATGTTTCGCCCCCAGCTCGGCCATTACCTCTGCGATAGGCAGACAATAAGCCTTGTCAAAAACCCCCAGCAAGTAGTGCTTGGCACCCGCAGGGTTAGTCAGTGGTCCCAACAAGTTAAAGATAGTACGCAGTCCCATTTCCTTGCGCGGTACAATGGCGTGACGCATCGCCTTGTGATACTGCGGGGCAAACATAAAGCCAACACCTATCTCATCGATACATTGTGCCACTTGTTCAGGGCTTAAATTTAAATTCACCCCGGCAGCTTCCAGCAGGTCAGCTGCACCTGTAGTGGAAGACACTGATCTATTTCCGTGTTTGGCAACGGTGCCACCCGCGGCGGCAACAACAATGGCACAAGCAGTGGAAACATTAAATAAATGGGCGCTATCGCCACCCGTACCCACTATATCTACCGCCGCCTGGTGCTTAATTTTTACCGGAATCGCCAGTTCGCGCATCACTCGGGCTGCGCCGGCGATCTCCTTGACAGTTTCGCCTTTCATCCGCAGCCCCATCAAAAAGCCGCCCATCTGCGCCTCAGTAGCTTGTCCGGTCATGATTTGCATCATCACTTTTTGCATTTCGGCGGTATTCAGGTCACGGTGCTCGGCTACGGCTGCTAATGCTTCTCTTATGTCCATTATAAATTCTTCATCAACTGTGTTAATTGAGGCTCGTGGCCTCGATATTATTGGCTGTCACGAAATTATTTAACAACTCGTGCCCCTGAATGGTCAATATTGATTCCGGGTGAAACTGTACCCCTTCGATCGGGAGTTCCCGGTGTCTCAAACCCATGATTTCGGCTAAGCCGCCGTCTGCATTTTCGGTCCAGGCAGTGATTTCCAGACAGTCTGGTAAACTTTGCGGTTCGACCACCAGCGAATGATATCGGGTCACTTGCAGCGGATTATCCAAACCTTTAAACAGGCCTTGATCCTTGTGTTTAAGCATCGATGTTTTGCCGTGCATCACTTTTTTTGCCCTGATCACTTTCGCGCCAAAGGCAGCGGCGATACTCTGATGCCCTAGACAGACACCTAAAATAGGTATCTTACCGGCAAATTCACTTATCGCTGCGACACAGATCCCCGCTTCATTTGGCGTACAGGGCCCAGGAGAGATAACTATCGACTGTGGCTGCAGTTGCGCAATCTCTGCCAGGCTTATTTCATTGTTACGCACAACCAGCACATCCGCCCCTAACTCGGCTAAATATTGCGTTAAGTTATAAGTAAAAGAGTCGTAGTTATCAATCATCAACAACATTCTATGGGTAAACCTTTGTTTTGAAAATGTTAATTATTTAAAGCCTGGATGTTACCCGTTTTCTAAGCCGTTTTTACTGTTGCTAAAAACGCAGAATGCCGGAATGATACGGCGCATTGTAGTCTCATCTTACTTGCTTAATATCTCTTATCCAACCAAAAAAACAGAGTATTTTATTTATGTTTAAGTGCAAGATTTCACAGCAGAATTCTTAAAGTAAATGTGAGCTAGGTTTAATCAGTGCTTTAACTCAGATTAAGCTAAGCGCTGTGATTACAATCGCAGTGGACGGCTGAGCTTCTCCCCTCAGGTGGGCATTGCTAAATGTTAGATATATCCCCATGCATGCCAGCCCAGGTACTAAATCTGAATTTTTTTTGGACACTAAATACACTTGAGTGACTGGGCAAGAAAATCAGCTATCGAACAGACCGCTCTCCTGTGCGATACGCATCAGATCTACAATAGAATTCGCCTGTAGTTTTCGGGTCAGGTTTTCCCTGTGGCGTCCAATCGTTGAAGGGCTGTTGGAGAGTATTTCTGCTATGGCAGTATTTGAATGACCGTTTACAATCAATTCAAATACTTGGAACTCTTTCGCGGTAAGCTGGACAACAGAGTTGTTAATACATTCAATGACAGATGGCGAGTAGAAAGTATTTCCCTCTTCTATCGCGGACAGACACTCTATCAGCGAGTGAATACTATCCTTTTTACTTACCAGCCCATCAACGCCTGAATCCGCAAGGTGTTTGAACAACAGTGGGCAGGAGAGCCCGGTTAAAAATATCACCGAGCAATTAGGGAAAAATCGTTTGCAATATTGCAGCAGATTAGCCGGACCATCGCCGGGCATTTTGCAGTCACAGACGATGTAGTTTGCATCTTGGCTTTGTATCAAGTCTTTGAGGTCACAAAAGCTATTCGCGCTGGCCACTACGTTGTAGCCATTTCTTTGCAGAAGCATCGATAACCCTTCATGGAGAATTTGATCATCGTCTGCAAGGATTACATTTTTCATGCTCATAACTTAAACTAGGCCAATACTTATCAAATTTCGGTTCAATATGTTTTCAGAAATACATCACACACAGAAACTCTGGTTAGCTGTGTCATTTGCAACATTTTTAATACTTATAATCTCATCGATGTTATTTCTTGTCCCGAATTTCGGGGTCGGTCATTCTAACTTAAGCGGTTCCCCTTACGTTAGCTCTATTTCCAGTCTTGAGGATCCCGAGCACTTAATCACTATCGAAGATATTGCAGCTGACGACAAGATAATCAGCACGCTTAGCAGCAACCCCACATCATTTGGCCATACCACCGCGACACTTTGGATTAAAGCCGTGCTAAAAAATCCGTCACCCATCACCCGCTGGTCGGTTAATATCAGTAACAGACACTTCACCCCTGTAGAAATTTATCAGAAATCTGACACTGCTCTGCAGAGGATCTATCTCAACGCTGGAGAGATACTATACAACACCCCGTACCAACCTGTTTCGGCTACTGCACTGATTGACGTTCCGGTTTCGGGAGAAACAGTCCTCTACTTTAAACTTCGCTCGCTTAAAACTACATTCTTCCTGCTAACCTTTAACACTCCTGAGCAGGCTTATCGGGCGCATCAGAAAGGCTTAGCTGTAATCTATATCTGTATCGGCTTATTGTTAAGCCTCGTTTTCGTAAACCTGATGATGTATTTCTCTCTGAGAAAATCCTATCTGGTTTTGTATTCACTGCAAGAAGCATTCATTATCATTCTGATCGTTGTCGAATCAGGTTTAGGTATTAACTATCTATGGGTAGGCAATTCTTATATCAACAATTCAGCTTCCATCATCAGCCTTTTGGGTTTAATCTTTTCTGCTGCCGTCTATACACGCAGTTTTTTCAACACAAAACACAGCCCCGTTATAGATAAAATCCTAGTTTCCCAGGCAGTGCTTGCGCTCCTATGTATCGCTCTGAGCAGTGTAGAACCTTTCAGAACCTATCTTCTTCAGGGCGGGTTGCCGGTAGCCTTTATCCTTTCCATCGCTATTATGTTCTGTATTGGTCTTATCAAGTTAAAAAGAGGAAAAACATACGCCCTGCCATATTTTTTAAGTACATCCCTGGTAATCGTCTTCATAATACCAATGATGTATGCAATTTTTAGCCAATCCCTGAGCATTTTTTTACTGGTAATAGAAACCATTGCATTGCTCTGTGTATCGGAGGCGATCATGCTGTGTATCGCCGTTAATATGCGCCTTGATTCAATGCGTACCAAACACAACATATTCAATCAACTTTGGATTGAAACACTTAAAGAGAGGCTGGCTGAAGTATCGCGTTTTTCGCAACTGACAGAGGAAAAAAACATCGCAGTCGAGGGCTCGCAAAGTTCTATAAAACGCTTATCAAACACTTCCCATGACATCCAGCACAGCCTTTACAGTATCAGGCTTCATCTCGAAATAATAAGGGGTACAGAACAGTTTGAAGGCACCGTTGGAAAAATTGAAGATGGGCTCGGCTTTATCTCCAACATCACCCAGAAATTAATAGATGATGGTATAAACCTGATCACAACTGAAAGTGAACTGGTGGATTTTGATCAGCTATTTTCCTGTGTTATCGATCAAACATCTCCCCTGGTGAAAAACACAGGGGTCAGCTTAGTTTATAGCTGCTCAAACCTCCGCCACCCCGGCTCTGCCGTTATCATCCGGCGCCTACTGGAAAACTTAGTCAGAAATGCGCTGCGACATACCGATTCAGGCGAAGTGCGGTTAAACATAGTGCATCGCTGCGACAATTTGGTATTAAGTGTCAGCGATACTGGAAAAGGGATGAATGCCAGAGTTGTCCGGAACCTGATAGAAGTTACCCGCAGCGATGACATAGAAGCTATCGAAAACAGTGGTTACGGGCTGGGCCTTAGTATTGTCTCTGCGCTCTGCCAGCAGGCGGGCTATAAGATAGAGATTGAGTCTGCGCTCAACCGTGGAACGACTGTCTCAATATTAATTCCTATTTTTAAGTCAAAGCAACTGACAGTCTAAAGCAGCTAGCAGGGAAACATTGCAACTTCAGAGGCTAGGATAATACTGCCGGGAGATTTTTATCCTTATACAGCACAAAAGTATTAGCGATGAATACACGAGAGTAGCCGTCGGCAAAGCAAGCCTAAAAACGCTAAAAAAGTACCAGCATTAATATCATTAAAGATGATTCCGCCAATCACAATAACGTTGCGATACAGAGGTAAGCACTGATCACCACCTATAGATAATCCTTTCGGTGTTTTTTACTTTGGACATGGACTAGAAAATTATAAAATATAGATTTTCATTAGTTCAGACAACAGCAAGTTAAATTAGCATCTAAGTATTCCCAATGTTTCCTGCAATCTACTCTGTTTTTGATCCTCGAATGGTGGATACATAACCCGCCAGTTTCTCAGTACTTAATCTGGATACCGCCAGCGCCGCTAATACTAAACTGAGTGCAATATAGGCATGATTGCCGAGCTCTTCCCGCAGCAAAATGGCGCCAAATATCACTGCAAAAACCGGTACCAAAAATCCGGTGTAAGAGACAAAGGTATAACCCACCTGCAAAATAAGACTGTAGCGAATCATCAGCGCTAATGCGGTCGAAAACACCCCCAGATAAAGTACCGCGAACAAGGCCTCGCTGGAGTAACTATCAATAGCGGAAAAATTTTGGGTGATGGCAATAGGTGCAAGCATTATTGAACTTAAGCAGAGTACTGTGCAAGTGATAGAGGGGACCCCGAGGTTTTCGCTCAATCTTCTGGGCAGCATACCGGCGATCACATAGCTCAATGCCGCTAATAATGTGGCTATTTTCGGCAGCAGTTCTCCACTGCCCAGCGAGCTCTCGGAGGGGAAGCTTAACACTACTACTCCGGTGAATCCCAATAGCACGCTTAACAACTTAAACAGGGTAAACCTATCATCGCTGGTAAAAAAGTGTGCCACTACTAAAGCGAATATTGGAGAGGTAGACATCAGGATAGATACCGTTGAGCTATCACTTCGGGTACTGGCCCAGCCAATCAGAGAAAAGGGAATCACATTACTGAAGAGTGCAATCAGTAACAGCAGGACCCAATTCACTAATTTTTTTGGCAGGTTTATTTTACTGAATAGGGCTACCGCCAATACCAGTATTGCACCGATTAACACCCGGATGAAGGCGATTTGCACTGGCGTAAAGTCGTCGACAGCCACTTTCACCGCAGTGAAGGAGCTGCCCCAAACAATCGCTAACACTAAAATCATCAAAAAATGTTTGGCTGTAACTTGCATATAACTCTCTTAGAAAAGATTCGGAAAACGCTATAAAATTGCTCAGGTCGCCTGTTTACACTGGCATTACAAAGTAGCTGACAAAAGCTAAAAATGCTCAACTAAACAATGGCCTCCAATACAAAAAGAAAAGTGCAGCTAGGTTATAACCCATTCACCGATAAAGTCTAGCACTGAGACACTAATTGTTCCGAGTAAAAAATTATTCATCTCACAACAGTTAGATTAAATAATTGAGCAGATAGCATTTGAGTGGGATTTCAGACCAATATTCGGCTATGTTCTGAGCCGTTAACATTGACATTGTTGCAACTTATCAAGACAGCAGATTACCGCTTTATTGAGCGCCAGTAACAGAGAATCTTTTATTTTATTTCTCAGTGTTAACATCCAGGCCGCTGAAATCGCTAATATTACAGCTGCAATCAAAAAACCGTATTCTGTTGCATCAACATAGGCAAGAAATGCAATTAAAACCTAACTCAAACTTTGCACTCTAGTGGTGAACATAGCCAGCCCACCGTCAATACGACCGCGCTGCGCCATTGATGTACTATGATGCATCCAGTTAGTTCTGGCGATTCTATTCAGTGCATTAAAAAATCCAAAACCGACCATCAGGACGATGATATACAACGGCTCTCTGATACTACTCATCAACAGTAAGATCAGTGCTAAAAACATTATCGAGCACTGGATGATAACTGCATCTGTGATCAGGTTTAACACCCATGAAACCAGCAGACCAGTGATCAGTGATCCCAACCCCAGCGCGGCGCGGCGCTAAACAATGCAAACCAGTTTCCAGAGATGTTTAGCTCTGAGAAGCAAATTGGCACTAATTTCCCGAGGAAAGTCAGGATTGGGATGAGAGACAAGAAATCCACAAGAAGCCGTAAAATGCCGGGGATTTGCAGTAGATCAATTTGATCTCCTGCATTTGGCTCAATATTGGCGTTTTAATACTCGCTCTGATCTGGCGGTTATAGGGCGTCAGCAGATAGCTACACAGCGCCAGCGTGGATGCTATCGCTGCACACATTGCAAACTCAGTGATCCCCCACATTTCCAGTAAAACCACCCCCAAGCACCCGCACTTAAAGTCGTTTCCTGGATAACAATTTCCCGGTAGCCGGAAATTTTTGCGTACTGGTGGCACTGATAATTCTCTTGAGTGAAGGCGTTATTGACGTGCCAGGCCAGGTTACTGGATACACAAAAGATCAACTGTGCCCCTGCCAACAACCCATTTGAGCCCACATCACACCAGTACAACAAACAGGTCAGTAATCCGGTTGTCGACTGCACTAGCTGTATAAAAATCAACATAAGTTTGCGTGAGTGTCTGTCGATAAGGGCCGAAAAATACGGGGTACTGAGGAAAGTAGCAACAGTACAAAGCAGCGCAGTGACGGCGACAAATGTTCCCATATTCGCCGTCTGCAGCATAATCCAGGGAAGCGCCAGCATAAACAAGCCAGAGTATATACGTCAAAAATTTGCCCTATTAAATTGAGAGCCGTTTTATTTTTCATAACTTTCCCTGTTTTTATTATCCAGAACGGCTACTCTACAACCTCAAGCTAACTTGAGGTCAAGAGCTACTTGCAGGAAAAATAATATGAACATGAGTATTGGACAAGTGGCTAAGCGAGCCGGAATCAGTATCGCCACGCTGCATTTTTATGAACACAAGGGCTTAATTTATAGCGACAGAAATCCAGCCAATCAGCGCCGCTACGACCGGCAGATATTGCGCCGCATAGCCGTGATTAAAGCGGCACAAAACGTCGGTTTAACCTTACAAGAAATTTCCATAGCACTGGCTCATCTGCCCAAACATAAAGCTCCGAAGAAACAGCAATGGGAAGAAATGGCACAGGCCTGGCATCAAAAATTAGAGGAAAAAATTAACAGTTTAAAAAATCTGCAGTCGCAGTTGGGCAGCTGTATTTATTGCGGATGCCTGTCTCTTGAAAGCTGCGCACTCTATAACCCACAAGATTCTAAAGGGATATTGGAGCCGGGGGCTAAGTTGACTTGCGCGCAAGAAGAGACAGTAGCGAGTAGCGAGTAGCGAGTAGCGAGTAGCGAGTAGCGAGTAGCGAGTAGCGAGTAGCGAGTAGCGAGTAGCGAGTAGCGAGTAGCGAGTAGCGAAAGACTGACAGTAATATGGAGACATGGAAGTTGGAAGTTGGAAGTTGGAAGTTGGAAGTTGGAAGTTGGAAGTTGAGTATGATTCACATGGCCCTTGTGTCTCAACAGTTCGGGTTGTTGTATGTGCTCAACTAAAAAACGCTGAGGTTTTAGCAGTGCTTAATCTGCGGGCATAAAAAAACCCGATGGCAGAACCTTAAAACTGCCACCGGGATCAAAGTAAAGCTATTTAATCACAGTTATAGGCCCCTATCTATGAGACCTAAGTAGTAGATTAAGCGCTTTTTTGGATTAATTTATTGCTCTGTAATCACCAGCTTAAATTCAGCTGAACAGTCTTGCAACCACAGCCACACATAGTCGGAAAAACTGCGCCTGATCACTAGCTCCCACTGTTGATCCCCAGTGCGGCTAATGACTGCCTGAGTTTTTGCAAACACAGTAGTCACGACTTTGCCGATGGGAAAACTGCGTGGGTGTACATCTAAAGGCACTGACTTTTGCAGCACTTTTTGCACATCTTCGCCCTGCAGGCGCAAAATAGTCTGCCCGCCCGATGCGTTGATTACCGCACAGTGTCCCTGCACGTTATTGACCAGCGCCTGCTCAATTTCATAGCTGCGTTCGCCCGGCACGACTACCAACCACTCGTCCGGTGAAATCCAGCGAATCGAAATATCGCCATCCACTACCATTTGCAGTGTACCTGGCAGTTCCAGCCCTAAGGTTAATTTCACTCCAGAGGTAAAACCGACATTGTCTAAGCGACCGCGCAGTATCAGATGACCGAGTAGTTTAAGCTCAGTTAACTGCACGGTACCGGTCTGCCCCAGCTGGGCTTGAGCAACAGTTCCCAGGTCCGCGTGGTGCAGCGGGCTCTGGCCTGTTATTTGACGTTCGGTTGCAGGTCTCTGCTCGATACAATCGACACTGGCTGCATAATTGAAGGCCTGGTTGTTTTCGCTATCAGACATTTTGACGCTCTCCCTTAGGATCTAAGAATATAGGACTGCAGATAGTCGCTTCAATTGCGCTGCCATCGGCTTGCGGATAGAAGACAGTTTCACCCATGCGATTATGTCCATTGCGAATGTATGCCATGGCAATACTGTGACCTAAACAGGCGCTGTAATAACTGGAAGTTACATGCCCCAACATTGTCATTGGTATCGATTGCTTTGGATCATCTACCGCCTGTGATCCCTCGGGGATTACCTTTTTAGGGTCCGCTGTGATTAAGCCCACTAGCTGTTTACGCCCCTCTTTTACACAGTCTTCACGAGCCATGCCACGCTTGCCGATAAAACTAAAAGGTTTTTTCTGCGATACTGCCCAGCCCATCCCTAAATCATAGGGATGCACTGATCCATCGGTATCTTGACCGGCGATAATGAAGCCTTTTTCCGCCCGCAATATATGCATAGTTTCTGTGCCGTAAGGCGTCAGGTTATAAGCTGCCCCCTTATCCATTACCGCTTCCCAGATGCGCATCCCATAGTTGGCCTGCACGTTTATCTCATAGGACAACTCGCCGGTGAATGAAATGCGGAAAATACGCGCCGGCACTCCCATCACTGTGGCTGCTTTCCAGTCCATGTACTTGAAAGCGTCATTGCTTAAATCAATATCATCGACCACTTGATCTAATATCTTGCGCGCATTGGGGCCAGTGACTGTGATAGTCGACCAGTGATCTGTGACTGAATTGAAATACACTTCCAACTCAGGCCACTCAGTCTGCTGGTAAATTTCCAGCCACTCTAATACTCTGGCCGCACCGCCAGTGGTCGTGGTCATCACAAAGTGATTATCGGCCAGACAGGCGGTAACACCGTCGTCGAAGACCATGCCATCTTCACCGCACATCAAACCGTAGCGACATTTTCCCACCGCCAGTTTAGCCCAGGCATTGGTATAGACGCGCCCTAAAAACTCACGGGCATCCGGCCCCTGAATATCAATTTTACCCAGAGTTGAAGCATCTAATACTCCGGCGCTATCGCGCACCGCCAGACACTCACGTTCCAGTGATTGCTGCATACTCTCACCCGGCTGTGGGAAGTACCATGGGCGCTTCCAGTTGCCGACATCTTCAAACAATGCACCATGATCCAAGTGCCATTGGTGCATCGCCGAGAAGCGCTTGGGGTCAAACAGTTCACCGCAGTTGCGTCCCGCGATTGCACCAAAAGTAACAGGGGTGTAATTGGGACGAAAGATGGTGGTGCCAGTTTGCGGGATAGTTTTTTGCATCGATTTAGCCGCTATGGCCATACCGTTGATGTTACCCAACTTGCCCTGATCAGTACCAAAGCCTAGTGCGGTATAGCGTTTGACGTGCTCTATTGACTCAAAGCCCTCGCGCGTGGCCAGCTCAATACCTGCCGCTGTCACATCATTTTGGAAATCGACAAATTGCTTGGGGGCCCTGCTCGTCTCTTTAGGGTGTGGAATGTGAAACAGTGCCATAGGCGCAGTTTCTGCCACTGACTCAGCAGTGGCCCCACTGGCTGTTGCATCAACAGTAAAACCAGCATTATTAGCCGCTTCTGCACCCGCTCTCGTTCCCTGCGCAAGACAGGATTGCAAGTCAAAAGTGCCGCCAATGGCACCGGCAATTAACTGCTTCTGTACCGTTTCACCGGGGATAAAACCTATTACCTGATCGCTCCAAACTGGCCTGCTGCCAGTGTGGCAAGATAAATGTATCGCCGGACTCCAACCGCCGGAGCTGGCGACTGTGTCACAGGAAAGTTGCGAGACCGGACCCGCCAGCTGATCACCTTGACTATTTAGCGAGGCGATACTGACAGCAGAGACTCTCTTCGCGCCCTGCACTTCAACCACCGCTGAGCCGGTCAGGACTTTTATGCCCAATTCACGCGCTCTGTCTATAACTGCACTAGTGTCAGTGCCCTGGTAGCTGCGAGTATCCAAAATCGCCACGACTTCTCGCCCTGCTTCATGCCAGTCAAAGGCCGCCTGATAGCCTCCGTCGTTCGTGGTCATCAATACTAACTTTTTACCTGGCACAACTGCATAGCGATTGATATAGGTTGATACCGCATCCGCCAACATACAACCTGGCACATCGTTATTGCCAAACACTAGCGGCCGCTCGTGTGCTCCACTGGCCAATACCACCCATTTAGTCCGCACGCGATGCATCCGCTGTCGAGACTGATTCTTCTCTGCACGGTCTGCAATATGGTCGGTACAGCGCTGATGGATAGTTAAGAAATTGTGATCGTGGTATCCATTAACGGTAGATTTTGGCAACATCATGACATTGTCCAATTCCGCTAATTCCGCAACTACACTGGCGACCCAGTCCATCGCGGGCATACCGTTGACGCTCTGTTTTGAGTGCAGCAATGCGCCGCCAAATTCCGCTTGTTCGTCGGCGATAATCACTCTTGCGCCACTGCGTCCGGCCTCCAGAGCCGCCGACAATCCCGCGGGACCCGCGCCGACAATGACCACATCGGCGTGCTGGTTGTAGTGGTCGTATCTGTCCGGATCTGCTTCTAGTGGCGAGCGCCCTAGACCCGCGGCCTTACGAATAAACTTCTCGTAAGTATTCCACATAGATTTTGGATACATAAACGTTTTGTAGTAGAAACCCGGTGGCATCACGCTGGCACCGACAGTGCCCAAGCTAGCCATCATGTCGAACTCAACATTCGGCCAGCCGTTAGTTGCCTGACAGACTAACCCTGCGAATAGCTCTTGCTGAGTGGCCCGTACATTGGGGACTTGAGTCGCCTCAGTGGCACCTAGTTGCATGATAGCGTTAGGCTCTTCCGCACCGGCGGCGACTATCCCGCGGGGACGGCTGTATTTAAAACTGCGGCCGACGACGTCTATGCCATTGGCCAGCATTGCCGACGCTAAGGTATCACCGACAAATCCTGGGTAAGTTTTACCGTTGTAACTAAAATTAATTTGTGAGTCGCGCGCAATACGGCCACCCTCTATTAGGCGATTCTGCTGTGCCATATTAAACGCCCTCCTGCACTTTGCTCTGCGCTGGCAGCTTTGCTGCAGCGCTGGTTATACTCGGTTTTTCGCCAATTTTATACACTTCTAAAATCTCATAATTCTGGGTGTCGCGGGTCATGTTGAAAAACTTGCGACAACCTACAGAGTGCACCCATAACTCATGGTGAATGCCGCGCGGATTGGTGCGGAAGAACATGTATTCTCCCCACTCTTTGTCGCTACAGTTCTCAGGATCTAACGGACGTGGAATATGTGCTTCCCCCGCCGCGTGAAACTCTTCCTCTTCACGGTGCTCTTCACAGTGCGGGCAATAAATATAAAACATCAGATGACTCCTTAGTGAGCGACGCCAGCCGCGCCGTGCTCGTCAATTAACGCGCCGTCGTGGAAGCGGAACATAGAAAACGGTTTGGCCATGTCACTGGCTTCACCCGCAGCGAGGGTCTCGGCAAAAGCGTGACCAGAACCTGGAGTCGCCTTAAAGCCACCCGTACCCCAGCCACAGTTAAAGAATAAATTTTCTACCGGCGTCGCTGAAATAATCGGGCAGGCATCTGGACAAGTATCGACAATACCGCCCCACTGACGGTTCATTCGCACTCGGCTGAATACCGGAAATAGCTCCACAATCGCCTGCACTGTGTGTTCAATAGTGTGGTAGCTGCCGCGCTGTCCATAGCCGTTGTAGCCATCGATACCTGCACCTATGACCAAATCGCCTTTATCCGACTGCGACACATAACCGTGTACATGGTTAGACATAACCACAGTGTCCAGGATAGGTTTTATCGGCTCTGAGACTAAAGCTTGTAATGGATGGGATTCCAGTGGCAGTCTAAAGCCAGCTTTCGCCGCCATCACACTAGAGTTACCCGCAGTGACACAGCCAATGCGATCGGCGCTGATCACTCCGTGAGTCTTAGTCATTACTCCGGTAGCCGCTCCGTCTTCCTGAATAAAGTCAACCACTTCACACTGTTGAATCAAATCTACTCCCAGCGCATCAGCGGCGCGGGCGTAGCCCCAGGCCACTGCGTCGTGACGAGCAACTCCACCACGAGGCTGCCATGAGGCCCCCATAATCGGATAACGAGGTCGGTCAGAGCAATCCATCATAGGTACAATTTCTTTGATCTGCTGTGGATCCAGCACTTCACCATCGATACCAAATAATCTATTGGCATTGACCCGGCGTTGGATGTCACGCATATCTTGTAGCGTATGGCCTAAGTTCAACACCCCGCGCTGGGAAAACATCACGTTGTAGTTAAGGTCTTGAGAGAGCCCCTCCCATAGTTTCATGGCATGCTCGTACAATCTTGCCGACTCATCCCACAAGTAGTTAGAGCGAACAATGGTGGTATTACGGGCAGTATTACCGCCGCCCAAGTAGCCTTTTTCCAGCACGGCAACATTAGTAATACCATGTACTTTAGCCAGATAGTACGCAGTCGCTAAGCCGTGACCGCCGCCACCGACGATAATCACGTCATACTTTTTCTTCGGCTTAGGGTTGCGCCATACTCGCTGCCAGTTCTCGTGATGACTCAAGGCGTGTTTTATCAAGCCGAATCCGGAGTATTTTTGCATGGGTGAATCCTTGAATTTAAATGAATGTTGCATTGCTTAGCAGTGTCAGATATACCTTGGACAACTGGCTATTCGCGCCTTGCTAAAAAAGCCCTGCAGAACTTCATTAGTGTAAATTCAGATCTGCAGGGGCAACGAAAATTTACTGCTTTCGATATTAGCGAGAGTTGCGCTACGACTTCTACTTCACAGCGACAAAGTACTACTTATCTACGACAGCTCAATGCTGGAAAACTAAAGCCACAATAGCGGGCTACAATGCCTGCTGCTGTAAAAATTTAGCTGTTAATGATCGATACGCACATCGGACTGAGGTACTGAGCAACAGGACAGAATATAGCCGGCTTCGACGTCTTCATCGGTAATCCCACCGTTGTGCTCCATCACGACAGAGCCATCGACCTTGAGCACTTTACAAGTCCCGCAGATCCCCATGCCACAAGCTTTGGGTATAGTTAAACCCAATTTAGCAGCGGCGCTGTGAACGGTCTCTCCCGGGTGAATTTGAATTGCTTTGCCACTTTTACTGAATTCGACATTCAGCATATCTGCTGCATCCAATGCATCCGCTACATCGACGGCGATTTCGGCGTGATCTAGAGCCTCCTGCTCGACCTCAACCGGGGTGGCACCAAATGATTCTTCATGGTAGTGACTCATGTCAAAACCAGCCTGAATCAGTATTTTCTTAACAGCGCTCATATAGACTTCGGGACCGCAGCAGTATATTTCACGCTGCATGAAATCAGCTGAGATCATCCTCAGCTTATCGACATCCAAATAACCCCGATAACCAGACCACGCCTGGCCAGTTTCCTGGCGCTCGCAGATGAAGCTGAGTGAAAAGTTACTGATCCGCGAACACATATGCTCCAGCTCGCGGTGATAAATAATATCTGCCGGGGTGCGGGCACTGTGCACAAATTGCATGTCCACTTCAGCATTAGTATCAAAATACCAGCGAGCCATCGACATCACCGGGGTGATTCCCACGCCACCGGAGAGCAGTAAGACTTTGTTCGCGGGATGATCTATGCAGTTAAACAATCCTACCGGCCCGTGTACGGGTACTTCGTCGCCCTCGCGCATATTATCGTGCAGCCAGTTCGACACGTGCCCGCCAGGGATACGTTTAATCGTCAGTGAAAAACTGTAGGGAACTGAAGGCGAGCTGGAAATAGTATATGAGCGCATCACTTGCTGATTGTCTATCTCCAATTCCAGGGTGACAAACTGACCGGGTTTAAAGAAGAACATTACTGGCTGTTCTGCCATAAAACAAAATGTTTTTACATCGGCGGTCTCTTCTATCACTTTTACACAGCGGACCATATGGCGGCCGTTGCTCCAGGTTTTAGTATTGATGTCATGTAAGTAGGAATGGCTCTGCACAGTTGCTGCTTTACTCATGGGATACTCTCTAGCTCGTCTATAATATTTCTGAAAAACCGCGATAGTTTTTATATACTGAGGGTGCGATTTGGCCCCCATCATCTGCTCAGTGTTGCTACAGATATTGTCCAATAACGACAACAAGCTGCTCAACTTTGTCTCAGAGCAGACAAGTACAGCGTTTCAATCAAATTTTTTAAGTTTACAAGTCGAATAACAGATAGATCTTGGTCGCAATCAGACAGTTTTTTGTAGCAGTTTTACGCGAGTATCTGCAGCTAATGAAATGCCGAATAAATCTCCCCTGTTCCTCTACCCGTTGCAGTGGCGAAATCACCAATAAAACTATGATGTAAAGGATCCAGGACGTGAACCAACACGATTTAATCAATATAAAGTTTATCGATTACCCGCAGGCGCGCGGCGAGATGTACCGTTTATTAGCATCACGCAAGGGTAACTTGTCACTGCCGCAACCCCTGTATAACGATCCACATATGTTTAAAGTAGACATGGAGGAGATTTTTCAGAAAGAGTGGATATTTGTCGGTATGAGTTGTGAAGTACCCGCTAAGGGCGACTATATCACTGTTGATGTTGGCCAAAACTCGGTGCTGATTGTGCGTGACGCAGAGGGGCAAGTCAGTGCATTTCACAATGTCTGTCGCCACCGCGGTTCTAAGTTGTGTGATGCCAAAAAAGGCAAAGTGGCCAACTTGGTCTGCGCCTACCATCAGTGGACTTTCGATCTTAAAGGCAACTTGCTGTATGCCGGTTCCGACATGGGCGAGAACTTCGATTTAAAAGAGTACGGTCTGAAAAAAGTGCACTGCAAAGTGGCCGGTGGTTTCATTTTTATCTGCCTGGCCAGAGGCGATGCCCCGGATATTGAGCCGTTGTCGGCAACCCTAGATCACTACATGGAGCCCTATGACATTGAAAACGCTAAAGTGGCACTACAAGTAACGATTGAGGAAGCCGCCAACTGGAAGCTGGTGTTGGAAAACAACCGCGAGTGCTATCACTGCAATGCCTCCCACCCTGAGCTTTTGGGTAGCTTGTTAGAGTTTGATGATACTGAAGACCCAAGAGCCACGGATGAGTTTAAAGCGCATTGCGCACGCCAGGCAAAGGCTTGGGAGGCGGAGGGAATCCCGCACAAACATGTCTCTCACGGCCTTAAAAACCGCATAGTACGCATGCCGTTAAAAGAGGGCACCCATGTTATGACTATGGATGGCAAGGCCGCCTGCAGCAAGATGATGGGGAGAATCAAGAACCCGGAACTCGGCTCTATGCGTATCTTGCACTTACCTAATTCCTGGAACCACATGCAATCTGATCACTGTGTGGTATTTCAGGTAATTCCTGTTTCTGCGCAGAAAACCTTAGTGACCACTAAGTGGCTGGTGCACAAAGACGCGGTAGAAGGCGTCGATTACGATGTCGCCCGCCTGCGTGAGGTATGGGATGCGACTAACGAACAGGATAAAATTCTTGCCGAGCGCAACCAGTTAGGTATTAATTCTATTGGTTATCAGCCCGGCCCCTACTCAGAAACTTACGAGTTCGGGGTGATTAATTTCGTCGATTGGTACAGTGAAACTGTACGTAAGAATCTAGAGGACTAGTCCTTTACCTGCTTTAAGAGTTGTTGGATGTTCGTCTAAAACACCAGCAACTCTTACTCTTGGGTTTATTTTAGGCAAACATGATCCAGATCTACAATCCTCCCAACTTCGCTAACATTGCGCCCTCAATAACTCAGCTAGCTTTAATGACAATTTAGTGCGCTGCTGCTCTTCTAATAGCGTCAGCCAGTCCTTCAAGCTCAATCAAAGCAAACGCTTTTCGCACAGCTTTATGTACTTAGCCCGCTGCGCAATAGACAATAAGAGACTCCAATCAGTCGCGAATTTTCTCTATACTGGTAAAGCCTTTTGCCCTGCAACAGACTGCGCAGCACAACTTCGGGAATTTACCTGCTTGCTTAACGATTAGCCGAACAGGGAAGTTGCAATAAGCCCGGCGGTTAGCAACTAGATGACAGCTAGGCTAGATTTCTAAGGGATAGTCCTAAATTTTGTTAGATGTTTTTGCAAATATTATGTAACTTCAATAAGCACTGTCTGCCGCTGGCAGCAAAAAATCCGGTATTTGCTGCGGCTTGTCAGCCAATACAACACTGAGCCTAAACAACTTTTCAGAATCAATGCTATTTTCCTCAGGCAGATCTATAGCGCAAAAAATTCACAATTTATTCAATAAAAAAGTAATTTGATTAAGCTGTGGCAGCAGCCACTTTACCCTCTATAATTAATCTGTTATATAACTTAACTTTTTGTGTTTCCTGGACCTATATGAGCATAAATTCGCAAGCTAAAGCCATGCTGAAGTTTCAATCCTTTGGAATGATCGGCATTTCTTTTTTAATCATCGCCGGTATTTTTGGCTATTTTTTGTTTAAAGAAAATCTCAGTTATGAAAATCGTCTGCAGACTTTAGACCGGGAAATTCAACAGCAACAAAAGCAGCAGATCCGTGCCGAAGTTGAAAAAGCCCGAGAATTTATAGAGCATATGAACTCTCAGGCCGAAGAACAGCTAAAGCAACAAGCTCGCAGCGCCGTAGAACAAGCTCACAGTATCGCCACTAGTCTCTATAACAAACATAAAACTCTGCTGCAGCCGAGCGAAATTAAGGAGCTAATTAAAACCGCTTTGCGCGATGTGCGATTTTTTAACGGGCGAGGCTATTATTTCATCAACGATTTAGACGGTAACGCCGTGCTAATGCCAACCCAGCCGAGTTTAGAAGGCACTTCGCTGCTGCTTAACGCGGACGTGCAAGTGTTTCACATCATCAATACCTTACTCGATTCCATCGACAACGACTCTGGAGCGGGTTTCTCGCGCTACTCTTGGTACTCTCCCGGCAATCAACAACAAAAGTTAAGAAAAATCAGTTTCGCCAAGAAATTTATCCCTTTTAATTGGCATATTGGTGCGGGTGATTACATTCAGAGTTTCGAAGCAGATTTACGCTTGGCTGCCCTGGAGAGATTGTCCAGAATCACCACCAACAACAATACCTCGGTCACTATCGTGGATGCCAAAGGCACTTTGATTAGCCGTTCGCAACTGACCGATGACATGCAGCCATTAGCAGATGAAAACCTGCAACAATTATTAACTTTTGCCAGTACCGGTGGTGGCATATTTAACTATACTCAGGAAACAGCGGGTAAATTTGCCTTTGTTGAGACTATCCGTCCTTTTAACTGGATAATAATTGCCGATATTTTTCCCCGACAAATCAGTCAGATCATTGAGTCTCAGCGCTCTTTGATCGCAGAAAATTCCCGTAGCGACTTGAAAATGCTAGTGATAGTATTGTCTGTTGCCGGCTTAATCACTCTCGCCCTGAGCCTTCTTTTCAACCGCGGTTTTAGTCGCCTGTTTAAAAGATACCAAAGCAGCATTGATCTGCAAGAGCAAGAAATACAGAGCCAGACGCTGGAGCTAAAATTGGCCGCCAGGGTTTTTGACTCTTCTAACGACGCTATTATAGTCACCGATGCCGCGCATAAAATCATTGCGGTCAATCCCGCCTGTATCACCACCAGCGGTTACCAATTTGACGAAATAATAGGTCAAAAATCAGACTTTTTTGCCTCAGATCATCAGGACCAAATATTTTATCAACGGCAACATAGCCAATTACAGGAACAGGGATACTGGCGCGGAGAAATTTGGCATCAACACAAAAACGGTGGTTTTTACCCCAGCTGGTTATCGATTTCCACCAGTTTAGACAGTAACAATCAGGTCCTCAATTACATCTCGACTTTCTCCGACATCTCCGAGCGCAAAAAAACCGAGCAACGACTAAATTATCTGGCAGATTACGACCCGCTAACTAAGCTGGCTAAGCGGCATGTTCTGGCAGAGAGAGTCAACGAGGTAATCAACTACAGCGATCTCAATCATCAGCAAAAATTTGCCTTGATGCTTATCGACCTGGACAGGTTTAAGAATATCAATGACTCTCTGGGTCACAATATTGGCGATCAGGTACTCCAGGAAATAGCCAAACGCCTGGCCGGTAACATCAGAGTTTCAGACATCATCAGTCGCTTGAGCGGCGATGAATTTATTATATTGGTTAACAATAATAAGTCCCAGTCAGCTGCCAAGCGTTTAGCCAATCGGATTATGCGCGATTTAGCAGAACCCGTGCATATTTTAGAACACGATCTAGTGGTTACTCCTAGCATTGGTATCGCCACTTTTCCGGAGCACGGTAACAGTTTTGATGCATTGCTGAAAAATGCCGATGCCGCGTTAAATCACGCTAAAACTCAAGGTCGCAACAACTACCAATTTTTTACCTTTGACATGCATGAACGGGCATCTGAAAGATTATCTATAGAGCGCGGCTTACGCTTAGCACTCAGCAAACAGCAATTTGAAATTTACTACCAAGCCCAGTATGAGTTGGGCACAGATAAACTCTGCGGTTGTGAAGCCCTGCTGCGCTGGCACACTCCCGAGTTAGGTATGATACCGCCGGATAAATTCATCCCCATCGCCGAGGAGACCGGGCTGATTCTGCCAATAGGTCAATGGGTCTTAGATCAGGCTTGCCGTCAGGCTACTACATGGAGAGAGCAGGGTCTGGAACCCATTCCTATCGCAGTCAATGTCTCCAGCTACCAGTTTACCAAGAACATTGTCTCGAGCATTCAAGGCAGTTTAGCTAAAGCTAACTTAGAGGCAAAATGGCTAGTGGTGGAAATTACCGAAAGCGCTTTAATGCATGATCCAGACTTTACCGAGAGCGCCCTGCAACAGTTGCGGGATTTTGGAATCAAAATTGCCCTGGATGATTTTGGTACCGGCTACTCATCGCTGGCTTATTTAAAAAGATTCCCATTGGACAAACTAAAGATAGACCGAACGTTTATTACCGGACTCCCCCAGGAGCAAGATGATCTGGTGATCACCCGATCAATCATTGACGTCGCTCGAAATTTAAACATGACCACTATTGCCGAAGGGGTTGAGACCATTGAACAACAAAAATTACTGACAGAATTAGGCTGTCAGCAAATGCAGGGTTTTTTAAAAGCCAAGCCGGTCCCTGCCGAGCAATTTGCCAGCGAATATCTGATCTCAGACACCACTAACAGTCGCCAAAAATTACCCGGGAAATCGGCCTAAGGTTCAGTGTTGTGCAGCGCCAACAACGCTGCCAGCTGCTCTAACCCTTGAATAAAGTCGACTTCATCTGCGATGGCCATCACCGAAAGACGAACGGCATTAGCTGCTTGCCCACCACTATTGAAATACGCGGCACTACTCACCAGTAAGCCCTGCTTTTTAGCACTGGCGGTGAAACTATCCGCCTGCCAGTTAGCAGGCAAGTGTAACCAACAGCTATAGCTGCTGCGCTGTCGCTGCAGCTTATATGCGGATAGATAGCGGGTCACTAACTGCTGTCGATGTGCGGCGGTCTTTTTTTGCTGCGCCGCTGCACGAAAAGCGTTACCGCTATCAATCATTGCGCTGGCAATCTCAAACATAAACGGAGAGGGCAACCACAGTGTCGCCCTGATATAGTCAACCACTTTCGAATATTGGCTCTGCGGAACCCGCAGATAGCCACAGCGCATGCCCGGACTAATAGCCTTGGATAGACTGCTGATATAAAAAGCTTTCTCGGCGACAAAATTACTGATTGCGGCAATCTTTTCAGTGTTCAAAAAAGCGTAAATTTCATCTTCAACCAACCATATATCTTGCTGCGCAATCACTTTCGCCAGCGCTTCCCGACGCACCTGCCCCATAGTTGCTGCGGTGGGATTTTGCTGCGAGGGTACTACAATCACCATACTGGGTTTGCAGATTTCACATTGCTCGGTCAGAGCCTCTGGCAACATGCCCTGCTCATCCATGGCGATAGGCAGCACTTTGCGCCCCAGATATTTGCAGATAGCTAAAATGCCCGGATAAGTCTGAGCTTCCAGGGCTATATAATCGCCCTGGTTAGAGTACAGAGCAATGATGCTTGCCAGTGCATTTTGGGCGCCGTTAGTCAGTATCAGCTGCTCGGGGCTACTCACCTCTAAGCCATATTGCGCACACCAGCTTGCACCCGCCCGACGGTGTTCCAGCAAGCCACTATTTTCACTGTAGTCAAACAACTGCGGGTTTTCTAGAGCACTGATTTTTTGCTTGAACAGCTGTTTTAATACCGGCATATTTTGCTGTAGACAAGGTTGTAAAATAGAAAAGTTTAACTGTTTGTCACTCTGTTGTGCACGAATTACCCCCTGTAAATACTGGCTCGAAACATAACTACCACGACCGACAAAAGACTCTATGCTGCCCTGCTCTACCAATAACTGATAAGCTTTAGCCACTGTCACTGCAGTAGTGCCTAACTCTTTTGCCAGCTCTCTGTGTGCTGGAAGTTTACTGCCTTGGGGATACTTTCCCAAGTCAATTAAAGAGCGCAACTGGGCTGCTATCAACTGGTACTTATGTTTACTCATGCACGGCCTCACTGAGACTAAAGTACAAGGATAATTTGAAGATTGACATATGTCAATTTCAACTTTAGTATTGGCTCACATTAGCGATGCATTGATCAAGTAACCTAACAAGGACCGACACTATGAGTAACAAAACTGCCGCGTTTATCGGCTTAGGCGTTATGGGCTACCCTATGGCAGCACACTTACAAAGCGGTGGTTACCAAACCACTGTTTATAATCGAAGCTCTGAGAAAGCCCAGCAGTGGCAGCAGCAACACGGCGGCAAACAAGCTGCTACACCCGCAGAAGCAGCTGCTGCAGCGGATATTGTGTTTGTCTGTGTGGGTAACGATCAGGATGTGCGCAGTGTCGTCTATGGTGACCAGGGTATTCTGGCTGGCTTAAAGGAGGGTGGCATTTTAGTCGATCACACTACCACTTCAGCAACTTTGGCTTTAGAGCTGGCAGCGGCTTGTGCCGAAAAGGGTGCGCAGTTTATCGATGCACCGGTTTCCGGAGGCCAGGCAGGGGCTGAAAATGGCAAATTGACAGTGATGTGTGGCGGTCAGCAGAGCAGTTTTGCCACGGCGATGCCATTGATGCAAAGCTATGCTCAGCAGATTCAACTACTGGGAGAGAACGGCCAGGGACAGCGCTGCAAAATGGTCAATCAAATCTGCATCGCCGGGGTATTGCAGGGACTATCCGAAGCATTAAAATTAGCCCAGAGCGCCAACTTATCTATACCTCAAGTAGTAGACACGCTAAAACATGGAGCGGCAGGTTCCTGGCAGATGGAAAATCGTTTAGTGACGATGGACCAGGACAGTTTCGACTTTGGCTTCGCCGTCGACTGGATGCGCAAAGATTTAGGTATTTGCCTGGAAGAGGCCGCTCGCCACCAGCTACAGCTACCATTGACCCAGGACGTCGACAACCGCTACCAACAATTGCAACAACAGGGAATGGGGAGAATGGACACTTCATCACTGGTGAAGTCGCTCAACTAATATTGAGGACCTGCAGCGCCGCTTTGCAGTGCTGCGGGTTACAGCATAGCTAGCTCAGTGATAATTTTTAAGATGTTGTCACATTGGCGCTGCTGGAGTAATAAATCGTCTGGGGAAATTCGATTTGATAACAGAGTCCCTGATCAATAGTACTGCTGACTTTAATACTGCCCTGCAGCGAACTGGTGACTAAGTTATAAATCAAGTGAGCGCCTAAACCACAGTGCTCAGGATCAGCCGAATTACTGAAAAATGGCTCGAACAGTTGCGATAAATCCCGCTTACTCATGCCGCTACCATTATCAGTATAAGTGACGCAGATGCGTTCATTTTCACAACTGACGTCGATTTCAATCAGCGGCGCCGCAGCGCTGATAAAAGCGTGCTGGCAGGAATTCAAAATTAAATTATCTATCACCTGGCTGAGTGCATCGACGTTGCAATAACAATGTAACGATGCATCGCAGTACAGTTTTATCTGCACTTGTGTCGCTGCCAGCTGTTGCAGTTGTGGCTGTAGCGATAACAGCGATTTTTCTAAAAACTTCTTTAACGCTATCTGCCGCAACTCATGTTCCGATTGATTAACGGCGACTTGCTTGAAGCTGTTAATCAGTTTAGCCGCGCGTTGCAGATTAAAATTTAGCTGCCCCCCCAAACTAGCGGCGACCTCTAAATAGTTATCGAGCCCCTGTTTGCTCAACTGCTTATTCTGTATTTGACTGTGAAAGTTGTGAATATTGCCAGCCAATTGCTGCACAGTGTCTAAACTACTGCTCAGTGGGGTATTGATGTGCAGTGCCACTGCCGATACCAACGCTTGCAGTGAAGCAATTTTCTGTTTTTGCACTAGCTCCTTTTCGGTGCTGTGTAATTGCTGCAATACTTGGTTGAGCTGAGAGTTTTGCGAACGCAATAATATTTGCTGTCTGTCCAAGTTTCGCTGAGCGGCCAACGCCTGTTCAGCCTCTTGAGTGATAGCGATAGCAGAAGCTAAATGGTTGGCAAAAAACTGCAATATATCTAGCTCCATCGAAGAGTATTCAACCTCAGTGCAGTAGCTTTTCAGGTAGATAACGCCGTAGACTATATCTCCTATGATCATCGGTGCACCCATCCAACTGGAAAAAGATTGATCTCCGATTATCCCCTGTAGCTCCCCCGATGCTATTTTTTTGGCGGTTATCTCTGCGCTAAACACAGCGGCCCGACGCTGGCGAATGATCTGCGAGCTGAACCCCGGACCAAATCTTATGACTTTGCCTGCTAATAAACTCCCATCTTTTTCGTCCATTACAAACACATGGCGCAACTCACTGAGCGCTTCGCTGTAGCGGATAATGCCTATGTTTCTGGCGTCCAATAATGTATCGAGAATCTGCTGGGCTTTTTTATACAACTTCGGCAAACTGATTTGCCGGTGAGTGGTTGCAGTAATTTCATACAGTGCCTGTTGTAAAACTTCCGCTTTGCGCTGCATAGTCAATTGCTTTTCCAGCTCTTTAGTCTGACTGAATATATACTCATCTATCACTAGCAGGCGGGTGTATTTTTCTACTGCGCGATTTATTTCTTCGCCAAACAACCGAAATATTTTCCAGTCTACAGCAGCTATTTTCTGTCTGGCACTCTCGCTGTGTAAGACTAACGCCCCCAGACAAACCCCTGTATCAGAGAGCATTAACATGCCCATAATGTGTTGCACACCCGCCCTAAACCAAGGTTCTTGACCCAGTGCCAGCTGATCTCCTGCGCTGAGTAATAATTGCTGGCGGTGTACAATCATCCAGGCATTCGGGGAGCTATCGACAGAGCCCAGTGGATATCTCGGCAGCTTATCCAGGCTATTCGTTGCGTTGACAGGAGAGACATACTGCAACGTATTTTCATCTTCACAATAAAGGGCTAAGGTTAAATTATTGACATCTAGCACTTCGCTTAATAGCTTTTGTGCACCGCCCATATAGGTGCTAAGACATTGATTGTCTTGGCAGCACTGCTGTAAATCGATTAACATCAGCAGGGCCAGCTCGCGCTGGTGTGTATCCCTGCTAGACAAGCTATTCATCCATTTCCCCCATTAACTCAGCCCTCTATCCGCAATATTCTGCAGCGATTGAGGAAAACGTATCTCATAGCTCAATCCCCTGCCCAATTCACTGTTGACTTGTATTTTTCCCTGCAGTGTTGCAGTCACCAAATTGTATATATGGTGCGCTCCCAGTCCACTGTCACCGGCATTGCGTTTGGTTGTGTAAAAGGGATCAAACAGCCTATCTAAGTCTGTCTGACACATACCTTTGCCGTCATCTTTGTAGCGGATAGTTACCTGCTCAGCGAAGCAACTTACAGCAATGCTGATGCAACCAAACTGTCCCTGATCATAAGCATGCTTTAAAGAATTGTGCAGTAAATTAGTCAACACTTTATGCAGCGCCTCGACGTCAGTACAGATTTGCACTTCGCCCTCCTGGTGCAGCTCTATGTTCTGACCTCGCTGGCTAAATCGCCCAGCAAAGTTAGCTATTACATTTTCCAGATACTGTCCGAGTAGCAACTGTTGCGGCGGCTTATGACTCTGCTGGGTCGACAATCCCTCAAAATTAGCCAACAGCGCAGCAACTCGCTGCATATTAGTGTCAATCAATGCCTGTGCTGATTCAGCCTGTGCGTTGTAAGCGGCCAATTTTTGACGGCTCAAGCTGTTATCCAGCAGGGCTTGTCTGACCTGTGCGTTAGTATCATTGAGGCGGCTGACACAAGTAATGCAGATACCCAGTGGAGTATTAATTTGGTGTGCCACACCCGCCACTAGCCCTGTCAGTGCCGCCATTTTTTGTTTCTCAGCTAACTGCTGTTGCGCTGCCGAGAGCTCTTGCAAACTCTGATTGATCTGCTTATTTTTTTGCTCCAGTGAGGATTGCTGCTGCAGTGATTGTCGCTGCGATAATATTTTTTGCTGAGCTTGAGTTTTGACTTGAATGGCGGTGGCTAAATGGCTGGCAATAAATTGTAAAAAGTGTAACTCTTGCTCTGCATAAGGTGTTTCTCCCGCATAGCTCTGCACAAAAATCAGTCCGTACACTTTGCTCGCCGACATTATCGGTGCACCTATCCAACTGGTGAAACTATCGTTGCCCAATATATTTTTCAGCTCGCCGGATTGCAACTTAGCCCTGGCTATTTGCGGGGTAAATAATTGCGCTTGCTGGGTCTTTATCACCAGTGAACTCATGCCCTCACCAAAGGGAATCACTACACCGGAATATAAATTATAATCTACTTTATCGACAAAATATTCCTGTATCAGTTGGCTTCTATTTTCGTCGTAGCTGAGAATACCAATATTATTGGCCGTCATTAACTCATCAATTATCTGATGAGACCGCGCATACAAATCGGTCAATTCACGCTTTTCATTGGTCAGAGCGGCAATTTTAAACAGTGCTAACTGCAACTTTTCCCAGCGTTTTTTATCACGTAATTTTTGCTCTAACATCAAGTTCCGCTGCGCCAATATGCCTTTTAAATTGGAGCAGTCAGAATATTTATCTACGGCAGCGGCGACGGTTGTGGACACTGATCTGAATAACCTTTTCTGCTCAGCGGAAAACTGTTTTCCGCTACTATAGTGCTGGCAAACTAAAGCGCCAAAACAGTGCCCCGCTATATTTCTCAACGGCATCCCCAGCCAGTGCACTGAGACAGAGCGCCAGACATGCTGGTGTTGGCTATGATGATTTTCGAAGATTAATTCTTGGTTATTAGCGATCACCCACTCTGTCGGTCCAGTCGGTGTACCTAATAGTGGATAGCGAAACTGTGGATTAATAAAAGCTTCTTTTTCATCGACACTAAAAATATATTGCACACTGGTGTTTGCAGCATCACAAAGCGCTAAAGATAAGTTTTCACTGGCCATCAACTGACTGATTAATGGCTGTATATTGAGCATGTAGCTAGCTAAGTCGGCTGAATTTTGCCGACAGCTGTGCAGATCTGCCAAAACCGTGAAAATTTGCTTTAATTCCCAGCAACGCTGCGATGGCTCAAATCGATTAGTTTGCATAAGTTTCCCAGGCCTGACGCGCTCGGCATATCATCCATGAAAGCGTTTAAAGGAGCCGTTACGGCAGTAGTAGATCGCCCTGATAACTTTCTATGCTTAACAGTTTAAGCGCTCAGCTGTTCTGCCTACACGGATGTAAGTAAGGAAGGACCCGGTAGCCTCCTCAGGCAACTTGGAAAACACCGGTCATTGCGCTGTATTACCGGTCGAGTGCCTGAGCGATTAGAACCTGCAGAGAAAATAGCGGATTTATTCGCATTGTCCCTAAAAGCGGCCAATTACTTACTAACTTTACTCCACTACTAAAAATATACAAGTATAATCATTGGCTTATAGAGTTTTCAGCAGTCAAAAACAGCTCTCAAAGCTGACCATCGTTTACGACCTATGCCGACTTAAACACGACAATTTCTCTGTAGTCGGGTATTCGCCTTGACAGCATAAACACAATCCCATATTTTTATTGAATGATCGTTTAATTAAACGCGCATTTAATAAAAAGGATCCGCAGCCAGATGCCCAAAGTTGGAATGCCAGCGATACGCAAGCCACAGTTAATTGATGCCACTATGCAGGCAATCAACGCCGTAGGTTTACAAAAAGCCAGTGTGGTAATGATCAGCGGTTTCGCGGGAGTTTCGCCCGCTATCATCAATCACTACTTTGGCGGTAAAGACGGCCTGCTGGAAGAAACCATGCGCAGCATCTTGCGTCAGCTGTCAATTGGCGTGCAACAGCGCCTGGCAGTTTGCACTACAGACGATGTGGTTGAGCGAATCACCGCCATTGTCGGCGGTAACTTCGACCCGCAACAGCTGGACGCCAAAGTAGTCAAGACCTGGTTAGCTTTCTGGTCTCAGGCCATGCACCAACCTAAGTTGTATCGTCTGCAGCGGGTCAATGAAAAGCGCTTGATGACACATTTATTAGTAGAGCTAAAACGGGTATTGCCCGCCGAGCGAGCTAAATTTGTGGCACTGACAATTGCCGCTATGATCGATGGTATTTGGTTGCGCGGCTCACTGTCACCCAAGGGCATAGACAGTGAACTGGCGCAGCGCATTATCGCCGATTACCTACAAAAGCAACTGCCGGAGGATGTCTGGCAACAACATTTACAAAACCAAGTAGATAAAACTCACAACCCACCAAGAGCTAACTGATGAAACCGACTCAATTATACATAGATGGCGGCTATTGCGACGCCAGCAGCAACAACACTTTTGCCAGCTACAACCCAGCCACTGGAGAACTGTTAGCGCAAGTACAAGAGGCGAGCCTCGCCGATGTAGACAGAGCAGTCGACTCAGCTGAGCGCGGCTTTGTCATCTGGTCGGCAATGAGCCCCACTGAACGCGGCCGGATAATGCTGCGGGCAGTCGCCCTGCTACGAGAGCGCAATGACGAATTGGCCATGTTAGAGGTATTAGATACCGGCAAACCTATTCAGGAAGCGGACTGTGTCGATATTGAATCTGGCGCCGAAGTGATTGAGTACTATGCGGGGCTGGCTACCAGTATCAGTGGTGAACAACAAGATTTAGGCGGCAGTAATTTCTTCTATACCCGCAGGGAACCACTGGGGATCTGTGCCGGAATCGGCGCCTGGAATTACCCCATTCAAATCGCCATGTGGAAATCAGCTCCGGCACTGGCCGCCGGTAATGCGATGATTTTTAAGCCCTCTGAAGAGACTCCATTGAGCGTCCTGAAATTGGCGGAAATCTACACTGAGGCCGGTGTTCCAGACGGTGTATTCAATGTAGTGCAAGGGGATGGCAAAGTCGGGCAAGCACTTTCCCGTCACCCGCGAATCGCCAAAGTGTCATTCACCGGTGAGTGCGGTACCGGCAAGAAAGTAATGGCGGATGCCGCTAGCTCACTTAAAGAAGTGACTATGGAGCTGGGCGGTAAATCTGCCTTTATCGCCTTTGGGGATGCCAACTTAGAAAATGCGGTATCCGGGGCGCTGCTGGCAAACTTCTACACTCAGGGAGAAGTATGCACCAACGGTACCCGGGTGTTTGTCCACAGCAGCATCTACGATGAGTTTGTGGATAAAATTAAGGCGCGCACTGAGAAAATGATTGTCGGTGATCCAAGAGATGCCAATACACAAGTCGGGGCACTGATTTCTAAAACACATATGCAAAAAGTATTGGGCTATATCGAGGCCGCCAAAAAAGCGGGCGCCAGATTAGTCTGCGGTGGAGAGCAAGTCACCAGCGGCTCTCTGGCTAAAGGCAACTTTGTACGCCCGACTGTATTCGCCGATTGCACTGATACTATGCCCAATGTTACTGATGAGATATTTGGTCCGGTGATGTCGATTTTAAAATTCGACACTGAAGAGGAAGTATTAGCCCGTGCCAACAATACTGAATTTGGTTTAGCGGCCGGCATTTTCACCCAGGATTTCTCCCGTGCTCACCGGGTGATCGCCAAACTGCAAGCCGGTATCTGCTGGATCAATACCTGGGGTAGCTCTCCAGCACAAATGCCAGTAGGCGGCTACAAGCAGTCGGGAATAGGCCGGGAAAATGGCCTGGCGACTCTGAATGCCTACAGCCAAGTTAAAAGTGTCTACATAGAATTGGGGGATGTCGAATGTCCTTATTAAGCAACGCCCAGGCGTACGACTACATCATAGTCGGTGCCGGCTCCGCCGGTTGTGTGCTGGCCGACCGACTGACTGCCGACGGCCAATATAAGGTATTGCTGCTGGAGGCCGGGGGCACTGATAAGAGCATCTTTATCCAGATGCCGACGGCGCTCTCCTATCCAATGAACAGTAAGAGATACGCCTGGCAATTTGAATCTCAACCGGAACCTGGATTAGACAACCGAGTACTGCACTGCCCCAGGGGTAAAGTACTGGGCGGCTCCTCTTCAATTAACGGCATGGTCTACGTACGTGGACACGCCCGCGACTTTGACCAGTGGCAGCAACACGGCGCCCACAATTGGGGCTATAAAGACTGTCTGCCCTATTTTAAAAAAGCTGAGAGCTGGATTGGCGGTGCCGATCTGTATCGCGGTGGCAATGGACCACTGGCCACTTGCAATGGCAATGAAATGAGCACTAGCCCTTTATATCAGGCATTTATCGATGCCGGCGTGGAGGCGGGCTACCCGAAAACTAAAGATTACAACGGTTATCGGCAGGAGGGTTTTGGCCCTATGCATATGACGGTCAAGGCTGGGGTGCGAGCCTCCACCAGCAATGCCTACCTGCGTCGCGCCATGCGCCGCGATAACCTTAAGCTAGTCAGTAAAGTAATCTGTCGTAAAATACTGATGCAAGGCAAAAAAGCCCAGGGCATTGAGTACCAAAAAGACGGAAAAATATTGGCCGCAGTCGCCAATAAAGAAGTGCTCATCAGCGCCGGCTCGATTGGCTCACCGCAATTATTACAACTGTCCGGTATTGGCCCGAAACAAGTGCTAAAAGATGCCGGAGTAGAGCTGGTACAGGAACTTCCCGGAGTGGGAGAAAACTTACAGGACCACCTGGAAGTTTACTACCAGTACAGCTGCAAACAGCCTATTACCTTAAACGGCAAGTTGGATTTAATCAGCAAAGGATTGATAGGCAGTCGCTGGCTGTTGTTTAAAAGTGGCTTGGGTGCCACTAACCACTTCGAGTCCTGCGGTTTCATCCGTTCCAGAGCGGGGGTTGAATGGCCCGATATCCAGTTCCATTTTCTACCCGCGGCAATGCGCTATGACGGCGGCAAAGCGATTGATGGTCACGGTTATCAAGTGCATGTAGGCCCGAATAAACCGACCAGTCGAGGCCGGGTATGGATTACTAGCAGCGATCCACTGCAGAAACCGAATATCATTTTTAATTACCTCAGCACTGAGCGAGACCGTGAGGATTGGCGCGCCTGTATTCGTCTGACTCGCGAAATACTGAGTCAACCAGCACTGGATGACTATCGCGGTGAGCTGATTCAGCCCGCTGCCAGTATCCAGAGCGACCAGCAGATAGATACTTGGGTAAAAGAAAACGTTGAAAGCGCTTACCACCCCTCGTGCAGCTGCAAAATCGGCGCCGATGACGACCCGCTGGCGGTGCTCAACAGCCAGTGCCAAGTGCGCGGCATCGACAACTTACGGGTGATCGACTCGTCCATTTTCCCCAGTATAACCAACGGTAATTTAAACGCCCCGACTATCATGGCCGCTGAAAAAGCCGCAGATATGATACTCGGTATCAGTCCACTAGCAGCCGATGAAGCACCGGTGTGGATCGATGATAACTGGAGGGAACAGCAGCGTTTGAGCGCTGCTAAGAGAGCCATACCTGAAGGTAAAACAGTTTGATCAACAGGTCTGTCAGCTAAATAGCTTACAGACCAGATATAGAGTAAGCAGAGCAAACCATTATCTTGCAAGTATTTGTAAGTCTAATAAAAAAGGAAACACTCATGACTACGCAACACAAAAAATCTAATGGCAAAAAATTAATTGGCGCGGCAGCACTGACTTTAAGCTTGTTCAGTGCCGGCGCAATTGCCGGCCAGTGTGACAAGGTACGTTTTTCCGATGTCGGCTGGACAGACATCACTGCCACTACCGCAGTCGCTTCCGAAATCGTCACCGCACTGGGCTACAAAGCTTCCACTCAGTTATTGTCTGTGCCTGTTACTTATACCTCTCTGGCAAACAACGACATCGATATTTTCCTCGGTAACTGGATGCCTACCATGGAAGCTGATATCGCAAAATACCGTGATGCAGGCACTGTTGAAACAGTACGCGCTAACTTAGAAGGGGCTAAATACACTTTGGCTGTCCCTAAGTATGTATTTGACGGCGGTGTTAAAAGCTTTGCCGATTTAGCTAAGTACAAAGATAACTTCAAGGGAAAAATCTACGGTATCGAGCCCGGCAACGATGGCAACCGTTTAATTCAGGACATGATCGACCAAAACGCCTTTGACCTTAAAGGCTTTAAATTGGTTGAATCCAGTGAGGCGGGGATGATTTCTCAAGTAACCCGCGCCGCCAAGCGCGATCAGTGGATAGCTTTCTTAGGCTGGGCTCCACATCCGATGAACGCCAATATTGACATGAAGTACCTGTCCGGTGGCGACGATTTCTTCGGCCCTAATTACGGCGGTGCCAGCGTTTTCACTAACGTGCGCAAAGGCTACTTACAGGACTGCCCTAACGTCGGCCAGTTGGTACAAAACCTTAGCTTCAGCTTAGAGATGGAAAACCAGATCATGGGCGCCATCCTCGACGACGGGCAAAAGCCTGCGGTAGCTGCCAAAACCTGGTTACAAGCTAACCAAGGTGTGTTGGATGCCTGGTTGAAAGGTGTGACCACTAAAGACGGTGGCGATGCCATCAAAGCGGTCAAAGCCAGCTTAGAAATGTAAGACGTTCACCCGCTGGCGGTCTACGCAATGGCCGCTGGCACTCACTGTGGCGATTACTCGTCACTGTCTCTCTTTGCGTTTCTTCCATTAGTTAATACAATAACATTAGGCACTTGCATGAACTGGATCACAGACAATAAAATTCCTCTGGGCAGCTGGATGGAGTCCTTCGTCGATTGGCTTACCGATAACGCCGATTTCATTTTTGATGCTATCTCGGTCACCCTGGAATGGTTGATTTTGAACATAGTTGAAATATTTATTTGGCTGCCTCCTTTTGTGCCGATGTTAATGACCGCCGCGGTTGCCTGGTTTTTACACCGTAGCATCCCGCTGGTAATCTTTGTGGTACTGGCGCTATTATTAATTCTCAACTTAGGTTACTGGCAGGAAATGTTAGAGACCTTCGTATTAGTCCTGACCGCCACCAGCATCTCGATTTTATTTGGGGTACCGATTGGCATCATGGCAGCTCACAAGCCCTGGCTGTACACTATCTTGCGGCCGATTCTGGATTTGATGCAGACCATCCCCACCTTTGTCTATTTAATACCGACTTTAGTGCTATTTGGCTTAGGAGTCGTACCCGGGCTCATCTCTACTATCATCTTTGCCATAGCCGCTCCTATTCGACTGACTTATCTAGGCATCAGCCGGGTACCCGGAGATTTATTAGAAGCTGGCCGCGCCTTTGGTGCCACACCTTTTAAATTACTCTACAAAGTAGAGTTACCTGCGGCGATGCCGAGTATTATGGCCGGGATCACCCAGTGCATCATGTTATCCCTCTCTATGGTGGTAATTTCCGCCCTGGTCGGTGCCGATGGTCTAGGTAAACCTGTGGTCCGAGCGCTGAACACAGTGAATATTTCTCAGGGGTTTGAAGCCGGACTGGCCATAGTATTAGTGGCAATTATTCTCGATCGTATCTGCAAAGCACCAGGTGCCAAGGAGCAGGGATAATCATGAACACTGCGAATATTTTTAACACAGTTAATACCTATACCGCTAAAAAAGAGGCCCTATTATGTCCGCTATAAGCATACGCAATGTCGATGTCATATTTGGCAACAATACCGTGAAAAGTTTAGCGCTATTAGACCAGGGCCAAACTCGCCAGCAAATCATCCAGAACACCGGCGATACCGTTGGCGTGCAAGATGCCAGCATAGAAATAGCCGAGGGAGAGATATGTGTATTAATGGGTCTTTCCGGGTCCGGTAAATCCAGTTTATTACGCGCTATCAATGGTTTAAACACTATCTCTCGCGGTAGTTTACTCGTCAAAGATGGCGAGCAGATGGTCGACGTCGCCAGTTGCGACAGCAAGACTCTATTGCACATGCGCGGTCATCGTATCTCAATGGTGTTTCAAAATTTTGCCCTGATGCCCTGGCTCAGTGTCATAGACAACGTCGCTTTTGGATTAGAAATGCAGGGGATGCCCAAAGCCGAGCGCCTGCAGAAAGCGCTACAGCAATTGCAGATGGTGGGACTTGAGCAATGGGCTGATAAACTCCCCAATCAACTCTCCGGCGGTATGCAACAGCGTGTCGGCCTGGCCAGAGCTTTCGCCATGGACACAGATATTCTGCTGATGGATGAGCCTTTCTCAGCCCTGGATCCGCTGATCCGCACCCAGTTGCAAGATGAGCTGATCGAACTGCAACAAAACATGAAGAAAACCATTGTTTTTGTTAGTCACGATTTGGATGAAGCGCTGAAGATCGGCAGTAAAATTGGCATCATGGAATCGGCAAAAATAATCCAGTATGATACCCCGGAAAACATTGTACTGAACCCGGCCAATGCCTATGTACAAGATTTTGTCGCCCATACCAACCCACTGAACGTACTCAAAGGGCACTCACTGATGACCCCACTGGCCACCAATGGCAGTGAAAATTTTGGCCAGTGCATTGATTTTCAACAACAGATAAAACTTTTTGTGGATAGCAAACAACAGTTATTAAAAGTGACTATTGCCGAGCAGCCAAGCCAGGTACAACACTGCTCGCAGGAGATGCCAATCGAACAGCTGGCAAGGGATAAAGTCACAATTGTGCCTGCTGATATCGGCATGCGCCGCGCCATTGAAATCAAATACCATACCGGTCTGCCTTTAATTTTGGCGCAGCAACAGAAAATATTGGGCTCCCTCAATGATCAGAGCTTTTATCACGCTCTGTTGGGCAAGCACTTTAATACTGATTTTTCCGGGCAAGTGCTGCAACAGAGCGCTTAACTTTTCTCAAAAACTGTTTAAGATGGCTGTTTTTTGCCGCTGAACCACAGTGGCTATAATAGTAAAAGGATTGATTATTAGATGATTTCAGCACAGCAAATAGCCCAGTACCAGGATGAAGGCGTTGTGGTACTGCGCGGGGTCTTTAACGCCTGGATAGAACGTTTAAATCAGGGCGCCGATGAAAACGCTGCCAACCCCAGCTCCCGGGCAATTACCCATCAAAGTGCGGATAAAAAAGGCCGTTTTTTTGAAGATTTTTGCAACTGGCAACGCATTCCCCAATATCAAGAGTTTGTCGAACAGTCACCTATGGCCGAAATTGCCGCTGCTTTAATGGGTTCACAGCAAGTACAATTTTTCCACGATCACTACTTAGACAAAGCAGCGGTTAGTGGTGTGGCCACCCCCTGGCACCAAGATATGCCCTACTATTTTGTGCAGGGGCAACAGCATGTCAGCTTCTGGATCCCACTGGATTCCAGATCGGCGCAGGTGTCTTTAAAATGTGTTGCCGGGTCTCACCAATGGCCCAAGCTGGTCAGACCAACTAAATGGTCCGGTAATACTGATTTTTATGCCGACAGCAGCCAGTTTATGGATCTGCCGGACATTGATAATGGCGATTTTCAAATTCGCAGTGAAGCGGTAGAACCTGGTGACGTTGTGGCGTTTAATTTCAAGACAGTGCACGGCGCCAACGCCAATACCCTCGACACTAGCAGCCGCACTTTATCGTTTCGGTTAGTTGGCGATGATGCCCGCTATATTCAACGACCGGGAAATACTTCGCCCAACTATCCGGATATTAACCAGAGCAGTGGCGAGCGCCTGCGCGAAGATTGGTTTCCCATTATCTATGGCGGGGGATAAAAAACACTGCTAAGCGGCTAATACCTTGGCTGTGGTTGGCCGATGTCGCTAATGTGCAGAAATAACTCAGATGATTTTTGCACTTAGCGCCTTCAATACGGCGCGGGTTCAGTCCCTGGTCTTCAGCTTGGCCAGCACATTAGAAACATGGTTTTTCACCGTACCCGATGCCAGAAAGAGGGTCCCGGCTATTTCTCTATTGCTAAAGCCCCCGGCGATCAGCTTAAGAATCTGCTTTTCTCTAGCCGTTAACGCCTCTATGCCCGCATCGGCAAAGGTCGATAACTGCTGTACATTAAGCTGAATCAAGGAAGTACACATGCTCACCCCGATCATCATCCTCTGTTTACTGACACTGCCACTGAGCATCAGCTGGTTGCTGAACAAAACATCTAAGTCACCGGCGCCGTTAAATGTCGCCCGTTATGCCTGCATTGGTTTAGGCATCTGCTTTATCTTCTTTGCAATTGGTCATCTGCTAAAAACTCAGGGCATGATTGAAATGTTGCCAGCATGGATTCCCTTTCGCAGCTTGATTATTTACGCGACCGGAGTATTGGAGCTGGCAATCGGACTGGCTTTAATCGCCCCCAGTTTGCAACTGCACGCCGCCAAACTGGCCATTGCGGTATTTATTGTTTTCTTCCCCGCTAATATTTATGCGGCACTGCAAGGGGTGGGTTTAGGGGGACACCAGTGGGGAGCTATCTACCTGTTGATTCGTGCGCCACTGCAGCTAATTCTCATCGGCTGGGCTTATTTTCTCTGTATTAACAAAAACGAGTGATCTGATCGCGGCTCAATAGCAGCTAAAAATCATACCCTGGGCTTACTTTCTCTGTATTAACAAAAGCGATTAATCTCATCTCGGCTCAATAGCAGCTAAAACCTATACGCTGGGCTTATTTTCTCTGTATTAACAAAAGCCAGTAATCTCATCGTGACTGAATAGATGTTATGCTCTGGCACTTTCCCGCTCTACATAACATAATCAATGAAAATGATAATCCGTGCGTTGCTTAAACTTCTGCTAGTCTTTGTCGTCACCAGCGTATCTTGGGTAGCGCTGTATAAAGTCGTCGATGTCCGCTATACCCCACTGATGCTGATTCGCTATTTCCAGGGTGGTGATGACTACCGGCTGCGGCACCAGTGGCGAGACTTAGATAAGATTTCCTCGCAGTTACAACTGGCGGTGATCAGCTCTGAAGACCAGAATTTTTTCCAGCACCGGGGTTTTGATTTTCAGGCGATACAGCGGGCACTGCAAAGCAATGGTAAGGGGAAAGCCTTGCGCGGAGGCAGCACTATATCCCAACAGAGCGCCAAAAATGTTTTTTTGTGGCCGCAGCGCAGCTGGTTACGTAAAGGTTTGGAGGCTTGGTTTACCCTGCTGATAGAAATTTTTTGGTCTAAAGAGCGTATTTTAGAAGTCTATCTTAATAGCATCGAGATGGGTAAAGGGGTGTTTGGTGCGCAAGCGGCTGCGTACTACTGGTTTAACAAACCCGCTGCTACACTGCAGAGATCGGAAGCGGCGGCGATAGCGGCAATTTTGCCCAACCCGATCAAATTCAAAGCTACACCGGCGACTCGCTATATCAAGCAAAGGAAGGCCTGGATTATTAAACAGATGGGAAATTACGGACCTCTGCCAATTAAATAACGGCAGAGCCCAAGGCTAATTAATTTTTCATTGAACCTCTAAGGTTTTTCTCAGTTGAGCCGCCAACTATAAGTGTTCTAGCAATCATTCGGGACAAGGGAGTTATTTCTCAGCATGCAACTATCTTCAATCACCAGTTCTAGCACTCAGCAACAGTCACCGACCCAGCAGCGCTTAAATTCCTCAACGGTTAAAGCCCAGCAGAGCGCTAAAGTCGATGCTTTGATCATACAGACACACTTTAAAACTGCAGCTAAAGACAGCAGCAACGCGCAATCAACTGTGGATGCCCGACAGTCAAGTTCGGTAACCGAAACTGCGGCGGCTGAAGACGATCAGGTAGCGGCGGACGGCACAGAGGCCAGTACTGAGAAAACGGCTTAATCTGCAGGGGCCAACCTCATATTACAGCACCTGAAACGACAGATCATCCAAGTCAAAGAACAAATTTCCCATACTAAAGAACAGCTTGCCAGCGCCGAAGGCAACACTGAACAGGGAAACAACCCCGCAATGGATGCTATTGCCAATATGTTGCAGTCTCAACAGAGCCACTTATCTACACTGATGTCACAATATTCGAAAGCAGTCCAGGAGATCAGCCAACAGAGCGCTGACGGTCCTTCCAGCACGGCTAATTTTGTCGATTTCAAAGCCTGAAATATGGCCATTACTGAAATTAGCGGCAGATTCTGATTTAGACACAGAACAGCCATATCGCACCCTGTTTCTGTGCAGAGTTTAGACGATATGGCCAATATCTTGCAGCCGGCCCTCCCTGGCCAGTGAACAAGACTAGCCTTTCTTCAGCTCCTGATTTAGCCCTTTGTAGAGGCTAAAACACATCAGGATCAGAATTGCGGTAAAAGGTAGTCCGGCAGTAATAGCACCCGCTTGCAGCGCTTTTAGGGCATCTGCCCCGCCACCGAACAATAATACACCGGCGATTAAGCCCTGCATTATGGCCCAAAAGACCCGCTGCGCGACCGGCGAATTGACCTTGCCACCGGCGGTGATACTGTCTATAACCAACGAGCCAGAATCTGAAGATGTAATAAAAAACACTAGTACCAAAATGATTGCCAGTACTGAAGTGATCTCCGCCATAGGCATTTCTGCCAACATGTGGAACATAGTTAAAGAGACATCCCCAACCCCTTTAGTCAGCTCGCCGACATTGTTCTGGATCTGATCCAAGGCATTGCCACCAAAGGCTGACATCCACACAGCCGAGAGCAAAGTAGGGATGACTAACACCGCTATCATCAATTCACGAACGGTACGCCCCTTAGAAATGCGGGCGATGAACATACCGACAAAAGGCGACCAGGAAACCCACCAGGCCCAGTAGAAAACCGTCCAACCGTGATACCAGGTTGAGTCTTCACGATCTATCCAGTTACTCAGTGGAATGATATTCTCAGCGTAGCTGCCAATTAACATAATAAAGTTATTGAAAAAACCATTCAATGATCCAGCGATCGCAACAAATGCCAGCAGTACTGCGGCAATACACATATTGATATTACTCAACAGTTTAACCCCGCCATCCAGGCCTCTGGTCACAGAGATCAGCGCCACTGCAGTCACTGCCACTATCACTGCTATCTGGGTGTTAATAGTGTTTTCGATGCCAAACAAATGACTCAGACCACTGGTTGCTTGCTGCGCTCCCAAACCCAGGGATGTAGCCAGACCAAACATTGTCGCCAATACTGCCAGTACATCAATAGCATGACCAATAGGCCCCCAAACTCTATTGCCCAAAATAGGATAGAACGCTGATCGAATAGTTAACGGCAAACCGCGGTTATAAGTGAAAAATGCCAGGGATAAAGCGACCACTCCATAGATAGCCCACGGGTGTAGACCCCAGTGAAACATAGTGGCTCCCAGTGCCATTGATGCTCCCTCGGGAGTATTGGGCACTGCATTTAATGGGGTGCCATACCAGTCGGTATAGTAGGCAACGGGCTCAGCCACACTCCAAAACATTAAACCAATACCCATACCAGCGGCAAACAACATTGCCAGCCAAGATACTCTGGAAAATTCGGCCGTGGCATTTTTGCCACCGAGACGAATTTTACCTACGGGCAAAAAGATCATGGCGATACAAAACAACACAAACAAGTTTCCGCCGATCATGAATAGCCAATCGAAATGATTGATTGACCAGCTTTTAGCACCACCCAACATGGCTGTTGATGCCTCGGGGAACATCAGTGTTGCCACTACAAAAAATAAAATTAATCCGGCGCTAATACCAAACACTGGATTGTGGATGTCCAGCCCCAGTAGCTGCACATTATCTTGCCCCAGCTGGTGTTCGACTTGTTCTTCTTCCGGCACTGTAGATACTGAGCCGCGTATATTTTCAGTCATAGGTTTTTACCTTCTTATTATGGAATAGCCCAAGAGCAGTCTGCAGACACCTATAATCCAAGCGTGCTGCTGTGAAATAGGTTACTTATTAGACAGATTTCAGGCTACGCACATACTAGTGATTAATTTGCCTGCCATAATTCCTGAAACGACAGTAACGGGGTGATCGAGAACTATTAGCGACAGATGGATATTGGCGGCTTTTAATAGGAGGAGGGAGACAGTATAGAAACAGACAGTAAAAATCGAGAGACTTTGCCAATTCAAAAGCTAAAGTATTGTTTATACTCTTGGGGTACTGATATACGGGCCAGGGAGGCCTGCAGAAGGTACGGTACTACTAACCGGCAGCGGCGCTGTCGGTTAGTAGTGAATTACAGCTATTAATTAATACTGACCGAGGCGAAACTAGGCTCGGCGCGGGCGGCAGTCAGTACATTTTGCATCGTTTGATTAACCAGTAATTCTTGCACTGCCACAGTTGAACTAGGGTTCGATACATTTAAACTGTCATCCGACCACATACCCGTGCGGTCTTCTCTGGGTGAAAAACCTATATGTTTACGGTAGCAACGACTGAAATGTGGGGTTGAGACAAAACCACAGGCAGAGGACACCTCAATGATAGAAAGTGTGGTCTGCTTCAATAACTGCCGGGCTCTGTCCAAGCGTAATTTAAGATAGTAACGCGATGGTGTACAGTCTAAATAGCGATGAAACAGTCGCTCCAACTGGCGCCTGGAAACACTGACAAAGCTTGCCAACTCATCTAATTCAATTGGCTCTTCTATATTAGCTTCCATTAGCTCCACTATCTCAACTAACTTAGGTTGTGCGGTACTGAGTAAATGACGTAGTGGTACTCGCTGCTGGTCTCCCTGAGAGCGCACCCGATCACAGACAAACATATCCGAAATGGCACCACTGAGAGCCCTGCCATGTTGCATAGTAATCACATACAACATCATATCCATTGGTGCACCACCCCCTGAACAAGTTAACCGGTCCCGGTCGTGGGTAAATAGGCGACGATTACAATTAACTTTAGGGAAGGCCTCTTGTAATGGTGCTATGTACTCCCAGTGAGCACTGCAGTCATAGCCGTCCAACAGTCCCGCATCTGCCAGTGCATAAGCCCCGGTACAGATACTACCCAGCATCACATCTTTATTGGACATACTTCGCAGCCAGTTCAGCTCAACTCTGCTGTAGTTATTAGTAATATTAATACCCCCGGCAACAATCAATGTATCTAATTTTGGGGCGTCAACAATAGCGGCATCTACTTCCACTTTCATACCATCACTGGCCTGCACACTGTTACCGTCAGCACTGAGCAAATACCAACTGTAGAGCTCTTTACCCGATAACTGGTTTGCCATACGCAAAGGTTCAACTGCAGATGCCAGGGCAATCATTGAATAATCGCCTAACAACAAAAAACCAATGCTGGAAGTTTTGATACTCGCATTTGCGACACTAGATATTTTAACGTTTGTATTCATCGGGGGCTCCTTATCAGGTGCTCAATTATTATAGGTATGATGAGCGACCAGCGATCACTGATATTAATATTGTTAACGCTTGCCCGAATGAAGCGACAGGTTGACGGTTGTGATCACTGATGAATACTACTACTAAACATACAGCCAAATTGTCCAAAAGCGACCCTTTCATAACAATTCAACCTTAATATAACCTGAAAACAATTTACCGATTCAGAATTAGATTCTTTTAAACAAATAATAATCAATTGCGCATTCTGCGATTTTGGTCACAGTTTATGTCTATTACAGGCAACTTTGCATAGTGGCGCTCGGCTAAAGTGTAGCCTGATGTGCATAAGACAAATAGCCGCTCTGCTGTTGATAAAATGAACAGCGATGCAACAGGCAAAGCAGCGCGAAACTAAAGTTTCACCTTGCCCTGTCAGTCAGAGATCTGTCTGACTTATTCACATGTTACTTACCCTTTCGCTTAATGAACATAAGTAGTAAGCACAAAGGTAAGCTATCTATCAATAAACATAAGAAGGAAGTACCAGATGTCGATCAACCCAAGCAATCGCGGCGTTATCTATCAAGGCACAGGCAAAGTATCTGTGGAAACAATCGATTTTCCAGAGCTGGCGATCGGCAACCGAAAATGCCAGCACGGTGTTATTTTACGTGTATTAACGACTAATATTTGTGGTTCGGATCAGCACATGGTGCGCGGCAGAACTACAGCTGAACCTGGTTTAGTACTTGGCCATGAGATCACCGGACAAATTTTAGAGATAGGTAGCGATGTCGAGTTCTTAAAGCCGGGCGATATCGTATCAGTGCCTTTTAACATCGCCTGCGGTCGCTGCCGCAACTGTAAAGAAGGTCTAACCGGTATCTGCCTCAACGTAAACCCAGTGCGCCCAGGTGCAGCATACGGTTACGTCGATATGGGTGGCTGGGTAGGTGGACAGGCTGAATACGTAATGGTGCCTTACGCCGACTTCAACTTGTTGAAATTCCCTGATTCAGATCAGGCGATGGATAAAATTCGCGATCTGACACTACTTTCAGACATCTTCCCAACAGGATTCCACGGCTGTGTAACAGCAGGTGTTGGCCCGGGCTCCACCGTTTATATCGCCGGTGCCGGTCCGGTTGGTCTAGCCGCTGCCGCTTCAGCACACTTATTAGGTGCGGCATGTGTCATTGTCGGTGACATGATCGAAGACCGCCTGGCACAGGCCAGGAGTTTTGGTTGCGAAACCATCGATCTGCGTGAAGAAGGGTCTATCGAAGACAAGCTAGAAGCAATTCTCGGCGAGCGCGAAGTTGATGCATTTGTCGATTGTGTAGGTTTTGAAGCACACGGCTGTGGCTGTAACCACAATACAGAAGCGCCCGCCACGGTACTTAACACGGCGATGCAAATCACCAGAGCTGGCGGCCAGATTGGTATTCCGGGATTGTATGTAACTGAAGATCCAGGTGCTGTAGACGACGCCGCTAAGGTGGGCGCTCTGAGCATGCGCTTTGGTTTGGCATGGGCTAAGTCCCACTCACTACACACAGGTCAGTGCCCGGTGATGAAATATCACCGCCCATTAATGCAGGCAATCTTGTTTGATAAGATCGATATTGCAAAGGCGGTCAACGTTAAGATGATCTCCCTGGATCAGGCGCCGCAAGGCTACGCTGATTTTGACGGCGGAGCCGCGGTTAAGTACGTTATAGATCCGCATTCGCAAGTAGCTTAAGTTTTATAGCAATACCCGCTTGTAGCGCTATCAGCCTGATAGCGCTACAAGCTGCACTTTTTTATGATCTTCACATTTAGGGACTGCATTTATTGTCGCTGCGTATCTGGGTGATAATTTTACTTGGTCGGTGCAGCTCCCTGTTTTTTCTCTGCGTCCCCCACCCACCGTTGTAGTTCTATTTCTGATCCGATATATTCACCACTAACCTTGGACTTGACGGCCATTTCAAAAGCTCTGATGAAAGCGGTTTTGATTAGCAAATTAGTGACTGCAAAACTAAGGTCTGTAAATTCTGCAGATGGTAGCTTTAGCTTCAAAGGTGAATATCTTATGTAGAGGCACCTTTAGCGCCTTTCAAATCCGGGCTACTGCAATTGTTTTATGATTACTCTGCGCACAGCAAAGCTAGTAATAACATTGATAATACTTCTACTCCTTGATTTAAGAAGACTTTAGTATTTTCAAGTTGTCAGCTCAACTGTATGCCCAGAGCGAACGGTTCGGCTATAACTGGTTTAATCTGATTTTTACACAAAACCCTCCATTTGAGCTTCCGCACATTTTGTTGTCCGGAACTGACTCTGTCACCAGTCACCAAGGGTGAATTTCGCTTCCTCATGCTGCGCTGATTTTAAGTATTTACGCCAGTTGCTAACTTTATCCCCAATCCCACAAACATCACCCCAACCACTCTATCTAGCCACAGAGTATAATTTTTATTAGTATGAATTTTATGCGAAATTTTTGAGGCTAGTAGAACATAAAGCGTTTCTATTATAATGGCGATGACGATGACCAATACGCCAAGAAACAACAGTTGCCATGATGTCGAACCTTGCCCTTCTCTTAGGAACTGGGGCAAGAATGCCATAAAGAAAATTGCGACTTTGGGATTCAAAATATCTATCAATACTCCCTGCTTAAATGCTTTCCACGCGGAATCTTTTAGCTGTCCATTATCGTTGACAACAAAATTTGCACCGGATGAACGAAAAGCCTGAAAAGCCAGATAAAGCAAATAGCCAACACCAATATACTTAACGATAATAAAGGCTAAAGTAGATGTTAGTAAAATCGCTGAAAGTCCTACAGCGGCAATGACGACATGGAAGAGTGCGCCAGTACAAACACCTAAAGAAGATGCAATACCTATCTTCTTTCCCCCTGATATTGTCTTAGTCAATATATAGAGGACATCGGGTCCCGGAGCAACATTGAGAGCAATAGCCGTACCAATAAACACTATCCAAAACCCGTAATCTGGCATTTTTTTATTCCTATAAATCTATACAAAAAATAACATCAGTCATATTTAATTGACTTCACTCGCGCAAACCTTTAAAAACACTTATACCGGTTATACAAAAAGGAACCAACCTGTGAAACAACTTTTAACGGTTAAAACTGTCAGTCATGAATTTATAGACGCGGATTTTATCGGCGGTCATCCCGTTTTAGATTTTATTAACACTGTCACTGGACGTGATGAGCGGCCTCTGGATTGGCTAGATAGCTATGCAAAATTAATTATCTGGGCTGAAAAAGTCGATCTTCTTCCCTTAGATGTACTTTCTGATTTAACTGAAAAAATTGAAAACAATGCGCTCGAGACCGCACCAGCATTGATACAGGTAAAAGAATTAAGAGAGCAATTATTTTCATTGTTCTACACTTTGATAAAAAAGCAGCAGGTGGCTACAGAATTATTACAGCAATTGGAAAAAAAGTGGCATGCCAGCTGCTCTATTCATCGATTAATAAATTTAAACGATAAAGTTGCTGTTGCCCTGAATAGCCGTACTTCAGAACTGCAGCTCATTGAAAAACGCATTATCTACCTTGGAGTTGAACTCGCCTGTGAATTTCCAACGGATAGACTTCGGATATGCAGAGGCTCGAATTGCTCCTGGCTATATCTGGATAGCTCCAAAGCGGGGCGACGTCGTTGGTGTGATATGAAAACCTGTGGCAACACCTCAAAAGTGCGGCGATTTATGGCCAAAAAAAAGCGACCAAACTCCGTTTATGAAAACTAAAAGAGCGTAGCAACATGTGAATAAGACTGCTATTTTCTCTGCGGGCTATAAAGCGATCAGATGTGAGGCAAATTAAGCAGATGATCGCATTACATCCCGCCCGTCGGACTCACAAAAACGCACCGGACTTCCTCTTACGACTTACAACTTACGACTTACCACTTACCACTTACCACTTACGACTTACGACTTACTACTTACGACTTACGACTTACGACTTACGACTTACAACTATAATTACTGCTCGGTATTTTTTACAACATATTGTGTGAATCTACCTAGCGTCTAACTGTATTGCGATTTCAGACAGTATCAACACTGATTCTAGCCAAATTTTCTGGAAGCTTAGTTAAAAGTAATTTTATTGAATAGTGCCCATACTCGTACCATTGCACCCTAAGATTGGCAGGTTTAGTTCATATGCGGATTAACAAAACTGAGTCTGTTTTGCCTGCGCCATTGAGCCGGAGTGATAGCGTACATTTTTTTAAAGACCCGGATAAAGTGGGTCACATCATTCCACCCCAGCTGGTAAGTCATCTGCTCAATCGCTTCATCGGTATGGATTAACCGCGAACAAGCTTCAGTTAAGCGCAGCCGGGTAATCCATACGCCAACTGAAAAACCGGTCGATTGCTTAAACAGAGTTGCCAAATAGGCCGGGCTTAAATGCACCGCCGCTGCGACATCTTTCAGGGAAATACTTGTCAGGGCATTTTTTTGCATAAAATTCAGCGCTTCGCTGATGCTTGTCGAGTGAGTGAAATTTACTTCACAGGCCAATTTAGAGGCTTTTTTCACCTCGTGCAACAGCAGCAACAATAGACTTTTTGCTACTTCTTTGGCATCGGCGGCTAAAGACGCATTTTCTAATCTTAGCTCTTGCAACAAGCTTACAAAATGCGCTTTTCTCGCAATTGGCAATACAAAGCACGGCAAGGCACCTAAACGCACTTGTTTAAACGGCAACATTAACGATTGATCTTCGTCTAGCCCGAGACAACTGGCACAAAATCCAAGCCAGCTTATAGTAACCTTATTACCCGCCAGTGGCCGATGCAGCATTCCGGCGGGAATTAGCATCAACATACCTGGCACTATGGTAATTTTCCTGCCGTGCTCAAACAGCAACTCACCCTGTTCCAGTAAAAGAACCACATGCTCCGAGTGAGAAACACCGGGGTGATGGGTAAAGTTTTCGATAACTTTTGAGCCGACATTGACCAAATTTTTGCTATGCAACTAATTCTCTCCAGGGCGGAAATCAAACAATAAGCCGATTATAAAACAATCCCCACCCTGCAGCTAATCAAAATCATTAGCTATGATAAAGCGACACAAGATAAAGCCGATATTTTAAATTTTACTTTTGGATAGTTTATGAAAACCGATAACACTGCGATAGTTTTTGACCAAACCCGTGCCACCCGTTACGACACTCAATTTAATAAGTTAACACCGATCAAAGACGCGCTACACTTCTTAAGCCAAATGATTCTCATCGACTTACCAGCCAATGCGCGCATCTTATGCGTAGGTGCCGGGACCGGGGCAGAATTAATCTATCTGGCAAAAATTTTTCCGAATTGGCAGTTTACCGCCGTTGATCCGGCAACAGCTATGTTGGATGTCTGTAAACAACGTGTCGCTCAACAGGGCCTGCTCTCTCGCTGTCATTTCCATAATGGATACCTTGAGGACTTGCCAGAGTGCCCGGCTTTTGATGCGGCAACTTGCTTCTTGGTCTCTCATTTTTTAACCCATTACTCGCAGCGGATCAGTTTGTTCAAATCCATAGCTAAGCGGCTGGCAAAAGCGGGAATCTTAATCAATGCAGAGCTCAGTGCCGACATTTCGCATGACACTTATGCCGATCTGCTGGCGCTTTGGTGCTCTACTTTAAACTTTTCTGATTTACCCAGCGCTGTGGTTGAAAAAATGACATCTTCACTGGGTACATCAATCTCGCTATTGCCACCGACACAAGTTGCTTGGAGCATAAAATCCGCAGGTTTTTCAACACCTGTTCAATTTCTACAAACCGGGCTGATTCACGGCTGGTTCGCAATGAAATCATCTTGATTACTGGATCGACTAAAAGCCGTCAATGATACCGCCAGTGATAACCACCGGGTTTAGCTGTATTGAGTCCAAGTCACAGTTAGCTGTCATGATTTTTTGTTGCTTAACTGCTTTCACCGTTATCTATATGCTGTAATCTTGTAGCTACGCTTTACGGGGAATGATAATGACACAACAGAGCAAAACTTCAGAACAGATCAAAAATAGTACTTTTATGGGCATGCCTGGCAGTTTGCACCCCCAATCGGCCAAGGCTGTCATATTGGGCCTGCCTTACGATTGCGGCTCTGATCCCGAGCGCACCGGCGCACGCCAGGGACCGCAGAGCATCCGCCAGCAGTCAGCCCTGATCAGCCACTATTGTGGCAACACTGGCATCAATCCCATTGAATCTTTAGGGATGTTAGACCTGGGTGATGTCTCTGTCACTGTGGATAACATTGAAAAGACTTACAGTGCCATTGAAGCTGCGATGGATCACGCTATTAGCAATGCTGCGGTGCCTATCACACTCGGTGGCGATGGCTCTGTAGCGCTGCCACAAATGCGAGCACTGGCCAAGCTGTATCCCGATTTAGTGGTTCTGCATCTGGATGCCCACACCGATGCCTATCCGCTGCAAGAGTTCAGTAATGCCACTCCCTTTACCCACGCCGTCACAGAACAGCTAATCAACCCACAGCGCAGTTTTCATATTGGCAGGCGCGGCAGTCATTTTGTCCCCGGTGTTGCCGATTATTGTCGGCAGCTTGGTTACAACTTAATCGACATGCAAGAGCTGCTACAACGCGGTATTGTCGATGTTTTCAGTCAAGTACAAACATGCATAGCTGACAGACCTGTGTACCTCTGCTTTGACATGGATTTCTTTGATCCCTCAGTGGCCCCCGGGGTCTGTTCCCCTACTTTTGGCGGTGCCAGCCCACGCGAGGGACTGCAGGTTATCCAAGCTTGCCGGGGTCTGAATATAGTGGCTGCCGACATAAACACTATCAGCCCACCCCATGATCCACAGGGTATTTCCGCTTTACTGGCGGCCAATATCGTCTATGAAATCATGTTGCTGTTAGCTGAAAAATAAAACGTCAATAAGATGTCGCTAAGCAACATCCCATTTCCCTAATAATCGATTAGAACAAAGGACAAGTATGAGTTTTCTAGAACAATGTTGGGAACACAGAGAAGAGCATGTATATAAAGAAATTTTTACAGACACTGGGCCCGGTATTTATACTCTGCCAGCAGAGCTTTTTGAAACCCGCTTCAACATCGATCAAGTAGACCCCAGATGGCTGACATACGGAGTCTTTAAATGCCCCCCGACCTCGGACCGAACGACTTGGGCCTATGTCAGCTCGGGCATGTCCAATCCCTGGAAAGCCAAGGCAGCTGAAGACTACTCTGGGCTGGGCACAGAATTTATTATGGAGACTGAACAGGAGTGTGCTTGGGCCCTACCTATAATGCAAACACTGGTCGGCTACAATATCTTATTGGCAGAGGGAAAAATGGGTGATATAGCCCCACTACACTACGGCCACATGGTGCCACTGGCACTGTCTGAGAAAATACCTGCGATGCTAATTGTCCAACCGAATAATTTTCCAACATCATTCCAATTACCCTCCGGACAGGTGGACCTGCTTCAGGTAGTTGGCATAACAGCAGCTGAACTCGAAGCAGCCAAGTCATCTAGTTCTAAACAAATCGCGCAGCAGATACTCACCCAAACAGGCGGTTTTTTAACCGATCCGAATAGGGCCAGCGTAGTTTGAGGTGAGGTGTGAGGTGTGAGGTGTGAGGTGTGAGGTGTGAGGCTATTGAGCTGTGTTGCTGGTAGATTCAAGTTTTTCTCGCCATTAAAGATTGATTTTTTAGCTGCTAACTTTCTTAATCAATCGCCATCGACAGATTATATTATTCTGCGATTCTTTGATTATTATCTGCCCCTTTATCCGGCACAAACAGTCTGACCTGCAGGGGTTATTGTGTACATATCAGCAGTTTCTAAGTTGTCCGGGCTTTCAGCCCACACTTTGTGTTATTACGAAAAACAGGGATTGCTGAAAAACATTTATCGAAATAATTCAGCTAGGAGGGTTTACTCTGACGGTGTTTTTCAAGGTAGTTGGCACTCTTTTCTTAAATTTTACGCTGTCTCTCGTGCTTGTTGATCGGGCCCTTTAT